>NZ_JBLXFX010000005.1:0-371383 GCF_048261495.1 Salipiger sp.
ATCTGGTCGTAGGCCTTGAATTCGCCGAAATACTTCGTGATCGCAGCCGTCAGCGTCGTCTTGCCGTGGTCAACGTGACCGATCGTGCCGATGTTGCAATGCGGTTTGGTACGCGCAAACTTTTCCTTTGCCATCTCGTCAGATGCCTCGCCGTAACTATGGGCCACCATCGGCCCGGATTTCGTTCGCGGGCGATGTATTGAGTCGGAACGGGAAAATCAAGCCGTAGCTGCAGGCCAGGCGTTTCAGCCTGCGGTGGCGGGAGCTTCGGTCGCGGCGGTTTCCGCCGCCTCCGCATCGCCGGGCGTCGTGAACCAGCCCTCTTCGGCCTGCATTTCGCGCAGCCAGTCCTCGACCAGCTTGGCGGAGGTTTCCATGAGGCGCTTCAGGCTTTCCTCGCGGCTCGACGCGATGCGGGATTCGAAGATCTGGGCATTGGTGAAGAGCTTGGGTTCGGCATTCAGGCGCGACTGCGTGGAATCGTCCCAGACCGTGACCCGGAAGGCGAGGTAGGTCTTGCCCGGCACCACGGGCGGCGGCAGCGAATAGCCTTCGATGCTGATGCCGAGGTGATAGTACTTGCTGCCTTCGAAGCGACCGAAGCGCTGCTCCATCGCCGCGTCGAGCTGCGTCGTCAACTCCTCGGCGGTCGCATCGCGCGAGACCAGCAGCTTCTGCAGGTTGGGGGCGACGACCTCGGAAAAGCCGAGCTTGAAATCTCCCATCGGTTCGACCGGCTGCGACAGGTCGCGGGTCGGGTCCGCGCAGGCGGACAGCAGCACGAGAATGCCGAGAACAGACAGGATGCGGATCATGCGGACCTCCCGATGCGCGGAACGCGCCCCGCCCCGGATACCCCAGCATGGCGCCGGGTGCAATCGACGGGCTTTGCCTGACGCCCTGCGCACCCTATCTTGCGAGGGAGAAAGGCCCGCCATGACAGAGCAGTCTCCCATTCCGGCCCCGGCCATCCCCGTGCGCGCGCCGCTGGCGACGCGGCCGCTCGGCGTGCTTGCCAGCCTCAGGGCGGCGCGCGGCAACCTGCTGACCATCATTCCCGAGATGGCCACCCGCGTGCCGATGATCTCGGGCCGCACCGGGGCGCGCTGGCACATGGTGATGGAACCGGGCGCGATCCGGCGCATGCTGCTCGAGGAACTGCCGAACTATCCCAAGTCGATGGTCACCAAGAACATGCTGCGCCCGGCCATCGGGGAATCGATGTTCATCGCCGAGGGGGCGCATTGGCGCTGGCAGCGCCGGGCCGCCGCGCCGACCTTTTCGCATCGCAACGTGAGCAACCTCGCCCCGGTGATGAGCGCGGCGGGAGAACGCTGCGCCGACAGGCTCGCCGCTGCCGGGCCGCGCGCCGTCAATATCTACGAGGAGATGGTGACCACCACCTTCGAGGTCATCTCGGACGTCACCTTTTCCGGCGGCGAGGCCTTCGGACGCGACGCCGTTCACCGCGCCATCGACGGCTACATCGCCGAGGCAGGGCGCATGTCGCTGTTCGACGTTCTGGGCCTGCCCGACTGGGTGCCGCGCCCCGGGCGGATGCGGTCCTCGGGCGCGCTGAAGGACATGAAACGGGTGGCCGACAGCGCCATCGCCGACCGGGCCGCACGCGGCTCCGAAGGCATTCCCGACCTTCTCGACCTGCTGATGGAGGGCGAGGACCCGGAGACGCAGCGCCGGATGAACCGGGCCGAGTTGCGCGACAACCTGCTGACCTTCATCGTCGCCGGGCACGAGACCACCGCCCTCGCCCTGTCCTGGTCGCTCTACCTGCTGGCCTTCGACGAGGCCGCGCAGGAGCGGGCGCTGGCCGAGGTCGCCGCGCTCGACGACGGACCGGTCTCCGGTGACGACCTGGCCCGCCTGCCCTGGCTGCGGCACGTGGTGGACGAGGCGCTGCGCCTCTATCCGCCCGCCGGGATCGTGTCGCGCACCGCGCTGGCGCAGGACGAGCTCTGCGGCCGCGAGATCCGGCCCGGCGACACGGTGATGATCCCGATCTATGCGCTGCACCGCAACCACATGCTCTGGGAAACGCCGGACGCGTTCAGCCCGGACCGCTGGACCGGCGGCAAGCCCGAACGCTATGCCTACCTGCCGTTCGGTGACGGGCCGCGCATCTGCATCGGGGCGTCCTTCGCGATCCAGGAAGCGGTCATCATCCTCGCCACGCTGCTGCGGCGGTTCCGGTTCCGGCGTGTCTCCGGGCGCGATCCTGAACCGGTGATGATCATCACCATCCGCCCCGAAGGCGGCGTCTGGCTCGAAGCCGAACCGCTCTGACCCGCCTCAGTCGCGGGTCGCGCCGGGCACCCAGAGGATGTCGGCCCTGCCTTCGTCGTTGGCGATGCGCCCGGCGACGAAAAACCAGTCGCTGAGACGGTTCAGGTATTTCAGCGCGTCGGAATTCACATCCTCGACCGTCGCCAGTTCGACCGCGCGCCGCTCCGCCCGGCGCGCGACCGTGCGGCACAGATGCAGATGCGCCGAGGCGGGGGACCCTCCCGGCAGGATGAAGC
This sequence comes from Salipiger sp., assembly GCF_048261495.1. GTDB lineage: Bacteria > Pseudomonadota > Alphaproteobacteria > Rhodobacterales > Rhodobacteraceae > Salipiger. The sequence goes on from NZ_JBLXFX010000005.1 coordinate 2,538, forward strand.
TGCGCAGCGGCTCCAGCCGAGCGGTCATCGCGTCCATCTCGCGCTCCAGCCGGTCGACCTGCGAACCGACGATGCGCAGCACGGGATAGCCCGCCTCCGCATCCTTTTCCATGTCGGGGCGGCCCAGGTCGGCGCCCAGGTCGAACAGGTCGTTCTGGATGCGGGACAGCGCCTCGGCCAGGTCCCCTTCGGCGTGCAGGCGCGCCAGCCCGACCGCGCTGTTCAGCTCGTCCGCCGTGCCGTAGGCCTCGACCCGCGGGGAAAATTTCGGCACCCGCTGCCCGTCGACCAGCGCGGTATCGCCCTTGTCCCCGGTGCGCGTGTAGATCTTGTTGAGAACCACCATGGCTCAGCCCCCCCGCCGGATCAGAACGAAGACGACGATCAGCACCACCGCGACGAATTGCGCGATGATGCGCCAGCGCATCGCCTTGTTGGCGTACTTCTTGTTGAACTCCCCGCCCTTGGCAAAGGAACCTATGCCGAAGAACAGGATGCCGACGACCAGCAGCATGGCCACCAGCACAACGATGAACAGCGGATCGTCCCTCATGTCGCTCTCCTCTCGGGTCTGGGTCGAGACATAATCCACGCCCGCCGAAAAGCGAACCGGCTATTGCGCGCGGGCGGTCAGCCAGTCCGACACGCGGGTGGACAACAGCCGACGCATAGCCCCCGCGATGTAGGTCGGCACGGTGACATAGTAGCGCGGCCGGGGGCGCGGTGCCTCCAGCGCGCGGATCAGGACCCGCGTCACGGCCGAGGGCGGCAGTTCGAAACGGTCGGTCTTCGGCGGCGCGTAGAGGCGCGGCAGCAGCCTGTCGCGATACTGTTGCGCGCGCGGCGAGGCCTCCCAGTCGATCCAGCGTTCGAAATGCGGGACGGAATTGGCGCGGATGCGCGAGGTGATCGGCCCCGGCTCGATCAGGACGATGTGCAGGGGGGTGTCGCGCATTTCGATGCGCAGCACATCGGTCAGTCCTTCGAGCGCATATTTCGACGCGACGTAGGCCCCGCGCCACGGCGCCGGCACCAGCCCGAGCACCGAGGAGCACTGCAGGATGCGTCCATGTCCCTGCGCGCGCATCACCGGGATGACGGCGCGGGTCAGGCCGTGCAGGCCGAAGACGTTGGTTTCGAAGACTTCGCGCATCGCGCCGGTGGGCAGATCCTCGACCGCGCCGGGGCAGGCAAAGGCGCCGTTGTTGAACAGCGCGTCCAGCGTGCCCCCCGTCGCCGCCAGGACCTCGGAGAGCGCGGCCGCCATGCAGGCTTCGTCGGAATAGTCGAGGCGGGGAGATTCGAACCCCTCGGCCCTCAGGCGCACGCAGTCCTCTTCCTTGCGGCAGGAGGCGAAGACCCGCCAGCCCCGCGCCCGCAGCCCCTGCGCCGCCGCGTATCCGATGCCCGAGGAGCAGCCGGTGATCAGGATGGATCTGCTGTCGGCCACTGTCGCCCTCCGCTCTGGTCCGCGACGGGCTTAGTGGACTTGCGGCACGACCGCAACGCGGCTCAGTTCGAGGCGACCTCGAGGAAATCGTCGGCCATCCAGCCGATGCGGCCACCGCGCACCGAACGCAGCTTGATCCAACCGGCGCCGTTGTCGGTCAGACGCTCCACCTCGTCCCCGCGCACGAGCTGCCCGACGACCGAATAGCGCGTCCCCGGGCCGTTGCGCAGGTTCACCCGGCTTCCGGTGACGGACAGCATGTCGGGGGCCTCGGTTGCGGCCGCGGCTTCTGCCACCGGCTCGGATTCCGGAATCGCGTCGGCAAGCGCGGTTTCGTCCCGGGGCGCGTCGGTCATCACCGGCGCCTCGGCCACGGCGGCGATTGCCGTCACCGGTGCCGTCAGGGGCGCCTCGGCAGGCCGCGCCCTGGCAAGGGCCAGATCCACCGTCGCCGCAGGCTCTGCAGACAAACGCGGCGCCGGCCTCGGCACCACGGCAGAGGAGGCGCCGCTCGCCGCGCGCGCAACCTCGGGAGCCGTGACATCGGAGGCCTCCGCCTCAGCGACCACCGTGCCGGAACCGCTCCCGAAGTCGGCCCCGCCGGACATTTCGTACCAGGCCCAGCCCAGAACGCCGAAGGTCAGTAAAATCAGACGCGTCATCGAAACGCTTCCCCCCGAAGCATCTTTGAAATGGATAATCCGCCGCCCCGCAGACCCGGGCAGCTGACCGGCATTCTAGCCGATTCCGTGTCGATCCCTAAGGGAAAACACCAAAAAAATCCCCGCGCCGTCCATGCTCGCTTTACCAGCGAAACACGGGGCGGTATCACAACATGCATGAATGACATCGTAGACGACCCCAATATGAACCCCCGAAATGTGTCGGAACCGTTGAGCCGGGCCATCGGCGAACGGTATCTGACCTATGCGTTGTCGACGATCATGAACCGGGCGCTGCCTGACGCCCGCGACGGGCTCAAGCCCGTGCATCGCCGTATCCTTTATGCAATGCGCAGGCTCCGGTTAAGTTCCAACGGCGGCTTCCTGAAATCCGCAAAGATAAGCGGCGACACCATGGGGGACTTCCACCCCCACGGCGATGCCGCGATCTACGACGCGATGGCGCGACTCGCCCAGGACTTCACCATCCGCTACCCGCTGGTGAACGGTCAGGGCAATTTCGGCAATATCGACGGCGACAATCCCGCCGCCTCGCGCTACACCGAAGCGCGCATGACCATCATGTCCGAAGCGCTGCTCGACGGGCTGGACGAGGACGCGGTCGACTTCCGCCCGAATTACGACGGACGGCTCGAAGAGCCGGTGGTGCTGCCCGCCTCCTATCCGAACCTGCTCGCCAACGGGTCGAGCGGCATCGCCGTGGGCATGGCGACCAACATCCCGCCGCACAACATCGGAGAGCTGATCGACGCCTGCCTGCATCTGGTGAAATCTCCCGGCGCGGCGGATGAAACGCTGCTGCAATACGTGCCCGGCCCCGATTTCCCCACCGGCGGCGTGATCGTCGAACCGCGCGAGAACATCGCCCAGGCCTATGCCACCGGCCGCGGCTCGATCCGGCTTCGCGCCAAGTGGGAGGTCGAGGATCTCGGCCGCGGCACCTGGCAGGTCGTGGTGACCGAAATCCCCTATCAGGTCCAGAAATCCAAGCTGGTCGAACGGCTTGCCGAACTGATCCAGACCAAGAAGGTGCCGATCCTCGCCGACATCCGCGACGAATCCGCCGAAGACATCCGCATGGTGCTGGAGCCGCGCTCCAAGAACGTCGATCCCGAGGTTCTGATGGGCATGCTGTTCCGCAACAGCGACCTCGAAACGCGCTTCTCGCTCAACATGAACGTGCTGATCGACGGGGTGACACCCAAGGTCTGCTCGCTCAAGGAGGTGCTGCGCGCCTTCCTCGACTTCCGCCGCGACGTGCTCGGGCGCCGCTCGCGTCACCGGATGGAAAAGATCGACCACCGGCTCGAAGTGCTCGAAGGCCTGATCGTCGCCTTCCTCAATCTCGACCGCGTCATCGACATCATCCGCTACGACGACGACCCCAAGGCCGCGCTGATGCGCGAGGACTGGGGACAGAGCTTTGTCCGGGCGACCTCGGAAAAGGATTACGTTCCGCCCGCCCCGCTGGCCGGCGACGACGCGATCGGCCTGACCGAGGTCCAGACCGAAGCCATCCTGAACATGCGCCTGCGCTCCCTGCGCCGTCTCGAAGAGATGGAGCTGGTGGCCGAACGCGACAAGCTGATGGAGGAACGCGCCGGTCTCGAAGACCTGCTCGACTCCGAAAGCCTCCAGTGGAAGACCATCTCCGAGCAACTGCGCGAGGTGCGCAAGACCTTCGGCAAGGATCACGTGCGCGGCGCGCGCCTCACCAGCTTCTCCGAGGCGGGCGAGATCGAGGACGTGCCCCTTGAAGCGATGATCGAACGGGAACCGATCACCGTGGTCTGCTCGCAGATGGGCTGGATCCGGGCGATGAAGGGCCATATCGACCTCGGCTCGGAGCTGAAGTTCAAGGACGGCGACGGTCCGCGCTTCGTCTTCCACGCCGAAACCACCGACCGGTTGCTGGTCTTCGGCTCGAACGGGCGTTTCTACACCCTGTCCGCCGCCAATCTGCCGGGCGGGCGCGGCATGGGCGAACCGCTGCGCCTCATGGTCGACCTGCCGAACGAGGCGCAGATCGTCGACCTCTTCATCCACGTGCCCGGGCGCAAGCTGCTGGTCGCCTCGGATGCCGGCGACGGCTTTGTCGTCAGCGAAACCGACGTGCTGGCCCAGACGCGCACCGGCAAGCAGGCGCTGAACCTCGGCGCCGGCGTCAAGGCCAGGATCTGCAAGCCCGTGACAGGCGATGCCGTCGCCGTCGTGGGCGAAAACCGCAAGGTGCTGGTCTTCATGCTCGACGAACTGCCCGAGATGGGCCGGGGCAAGGGCGTGCGGCTGCAGAAATACAAGGACGGCGGCCTTTCGGACGCCACCACCTTCACGCTGGCCGACGGTCTGTCCTGGCACGACCCGGCGGGGCGCACCCGCACCGAAACGCAACTGGAGGAATGGCTCGGCAAACGCGCCGGGTCCGGCCGCATGGCGCCGCGCGGGTTCCCGCGTGACAACACCTTCACCTGACGACGATCCTGGCGGGGACGACGGTCCTCGCCACCGCTAATTTTTCCTGGAATGCCTTGATGAGTACCCCGACCTACGCGCACGGACGCTACAGCGGAGACGGCAGCCACCTGTTCTGGCTCGCCTTCCGGACCGGCCTGCTGACCATCCTGACGCTCGGCATCTACCGGTTCTGGGCCAAGACCCGCGTCCGCCGCTACATCTGGTCCTCGGTCCTGCTCGACGATTCGCGCTTCGAATACACCGGCACCGGGCTCGAGAAATTCCTCGGCTTTCTCATGGCGGTGGTGTTCCTGGCGATCTACCTCGGCGTGGTGCAGATCGTGCTGTTCTATTTCGGCCTGACCCTGTTCCGCGAACCCGACAGTCCGGAAGACATCGTCGCGCAGGTCGTCGCGGGCTATGTCACCGTCCTGTCGGTCGTGCCCTTCCTGTTCTTCGCGATCTACCGCGCGCGCCGCTACCGGATGGCGCGCACCCGCTGGCGCGGCATCCGCTTCGGCATGGACAAGGCGGCCGGGGGCTATGCCCTGCGCGCCATGGGCTATTGGCTTCTGACCATCCTCAGCCTCGGCCTGCTGTTGCCGCTCCAGACCTTCCGGCTGGAGAAATACATGGTGGACCGCACCTGGTTCGGCGATGCGCGCTTCCACCAGGGCGGGCGCTGGACCGCGCTCTACAGGCGGATGCTGCACATCTTCATCGGGCTCGCGATCCTGCTCGCCGCCGTGATCGGCGCCGCGCTCTCCGCCGACAACACCGCCTTTCTGGTCCTGCCCTTCGTGGCCACTCCCGTGGGGCTGGTCTGGCTGGCGGTGGGCTTCATCTCCTTCCGGGTGCAGAGCTTTGCCTACCTCGCGCAGAACACCACGCTCGGCGGTACGGTCGCCTTCGACGCCCGGCCCAGCACGCCCAAGGTCATCCTGACCTGGATCCACGGCAGCCTCCTGGTCGGCCTCGTGATCTCGATCATCGTGGCCATCCTGGGCGGCGCCGGCGCGATCGTGTTCGGCGGCGTCCTGTCCATGGCCGAAGGCGATCCCGGCGGAGGCACCATCGCCGCCACCGTGGTGCTCGCCGTGATGGGCTACGTGCTGGTGCTGGTCGGCGGCGATGCCGGCGCGCTGGTGGCGATCACCCAGCCGATCCTGCGCCACTACGTCGAGACGACGACCCTCATCAACCTGCCCGCCCTCGCCGACATCCAGCAGCGCGCCGCGGATCCCGGCGCAGATGCCGAAGGCTTTGCCGACGCGCTCGACGTCGGCGGGGCGTTCTAGACCATGCGGGGCAAGGCACGCTTCTACGACGGCCTGACCGCCATCCGCCACGAGGTCGAGGTGCGGCTGTCCGAGGATTCGACCGCCCTTCTCATCTCCGGCACCACCCTGCCGGCGCCGCTGCGCTGGCCGCTCCCCGATCTGCGCGCCCTGCGCGATCACGGCGATCCCGCGCAGGTGGTCGTGACCCGCCACCTCGAGGTCGAGGACAACGCCCCCCGCGATCCCGCCCGCCTGCTGATCGACGATCCCGAGATGGCGGAGTGGCTGCGCCGCACCCGGCCGCGGCTCTGGCGCCGCGACGTGAAGCAGGGCACCGGCCGCCGCATCGCCATCCGTGCGGGGGTCGCGGTGGGCGCCGTGCTGCTGATGCTCTTCGTGATCCTGCCCTCCATGGCCGACACCCTCGCGCGGCTGCTGCCGGTCGAACGCGAGGTTGCCTTCGGGCGCAGCGTCACGGCGCAGATGGCGCGCTTTCTCGGGGGCGAGACCGCCGAGCAGATCACCTGCACCTCTCCCGACGGGAACGAAGCGCTGCAACGCATGGTCGACCGGCTGACCGACGGCGCCGATCTCGGCTACGATCTGAACGTCGTGGTCTTCGACAACGAGATGGTGAACGCCTTTGCCGCGCCCGGCGGGCAGGTCGTGATCGTGCGAGGACTGATCGACAAGGCCGACAGTCCCGACATGGTGGCGGCGGTCCTCGCGCACGAGATCGGCCACGTGGTCCATCGCGATCCGACCCGGGGCGCGCTGCGTGCCGCGGGCTCGGTCGGTCTGCTCGGCCTCATGTTCGGAGATTTCACCGGCGGCGCCGCCATGGCCTTTCTCGCCGACCGCCTGCTCAACGCGCAGTACAGCCAGGAGGCCGAATCGCAGGCCGACCGCTTTGCCCATGCCATGCTGCGCGACGCGGATCTTCCTCCCGGCGCCCTCGCCGACATGTTCGAGCGGTTCCGCGCCATGGGCGGCGATATCTCGGGCCCGCTGGCGCATTTCATGTCCCACCCCCGGCTCGGCACCCGCATCGACGCCGCGCGCGCCGCCACCCCCGACGACCAGCCCGCGCGCCCCTCGCTCGACGCGGCCGGCTGGGCGGCTCTGCGCGGAATCTGTCGGGACAAGGGCTGACCCGCGGATCGGCCGCCCCGCATCGGCCGCGACCGTTTGCGCCACCGATCGCAAAACGCGGCGTCCTTTGGCGCTAACAGGACGTTTTAGCCCTGTTTCACCCTGCGGCAGTTCGATATCACCCCACGGGAGAGCATTCACTGGCCGCGACGTCTTGCGGCGCCGAAAGGGAGAAAACCGCTGATGAAGGTACTCGTACCCGTGAAGCGCGTGATCGACTACAACGTGAAGGTTCGCGTGAAAGCGGACGGGAGCGGGGTTGATCTTGCGAATGTGAAGATGTCGATGAACCCGTTCGACGAGATTGCGGTGGAGGCTGCGATCCGGCTGAAGGAGGCGGGGACCGCGAGCGAGGTGATCGCGGTGAGCATCGGTGTGAAGCAGGCGCAGGAGACGCTGCGCACGGCGCTTGCGATGGGCGCGGACCGGGCGATCCTGGTGGTTGCGGCCGAGGACGTGCACGACGACATCGAGCCGCTGGCGGTTGCGAAGATCCTGGCGGCGATCGTCGCCGAGGAGCAGCCCGGCTGGTGATCTGCGGCAAGCAGGCGATCGACAACGACCTCGGGGCGACGGGCCAGATGCTGGCGGCGCTGACCGGGCTGGCGCAGGCGACCAATGCCAACACGCTGGCGGTGGAGGGCGACAGCGCCACGGTGGCGCGCGAGGTCGACGGCGGGCTGCAGACCATCAGGTGGCGCTGCCGGCGATCGTCACCACCGACCTGCGGCTGAACGAGCCGCGGTATGCCAGCCTTCCCAACATCATGAAGGCGAAGAAGAAGCCGCTGGAGGAGAAGAGCCCGGCGGATTACGGCGTCGACGTGGCGCCCCGGCTCGAGATCGTCTCGACCGCGGAACCGGCGGCCGCGCGGCGGGATCATGGTGGGCTCGGTCGACGAGCTGGTGGCGAAACTGAAAGACGCGGGGGCGATCTGATGGCGGTACTCCTTCTGGCAGAAATCACCGACGGCGCGCTGTCGATGGACGCGACCGCCAAGGCGTCACCGCGGCGCAGGCGCTCGGCGAGGTGACGGTGCTGGCCGCGGGTTCGGCGGCACGCGACGCGGCAGAGGCGGCGGCGACGATCACCGGCGTGGCAAGGGTCCTGGTGGCCGAGGATGCGCTCTACGGGCACCGCCTGGCAGAGCCGGTGGCGGCGCTGATCGTCTCCTGGCCGGGGACTACAGCCACATCGTGGCGCCGGCCACGACCGATGCCAGGAACATCCTGCCGCGGGTCGCGGCGCTGCTGGACGTGATGGTTCTGAGCGATGTCACCTCCGTGGTGGATGCGGATACCTTCGAACGGCCGATCTATGCGGGCAATGCCATGCAGACCGTACGCTCGAAGGATGAAAGAAGGTTATCACCTTCCGGACCGCGACCTTCGAGGCCGCTCCGGCGGGCGGATCGGCCCCTGTCGAGGCGATCTCCGCGGGGAAAACCCCAATCTTTCCGAATGGTTGTCGGACAAGGTGGCGGAAAGCGACCGGCCCGAGCTGACCTCGGCCGGGATCGTGGTCTCGGGGGGTCGCGGGGTCGGCTCCGAGGAGGATTTCGCGCTGATCGAGGCGCTGGCGGACAAGCTCGGCGCGGCCGTCGGCGCGTCGCGGGCGGCGGTCGATTCGGGCTTTGCGCCGAACGACTGGCAGGTCGGCCAGACCGGCAAGGTGGTGGCGCCGAACCTCTACATCGCGGTGGGGATTTCCGGGGCGATTCAACACCTTGCGGGGATGAAGGACAGCAAGGTCATCGTCGCCATCAACAAGGACGAAGAGGCCCCGATCTTCCAGGTCGCCGACTTCGGCCTCGTCGCCGACCTCTTCGAAGCGGTGCCGGAGCTCACCAAAAAGCTCTGACCCCGACACCCCGCACACCAAGGGCCCGCCAGTGATGGCGGGCCTTTTTCGTTCCGGAACCCCCGCGCGCCGGGCGGTCAGTTCGCGACCTGCTCCCGGAGGATCGAGGCGGTGAGCGAGATCATCAGGTAGATCCCCGCGAAGATCAGGAAGGCGAGAATGGTGTTCTCGAACTTGCGCGGATAGCTCGGGTCCTGAGAGGCGACCGGCACGACCGAGGTGGTCAGGTAGCGCGCCTGGCTGTCCGCGTCGCGGCGGGCCTGTTCCAGCCGCTCCAGCGCCGATTGCAGCATCAGGTCGCGGGTCGCGAGGTCCGCTTCGGCCAGTTGCACCTGCACCGCGATCTCCGCCAGGGAATTCTCTCCCGTCGTGGCGCTGTTCATCTGGCCGTTCAGCTCCGCCAGCAGCGCCTCGAGCCGCCGCACGTCGCCCTGCGCGCCGTCGACCTTGGCCCGGTTCGGGCGCGCGTTGTCCAGAAGCGCCTGCAATTGCAGCCGTTTTTCCTGAAGCTGGATCTCGATGTTGTTGACCTGCCCGCGCAGCGCGGCGATGCGGCCCTCCGGGTCGATGATCGCCCCTTCCTGCTGCAGACGGACGAGCTTTTCCTGAGCCGCCTGGCGGGCATCCTCGGATTCCGTCAGTCCGAGCTCCGCATCGGTCACCGCGTTCGACCGCTTGCGCAGCGACAGGTTGTCCACCCGCTCTTCGGCATAGCCGATCAGGGCGCGGGCAAAGCGGGCGGCGGTTTCGGGCTCCGCCGCGAGGATCTCCATCTTGATGACGCCCTCGGTCGGATCGTAGCCGATCTCGATGTTGCGCTTGTAGAGCTTGTAGGCTTCCTCGTTCGAGGCGCCGACCTCCAGGCGCTGGATCGGGTCGATGCTCTCCTGCTCGAAATGAACCTTGAAGCCTTCGTCCCGGTCGAGCCGCAGCATCGCGTCCTTGGACAACAGGTAACTCTGCACCGCGATGGCATCCTGGTTGGTGGCGAACTGCGTGCCAGAGAACAGGCTGCCCATGGAGCCGCCGTTGTTCTCCGCCTTGAGGATGAGGAATTCCGACTTGGTCGAATACATCGGCGTGGCGACGGCATAGAAATAGTAGCCCGCGACGATGGTCGGCAGCAGCACGAAGAAGGCCAGCCGCGTCAGCAGCAGCAGCATCTTCTTGCGCCGGCGCGCGGCGAGTTCGCGCTGGATCTGCAGGATCTCGGCGGCGCGGCGCTCGGCCGGGCTGGCGGTCTGGGTCGACGGCAGCTGCGGTCTGGCCGCGGGCACGGTCTGAGGCAGCTGGACACGCGGATCGGGGCGCGGCGCGGGCGGCAGCGCATCGGCCGGAGGTGCACCCGGCCCGTCGCCGTCACCGCCGCCCGGCACCACCAGTTCCAGCATGTTGGCGCGCTGGAACGGGTCGATGCCGCGCACGCGCAGCAGCCGCACCGCGTCGAAATCCGAGGTCGGGGCAAGCCCGTGTTTCTGCGCCACGCGGCGCGCCATGCGCAGCTGGCGGCCGGTCAGCCCCTCGCGGCGGATGGCGTCCATGTCGGTTTCGCCCGCCACTTCGGCGGCGGTGCTGACCATGCCCGCGCGGGAGGGCGCGGGTTGCGGCTCGGCGCGGGGCTGCGGGGGCGCGGGCTGCGGCTGGGGCGCTTGCGACACGGCGGGGCGCGGCTCCGCCGCCGGGGCGCGCACCGCCGCCTCCGCTGCGGCGGATGTCCCCGTCTCGGCCGGCAGGCTCCGGCGGATGCGGAATTTCTTAGCCTTGGGTTTCGTAGTCATAGAGCCGTTTCGCTTCTTCCAAGGTTTCGAACATGTGCAGCCTGCCGTCCATCAGGACCGCCGCCTTGCGCGCGAATTTCTCCAGCACCGCGGGTTGGTGCGACACGATGATGATCGTCGTGGTGCGCAGCCGTTCGGCAAGGATGTCGCCCGCGCGCCGGTTGAACTCCACATCCGTCGAATTCGGCATCCCCTCGTCGATGAGGTAGATGTCGAAATCCAGCGCGAGCATCAGGGAAAAGGTGAACCGCGACCGCATCCCGCTGGAATAGGTGCCGAGCGGCTGGTCGAAATATTCGCCCAGCCCGCAGAGCCAGCGGCAGAAGCTTTCCACGTAGTCGGGATCGAGCCCGTACATCCGCGCGATGAAACGGGCGTTCTCGCGGGCCGAGATCTTGCTGATGACGCCACCCATGAAGCCCAGCGGAAAGGACACCCGGCAATTGCTGCGAATCTCCCCCTCGTCGGGCTTTTCGAGACCCGCCATCATGCGGATCATCGTGGTCTTGCCGGTGCCGTTGGGCGCGAGAATGCCGAGGGATTCCCCGAGTTCGACCCGGAAAGACGCCCTGTCGAGGATCACCTTGCGGCGTTGCCCCGTCCAGAAGGACTTGCTGACCATGTCGAACTCTAACATCCCGTCTGCCCCGGCACCTGCTCTTGATCCACCTTTAACGGATGGCTGATTAAGCATGTCTTAGGACCCGAATTTGGTGACATTATGTCGTAAATCCGAAACAAAACACAATCGTGAGCGGGCTTTGTCCCGTCACATTCGGGTGCGCGCACCGGGTCCGGAACGGAAAAGGGGCGCCCCGTGACGGAGCGCCCCCTTGCCTGCCCCGCGAAGGGCAGAGCGGATGATACCCGGATCAGCCCTCGATCTTCTCGACGCGCAGCAGGCGCCCGACGAGGATCGAGATCGCCGCCGCCGCGAAGCTGAACAGCGCACCCATCTTGGCGGCGTCCTGCACCGGGCCCGCATCGAAGGCCACCGAGGCGACGAACAACGACACGGTGAAACCGATGGCGGCAACGCAGCCCACGGCGACGAGGTCGATGATCCGCATGCCCTCGGGGATTCCCAGTTTCAGCGGCCGCGCGGCGATGTAGCCGAAGATGAAGATGCCCAGCGGCTTGCCGATCAGCAGGCCCGCCAGAACCAGCCAGGTCGCGGCGCCCATGGACGAGAATTCGACCCCCGCGTTGAGCAGGCCGAAGAAGAAAAGCACCACCTCGACCGGATGTTTCAGCGCGTGCTCGATCACGTTCAGCAGGTCGTGCAGGTGTTCCTCCGCCTCGGCGAAGAAGCCGAAGGCGCGATCGGCATGGGGAATGGCCGGCACAACCGGCAGCAGGCCCAGCGCCGGGTGGATGCCCGACTGCATGAAGCCGTACCAGGACATCGCGCCCGCGATGGCATAGGGCCAGAAGCTGAGCTTGGCGCGGATCCAGGTGGAGTTCGGCCGGTCCTGCTTGCCGGTGTCCAGCTTGCGGGGCAGCCAGTTGAACAGGATGAACACCAGCGCCGCCGCCCCGAAGGAGAACAGCAGCCAGACCGGCGCAAGTTCGCCCGACGGGTAGAACACCGCAAGGATGATCAGCCCGGCCGCATCGTCGGCGATGGCGAGCAGCAGCAGGAAGCGCACCGCCGGGTGGCCCGCGCCGAAGACCAGCCGCCCGACGAGGTAGGAAAACGCGATGTCCGTCGCGGTCGGGATCGCCCAGCCGTTGGCGACCGCGCTGTAGGTCTCGGACCCCAGGACGGCCGCAATCCCGAGGTAGACGGTGATCGGCCCCAGCATCCCGCCGAGCGTGGCGAACAGCGGCGTGGCCGCCTTCTTGCCGCGCAGCGAGCCGTTCTCGAGGATCACCGCCTCCCAGACTTCCTTGGCCGCGATGGCAAAGAACAGCGCCATGAGGCAGTCGTTGACGAGATAATGCAACGTCAGGGTGCGATGCCCGTCGTGCAGGTGCCCGATGGGGGCATGATCCCAGATCACGAATTCGACGAAGTGATGATAGCTGTCGGGCGTGACGTTCGCCCAGAGCAGTGCGATGATCGCACCGATGATCAGCAACAACGAATAATTCGCCAGGAAATTCCAGACGCGGTACATGAAGTCCCCCCCGAGGCCGTTAGGAAAAGTCTTCCGCGCGATGTAACGGAAAGGCATCCACAGGGCAATCAGTGACCTCCGCCACAGCCCCGCGGCGGGCGCATCGGCCGCAGGCCGTGCCCCGTTCTCAGGCAATCGCGCCCCATGCGAGACCCGCGATGATCGCTCCGAAGACGGCATATCCCAAATATGCGGCAAAGACCCGGGGCTTGACCAGAGCCCAGACCGCCACCGCCGCCGGAATGCAGCTCACCCCGCCCGCGATGACGAAGGACATGGCAGCGCCGTCCGACATGCCCTGCTCCAGCAGCGCATGCACCAGCGGCACCGCGGCATAACCGTTGAGATAGGCCGGCGCGCCGATCACCGCCCCCAGCAGGATCGGCACGATGCCCTCGCCGCCCAGCAGGGCCGCGATGGATTCCGCCGGAACATGGCGCAGCATCACCGCCTCGATCACGTAGGCCAGCAGCAGCCATTTCACCAGGAAGACGAGATTGGTCAGCGCCTCGCTGCGGAAGGTCTCGCGCCGCGCCGCCTCCTGCCAGAAGCGCCAGACCGGCGTTCCTCCGAAGGGCTTCTTCGGTGCGCAGCAGCCGCAGCCGCCCCCGCCCGAGATCACCGGCTTCTCGCGCAGCGGGTCGGCAAAGACCGGCGAGGTCTTGAGCAGCATGGTGCCGTAACCGCCCAGCAGCCCGATGCCCACCGCCGCAACCGTCTTGCCGATCGCGAAATCCCAGCCCAGCGTGCCCGAGGTCACGAGGAACATCGCCGGGTCCATCAGAGGCGAGGCCAGCCAGAACGCCATCACCGCGGAGAGCGGAGCGCCGACCGCCAGAAGGGCGGCGATGAAGGGAATGACCTCGCAGGAACAGAAGGGCGACAGCCCGCCCATCAGCGCCGCGAGCAGGATCATCCGCGTCTCGCGCCCCTCGAAGGCGCGCGCCAGCATCGCCTCGGCCCCGGCCGCCTTCACGTAGGCTACCGCCGCCACCGCGAAAAGCACGAAGGGCGCGGTGTGCCACAACGCCCCCAGCGCGAAGCGCAGCGTCGGAACCAGCGCATCGCGGTCGAACAGCGCCAGTCCGGCAAGGATGAGCGCCGTCGCCAGCCACCCCTTGTCGACCTTCGGCAGCCGCGGCATCGGGGATGAGGTGTCAGCCATGATCGTGCTCCGTGGTGCCGCAATCGGCACAGCAATGCTTCAGAAGGAAGTGCGACAGGCTCTGGACCTCGTCATAGGCCGCCGCCGCGCAGATGATGCTGCGGCCCTGCCGCGCCTGCCGGACCAGCCCGGCCTGGGTCAGGATGCGCAGGTGATGGGTCAGGGTCGACCCGCCCACCCCGGCGCGTTCGCCCAGGGTGCCGATGGACAGCCCCTCCGGGCCCGCCCGCACCAGCACGCGCAGCACGTTCAGCCGTTGTTCCGAACCGAGCGCGGCGAATTTCGACGCGGCCAGTTCCAGGGCGAGGTCGGAGGGGTCTTCGATTTTCATATTTCTAGGATTGTCGAAATCATCGAGTCGTGCAAGCGACATTTCGATCTTTGTCGAACAATGGCTCTGGCTCCTCCGCGCGGGGCTTCCTAGATTGGTCGGGATGACACAGCCGCTCTCCGACATCGCCCGGCGCCTCGCGGCCTGCCGGCTCTGCGCCGACCGCTTCGCGGCCACGGCGACCCGGCACGCGCCGCGCCCGGTGGTCTGGTTCCGACCCGGCGCGCGGCTGCTGATCGCCGGTCAGGCGCCGGGAATGCGGGTGCACGCTTCGGGCATACCCTTCGACGATGCGTCGGGCGACCGGCTGCGCGACTGGCTCGGCCTGTCGCGGGCCGAGTTCTACGACCGGGACCGCGTCGCCATCGTGCCCATGGCCTTCTGCTTTCCCGGCTACGACGCCCGGGGCGCCGACCTGCCGCCGCCGCCGCTCTGCCGCGACACATGGCACGACGCGCTCTTCGCCGCGCTGGGACAGGTGCGCCTGCGGGTCTTCGTCGGTGCCCATGCCCACCGCTACCACCTCGGTGCGCGGGGCAGCGTGACCGACACCGTCGCGGGCTGGCGCGACCATCTGCCCGGCGCCCTGCCCTTGCCGCATCCGTCCTGGCGCAATACGGGATGGCTGAAACGCAACCCGTGGTTCGAAACCGACCTGCTGCCGGTGCTCCGCGCCCGCGTCCGCGAGGAAATGACATGACCGAAACGCCGCTCGACACCGCCCATGCCGCGATGGAGGCCGCCCCGGACAGCGACAGCGCCCGCCTGCGGTTCTACGAACGGCTGGCCGACAGCGAGATGTTCCTGCTGCTCACCCGCGAGATCGAGGGCGACCGCATCGAACCCGAGATCTTCGACCTCTCCGACCACCGCTTCGTGCTGATCTTCGACCGCGAGGACCGCCTGTCGCAATTCGTCGGCCGCCCCGCCCCCTATGCGGCGCTCTCCGGGCGCGCGGTGACCGCCATGCTCGCCGGGCAGGGGATCGGCCTCGGCGTCAATCTCGAAGTCGCCCCCTCCTCGATCCTGCTCCCCCCCGAGGCGGTCGACTGGCTCTCCGAAACGCTCGGCCACGGCCCCGCCGAAACCGAGGCGCAGGTCTCCGAGGTCTCGGCCCCCAAGGGCCTTCCCGAGGTGCTGCTCGGCGCGCTCGACACCAAGCTCGCCACCGCCGGCGGCTTTGCCCGCCACGCCTGGCTGGCCGGGGTCACCTATGCCGACGGGTTGCGCAGCCACCTGCTCGCCTTCACCGGCACCCTGCCCGGCGCCGAAGACGCCCTGGCCCGCGCGGTGAACGAGGCGCTGGTGTTTTCCGGCATCGACGCGGGGGCGCTGGACGTGCTCTTTCTGCGCGACACCGACGAACTGGCCGCCCGCCTCGCCCGCGTGGCCCTGCGCTTCGACCTGCCGCAGCCCGAGATCGCGGAGGCCCCGCCGGCGCGCCCCGCCCCCGGCTCCGACCCCGACAAGCCGCCGATCCTGCGCTAGGCCCGGCTCAGTCCAGCCCCAGTTCCGCGCGCAGCGTCGGCAAGGTGTCTCCGGGCGACGGCGTCGCCTCCCACACCGCCCGCGCGATCGCCCGCGACAGGCAGACGGAGGCCGCGTGGCCGATGGCCGAAAGCTGGACCGCGGGCGCCTCCAGCACCCGCCGCCCGGTCGCCGCCCCGAACACGA
This sequence comes from Salipiger sp., assembly GCF_048261495.1. Classification (GTDB taxonomy): domain Bacteria; phylum Pseudomonadota; class Alphaproteobacteria; order Rhodobacterales; family Rhodobacteraceae; genus Salipiger. The sequence continues at coordinate 18,485 of NZ_JBLXFX010000005.1, forward strand.
GGTCGCCGTCCATCGGCGAATGCGCGGGCACGATCGCCCGCCCCATGCCGTCATGCGCCGCCACGGCCATGCGGTGACACTGCGCCTTGTCCAGCGCCGCATCGGTCGCGACCACGGCGATGGTGGTGTTGCCCAGCGCCGCCATCGCCCCGCTCTTGCGGCTCTCGGGCAGGGCCTGGAGGCCCGCCGCCGGATCGCTGCCCAGCCCGCCGAACTCCGCCCCGACCTCGAAGGGCGCGGCCCAGAAATGCCGCCCCGAAGGCGTCGTCACGCTGCCGGTCGGGTTCACGGCCACCAGCGCGCCGACCGTGATGCCATCGGCGAGGACCAGGCTGGCCGACCCCAGCCCGCCCTTGTGACGGGAGGTCTGCGCCCCGCATCCCGCGCCGACGCTGCCCAGCGCGAACCCGTCCCCGCAGGCCGCCAGCGCCGCCCGTCCCAGCGCCGGATAGGGGTTCTCCCCCCAATCCTTGTCGCCGCCGTTCAGAAGATCGAACAGGATGGCCGCCGGAACGATGGGCACCCGCGCCGAAAACACCGCAAATCCCCGCCCCGCCGCATGCAGCGCGTCCATGACCCCCTGCGCCGCCGCAAGGCCGAAGGCGCTGCCGCCCGAAAGCACCAGCGCATCGACACCGGGCGCCGTCTTGTCCGGCGCCAGCAGATCCGTCTCCCGCGTTCCCGGCGCCCCGCCCATCACCGCGACCGAGGCGACGAAGGGCTCATCCCCGACGACGACGGTCGTCCCGGACTTCAAAACCGGAGCCTGCGCATGGCCCACGCGCAACCCGGCAACATCGGTGATCAGATTGCGTGGCCCCGGCCGCATGTCCCCTCCCCTTCGACATCCGCCCCAGCATCCCCCGCCGCGGCACCCCGTTCAAGCGCCCCCGGCATCTTCTGGCCCGAAATATCCCGGGGGAGGCGCCGGAACGGCGCCGGGGGCAGCGCCCCCGATCCTTCTCCGAAGGAGCGTCGCCCCGCTCAGATGCAGCGCCCGCCGTCGACCTCCATGCAGACCCCCGTCACCAGCGACGCCTCGTCCGAGCAGAGGTACACCGCCGCATACGCGAGATCGTCCGGGGTCGAGAACCGCCCGAGCGGGATGGTCGACAGGATCGCCGCCCGCCGCTCCGGCGTGTCATCGCCGAGAAACCGGCCCATCAGCGCCGTCTGCCCCATCACCGGGTTGAGCCCGTTGACCCGGATCCCCTCCGGTGCCAGTTCCACCGCCATGGCCTTGGTCGCGGTGATCATCCAGCCCTTCGAGGCGTTGTACCAGTTCAGCCGCGGCCGCGGCGACACGCCCGCCGTCGAGGCCATGTTCAGGATGCAGCCGGAACCGCGCGCCTTGAAATGCGGCACCAGCGCCCGCGCCGTCAGGTAGACCGACTTGCAGTTCACCGCGAAGACCCGGTCGAACTCGGCCTCCTCCACCTCCTCCATCGGCGTCGGCACATGGGTGATCCCGGCGTTGTTGACCAGGATGTCCACATGCCCGTAGGCCTCGATCGCCTGCGCCGCCATGGCATCGACGCTCGCGCCGTCCGCCACGTCGACCGTGCAGGCCACCTGCCCGTGCTCCGCCGCCACCCGGGCGGCATTCCCGGCGTCGATGTCGGCCACCAGCACCCGTGCCCCGGCCTCCGCGAAGCGATGCACGATGCCGGCCCCGAACCCGGACCCTCCCCCGGTCACGATCGCGGTCTTGCCTTGCAATCTCATGGGCTCTCCTCCCCCTCGCTGTTCAGAATGTCGCCCGGCCGCCCGACTGGTCGAAGGTCGCGCCGGTCGTGAACGACGCCTCCTCCGACGCCAGCCAGCAGACCATCGACGCGATCTCGTCCACCGTCCCGAAGCGGTTCATCGGGATCTTGGACTTCATGAAGGCGATGAACTCCTTGGTCATCTGCTCGAAGATCGGGCTCTCCACCGCCGCAGGGGCCACGGCATTCACCGTCACCCCCGCCGTCGCCAGCTCCTTGCCGAGCGATTTCGTCAGGCCGATCACCGCCGCCTTGGACGAGGAATAGGCCGAGGCGTTGGGATTGCCCTCCTTGCCCGCGACCGAGGCGATGTTGACGATGCGCCCGTAACCGGCCTGCGCCATCAGCGGCGCGGCGGCGCGGTTGCAGTAGAACACCCCGTGCACGTTCAGCGCATAGACCTTGAGCCAGTCCGCGACCGGGTACTCGGCCAGCGGCACGTTCGGCCCGGTGATCCCCGCCGAACAGACCAGGATGTCCAGCCCCCCGGCCCCGTCCTCGGCCACCGCGGCGGCGACCGCATCGGCATCGGTCACGTCGATCCTGCGCGTCCGGAACCCCGCCTCGCGCGACACCGCCCCGAGCGCCTTGTCGCTGACGTCCCAGACCACGACCTCGCCGCCCTCGCGCGCGATCCGGCGCGATACGGCCAGACCAATTCCCGACGCGCCGCCCGTGACGATGGCGCGGCGCCCTTCAAACCTGTCAGACATGCTGTCTCCCTCTCAGCCGTGATACGCCGCGACGGTCTTGAGCACCGAGAAGCCGTACAGCGCCTCGAAGCCCTTCTCCCGTCCGTGCCCGGACTTTCCGATCCCGCCGAAGGGCAGCTCCACCCCGCCCCCGGCGCCGTAATTGTTGATGTAGACCTGTCCCGACCGGATCGCCCTGGCGAGCCGCATCTGCCGCGCCCCGTCGCGCGTCCAGATCCCCGAGGTCAGGCCGAACTCGGTGCCGTTGGCGATCGCCACGGCCTCCTCTTCGGTGTCGAAGGGAATGACCACCTGCACCGGGCCGAAGATCTCCTGCTGCGCCAGCGCGTGATCCTGCGCCACCGGCCCGTAGAGCGTCGGCAGCACGTAGTTCCCGCCCTCCGGCAGGCCCTCGACGAAGGCGCCGCGCGCCAGCACCGGCAGGTCCGCGCCCTTGTCCAGAAACCCTTCGACCCGTCGCTTCTGCACCGCGCTGATCAGCGGGCCGAGGTCGTGATCCTCCATCGCCGGCCCCACCCGCTTGGCGGCATAGGCGTCGGACATGCGCCGCACCAGCTCGTCCCAGATCGGCCGCTGCACGAGGATGCGCGACGAGGCCGAGCAGGTCTGGCCGGCGTTCTGCAGCCCGGCATTCACGAGAAAGGGCAGCGCGGCGTCGAGGTCGGCATCCTCGAACACCAGTTGCGGGCCCTTGCCGCCCAGTTCCAGCGTCACAGGGATGACATTGCCGCCCGCCGCCTTCTGCACGGCGCCGCCGGTCGCGACGGAGCCGGTGAAACTGATGTGGCGTATGCCCGGATGCGCCGACAGCGCCGCGCCCGCCTCGGACCCGAGGCCCGGCACCACGTTCAGCGCCCCCGCCGGAAGCCCCGCCTCCTGCGCAAGGCGGGCAAAGGCAAGCGCGGTCAGGCAGGCATCCTCGGCCGGTTTCAGCACGCAGGCATTGCCCATCGCCAGCGCCGCGCCAACCGAGCGGCCGATGATCTGCATCGGGTAGTTCCACGGGATGATATGGCCGGTGACGCCGTGCGGCTCGCGCAGCGTGTAGACCGTGTAGCCGTCGAGATAGGGGATCGTGGTGCCATGCACCTTGTCCGCCGCGCCGCCGTAGAATTCGCAGTAGCGCGCCAGCGCCACCGCATCGGCCCGCGCCTGTTTCAGCGGCTTGCCGACATCCGTGGCCTCCATCTCGGCCAGAGCCTCGACCTGTTCGGCCACCAGCCGGCCGATCCGGGTCAGGATGCGCCCGCGTTCGAAGGCCGGCATCCGGCCCCAGTCCCCGTCCATCGCGGCCTGCGCGGCGGTCACCGCATCGTCGATATCCTGTGCCGTGCCCCGGGCGATGCGCCCGATCTCCTCTCCGGTCGAGGGGTTCAGAACCGGCAGGGTCTCGGCGGTGTCGCGCCATGCGCCGCCGATCAATACGCGCGCGGTGTCAGGGGACAGGCTGTCCAGCATCGGTTTCTCCTCCTCCCGCCGGCGCCGGCAGAACGGGCGCGGCCTCCAGGAGAGATTTGGTATACCAATTGGTCGGGTTGTCAAATACCGAAGCGGTCGGCCCCTGCTCGACGATCCGCCCGGCCCGCATCACCAGCACCCGGTCGGTGATCGAGCGCACGACGGAAAGGTCGTGCGAGACAAAGAGATAGGCGAGCCCGTACTGCCGCGACAGATCCGCGATCAGATCGAGGATCTGCGCCCGCACCCGCACGTCCAGCGCCGAAACCGCCTCGTCGAAGATCACCAGGTCAGGCCGGATGATGAGCGCCCGGGCAATGGCGATGCGCTGGCGCTGGCCGCCGGAAAAGGCGTGGATATGGCGGTCCGCGTCGGCGGGATCGAGCCCGACATCGCGCAGCGCCCGGCCGACGGCGCGGTCGCGGTCGGCCCCCGCGGGCGGATCGTCGAGCAGGTGGAACGGCTCGGCGATCAGGCGCCCGACCCGGTGGCGCGGATCGAAGGACCCGTAGGGGTCCTGGAACACCGCCTGGATGCGGCGGCGGACCGTGCGGTCGGGCCGTCCTTCGGTGAAGACCGGCCGCTCCCCGAGCGTGATGCGCCCCGCCTGGATCCGGTCCAGCCCGAGGATCGCCCGCGCGAGGGTGGACTTTCCGCAACCGGATTCGCCGACCAGCCCGACCCGTTCGCCCCGCGCGATGTCGAAGCCGACGTGGTCGACGGCGCGAAAGCTGCGCACGGGCCCGAAGAGGGAGGCGCGCGGCTGCGGATAGTCCCGGACCACCCCGTCGACCCGCAGCAGCGGCCCGGCGGGGGCGGTCTCGTGCAGCACGGCGCGGTGGCGGGAGGCGTCGAACAACTGCTTCGTGTAGGGATGGCGCATCCCGGCAAGGAGCGCGGCGGTCCCGCCCTCCTCGACGATCGCGCCGTCCTTCATCACCGCGATGCGATGCGCCACGTCCGCGACCACGGCGAGATCGTGGGTGATGAGCATCAGGGCCAGCCCCTCTTCGCGCACCAGATCCTCGAGCAGGGCGAGCACCTGCGCCTGCGTGGTGACATCGAGCGCCGTGGTCGGTTCGTCCGCGATCAGCAGGCGCGGCCGCAGGGCCATGGCCATGGCGATGACGACGCGCTGGCGCTGGCCGCCGGACAGCTCGTGCGGGTAGCGGCGCATCGGGACCCTGTCGGGGGGCAGACCGACACGGGCGAGGATCTCCTGCGCGCGCCGGCGCGCCGCAGGCCGCGCCATGGCGCGGTGGACGAGAATGGTCTCGGTCACCTGCGCACCGATGGTCTGCAGGGGGTTGAGGGCGGTCATCGGCTCCTGGAAGATCATGCCGATCTCGCGGCCGCGCAGGGCGCAGAGCGCCGGTTCGGACAGGCCGAGAAGGTCGGTTCCGTCGAGCAGGATGCGGCCGCCGGCGGTCGCGCCCCCGGGCAGCAGGCCCATGGTGGCGAAGGCGGTCATGGATTTCCCCGAGCCGGATTCCCCGGTGAGGGCGAGGATCTCGCCCGCGGCGATGCTCAGCGAGATGTCGCGCAGGACTTGCCTGCCGCGGATCGCGACCGACAGGCGGTCGATGGCGAGCAGCGGTTTCGGACCGGGCGCGGGCCCGGCCCGACCGGCCGGGGGCTCTGCCCCCGGACCCCCGGGATATTTCGCGCCAGAAGAAGACCGGGGCGGGGTCGGGCCGGTCATCCGCGCACCGGCCGCAGGCGGGGATCGAGCCGGTCGCGCAGCCCGTCGCCCAGCAGGTTGAGGCCGAGCACCATCAGCACGATGGCGAGGCCGGGGATGATCGCCACATGCGGCGCGAGCGAGACCATGGTCTGGGCATCGGCGAGCATCCTTCCCCAGCTCGGGATCGGGGGCTGGGCTCCGAGGCCGACATAGGACAGCCCGGCCTCGGCGAGGATGCCGAGGGAGAACTGGATCGTGCCCTGGACGATGAGCAGGTTGAGGACGTTCGGCAGGATGTGTTCGGCGCTGATCCGCAGGGTCGACTTGCCCGCGACCCGGGCGGCGAGGATGAAGTCGCGCCGCCAGAGCGACAGCGCGGCGCCGCGGGTGAGGCGGGCGAAGACCGGGATGTTGAAGATGCCGATGGCGATGATGGCATTGGTTGCGCCCGGCCCGAAGACGGCGGTGATGAGGATCGCGATGACCAGGCTCGGGAAGGCGAAGATCAGGTCGTTCATCCGCATGATGATCTCGTCCGGCCAGCCGCCCCGGCGCGCGGCGGCGGCGAGGCCCAGCGGCACCCCGGCCCCCATGCCGATGCCCACCGCCACCAGCGCCACCGCGATGGAGGTCCGCGCCCCCAGCATCACCATGCTGAGCATGTCGCGGCCGAAGTGGTCGGTGCCGAGCAGGTGCGCGGCGGAGGGCGGTTGCAGCCGGCCGGGGATGTTCATCGCCAGCGCGTCGCCCGGGGTCCAGACGAAGGACACGAGCGCCGCCAGCAGGAACAGCGCGGTCAGCCCGGCGCCGAGAACGAGCGAGCGGGTCATCGGCGCGCCCTCAGCCGGGGATCGACCGCCGCATAGGCGAGATCGGTGAGGAAGGTCACGGCGATCACCGCGAAGACCAGCAGCATCACCACGGATTCCACCACGATCAGGTCGCGTTGGGTGATCGCCTGGAAGATCAGCCGCCCCAGCCCCGGCAGGAAGAACACCTGTTCGATGATGATCGCCCCGGCCAGCAGGAAGGAGAATTGCAGCCCGAGGATGGTCAGCACCGGGATCAGCGCGTTGCGCAGCCCGTGGCGCCACAGGGCCTGACGCCGGCTCAGCCCCTTGGCGCGCGCGGTGCGGATGAAGTCTTCGCCGAGGATGTCGAGGAGGGAGGAGCGCATGACCCGCGTCAGGATCGCAGCCTGCGGCAGCGCCAGCGCGACGGCGGGCAGGGCCAGGGATTTCAGCGCGGCGCCGGGCTGCTCCCAGCCGGGAAAGCCGCCGGCGCTGAACCAGCGCAGCTTGAGCGCGAAGAGCAGCACGAGCAGCATCGCGAACCAGAAATTCGGGATCGCCACGCCGAGCTGGGTGGCGCCCATGACCACCGTATCCGCGGCACCGCCCCGGCGGGAGGCGGCGTGGATGCCGGCGGGGAAGGCGATGCTCACCGCCAGCACCAGTGCCAGCAGCGCCAGCGGCAGCGAGACCTGAAGCCGGTCCGCCACCATGCCCGCCACCGGGGCGCGGTAGGTGTAGGAGGTGCCGAAATCTCCGGTCATCATGCCGCCGAGCCAGTGCAGGTAGCGTTGCGCCGCCGGCATGTCGAGGCCGAGCTCCGCGCGCAGGGCCGCAAGGGTGTCGGGCTGCGCGTTGATGCCGAGCATGTAGCTCGCCGGATCGCCCGGCGCGACCTCGACCACCAGGAAGATGACCAGCGAGGCGACCAGCAGGCTGATCGCGAGCGATACCAGACGTTTGGCGGCATAGCGGAGCATGTGCGGACCCTAAGCGGAGGGACGACGGCGGTCCAGCGGCTTTGCGGGGCGTCGGGCGTTCGGGGGGTCGCGGCGTTCACCACAGGTAAAGGGTTTCATGCCCATGATCGGCGGGCGGGGTTGCGGCCGATTCCCCGCCGCGCGCGGCACGCGGCACGCGACGGTCAGTGTGCGAGCAGTTCCAGCGGGTCATAGCCCATGCCCCGGTTCCAGGCGACATCGGGCAGGCTGTCGGGCTTGAAGCGCAAGGTGGCCATCTCCTCGCGCGTGACGAAGCGGCGGGTGTGGACGATGTTCTCCGGGTCGCGCCAGCCGGGGTCGAGGGTGCCGCTCTCGATCCTGCAGCGGAAGAAGATCTCGACCTGGTGAAAGCCGCTGCCGGGATCGTGGTATTCGTTGACCAGGCAGGGCGGGCCGACGCGCACGGTGAGGCCGGTTTCCTCGTGCACCTCCCGCCGCAGGTTGTCGGGCAGCGAGGCACCGGCGTTCACCCCGCCTCCGGGCGCGCACCAGAGGTCGCTCCTGTGGCCCGGCCAGGCGTTCACGAGCAGCAGGCGGTTGTCATGCAGGATCACGGCGCGGCAGGCCAGACGGGGGGACATGGCATTCTCCTTTGGCTCTTTCATAGGGCGGTCGGAGGCCGTATCTCAAGCGGATGAACGCTCCGAACCGCCCTTCGCGCCCGACCGTGACGCCGTGATCGCCCTGACGCTGGAAAACGCCCGGGTGATGCGGCCCGACGGCTGGGACAGGGGCCCGCTGGCGCTGGACGCCGGCGTGATCCGGGACACACCCGCGGGGCGGCGCGTCGATCTCTCCGGCTACGACATCCTGCCGGGGATCGTGGACCCGCACGGCGACGGGTTCGAACGGCACATGGCACCCCGGCGCGGGGCGCTGCGGGAACGCGATTCGGGCGTGGTCGCCTGCGCGGCCGAACTGGCGGCGAACGGCATCACCACGGCGGTCCTGGCGCAGTTCTGGTCATGGGAAGGCGGAATGCGCGGGCCGGATTTCGCCGAGGAGGTCTTTGCCGCCGTGGCCGCCGTGGCTCCGGGGGTTCCGGTGGATCTGCGGCTGCAGCTGCGGCTGGAGACGCATTACCTCGACGCGCAGGAACGGGCGATGGAGGCGATCCGGCGCTGGGGCATCTCCTACGTCGTGTTCAACGACCACCTGCCCCACCAGCGGCTGGCCGAGGGGCGCAAGCCGCCGCGGCTGACCGGCCAGGCGCTGAAGAGCGGGCGATCGCCCGAGGCGCACCTGGCGCTGATGACCGGGCTGCACGGGCGCTCGGACGAGGTGCCGGGGGCGCTGGACGCGCTCTGCGCCGGGCTGGCCGGGCTCGGGGTGCGGATGGGCAGTCACGACGACCGGACGGCGGAGGGTCGGGCGGTCTGGCGGGCGCGGGGGGTGACGATCTCGGAATTCCCGGAAACCGCCGAGGCCGCCCGGGCGGCGCGGGAGGCGGGGGATGGCATCGTGCTCGGGGCCCCCAACCTCGTCCGGGGGGCGAGCCACGCGGGCAACGTCTCGGCGGCGGAGCTGATCGCGGAGGGGCTCTGCGATGCGCTGGCCTCGGACTACCACTACCCCTCCCCGGCGCGGGCGGCCCGGCGCTGCGTGGAACTGGGGCTGCTGGGAGAGGCGGAGGCCTGGCGGCTGGTCTCGGACGGTCCGGCGCGGATGCTGGGGCTGGAGGACCGGGGCCGCCTGGAGGCCGGGATGCGGGCGGACCTGGTGGTCATGGAGCCGCGGAGCCGGAGGATCGTGGCGACGATTGCCGGGGGGAAGGTGGCCTGGATGAGCGGGGAGGTGGCCGACCGCTTCCTCGGCTGACGGGGCCCCGCCCCCGGTTTCGCGGCGAAACCTTCAGTGTTAACAAAGGGTTAATTTACAAAGATGTGCTCGGTGGTTCTTTGAGAGACGACGAGACCTGCGTCAGAAGACTTGGCCACTGGAGAGAATTTGTCCGGCACATTGGGCGGGAAACGGACCTTCGCTGCAGCGGCACAAAACCGAAATGTGTGGCAAATAGCGGACATGCTATGCTGCTCAATGCCAAGTTGTTCTCGGCAACGGCGCATTATAGTTCCAGCGTCTTCAGCCGCCGCGCGTCTGACACCTCCATCCCGCCATACTTGGATCGCCACTTATAAAAGGTTGCATCGCTGATGCCGTGCTTGCGGCAGAGCTCATTCGCACCCAGCCCTGCTTGGTGCTCTTTCGTAATGCCAATGATCTGTTCTTCGCTGAAACGGCCTCTCTTCATCGTCTGTCTCTTCAGTTGGAGAACAGGCTAACCTCAAATCGAGGACTTTTCGGGGGAGCAGGTCATCTGGACTTCAGAGCCGAACAGATTCATCGTCGCTCCGATCCACCAGATGCCGGGAACGAACACCTAGCTGGTCAATCTCGCAAATAAGCGCGTTGTATTCGCGGTCCGCGAGCGTCTTTGGGTGCCGCCTCAGTGTGATCGTCGATCCGGGTTATCGTGCGCGAGTACCGGCGTATCGGATTTGCTGTATCTCGGCAGATCTCTGGCCACAGTAGAGCGGGGTCATCATGTCCGTACTGTCTGCATGAAGCACGGATGCATGTTCCAAAGTCACCTCGGAATTCGGCGCAAACGAAAATGTTCGGACAAGCGAACTCATGAAGCCCACCACCACACCGTCTGTGACGAGTGGCTCGTAGTGTGCAACCTGTCCTTGACCTTTGACGTTCGATACGAGCCTCAACATCAAGCCATCTCCAGCTCGAAGGCCCGATTCCTCGAATGCCTTCCAAGCCTCCACCATGTTGATGGACTCGGCGTATTGTTCGAGACTGGTTCCCAAATGCCGACGGATATCGACACCTTTCGACCTGTAGTGGGAAACGCAGTCTGTGGAGACCTCGGTCAGCCGCACATCCGCATCGGTCAGGCAGGAAGCAAGCAGATTGTGGCGAACCGTCGCTACCATCCGATCAAAAACGCGACGGTCCTCGTGACGAAGAATGATGTCACGAATTTTCGAATAGGTCGCCGGTCTCGGTGCTTCCAATCCTCGCTCCCATCGGCTGACCGTTCCCTGATCGACATTCAGCATGGCCGCCAGATCAGCTTGGGTAAATCCCAGCCGACGTCGAGCTTCCCTGACGGTGTTCAGATCCATGACCCTGTCCCTGTACATGAATTCATTTCGTGTGCGAGGTACCAAACCAGCCGGAAAAGACAAAACGCCGAAGGCGTCGCTATACACATTTGGCAACGCAGCATGGCGCTCGGCGGATAACAGCAATGCTTAATATCGCGTATGAAAACGCATATTATCGCCCTTTGCAAGTTGAGCTGTTTGTGATCACTTCTTCAATAGAGTGTGCGGACGCATCCTAACGCTCTAAGTCAAATCATCGCGTGCGGCTTTGACCGTGGCCAGTTACAGGAACAAGAATACTCATGAAAAACCTCGTTATGCTCGCTGTCCTCCTGCCTCTCGCCGCATGCGTGGAGGATACCAGTGGGCCGGCGACCTCCGCTTCTACTTCATATGGCACTCAGTACGATCTGACATCCTTCCGCGGCGCCCGTGCGGGCCAGTCCGAGGCGGAAATCATGGATCTCGGTTACACGGCCTACAGAACTGAAGGTCTGACGACCTATTGGCTGAATTCCAGCGCAAACACCTGCGCCCGCATCACCACGGCAGATGGTCGCTACCAGACGGTCACCATGATCCCTGCGACAGATTGTTGAGCATTGCCCTATCAAGTCGGGCACCAGAGAAACCCAGCGGCCTGACAGGCAGGACAAGTCGTCGGAATTGTTCGCAGTTTCAATATTCAAATCAAGGAAACAAAGGCAACCAGATGAAAACAGCAGCCGTCGCCACCATACTGGTCCTTTCCGCGAGCGCGGCATTTGCGCAACCGGTGGACTACATGACAGAGGAATGTGCCAACGACGCGCAGAGCTTCTACATGGACTACGAGGCTCAGGCCAGCGTCAGCTACGAAGGCCAACGCACAGACGGAACCCACGCTGTCAACGGGACCATCAATCTCGAAAATCGCAGCGAGGACTTTCAATGCTCCTACAATGCCGATGGCACGACGCTGATAGACTTTGTGGTCGAGGGAAAGTCGTGGCCTGATTTCGTGAGTGGCGACGGCAGCCCGGCCCAGAAGGCCGCGGCCGACAGCGCTCCCGCAGCGTCTGACGAGGCTGCGCAGGTCCAGTTCGACGCCGGGGCGTCTAGCGTCACGCTCGAGGGAGCGATCGCGGGAAACGAGATTTTCGATTATGCCCTTAATGCCGCTGCCGGTCAGATGATGCGCGTGGAACTGACGCCCACTTCCACCAACGGCGACGGGACGATCTATTTCAACATCCTGCCCCCCGGAAGCTCAGGCGAAGCGACCTATGTCGGGTCTATGGATGGCAACGAAACCGAGTTTCGCCTGAGCGAAGGCGGGCCCTGGGTCATTCGTCTCTACCTCATGGGCAATGACCGAGATACGGACAAGACCGTGGGCTACGAACTTTTTGTCGCCATCAACTAGGCGCGCGCGGTTGCGAACGCTCGAGGAAAGGATGCCGAAAACCATGACGAAAAACACCCTTCTCAACGGCATTTTGGCACTTTTGGTAGCAGGGCCGGCATTCGCGCAGGATGCGACCGCAGAAACGCTCGGCGGGGCAGTGGGCGGCGTCATTGGAATACTGATCGTCGTTGTGGTCGGTGCCGTGATCGGCTGGGTTGCCAGCCTGATCGTGAAGGGCACCGGCTCCGGTCTGCTTGCGGATGTTCTCTATGGAGTGGGTGGCGCCTTTCTTGCGGGGTATCTGTTGCCTTTGTTGGGGCTCCCGCTTGGTACCATCGGCTCGATTATCGCGGCGGTCGTCGGCGCGATACTGTTGATCCTGATCGTACGTTTGGTGCGAAAGGGTTGATCCCGCAGGCAGTTGCCCAGTTGACGCATCGACAGACCAGCCCGTGCCCGGTGACGGCAAGACTAGAAATAACGCGCGGGCGGCACGTAATACGGACGCGTACCATGACCTGATCGGTTTGGCATCGTGGTTGAACTTTGCGGGCGCTGCGTTCCTCGGTTGCTATGCGCGTCAGGCTTTCCGGCATCGGCATTGATGCTGCGGCGTCACGGACCGTTCTGCAAGTTACGGCTTGGAGTGCAAAACAACCGAGTTGCAAGAAACGGAAATATCGTCGTAGCCGCGGCGTACTCGGGCATAATGAAGATAGCGAAGAAGGACGCGAGAATGAAGATCTTAAATTGCTTGATCGTGATCGCGGTGACTTGTGCCGTTGCCGCTCCGATTGCAGCGCGCGCTCAAGATCTTCTGAGCACTGAGATTCTGACGGACTGCTTTGTGGAAATGCCTGGAAACGCGGCTCCGAACGGCGGAACCGATTGCGGCTATGTGGTTGTTCCACAAAGTCACTCGAACCCGGCTGATGGCCAAATCCGACTTGCCTACATGCGCATCCGTGCGGCAACGCAGACCACCGCGCCGCCGCTCTTTATGCTCGCAGGTGGTCCGGGTCAGACAATGATACAGGACTCGACCCTGCTTCTGTTCCAGACGCCGTTCCTGGGTCCGCTCCTCAACGACAGGGACGTTATCCTCATGGAACAGCGCGGCACGTTCCGAAGCAAACCGCGCCTCGATTGCCCAGAGACGGATGGGGCCGCACTCGGCGCGATTCGGCAAGGATTGACGCCGGAGGTCGCGAAAGCATCTGAACTGGATCTCCTTCGCGCCTGCGTTGCAAGGCATACTGCGGCAGGTGTGGATTTCGACACGTACAACAACGTGGAAAGCGCAGCTGACGTGAATGACGTGCGAATGGCCCTCGGGTACGAAAAAATATTCGTGTACGGTAGTTCCTACGCGACCTTGCTCGGGCAATATCTGTTGCGACAGTTTCCCGATTACCTGTCTGCCGTGATCCTCGACGGAGCCGACACCGTTTCGAACCGAAGCTGGATAGAGGGTCGCGCGGAAAGCGCGCAATGGGGCATCGACAACCTTACCGGGCTGTGTTCGTCCCAGCCGGGCTGCGCAGAAGCCTTTGACATCCCAACTTTAATCGACGCGGTGTTCGACTTGTTCGATGAAGGTCCGATCCCGATCAGCTTTGCTCTGCCGGACGACGACGGCGCGCCGATCCAGGTCGAGACAGAGTTGACCGCAGAGGACTTTGCCCAGTTCATCTACGCACTGCAAACCGAAAAATACGGCGTCAGCGCGCTGCCTTTTGAACTCGATTCGCTCATATCGGGCGGGCGTGCGGCCATCGGCGAAGCGTTGACCGGATACGCAATGGCCACCGTGCAGGGCGGTGACACCGAGGGCGCTTCGGGGATGATGACGCTCATGCACGCCGCGATGGTCTGTTCCGACGACCCGGTCCGATCGCTGGACGAGATCAAGACCGACGGCACCGGTCGGTATGCCACGCTTTTTGCGCAGGCGGCGGCGCGGCCTTACCTCGACCTGTGCGAGGTCGTGGGTGTCAGCCAGTTGCCGGACGACCTCGATGCCCAGGTAGAGGCCGATGTCCCGGTCCTCATCCTCAGCGGGGGACTGGATGTTCAGACGCCCAGCTACCTTGGAGACGATGTCATGCGCCACTTGCCGCGCGCCCGACAGGTAATCTTTCCCGCCGGAACGCACGTTCAGATATCCAATCTCAATCGCTGTGCCATGCAGGTGATGCGCGACTTCATCTCCGATCCCGAGGGCAACGTGGACCTGGGCTGCGTGGCAGACGAACAGCCGCTGGCGTTCGCCTTGCCGGAAGCGACAGACGCAGATTGAAATAGTGCCACACGATGCGCAGGCACAAACTTGCGGATGTCAAAAAAGAAGGAGGGTCATCATGCTGCCGAAACTCGCCCGTGCGCTGATTTTGGGCATGACCGCATACGCTGGTCCTGCGGGCGCCGAAGATCTTGCCGGGACAACCTGGGAGTTGCTCGAAATCCGCGGAATGGATGGGACTTTAAGTACCCCCACAACCGAGGCACGCTACTCAATCGCTTTTTCGGCGGACGGCTCTGTGGCGCTGCAGGCTGACTGCAACCGTGGCATCGGATTTTGGACGTCGTCAGCCGAGGGAAACCTGACCTTCGGTCTGATTGCCGCGACCAGGGCCCTTTGTTCGCCCGGTTCTTTGTCCGAAACCTACCTCGAACAGTTCGAATGGGTCCGCACCTATACTATCGAGAACTATCATCTGTTTCTTGCCACGATGGCGGATGGTTCGATCCTCGAGTTTGCCCCTGCTCCCGCCGACACTGCAAGCGCCTGGGTCCTGGGTGAAACTCTTGGGTTGATGGATGTCGATCAGTTGCGTGACACGATTTTGTCCCGGCTTCTGGATCAATACTCCACAGAGCGCGGCATCACGGTTGAACCATCAGAAGTTGAAGCTTTGTTAGGCGCGCTGCGGGCAGCCGCTTTCGAAGAAGGTGCGCCAGCCGAAGAGAGCCGCCAGAGAGCCGACCCCGAGGCTGTTCGGTCCTTGGAGGTCGCGTTCGCCACGTCATTGGTCAGACAGTGGAAAATCAACAGCGCGCTATTTGAGGAATTCGGTGGCCGGGTGAGCTATCAACAACTGGTTCCGGAGCCGGTAGATGCTCTGCGCAGTTTTCTGGAAAAGCGCCGGGATACGGGTGCTTTCCGGTTAAGTGATGCGGATTTGGTCAAGCCGTTTTGGGATTATTACACCAACGATGACCTACACGATTTTATGAACTCTGAAAGCCGACAAGACGCCTTCGCAAATCCGCCATGGGAACGCCTTCAATGATCATAGCTTTGTCGGTGTCGGCCACAAGACTGCCCGGTACCGATAGCGCACCCCAAACCTGGGCGAAACGTTGATGCCCTTCGAGTTGATCCAGACGGAGGGCGCGTCCAACCTATGATCTGATCCCTAAACTGGCACAGCAGATTGTGCGAAACGCCGCGTGTGAAATTGATTGGCGACGAACCGACGCTGTTCAAATTATCAGTTCCAAGCCCAGGCAGATTGGTTGCGAGACAGCACAAGCAAGCAAGGCTTCGTCCGCACAGCAGACATCCGATAGGTTTTAGACTTGGCTAGGGCAGCGAACGACGGCTTCGGAGTGCCGCGCCGCAGAATCTTGATCCTTTAACAAATGTCGGCTCCTGGCCGAATTCCTCCTTACCCCGCACCACCCTGTTCACGTTCGCGATGTTGCGGCGCTCCCGGGCGTCGGCCCGGCGTGGAGTTGGGGTGGCCTTGCGGAAGGGAGTTCCGGACGGGGTGCCGGGCGGTGGGGGCATTGCCGGGGGCAGGCGCTCGGGGCGGGGTGGCAGAAGAGTCACATCGCAGGCAAAGGCCGGGGGCGGCGGGGCGGCGGACTTGGCGGCGGCGGGCGGGGTGAATTAAAATTCGTCACCTTGAACAACGAACTGTCCTTACGGGAAAATATCGACATGGCACTTTTCAAGACCTTTTCCGCGGCTGCGATTGCCGGAGTGATGGCGAGCGTTTCGGCTCCGGCGTCGGCCGCGACCATCCAGGGCCTGGGATCTCCGGGCGCGGCCGTCAGCGGCACGGATGTCACGGTGGAGGATTTCACCTCCAGCGTCGGATTCTCGGGGACCTCCCTGAGCCTCGGAGGGGTGACGATCTCGTCCACGGGGGGCGAGCTGTTCAGCGTCAGCACCGATTATGCGGGACAGTACAACACGACCGGCGCGAGCCTGCAGTCGCCGGTGGGGTATCCCTCGGAATTCCGGTTCGATTTCGCGACGGCGACGGATGCCTTCGCGTTCAACTTCGGGGCCTCGGATACGGACTGGACGATTGCCGCCTATTCCGCCGGAAACAGCCTGATCGATTCCCTGACCTTCGCAGCTGTCTCGGCATCGAACGCGGGCGAATACTTCGGGATCTCGGGGTCGGGCATCTCCTATGCGCTGCTGACCGCGGCGAGCCCGAACGACTACATCCTTCTGGACAACCTGACCTACAACGGCGCGGCGCCGGTGCCGCTGCCGGCCGCGGCGTGGATGCTGATCGCGGGTCTCGGCGGGCTGGTCGGCGTGCGGCGGTTGCGCCGGGCCGCCTGATCCGTTGCCGGGATGAGCCGGCTGCGGCCCCGGGTGCGGGCCGCAGCGTCGGTCCGGGACCCGAGCGGGGCGGGTGACTAGCCCCGCACCACCCGGTTCACGTGCCCCATCTTGCGCCCTGCCTTGACCTCGGCCTTGCCGTAGAGGTGGAGGGCGGTGTCGGGTTCGGTGAGGAGGTCCGGAAGGCGGGAGAGGTCGTCTCCGATCAGGTTCTCCATCTGCACGTCGGCGTGGCGGGAGCCGTCGCCGAGGGGCCAGCCCGCAACCGCGCGGATGTGCTGTTCGAACTGGTCGATGGTGCAGCCGTTCTGCGTCCAGTGGCCGGAGTTGTGCACGCGGGGGGCGATCTCGTTCACCAGCAGGCCGTCGGGCGTGCAGAAGAGTTCGACGCCCATCACCCCGATGTAGTCGAGCGCGTTGAGGATGCGCCCGGCGAGGAGCACGGCGTCCTGGCGCTGTTTCGGCCCGAGGTTGGCGGGCACGGTGGTGGTGCGCAGGATGCCCTCGCGGTGGACGTTCTCGCCGGGGTCGTAGCACGACACCTCGCCGTTGGTGCCGCGGGCGGCGATGACCGAGATCTCGTGCGTGAAGTCGACGAAACCTTCGAGGATCGCCGGGGCGCCCTGCATGTCGGCCAGCGCGGCGGGGGCGTCCTCGGGGGTCATGATGCGGGCCTGGCCCTTGCCGTCATAGCCGAAGCGACGGGTCTTGAGGATCGCCGGGGCGCCGATGATCTTGAGCGCGCGGGTGAGGCTTTCGGCATCGGTGATGTCGGCGAAGGGCGCGGTGCTGAGGCCGAGATCGGTGAGGAAGGTCTTTTCGGTGAGCCGGTCCTGGCTGGTGCGCAGGGCCTCGCGGCCGGGACGGATCGGGCGCAGGTCCTGCAGCAGGTCGAGGGCCGAGGTCGGGATGTTCTCGAATTCGTAGGTGATGACGTCGACCGAGGCGGCGAAGGCGCGCAGGGCGGTTTCGTCCTCGTAGGAGGCGGTGGTCACGCGGTCGGCGACATGGCCCGCGGGCGGGTTGGCGCCGGGTTCGAAGATATGGCTGCGCAGGCCCAGACGGCTGGCCGCGACGGACAGCATGCGGCCGAGCTGGCCGCCTCCGAGGATGCCGATGACGGCGCCTTGGGGAAGTGGGTCGGTCATGGGAGCCTCCGGTTCGGACGATTTCGCGCCGTTTTCGGACGATTTGCCCGCCGCCGCAACACCCCATTTCGACGGGGGCCGGGGACTCAGTCGCGGGTCGGCTCTTCGGGGATGGAGGCGGAGAGCGCTGCGCGCCAGGCGTCGAGCCGGTCGGCGAGGGCCGTATCCTGAAGCGCGAGGATGGCGGCGGCCATCAGCCCGGCATTGGCCGCCCCTGCCCCGCCGATCGCCATGGTCCCGACGGGAAAGCCGCGCGGCATCTGCAGGATGGAATAGAGGCTGTCGACCCCGGAGAGCGCCCGGGTCTGGACCGGCACGCCGATCACCGGGATGCGGGTCTTGGACGCCATCATGCCCGGCAGGTGCGCGGCGCCGCCGGCCCCGGCGATGATGACCTGGAGACCGCGGCCCGCGGCCTCCTTGCCGTAGGACCAGAGCCGGTCCGGGGTGCGGTGGGCCGAGACGATGCGGACCTCGTAGGGGACGGACAGTTCGTCGAGCATCCGTGCCGCCTCTTCCATCGTGGGCCAGTCCGACTGGCTTCCCATGATGATGCCCACCTTTACCGTCTCTGCCACGTGCGTCCCCTTTGTCCGATGCCGAACGCGCATCATAGCCGGTCGCCATGCGGTGTCCATCCGGCCCGCGCGCCGGATGCCGCCCGCGCGGGCAGGCTGCGCGGAATCGGGCGAAAGGGCGCGGGACGCGCGGGGTCTGCGGATTTTTCCGCCCCTCCGCGCCGAGGTCGTGCAAGATCGGGCAGGATCGTGCGGGGGTAACGGAGGTTTGCCATGAAGGTCGGAATCGTCGGAGCGGGGATGGTCGGATCGGCGGCGGGCTACGCGCTTGCCCTGCGCGGCGGGGCGAGCGACATCGTGCTGGTGGACCGTGACGCGGCGCTGGCCCGCGCCCAGGCCGAGGACATCGCCCATGCCGTGCCCTTTGCCCACCCCTGCCAGGTGCGGGCGGGCGGCTACGATGCCCTGACGGGCGCGGCGGTGGTGATCCTGTCGGCGGGTGTGGCGCAGAAGCCGGGAGAAAGCCGGTTGAGCCTGCTGTCGCGCAACGCCGGGGTGTTCCGCGAGGTGATCGCCGGGGTGCTGGCCGCCGCGCCGGGCTGCATCCTGCTGATCGCCTCGAACCCGGTCGACATCATGACGGAGGTCGCGCTGCGCGCCTCCGGCCTGCCCCGGGCGCGGGTGATCGGGTCGGGCACGATCCTGGATACCGCGCGGTTCCGCAGCCTGCTGGGCGGGCATCTCGGCATCGCGCCGCAGTCGGTGCATGCCTACGTGCTGGGCGAGCACGGCGATTCAGAGGTGCTGGGGTGGTCTTCGGCGCGGGCGGGATCGGAGCCGGTGGCGCGCTTTGCAGTGCAGGTCGGCGCGGCGATCACTGCCGATGTGCGCGCCCGGATCGACGACGGGGTGCGGCGGGCCGCCTACCGGATCATCGAGGGCAAGGGCGCGACCTGGTACGGCATCGGCGCCGGACTGGCGCGCATCGTCCAGGCGATCCGCGACGATCAGCGCGCGGTTCTGTCGGTGTCGATGGTCACGCCGGAGGTCGGCGGCATTCCCGACGTGGCGCTGAGCCTGCCGCGGGTGATCGGCGCCGAGGGCGTCATCGCCACCCTGCAGCCGGAACTGGCGGAAGAGGAGGCCGAGGCGTTGCGCGCGTCGGCCCGGTTGCTGAAGGAAACCTCGGAGGGGCTGGACGGGTGACGCGGCGGGCGGGTCCGGCCGTCAGGCCGAGCGGGCGGTCCGTGCCCCGAGCGCCCCGTTGCGGATGTCGGCCAGCAGCGACAGACCCATGCCGAGGGCCAGCACCGTGCCCCCCGTCAGTGTCATCGCCTCGTTGCCGTGCAGCAGGCCCATGACCAGACCGGCCAGACCGAGCCCGAGCGTGGGCAGAATCACGTAGCCGGACGTGGCCGTCTTCGTCGCTGTTTTCGCGTAAACCATCTCATGTGCCTCCGGACGTTCTGTCCTGATGCGAGGATGCGCGGCAAATGTGCCCGGAATCGGGCCGAGTCGGGAATATTGCGAGGCGTCCCCCGCCCCGCCGCGTCGGCTCAGGCGATGATGTCCGGCGTCAGGCGATCCTCGATCAGGAAGATCTTGTCCTTGAGGAAGAGCTTCTTCTTTTTCAGGCGCTGCAGCGTCAGCTGATCCGCCGTGCCGCGGTCCTGCAGGGCCCGGATCGCCTCGTCCAGATCGCGGTGCTCGCGGCGGAAGACTTCGAGTTCCACGCGCAGGACCTCTTCGGTCTTCATGGAGATGTCTTGAGGCGCATTCATCCCGGCATTTCCCCTGGCTCGCAGGTCGGCAACATAGCGATTCGAAAGGCTTTGGCAAAGCCCTTGCGCAAAATCCGCAACGTTCCCATATTTCGGAGGCAGGGTTGCCGCTGACGGGACCCGCACCGGACGGTCGCTTTGCGCAAAGGACGTGTCGATGAGCAAATTGTCTCTGGGATCCTATCCCCACATGCTCGGCTTCGAGCAGCTGGAACGCCTGCTGGAACGCACGGCGAAATCCTCGGAAGGATACCCGCCCTTCAACATCGAACAGACCTCGGACTGTTCCTACCGCATCACGCTGGCGGTCGCGGGCTTTTCCGAGCGGGATCTTTCGATCACCGTCGAGGACCGCCAACTGGTGATCCGGGGACGGCAGGGCGAGGACGGCGAAACGCGCATCTTTCTGCACCGCGGCATCGCGTCGCGGCAATTTCAGCGGAGCTTTGTGCTGGCCGACGGCGTTGAGGTGGGTGAAGCCGTGATGGAAAACGGTCTGCTGCATGTGGATCTGACCCTGTCACGACCTGAAACCGTGGTTCAGACGATCCAGATCAGGAAAGGGTAAGGTCATGAATACGAGATATGATTTCAACGAAGCCGAAGATTCGCGCATCGTCTACGTGCGCCCCGTCGCGGCGGAGGATCTGCCCGAGGACGTGCAGGACCAGCTTGACGGGCTCGCGGTGATCTATGCCGTGCACCGCGCCGACGGCGAGCGGCTGGCGCTGGTGAAGGACCGCAAGCTGGCCTTTGCACTGGCCCGGCAGAACGACCTTGCGCCGGTGACGGTGCACTGACGCGCCGCCCGCGCCGGTTTTCGGCGCGGGACGGGCGGTCCGGGCGGACCGTGGCGGTTCTTTCCGGGAAATCTGCCGGGCGGGCGACGGAAATGCCGCGCCCGCGCGTGTGAAGGCACAGGATCACCTCGGGAAAGCCTGTCATGTCGGATCGCCGGAACCTGCGTTATTCCACGCTTCAGATCGCCCTGCATTGGGGCGTCTTCCTTCTGTTCATCTTCAACTACATCGTCTCGGACGGCATGGGCCGGGCCCTGCATCAGAAGTTCGACGGCACCGAGGTCGCGGGTGTCGTTCCGGCGGTGCATCCGCCGGTCGGCATCGCGATCCTGGTGCTCATGCTGATCCGCCTGCTGGTGCGCTGGCGGCAGGGTGCGCCGGAGGGTCCGGCCAGCGGCCACCCGCTGATGGACAGGGCCGCGCATTGGGCGCACCTCGGCCTCTACGCGCTGCTGCTGGCAATTCCGGTGACGGGCCTCGCCGCCTGGCAGTTCGGCATCTTCCTGTCGGGCGATCTGCATGGCCTGCTGGCCAATGTCGCCGTCGCGCTGGTGGCGCTTCATGCCGCCGCCGCGCTGTTCCACCAATACGTGCTCAAGGACAACCTGCTGGCCCGGATGAAGCCGGGCCGCTGACCGCCCGGCTCAGGGACGGGTGAAGACCACCACGTCCTGCCCCGTGGTTTCCGGCGGGCCGGAGCGTGACCAGGCCCCGAGCGCGAAGCGCGTGACCTCCAGCCCGGCGGCGGCGGCCTCCTGCTCCAGCCGGGAGAGGGCGTAGGCGGTGGCGCCGGGGACCACGGCGGGATCGTTGTGGAAGAAGCCCGGTTCGATCTCGTGCCGGAAGGTCAGGTTGCGCGCCCCGCCCCCGCCGATCCTGAGCAGATGCGCGGGCAGCCCCTCGGTGATGACGAACATGGTGGCGACCACGTGGCCGCCGGGACGCAGGATGCGGGCGAAGTCGCGCAGGTACTGCGCGAGGTCCGCCGGGAACATGTGGGTGAAGACCGAGAACAGGTAGACGAGGTCGGTCGATCCCGGCGCGCGGGGGATGCGATGATCCTGCATCGTCTCGGTCCCGCCGGGATTGTGCTGTTTGTCGGCCACGTCGAAATGCACGAAGGAGAACCGCGGATCGCGCGGGGTGATGTGGCCCTGCGCCCAGGCGATGCTGTCGGGCATGATGTCGATGCCGAGGTAGCTGCCCTCCGGCGGCAGGAGCGGGATGAGCGAGATCGCGTCCCGCCCGACGCCGCAGCCGATCTCGACGATGTGGCGCGCCTGTTCCAGCGCGCCGAAGCGGCGCAGTGTCACCATGTGCTTCTGCGAGACGGTGGTGAAATCCGGCAGGGTCCCGGTGCGCCAGGCGAGGCGGCGCGGAATGTCGAAACCCAGATGGTGAACGACCGGCCCCGAGGGTTCCTCGGGGCCGGTCGCTGGTTCGGGGTCGGAGGCTGCGGGCCCGGGCGACGGTGTCTTGCCGCCCGTCAGGAATTTCCCGAGATACCCGCGAAGCGTCATCCGGCGATGAGGCCCATGCTTTCGAGCTTCAGGATCACCTGATGCGCACAGTTGTCCACGTCGACATTCTCGGTCTCGACCGAGAGTTCCGGGTTGGCCGGGACGTCGTAGGGGTCGGAGATGCCGGTGAATTCCTTGATCTTGCCTTCGCGCGCCAGCTTGTAGAGGCCCTTGCGGTCACGGCGTTCGCATTCCTCGATCGAGGTCGCGACGTGCACCTCGATGAAGGCGCCGAACTGCTCGATGTCCTCGCGCACGGCGCGGCGGGTGGTCGCGTAGGGCGCGATGGGCGCGCAGATCGCGATGCCGCCGTTCTTGGTGATCTCGGACGCCACGTAGCCGATGCGGCGGATGTTGAGGTCGCGGTGCTCCTTGGAGAAGCCCAGCTCGGAGCTGAGGTTCTTGCGGACGATGTCGCCGTCGAGCAGCGTCACCGGACGGCCGCCCATTTCCATGAGCTTGGTCATCAGCGCGTTCGCGATGGTCGACTTGCCCGAACCGGAGAAGCCGGTGAAGAACACGGTGAAGCCCTGCTTGGAGCGCGGCGGCTTGGTCTTGCGCAGCTCGGTCACGACCTCGGGGAAGGAGAACCACTCGGGGATCTCGAGACCTTCCTGAAGGCGGCGGCGCAGTTCGGTGCCGGAGATGTTGAGGATCGTGACGTTGTCCTTGTCCTCGATCTCGTCATTCGGCTCGTACTGGGCGCGTTCCTGCACGTAGACCATGTGTTTGAAGTCGACCATCTTGATGCCCATTTCCTCTTCGTGCTCGCGGAAGAGGTCCTGTGCGTCGTAGGGGCCGTAGAAATCCACACCGGCGGAGTTCTTGCCGGGGCCCGCGTGGTCGCGGCCGACGATGAAGTGGGTCACGCCGTGGTTCTTGCGGATCAGGCCGTGCCAGACCGCTTCGCGCGGGCCGGCCATGCGCATGGCGAGCGGCAGCAGCGACATGGTGGTGGTGGAGGCCGGGTACTTGTCCAGAACCGCCTCGTAGCAGCGCACGCGGGTGAAGTGATCGACATCGCCCGGCTTGGTCATGCCGACGACCGGGTGGATCAGCAGGTTTGCTTCGGATTCGCGGGCGGCGCGGAAGGTCAGTTCCTGGTGCGCGCGGTGCAGCGGGTTGCGGGTCTGGAAGGCCACGACCTTGCGCCAGCCGAGCTTGCGGAAATAGGCGCGCAGTTCGTTGGGCGTGTCGCGACGGGCGCGGAAGTCGTAGTGCACGGGCTGCTGGATGCCGGTGACCGGACCGCCGAGATAGACGTTGCCCGCGGTGTTGTGCAGGTAGTTCACGGCCGGGTGCGCATCGTCATCGGCGCCGAAGACCTTCTCGGCCTCCTTCGCCTTGTTCGGCACCCATTTGTCGGTGACGGTCATGGTGGCGAGGATGACGCCTTCCTGGTCGCGCAGGGCGATGTCCTGGCCGATCTCGATGGTGTCGGCGAAGGCCTCTTTCACGTCGAGCGTGATGGGCATCGGCCAGAGCGAACCGTCCGCGAGGCGCATGTTGTCCACGACGCCGTTGTAATCCTCTTCCGACAGGAAGCCCTTGAGCGGGTTGAAGCCGCCGTTCATCAGGAGTTCCAGGTCGCAGATCTGGCGCGGGGTCAGATCGTGGGAGACGAGGTCGGCGGCCTCGACCTTAAGCTTCTGAGCGCTGTCGTAGGAAACGTAGAGCTCGGGGATCGGAGCGAGGTTGCTCGACATGGTCATGGACAAGTCTCTCGTAAGGTATGGCGTCAAAATACGCAGTTTCCGTCTGGGACGGGCTTTAGACCCGCTTTGCGTCAGGTTTCAACCCATTTGCACGGCTTTCGGGCACGAGATGCCGAAATGCTGCATTGCAGCATGGTCATGGCTTGCCCAGCGGCAAAGTTTCGCCGGTCGGCGGGCGCGGAGGCTTCGGCGGGCGCGGTCCGTGCCGGTCCGCGGCGACTCGGGCGGCGGGTGCGGGAATCGACGGCGGCCGCGCCGCGGCCCGACCGGACGGGGCGACGCAAAAGGGCCCGGTGACTGATCACCGGGCCCCTGCGATCCGTTTCTGCTGCCGGCGTCAGGCGCTGGCAGGCTCGTTGGCGGCCTCGGGGGCCGGTTCGGCGGCCGCGCCCTGTTCGGCCAGCCAGCGTTCGGCTTCGAGCGCGGCCATGCAGCCCATGCCCGCCGAGGTCACGGCCTGGCGGTACTTGTGGTCGGTCAGATCGCCCGCCGCGAAGACGCCGGGGATCGAGGTGGCGGTGCTGTCGGGCTGGGTGACGACATAGCCGCCCATGTGGGTTTCGAGCACGTCCTTGACCAGTTCGTTGGCGGGGGCGTGGCCGATGGCGACGAAGACGCCCTTGCACGGCACTTCGGTGATCGCGCCGGTCCTGACGTCCTTGACCTTCACGGCGGTGACGCCCCTCGGGCTGTCCTCGCCCACCACCTCTTCGAGGGAGTGGAACCACATCGGCACGATCTTGGGGTTCTTCATCAGCCGGTCCTGCAGGATCTTTTCCGCGCGGAGTTCGTCGCGGCGATGGATCAGCGTGACCTTGGAGGCGAAGTTGGTCAGGAACAGCGCCTCTTCCACGGCGGTGTTGCCGCCGCCGATCACGACGATTTCCTGGCCGCGGTAGAAGAAGCCGTCACAGGTGGCGCAGGCCGAGACGCCGAAGCCCTTGTAGGCCTCCTCGGACGGCAGGCCGAGCCATTTCGCCCGCGCGCCGGTGGCGAGGATCACCGCGTCGGCGGTGTAGGTCGTGCCGCTGTCGCCATGCGCCACGAAGGGCCGCACGTCGAGGTCGAGCCGCGAGATGATGTCGCCGATGATCTCGGTCCCCATGGCGCGGGCGTGGGCCTCCATCCGGACCATCAGGTCGGGGCCCTGCACCTCGGTATCGCCGGGCCAGTTCTCGACCTCGGTGGTGGTGGTGAGCTGGCCGCCGGGCTCCAGCCCCTGAACCAGGATCGGTTCCAGCATCGCGCGCGAGGCATAGACCCCCGCGGTATAGCCGGCCGGGCCGGAACCGATGATGAGAACCTTGGTGTGACGGGTATCGGACATTGAACAGCGCCTCGCAGAGTGGCATTCGGGGATTGCGATGCATATAACCATGCGAACCGATGCCGCCAACCCTGCCCGTCCGGGGGCAGGTGCGCGGCAGATGAGTTAATAATCTTTCACAATTGCGAAACATTATTGCTGGTTGTACTGGCAGTGGTATAACAATCGCGAAAACGACTGAGGGAATGTCATGCCCGGGAACCGGCTCGATCCGATCGACCGCAAGATTCTGTCCGAATTGCAGGCGGATGGCCGAATGACCAACGTCGAACTCGCGCGCCGGGTGGGCATCTCGGCCCCGCCCTGCCTGCGCCGGGTCCGCACGCTCGAGGAACAGGGCTTCATCCGGGGCTATCACGCCGATGTCGACCCGCGCGAACTGGGGTTCGAGGTGCAGGTCTTTGCCATGGTCGGGCTTCAGAGTCAGGCGGAGGTCGACCTGCGCGCCTTCGAGGAGCGTTGCCGCAACTGGCCGCTGGTCCGCGAATGCCACATGCTGAACGGCGAGGTGGATTTCATCCTGAAATGCGTGGCGCCCGATCTCTCGACCTTCCAGAGCTTCCTGACCGGCGATCTGCTGACCGCGCCCAACGTGGGTTCGGTCAAGACCTCGCTGGTGATCCGGGGCGCCAAGGACGAACCGGGCGTGCCCTTCGAGGTGCTGGAAGAGCGACTGAACCGGACTGCCTGAGGCGGATCAGCCGGCGTTCAGCGTATCGAGAACCTCGCGCGTGGTGCGGGTCATGGTGACATCGCCGAAATCCTGCACGCCGCCGATATTCGGGAACATCGACAGGAACATGCGCCGCAGCTCGGGGTCGGAGGCGGCGTTCAGCGCCTTGCCGGGATGGTAGGATTCCATCTCGATCCCGCCGATGTGGAGGGTGGCATGGTGTTGCAGCATCAGATGATAGAGCTGCACGGCGCCGCCGGGCGTCACGGTCACGATGCGGTCGCCGTCGGCGAAATCGGCGAGCGGGACCAGCAGCCGGTCCTGCCCGATCAGCGCCTTGAGACGCGGGCGGTGCAGCACCATGCGCGCCGCGGGTCCGGCCAGAAGATCGCTGGCGGGCTTGCCGGGGCCGAAGGCGTCGCAGGTCACGCGGGTCAGCTCGGCGATGGTGGTGTGATCGTCCAGCACGCCCGGCACGTAGGTGGTCGAGCCGATCCAGACCACGGGCTGCGCCCCGGCGAGGGTGCGCACGTAGTCGCCGGGCAGGAGATCCTCGATCGCGACGGGGCCGCGGACGGTGGGAATCAGCGTGCCGCGGGCAAAGGCGGTGCAGGCTTCCTCGAAGAGGGCGACGGCCGGGGCGATGTGCTGCGCGGTGGCGATCGTGAGATCCGGCAGCAGCGCGGCGGCCTCGTATTTGCGCATGAGAGAAGTTGCACGACGAGGCCGCCCGGCCCGGTGAGAAACGGGATCGCGAGAAACGATGCTCGAAACCGCCTTCCCTTCGGCCGGAAAGCTTTGACGGAGGCTGGACATGTGATCACCCCTTTCAGGTGTCACATCCGTGTTGGCCCCCACCAACAACGACAGAAGGACATTTGCGGTTCGTTCGTTGAACAGGATATGGCCGCATTGCGTCCGGTCTGTCAAAATCGGAACGGGATTGCCCGGCCCCCGCCGCGCAATCCCGTCATTTTCCGAAAATTGTCCGAAAATCGAAAACCAGGTTGCCACAATTCACCGGTGGTCCCGCGAATCGTGGCGGAACTGGTCAGGCCCGCTTGAGATCCGCGGCCGGGCCCTTGCGGCGGGCGATGGCGGCGGCGCGGCGGGCACCGCGTTCCCAGGGGAGTTCCACCCGGGCATCCTTGGCGGTTGCGATAACGGATTTGAGGAAACGGCTCTGTTTTTTCATGGGACTGCTCCTTGGTCTGCCTGCTCCGGCGGCGCGTGATGTCCGCTCTGATTGGTCCCAGTTTCCCGCCGAATTGCGGCGGGTTTTTGACCGGGGCGGGACAATTCGGGGAAACGGGCCGGTTTGTTTCCGGATTCGCCTCGCGTCGGCCGCGAGGCGGCAGGGGTCAGAGCCGGATGGCCGCGATGAGGCGGCCGTAGTCGGCCTCGCGCGCGTGGCAGGTGCGCCGGTAGGAGTAGAACCGGTCCGGATCGGAATAGGTGCAGTGCCGGGTCCATTCCGCTTCGATTCCCGCTTCGCGCAGGCGGTGGAGCCCGAAACCCGGCAGGTCGAAGTGCAGGCGGTCGCCCTCTCCCCCGGCAAAGAACCGGGCGTATTCGGGGTCTTCCCCGAGGAATGTCTCGAAGAATTCCGGGCCGACCTCGTAGGCGCGCTGGCTGATCGACGGGCCGATAACCGCGCGGATGTCGTCGCGCTCCGCGCCGAGGGCGAGCATGGCGTCGACCGTGGCTTCGAGAATGCCGTCGAGCGCACCGCGCCAGCCGGCATGGGCCGCGCCGATCACGCCGGCGGCGGCATCGGCAAAGAGCACGGGCTGGCAATCGGCGGTCAGGACGGACAGCGCGAGCCCCGGTTCGGCGGTGACGAGCGCATCGGCCTTCGGCCGCGCGCCGGTCAGCGCGTCGCTGCGCGTGACGGCGACGACATCGGCCGAATGCACCTGATGAACGCCGATCAGACGCTCGGGCGGTACGTCGAGCGCGCCGGACACCCGGGCGCGGTTGATGGCGACGATCTCGGTCTGGTCCGAGGAGCCGGGGCCGCAGTTCAGCCCGTGGAACACGCCGGAGGAGGCCCCCCCCCTGCGGGTGAAGAAGCCGTGGCGCAGCGGGGCAATCAGGTCGGAGGTGATGATTTCCAGCGTCATTCGATCAATCCGGGAGGCGGCGCGGCATGTTCGGGATACAGTCCGATCACTTTGAACAACGAACCCATTTCGTCGGGGTGCGTCAACCTGCGATGTGCGGCGACATGGCTGTCGAGCGCGGCTCCGCCAAGTCCCCGGGCAAGGCTTTGCGCGCGGGCGGTGATGCCGAGCCGTTCGAGGAAGACGCCCTGGGGCACCGGCCCGGACCGGGCACAGGGCGCGTCGCGGACCAGCGCCGCAAAGTCGACATGGGCGGTGAGGTCGGCATAGCCGGGACCGATCAGCGGGTCGGCCTTCTGGTGGGCGCGCAGGGCCTGGAAGGTATCCCCGAGGCTGCCCCAACTGCCATAGTCGACGATAAGCGCCGCGCCGCCGTGTTCGGCGATCCGGCGCCCGATGTCGGCGGTGATGGCCTGCGCGGCGGCGCAGGTTTCGACGAGGTCGCCGTCGGCGGTATCGGCCAGCCGGTGTTCGAGCGCGCCCTGCGCGGCGCGGTCGGTCAGCCCGAAGGCGAGCGCGCCGTCGGCAAGCCCCACCACCCGTTCGCGCCAGCCGTCGCCGTCGCGGATGAACTGGCGGATCGGCAGGGCGTCGAAGAATTCGTTGGCGATCAGGAACAGCGGCGCCTCGGGCAGGGTGTCGACCCCGTTGTGCCAGCGCGGCGCAAAGGTGCCGAGGCGGGATTCCTGTTCGGCACGCAGCACCGGAGAGGCTTCGACGAGGTGCAGCTCGACCGCGTCGATCAGCCCCGGCACGCCCCGCATCGCCCGCAGCGCATCGTCCATCAGGGTGCCGCGGCCGGGGCCCAGCTCGGCGAGCACGATGCGTTCGGGGGCGCCCTGGTCGAGCCAGCCTTGCGCCAGCGAGAGGCCCAGAAGCTCTCCGAACATCTGGGAGATCTCGGGGGCGGTGGTGAAATCCCCGGCCCGCCCGAAGGGGTCGCGGGTGGTGTAGTAGCCGTGCACCGGATGCAGCAGGCAGATCGCCATGTATTCGGCCAGCGTCATCGGGCCCTCGGCCGCGATCCGCGCGCGCAGGATGTCGTTCAGTGTCGTCATGCCGCCCTGCGCCGCGCCGTCAGGATCAGCGCGAGGCCGAGCAGGATCATCGGCAGGGACAGGATCTGCCCCATGGTCAGCCCGTAGCCGCCGACCTGCCAGGCCAGCCCCCACGGGTTGCCCGCGGTCACGAACTGCGCATCGGGCTGGCGGGCGAATTCCACCAGGAAGCGCGCCACGCCGTAGCCCGCGCCGAAGACGCCGCAGACCAGGCCCGGCAGGCGCGTCGCGCGCCGCACGAAGACCAGCCAGAGCAGGGCCAGCCCGAGGAGCAGCCCTTCGAGCGCCGCCTCGTAGAGTTGCGAGGGGTGGCGGGCACAGAGCTCTCCCACCGCCTGGCCGCAGCTCTGCGCCGCCTCGCCGGGAAAGATCACCGCCCAGGGCAGTTCCGAGGGTCGGCCCCAGAGCTCGGCATTGACGAAATTCGCCAACCGGCCGAGCAGCAGCCCCCAGGGGGTCGCCAGCGCCATCATGTCGGCGGTCGGCAGGATCGGCCGCCGGTGCAGCAGGCAGAAGCCGAGCGCCGCGAGGACGACGCCGATCATGCCGCCGTGGAACGACATGCCGCCCTGCCAGATCATCAGGATCTCGGCCGGGTGGGACAGGTAGTAGGCGGGCTGGTAGAACAGCACGTAGCCGAACCGCCCGCCGAGGATCACCCCGAGGATGACCCAGCTCAGCAGCTGTTCGACCTGCGCGGCGGTCATCGGCGGCGTGTCGTCGCGCCACAGCGCCGGGCGCCGCACCGCCGACACCGCGAGGCGCCATCCGATCAGGATCCCCGCGATATAGGCGAGGGCGTACCACCGCAGGGAAAACTCCATGCCGAGGAGCGAGACCGAGAAGATCTCGGGCGAAATCGGGGGAAAGGAAAGCACGGCGCGCATGGCGACTCTGTGCCCGCGGATTCGGGGGAGGTCAACCTTGTGACCGCGCGCCGATCGGCCCATATAACGGGGAGGTGACCAGAGGAGTCCGTCATGCAGACGCGCAACAAGGTGTTCGAGGATATTTCCCAGCTGATGACCAATGCCATGGGCGTCGCACAGGGGGCCAAGGACGAAGCGGAGACGGCCGTGAAGTCGATGATCGACCGTTGGCTGGCCGACCGCGATTTCGTCACGCGCGAGGAATTCGACGCGGTGCGGGCGATGGCGCAGAAGGCCCGCGAGGAGAACGAGGCGCTGAAGGCGCGGCTCGACGCGCTGGAGCAGAAGGGCGCGGAGTGATCCCCGCGCCCTCCGGCGCCCGGATCAGAGCATGAAATCGTCGGCGGTGAACATGACCCGTCCCGCCACGGTGATCTCGAAGTCGGTGGTGAAGTCGCCGTCGACATCCGCCTGGATGACCGTGTGGTCATCGACGAAGCCGTAGGTCAGCGCCCCGGGCGAGCCGTCGTAGGCGGTCGATCCGAGAAAGCGGAACCCCTGATCTCCGGTCATCAGCATGTCGGTGTCGATGCGTGACAGGTCGATCACGTCCTCGCCCTGGGTGAAGTCGGTGATCGTGTCGACGAGACCCGAGACGAAGGGGCTGTCCTGCGTGCCGAAGTAGACGAAGGCATCGTTGCCGGCGCCGCCGGTCAGGGTGTCGCCGCCGAGGTTGCCGTAGAGACGGTCGTCGCCGGCACCGCCGGAGATCATGTCATCCCCCATGAGGCCGAAGAGGCGGTCGTCGCCGCTGCCGCCGCTGAGGCTGTCCATGCCGTCGGTGCCGCGCAGCCCGTCGTCTCCGGTGCCGCCGGTCACGGTGTCGCCCATGTCACCGACATTGCGCAGCGTGTCGTCGAGCTCCGCCCCCGACAGTGCGAACGTGGTGCCGGCGACGCCGAGGATGCCGTCGCCGAGCCCGCGGTTGGCGGTGTTGTCGGTCACGGTCACGTCGATCAGCGTGGTCATGCCGCCGTTGCTGAAGACACCGCCGCCGCCCTGCTCCGACATCGCGGTGCCGTTGGCGAGGTTGCCGAGGATGGCGGCGCCGCTGACGACCATCGTGCCGGTCGCCGAATTCCACAGCGCGCCGCCTTCGGCCGTCGCGGTGTTGCCCGTGAAGGAGCCGCCGTCGATGTCGGTGGCCGCGCCCCCGGTGACGTGGATCGCCCCGCCGTTGCCCGGTGCCGGGCCCGCGAAGTTGTCCGAGAAGTCGGAACCGGAGACCAGCAGGTTGCCCTCGACGATCTCGATCCCGCCCCCGGCGCGGCGGGCGGTGTTGCCGTCGAAGTCCGTGTCCGTGACGGTGACGGTGCCGGCGGTGCTGAACAGGCCGCCGCCGGAGCCGGCCGTGCCGGTCGCGCGGTTGCCCTCGACCGTGCTCGACGAGATGGCAAAGGTGCCGCCGTTGTTGAACAGCCCGCCGCCGCCGTTGTCGGCCGCGGCCCCGGCCGCGACGTTGCCCGACACCGTCGAGCCGGTGACCGTGATGACCGAGCCGGCATTGTTCCAGAGGCCGCCGCCTTCGGAGGAGGCGAAGTTGCGCAGGATCATCGAGTCGCTGACCGAAACCATGGTGCCGTTGGTGCCGGTCACGTGCAGCGCGCCGCCGTTGCCGGGCGCGTCGCCGGTGCGGTTGTTGACCAGGGTCGCGCCGCTGATGGTCATGGTGCCGTCGATCACCTCGATCCCGCCGCCCGCGCGGTTGGCGGTGCCGCCGGAAATCGCGGTGCCCGAGATGTCGACCATGCCGCCGGTCGAAAACACGTTGCCGCCCGAGCCGGAAACGCCGCTGGCCGCGTTGCGGTTGATCGAGCCGCCTTCGATGACCAGGTCGCCGCCGTTGTTGAACACGCCGCCACCGCCGTTGTCGGCCGCGTCGCCGAGGGCTTCGTTCATGCTGACGACCGTGTTGCGGATCGTCATGGTCGAGCCGGCGTTGTTCCAGAGGCCGCCCCCTTCGGACCCGGCGCTGTTGCCGCGCACGAGGCTGTTCTCGATGGTGACGTCGGAGGTGCCGGTGACATGCAGGGCGCCGCCGTTGCCGGGGCTGTTGCCGGTGCTGTTGCCTTCGAGACGGCTGTTCTCGATCATCACGGTGCCGGTGGTGACCTCGATGCCGCCGCCCGCGCGGGCGGCGCTGCCTTCGGAGATCGTGGACCAGCCCAGATAGGCGTCGCCCGAGGACACCAGCAGGTTGCCGCCGGAACCGGAGGTGCCGCTGGCCGTGTTGCCCGAGATTGTGGCGTTGACCAACGCCACCTCGCCCATGGAGAAGATGCCGCCGCCGCCCATGCCCGCGTCGTTGCCGGTCGCCTCGTTGCCGGTGACGGTGCTGCGCAGGAGCCGGACGAACGCGTCCTCGCCGATCCAGAGGCCGCCGCCGTTTTCGGCCATGCCGCCGGTGATGGTCAGATCCTGCAGCGTGTAGCGCCCCATGGTGGCGACGAAGACACCGGACATGCCGCCGGCCGAAATGGAAATGTCGGACAGGCCGTCATTGTCCACGTCGCCGTCGATGATGTTGTAGCCCGAGGCCATGAGTTCGAGCGCGCCGCCGTCGAGCATGATCGTGCCCGACAGACCGTCCGCGAATTCGATGCGATCGCCCTCCGGCGTGGTCGCCATCATCTCGATGGCTTCGCGAAGGGTCAGGTCGGACGCATCCGCGCCGGTGTCGTCCAATGTGGTAACAGTGAATGTGGCCATGTCGCTCTCCTGTCGACTCCCTGTTGAAGGACAACGCGGGACGACGGGCCTGATACGGGCAATCACATGAAAAATGATCGGCCGCAGGGCAATGCTGCCTGCGCTGTACTATGCCGATCCACGCATGAGGGCGGGTCATGGTTTCGCCCCGGAATTAATTTTTTCAGATAAGGAAATCGGATTCGGTCAGGATCATCTCTCCGGAGAGCTCGATTTCGAAATCCGCCATGCCGTCGCCGTCCAGATCCGCCTGAACGATGGTGGCGCCCGAACCCCGGACAAATGCCAGTTCGCCCGCCGTCCCGCCGAGGCCCGCCTCGCCGACGAAGGTGAAGGCCTGCTTGTTGCCCTGCGTGATATCGGCATCGAAGCGCGAGAGTTCGATCCGGTCCTCGCCGCTGACGAAATCGGTGATGATGTCGCGATTGCCCGCGCCGACCCCGGATTCCGCCGGGCTGAAGTAGATGAAGCGGTCGGCCCGCCCGGCATCGCCGCCGCCGGTCATCACGTCCACCCCGAGGTTGCCGTAGATCGCATCGGCGCCGGTGCCGCCGAGGATCGTGTCGTTGCCCGCCCGGCCGTAGAGCCTGTCCGACACCCCGCCGCCGAGCAGCAGGTTGTCGCCCGCATCGCCGCGCAGGTTGTCGGCGCCGCTGCCGCCGATCACGCCCTCGATGCCGTCGTAGACATCGCCTTCGACCGCGCCGCCGGTGAAGAACCGCGCGAAGGGATCGGCGCTGACGTCGCGCTGAAGGTCGGCCAGAACCCGTTCCGTGCGCTCGGAATAATCGGCAAGGTCGAGCCCGCCGCCGCCTTCGTGCCGGTCCGCCCCGGCGCCGCCCCGCAGGCTGTCGTCACCCTCGGCGCCGCGCAGCGTGTCGTCGCCCGCCCCGCCGTCGAGCAGGTCTCCGCCGTCGCCGCCGGTGACCACGTCGTTGCCGCCGGTCGCGGTCAGTCCCCAGCCGAACCGCAGCTCCAGCGTATCGCCCGCGACGAAGCGCAGCCCGTCCATGTTCACGTAGAGCGAATCCTCGTCGACGTAGCTCATCCGGTCCTCGAAGGCGAGGGTCGTGCCCTCGTCCACGATTTCGACGCTGACAAGCCGCGCGGAGGCGAGCGCGGCGAGCGCGTCGAAGGTCAGCACGTAGCCGTTGAACCCTGTCAGATCGCTGACATCGTCAAACCGGGAATAGCGTGTTTCGATGATGGTGTAATGCAGCGTCTGCCCGATGAAATCGAATTGGGCGGCGACGACTTCGAACGGATCGCCGGAAATGTCGTAGAAATTGATATCGTCGAATTCGATCTCGGTGACGGAAAGAGTCGCGGTCGCGGGCTCGGTGATCGGCGCGTCGAGATTCGGTGAAAAGGTCTCGATCCGCACATCGGTGCCGGTCAGGGTCGGAATGGAAATCTGGGCCATGGCTTTCTGTCCTCGATGATATGCGGTGAATGCTCCGAAGGAAAACAGGCTCGGCGGGACATTCAATCCGGAATGCGTGCGCCTGCGCGGGCGGCCGCCGCCCCTGCCCGATAGCCGGCAAGGGCGGCGGTGTTTGCGTCAGACCCCGCTCAGATCAGGAAATCGTCCGCGGTGAGATCCATGACCCCGGTCAGTTCGATCTCGAAATCCGCGAGGCCGTCGCCGTCCACGTCGGCCTGCACGATGGTGTTGCCGCCCTCGTGCACATAGGCCAGCTCGCCCGCCGTGCCGGACAGGCCCGCATCCCCGACGAAGTCGAAATACTGCTTGTTGCCCTGCGTGGTGTCGGCGTCGAAGCGGCGGATCTCGATCCGGTCCTCGCCGCTGACGAAATCGGTGATGACATCGCGATTGCCCGCCCCGACACCCGATTCCGCGATGTTGAAGTAGATGTAGCGGTCGCGGCGATCCTCGTCCGGGCCGCCGGTCATCGTGTCCGCCCCGAGCCCGCCGTAGAAGGCATCCGCCCCGGTCTGACCGAAGAGGAAGTCGTTGCCCGCGCGGCCATAAAGGCGGTCCGACAGGCCGCCGGTGTAGAACACGTTGGACCCGGAATCGCCGCGCAGCTGGTCCACCGTGTCGCCGGTCTGGAAGACCTCGACATTGGCAAAGGTGTCGCCCACCGCGTCGCCATACATGAACTGCGTGTTCTGCAGGTCGACCCGGACCGAGGTCGTCGCGCTGCGGTAGCTCACCACGTCGCGCCCGGCACCGCCGTCGATGAAATCGGCCCCGGCGCCGCCGTCCAGCGTGTCGTTGCCCGCCCCGCCGAGCAGCGTGTCATCCCCGCCGAGCGCGAGGATCAGGTCGTTCCCGGCAAGACCGTCGATGGTGTCCGTGCCCTCGGTCCCCGGAACCGTATCGGGGCCGGGGGTGCCGTAGATCACACCCGGAGCGGGCTCCGCCTCGGGCAGGTCGAGCAGCACCACGTTCAGCAGGTCGCTGCCGAAGGGCGCGGCGCCGTAGTAGCTGACCAGGAGATCGCCTTCGGGCGTGACCAGCGAATCGCCGAGCGACTGCACGCCTGTGGTGTAGTCGTGAAAGCGTACCGGTTCCTCGAGCGAGGTGCCGTCCGCATCGAAGAGTTGCACGAAGAGATCGTAGTCGTTGACCCCGACCGCCATCTGCCAGAGCACCACGAAGCGGCCGTCGGGCAGGACCTGCACTTCGCCGCGGGCATACTCGATGGCGTCGGGATCATCCGTCGGGAAGGGAATGTCGATGGTGCGCTCGAGCACGCCCGCGTCGTCGTACCACTGGGTGCGGAACACATCGACGGGATCGTCCGAGCGGATGTCCGGGTCGAAGTTGTAGACCACGACAAAGCCGCCTTCGGGCCGCGCGGTGATGAATTCGAGCGATGAACCGATGCCCCGCGCGATCCCGGCCGAGGAATCGCCGGGCGCGTAGTCGTAGGACAGTTCGACCGGGCCGGTCGCGCCGGCAATTCCTGCGGGCGCGCCGACGAGGTCCGGTGCCGAAATCCGCAGCGTCACCGCGCGCGTTCCGGACAGGGCGACCACCACATCGCCATTGGCCAGCTGCAGCAGCGTTGGTTCGCTGGCGCGGTCAAAAAGCTCGACCGGATCGCCAAGGCTGGTGCCGTCGGCCGAAACCACGCGACCGAAGGTGGCGCCGCCGGTCTCGTGCTCGTAGGCGACGATGGCGCCACCATCGGCCAGGCCGAGCAGGTCGCCGGAGGCGATGTCGTTGTAGCTGGAGGCACGGGGGTGGCCGTCGGGGATCGGCAGGTCGATCGTGGCCTGCTGCTGCGCGCCGCGCGGCGCGCCGGAGCCGCTGAAGGCGCGGATGTTGTAGTCGTCGAAGATGTCGCTGGACGGGCGGAACTGTTCCCATGTGACCGCAAAGCCGCCCCCGGCGAGACCGACAAGCGCGGGCGCGCTCTGGTAGCCGTCAAGGTCGGTGTTGACGATCTGCGACGCGGTCGCCCCCGACCCGTCGGCGTTCAGGATGCGGGCGTAGATCTCGGTATCGAAGCCCATGTAGTTCGACTGGGTCCAGGCCGCCGCGACGCGACCGTCGCTCAGCAGGGCCAGTTCCGGGCTTGAGGAAATGTAGTAGCCGGGGCCCATGATGCTGCCCAGGGCATATTCCGTACCGATGCCGATCGTCATTGTTCGTTCTCCCTTGCGGCGCGCCACCGTGGCCGCCGCCTGTCCGTTCGGGGCGCCCGTCCGTGACGGACCGCATGGCCGCCCTCCCCGGACGCCGTTTTCGATGATGGGGTGGGTCGGGCCGCCGGGTCATTGCCGCCGGGTCCGTCCGAAGCTCCGGGGCCGGTGCGGCCCGAGGAGAGAGGGTGCAGGCTGCGCCCCGATGCCGTCAGCCCGGGGGCCCGGCCGCCGAACGGCGCACCGCCGGAGGGCGCGCGGTCGGGCAAGGGATGGGCCGGGAAAAGCTGCATGAAATATCCTGCGCGGAGGCTGCCGGGATGCCCCCCGGCAAGATGCGCCGGGTCGCTGAATTGATGTGATCATGCCGGATGGCCGGGCCTGCCCGAAACCGGGCGGCGGAACGATCCGGAACGTGGAATGCAAGAGCACAGGACAATGCGTCACCTGTGTCTTTTCGAAAGAGAGTCAGCTCATCCCGTACCCTGAGAAACCTTTACCGTTCGATCAAAAATGCCCGTCGACCGGCAAAAGTCAAGGCAGGCTTTCCACGACTTGCGTCCCGGATATCGGTCACATCGAGGGATGGTCGGCACCGCGCCCCGCCCCGGAAGGCGGGCGGGCGCGACAGGGCTCACAACAGGAAGTCGTCGACGGTCAGGGTGACGAGTCCGGTCAGCTCGATTTCGAAATCCGGAAGCGAGTCTCCGTTCGTATCCGCCATGACGATGGTGTTTCCGCCTGCGTGGACATAGGTCAGTTCGCCCGCCGTGCCGGAAAGGCCCGCATCGCCCACGAAGGTGAAATGCTGCTTGAAGCCCTGAGTGGTGTCGGCGTCGAAGCGCGAGATCTCGATCCGGTCCTCGCCGGCGACGAAATCGGTGATGACGTCGCGGTTGCCCGCGCCCGGACGGGATTCCTGGATGGCGAAATAGATGTAGCGGTCGCGGCGGTCGGCCTGCTCGCCGCCGGTCATGGTGTCGGCCCCGAGGCCGCCGTAGAAGGCATCCGCGCCGTCCTCGCCGAAGAGCAGGTCGTCACCGCGCCGCCCGTAGAGACGGTCCGACAGGCCGCCGGTGTAAAACTCGTTCGCCTGATCGTCGCCGCGAAGCTGGTCGACGGTGTTGCCGGTCCGGAAGACCTCGATGCTGACGAAGGTGTCGCCCACCGCGTCCCCGTACATGAACTGGCTGTTCTGCAGGTCGACACGGACCGAGCGCGTGGCGCTTTCGTAGCTTGCCACGTCGCGCCCCGCTCCGCCGTCGAGATGGTCGCCCCCGGCGCCGCCGTCCAGCGTGTCGGCATTGGCACCGCCGAGCAGGGTGTCGTCGTCCGCCCCGCCGGACAGATGGTCGTTGCCGCCGAGCCCGGAGAGCGAATCCTCGCCCGGCCCGCCCAGCAACGTGTCGTTGCCGGAGCTGCCGATCGTCGTGTCGTTGTCGTCGGTTCCGGGATGATAGACCCCGGCGTTCGGATCGCCCGACGTCCGCAGCGTGGTGTTCGTCCCGTCGGTGAAGATGCTGAAGGTGATGCCGTCGAAATTGCCTTCGAGCCTGAAGCTGGAGTCCGCCTCGCCGTCGCCGTCCGTGTCCAGCGACACGATGGCCGCCCCGAGGACGACCCGGATCAAGAGATTGCTGATGTCGGCTTCGTAGAGAAAGCCGAACAGCACCATCGCCGCCGCCGCATCGTAGGGGTCGTAATCGCGCAGGGTGACGCCGTCGTACTCCGCCGCGGTGCCCTGGATGGTGTCGGCCCCGCCCCTGAGGTTCACCACCTCGACCTCGGTCGTCAGTTCGATGAGGTCGGCGCCTGTGGTGCCTTCGATGGTGCCGGAGTTGCCGCCGGTGCCGGTGTCGGTTTCCAGCACGGTGAAGTTGCCGAAGGGAGTCGAGCCCGCGCCGGGGGTCAGATCCGCGACCATGTGCGTGCCCGCGGTGGTGCCGTCCGTCACCCAGAGCTCGCGCCCGTGCGCGGGATCGTAGGCGACGAAATAGACCAGATCGCCCACCGCGATGAACTCCCTCGGCGAGGAAGAGACCGCGCCGGGGTTGACGTCGGCCAGCAGCCGGGTTCCGGCGGCGGTGCCGTCGGTGATCCAGAGTTCCGAACCGTTGGCGGCATCGGTCGCGGAAAACACCATGCGGGTGCCGTCCCCGACCGGGGTGAAATACGACGGCCGCGAATCCGCCGGGCCGGGATTGATGTCGCGGACCATGCGGGTGCCGGCGGTGGTGCCGTCGGTGATCCACAATTCGTCGCCCTGCGCATCGGTTTCGGCCTGGAACAGGACCCGCGTTCCGAAGGTGGCGAATTCAGCGGGAAAGGAATCCTCCTCTCCCGCATTGATGTTGCGCAGCAGCCGCGTGCCCGCGTTGGTGCCGTTGGTCACCCAGATCTCGGACCCGGTCGCGCCGTCGTCCGCCTCGAAGACCACGTAGTCGCCCGCCGCCGCGTAGTGGCTGATGAAGGGCGACGAGGGGCCGGGGTTGACGTCGCGGACGAGGTAGGTTCCGGCGGCGGTGCCGTCCGAGGCCCAGAGCTCGCGACCCTCGTCGTCGGTCTTGGCGTCGAAGAAGACGAGGCCGAGCGCCTCGCTCCAGACGCCGAATTCCGGGGCGGAGTTCGAGAAGGCATTGCCGGGCCGGATGTCGCGCACCATGAAGGTGCCCGCAGCCGTGCCGTTGCTCACCCAGGGTTCGGTCCCGTGCGCGCCGTCGTCGGCGTTGAAGATCACCCGCCCGTCGCCCATGAGGACGAAATCGCGGGGCCGGGAATCCGCGGCGCCGGGCGCGATGTCGGAGACCAGGTGCGTGCCCGCCGCCGTGCCGTCGGAGATGAACAGCTCCAGCCCGATGTCGAAGTTCCCGGCGGCGAAATAGACATGATCCCCGGCGGAAAAGAAGTTGAAGGGGTCCGAGGTCAGCGCCCCCGGCAGCAGGTCGGAGAGCAGCCGCGTTCCCGCCGGGGTGCCGTCGGTGAACCAGATCTCCTCGCCCTGCGTGCCGTTGTCGGCGGCAAAGAGGACGCCGCCCGGCAGCGCGGCGGCTTCGCCCCGCGACCCGGTGACGGAGTTTTCGGCCCCCGGGTTGATATCCGCGAGCCGGCTGGCTCCGGTCCCCGCCGCGTTGGTGACATAGGGTTCGACCCCGGTCGTGCCGTCATCCGCCGTAAAGAACAGAACCTGCGCCATCATCCCCTCCTGTTCGCAGGGGCGGACCGGGAGCGGTCCGCCCGTCTTGTCGTCAGGGCCACCGTGCCCGCCGGACGCCGGCCGGGCCCCGCCTGCCGGGTGTCACAGCAGGAAATCAGACGCTTCGAGATCCATGACACCGGTCAGCTGGATCTCGAAATCCGGCACGGCGTCACCGGTCACGTCGGCCTGCACGATGGTGTTGCCGCCCTCGTGACGGTAGCCGAGCTGCCCTGCCCCGGTCAGCGGTGCATCCCCGACAAAGGTGAATTCCTGCCGGAAGCCCCGCGTCAGATCCGCATCGAAACGGGAAATCTCGATCCGGTCCTCGCCGGGGGTGAAATCGGTGACGACGTCGCGATTCCCGGCGCCGACCCCGCTTTCTACCATGTTGAAATAGATGAAGCGGTCGCGCCGGTCGTCGCCGCCGCCGGTCATCGTATCGGCCCCGAGCCCGCCGAAGAAGGCATCCGCCCCGTCCTGGCCGAACATCACGTCATTGCCCGCGCGCCCGTAGAGGCGATCGCTGAGGCCGCCGGTGTAGAAGACGTTGCCCGACGCATCGCCGCGCAGCTGGTCCACGGTGTTGCCGGTCACGAAGACCTCGATGTTGCGGTAGGTGTCGCCCACCGCGTCGCCGTAGAGGAACCGGTCGTTCTGCAGATCCACGCGGACCGAGCGCGCGGCATCGACGAAGGTCACCACGTCGCGGCCCGGTCCGCCGTCATAGGCATCCCCGCCCGCGCCGCCGTTCATGGTATCGTTGCCCGCACCGCCGAAAAAGGCGTCGTCCCCCGGCGTCCCGGTGAGATTGTCGTTGCCGTCGCCGCCGCGGACGATGCGGGCATCGGCGGTCGCGCGCAGTTCGGCGGCGGTGTAGGTTTCGCCTCCCAGGATGAAGACCTCGACCCGGCCGTAGCGGTCCTGCCCCTCGGGCGAGGACAGCAGCAGCCAGTTGCCGTCCTCGGTCACCTGGATCTCCTCGCGGGAGGAGAGCAGGATCGCGGTGTCGATCCCCGGTCCGCCGTCGGCAAAATCGTGCCCCGGTCCGCCGAAGATGGTGTCGCGCCCCTCGCCCGCGAACATCTCGTCGCTGCCGGTCTGCCCGACGAGGCGGTCGTCGCCCGCGGCGCCGAACAGGAAATCGTCACCCGCCGCGCCATAGAGGCTGTCGTTGCCGATATTGCCGAAGATGCCGTCCTCGCCGGGGGTGCCGATGGCCTGCGCGCCGTCGAGATCCTCGATCGCGATGTCATGGGCGAAGAGCGTTTCGAGACCGACCGCCGCGCCGAGATCCAGCAGGACCTGCTCCATCCAGTCGGCGGCATCGACCACCGCGTCGACCACGGCGGAGATCATCGAGGACACCGCGTCGCCGATGGTCGCGAAGACGGAAAACAGCGGGTCGAGTATCTCCATCATCGCATCGGCGACTCCGCCGAAGATGTTCAGGTTGAAGCCGAGACCGGAGAGGATCCCGAGGACGATATCCTCGATCGTGTCCTGCACCACGCCGACGAAATCGGAAATCGCCTCGATGGCGTCGATCAGGTTCCAGGTCGGCAGGGGCCAGATGTGGATGTCGATGTCGAGCGCATCGTAGATGTCGTCCGCGATGTTCGCGGCGCTGGTGAACACCGTCAGCGCACGGTTCATCACCTCGCGGATCGACGGCAGGTCGGGCAGCACCGCGTCGATGGCGGAAATCGCCTCGTTGATCGCATCGCCGATGGCGCGCAGCGGCGCCAGCAGCGCGTCGCGGGTTTCCTGCCAATCGCCGGCAGGGCCGGCATAGGCATCCATCCGGCGGCCGAGTTCGGTGTCGGCCGGGACGGACTGCCCGGCCATGAAGGCTTCGAGACGCTCGGCCTCCTCGATCCGGTTGTCGATGGCGGTCTCGATGAGGATCGCCGCCGGTGCGAGCTGTTCGAGGAAGATGTTGAGCGCATCCGCGGCGTCATGGGCCGGGTCCCAGGTCAGGGCCAGGGCCTCGAACACGTCGGCCTGCCGGTCGATGGAATTGCCGACCGTGTTGGAGACGCGGTTGAGCTGCTGGATGGCAAAACCGATGCCGTAGGGCAGCGCGCCCAGCACCCGGACGAGCGCATCGGGCAGGTCCACCGCATCGGCGCGTCCGCGCAGGTAGTCTTCGATTTCCCCGGGGACCGAGAGCGTGCGCTCCGCGGTTTCGGACGCGAGGGCGAGGTATTCGTACACGTCTATCGCCGTGTCCGCGTCCCCGGCGAGAAGCCGCACGTTCGCGGTGTAGGTGTCTATGCTGGGCATCACAAATTCCGACCAAAAATGGATTGAAGCCCGGAAAATCCCGGGTCTCTTCATGCAGGGCCGGGACAATTCCGACCGACTGGGGGGAGCACCCGGCGGATGCTTCCCCCAGGGAAAGGGTAACACATCCACCGGCCCGGGCAAAGCCGCGAGACTCCGCCGCTCAGAGCAGGAAGTCGTCGGCGATCACGTCCATCATGCCGGTGAGCTCGATTTCGAAGTCGGCCACCCCGTCGCCGTCGCGATCCGCCTGCACGATGGTATTGCCGCCTTCGTGACGATAGCCGAGCTCCCCCGCCGTGCCGGAAAAGTCGACGCTGCCGATGAAGATGAACTCCTGCTTGTTGCCCTGCGTGATGTCGGCGTCGATGCGGCCGATCTCGATCCTGTCCTCGCCGGGGCGGAAATCGGTGATGATGTCGCGGTTGCCCGCGCCGGCGCGGCTTTCCTCGGCCTGGAAGTAGATGAAGCGGTCCCGCCGCCCGAGATCGGAGCCCCCGGTCAGCACGTCCGCGCCGAGGTTGCCGTAGAGCGCATCCGCCCCCGCCCCGCCGTCGAGCGTGTCGTTTCCGCGCCGGCCGTAGAGCCGGTCCGA
The DNA here is from genome assembly GCF_048261495.1 of Salipiger sp. Classification (GTDB taxonomy): domain Bacteria; phylum Pseudomonadota; class Alphaproteobacteria; order Rhodobacterales; family Rhodobacteraceae; genus Salipiger. Next base: position 60,979 of record NZ_JBLXFX010000005.1, read on the forward strand.
GACCCCGCCGCCCATGAAGTGGTTGTCGGCATCGTTCCCGCGCAGGTTGTCCGCGAAATCGCCGCCGACGGCATTTTCGAGGCCGTTGTAGGTGTCGCCCTGCGACGCCCCGGTCTGGTAGAAGCGCGCGTATCCCGCACCGCTCACATCCGACGCGAAGTCGAGCAGCACGCGCCCCGTGGTGTCGGAATAATCCACCCAGTCGCGCCCCGGCCCGCCATTCAGCGCATTGGCCCCGCCGTCCCCGGCAAGCGTATCGTTGCCCGCCGCGGCGTTGATCTGGTCATCGCCCGAGCCGCCGCTGAGCAGGTCGTTGCCGGTCGATCCGGTGAGGGAATCGTTGCCCGCCGCCCCGAACAGAATGGTGACGTCGCCACCCGCCCGCAGGGTGTCGGCGAGGGTGCTGCCGATCAGCGCCTCGACCGCCGAGAGCGTGAAGCTGTTGCCGCCGTAGCTGCCCATCCCGGTGCCGCCGTCGAAGGTCAGCGCGGCCGTTGCCGTCCGCCCGTCCGCCGTATCGCTGCCCTCGCCGCCGTCGATCAGATCGGTGCCCGGCGACAGGCGGATGGTGTCGTCGCCGCCCATGGCCGCGACGTTGTCGTCGGTCGTGTAGGTGTTGATCGTCTCGCCGCTGGAGGAGCCGGTATAGACCAGCCCGAACAGGTTGTCGGGCAGGATCAGCGCAAAGAACTCCGGGTGGGTGTTGATCGTGACGTCGCCGGGCAGCCCGAAGGAGGGCGCGATGCGGAACCCCGGGTTGTCGGGCGGCTCGTTTCCGGTCAGCGGCGTGCCCAGCCCCGCCGCGTCGGACAGGTCCTGGAGACTGGTGAGGTAGGGCAATTGCAGGGAGCCGGCGAACGCGCCTCCGACGGTGTAGCTGATGCTCCAGTCCGTGACGCTGCCGGTGTAGCTGTAGCCCACCCCCGCCGTGAGCGTCGCGCCGAGGCCGGAGCCGTGCGCGGTGAGGCTGTAGCCGATGCCGTCCAGGGTCGTCTCGAACGAGATCGACATCCCGTCCGCGGCCGCCGTGACGTTGTCGGGTTCGTCGAAGGCATCGACCGAGATGCCCTCCAGCGAAAGTCCGACGCTGATACCACCGAATTCGAATGCCATGGTCTTCCCCCTGATCACTTTTCCCGCCGATCCCTGCGGGTTGCATTGCCTTGAAATGCGGGCCTCCGGACATCGGATGCACGGAACCCCGCCCCTTGAAAACAGACCCTTGCCGCAACGTTCGCCACCCGGCCCGCGCGCAGAGTGCCGCAACTTGTGCATCCGGGGAACCCCGTTCGCCCGGCGGCCCCCGCCCCGACCGTCGACCGGGAACGGCCGTGCGGCGGGCGCCATCACCGTCGCGCGCCGCGGAGGACCGGAGTCTGCGCCCATATTGACCAAACGTCAACATGGCCGACCCGGTCCGGCACCGCGCTCCCGGACGGCGCCCGGGTCGCCCGACGCCGCAAGTTCGAAGCACTTTCCGGCCTCGGAGGGGTTGCCTTCCCGGAAGCCGCGCTGGCAGGACGGGTACAACCAGAAATTGCCGAGGCGACCCATGTCCGAACTGATCCGCAACACCGGCACCGACGCGGCCTTCACGCTCTGCCCGAACCGTCACGCGGACCCGGCCCTGCCCTGGACGCCGGAGCAGGATTCGATCCTGAACGACACGGCGCTGGCCGAGGCCCGCGCGACCATCTCCGGCTGGGCCGGGTACGAGCCGACCCCGTTGCACAGCCTGCCCACGCGCGCCCGGCAGGCCGGCGTTGCCGAGGTTCTCTACAAGGACGAAGGCAGCCGCTTTAGGCTCGGCAGCTTCAAGGCGCTCGGCGGGGCCTATGCGGTGGCGCGGCTGCTGCGGACCGAACTGACCCGGCGGCTCGGCCGGCCCGTCTCGATGACGGAGGTCACCTCCTGTTCGCTGCGCCAGGCGGCCGAGATCACGGTCTGCTGCGCGACGGACGGCAACCACGGGCGCTCCGTCGCCTGGGGCGCGCAGTCCTTCGGCGCCCGCTGCGTGATCTTCCTGCATGCCACCGTATCGAAGGGCCGCGAGGAGGCCATCGCCGCCTATGGCGCACGGATTCGCCGCACGCCGGGCAATTATGACGACAGCGTGCGCGTTGCCCGGCAGACCGCCGAACGGGAGGGCTGGTTCGTCGTGTCCGACACCTCCTATCCCGGCTACATGGCCATCCCCCGCGACGTGATGCAGGGCTACGAGGTCATGGCGGACGAGGCGTTCGGCGCCATGTCCGCGCCCCCCACGCACATCTTCCTGCAGACCGGAGTCGGCGGCATGGCGGCGGCGGTGACGGCACGGGCCAAGCGCCGCTGGGGCGCCGGGCGCCCGCGCATCGTGCTCTGCGATCCGGACCGCGCCGCCTGCTGGCGCGACTCGTTCCGGGCCGATGCGCCGGTTGCGGTGACGGGCGATCTCGACACGCTGATGGCCGGGCTCGCCTGCGGTGAGGTGTCGGCCCTCGCCTGGGAGATCCTGCGCGATCATGCCGATGCCGCGATGGCCCTGACCGATGCCGCGGCGGTCCGCGAGATGATCCGCCTTGCCCGCCCCGAGGCCGGAGACCCGCCCCTCGTCGCCGGCGAATCCGCCGTTGCGGGGCTGGCCGGGCTGATGGCCGTTTCGGAGGATCGCGAGGCTCGGCAGCTTCTGAAGCTCGACGACTCGTCGCGCGTGCTGGTCTTCGGCACCGAGAGCGACACCGACCCGGAGGTCTACGCCGCCCTGACCGGCCTCGCCGGCGAGGAACTGCGCCGCGCCACCGGCTGAACGCACTCCCGCGCGGGGCGGTCCGCCGCCAAGCGCGCAACATTCCTGCCCCTGCCCGGCGCAGGGCGGCATCTGCGGCTGGTCGTCGGAAGAAGGAAAAGTCGTGCGATCCGGAAAACTCAGCGATTCCGCTGTCTTGTCTCGGATCAGTGGTGAGCCGTGCAGGATTCGAACCTGCGACCCACTGATTAAAAGTTTTATTCACCTCACATCCCGCCAGTTCCCGGACGCACAACAAATCATTGACACAACTACCGTTTACGACATCAACTTACCGAACAGACTTCGTTCAATCCCCGCCATTTCCCATCTACGCGCGTCCTATTCGCGTCCTAGCACGGTACAACATGCCCAGCGCAACGCCACGCACAACGAGCCCGCAGCGGCTCTCTCAGGGGCTAATTTCCAGCCTTAAGCCTGAAGAGCGCGACTATTACATCCGCGACAGCGAAGTTCGCGGCCTGCAACTAAAGGTCACTCCGGCGGGCAACAAAAGCTTTGTACTTCGCTATCGGAACGAAGACGGCAGAGAGAAGAAGATCAAACTAGGGAACTACCCTGCACTGACAGCCTCTGGCGCTCGACTGAAGGGCAAGGAACATCTTGCGAAGGTGGCGCTCGGAGAGGACCCCGCCGATACAAGAACCGCGCGAAGGCGTGGGATGACGTTCGCCGAGTACTCTGAGCAGTTTCTCGTCGAGCACGTCGATCTGCATTTGGCGGACAGCACTCAACAAGAATATCGCCGACTGCTTCGGCGCTACCTCTACCCGGACATTGGTGGCTTCCCCATGGCCAATATCACTCGGGAGGACATGGAGGCTATCAAGCGAAAGATGAGCGGTACGCATCACCAAGCGAACCGCGTTCTCGCATTGGCCCGCAAAATCTTTAACCATGCCATCGAAAACAACCACGCGCAGGTTCAGCTGAACCCCGCTCAGCACGTCAAAAGCTTCAAGGAGCTTCCGCGCGAGCGAATCCTGAATCCTTCGGAACAGGGTCGTGTCATCCAAGCTATTCGCGAACTTCGTAAGGCTCACCCGGAGAATACCCCGTCGTACGACGCGATTTCCTTTCTGTTTCTGACCGGTCGTAGGCGGTCGGAGGTCCTTCAACTCAAATGGACAGACATCGATTTTGAGCGAGGAATAATCTACTATCGTAAGACCAAGACCGATCCACAGAAAGGCGACCTGACTGATGACATGCGGCGATTCCTGTTAGACATCAAAGCTTTATCAAGCTCAGAGTACGTGTTCCCCGGCAGAACCATCGATCAACCGCTGAAGGACCCCAAACGAAGCTGGGCAGCTATCCAGAAGTTAGCAGGACTTGAGGGCGTTCGGCTGCACGACATTCGCCATACAGTTGTTTCGGAGGTAACGTCGTCAGCGGACCTACAGAGCGCAGCGCTGGTAGCCGGTCACAAATCCCTGCAATCCACCATGCGGTACGTGCACGGGCGGTCCGCTGTTGCCACCAAGGCACTTCAAGACGTCGGAGCTAATCGTTCGGGTCTTCTGTCCAGAGGCCGAGGAGAGGGCATCACGGATGAAAATTAAACATCAAGCCGACACGGGACGAAGAAAGATCAGCGACGCCCTCCGAAAACGACGCATCAGAAAGATAAACATCTATGCCCAGCACGAGGAGGATATTTCGCCCCCGCCGATCAAGCGCGGCGCTCGACAAGGGATCGAGACACCTGACGGATTTGTCGACGAAGTAATCGCCGCGCAAATGTTAAACGTATCCATAAGTACCCTTCAGAACCGTCGGAGCCTGAGAAAGCCCCCGGAGTACATAAAACGAGGGAGGCGCGTCTTTTACAAAAAATCCCTTCTGGAAGTGCTGCAGAACTTACCCCACAGGGAGTGGTGACCGGAACCATTCTTTCGAAAGGACTAGAAGGGCGCCCCCCCTCACCACCAATTCTGGAAAAATTTGTGGAAAGGCAAGGGGAACGACATAACACATTTACAGGCTTCCAAACCAGCAGGTCCCCCGCCACAGTCATGTACTGTATATAGACACCACAAGTATAACGGATCGTATAACAGATTGCGCATAAATCACTGAAAATAATAGTAAATCAAAAAAAATCATCTCTACACTCCGGAAGTGACCACTAAATGTTGCAATCGATTGCAAAAAGAGAATCTGTCTACTGGCGCGGTCGGCGGAAACCGCGGCTATTTGGACAGATAGCTGCGAACACCCGATTTATTTGATTGACAACCTAAAATCCTACCTGCGAGGTGACCAGATGTACACAAGCGAACCAACGTTCACAGGTGCACAAATGCATAAATCTGCAAACCTCGTTTCCTACATCCGGGTATCCACCCAACGCCAAGGTCAAAGCGGGTTAGGCTTAGAAGCCCAGCGAAAATTCGTGCAAAGATACGCTGAAAGCAATAACTCCAAAATCCTTGCCGAGTTTGTCGAGGTCGAAAGCGGCAAACGGACAAATCGTGCCGAGCTTGCCGCGGCTATCCAATTTTGCCGGAAGAATGATGCAGTCCTCGTCATCGCCAAGCTCGATAGACTTGCCAGAAACGTACACTTCGTCTCGGGCCTTCTCGAAAGCGGAGTGAAGTTCCATGCCGCCGACATGCCGAACGCAGATCGATTCATGCTGCACGTGTACGCTGCGATGGCCGAGGAAGAAGGGCGGCGTATCAGTGAGCGAACGAAGAGCGCACTTGCTGCCGCTCGCGCCCGCGGCGTCAAATTGGGAGCAACGGGGCAAGCACTTGCCGGAAGGCACAAAGCGCACGCCGACGCCTTCGCGATAGCTATGGCTCCCAATATCGATGAACTGAGGCGAATGGGGCTTTCTGTGAGAAAAGTCGCCGAACGGCTCAATTTGGACAAGGTTCCAGCCTATTCTGGTGCAAGGTGGCACGCCACAACCGTTCAACGTCTCATCAAACGCATCGAGTCCCTTTCCAAGGGGAACCCCAACACCCCCCCATGTCAGAGCACATAACAGAACGATCAGATTTCGTACGTACGCTACAAGAACCCTTTCAGGTCATGGCGGAAGACTGCTTCGTTGATCGCATTGAAATAACTATCGGAGACTGGGGCTTGTTCGGCTCCGACAGGGAGGTGACCAACCAGGTTCATCGGCTTCGAGACGCCGAAGTATTCGATGTCAACGGAGAAACACTACCGCTGTTTCGTTCGATACAGGCTCAAAGTTCACGCGGCAAGATCGATGCGAGCTTTGCTACGTCCAGAGACGACGACAAGATTTCTGGTCGAACTCCTTTGATTTCTGGGCACCTCGAAAAATCGGGGCGTTTTCGCCGATATGAAACGCTGCAAGGCGCAGAGCTACAGTTCTGCTTCGCCTGCACCCTAAACTTGACCAGATGGGTTCAGGCGCAAGGTCTGAAAAGGGTTACGCGCCTGAACCGACCGAAGATCGCAAGTGAATATGTGATGGCAATCGATCCGGACCCAGCATGGTATGCGGACGAGCGGCCTTTGGTTCCGTCAACCAATATCGTTATAGGAGGCCTAAAGCGATACGGATATGCCAAGGGTTACCCCCTTGAGTACCATTTCGCAAATTATCTTCGCGCCACGTCACGAACGCTGCATCGCGCTATCACTCAACTTCCGTTGGATGGTCAGCGTCAGCCTCTTCGGGAGCGCTACTACGCCATTAGAGAAATCGAATTTTACTGGGAGTTCGATCACACCAGCCCTATTTCATACGTCTGGAACGTCATTCGCCCTGCGCTCGGCCTATCGGAGCGGTGCTATGTCGGTAGTCGGGACACATCCGAGGGCTCTGCTGAAATCTACGGGCAAAGCCCAAACGTAAAAGTTATGCTCGCCAAAGGGGCGTGGCTAAGAGTTTACGCCAAGACAGACAGACGAGTGCGCTTCGAAATACTTTTGGAAAGCTCTGCCATTGAAAAGGTCTCTGGCCCCCGCGGCGGCAATAGCTTTCAATCGATTGCACGGAAGCTTGGCGACCTTCGTGCATACGCCACGCTGAAATTAAACGAAGTTCTGCCGACGCTAAATCAAGGGCCGCCTGCCCCAACTACTGCAACAGCCTTGCTTCTGATGTCGGAGATACAGCGGGCAAGCCCAGATCATCACCTTGCGGAAATTATCTTATCGGCATTGGTCGCCTTCGGTCGGATTGCCCCTTTGAACAACGATCCGGTGCGCGACACAGTTGACAGACTGAAGGATGCGGGAGTCTTGGAACCTGTGAGGCGCCGCAGCCGAATTTGTGTCGTAACAGCCGAATATCGCGCTCCATTGGACCAGCTTCGCCAGCTTCTTAGGCATCACTCCTCAGTTGCCTCCGGCGAACAAAACTAATCACCAGCAGCGACAGGTCTTAAGACGTATCCTTCAAATTCTCGCAATGTCGAGGGGGTGCCGATCAAAGCAGAACGCACCCGGTCGCGGTTCTCAGACGTGGAAATATTGACCTGCATCTTGTTGAAAATGTTCTTAGCCACCCATTGGAGCATTGAAGACAAATCGACTTCCTTCATTTGCTGCTGGCCCGGCTCATCGAAAACAAGAAAACCTATATGATTACCCCCAAAGTCGCGACATACGATGAGTATCGATAAGTAATAGGCCCACTTCAAACGGATACCGTCACTAGCTGAAACTTCAAAGCCAATTTCGCGCTCCACCAGTTCACCGTCTTCGGCGCGGCGCAGCACCTGAGGACGAAAATCAGTGTCCGAAATCGTTATCTCCTGAGGTTCGAATGTTGTGAAATTGAACTCTTTGAGTAGAGATTGCGTAGTGCTCTGAAGAGCCAAGTGCTTCCTCCTGTCTCGACCCGAAAGCTCCGCAGCTCCCAACTCAGCCAATTGCCCTCTAACCTCAACCCAAAGCGACGCGAGTTCTTTGAATTGGTCTAAGTCTTCAGAAATGCTCTCCTGTTGCTGTTTCCACGATGCAAGTTTTCCACCAAGTTGAACCGCGCGTTCTAGGTCAGCTCGTGACAGGGTGGCACCGGGCCGGACCAAATCTGACTTAACAGCGCGGATGCTGGCGCGAATATTTTCAATCTCTTCGCGCAATGATTTCATAAGAGTGACCGCACCTCTTAAATCCAACTCGGCATTGGCTAGCAAAGCTTCATAAAGCTTCATCTGAGATTTTATGAAGACAATATTCTCTTCAAGACCCATAGCGCTCGTACTTGCGTCCGGGAGGAGTTCGTGTTCCAGACCTTGATGGCACGTTGGGCAGGTCTCGAATGCAACACTCTCTCCAAGAACCGATCCAAATTTCTTCAACTTAAGAGAGTCTTGATTTTGAACCAAATCTTCCCTCAGGGCAAAAATTCTTTCGCTCAATGCATTTCGTTCAGATATGGCAATCTTATAGTCGTTGTTAGCAATAGATAGCTCAGCCAGCTTATCGCCCAGCGCAACCTCTAACTCCTCGAGTTGAACCTGCAATGCCTCGGAGGCCTCCGATACCGGAGCAAGTTCCTTCGTTTCAATTTCTTGAATTTCGGCCTCAATCAACTTCTCAGCGTTCTCGATAGATTGCCACTCACCATTATGGAACACCCGCACGCCCAAGATGCCATCTTCTGCGAACTCAGGAGTAGGCAATAATGGAACACCTTCTACTTTGATCGTAGAAGGTCCGTCCCGAAGGAGTTCTCTACGGAGTTCTTTCCAATCATTTTCAATTTTGCTCCTTGTTCTACGCAACTCGGCGAGTTGGCGGCGCGTCTTACCTACGTCTAGATCAAGAACAAATTCCATTACCCGCCTGTTTAGGTCTTGAATTCTGAACAGCGTTGGAAACGGGCCTTGCGTAATCGACCATCCACGTTTCTGTTCGACAAAGAACAATGGGAACATTGCCTCCATGTAGAGTGGAGCCTCTGATCCATCAAACCTAGAGACCTGCGGGATGCTCCATCCTAACTTCTTGGCAAGAAATACGTGGAAACCTGACGCATTTTGTGCCGCCCCCGGATCGTGCAGAAAAAAATCTTGTCGGTCTTTGCCTTCGTATTCAGCATCAAGGTTACCGCTCCACGTTTGAACCAGTCTGCGGTCTGTATCGCCGACCACCTCCCGTTTGATGGAGAATAGCCCACCTCGATCATCATCAAACGTTACTGCAACGAAAGACTGAAGAACCGGAAGCAGTTCATCGTGAACTTTCTCACGAATTTCTTCCCGCATCGCGAAAGGAAGCGGCACATCCAAGGAAGCGCCAAGCGACCGCTCAAATCCCAACGCGTACAACAACGACTGCATAAGCGTTGATTTTCCCGAGGAATTATCGGCCCAGACCACATTTAGGCCACCGCGGAAGTCCGCATCCACACCGAATGTTTTTTCCTTCGTGTAGGAGCGTAGCCGAATAGTTCTTACTTGTATCATACACGCACCTTAGATGCTGACAAAACGCTAATCACGAGTTGTTCCGACAATCCTTTAGCGGCCACTTTCAAGTAGTTCTTTTCCTCTTGTAATACCTCCTGACTTTCTGAAAGCGTCTTTGCGGCCAAAATACCCGCCTCGGTCAACTTGGCCGTGGTACGGTCGTTCGCAACTCCCCACTGGGCAAACCCTTCAGAAACTAAAAAGTCCAAAGTACGGGCAAAAGCTGGCTCAACCCTTATCGACCACGAGTAAAACCCTTGATCGGAGGCGAGAAGCCTTGCCAAGTGTTCCTTTGAACTGCTTACCCGCATTGCATCATTCAGCATATGAAGCTTCGCCAGCGATGCCTTCTTCCCCCGCGAATAGTACAACATCAGAAGTGTTACTGATAGGCGCCAAGCAATTCTCATATCACCTGACACTGCCTTCGGGCGTCTTTGGAACCTCAGCGTTGCAGCTTCATCTACCATTTAGGGCTGATGTTCCAAAAAGTCCAACGGGCAATCAAGCAACCAAGTGCCCAATTGCCCTTGGGCGAGAGCACTTCGAAACGCAGGGGACAAATCCGGAAGCGCTTCTTTTAGCTTCTCCTGCAAACCCTTCAATTCACTATTCAAAAACTCATTTGCCGTTCCATTTTGATCACCGATCAAAGACAGTCGTTGCTCTTCCATTGAAATAGTGGTGAACCAAGTCTCCCATTGGTCTGGATAATCCCTTTGCAGGTCCTCCGTCACATTTTGCTTTGTGATACTCGACAGTATCCAAGCCTTTGCCTTCGCTTCCAGAGCGGCGTCCGCGACCCCGGGATACCCCCTCTTAAGCTTTTCCATTACACGTTCAAATAGATCGCTCCCTTGGGGTAATCCGCCAATATCCCCTTCGGAGGCAACTTTTAGCTTTAACGGCAAGCCCTTCCCTTTAGCCCTCAGAAGATCGTACTCGTCTGAGAAGTCTTCAATTGACTTGCCGAGTCCGATAAATGGGGAATTGCAATAACCTAGCTTTTCGATATTTTCGCCTGATATTTTCTTTTGAATGTGGCGCAAAACGTCCTTATCTTCGAAAAAGGGGCATAGCAATATCCATCTATCAAACTTAAGTGGGCCAACTATGCCAAGAATCTTCGGCTCATATTTGCGGAGTTTTTGAATGTCAGAGGTGACTTTCTGTTTCATTCCGCTTGCGGCTTTGCCGACATCTACTACTTCTTTGGGTGCGTAGCATTGATAGAGGCAGCCATCAGTTGTGAAGAACTCTAGGCCAGCATCTCCATCCACCGTATCCGGGACGGTCTGGACATTTGCAAAACCATGCTTGAGCGAGACCAGACGCAGAGCAAATCTCTGCCACTCAGTGCCGTCCCAAGCTCTAGGGTAGGTTTGGTTGGACAATATTGACCTATTGGGTTGCAACTACGCTCGACCGACAAGAAAATGTCGAATGACTTCAGTCTTACAGAAGCTTTCGTTGCGCACAATGCATAGGTTGTATGCCGCTGCATGAAATCACTTGAAGTCACAACGGTTGCGTTAGGACGTCGCGCGATCTTCGCCACAGGGTAGGTCGCCTCGGGTACGGACGTAAACCTGAATGAACGGCGCAACACAAACCACGTGCGCTCCAACTACGTCCTATACACGTCCTGGAATTACAAAGGGCTCAGCCGTTTCCGGCTAAGCCCTTGAAAACAGTGGTGAGCCGTGCAGGATTCGAACCTGCGACCCACTGATTAAAAGTCAGTTGCTCTACCAACTGAGCTAACGGCCCACTAGGCGGGCTATCTAGAAAGAGCGGCCATCAGGGTCAACCCCAAAAAACCGCTTTTGATGAATGACCTTCGGGCAAAGCCCGCGCGGCACTGGAAAGCCCCCCGCAACAGGCGTATATGCCGCCGCATGAACGCAGCGCCCCGCACCCCTTTGCCCTTCATGAAAATGCACGGGCTCGGCAACGACTTTGTCGTGCTGGACGGGCGTGCGCGCTCCATCGCCGTCACGCCGGGGCTGGCGATGGCCATTGCCGACCGGCACCGCGGCGTGGGCTTCGACCAGCTTGCGCTGATCGAACCGGACAGCCGCGCCGATGTCCGGCTGACCTTTTTCAATGCCGACGGCTCGACCGCCGGCGCCTGCGGCAATGCCACGCGCTGCATCGCCCGTTTCCTGATGGAGGATACCGGCCGCGACGCCGTAAGCCTGCTGACCGAACGCGGCCTGCTCGAGGCGCGGGACGCGGGCAACGGGCTGACCTCGGTCAACATGGGCGCGCCGCAGACCGCCTGGCAGGAGATTCCGCTGGCCGGGGCCATGGACACCCTGAGCCTGCCGATAGACGGCAACCCGGTCGCGACCGGCATGGGGAATCCCCATTGCACCTTCTTCGTGTCCGATGCCGAGGCGGTCGATCTGGCCGCCTTCGGCCCCCGTCACGAACACCACCCGCTGTTTCCCGAACGCACCAACGTGCAGGTGGCCAGCCTGATCGGGCCGGACCACCTGCGGATGCGGGTCTGGGAGCGCGGCGTGGGGATCACCCTGGCCTCCGGCTCGTCCTCCTGCGCCACCGCGGTGGCCGCCGCGCGTCGCGGCCTCACCGGGCGGCGGGTGCGGATCGACCTCGACGGCGGCACGCTCGACATCGACTGGCGCGAGGACGGCGTGCGGATGACCGGGCCGACGGCGCATGTCTTCGACGGCATGTTCTCGACCAACTGGCTGGAGGCGGCGGAATGACCCCGCCGCGCTTCACCACCATGGGGTGCCGGCTCAACGCCTACGAGACCGAGGCGATGAAGGCCCTGGCCGAGCAGGCGGGGATGGGCGATGCCGTGGTCATCAACACCTGCGCCGTGACCGCCGAGGCCGTCCGCAAGGCCCGCCAGGAGATCCGCCGCCTGCGCCGCGAAAATCCCGAGGCCCGGCTGATCGTCACCGGCTGTGCGGCGCAGATCGACCCCGACAGCTTTGCCGCCATGTCCGAGGTCGACCATGTGATCGGCAACACCGAGAAGATGTCGCCGGACACCTGGCGCGGGCTCAACCCGGATTTCATCGGCGAGACCGAGCGCGTGCAGGTCAACGACATCATGTCGGTCACGGAAACCGCCGGGCACCTGATCGACGGATTCGGCACGCGAAGCCGGGCCTATGTCCAGGTCCAGAACGGCTGCGATCACCGCTGCACCTTCTGCATCATCCCCTTCGGGCGCGGCAATTCCCGCTCCGTTCCCGCCGGGGTGGTGGTCGACCAGATCAAGCGGCTGGTGCAGGGCGGCTTCAACGAGGTGGTGCTGACCGGGGTCGACCTGACCTCCTGGGGCGCGGACCTGCCCGGCACGCCCCGGCTCGGCGACCTGGTGATGCGCATCCTGCGCCTCGTCCCCGATCTGCCGCGCCTGCGGATCTCGTCGATCGACAGCATCGAGGTGGACGAGAACCTGATGCTGGCCATCGCGACCGAGCAGCGCCTGATGCCGCACCTGCATCTCAGCCTCCAGCACGGCGACGACCTGATCCTGAAGCGCATGAAACGCCGCCACCTGCGCGACGATGCGATTCGCTTCACCGAGGAGGCGCGCAGGCTCCGCCCCGGCATGACCTTCGGCGCCGACATCATCGCGGGCTTCCCGACCGAGACCGAGGCGCATTTCGAGAACTCCCTGAAGCTGGTCGAGGAATGCGACCTCACCTGGCTGCACGTCTTCCCCTATTCGCCGCGCCCCGGCACCCCGGCGGCCCGGATGCCGCAGGTCGACGGACGCGCGATCAAGGCACGCGCCGCGCGCCTGCGGGCCGCGGGCGATGCCCGGGTCGAGCGTCATCTCGGCCAGCAGCACGGCCGCACGCACCGCATCCTGATGGAGGCCCCGGACATGGGCCGGACCGAGCAGTTCGCCGAGGTGTCGCTGGCAAGCCCGCAGCAGGAAGGCGCCATCGTGACGGCCACGATCACCGGCCACAGCGGCGCGCGCCTCACCGCCTGAGACTTCCATCCCGGCGGCGTTTGGTGCATGACGTCCGGATGACACCGCACCGCAGCGCCCTTCTCGTGCATCTCTTCACCGCCACCGGCGCGGTCTTTGCCATGCTCGCCCTGCTGGCGGCGGCGCAGGAAAACTGGTCGATCATGTTCCTCTGGCTGGTCGTCGCCTTCGCGGTGGACGGGCTCGACGGTCCGCTGGCGCGGCGCTACGACGTCAAGACCCATGCACCGCGCTTCGACGGGGTGCTGCTGGATCTCATCATCGACTACCTGACCTATGTCTTCATCCCGGCCTTCGCGCTGTTCCGGTCCGACCTGCTTCCGGGCTGGACGGGATGGGTCGCGATCATCGTGATCACCTTCGCCTCGTCGCTCTATTTCGCCGATAGCCGGATGAAGACCGAGGACAATTCCTTCCACGGCTTTCCCGGATGCTGGAACATGCTGGTGCTCGTGCTCTTCGCGCTGAAACCCAGCTTCTGGGTGATCCTCGCCCTGGTCGCGGCGCTGGCGGTGGCGATGTTCCTGCCGCTGAAGTTCATCCACCCCGTTCGGACCGAGCGCTGGCGCACCCTCTCGCTGCCGGTGGCGCTGGCCTGGACCTTTTTCGCGGGCTGGGCGGCCTGGGTCGATTTCCATCCCGAAAGCTGGGCACACTGGGGGCTGGTCCTGACCTCTTTCTACCTGCTCTTCGCCGGGATCGCGCAACAGGTCGTGCCACGGCGCACCGCCTGATCCGACGCCTTTCCGGGGGAAGGCCCCGCGGCAGGGGCGTCACGACAGCCACGGCCGTGGAGACTGCGGGCCCGGCCCGCAGGCGACGCAACCGGCGCGGCGCCTGCGCCGCTCCGCCTGACGGGTCTTGCCAAGCGCGGGGCAACGGCGCAAAGCCGGGGGCATGCGCCCGATCGCTCCCGCCCCCCTGCTTGCCGCCGGACTGACCGTCCTCGCCTCCGCCTTCGTGGCGGGCACCACCCTGCTGGCCAAGATGCTGGGAACCGGAACGCTCGGTCCCGCGCTGAACCCGCTGCAGGTCAGCCAGGGCCGATTCGTCTTCGCCTTCGCCGCGCTGCTGATCGGGGCCGCCGTCCTGCGTCCCCGTTTCACCGCCCCGGCCTGGCCGATGCACGTGCTGCGGGTGTTCTTCGGCTGGGGCGGCGTCAGCTTCATGTTCGCGGCGGCGGCCTTCATTCCGCTCTCCGACGCCACCGCGATCAGCTTTCTGAACCCGGTCGTCGCCATGCTGCTCGCCATCCCGCTGCTGGGCGAGACCGTGGGCCGGGTGCGGATCGCCGCCGCGCTGATCGCGGTGGCCGGCGCGCTGATCCTGCTGCGCCCCACCCCCGAAGCCTTCCAGCCCGCCGCCCTGCTCGCCCTCGGCGCGGCGCTCTTCCTCGGCAGCGAACTCATCGTGCTCAAGCGGCTCTCGGGGCGCGAGGGACCACTCCAGATCCTGCTCGTCAACAACTTGATCGGCATGGGCATTTCCAGTGCCGCCGCGGCGCTGGTCTGGCAGATGCCGACCCCGGCGCAATGGGCGGCCCTCGCCGGAGTCGGCGGCCTCATGGTGTCGGCCCAGATCTGCTTCATCCACGCCATCGCCCGCGCCGACGCCAGCTTCGTGTCGCCCTTCTGGTACGTGACGCTGGTCTTTGCCAGCCTCTACGATTTCGCGGTCTTCCGCGTGGTTCCCGACGGCATCTCGGTCCTCGGGGCCGTCGTCATCGTGGCCGGAGCCGGCCTGCTGGCCTGGCGGCAGGCCCGCCTCGGACGCGGCCGGGAGAGCGCCGCCGCGCCGCTACCCGGCGCCGTGCCGCCTCAGCGCGACAGCCGCGAATCACGGTAGCGCGCCCGGCGGCGTCCCGCCCGCGCGCGCCGGGTCCGGCGGTCCCGTGCCGAGCCTGCCGGAATCGGCCTTCGGATTGTCGGGGATCGCCGGTGGTTTCCGTGACCGCGCCTTGTATCTCGGGACGCGATGACTACAATAGGGCCACCCAAGGAATTTCCAGGCGGTCCGGAACGCGGGCCGCTTTTTCGCTAAGGAACCACCACCATGTCCTGGACCGATGAGCGCGTCGAGCTGCTGAAGAAGATGTGGAGCGAGGGCCAGTCGGCCAGTCAGATCGCCAAGGAGCTCGGCGGCGTGACCCGCAATGCCGTGATCGGCAAGGTGCACCGTCTCGGCCTGTCCAACCGTACCGGTCCCGGCACCGGACCGACCCCGGCCGCGCCCGTGAAGGACGCGAAGCCGGTCAAGGAAAAGGAAAAGCCGGTGCGCCCGCCGGTCAAGCCCGCCGTCGCCGCCGAGATCGACGACACGCCCGAGGACGAGCCCGAAGCCGCGGCCGAAACCCGGCCAGCGACCCTGCCCGCCCGCAAGCAGATCATCCCGGCCGGCCAGCCGCTGCCGCCGCAGCCCTCTGCCAACGAGATCAGCCCCGAGGCGCTGGCCAAGGTCAGCGAGATCGAGAAGAAGGCCAAGAAGATCACCCTGATGGAGCTGACCGAGCGCACCTGCAAATGGCCGGTGGGCGACCCCGCGACCGAGGATTTCTGGTTCTGCGGTCTCCCCGTCCAGCAGGGCAAACCCTATTGCGAGGCACATGTGGGCGTGGCCTTCCAGCCGATGTCGGCCCGCCGCGACCGGCGCCGCTGACCCCGTCGGCCCGCGCGCCATCTCCGGACCATGAACCGCCCGCCCGCAAGGGCCGGGCGGTTTTCCTTGCGCGGCCCGGCTCAGCCCCGGCCGGGGCTCTGCCGCATCCAGCGGAACAGCAGCATCAGGATCAGCGTGGTGATGACCAAGCCGATCAGGTCTCCGACAGCACAGATGCTCAGAACGGCAAGGTAGTGTTCGGGATGCACCGCCGCCGAGAACACGATGACCTGCCCGACCGAGTTGATGAGCGACGCCAGCACCCCGACGAACAGCAGCCAGCTCCAGTGGATGCGGCGGGATTGTCCGGCATAGAGGTTGACCCCGGCAAGCTTCATCCCCTCGAAGGCCACCAGCGACGATGACGCGCCCACGAGGATCGACACCAGGATCACCGGCTGCGTGGCCGTGCCGAAGCCGCCGGGGGTGAAGATCGCCTCGGACAGGAACGCCCCGAGGTAGATCGGAACCACCGCCACCCGCCCGAGCAGCCATGTCGTCAGCACCCTGACCCCGTGCGGCAGGTACACCAGACTGGCAAAGGCGGTGATCTCCGGCAGGAACCGGGACTGGATCGGAGTGACAAGCAGGGCAGTCAGGCCGTGCGCCAGGATATAGGCGACAACGACCACCGAAACGGTCTTGAGCATGGTTACATCGTACTCGTCATTGTTGGTGTGCGGCGCCGCCGGCGTCCTTTCGTCGAACGCGGGCCTGCACTAGCTTTCCGGGAATTGCTGCCCGACCAGGTCGCTGCGCACCACGTAGGCCCGCGCGCGCGTCATGGCGGCGCGCTCCAGCAGCCCGGCCCCCAGCAAGGTGCGAATCGCCCGGTAGAGCGTTGCCTGCGCGACCGGCTGCAACAGGCTGTGGCTGCGGATCTGTTCGGTGCTCACTACATCGCCGGGCCGGTCGCTGAGACTGTGCGCGGCCAGCAGGACATCCCTCTCGATCCGGCTCAGATCCGAGAGACCGACATCGGTCTCAAGCTCCCGCAGCATCTCCCGGAGTTCGAAGATCGACCTGAGTTTGTCCATCGCCGTCTACTTTCGTCTTTGCCGTTCCCGCGGAAACGCGCCGTGGATTTCCGGTCACGCCGCAAATTATCAAAATGATAACTTCTTGGCGTCACCACTGCTCCGTGATAGCGTCACCTTGGCGATTGTCCGTGAGTGGTCACGCCTTGTATTTTATCAGGACACGCCTTGGTGACCTTTCGTCACCGAGGCTTTTTCCTTTTTTATCCGAGATGTTGCACTCTGGCCAGAAAGATGTGCGCGCACCCGCACCGCAGGCGCCGGACTCCGGCCCGTGCCGCAATTGTGTGACATCGCGGCGACACGACTCTCCCCCTTCCCCCGTTCCCGACAACGCCGTATATCGCGCCCATGCAGAATCCCCCCGATCTGCGCCCCGATCTGGCGCGCGCCCGCATTTCCGAATCCCGCCGTGACGGCCAGCCGACCATCGGCATGGTCTCGCTCGGCTGCCCCAAGGCGCTGGTCGACAGCGAGCGCATCCTCACCCGGTTGCGGGCCGAGGGGTACGGCATCTCCGCCGATTATGCCGGTGCGGATGCGGTGATCGTGAACACCTGCGGCTTTCTCGACAGCGCCAAGGCGGAATCGCTGGAGGCGATCGGCGAGGCGCTGACCGAGAACGGGCGCGTCATCGTGACCGGCTGCCTGGGGGCAGAGCCCGACTACATCACCGGCGTGCATCCCCGGGTGCTGGCGGTGACGGGGCCGCATCAATACGAACAGGTGCTGGATGCCGTCCACGGCGCGGTGCCGCCCTCTCCCGATCCGTTCGTGGACCTTCTGCCGGCAAGCGGGGTCAGCCTGACGCCGCGCCATTACAGCTATCTGAAGATCTCCGAGGGCTGCAATCACGCCTGCAAGTTCTGCATCATTCCCGACATGCGCGGCAAGCTCGCCTCGCGCCCCGCGCGCGCCGTGCTGCGCGAGGCCGAGAAGCTGGTCGAGGCCGGGGTCAGGGAACTGCTGGTCATCAGTCAGGACACCTCTGCCTACGGGACCGACTGGAAGGACCGGGACGACAAGTTTCCCATCGTTCCCCTGGCCCGCGACCTGGGAGAGCTCGGCGCCTGGGTGCGCCTGCACTACGTCTACCCCTACCCCCATGTGCGCGAACTGATCCCGCTGATGGCCGAGGGCAAGGTGCTCCCCTATCTCGACATCCCCTTCCAGCATGCCCACACCGACGTGCTGCGGCGCATGGCACGGCCCGCCGCTGCCGCGCGCACCCTGGACGAGATCGCCGCATGGCGAGCCGACTGTCCGGACATCGTGCTGCGGTCGACCTTCATCGTCGGATATCCCGGCGAGACCGAGGAAGAGTTCCGGACCCTGCTCGACTGGCTGGACGAGGCGCAGCTCGACCGGGTCGGCTGCTTCCAGTACGAGGACGTGAAGGGCGCGCGCTCCAACGCGCTGCCGGATCACGTCGCGCCCGAGGTGAAGCAGGAACGCTGGGACCGCTTCATGGAAAAGGCGCAGGAGATTTCCGAGGCGAAGCTGGCCGCAAAGGTCGGCACGCGGATGGAGGTGATCGTCGACCTGGTCGAAGAGGATGCCGCCACCTGCCGCACCAAGGCCGATGCGCCCGAGATTGACGGCAACCTGTTCATCGACGCCGGGCACGAGGCCCTGAGCCCCGGTGACATCGTGACGGTCGAGGTGGACGAGGCCGGGGAATACGACCTCTGGGGCCGGCTTGTCCCCTGACGCCATCCCGCGTCAGCCCGCTCCGAACCACGAATCAAACCCGGCCGCTTTCTTGACCGCCCGGTAAAATTCCCTCCGCGATCCCGTGCGTACCCTGTCGAAAATGACAGGTTCGCCCGTGAATTTGCGGAATATTCACTCAGGTCACCTGACACAAACTCATTCCGGGGACAGACAAAAAGTTTACCATATGGTAACTTTTACTTGTTCGGTCGGGCCAGCAGGGATGGACCAGCTCACGCAGGTACCAAATGCGCCGGCCGCACGGGGGGATAAGGCCAGAAGGCCACCGGAAAACACCGTTATTCCCTTGTGCGTCCTGATTTACCTCTTCGGGGGCATAAGGCGTTTGATAAATATATTCAGAACTACAGAAATGCCTCCGCTTGCCCGGAGGCATTTCTTTTTATGTGCAGAGGGTAATCGGGGGCGCGCAAGGCGCTAGGCCGGCATCCGTACCACCGCGCCGCCTTCGTCCATCTCGATCACGGTCTGGATCGCCTCTGCGCCGGGCCGGCCGAGGGGGTCGGGAAGGACGCCGATGGACATTGCCAGCGCCGCCATTTCCGCCCGCGAGGATATCCCGGTGTTCTGCATCAGCGCGTTCAGCCGTTGCCGTACGGCCGAGACCGAAACCCCCAGTTCCGCCGCGATCTGCTTGTCCTGAAGACCCGCCCCGATCATTTCCATCAGTTCGAGTTGCTTGCCCGTGACGTGGTTTCTCTCGGGGAATTCCTGCGCGAAATGCATGAGGTATCGCTGGTGCCCCATCAGCGCCGCGGTTGTCAGGGTCCAGCCGTGGGCGTGGATGATCGCCTGCATCTCCCGGCGCGAATGATCGCCGGTAAAGGTGATGAGCGCGGATTGCGGCGGGGCGTGGACCCTCAGGGGAATCGAGAACCCCGCCCGCATTCCGCGCCGCGCCGCCTCGCGCAACACTTCGATGCGGGCTTCGGGAATGGGGCGGTATTCGTCGAGAAACTCCAGACCGACGGCAATCGGGGTAAGCCTGTCCATCGCGTGACTGCGGAAATAGGACCAGCGCCCGACTTCGGGGTCGGCATTGTAATCGTGCAGAAAGGAGGAATCGTAGGAAGTGCGGATGAACAGCGTCCGTTTCCAATCCCGGTAGGAGCTGGCCGAAATGAAATCTATGCAGGGCAGGTGCAGCTCGCGCCCCAGCGCCACGATCAGTTGCCACACCTCGCGCGAGGTGGTGGTGGCCTCGAGCCGCGGCAGAAAGCGTTGCAACAGGTCGGGGACATGCCGCTCTGCCGGGAGCAACGTCCGGGGAGGTTGGGACGGATCAGGCAGTTTCATCCTCCAGATGCAATTTCATGTCGATCAGCACCTTCTGAATGGCGAGTGTCTCGCGCAGCAGGCGCCGCGCCTCGTTGGCCGAAATCACCCCGTCCTGAATCGACTGGTGGTATTCGGCCATGAGCATTGCAAACCGCTGACTGAGCATCACCACGTCGGAATTGACCCCGCCGCTGCCGCGTGTGTTGCGCTGGTCGGAGTCGAAATGAAGCGCGATCCCCTTCAGCTCGGCCAGGGCGGAGGTCACATGCGGGTAGCCCGAGGCCTCTTCCAGCGCGGCGACCGCGTCGATGGGCATGAACCGTTCGGCATGTTCGTCATGGTCGGAATAGTATCTGCCGAGCGTGGCCTTGGATTTCCCGGTGAGCTGGCAGGCGGCTTCGATGCCGACATCCTTCACCAATGCCTCGGTATGCTTCTTCAGATATCTCGCAACATTCGACATGAACGCCTCATCCTGGTCGGCCCGAAAGGACGGGGAACCGTTGTAATCCTTTCCCATTATCCCGCTTTTCGCCAAATGTCATAGCTCAAGCCACGGTTCGGACAGGCCATTTGTCCGCTTTCGGGCAGTTGGGCAACGGACCGGCAGGACGATCGCGAACCGATGCGCCCGATTTCGGGCGCGCGATCCGCGCGGCAGGGTCCGGGCCCCCGGGGGGACGAACCCCTTCCGGATGCTGCCGCGCCTCAGTCCTTCCGACCGCCACGCCCCCCGATCAGCGCCGCAACCCGTCCACGAAGACATCCGCCAGCCGCAGCGCCGAGGTGCGCCAACCCGCCCGGTCGGGGTTGTGGCACATGCCGATCATGGCGCGCAGGAGGTCTTCGGAGGTGATGTCCTCGCGGATCGCACCGGCCGCCGCCGCCCGCTCCAGCAGGGCCGAGGCCGAGGCGTTCATGCGGTCCGACGAATAGGCATACAGATCCTGCCTGCCATCCGCCGCGAGGGCGAGCGTGGCCAGCATTCCCTTCTTGGTCGCGATCACGGCAATGCCGTCGCGAAGCCAGAGGCGCAGCGCCTCGACCGGGTCCGCCTCGTCCACAAGGGTCAGGGAGCGGTCGTGAAGCTGGTCGATCTCGTGGCGGTAGACCGCCTCGAACAGGGCGTCACGGGTCGGAAAGTGGCGGTAAAGCGTACCGATCCCGACCCCGGCCACGCGCGCGACCTCCTCGAGGCTGGCCCCGCTGCCGCCCTCGCCGAAGACCTCCTTGGCCGCTGCCAGCAGGCGCGCCCTGTTGCGCAGCGAATCCGCCCGCGGTTTCCGGCTTGTCCCGGCCTCCGGCTGCCCCATGTTCCCTCCCATGAAATCCGGCCTTGATAAACGGAGGCATCCTCCGTATAAGGACCCTATCACCTCGTCCGAGGAACACCCATCAAAGCCGCGTGAGCCGCTTTTCCAGACCCTTCCCAGATCGTCCCCCGGAATCGTCGCATGGCGATGCCGTCGCGTCGACCCCCATCCTGAACCCCGAGCCAATGGAGACGCCGATGTCGTATGCCATCAGCCTTACCGTGAACGGAACGCGCCACGATCTGGCGCTGGAGGACCCGCGGGTCACTCTGCTTGACCTTCTGCGCGAACGCCTCGCGCTGACCGGAACCAAGAAAGGCTGCGATCGCGGCCAGTGCGGCGCCTGCACGGTGCTGGTCGACGGGCGGCGGGTGAATGCCTGCCTGTCGCTCGCGCTGGGCCTCGACGGGTCGGACGTGACCACCATCGAGGGGCTCGCGCAGGGCGACGCGCTGCATCCGGTGCAGGAGGCCTTCATCGCCTGCGACGGGATGCAGTGCGGCTACTGCACCCCCGGCCAGATCATGAGCGCCGTCGGCCTGATTGCCGAAGGCCGGGCCGGGGACGACCCCGAACGCATCCGCGAAGGCATGAGCGGCAACCTCTGCCGCTGCGGCGCCTACCAGGGCATCACCGAGGCGGTCCGCACCGCCGCCCGCCGCATGAGCGAAACCGAAGAAAGGGCCGGCGCATGAACCTGTTCGACTACATCCGCCCCGCCACGCTGGACGAGGCAGCAGAGGCCGGCGCCGGGCCCGGTGCGGCCTATCTCGGTGCGGGAACCAACCTGCTCGACCTGATGAAGGTCGGCGCGATGCGCCCCTCGCGGATCGTGGACCTCACGCGCATTCCCGGCCTTTCCGCCATCGAGGACACGCCCGACGGCGGCCTGCGCATCGGTGCGCTGGTGCGCAATGCCGATGTCTCGGCCGATCCGCGCATCCGCGCGCGCTTTCCGGCGGTGGCAGAGGCGCTGCTGTCCGGCGCCTCGGCGCAGTTGCGCAATGCGGCGACGGTGGGCGGCAACCTCATGCAGCACACGCGGTGCCCGTATTTCGCCGACCCCGAAAGCCCCTGCAACCGCCGGGCGCCCGGCACCGGCTGCGCCGCGCTCGGCGGCGAGACACGGATGATGGCGGTCCTCGGCGCCTCCGATCAATGCATCGCGACGCATCCGTCGGATTTCTGCGTGCCGCTCGTCGCGCTCGATGCCGTGGTCGAGGTGCTCGGCCCCTCCGGACGGCGTGAACTGCCGCTGGAAGAGGTGCACCTGCTGCCGGGCGACACGCCGCAGGTCGTCACGGCGCTGGCTCCGGGCGAGATCGTCACCGCCCTTCGCCTGCCCGGCGCCTCGGCGGCCTTTGCCGCAAACGCCCGCTACGTGAAGCTGCGCGACCGGACCTCCTACGCCTTCGCTCTGGTCTCGGCCGCCGCCGCGCTCCGGATCGAGAACGGCCGGATCGTCGAAGCGCGCCTCGCGCTCGGCGGGGTCGCCGCGAAACCCTGGCGGGCCCGCGGCGCCGAAGCCGTCCTGACCGGCGCCGCACCCGAGGCCGACACCTTTGCCGAGGCCGCCGAAGCCGCCCTGGCGATGGCCGCCCCGATCGGGGACAACGATTTCAAGATCACGCTGGCAAGGCGTGTCCTGGTCCGCGCGCTGGCCCGTGCCGCCGCGGGAACGCCCGAACATCTGCCCGCCCTGCCCGCCTCTGCCTTTGCCTCGCAAGGAGGAACCGCACATGTCTGACAGCACAGCCCTGCCCGCAGTCGAAACCGCCCGCATGGGGTCGAATTCGGGCCAGCCGATGACCCGGCGCGACGGCTTTCTCAAGGTGACGGGCACCGCGCCCTATGCAGCCGACAACACCCCGGCAGGCCTCGCCCATGCGGTCTTTGCCCCCGCCACCATCGCGCGGGGCCGGGTCACGCATCTGGACGTGGCCGCCGCGATGACCCATCCCGGCGTGATCCACGTGATGACCCCGGCGAACCGCCCGCCGCTGGCGCTGGACCCGACCGAAAAGCCCAACCGCTTTTCCTTCCTGACCGAGGTGCTGCAGGACGACACCGTGCGCTATGCAGGCCAGCCGATCGCGCTGGTCGTGGCGGAAACGCTCGAAGCGGCGACCGAGGGCGCGGCCCTTCTGGCGCCGCAATACGCTGCGGAAACGCCCCGGATCGGGCTCGACGCCGGTCGCTACGCCACCGAGACCGTCGGCATGGGCTCTCCTGCCGGGGTCGGACGCGGTGATGTGGAGGCGGGCTTTGCCGCCGCCGCGCGGGTGGTCGAGCACACCAGCGAGACGCCCTCGCAGTACCACAACGCGATGGAACCCCACGCCATCGTCGCCGAATGGCAGGGCGACAAGGTGATCCTGCACACTCCGACGCAGGCCCCGCACATGACCGCCGAGGCCTTTGCCGCCTGGTTCGGCATCCCGGTATCGGACGTGCTGATCCGGACCCCCTTCGTCGGCGGCGGCTTCGGGTCGAAGGCCATCGGCACGGGCTCCTACATCCTGACCACCCTTGCCGCGCGGACGCTCGGGCGGCCGGTCAAGCTGTCGCACCGCCGGAGCCAGATGTTCGGCCCGGTCGGCCATCGCGGCGCGACGCGGCAGACGATCCGGCTGGGAATGGATGAACACGGCGCGCTCACGGCGCTGACCCATCATTCGGTGTCGGCCACCAGCAGCTTCGACGAGTTCCTCGAAGGTGCGGCGGGCGCCTCGCTCATGACCTATGCGGCGGGGGCGATCCGCACCTCGCACGAGGGCGCGCGCAACGACATCGGCACGCCGGGTCCGATGCGCGCACCGGGCGAAGCCTCCGGCTCCGCCGCGCTGGAAATCGCGGTGGATGTCGCGGCCGAGGCCTGCGGCATGGACCCGCTCGACTTCCGGCTTGCCAACTACGCCGAAACCGATCCGCTCGGCGGCAAGCCATACACCTCCAAGGCGCTGCGCGAATGCTATGCCGAGGGGGTCCGCGCCTTCGGCTGGTCCGAAAGGCCGCTGGCGCCGGGCCGGATGCGTGACGAGGACGGGCTTCTGGTCGGCTGGGGCATGGGCACGGCGATCTTTCCCTGCCCGATGTTCGCCGCCGAGGCCCGCGCCACCCTGCGCGCCGACGGCACCGGGCTGGTGGAAACCAGCCTCATCGACATGGGCCAGGGCGCCTGGACCGCGCTGGCCCAGATCGCGGCGGATGCGCTCGGGCTCGACGTGAGCCAGGTGGAGCTGCGCGGCGGGGCCTCCGATCTGCCGGATGCCGGGGTCGCGGGCGGCTCCGGGCATACGGCGACCGCCGGCATGGCGATCGAGGGGGCGGGCACCGATGCGGTGAAAAAGCTCGCCGAACTGGCCGCCGCCGATCCGGACTCGCCGCTGTTCGGCACCGGCAATACCGGGGTGGTGGCGCGGGGCGGACGCCTCTACAGCGCCGCCGACGAAAGCCGCAGCGAGAGCTATGTCGACATCCTTGCCCGCGCCCGCCGGGACGGTGTCGAAGGCTCCGGCAAGGGCGGGCGCGATCCCTCAGTGGGCGAAAGCCACGCGATGCAGGCCCACGGCGCGGTCTTCGCCGAGGTCAAGGTGGACCCGGACCTGTGTCAGATGCGTGTCACGCGGCTGGTCGGGGCCTTTGCGGCGGGGCGGATCATCAACCCGCGCATGGTGCAGAGCCAGTATCGCGGCGGCATGATTTGGGGCCAGTCCTTTGCCCTGCTCGAAGGCGCCGTGACCGACCCGAGGACGGGGCGCATCATGAATGCCGATCTCGGGGAATACCACGTGCCGGTGAATGCCGACGTTCCCTCGGTCGAGGCCCTGCTGATCCCGGAGGAAGACACCCTCATCAACCCGCTCGGGATCAAGGGCGTGGGCGAAATCGGCATCACCGGGACCGCCGGGGCCATCGCCAACGCGGTCTGGCACGCGACGGGCTATCGCGCGACGCAGTACCCGATCCGGATCGAGGATGTTCTCGCCGCCATGGGCTGACGGCGCGGCGGGCCGGGGCAATGCTCCGGCCCGCTCCGCATGTCGTTGCCGCGCCCCGGTCGCAGGGCCTTCAGAACCCCTGCGCCGCCTCGACTGCGCGCTTCCACGCGCCGTAGCGTTCCGCGCGCCAGTCGTCGTGGCGGGCCGGATCGAACCGGCGTTCCAGCGCCCAGCCCTTCGCAAAGCCCTCGCGGTCGGGATAGAGCCCGGCCCGTTGCCCGGCGAGCCAGGCCGCGCCCATGGCGGTCGTCTCCAGCACTTCGGGCCGGTCCACCGGCGCGCCGATGATGTCCGACAGGAACTGCATCGCCCAGTCGCTCGCGCTCATGCCGCCGTCGACGCGCAGGGCGGTCTCGTCCGCGCCCGGCCAGTCGGCATGCATCGCCTCCAGCAGATCGCGGGTCTGGAAACCGACGCTCTCCAGCGCCGCGCGGGCGAATTCCGCCGGGCCGGAGTTGCGCGTGAGCCCGAACACCGCACCCCGGCAATCGGCGTTCCAATAGGGTGCGCCGAGCCCGGTGAAGGCCGGCACCAGCACCAGATCCTGCCCGGCGTCGGCCCGCTCGGCCAGCCCCTGCGTTTCCCCGGCCGAGCGGATCAGGCCCAGACCGTCGCGCAGCCATTGCACGACCGCGCCCGCGACGAAGATCGACCCTTCGAGCGCATAGGTGACCTCTCCGTCGAGCTGATAGGCCACGGTCGTCAGCAGCCGGTTCCCGGACACCACCGGGTCCGTCCCGGTGTTGAGCAGGGCAAAGCAGCCGGTGCCGTAGGTGGATTTCAGCATCCCCGGGCGGAAGCAGGCCTGCCCCAGCGTCGCCGCCTGCTGGTCGCCCGCGACGCCCAGAATAGGGATCTCGCGGCCGAAGAGGTCGGCGCGGGCCATGCCGAAATCGGCAGCACAATCGAGCACCTCGGGCAGCATCTTGATCGGCACGCGCAGGAGGTCGCACATCTCCGGCGACCAGCGTCCCTTGCGGATGTCATAGAGCATGGTGCGGGCGGCATTGGTGGCGTCGGTCACGTGGACCTCGCCGCCGGTGAGGTTCCAGATCAGCCAGCTGTCGACCGTCCCGAAGGCCAGTTCGCCGCGCTCGGCCCGCGCCCGCGCGCCCTCGACCTTGTCGAGGATCCAGCCCGCCTTGGTCCCCGAGAAATAGGGATCGAGCAACAGGCCGGTGATTTCGGTCGCCATGGCCTCGTGACCGTCGGCCTTGAGACGCTGGCAGAGCTCCGACGTGCGGCGGTCCTGCCAGACGATGGCATTGTGGATGGGTTTCCCGGTCTCGCGGTCCCAGATCACCGTGGTTTCGCGCTGGTTGGTGATGCCGATGGCGGCAATTTCCGAGGCGCGGATGCCGGCCC
Source organism: Salipiger sp. (assembly GCF_048261495.1). Lineage (GTDB taxonomy): Bacteria > Pseudomonadota > Alphaproteobacteria > Rhodobacterales > Rhodobacteraceae > Salipiger. The sequence goes on from NZ_JBLXFX010000005.1 coordinate 87,542, forward strand.
TTTCCACCGCGGCGCGGCAGGTGGCGGCCGTGGTCGTCCAGAGATCGGCGGCGTCGTGTTCGACCCAGCCCGAGGCCGGATAATGCTGGGGAAACTCCTCCTGCGCGGAGGCGGCGATCCTGAGATCCGCATCGAAGACGATGGCGCGGCTCGACGTGGTGCCCTGATCTATGGCCAGGATATAGCCCATGCTCTGCCCTTTCCTGCTGTCACGACCCGAGCCTAGAGACATATCGCCGGGGCCTCAAATCAAAGCGGCCGGGGCCTGACGCGGCCCCGGCCAGATCTCATGTCACGGGCTTACTGCCAGGACTTGATGAGCTCGTCATAGGAGACGGTCTTGGGCTCTTCGTCCTCGTTCTCCAGCTTCGCCTTGGGCGAGCCTTCCATCGCGAGCCATTCGGCCGGGTCCTTCGGTTCGTTCATCTTCGGACCGATGTCGCCCTGGATTCCGGCGCGCTCCAGACGTTCCATGACCTTTTCCTGGTCGGCGCAGAGCGCGTCCAGTGCCTCCTGGGCGGTCTTGGCGCCCGACATGGCGTCACCGATGTTCTGCCACCAAAGCTGCGCGAGCTTGGGATAGTCGGGGACGTTGGTGCCGGTCGGGGACCACGCGACCCGCGCGGGCGAACGGTAGAATTCCACCAGGCCGCCAAGCTTGTCGGCGCGGTCGGTGAAGCTCTGGTCCTGGATGGTGCTCTCGCGGATGAAGGTCAGGCCCACGTGGGATTTCTTCACGTCCACGGTCTTGGAGGTGACGAACTGCGCGTAGAGCCAGGCGGCCTTGGCGCGGTCCACGGGGGTGGATTTCATCAGCGTCCAGGAACCCACGTCCTGATAGCCGATCTTGGTGCCTTCCTCCCAGTAGACGCCATGCGGCGAGGGAGCCATGCGCCACTTGGGCGTGCCGTCCTCGTTCATCACCGGCAGGCCTTCCTTGACCGTGTCGGCGGTGAAGGCCGTGTACCAGAACATCTGCTGCGCGACGTTGCCCTGCGCGGGGATCGGACCGGCCTCGGAGAAGGTCATGCCGGCGGCCGCGGGGGGCGAATACTTCTGCAGCCACTCGATGGCCTTTTCCACCGCGTAGACCGCGGCGGGACCGTTGGTTTCGCCGCCGCGCGCGACGCAGGAGCCGACGGGCTGCGAATTCTCGTTCACCCGGATGCCCCATTCGTCGACCGGCAGGCCGTTGGGCTCGCCCTTGGATCCGAGACCGGCCATCGACAGCCAGGCATCTGTGTAGCGCCAGCCGAGGCTCGGGTCCTTCTTGCCGTAGTCCATGTTGCCATAGACCTCGCCGGTCACCCCGAGGCGCGACAGATCGCGGCCGGTGAAGAACTCGGCGATGTCCTCATAGGCCGACCAGTTGACCGGAACGCCCAGATCGTAGCCGTATTTCTCCTTGAAATCGGCCTTGTTCTGCTCGTCGTTGAACCAGTCGTAGCGGAACCAGTAGAGGTTGGCGAACTGCTGATCCGGAAGCTGGTAGAGCTTGCCGTCGGGCGCGGTGGTGAACTGCGTCCCGATGAAATCGTCGAGGTCGAGCCCGGGGTTCGTCACGTCCGCGCCTTCGCCTGCCATCCAGTCGGTCAGGTTGCGGGCCTGCTGGTAGCGCCAGTGGGTGCCGATCAGGTCGCTGTCGTTGATGTAGGCGTCATAGATGTTTTCGCCCGACTGCATCTGCGTCTGGAGCTTTTCGACCACGTCGCCTTCGCCGATCAGGTCATGGGTGACCTTAATCCCGGTGATCGCGGTGAAGGCGGGTGCCAGCACCTGGGATTCGTATTCGTGGGTGGTGATGGTTTCGGACACCACCTTGATGTCCATGCCGGCCATCGGCGCCGCGGCGTCGATGAACCACTGCATCTCGGCTTCCTGGTCGGCGCGGGACAGCGACGACAGGTCCCCGATCTCGGCGTCCAGGAACTGCTTGGCCTCGTCCATCCCGGCATAGGCCGGTCCGGTCAGGGCCAGGGCCATGCCCATCGCCACGGTGGATTTCAGTCTGAGGTTCATTTGGTTTCCTCCCTTATTTGAACCTTCGAGCGCGGTGCGGCGGGGCCTCCTGTCCCCGCCGCTCCGAGATTGGCTAGACCCAGCGGAACACCGCCGCGGCATAGACAAGACAGACGGCCAGCGCCCAGGGCTGGTGGTCCCCCACCAGGCCGAGCCAGGCCAGATTTATGAACGCGCTGCCGAGCAGCGTGATGAACAGCCGGTCCCCGCGCGTGGTTTCGATCCTGAGAACGCCGGTCCGCGGCGTTTCGGGGAACTTGATCGCCAACACCGTGAAGGTGACGAGAAGCGACGCGATGACCAGGAAGAAGATCGCCGTCGGCCAGGTCCATGCCATCCATGCCATGTCGGATTTCCTTTACGGGTAGAATTCGCACCAGGCGGTGTAGAACCAGCCCTTTAGCTTCACGTTGCGTTTCGAGACCGAGGCGCCGTCGGCAAGGCACCACTTGCCCTTGCACTGGCGGTTGTCGAAGAACAGCGCGTCGCCGTTCCGGACGCGGGCGATCTCCTTGTACTTGGAGCTCGGGCCGGTGCGCACCGACAGGAAGCCGTCGCCGTTGGGATCGAGCCCCCTGACCAGGCAGCCGCTTTCCCAGGGCTCCGCGGCCTGAGCGGTTGCCGGGCCGGTGCCCGCCGTGGCCATCCAGCCCAGGCACGCCAGTGCGGAGAACAGGCGGATGGCGGTTTGTTTCTTGTGTGTCGACATCAATCATACCCTTCCCAGGGCAAAGCCCTTGGCGATGTAATTGCGCACGAACCAGATCACGAGCGCCCCCGGCACGATGGTCAGGATTCCTGCCGCCGCGAGCACCCCCCAGTCGATGCCTGACGCCCCTTGCGTCCGGGTCATGATCGCCGCGATGGGCTTTGCGTCAACCGTGGTCAGGGTGCGCGAGAGCAGAAGCTCGACCCAGGAGAACATGAAGCAGAAGAAGGCGGCGACCCCGATGCCGGAGGCGATGAGCGGGGTGAAGATCCTGATGAAGAAGCCGCCGAAGCTGTAGCCGTCGATATAGGCGGTCTCGTCGATCTCCTTCGGGACGCCGCGCATGAAGCCTTCGAGGATCCAGACCGCGAGCGGCACGTTGAACAGGCAATGCGCCAGCGCCACGGCGATGTGCGTGTCGAACAGCCCGACCGAGCTGTAGAGCTGGAAGAACGGCAGCGCGAAGACGGCGGGCGGCGCCATGCGGTTGGTCAGCAGCCAGAAGAACAGGTGCTTGTCGCCCATGAAGCTGTAGCGCGAAAAGGCATAGGCGGCCGGCAGCGCCACGGCGAGCGAGATCACCGTGTTCATCACCACGTAGATCAGAGAATTGACGTAGCCCATGTACCACGCCGGATCGGTGAGGATCGTGCGGTAGTTGGCCAGCGTCAGATCGGCGGGCCAGAGGGTGAAGCTGTTCAGGATCTCGGTGTTGGTCTTCAGGCTCATGTTCAGCAGCCAGTAGATCGGCAGCAGCAGGAACAGCAGGTAGAGCGCCATCACGATGGCCGACCCGTTGACCCTGACCCGGCTGCGCCGGCCGCCGGCGGCAAGGGTTCCGGGAGTGTCAGGAGCGGTTGTCATGTCTCACATTCCCTTTTTGTCGAGAGTGGTCATCACGGTGTAGAACACCCACGAGATCAGCAGGATCACCAGGAAGTACATCAGCGAGAACGCCGCCGCCGGGCCGAGGTCGAACTGCCCCAGCGCCATCTTCACGAGGTCGATGGAGAGCAGCGTGGTGGCATTGCCCGGCCCGCCTCCGGTGACGACGAAGGGTTCGGTGTAGATCATGAAACTGTCCATGAAGCGCAGCAGGATCGCGATCATCAGCACGCCCATCATCTTGGGCAGCTCGATGTAGCGGAAGACCTTCCAGCGGCTCGCCTGGTCGATCTTGGCCGCCTGATAATAGGCGTCGGGGATGGACTTCAGCCCGGCGAAGGCCAGCAGCGCCACCAGCGATGTCCAGTGCCAGACATCCATCACGATGATGGTGATCCAGGCCGCCAGCGTGTCCTGCGTGTAGTTGTAGGACACCCCCAGCTTGTCGAGCGTGTAGCCCAGCAGGCCGATGTCGACGCGCCCGAAGATCTGCCAGATCGTGCCGACCACGTTCCACGGGATCAGCAGCGGCAGCGACATCAGCACCAGGCAGACCGAGGACCAGACCCCGCCCTTGGGCATGTTGAGCGCGACGAAGACGCCCAGCGGCACCTCGATCGCGAGGATGATCGCCGAAAAGGCAAGCTGACGCCAGAGCGCCGCCCACATCCGGTCGGAATGCAGCATCTCGTCGAACCATTCGAGGCCCGCCCAGAAGAACTGGTTGTTCCCGAAGGTGTCCTGGATCGAGTAGTTGACCACCGTCATCAGCGGGATCACCGCCGAAAAGGCCACCAGCACCAGCACCGGAAGCACCAGGAACCAGGCCTTCTGATTGATCGTCTTCTCCATGGTTCCGCCCCTCCCCGGGCGACCCGGCCCTCTCGCGGGGCCGTTCGATATTCCTCTGCGCGGTCCTGTCGCGGCCCGGCCTTTCGGCGGGCCCCGGGTATCAGGCCGCGTCTCCCTTCACGCGCCAGTCGTCGGCGTAGACGTTCACATGCGCCGGGTCGAAGCGGACGCGGTTCATGTCGGCGCTCACCTCCTCGTCCTCGTCCGCGATGATGTTGAGATCGGTGCCGAAGAAATCGGCCCGGATGATCTTGTGGCGGCCCACGTCCTCGATCCGGCGGATGTTGACCGGCAGCCCCTCCGTCCGGCTGAGACGGGTGTATTCCGGGCGAATGCCGATCTCGACCTTGCCGCGGAGCGGGCCGTAGCCGTGGCCGAGGTCGATCGACGCGCCGTTGACATGCGCCTGCCGGCCCTCGACGCGCGCCGGGATCACGTTCATGCCGGGCGAGCCGATGAAATAGCCGACGAAGGTGTGTTCGGGGGTCTCGAACAGATCCTCGGGCGTGCCGATCTGCACGACCCGGCCGTCGTACATCACCACCACCTTGTCGGCAAAGGTCAGCGCCTCGGTCTGGTCATGGGTGACATAGATCATCGTATGGCCGAAGTCGTGGTGCAGGCGCTTGAGCTGGGTGCGCAATTCCCATTTCATGTGCGGGTCGATCACCGTCAGCGGCTCGTCGAAGAGCAGCGCGTTCACGTCCTTGCGCACCATCCCCCGGCCGAGCGAGATCTTCTGCTTGGCATCCGCCGTCAGGCCGCGCGCCTTGCGGTTCAGCATGTCCTCCATGCCGATCATCCGGGCGATTTCCTGCACCCGTTCGGCAACATAGGCCTCGTCCCGGCCCCGGTTGCGCAGCGGAAAGGCCAGGTTGTCGCGCACCGTCATGGTGTCGTAGACCACCGGGAACTGGAACACCTGCGCGATGTTGCGTTCCGCGGTCGGCGCGTGGGTCACGTCCCGGCCGTCGAACAGGATGCGCCCCTGCGACGGCTGCAACAGCCCCGAGATGATGTTGAGCAGGGTGGATTTCCCGCAGCCCGAGGCGCCGAGCAGCGCATAGGCCGCGCCGTCGTCCCAATCGTGGTTGAGCTCCTTCAGCGCGAAATCGTCCTCGTGCCGGGGATGGGCGAGGTAGCTGTGGGCGAGGTTGTCGAGGGTGATCTTGGCCATCTCGTCTCTCCTCAGGCAGCCAGCGCATAGGCGGCGGGCGCAACCAGCCCGCCGTCTTCGCCGAACACGTAGATGTGGCGCGGGTCGAGCCAGACGGTCAGGTCGGAACCGATCTCGAGGTGATGCACCCCGTGGATCAGCCCGACCCAGCGTTCGCCGTGGTGGTCGAGATGCACGAAGGTCTCGGAGCCGGTAAGCTCGGTCACCCCGAGACGGGTGCCGAAGCCCAGGGCATCCTCGGCATGCTTGCGGATCTCGAGGTGGTTGGGCCGGAATCCCGCGATGTAGCGCCCGTCGGCCAGATCCGCGAACTTCCCGGCGGCGGGGGCGGACTGGCCCTCGCCGAACATCAGGCGGTTCCCAGTCTTGGCCACCGGCAGGAAGTTCATCGGCGGATCGCTGAACACCCGCGCCGTGGTGGCGTCGATCGGCTGGCGGTAGACCCTCGGCGTGGGGCCGAACTGGGTCACGCGGCCTTCCCACAGCGTCGCGGTGTGACCGCCGAGCAGCAGCGCCTCTTCCGGTTCGGTGGTGGCATAGACGAAGATCGCGCCGGAGGCTTCGAAGATCTTCGGGATCTCCATCCGCAGCTCCTCGCGCAGCTTGTAGTCGAGGTTCGCCAAGGGTTCGTCCAGCAGCACGAGGCCCGCATTCTTGACCAGCGCCCGCGCCAGCGCGCAACGCTGCTGCTGCCCGCCGGACAGTTCCAGCGGCTTGCGGTCCAGCATCGGCGTCAGCTTCATCATCTCCGCCGTCTCGCGCACGCGGCGGTCGATCTCGGCCCGCGCGACCCCGAGCAGCTTCATCGGAGAGGCGATGTTGTCGTAGACCGTCATCGACGGGTAGTTGATGAACTGCTGGTAGACCATCGCGACCTTGCGATCCTGCACGCGACGGCCGGTCACGTCCTCGCCCTGCCACAGGATCCGCCCGGTGCTCGGCTGGTCGAGCCCCGCCATCAGCCGCATCAGCGAGGTCTTGCCCGACAGGGTCGGTCCCAGCAGCACGTTCATCGTGCCGTTTTCCAGCGTCAGGTCGGTCGGGTGGATATGGGTCTGCCCCTCCACCAGTTTCGACACGCCCTCCAGTTGCAGGGTCATACGGTCCTCCTCAGGTCGGCGGGCACCTCGGCGCGGCGGGCGCGCATGAAGGCGTCGAGCCGTGTTATCTCATCGCCGCTCATCCGCAGCCCGAGCTTGCTGCGCCGCCACACGACGTCCTCGGCGGTGCGGGCGAATTCGTGCTCCATCAGCCAGACCACCTCGCGGGCGGTCAGCGTCGCGCCGAAGCTCTCTCCCAGGTCGTCGGCGGAGCGGGCGGCTTCCAGGATGTCCCGCGCCTCGGTCCCGTAGGCGCGGACAAGGCGGCGGGCCCAGAACGACGTGAGGAACGGAAAGTCGTCGCGCAGGGTCTCGATCAGCCGGGCGACGCCGTTCACCGGGAAATCGCCGCCGGGCAGCGCCACACCGGCGGTCCAGGCGCCGGGCGTGCCGGGGAAATGCGGCGCGATCTTTTCCAGCGCGCTTTCCGCGAGGCGACGGTAGGTGGTGATCTTGCCGCCGAAGACGTTCAGCACGGGAGCGCCGCCCGATTCCTCGACCTTGAGCGTGTAGTCCCGCGTCGCCGCCGTCGCGCTCGTGGCGCCGTCATCGTAAAGCGGGCGGACCCCGGAATAGGTCCAGACGATGTCGTCGCGGGTTATTGACTTTGCGAAATACTGATTGGCGAAGGCAATCAGATAGTCGCGCTCCTCCGGGGTGCAGACGGGTTTCTCGGCGGGGTCCCGGTGTTCGGCATCGGTGGTGCCGATCAGGGTGAAATCGGTCTCGTAGGGGATGGCGAAGATGATCCGCCCGTCGGTGCCCTGGAAAAAGTAGCACTTGTCGTGATCGTAGAGCTTGCGCGTCACGATATGGCTGCCCCGGACGAGCCGCACGCCTTCGCGGGAATTGCTGCGCACCTTGGTCCGCAGAATGTCACCGACCCAGGGCCCGCCGGCATTGACCAGCATCCGCGCGTGATGATCGCGCCGGATGCCGTCGGCATCCTCGGTCCGGACCAGCCAGCCGTCGCCCTGACGCTCGGCGGACAGCACCTTGGTGCGGGTCAGGATCTCGGCCCCGCGCGCCTCGGCGTCGCGGGCATTGAGCGCGACAAGGCGGGAATCCTCGACCCAGCAATCGGAATATTCGTAGGCAGTTTCGAACCGGGGCTGCAGCGGCGCGCCCTCCGGCGTGCCCCCGAGCCCGACGGTCGCGGTGCCCGGAAGGATCTTTCGCCCGCCCAGATTGTCGTAGAGGAACAGCCCCAGCCGGATCAGCCAGGCCGGGCGCCGCCCCTTCATCCAGGGCATCGCGAGGCTCAGCAGGCGCGAGGTCGGCGTTTCGGATTCAAACCGCATGTCGCGGTGATAGGGCAGCACGAACCGCATCGGCCAGCTGATGTGCGGCATGGCGCGCAGCAGCACCTCGCGTTCGATCAGCGCCTCGCGCACCAGCCGGAATTCGAAATATTCCAGATAGCGCAATCCGCCGTGGAACAGCTTGGTCGAGGCCGAGGAGGTGGCGGAGGCAAGATCGTTCATCTCGGCCAGCCGCACCGACAGCCCGCGCCCCGCCGCATCCCGCGCAATGCCGCATCCGTTGATGCCGCCGCCGATGATGAACAGGTCGACTGTCTGTGATGCGGGCTGGTCCGACACGAGTCCCCCCAAAGACCGGTGAATATGCAGAAGTCATGGCACGACCTGCGCACAAAGGAAACACATTTGTGTTCGTTTTCTTTCGTTTTAATCTTTATCACTATAAATCAGAATCTTGACACCTATCCACCTGCAACCTCGCGCGAGCCAGGCGGCCACTCCATCGCCATTCCTGCCGAATATCGCGCCACTTTGCTCGGAAGATTCGCAGTTTTCAGCCCGCGGCGCCGCCTCGCCCGCGTTTCAGGGACCACACGCGAGGCTGGTTGCCCGAAAGCGAAAAAGATGCGAAAAGGCTCGAAAATGCCGTGAGGTCATGTCCCAGAATTTCCGCCATACCGAGATCCTCGACATCGCGCGCCGCGACGGCCGCGTGACGGTCGAAGGACTTGCCGAGCATTTCGGCGTCACCCACCAGACCATCCGCCGCGATCTCAGCGATCTGGCCGAGGCCGGGCGGCTCGAACGGGTGCACGGCGGCGCGGTGCTGCCCTCGGGGACGACCAATATCGGCTATGAGGAGCGACGGTCGCTCAACACCGGCGCCAAGGCGGCGATCGCGCGCAAATGCGCGGCGCAGGTTCCGAACAACATTTCGCTGTTCCTGAACATCGGGACCAGCACGGAAGCGGTTGCGCGGGAATTGCTGCACCACCAGAACCTGCTGGTGGTCACGAACAACATGAACGTGGCGAACATCCTGGTGGCCAACCCGGACTGCGAGGTGATCGTGACCGGCGGCCACCTGCGGCGCAGCGACGGCGGGCTGATCGGCAACCTTGCCGCCGACACCATCCGCCAGTTCAAGTTCGACCTCGCGGTGATCGGGTGTTCGGCGCTGGATCGCGACGGCGACATGCTGGATTTCGACATCCAGGAGGTCGGGGTCAGCCAGGCGATCCTGCACCAGTCCCGGCGGACCTTTCTCGTCGCGGATCACTCGAAGTTCAGCCGCAGCGCCCCGGCGCGCATCGCCTCCCTCGCCGCGATCGAGACCTTCTTCACCGACCGCCCGCTGCCCGCCGATCTGCGGCAGCGCTGCGAAGCGTGGCATACCGAGGTGCTGGTGGCGCGGGCGCCCTGAGCCGGGCCTGCCGCCGCTGCCGCGTCACCTCTGGGGCGGGATGACCACGACGCTCGCGCCGTCGATCCGCTCGACCCGCATCTTCGGGTTGTCCGAGGCCGGGAAGTCCGGCAGCCCGGCGCAGGCGGCGGGGGTGTCGGCGCAGACGATGGCCCCCTGCCCGGTCAGTTGCCGCAGCCGCCCGTCGATGGCGATGTGCTGCTGGATGCCGGCCTCGTCCGCGGAGGGGTGATTCATCACGTCGCCCACCACGTAGACCGGCCCAGGCAGTCCGCGCAGATCCGCCGCGACCGCGCGGGTTTCGGCCTGCCAGTTGCGGAAGATCGTGTACTGGATGGTCGCCTGAAGCAGGTAGCTGCAGGTGATGAGCAGCACGGCGTTGCGCGCCATGCGCCCGGCCATCCCCGGCTTGAGGCTCAGGATCTCGGTGCTGCGCACGATGATGATCGCATAGTAGATCCAGGCGAACTGGAAGGCGCGGCTGGGCACGAAGATTCCCAGCTTGAGCACCTGCGCCACGACCAGTCCCATGCCCAGCCACAGCCCCGCGTGGTAGTACAGCGCCTCCATCGGGGCGCGGCGCGCCAGCACCACGGTCGAGAAGGCGAACAGCGCAAGGTGGAAATAGACCAGCGGCGTGAACTTGAAGGCCGAGCGTTCGAGGAAGCCGCCGAAGGTCGTCCCGAGGTGTTCGACATTGGCGATCAGCCCGGCAAGATCGTGCGCCGGCGTGGGCTTGCGCGAGATGTCGAGTTCGACCCCGAAGACGCCGTGATAGACCCAGTTCAGCGCGTAGGTCGCCAGCATCGCCAGCACGATGGAGCCGACGAACAGAGCGATCAGCCCGGCCAGATCCCGCAGCGACCGCTTTTCCGTCCGCGCGAGGCACACGGCCAGCAGCACCAGCGGGTAGGTGGTGTAGGCCATGAAGGCGGCCACGGTGAAGACCGGCAGGAGCAGGCGCAGGGTGCGCTGCGAGAGGCCCGCCGACAGCGCCGCGTAGATGGCGATGACCGCCAGCCCCGGCAGCAGGGTGTTGAACCACATGGCAATGAACAGCGCCGGCGGGGCAACGAGGATGGTCAGCGCCAGCAGCCCCGCGAACCACATCCGCCCGCGCCCCGGCAGCACCGCGACCGCAAGGCTTGCCGCCAGCAGCGCCCAGAGCGCCTGGTAGACCGCGAAGTTGAGCCAGGCCGGCGTCACCACGCCGCGGAGGTGCCAGACGTAGTTGAGCCATCGGCCCTCGGCCAGGGTCTTGAACCAGAAGCCTTCGGGTTCGGCCAGCAGGGCGGGGAAATCGTCGTAGCGCACCATCGGGTCGAGCAGGTTGCCCGCCGAAAACACCATCACGGCAACCAGCGCCAGCAGAAAGACCCGCCAGAGCTTGCGTGTTTCGGAATGTGCGGCGCTCCCGGCGGTGGCGGGCGGATTGGTGGCGGCGAGGCTCATGTCGTCAGATCCGTTCTGGATGGGTGCCGGTATCCGGGTCGTTGTAGACCCACAGGCTCAGCAGGATGTAATTCTGGACGGGCAGCACGATGGTCACGATCAGCGCGGCCATCCAGTCCGACAGCCCGAAGATGCCGGCGAGGTGCGCGGTGATCATCGTGGAAACGGCAAGCCCCGCCCCGATCGTGGTCAGGAACCGCGCGAATTGCGCGGGGTCCTTGACCCGGGCGCCGAAGGTGTAGCGGCTGTGCGCCACGTATTGCAGCGCCACGGCCGCGGCGAAGGCCAGACAGTTCGCCACGATCTCCTCGAGGCCGAGGGTGCGCAGCAGAAGGTAGCCGCCGACATAGGTGACGGTATTGGCGATGCCCACCACGCCGAAACGCAGAAGCCGTTTGCCCCGGTCGGTCATGGTCAGGCCCGCTGATGATGCAGTTTCACGGGCGAGCCCACGTGGGTCTCTTCCGAGACGAAATAGAGCGGGCGCTGCTTGGATTCCATGTAGAGACGGCCGATGTATTCCCCGAGGATGCCCAGCGTCAGAAGCTGCACGCCGGAGAAGAAGCTCACCGCGAGCGTGACCGAGGCCCAGCCGGGCGCGGTCTGGTACAGGATGAGCGAGCGGAACACGTAGACCGCCATCAGCGCCGAGATCCCGAGGCTGGCAAAGCTCAGCCGCGTGGCAAGCCGCAGCGGCCGGGTGGAAAAGCCGGTCATCGCGTCGAGCGCGAGGCGCAGCATGGCGCGCAGCGGGTATTTCGTCTCGCCCTGCGCGCGGGCGGCGCGGTTGTATTCGAGACCGACCTGGCTGAACCCGACCCAGGCGAACATCCCCCGCACGAAGCGCGATTTCTCGGGCATCGCCAGCACGGCGTCCAGCGCGCGGCGGTTCACCAGCCGGAAATCGCCGGTGTCCTTGGGGATCGGCACATCCGACATCCAGTTGAGCGCGCGGTAGAAGACATGGGCGGTAAGTTTCTTGAACATGGTCTCGCCCTGCCGTTCGGCGCGGCGGCCGTAGACCACGTCGTGACCGCGATCCATCATGTACATCATGTCCGGCAGCAGTTCGGGCGGGTCCTGCAAATCGGCGTCGAGCATGAAGATCCGCTCGCCCCGCGCGGCCTGAAGCCCCGCCGTCAGCGCGACCTGGTGGCCGCGGTTGGCCGAAAGGCGCAGGCCGACGAGTTGCGGGCAGAGCGCGCGGGCCTCCTCGATCGCGGCCCAGGTGCCGTCCGAAGATCCGTCGTCGACCAGGATGATCTGCGCCTGTTCGCGCCAGGGCGCGATGGCGGCGTCGAGGCGGGAGACGAGTGCGGGGATCGACGCTTCTTCGTTGAAGCAGGGAACAACCACGGACAAATACATTTCGGCCCACCTTCTGATTTGGGTTCTCGGGGGCAGACTGTCCGCCCAATCGGACACAATTGGGGCGAGGGTTGGGTAATATTCTGTGTATATGGATCGGATTTGACGAAATCCCCGCACCGGATTGTTTCCGAAGCCCGAACCGACGCCGCGCCATCCCGGGCCGCAGAATGGCCCCCGTGCCGCTCCTAGGGGTCGGGAGCGGAGGCGTCGAACGGAAAAGGGCGCGAACCTGCGTCCGCGCCCTTTCCCCGTCCGGTGTGCGACAGCTCAGAAGAAGCCGAGCTTGTTCGGGTTGTAGCTGACCAGCATGTTCTTGGTCTGCTGGTAATGGTCGAGCATCATCTTGTGGTTCTCGCGCCCGATGCCCGACTGCTTGTAGCCGCCGAAGGCCGCGTGCGCCGGGTAGGCGTGGTAGTTGTTGACCCAGACCCGGCCCGCCTCGATCTCGCGGCCGAAGCGGTAACAGGTGTTCATGTCGCGCGACCAGACACCGGCGCCGAGGCCGTACATGGTGTCGTTGGCGATGGCGAGGGCCTCTTCCTCGTCCTTGAAGGTGGTCACCGACACGACCGGGCCGAAGATTTCCTCCTGGAAGACGCGCATCTTGTTGTGACCCTTGAGGATCGTCGGCTGGACATAGTAGCCGCCGGCCAGATCGCCGCCGAATTCGGCCGCCGCACCGCCCGCGAGAACCTGCGCACCCTCCTCGACGCCGATGGTCAGGTAGGACAGGATCTTGTCGTGTTGCTGCTTGCTGGCCTGCGCGCCGACCATGGTTTCCATCAGGCGCGGGTCGCCCTGCTTGATGGCCTTCACCCGTTCGATGGCCCGGGCGATGAATTCCTCGTAGATGTCTTCCTGGATCAGCGCGCGGCTCGGGCAGGTGCAGACCTCGCCCTGGTTGAAGGCAAACAGCACGAAGCCCTCGATCGCCTTGTCGAGGAAGGCGTCGTCCTTTGCCATCACGTCCGAGAAGAAGATGTTGGGCGACTTGCCACCCAGTTCGAGCGTCACCGGAATCAGGTTCTCGGTCGCGTACTGCATGATCATCTTGCCGGTCGCGGTGGAGCCGGTGAAGGCGATCTTGGCGATGCGCGGGCTGCGGGCCAGGGCTGCGCCGACCTCGGCACCGTAGCCGTTGACGATGTTCAGCACGCCGGCGGGCAGCAGATCGGCGATGCACTCCATGAAGACCATGATCGCGGCGGGGGTCTGCTCGGCCGGCTTCAGCACGATGCAGTTGCCGGCGGCGAGGGCGGGTGCCAGCTTCCACGCCGCCATCAGGATCGAGAAGTTCCACGGGATGATCTGGCCGACCACGCCCAGCGGCTCATGGTAATGATAGGCGACGGTGTCGTTGTCGATCTCGGACATGGAACCTTCCTGCCCCCGCAGCACGCCCGCGAAGTAGCGGAAGTGGTCGACCGACAGCGGGATGTCGGCGGCGGTGGTCTCGCGGATCGGCTTGCCGTTGTCCCAGGTCTCGGCGGTGGCGATCAGTTCGAGGTTCTCCTCGATCCGGTCGGCGATCTTCAGCAGGATGTTGGAGCGTTCGGCGGCGCTGGTCTTGCCCCAGGCGCCCTTGGCGGCATGCGCGGCATCCAGCGCCAGTTCGACATCCGCCGCGTCCGAGCGGGCGACTTCGCAGACCACCGCGCCGCTGATCGGCGTGACGTTGTCGAAGTAGCGGCCCTTCACCGGCGCGGTGAACTTGCCGCCGATGAAGTTGTCGTAGCGGTTGCGGAACGGCGAGGTGAACTTGCCTTCGGTTTCGGTCATGACGTTCATGTGTGGTCCTCCTGAATGAACCGGGTCCTCCACCCGGGGTCAGGAGCCATCAAGGCAGCACGCGGCGATTCGGTCAGCCGGGGCGGGACGGACGCCCTGCGCGACCTGTCTCAATTCCGAGACACTTCGCCGCTCAATGCTCGAGTCCCAGCCGTTTCATCCGGCGGTAGAGCGTCGCGCGGCCGATACCCAAAGCGCGTGCGGCTTCCGAGACATTCCCGTCGGCCCGCGCCAGCGCGCGTTTCATTGCCGCCCGTTCCGCCGCGTCGAAGCCGCCCGCGCCATCCTCGCGGCCGAACAGGTCCGACGCCGGGCGCGGCTTCAGGGTCCCGCGTGCCTCGAGCCCGAAGGCGCGGCGGGCGGCGCGGGTGGCGCCGATCACCAGGTCGTCGGAATCCAGCGCCAGCAGCGCCGTCGCCTCGGCGTCGTCGGCATCGGCGACGACGATCCGGGCGCGGGGAAAGCGCGCGCGGAAGAAGTCGGACTCGATGGCGCGGGCGGTCTGGGCGACCATGGCGCCGATCAGCCGGTTGTAGCCCGCCGTCTGGTCCGCCCGGGCCGAGGACACGTCGAGCGCGGCGACCACGCGGCCGTCCTCGCCGAAGATCGGCGCGTCCATGCAGCTCATGCCGATGTTGCGGGCCAGGAAGTGTTCGTCCCGGTGGATGGTGATCTGGCGGGTCTCGGCAAGGCAGGTGCCGATGCCGTTGGTGCCCTCGCGCGCCTCGGACCAGTCCGCCCCGACGGTCAGCCCCCAGTGGTCGAAGATCGGCGCATCCGGATCGGAGCAGCGCCGGTCCAGCACCACGCCGTTGGCGTCGGTCAGCAGCACGCCGCAGCCCGTGGTCCCCACCAGCCCGAAGAGCTGGTCCAGCTTGGGTGCAGCCACGCGCAGGAACTGGTCGTGGCGGTCGCGCCGGTCGCGCAGGATCGCGGCGCCGACGCGCTGCGGGGCGCTGGTGTCCGCCGGATCGAGCCCGTGCCGCTCGACCGAACGGCACCAGGAGGCCGCCAGCAGCGAGCGCGCCGCCTCGGAGCGGGAACTGACGGCCCGCATCACGCGGTCGATGTGCTGGACGGATTGCATGGCGGCTCCTCCCCCGATCGGTCTGACTGGCGCGGAGCCTAGCGCCTTTGCGCAGCCGATGGGGGAAACTTCGCCGCCTCTACGACCAATTTACAGGGCGGTCGCGCTGCGTCGCAGCGGCGCCTCCGGGATCGGAAGCGCCGGCGGGTGGGCGCGGGCGAGGCCGGTACGCTCCAGCGCCCGCGCGATGGCGAGGGCCCGGCCTTCGCACCACGGCGGGGTGACGACCTGCACGCCGACGGGAAGTTCGCCGGGCAGGAACACCGGCACCGTGACCACCGGCAGCCCGATGCAGGAGAACGGTTGCGCCAGCAACCCGAGGTTGGGGCGCAGCGGCAGCACCCTGCCCCCGAGGGCGAGCCGTGTCTCGCCCCGCAACGGCGCGCTCACCGGCGTGGCCGGGACGACGAGGGCGTCGACCCCGGCAAAGACCTCGAGCGCGCGGGCAAGCCACCAGGCGCGCACCCGCTGCGCCCGCGCCACCCAGGCCGCGGGCAACAGCGCCCCGGCCAGGAACCGGTCGCGGGTGTCGGGATCGAACTCGGCAGCACGGGCGCGCAGCCGGTCGAGGTGAAAGGCCGCGCTTTCGGAATTGGTGACGAGGTAGGCCGCCGCCCTCCCCGCTTCGGCGGCGTCGAGGTCGACGGGCACCTGCGCGACGCCGAGCGAGGTCAGCGCCTCGGAGACCATCTCGATCGCCTCCTGCGCGGCCTCGCCGAGATTGCGGGCGAACCAGCCGCCGGGCAGGCCGACGGTCATGTCGCCCGGAAGCGCGTCCAGCCCGGAAAGCACCGGGTCCGGCGGGCGCCGGGAACAGGCGTGGTCGCCGTCGTCCGGCCCCTGCATCGCGTCATGGGCCAGCGCGAGGTCGCGCGCGCTGCGGGCGAAGGGCCCGAGATGGTCGAGACTGTCGACAAAGGAGAAGGTGCCGGTGCGCGGCAGCCGCCCGTAGGTCGGCTTGAGGCTGAACACCCCGCAGAGCGAGGCCGGCACCCGCAGCGACCCGTTGGTGTCCGACCCGAGCGAGATCGGCGCCAGCCCCGCCGCCGTCGCCGCACCGCAGCCCGAGGAACTGCCCCCGGTCATCCTGGAGAGGTCGTGCGGATTGCGGCAGGCACCGTCATGGGCGTTCTCGCCGGTGAAATCGTAGGCATATTCCCCCATGCCCAGCGTCCCGACCAGCACCGCCCCGGCGGCGCGCAGCCGCCGGATCAGCAGCGCGTCGCGGCGGGCGGGGGGCCGGTCCCGGTTGATCTTCGATCCGGCGAGGGTCGCCAGCCCCTCCACGTCGAACAGGTTCTTGACGGCGAAGGGCACTCCGGCCAGCGGACCGGGCGGCCGGCCCCCTGCGATGGCGGCATCGACCGACAGCGCCTCGGCCAGCGCGCGGCGCGCGGTGACGGCGGTGAAGGCGTTGACCTCGGGGTTCAGGGCAGCGATGCGGGCGAGGCAGTCCTCGGCCACGGCGGTGGCGCTGATCCGGCCCCAGCCGACGGCCCCCGCGATCCCGGACGCGGTGGCCCAGCGGCCGGGCGTGTCATCCGTCATCGTTGCCCCCTTCCGGGCTGAACACCGGGGCCATGACCAGTTCCGCATCGTCCAGCGGAACCCGGTCGAGGGTGGCGGCCATCTCGGCCGCCAATCCCAGGAAGCGGAGCGTGCCGGGGCGCCACTCCGCCGCGACGGGCAGGTCCATGATCTCCGACGCCGCCTCCATGTATCGCGCGAGATCCATCGCTCACTCGGCGGGCTGGGCGGCGGTTTCGGCCGTCATCGCCTCGGGGATCCCGGCCCAGCCCGACCGGGCGCAGGTCACGAGGAACCCGGACACCAGCGCATAGGCCAGCGCCACGCCCGGCGTAACGCCGAACCCGACCTCCGGCCCGTGCATGAAGCCGAAGAAGGTCAGCACCGCCCCCGCCCCGGCAAACCCCGCGGCCCAGTCGTACTTGCGTTCGATGATGAAGATGCCGATGGCCGCCAGAACCAGCCCGGTCAGGATCGCCCCGCTGCCGAGGATGCCGAGGCCTTCGTAGAGCACGCCGCTCTGCTTCATGCCCGCGATCAGCGCATCATCCACCACGACCCCCGCCGCGCCCAGCGCGCCGTCGATCAGCGTCTTGGCCCAGGCGGCCAGGTGCGGCACGAGGCCGAGGACGATGGCCGGGGCGTGCTTCATCGGGGTTGTCTGGAAGGCCTGCGCGCCGATCAGCATCCCGATATAGAGCAGGATCGGAGAGATCGCGACCACCGGCACCAGGTTCAGGAAGACCGCGAGCACGCCGAACCAGGCCAGGGCCAGCACGAACAGCCCGGTGGCGGCGGAATAGCCGATCCGCCCGCCCATCGCCTTCCAGCCGGGATGGCCGATGTAGACCGCATTGGCAAAGGGCGAGCCGAGCAGCGTGCCGATCAGCGAAATCGCCCCCTCGGCCGAGATCGCCTCGGTCGTGGAATAGACATCGCCCGCCGCCTCCGCGCTCTCGACGTTGTCCATCGCCTCGACCAGGTCGTAGACGCCGAAGGGAATGGCGGTGACGAGGATGAAGCCGAGGAATTCGAACCCGGAAAAGACGTGATCCATCGCCGGGATCGGGAAGGAGAAGCCGAACTGCGCAAAGCTCTGCATCAGGGCCGCGCCGCTCATCCCGCCGATTTCCGGCATGCCGAGGGCCGATGCCCCCCAGGCGATGACCATGCCGGTGACGATGGCCACCAGCCCCGCCGGGATGCCGCGCGGGTAGCGCAGGCCGCCGAACCAGCTCACAAGGATGATGGCGAGGCAGGTCAGGCCGATGATCGAGGTCATGAAGATCTCGGTCGCCGGGCGCATGGCGATGAAGGCCAGCGACACCCCCGCCAGCGTGCCGAGCAGCGCGCCGCGCGGCGTGATCCGCCGGATGAAGGGTGCCACGAAGGACCCGCCGATCAGGATGAAGCCCTGCAGGAACACCCAGGCGAGGCCCGCCTCCCAGGCCTTCACCGGGTCTCCGGTCTGTCCGAGGATCGGAAGCATGATCACGAAGACCACGATGAACATGTGCGGCACCGATGGCCCGGAGGGCAAGGCGCAGACATCCGAGCGGCCCTCCCTGCGGGCCAGCTTCACGCCCATCCAGGCGTAATACATGTTGCCGAGGAACAGCATCAGGCCGACCGCGGGCAGGATGCGCCCGAAGGTCAGCTCGTCCGGGAGGCCGACCACGTATTTCAGCAGGCCGGTCATCACCAGCAGGTTCACCAGCACGTTGGTCCCCAAACCGAACAGGGCGTTCCAGTCACCCGGCGTCCAGAGCTTCACTGTCTTGTCCATTCTCGTTCTCCTGTCGGTCGGGCCTGTGCCCCGGGGTGTCAGGCCGCCTGTTCGGCGGCGGTAAGGGCCTCGGCAAAGCTGTTCGCGTCGCTGACCCAGCCGAAGATCCCGCCCTGCGCCTTGATCATCTCGAGGCCGACGCGGTGAAATTCGGGGAAATAGGAGGCGCAGGCATCGCCGATCGCCACGCAGCGGTAGCCGCGGTCGTTGCCCTCGCGGATGGTGGTGTGCACGCAGACCTCGGTCGTCACGCCGCAGACCATCAGCGTGTCGATGGCGTAGTTCTGCAGGATCTGCGCCAGGTCGGTCTGGTGGAACGCGCCCTTGCCGGGCTTGTCGAGCACCACCTCCCCGGCCTCCGGGTAGAGACCGGCGACGATGTCGTGTCCCGGCTCACCCCGGATCAGGATGCGCCCCATGGGGCCGGGATCGCCGATCCGCCGCGACGGCGCGCCACGCAGGATCTTGGCGGGGGGCGCGTCGGACAGGTCGGGGCGGTGGCCCTCTCGGGTGTGGATCACCAGCATCCCCGCCGCCCGCGCCGCGCCCAGCGCGATCCTGCAGGGGCCGACGGCGGCCTGCAGCAGCGACACGTCGTTGCCCAAGGTCTCGCCGAAACCGCCCGGCTCCAGAAAGTCGCGCTGCATGTCGATGACGATCAGCGCGGTCCGGGCGGGGGCGAAGGACAGGGGCCCCGGTTCCGCGGCAAGTTGCGTTTGTGTCATTTCTCGCGTTCCTTTCTGCATGAGTCGGAAACGGGGCCTTGGCCCGAACAAAGGAAGATGCCGTGACAGAATTCGATTCCGGGGCCGTCGAGGCCGAGATCAGGGCACAGTTCGACGCTTACGAAGCAGCCCTGCACGGCAACGACGTGGAAAGACTTGCCGCGTTCTTCTGGGAAGACCGGCGCGCTGTGCGGCTGGGTCCGGACGGCGGGCTCTACGGTCACGACCGCATCACCGCCTTCCGGCGCGGCCGCGACGTGACCGATATCGAGCGCGACCTTCACGAGGTGCGCATTCTCGCGCTCGGGCCGGACGCGGGGGTTGCGACCTGCGAATACCGCCGCAAGGGGTCGGGCCGGAAAGGCGCCCAGAGCCAGGTGTGGATGCGCCGCCCGGAAGGCTGGCGCATCGTCTCGGCACATGTGAGCCTTCAGGGCTGACCCCGTCACGGCCTTGCCCCGGGCCGGCGCGGCCCCGAGCGACGGGCGCGGGGCCGGTCGCGAAAGATTGAGGGCAGATCGTCAGGCATCGCGGCTCCTGTCCCGGTGCGCCCCGGCCTTCATCGGGCGGGGGGCGTGTCGGAATCAGCCTGCGCCTGTTCAGTGATGCTTTCTACTGCTATCATTTCACCAGACCGCTGCATGAAATGCAGCACTCTGGGAATGGGCCTGTCATGCGTCACCTGCGTACCTTCCAGATGATCCGCGACGTGGCGCGGGCCGGCTCGATCCGGCGCGCGGCCGAGGACATGAACCTGACGAGTTCCGCCCTGAATCGTCAGATCCAGGCCTTCGAGGCGGATTTCGGCGTGCAGATCTTCGAACGGCTGCCCCGCGGCGTGCGGCTCAACCCGGCGGGAGAGTTGCTGATGCAGCACATCCAGGCCCAGATCGGCGACCTGGAACGGGTGCGCGGCCAGGTGGCGGACCTGACCGGGGAACGGCGCGGACACGTGACCATCGCCTGCTCCCAGGCGCTGAACCCGGTCTTCCTCCCGCGCGAGGTGGCGCGCTACCGGGCCGAGCATCCGGGCGTGACCTTTTCCATCCGCATCCGCGACCGCGCCGAGGCCGAGCACGATCTGTCGACCTTCGCCACCGACCTCGCCATCGTGTTCGAGCCGGTCTACCTGGTGGATTTCGAGGTCATCAAGGCGGTGGAACAGCCGGTTTCCGTGGTGATGGCCGCGGATCACCCGCTGGCCGGGCGCGACGTGCTGCGGCTGCGCGATTGCCTTGCCATGCCCCATGTCGTGCCGTCGCAGGAATACGGCGTGCGGCACCTGATGGAACTGGCGACAAGGCGTCGCGGCTACCGGCTCGACCCGGTGCTGGAGGCCGACAGCTTCGAGTTGATGCGCCAGTACGTGCTGCACGAAAAGGTGCTGAGCTTCCAGATTCCCATCGGCCTGCCGACCGAGGACCCGCGCCTCGTGGTGCGCCCGCTGGCCAGTGGCGACGTCGATCCGGGGCTGCTGCTGGTGGGCCAGATGCGGGGCCGGACCCTGCCCGTCGCCACGGCGAAATTCGCCCAGAGAATCGCCGCCGCCCTGTCCTGAACGGTGCCGTCCCCGAGGCGCGACCGTGCAAGTGCAGCGCAGGTCTTTTTCGCAATCTGCGGTGTCGCAATCAGCCCTCGGAATCGCACGTGGACAGGTAGATTGAGAGACATCTTTCCGGGGCCGCGCGCCCGACCAATGGAGACCGGTCATGGATACCGCGACCAAAGCCCGAGACCTGCTGACACGCCGCAAGTCGGGTCATTCCCTTCCCCAGCCCTTCTATGTCGATCCGGACATCTTCGCGATGGACATGGAGCGGTTCTTCTACACCGACTGGCTGTTTGCGACGCCGGTCTGTGCGCTGCCCAAGACCGGCAATTACGTCACCCAGCGCATCGGGGCCTATTCGATCACCATCGTGCGCGGCAGCGACGGCGTGATCCGCGCCTTCCACAACACCTGCCGCCACCGCGGCTCGATCCTGTGCAAGGGCGCGTCGGGCAAGGTGGCCAAGCTGGTCTGCCCCTATCACCAGTGGACCTACGAACTGGACGGCCGCCTGCTCTGGGCGCGCGACATGGGACCGGGATTCGAGCCCAAGGATCACGGGCTGAAGCCGGTGCACTGCCGCGAGCTGTCCGGCCTCGTCTACATCTGCCTGGCCGATCAGGCGCCCGATTTCGACGCCTTCGCCGCGCTCGCCGCGCCCTATCTCGCGCCGCACGACCTCGGCGAGGCCAAGATCGCCTTCCAGTCGACCATCGTCGAAAAGGGCAACTGGAAGCTGGTCTGGGAAAACAACCGCGAGTGCTACCACTGCGCGGGCAACCACCCGTCGCTGTGCCGCACCTATCCCGAAGATCCCACCATCAGCGGCGTGTCGCCCGACGGGACCTTCCCGGAAAAGGTGGAAACCCACTTTGCCCGCCTCGAAGGCGCCGGCGCGCCGTCGCGGTTCCGCCTCTCGGACGACGGCCAGTACCGGCTCGCCCGGATGCCGCTGCTCGACGGGGTGGAAAGCTACACGATGAACGGCAAGATCGCCGTGACCAAGCGCCTCGGCCGGGTGCCCTTCCTCGACGCCGGGTCGCTCATGAAATTCCACTACCCCTCGACCTGGAACCACTTCCTGTCGGATCACTCCATCACCTTCCGCGTCACCCCGATCAGCCCGATGGAAACCGAGGTCCAGACCTCCTGGCTGGTGCACAGGGACGCGGTCGAGGGCGTGGATTACGATCTCCAGCGCCTGACCGAGGTCTGGGCCGCCACCAATGACGAGGACCGCCGCGTGGTCGAGGACAACCAGCAGGGCATCCTGTCGCCCGCCTACGAACCGGGGCCCTATTCCCCGACCCACGAGGACGGCGTGCTGCAGTTCGTCGACTGGTATTGCAACACCCTGTCGGCCCGGATCGACACGCTGCGGGTGGCGGCGGAATGAGGGTTCCGCAGCCGACCATCTCGCAGCCGGTGCATGTCTGGGACGGGACCGAGATGCTGGAATGCGTCACGGTCACGCCCGAGGCGCCGAACGTGGCCAGCTTCTGCTTCCAGTCTCCGACCGGGGCGCTGTTCTCCTTCGTGCCCGGGCAGTTCCTGACCCTGGAACTGCCGGTGGAGGGGGAGACCCTTTACCGGACCTTCACCATCTCCTCCTCGCCCTCGCGGCCGATGTCGATTTCGGTGACGGTCAAGGCGCAACCGGGCAGCCGGGGCACGCGCTGGATGCTCGACCACCTCAAGCCGGGGATGAAGATCAAGTCCACCGCCCCGGCAGGGATCTTTTCCAGCCACCGGCACCCGGCGGACAAGTACCTGTTCATCTCGGCCGGGTCGGGCATCACGCCGATGATGTCCATGACCACCTGGATGTTCGACCTCGGGCGCCCCGCCGACGTGGTCTTCGTCAACTGCGCCCGCCGCCCGTCGGACATCATCTTCCGCCAGCGGCTCGAACACATGGCAAGCCGCTTTCCCGAGATCGACCTCAAGTTCGTGGTCGAGGGGACCGACCGCTTCAGCCCCTGGACCGGCTACCAGGGCACCTTCAACCAGCTCATGCTGGGCCTCATGGCGCCGGACTACCTCGAACGCGAGGTGTTCTGCTGCGGTCCCGAACCCTTCATGCAGGCGGTGCGCGAGGCCCTGGCCGGGCTCGGCTTCGACATGACGCATTACCACCAGGAAAGCTTCCACCCCTCGCTGGCCGAGGAAGCCAAGGTGCCCACCGAAGGCGACGTCATCCCGGACGAGGACACCAGCGCCGAGGTCGTCTTTGCCGATTCCGGGGTCACGAAGACCTGCGCCGAAACCGACACCATTCTTGCCACTGCCCGCGCCGCCGGGCTGAACATTCCGTCCGGCTGCACCTTCGGCGTCTGCGGCACCTGCCGGATCAAGAAGGTCTCGGGGCAGGTTCACATGGTGCACAACGGCGGCATCACCGACGACGATATCGAGGATGGCTACATCCTCGCCTGCTGCTCGCGCCCCATCGGCAAGGTCGAGGTCGAAGCCTGAGGCAGCGCGACGGGCGGCGGGCACCCCGACGGGGCCCGCCGCCTGCCCGTCCGGGCATCGGCGCGGCGGAAAAGCGGCACCGCAGCGCACATTTGATCAAATTCCCCCCGTGACCTCGCCGGCGATCTGGTCCTAGTGTGTCGACACACGGCCCCTGCGGCCCGATCCGAGATTCGCCGCCCCGCCGGGGTGGCCACAGCCAACGGAGTTCCCATGAACGAGCGCCCGAATTCCCTGCACGCCTCCGACATCGCGCATTCGATGCATCCCTACACCAACATGCGCCTGCATGAGGAAAAGGGTCCGATGATCATGACGCATGGCGACGGCGCCCGCGTCTACGACATCGAAGGCAAGGAATACATCGAAGGGCTCGCCGGCCTCTGGTCGGTCGCCGTCGGCTTTTCCGAAACCCGGCTCGCCGATGCCGCCTATGAGCAGCTCAAGAAGCTGCCCTATTACCACAGCTTCGCGCACAAGGCGCACGAACCCTCGATCCGCCTGGCCGAGAAGCTGGCCGAGATGGCGCCCGAGGGTCTGAACCGCGTGTTCTTCACCAATTCCGGGTCCGAAGCCAACGACACCGTCGTCAAGATGGCCTGGTTCCTGAACAACGGTCTCGGCCGCCCGGAGAAGAAGAAATTCCTCGCCCGGACCAAGGGATATCACGGCATCACCATCGCGTCGGGCTCGCTCACCGGCCTCGCGGGCAACCACCGCGATTTCGACCTTCCGGCGATCCCCGTCACCCACCTGACCTGCCCGCACCACTGGCGCTGGGCCGAGGAGGGCGAATCCGAGACCGACTTCACCGCCCGCCTGCTGAAGGAGCTCGAGGACACCATCCTGTCCGAAGGCCCCGAAACCATCGCGGGCTTCATCGGAGAGCCGGTGATGGGCGCCGGCGGCGTGATGACACCGCCCGAAGGCTACTGGCCGGGGGTCGAGGCGATCTGCCGCAAACACGACATCCTGCTGATCTCGGACGAGGTCATCAACGGCTTCGGCCGTACCGGCGCACCCTGGGGCTGCCAGAAATACGGCTTCACGCCGGATATCCTCGTGACCTCGAAACAGCTCACCTCGTCCTACATGCCGCTGGCGGCGATCGTGGTGAACGACAAGGTCTACAACGCCATCGCCGACAATACCGCCAAGCTCGGTACCTTCGGCCACGGCTTCACCGGATCGGGTCACCCGGTCGCCTGTGCCGTGGGCCTCGAAAACCTCAAGATCATCGAAGAGAAGGACCTGATGGGCAACGCCGCCCGGCTGGAACCGCTGTTCCAGGGCGGCCTGCGCAAGCTTGCCGATCATCCGCTGGTGGGCGAGGTGCGCGGGGTCGGCCTGATTGCCGGGCTCGAAATGGGCAACAAGGACACCAAGGAGCCCATCGGCGCGCCGGGTCAGATGGCACAGAAGGTCGTGGCGCTGGCCGCCGAAGAGGGGCTGATCGTGCGCGCGGTCTACGAGACCGTCGCCTTCTGCCCGCCGCTGATCGTGACCGAGGACGACATCGCGGAAATCCATGCCCGCATCGGCCGGGCACTGGACCGCGCGCTGGACTGGGCCAGGGCAGAAGGCCTGCTCTGACCACGCTCCGGCGGATCGGCACCGGGGCCCGGCACGGCGATGGCCGGGCCCCGTTCATGCCGCAGGACTAGGCCAGGCTGTCCGCGATCTCGTCGTGGCAATGGCGGCTGATGTCGCCCGCGCGGGTGATCCAGACCTCCTCGCGCCGTGCCGCGATATGCGCCAGCGCCCCGCGCAGGGCGCGCAGCCGGTAGGGCTGGCCGACGATATAGGGATGCAGCGCGATGCCCATGACCAGCGACTGCCCCGCGGATTGCTCCAGCATCTCGTCGAAATTCTCCGTGATCATGTCGGCAAAGGCCTGCGCCCCGTCCTTGCGCGCGACGATGGCGGGAATGTCGTTCACCTCCTGCGGATAGGGGATCGACAGGATCCGCCCCGCGCGCGTGCGCATCCACACCGGCTGGTCGTCCATGCACCAGTTGAGCGTGTAGCGATACCCGGCCTCGGCCAGCAGGTCCGGCGTCACCCGGCTTTCCGAGATCCACGGGCTGAGCCAGCCCTCGGGCGCACGCCCTTCGGCGGCGGCGATGGTGGCCGTGGCCTCGGCGATCAGCGCGCGCTCGGCCGCTTCGGGCATGCCGCCCTGGCGTTCGGCATTGCTCCGCCCGTGGCCCGCGATCTCGTCCCCCCGCGCGCGATGGGCGGCCATGAGATCGGACGCGTAGCCGTACATGGCCGAGTTCGCCAGCACCGTCGCGGGCAGAGCGAGCTGATCCAGCAGCCCGATCATCCGCCAGGCCCCGACCCGGTTGCCGTAATCCCGCCAGGCGTAGTTCAGCACATCCGGTTGCGGCCCGCCGGGGGCCAGCTCCGCGCCCAGTCCGCCGCTGAAGGCGAAATGTTCGAGGTTCACGCCGAGATAGACCGCCAGCCGCCGCCCGCCCGGCCAGCAGAAGGACCGGCGCGCGGTGATCGGCACGTAGTCGTAGCGCCCGTGCCCCGGAAGGGTCACGCCCCGCCCCCGGCAAGACCCGCCGCCGCGACCGACAGCCGGGCCGAGGCGACGACCCCGTCGATCAGCACCACGCCGGTGCGCGCCGCGAGGTCGTCGCGCAATCCGGTCATCCCGGCACAGCCCAGCACCACCGCCGCCGCACCGTCCCCGTCGCGCGCCAGTGCGATCTCGGACGCCAGCCGCGCGCGGACCGCCTCGCTCCCCGCCTCGATGTCGAGCACCGCCAGCCCGCTCGCCCGGACCGAAGCGCAGAGCCCGGCAAAGCCCGAACGCTCGATATTGCCCTGGATCACCGGCACCGCGACATCGACCGAGGTCACGACAGAGAACCGCAGCCCCAGCAGCGCCGTCATGACATAGGCGGCCTGCCCGATCCCCAGCACCGGACAGGAGGCCGCAGCGCGCGCCTCGTCGAGGCCGGTGTCGTCGAAACAGGCGATCACGATGGCATCCGCCCCCGCCGCCGCTCCGCGCACCAGCGCCAGCACGCCGGGAATGGCCGCGTCGCCGTCCTCCGGCCCCTCGATGGCGGGCGGTCCGGCGCTGTTGGTCAGCCCGACGACCTCGGCCCCCGGCAGCACGGCACGGGCGGTCGCGACGATGTCGTCGGTCATGGCCTGCGTCGCATTGGGGTTGATGTAGACGATCCGCGTCATACACCCTTCCCGGCATCCGACCCGAGCCGCGCCCGGCGCTTGCCCATGAGCCAGACCGCGAACAGAAAGACCCCGATGATGAGAAAGGAAAACAGCGTCGTCAGCGTGCCCAGCGCGTAGATCACCGGCGAGGTGACGTTGGTCGTCATCCCGAAGACCTCAAGCGGCAGGGTATTGTAGCTGCCGGCGGTCAGCAGGGTGCGGGCGAACTCGTCGTAGGACAGTGTGAAGCCGAACAGCGCGACCCCGATCAGCGACGGCGCGATGATCGGCAGCACGACGTGGCGGATGGTCTGCCAGGCGGTCGCCCCCTGGTCGCGGGCGGCCTCCTCGTAGCTCTTGTCGAAGCGGTTGAAGACCGCAAACATGATGAGCAGGCCGAAGGGCAGCGTCCAGGTCAGCTGGGAACCGAAGCCGGAGGTCGCCCAATGCACCTTGAGTCCGAGCTGGTTGAAGATCAGCCCCACCCCGAGCGAGATCAGGATCGACGGAATCACCAGCGAGGTGATGGCGACGTAGAACAGCACCGCCGATCCGGCAAAGCGCTTGCGAAAGGCAAGGCCCGCCATGACCGACACCACCACCGTCGTCGCCATGACCATCAGCCCCAGCAGGAAGCTGCGCCCGAAGGCGCCCCAGATGTCGCCCACCGCCTGCTGGCGGAACAGGTCCGCGAACCAGTAGGTCGACACCCCGTTCATCGGAAAGGTCAGCCCGCCCTGCGGTCCCTGGAAGCTGAGGATGCCGATGGTGATGGTCGGACCGTAGAGGAACAGCACGAACAGGATGAAGAAGGCCGAGAGCACGTAGAAGCTGCGGGGGCGTCGTTCCATGTCAGGTCACGTCCGATCGGGTTCGGGAAAGGGGGTAAGGCGGCAGGCAGGGGCAGAGCGTCCGGACATCGCCTAGAGCTCCTTCCGGATGTTCACGAAGCGCAACAGGATGGCGATCATGATGAGCACGGTCAGCAGCAGCACCACCGCCGTCGCGGCCGCCGAGGGGTACTGCAGCAGCGCGATGTCGTTCGAGATCAGCCGCCCCACGTTGGCGCGCTGGGAGCCGGACATGAAGCGCACGGTGATGAAATCCCCCATCACCAGCGTCACCACGAAGATCGTGCCGATCATGATGCCGGGCTTGGTCAGCGGCAGGATCACGTGCAGAAGGGTCTGAAAGCCGCTCGCCCCGTTGTCCCGTGCCGCCTCCAGCAGCGATTTGTCGATGCGCATCATGGTGTTGAAGATCGGCACCACCATGAACAGCGTGTAGAGGTGCACGAAGGCCAGCAGCACCGAGAAATCGGAATAGAGCAGCCACTCCAGCGGCTGGTCGATCACCCCCCAGTCGATCAGCGTCTTGTTGGCGATGCCGTTGCGCCCGAGGAACGGAATCCAGGAGATCATCCGGATGATGTTCGAGGTCCAGAACGGGATCGTGCAGACCAGGAACAGCGCGATCTGGATCGACTGGCTGCGAATGTGGAAGGCCAGGAAATACGCCACCGTGAACCCGATGGCGAGGGTGAAGACCCAGGTGACGAAGGCATATTTGAAGGTCGCCAGGAACACCCGGTAGGTCACCTCCGAGCCGAACAGAAAGGCGTAGTTGTCGAACTGGAATGCCGGGTAGATGGAAAATTCCGTCGCCCCCCAGAAGCTGACGATCACGATCATCACGATCGGCGCCAGCAGAAAGCCGATCATGACCAGGGTCAGGGGCGCGGCCTGAAGCCATCCGAGCAGAGTGCGATTGTTCAGCATGGCGCGGCGCCCGCTCCTTCTTCGGTTCGGAAAATATCCTCGGGGAGGTCCGGAGGGGCCGACAGCCCCTCCGGGCGGGGGGGTCGGGGGGCGGCAGCCCTCCGATCCCCCTCGGGTCGCGTCACGCCGCGATGAACTCGTTCCACTTGCGGACCATGTACTGGTTCTCGTCCATGACGGCGTTCCAGCAGGCCACGGCGCCCATGCGTTCCTCGAAGGAACCGCCGTCGCGCAGATCGCCCGCGCCGGCAAGCTGGTCGCCGGTGGGCGAGGTGATGACGTCGGTCGCCTCCTTGCCCTCGAACCAGTAGCCCCACTCGTTCTCGGTCATGAAGTCCTTCGAGGTCTCCGGAACCGCCGAGTAATAGCCCTGACGCATCAGGTAGCCGCCGACCCAGCCGGAGAGATACCAGTTGATGTATTCATAGGCCGCATCCAGTTCGAGCCCCGACAGCGAGGACGACAGGCCGATGCCGCCGCCCCACGACCGGTAGCCTTCCTTCAGCGGCTGGTAGACGCAGTCGATGCCGCGGGATTTCACCGCGGTGATCGCGGGCGACCACATCGACTGGATCACCACCTCGCCGGAGGCCATCAGGTTCACCGACTCGTCGAAGGTCTTCCAGAAGGCGCGGAACTGGCCGGCCTTCTTGGCCTCGGTGAAGATCGCCATGGTCTTGTCGATCTCCTCCTTGGTCATGTTGCCCTTGTCGCCGTACTGGATCTCGCCCATGGCCTCGCAGACCATGGCCATGTCCATGATGCCGATCGACGAGATGTCGAGGATGCTGGCCTTGCCCTTGAACTCGGGGTTCAGCAGCTCGGCCCAGGTGTCGATGGGGCGGCCGATGAGATCGGGGCGGATGCCCAGCGTGTCGGCATTGTAGATCGTCGGGATGAGGGTCATCCAGTTGGTCTCTTCGGTCGCGAAGGTCGTGGCGCCCGGCTCGGGGATGAAACCGACGGTATGCGGCGCGGTGCCCTGCGCGATCACCGAGTCCGGCGTCAGCTTGCCGGATTTGAAGATGCCGACGATCTTGTCGTAGTTCTTGATCTTGCTGACATCCATCGCCTGCAGGTTGCCCGTCGGCCAGACCTTCTTGCAGATCCAGTATTCGATGTCGGCGATGTCGAAACTGTCGGGCTGGGTGGCGGCGCGCTGCGTCACGCTGTCGGAATCGAGCGCGGTCATCTCCAGCGTGAAACCGAGGTCTTCCTTCACCTTGGTCGCCACGTCGTTGAGGTTCGACACCCCGGTGCCGAACTGGCGCAGGGTCACGTTCTTGATGTCCTGCGCCCAGACCATCGGGGCGGGGAACGCGCTGGCCGCGGCGATGGCCGCGCCACCCTTCAGCATGGAGCGGCGGCTGTATCTCATCTTGGACATAGGTTTTCTTCCCTTGTTGCAGTGTTGTTCCGGACCCGTTTTCAGGCCCGTCTTCAGGCTTGGAGGCGGTGCAGCCGCCCCTCGTCCCAGGCAAGCGTCACCGCGTCGCCCGGGGATTTCGGTGCGGTAAAGAACTGGTCTTCGGGCAGGATGGCGAGCACCTCCTCCCCGCCCTCGGTGCGGGTCTGGAGCGCCACGGTCGCGCCCTGGTATTCGACGGCGGTCACCGTCGCGGGCAGCCCCGCCGCGCCGAGGCGCACGTCGTCGGCGCGCAGCGCGACCTTGCCGCCGTCCAGGCTGATGACATTGTGCCCGCCCATGAAACGGGCGACGAACTCGGTGCGCGGCGCGCCCCAGACCTCGCGCGGGGGGCCGGCCTGTTCGATCACCGCGTTGTTCATCACCACCACCTCGTCCGCGAGGGCCAGCGCCTCGTCCTGACCGTGCGTGACGTGGATGAAGGTGATGCCCAGTTCGCGCTGCAGCTTCTTCAGTTCCGCCCGCATCTGGATGCGCAGGAACGGGTCCAGCGCCGAAAGCGGTTCGTCCAGCAGCAGCACCTTGGGCTGGGTGATCAGCGCGCGGGCCAGCGCCACGCGCTGCTGCTGACCGCCCGAAAGCTGCGTCGGCAGGCGATCCGCCAGCGCGGTCATCTGCACGAGTTCCAGCAGCTCGTCGGCGCGGGCGTGACGCTTGTCCTTGTCGACCCCCTTCATCCGCAGCGAAAAGGCGACGTTGTCGCGCACCGAAAGGTGCGGGAACAGCGCATAGCTCTGGAACATCATGGCGGTACCGCGCTGCGCCGGCGACAGGTGCGACACGTCGGCCCCATCCAGCAGGATCGCGCCGTCGCTGACACTCTCGTGACCGGCGATCATCCGCAGGGTCGAGGATTTGCCGCAGCCCGACGGGCCCAGCAGGCAGACATAGCTGCCCGGCGAGAACACGTGGTTGAGATCGCGCACCGCCACCGTTTCGCCGTAGCGCTTCGTCAGATGCACCAGTTCCAGATCGTATCCCGTCCGCATCCTGCCCCCATGGTCAGCGTTTCCCCAACCCTGTCCCGGCGCGGCGGAGTCCGGCAGAGGATTTCCACGCGGCGGCAGCGCGAAAACGACAAATGCCCATTGTTTACGCAGATGCAGGGTGTATGTGCACATTTTCCGAAACAAGATTGTATACAACATAGTTCTCAATCCTCGATTCGCGCTGCGGCTTGCCTGTCCGGCGAGGGTCACGCACAGTCGGGCGCAACAGGAGGTGCGTGATGAACGAGGTGCATGTGATCCCCGGAAGCGCCGATTCCGTCGCCGCCGACCTGGAGCGTGCGATACTCGAGCATCGCCTGCCGCCCGGCACCAAGCTGGGCGAGGACGAGATCGGCGAGGTCTACGGCATCAGCCGCACCACGGTGCGCGCCGCGCTGCAGGGCCTCGGCCACCGGCGGCTGGTCGAACATCGCCGCAACCGGGGCGCCTATGTGGCGCAGCCCTCGGTCCGCGAGGCCCGCGAGGTGTTCGAGGCGCGCGCCCTTCTCGAACCGCGCACCGCCCGGTCGGCGGCAGAGCGGATGACCGACGACCATCTCGCCACCCTGCGGGCCCATATCGACGCGGAACATGCGGCCCTTGACGCGGGCGAAAACGGCCGGGCGCTGTACCTCTCCGGCCTGTTCCACATCG
Source organism: Salipiger sp. (assembly GCF_048261495.1). Classification (GTDB taxonomy): domain Bacteria; phylum Pseudomonadota; class Alphaproteobacteria; order Rhodobacterales; family Rhodobacteraceae; genus Salipiger. Next base: position 118,765 of record NZ_JBLXFX010000005.1, read on the forward strand.
AGATCGCCCGCATGGCCGATCAGGCGACGATCGAGGCCTTCGTCTCGGAACTCGTGTCGCGCTCCTCGCTCATCATCGCGCTCTACTGGCAACGCCGGGCCGCGATGTGCGAAAGCCATGCGCACCACGCCATCATGACCGCCTTCGCCAACCGCGACGGGCCGCTTGCCGAGGACCTGATGAAAAGCCACCTGCTCGACCTGCTGACCTCTCTCGACCTGCGCAACCACAACGCCGCGCCCAATTCCCTGCGCGAGGCGCTCGGCAAATGACCCCGGCGGACTTCCGGATCGCGCGGCCCGACGACCTTTGCCGCATCCTCGACTGGGCGGCGGCCGAAGGCTGGAATCCCGGGCTGGACGATGCCCCGGCCTTTCACGCCGCCGATCCCGACGGGGTCTTCGTGGCCGAGATCGCGGGCGCGCCCGTGGCCGCCATTTCGGTGGTGAACCATTGCGACCGGCTCGCCTTTCTCGGGCTCTACATCTGCCACCCGGATCACCGCGGCCGCGGCATCGGCTTCGCGCTCTGGACCCGGGCGCTGGAACACGCCGGGACGCGCACCGTGGGGCTGGACGGGGTCGCGGCGCAGGAAGGCAACTATGCGAAATCCGGCTTCGCGCGGCTCGGCGCCACCCGCCGGTTCGAAGGCCGGCCCGAGGCCGCCGAGGCCGCCGACGTCAGGCCCTTCCGGCCCGACGATCAGGAGCGGATCGAGGCGTTGGACACCGCAGCCAACGGCTTCGAACGGCCCGCCTTCCTCTCTGCCTGGCTCGAACGGACCGAACACCGGCGCACCCTCGTCCTGCATGACGCGACGGGTCCGACCGGCTTTGTCACCGCCCGGCGCTGCCGCGACGGGGTCAAGCTGGGCCCCATCGTCGCGCCGGATGCGGAGGCGGCGCTGGTGCTGATCCGCGCGGCGGTGGCGGCCATGCCCGAAGCGCCGGTCATCGTCGATCTGCCCTCGGCCAATACCGCGCTCTCGGACCGGCTCGGGGGGCTGGGCTTTGTCGAGACCTTCGCGACCGCCCGGATGTATCGCGGCGCACCGCCCAAGGCGACGGCCCGTCTCCAGGCCATCGCCACGATGGAACTCGGCTAGCGCTCAACGCCCCCGGATCGCGTCGGAATACTCCCGCCCTGCCGCCGCGCGGGCACGCTCGCCGATCCCGGCCGCCGCGATCCGGTCGACCAGCGGGCCGTCGCCGCCCAGCACCCCGAGACTGTCGAGATATTCCGGCAGGTGGCCCGACATCACCAGCCGCCAGTCCAGCGGCAGGTCGGATTTCAGCGTCTTCGCAAGCTGGTAGACCACGGTCGTGCAGTTCGCGGTCAGGGTGTTGTAGAAGGCGGGTTCCGCCTCCAGCCGCTGCGCGAGCCCCACGTACGAAAGAAACATCGCGCGCCGCTGCTCGGGGGTGAGAAGGACCGGGTACATCCGGACATCCTCCTGCCTGTGGTCGGTGCGCAGGCGGACGATATCGCGCTCCGTCGCGCCGATCAGCACCAGTTCGAACTGACGGAAGAAACCGCCGATCTCGTTGAAGCGTTCACCGGCCTCGCGGCGGATCTCGACGGAAAAGACCACGTGTTCCCCGTCCGCAAAGCCGAAGCTCACCAGCAGGTGCGCGATGTCGGGGCTGTCCCAGACCGAGGTCAGCATGTCCACGGTTTCGAGCCGGTCGAGGTCGTGGCGCCGCTCGATCCAGCGTTCGGTCGCCTCGGTGGGCGAGGTCCAGTCGAAATCCCGGACATTGCCCAGCGTCACGATATCGCCCTCGACCCGCGCGGTGACGCCCCGCGCCACGTCCCTGTCCCAGGTCCGGGACTGCTGCGGCGTGATGGTCTGATACCAGCCGCCTACCGCCAGCGCCGCGACCAGCAGCGCGCCCCACCCCGCCCGGCGCGACCGCGCGCGCAGCACCAGCGCCGCAAGCGCCGCGGCGCCGAGCGCGGCCAGGGCCAGGAGGCGCGGTGCGCCGGAAAGGTGCAGCCAGAGCGCGGTGGCGCTCCAGGCCGTGCCGGAAAGAACCACCAGGCCGAAGATCAGGTGGGCGAGGATGCGGGCGATACGGGGCATGGAGTCGATCCTGTCAAAGCTCGGCCGGGCGGAACGCAGGCTCCGCCCGGCGGGTCAAATCTGTCACTCGGCCGAAGCTTGCGCCAGCATCCGTTCGGTGCGCGCGTCTTCGAGCTTATTGTAGATGCGGTCGGATTCCTCCTTGTCGCGCAGCGCCTTGGTGATCGAGGCGGTGGAATAGACCAGCATCAGCGTGGCCATCGCGTAGTAGCCCTTGGCCGAAAAGCTCGCTTCGAGCGACCAGATGCCACCGGCCATCATCAGCGCGGCAACGGAGAAATTGAAGTAGGTGAAGAGGTTCCAGGCGTTCGAGACCTTGGGCTTGTAGTCGGACATTTTCGTGTTCCTCGGAATATGGTGGATGGAAGGGGGATCGTGGTCAGTGGGCCTGCGCGCGCAGGCGGTCGAGAACCTGCGCCGCGTCCGGGCGAAGCGGGGCGCCGCACCCGGCGGCGGCCATCCGGGCCGCTGTCGCCCCGGCGCTGGTGTCGACGGAAAGGTCGCTCAGCGCGATCTCGACCTCCTCGGCGTGCTCCTGGCGGGACCGGAGCCGCTCCAGCGTCTCCTCCGCCTCGCGCAGGCTGGCCGGAAAACCCCGGGGCATGGTCCCGCGCAGCTTCTGGGTGCGGTCGCAGGCATCGGCGATCTGCTTGCCGCGCTGAAGCGCCCGCAGCCGCTGCCCGGCAAGGCCGACCTGCTCGCGCAGGCCGCGGATCTCGGTGTCGTAATGGGCGATGGCCCTGGCGACGGCGGCCTGTTCGGCTTCGAGTTCGGCAATCGCCGCGGCGGCCTCTGTGGCGAGATCGTCCCGCCCCTGCCGGATCGCGTCCATCGCGCGGGTTTCGAGATCGCCGATCTGCCCGGCGATCCGCGCCGCGGTCTGCCGTTCGCGGGCCGCGTAGGCCATGACGACCGCAACCGCGCGCTTGGCCTTCTCAAGCCCGTCCGCCGCGTCGCGCAGCTGCTGACGCAGGATCGACAGGGCGTTGGCGTCGGCAAAGGCCTCGACCGCGTCGTGGCTGCGGCCCCGCATCAGGGTGGTGACCATCTTGAACATCGTGCGCTCCTTTCGTATGAACGTTGTTCATGAAGCCTGTATGCCAGAGGCGTGAACGTTGTTCAAGATATTTTTGAACAACGTTCAGGAAACGATCGGATGACGAATGGGAAACAAGCAGGACGAGCGTCGCGCAGCCCTGAGGGAGCGGCTCATCGCGGCGGCAGAGGTCGAACTGACCGAAAAGGGACTTGGCGGGCTCAAGGCGCGCGACGTGACCGCGCGGGCCGGCTGTGCGCTCGGCGCGCTCTACAATGCGGTAGAGGATCTGGACATGCTGGTGCTGCATGTGAATGCCCGCACGCTGACCCGTCTGGGCGCGGCGCTGAGGGCAACCCTCCCCGACGAGGCGGAGGATCCCGAAACCGCCATGCAGGCTCTGGCTTCGGCCTACATAACCTTTGCGACGGAAAACCGGCGGCTGTGGCAGACGCTGTTCGAACACCGTCTCCCCGAGGGGCGCGGGATTCCGGACTGGCACAAGCGCGACCACGCGGTGCTGATCGAGGTCATCGTCCCGCCGCTCTCCCGCCTGCGCCCGGATCTCGGGGCCGAGGCGCTGGCGCTGCGTGCCCGCACCATCTTTGCCGCGGTGCACGGCGTCGTCCACCTTGCCCTGCAGGGCCGGTTCGTGGGCGTCCCCGCCGAGGCGCTGCGCGAGGAGGTCGCGGCGCTGGTCGAGACCCTGGCGCGGGGATCGGCGGCCGCGCGGCCCTGAGACCGGGTCGCGGCTAGATCCCGTGCTCGGCCAGGAAGCGGCCGATGGTGGCAAAGCACACCGTCCAAGCCGGTTCCTGGTTGACGAGGATGTGGTTGCGGCTGTCCAGCGGCACGAATTCCGCGCCGGGAATGCCCATGGCCATGTCGCGCCCCAGCTCCAGCGGAATACGCTGGTCGAGCTTGGAATGCAGCACCAGCGTCGGGGCGCGCACCTGCCCCAGCCGGTCCCGCACGTCGATCAGCCCGAAGGCGTTCTGGAAGCGCGCGGCATTGCGGGGCGAGGTGGTGCGGCGCTGGAAATCGTCGAACCAGGCCAGTCCCTCGGGCGGGGCGTCGGGCATGAAGGTCTGCGAAAAGATGTGCCTGTAGGCGGGGTTGTCGGTGCCCCAGCCGAGTTCGGTCAGGGTCAGCACCGCTTCGCGGCGGGCCTGTTCCTCGGGGCTGCACAGATGACGCCAGCCCGCCGCATAGCCGCCGATCAGGATAAGGCCGCTCACCCGCTCGGGATGGCGCACGGCATATTCGATCGACACCGCCGCCCCCTGCGAGATTCCCAGCAGCGGAAACCGGTCGAGTCCCAGCGAATCCGCCACGACTTCGAGATCCTCGACAAATGCGTCGAAGCCCAGGTCGTCGACATCCCAGTCCGACAGTCCGCAGCCGCGTTCGTCGTAGCGCACGAAGGTCCGGTCCCGGGCCAGTTCGGCAAAGCTGCCGCCCCAGATCGGGCTGGCCCAGTCGAATTCCAGGTGGTTGAGCCAGTTCGCCGCCTTCAGCAGCGGCCGGCCGGATCCGATGGTCGCATAGGCGATGTTGGTTCCGTCGCGCACCTTGCAGAAGCCGATCCGCTGCGCCCGCAGCGCATTGGCGGCAACCGGCGCCGAGACGGCCGCCGCGGGTTCCGGGTCGGGCTGGTCCGGAAGCGTCGCCAGCGGGTCGGCCTCCTGCAGCAGGCGCCGCCACTTGCGCGCCGAGGACGGGTCCACGTCCGCCCGCCCGGCAAGCGCACGGAGCACCTTGACCCGCGCCGCCAGCGCATCCTCGCGCTCGGCCATCAGCCAGGAGGCGAAACCATCGTCCCCCGCCCCGTCAAGTCCGTCCAGCAGCACCGGCGCCAGTTGCCGGGCCAGCTCCTCCAGATCCTCCACGCTCAGGGCGTCGGCGCCCGGTTGCAGGCGGTCGTAGACGGTGCGCAGGTCGACCCCGATGCCCTCGGTCCGGAAGGCGACGCGCTCGCGGTCCGCGATGATGCGCGGGCGGTCGGGATCGTCCACCACCTTGCGCAGCTTGCTGAGCGACCAGCGCAGAGCGGCCTTGGGGTCGTCCGGCAGATCCCAGAGCAGCTCGCACAGCCGTTCCCGCCGGTGCGGCCGGTCCGTCGCCACCAGAAAGGCCAGAAGCGCGCGCGCCTTTCGCGACGCCGGAAGGGCGACCTCTTCCCCGCCGCGAAAGACCCGCAGCTCTCCGAGAAGCGAAATGTCTATGCTCATGGGCACATGGTCCCCGTTTTCCTGCTCAGTTCTCTACGATCCTGCGCGCGCGACAGGTCCGGCGTCACGCAACCTCCGAACGAAGAGTCGATTCGGATTCGTGTTCTGCATGTTTTTCGGGCATTCCGCCGACTCCGGATGCGACAAGCCCCGCGCCCGGGTACGCAGGCGCAGTCTTCGGACAGTTCGCGGCAAATTTCAACGCTTCACGGCCCGCTTACAACGCTCGTTACAACGCTCGCGACAACGCTGGACGGGGACGATGCGACCACACCCGGCGGAACCAGCCAGCATTTTTGGTCAGCCACCCCAGCCGGTCGCTGAAGCGCAGCCGATTTTTGACACCATACGACACCGTACAAGGACGCATTATGCCCCAGATTCCCGAACTTTGGACCGCTCCGATCGACGTCGGCGCCTCGTCCATCACCACCGACGGCGTGACGGTCACGCAACTGGCCAACGGCAATCTCATCGTCGTCTACGCCAGCCTTCAGGCCGACGGAACGACCGACATCCGCGGTCAGCTCTACGACCCCCTCGGCAACCCGATCGGCGGCGAAACCGTGCTTTCCGAAGCGGGCGCGGGCAACGACGCGATGCTTCCCGGTGTCGCGCCGCTCGGCGAGGACGGCTTCGTCATCTCCTATGTCGTCCAGCCCACCGGGGGCACCGCCGCCGACCGCGCGGTCGTGGCAACGGAATGGACCACCTCCTCCGCCGGACCCGATACCGCCACCACCCTCACCGTGGAAGAAGCCGCAACCAACGGCGACAGCTTTCACGGCACCGAGGTCGAGGAACTGCCCGATGGCGGTTATGTCGTGGGATACCGGATGTCCGCCACCAACGGCACCTTCCCCATCCTGTTCCGAACCGTGGATGACAGCGGCACCGTGTCGGACGCCCATAGCGTGCTGGCAAACAACACGCGCGGCGACAACCTCGACGTCGAGATGGAAGTGCAGGACAACGGCCAGATCGTCTTTGCGACCGCCTTTCAGCCCGGGCGCGGCAGCAACGGGCGCCTCGCCTATGAGCTCGTCGAACAGGACGGCACGTCAGTCCTGACCCGGACCTTTGCCACCGGCGGCGACGACGAATTCGACGTGGCGATCCGGGTGCTCGAGAACGGCAACGTCGGCATCTCCTTTACCAGAAAGCCCAAGGGCGACAACGACGTCGACCTGTTCCAGTTCATCCTCGACGATACCGGCGCGACCGTGGGTGTGATTCGCGGCATCGGCGGCACCGGCGGCGGCGACCGCAACGTCAACTCGGTCTCGGCCGCGTTGCAGGGTGGCGAGCAGGTGATCTTCTACTCCGACGCGGATTCAGGCAACGGCGGCATCCTGTTCGGGCAGCGCGTGGGCGCCGACGGCGTCAACATCGGCGACAAGTTCGTCGTGGCCGAGCAGGTGAACGAGGCCCGCTCGATCGACGCGGTGGGGCTCGAGGACGGCCGGCTGCTGGTGGTCTACGAGAACAACTCGGGCCTGCTCACCACCGTGATCTACGATCCCCGCGACACGCCGAACGATCCCGGCGTCTACGTCGATCCCACCATCATCGGCACTGCCAACGGCGACGACATCGCGCCGGTCGGCCTCGTCCGGCTTCTGCATGCCCATGACGGCGACGACACGATCCACGCCACGCGCGACCGCGTCGACTATCATGGCGATGCCGGCAACGACACGCTCCTGGTGCTGGCCGCCGCCAGCGGGTCGCGGTTCTTCGGCGACAGCGGTCTGGACACCATCGACTGGTCGGCCATGCCGTCCGACAGCTGGACCATCGACATGGCCACCGGCCTCGCCACCGCCGCTTCCGGACTGCGGATGGAACTTTCCGGCTTCGAAACCCTGATCGGCACGACCTCGGACGATGTCGTCACCGGCAGCAACGCCGGCGATTCCATCCATGGCATCGACGGCGACGACACCATCGACGGCGGCAAGGGCCCGGATCATCTCTTCGGAGGCGACGGCAGCGATTCGCTCTCGGGCGGCGGCGATGCCGACACCATCGAGGGCGGCGCAGACGACGATGTCATCGACGGCGGGCTCGGGGCGGACGTGCTGTTCGGCGACGGCGGCAACGACCTCATGCTCGGCGGCGATTTCAGCGACCTGATGTACGGCGGCGCGGGCAACGACACGCTGCGCGGTGAAAACGGCGCCGACACGCTGATCGGCGGCGACGGCGCGGACCAGCTCACCGGGGGCGGCAACACCGACAGCCTCGTCGGCGGCGCGGGCAACGACACGCTGCGCGGCAACCTCGGCAACGACACCCTGATCGGCGAGGCCGGGAACGACAGCGCCATCGGCGGCGACGGCCGCGACAGCATCGACGGCGGCATCGGCAACGACACCCTGGTCGGGAACAAGGCCGACGACACCATCATCGGCGGCGACGGCAACGACAGCCTGCTCGGCGGCGACGACGACGACCAGCTGCGCGGCGGCACCGGCGCCGACACGATCGAAGGCGGCAACGGGGCGGACTTCCTCTTCGGCGATGCCGGCAACGACACCCTGATCGGCGGAGCGGGGTCCGACGTCTTTGTCTTCGGCCTGCAGAGCGATACCGACCAGATTGCCGATTTCACGGTCGGAGAGGATCTCATCAACCTCGCGCAGCTCGGCATCACCAGCTTCACCGACCTGTCGCCCGCGCTGGTCGAGGTCGGCGGGGACACCATCCTCAACCTCTCCACCGTCGGCGGCAGCGGCGTCGTCGTGGTCGAGGGCGTGACCGGGCTGACCGGCGACGATTTCATCTTCGACGAGCTGGGCTTCCACCTGCCCGAATCGCTCTTCGGGTTCTGACGGCGCGGGTTGCACCCCCCGCCAAGCACGACAACGCCCCGCGGATCGCTCCGCGGGGCGTTTTCCGGTGCCGTGAGACGGCTCAGGGGACGGAGGTCCGCGCCTTCTTGCGGGCCGGGGCCACGCCGGTCTCGCGCTCGAGCCGCGCGGCGCGCAGGCGCCGGGTCTTTTCGCGCCGCGCCTCGGTTTCGTCGTCGATGATCGCCATCGCCGCCTCGTGGGTCTTTCTGGCGGCAATGCCGAAACGGTCCGGAGCGGATGGGTCTTTTTTCTTGCTCATCTGGTCTCTCCTCCTCTCGGGTGGTCGCGGTCCCCCGCCGGGCGCCCGGCGGGTGGCACCGCTCAGGCGATCTCGTCGGTCCAGACCTCGAAACGGGTCAGGTCGGCGCGCCCGAAGGTGTTTGTCAGCGGAACGTCGGCGGCATCGCGGCCCTGCGCGATCAGTACCCGCCCGATCCGGCGCTGGTTGTTGCGCGGGTCGAAGGTCCACCACGCCCCGCCGAGATAGACCTCCATCCAGGCGGCGAAATCGCCCGGCGCATGGGGCAGCGGAATGCCGATGTCCCCGAGATAGCCGGTGCAGTAGCGGGCCGGGATGTTCATGCAGCGGCAGAACGTGATGGCGAGATGGGTGAAATCCCGGCACACGCCCACCCGTTCGGTCAGGGTCTGGGACGCGGTGCGGGTGTTGCGGGCATGTTCGTAACCGAATTGCACCGTGTTGTGGACGTAGTCGCAGATCGCCTGCACCCGTTCCCAGCCCGGCGGCGTGTTCTCGAACAGGTTCCAGGCGGTTTCCGACAGGAGGTCGGTGTCGCAGTAGCGGCTGCCGAGCAGGCAGGTCAGCGTCTCGGAGGGCAGGTCTTCGACGGCGTGCTGCATGGCATCGGGGACGTAGGGGTCGGGTTCGCCGCTGTCCCGGATGATGCAATTCGTGCTGATCTCGAACTCTCCGGCCGGGGCGATGCAGCGGGCGCACCAGTTGCCGAACATGTCGCGGTAGCTCGTCACCGGCACGCCGGGCGAGGTGTGCAGGTGGTCCGGCCCCTCGAGATCGGCAAAGCGCGAGTAATGGACATTCAGCAGCGCAACCATCGGCGTCGGCGCGGCCAGGGTATAGCCGATCCGGCACCCAAGTTTGATTCTCATCGAGGCAGCTCCTGTGCGTGGTGGGATTTGCGCGTCGCGCGGCGCGATGGACCATATCCTCGGAGCTGTCTGGTCGGCCGCCTTTCATGGAAGTGGTGCAGTCGGTCGTGCAGTCAACCCGCGCGTCCCGCAAATCGTGAAGATCGGGGGCTACGGGGCGTCCCGGGGCGAAAAAGGCACGGAAATCCATCGTTTTGCGCCGCGTCCCGGCCCGGCGGCCACGGCCCCGCGACCGCCCTTCGGACACCCCGGCCGACACGCGCGGCAAGAAACTCCTTGCAAAATGCGCGCATTTCGCGCATCAGGGGGCTGCATCCTGAATCTCGTGATCCTGTTCCTTACCGGCCAGCATTCGACGTTGAGCTGCCGGGTCGCCGCATGTCGTGGGCGACAGTCTATCTACAGGAACATTCCCATGGCGAATGGCAAAGTGAAATGGTTCAACGCAACCAAGGGTTTCGGCTTCATTGAGCCCGAAGGCGGCAAGCGCGACGTGTTCGTGCACATCTCTGCCGTCGAGCGCGCAGGTCTGACCACTCTGGCCGATGGCCAGGCCGTGACCTTCGACATCGAAGCCGGTCGCGACGGTCGCGAATCCGCTGCGAACCTCGCACTCGCCTGAGGTCTTCCGATCTCGGCGATGATTGCCTGGTGCAGTCGTATACAACAGGGCGCCTCGGCGCCCTGTTTTGTTTTTCCCCTCCCCGCCGGAGCATTGCGCGCCCTTCCGGTCTGTGCATGATGCTCGCGATATCCTGAACGCAGGATGCACCATGCCGCGCCGGCGCGTGTCGGGCCGCCCGATCCGCACCCGGCGCACCAAGCGGGCCCCAGAGTCCGCGACCAACAGGGAGCCGAAGATGACGATGAAATCCTTGCTGCTGTCCGCCGCGCTGACCACGCTGGCCGGAGCCGCGCTGGCCGACGTGAAGGTCGGCATGATCACCACCCTGTCGGGCGGGGGCGCAAGCCTCGGCATCGACACGCGCGACGGGTTCATGCTGGCGATCGAACAGGCCGGGCGGGACGATGTCGAGGTGGTGATCGAGGACGATCAGCAGAAACCCGATGTGGCGGTGCAGATCGCCGACAAGATGATCCAGTCCGAAAAAGTCGACATCCTGACCGGCATCGTGTGGTCCAACCTCGCCATGGCGGTGGTGCCCTCGGCCGTCGCGCAGGGCAAGTTCTACCTGTCGACCAATGCCGCGCCCGCGCAGCTTGCCGGCAAGGGCTGCAACCAGAACTACTTTTCGGTGTCCTACCAGAACGACAACCTGCACGAGGCGGCCGGTGCCTACGCCACGTCGGCGGGCTACAAGAACACCTACATCCTCGCCCCAAACTACCCGGCGGGCAAGGACAGCCTCAACGGCTTCAAGCGGTTCTACAAGGGCGCGCTGGCGGGCGAGCTCTATACCGAGCTCGGCCAGACCGACTATGCCGCCGAAATCGCGCAGATCCGCGCGGCGGGCGCGGACAGCGTGTTCTTCTTCCTGCCCGGCGGCATGGGGATTTCCTTCCTCAAGCAATATGCCGACAGCGGCGTCGACCTGCCTCTCATCGGCCCGGCCTTCTCCTTCGACCAGAACATCCTGCAGGCGGTGGGCGATGCCGCGCTCGGGGTGAAGAACACCTCGCAATGGTCCAAGGATCTCGACTCCCCCGCCAACGCGGCCTTCGTCGAAAGCTACCTTGCAAAATACGACCGCCTGCCGTCGCTCTATGCGGCGCAGGGCTTCGACACCGCCAACCTCATGCTCTCGGCGCTGGACAAGGCGGAACCCACGGATGCGGATGCCTTCCGCGCCGCGCTGATGGCGGCCGATTTCGACAGCGTGCGGGGCGAGTTCTCGTTCGCCGCCAACCACCATCCGATCCAGGACATCTACGTCCGCGAGGTCATCAAGGAAGGTGACGTCTACACCAACAAGCTGGTCGCCACGGCGATGGAGGATCGCTCCAACGCCTATGTGGACGAGTGCAAGATGTGATCCGGCCCGGGCCCGGTGATGCACCGGGCCCGTCCGACGACAAGGCCTAACGATGTCCCCCATCCTGATCGCAGAGCAGGTGCTGAACGGCCTGCAATCCGGCGTCATGCTGTTTCTCATGGCGGCGGGGCTGACGCTGATCTTCGGGGTCATGGGCCTCATCAACCTCGCGCATGGCTCGCTCTACATGGTCGGGGCCTTTGCCGCGGCGGCGGTGGCCGGGGCGACGGGCTCCTTCGGGCTGGCGCTGGTGGCGGCGCTGGTGGCCGCCGCGCTCGCCGGCGCGCTGATCGAGCTGGTGGTGATCCGGCGGCTCTATGACAAGGACCACCTCGACCAGGTGCTCGCGACCTTCGCGCTCATCCTGATCCTGTCCGAAGGCACGCGCTGGCTGTTCGGCTCCTTTCCGCTCTACCTCGACATCCCGGCGGCGCTCTCCGGCCCCGTCACCCTGCCGGGCGGCATCCGCTATCCGCTCTACCGGCTGGTGCTGATCCTCGCCGGGCTGGGAATCGCGGGCGGGCTGGGGCTGCTGATCTCCCGGACCCGGCTCGGCATGCGCATCCGCGCCGGCGAGAATGACCGCGAGATGGTGGCCGCGCTGGGGATCGACATATCGCGGCTCTACACGCTGGTCTTCGCGCTCGGCGCGGGGCTGGCCGGGTTGGCGGGCGCGCTGGTGGGCGCGATCCAGTCGGTGCAGGTCGGCATGGGAGAGCCGGTGCTGATCCTCGCCTTCGTGGTCATCGTGATCGGCGGCATCGGCTCGATCAAGGGGGCGCTGATCGGGGCGCTCCTGGTGGGGCTGACCGACACGCTGGGCGGAGTGTTCCTGCCCGAACTGTTCAAGCTGGTGACGGACCCTGCGACGGCGACCTCGGTCGGGTCGTCGCTGGCCTCTATGGCGATCTACATCCTGATGGGGGCGATCCTGATCTGGCGGCCCACCGGGCTGTTCGGCCGCGCCGCATGATCCGCGAACCCTACCTGAACGCCGTACTTCTCGTACTGCTGGTGGCGGTGCCGCTCTGGGCGCATCTCTCGGGCGAACCCTATACCGTCACGCTGGCGACCCGCGCCGTGGTGCTCGCGCTGGCCGCCGTGGGGCTGAACGTCGCGCTGGGTCTGGGCGGGATGGTAAGCCTCGGTCACGCGGCCTTTTTCGGCATCGGCGGCTATGCCATGGGCATCCTCGCCAGCCATGCGCAGGCCTACGAGACCCTGATGGACTGGCCGCTGGTGATCGAGGGAACCAGGTCCATGCCGGTGATCTGGCTGGTCGCGCTGGTCGCCTCGGGCCTTGCGGCGCTGGTGATCGGCCTGCTGTCGCTGCGCACCAGCGGCGTCTATTTCATCATGATCACCCTCGCCTTCGGGCAGATGTTCTATTTCTTCGCCATCTCCTGGCCCGCCTACGGCGGAGAGGACGGGCTGTCGATCTATGTGCGCAACGGGTTTCCGGGGCTGAACACGCTGGTGCCGATCCAGTTCTACGGCCTCTGCCTCGGCGTGCTCTGCCTTGCCCTGCTGCTGGTCGCGCGCATCGCCCGCGCGCCCTTCGGGCTGGCGCTGGGGGCGGCGCGTCAGGTGCCGGGACGGGTCGCGGCGGTGGGGCTTGACCCGACCCGTCTGAAGCTCGCGGCCTTCGTGCTCTCCGGTGCGCTGACCGGGCTGGCGGGGGCGCTGTTCGCAGATCTCAACCGCTTCGTCAGCCCGACCATGCTGTCCTGGCAGACCTCGGGCGAGATCATGGTCTTCATCATCATCGGCGGTGCGGGACGGCTGTTCGGCCCGGTGCTGGGGGCGGTGGTCTTCGTCATGCTCGAACACCTGCTGGGCGGGATCAGCGACTACTGGCACGTCTTCCTCGGGGTGCTGCTGCTGCTCGTCGTGCTGTTCGCGCGGGGCGGGCTGATCGGGCTGCTCTGCGGGCGCGGAGCGGTGCATGACTGACCCGGTGCTGGAAACCCGCGCGCTGACCAAGCGCTTCGGCGCGCTCACCGTGAGCGACGGCATCACGCTCGACCTGCGGCCGGGCGAGATCCACGCCCTGATCGGGCCGAACGGGGCCGGAAAGTCCACGCTGATCGGCCAGATCTGCGGCACCATCCCGCCCGACGCCGGCAGCATCCGCCTGAACGGGCGCGACGTGACCCGCCTCGGCACCGCCGCGCGGGCACGGGCGGGGCTGGCGCGCACCTTCCAGATCTCGGCGCTGGCCATGGAGGACAGCGTGCTGCAGAACGCCCTGCTCGGCGCCCTCGGCGCGGCGGGCTCGCCCTGGCGCTTCCTGGCCTCCGCGCTCGGCGACGTGGCGCTGCGCGCCCGCGCCGAAGCCGCGCTGGAGCGTGTGGGCCTCGGCGACCTCGCTACCGCCCGGACCTCGGAGCTGAGCCATGGCCAGCGGCGCGAGCTGGAAGTGGCCGTCGCCCTGACCCTCGCCCCCCGGGCCTTCGTCATGGACGAACCGATGGCCGGGCTCGGCGCCGAAGGCTCTCTGCGCATGACCCGGCTGCTGGACGGGCTGCGCGCCGAGGCGCCGATCCTTTTGGTCGAACACGACATGGACGCGGTCTTTGCCCTTGCCGACCGGATCAGCGTGCTGGTCGAGGGCCGCATCGCCGCCACCGGCAGCGTCGCCGACATCCGCGCCAACCCCGAAGTGCGCGCGGCCTATCTCGGTGACGACGCATGAGCCTGCTGTCCCTCACCGGCGTCACGGCGCATTACGGCGCCAGCCAGGCCCTGTTCGGCGTCGACCTGACCGTCGCCGAAGGCGAGGTCGTGGCGCTGATGGGCCGCAACGGCATGGGCAAGAGCACCACGGTCAAGACCATCTGCCGCATGATGCCCGCACGGGGCGGCCTGACCTTCGACGGCCACGACCTGTCGCGCCTGCCGAGCCACCGCGTCGCCCGTCTGGGGATCGGCCTGGTGCCGGAGGGGAGACGCTGCTTTGCCGACCTCACCGTGACCGAGAACCTGCTCGCCGCCGCGCGTCCCGGCACCTGGACCCTGCCCGGTATCGCGGCGCTGTTTCCCCGGCTCGGCGAGCGCCACGGGCAACGGGCCGCCTCGCTGTCGGGCGGGGAACAGCAGATGCTGGCGATCGGCCGGGCGCTGATGACCAATCCCCGTCTGCTGATCCTCGACGAAGCGACCGAGGGGCTTGCCCCGATCATCCGGCAGGAGATCTGGGACGCCCTGCAACGCCTGCGCGCGGACGGCGGCCTGTCGATCCTCGTGATCGACAAATCCCTGAAGGAACTGCGCCGTTTCGCGGATCGGGTGGTGATCCTCGAACGCGGGCGCGCGGTGTGGAGCGGCGCGACGGACGCCCTCACCGATGCCGTCAGCGAGCGGTTCATCGGCGTCTGAACCCCCTCCCACTCCGCGTCAGGCGGCGTGCGCGCCCTCCGGTCCCGCGCGCATCAGCATCCCGAAAAGATCGCGCGGATCGTCCGGGTCGGCGATCATGTCGAGATCCTGGAACAGCCCCGTGGCGTGCAGGTGGTCGCGCAGGTAGCGCAGGGCCGAGAAATCCTCGACCGCAAAGCCGACGCCGTCGAACAGCGTGACCTGCGCCGCATCCCGCCGCCCCGGCGCGGCGCCGGTGATGACCTGCCACATCTCGGTCACCGGGAAATCGGCGGGCATCTGCTGGATTTCGCCTTCGATGCGGGTCTGTTCGGGATATTCCACGAAGACATCCGCCCGGCTCAGGATGTCGGGATGCAGTTCCGTCTTGCCGGGACAGTCGCCGCCGATGGCGTTGATGTGCACGCCCGCACCCAGCATGTTGTCGGTCAGGATCGTGGCATTCTGCTTGTCCGCCGTGCAGGTGGTGATGATCTCCGCCCCGAGGATGGCCTCCTCCGCGGTCCTGCAGGCGGTCAGGGTCAGCCCGCTGCCGGCTAGGTTGCGCATCGCCTTGGCCGTCGCCGCCGGGTCGGTGTCGTAGAGCCGCACCGCGGTGATCCCGCAGATCGCCCGGAACGCCAGCGCCTGGAATTCCGACTGCGCGCCGTTGCCGATCATCGCCATGGTCCGCGCCCCCTCGGGCGCAAGGTGCCGCGCGACCATCGCCGAGGTCGCCGCCGTGCGCAGCGCGGTGAGCAGCGTCATCTCGGTCAACAGCACCGGGTAGCCGGTGTTCACGCTGGCGAGCAGGCCGAAGGCGGTCACGGTCTGCAGCCCCTCGCGGGTGTTCTTGGGATGGCCGTTGACGTATTTGAACCCGTAATCCTCGCCGTCCGAAGTCGGCATGAGCTCGATCACGCCCTCGCGGGAATGCGACGCGACGCGCGGGGTCTTGTCGAACAATTCCCAACGGCGGAAATCCTGTTCGATGTATTCGGCAAGTCCGGTCAGCATCTCGGCAATGCCGATGCGGTGAACGAGCTTCATCATGTTCTCGACGCTGACGAAGGGCACATAGGCCAGGCGGGACGGGGCGGGGGCCAGCATTCGGGCGCTCCTTAGTGGTTGCGGGTGGTGGGACGGTCGAAGACGCGCCGTCCGAACATCGAGGCGGTCAGATCGACCATGAGCGAGGCGGTGCGGCCCCGCTCGTCAAGGAAGGGGTTCAGCTCGACCAGGTCGAGCGAGGTGACGAGCCCGCTGTCGTGCAGCATCTCCATCACCAGATGCGCCTCGCGGAAGGTCGCGCCGCCGGGCACGGTGGTGCCCACGGCGGGCGCGATGGCGGGGTCGAGGAAATCCACGTCGAGGCTCACGTGCAGCATCCCGTCCGCCGCCTCGACCGCCTCCAGGAACTCGCGCAGGGGGCGCGCGATGCCCGACTCGTCGATCTGGCGCATGTCGATGGCCCGCACCGGGCTCTCCTGCAGTGCCCGCTTCTCCGCCGGATCGACCGAGCGCAGCCCGATCATGCAGACATGCGCGGGATCGACGGTGGCGGCAAGTGCGGGAAACCCCTCGAAGCCCTCGCGCCCGGTGACATAGGCCATGGGCGTGCCGTGCAGATTGCCCGAATCCGTGGTGTCGAGCGTGTGGAAATCGGAATGCGCGTCGAGCCAGAGCACGAAGAGCGGCCGCCCCTCCGCCCCGGCATGGGCGGCCATCGAGGCGACCGAGCCCATCGCCATCGCGTGATCCCCGCCGAGGAAGATCGGAAAGCCGTCGCGCGCGGCTTCCTGACCGGCGGCGATCAGCGTCTCGGTCCAGGCGACGGTTTCTGCCATGGCGTAGAGCCGCCCGTCCCGGTCGTCGCAGGCGCGCAGCGGCGCGGGCACGAGATTTCCCCGATCGCGCACCTCGCGCCCGAGATCCTCGAGCTGCCTGACCAGCCCCGCGACGCGATAGGCATCCGGCCCCATGAGGCAGCCGCGGCTGCGCTTGCCGCAATCGACGGGGGCCCCGAGCAGGAGAATGGGTTTGTCGGTCATGGAGGGTCCTTGAAGCAAAGTGTGAGCCTGCCCTGAAAGTGACATCTGTTCCGGACTGCCAGAAGGGTATATTTTGCCCGAATTGGGCGATAGACTTCCGAAATGGACGCATTTGGTGGCAAAATGGACGACACGGATCAGAAACTCATCGCGGCGCTGCGCCACAACGCCCGCGCCAGCCTCTCCGAACTGTCCGCCGCGCTCGGCCTGTCGCGCACGACGGTGCGCACCCGGATGGAACGGCTGCAGCGCGACGGGATCATCCTCGGCTACAGTGCGGTGCTTCGCGACGACACCGCCACCAGCCCGGTGCGCGGGCTGATGTTCCTGCGGGTCGACGGCCCCTGGACCGAGCGCGTGATCCGGCGGCTGAGCGGCCTTCCCGCGGTGCGCGAGATCCACACCACCAACGGCGCCTGGGATCTGATCCTCGAACTGGGCACCGGCACGCTCGAGGCGCTGGACCAGGTGCTGGGACAGATCCGGCGCTTCGACCACGTGGTGAATTCTGAAACCAACCTCATGCTGACCTCGCGCCGTGCGACCGAGGTGGCGCGCTCCCCCGCGACCGGCGACTGCGCGCAGCGCGGCGGCGCGTAAACGCCGGGCACCGCACTCCCCGCCCGACGGCCGGGGCGGCGGCGGGCTTGCTTTGCGCCCATGCCCGACGCAGGCTGGAGGCGGGAGCAACAGCCAGGGGGTGCCAGCCCATGAAAGCCGTCGTGATGGGGGCCGGCGTGATCGGTGTCACAACCGCCTATTACCTGGCGCGTGGCGGGGCCGAGGTCACCGTGCTCGACCGGCAGGCCGGGCCGGGACTCGAGACCAGCTATGCCAATGCCGGGGAACTCAGCTACGGCATGACCTCGCCCTGGGCGGCGCCGGGGGTGCCGATGAAGGCGCTGAAATGGCTCTTCATGAAACGCCGTCCGCTGTTCATCTGGCCGCTCATCAGCCCGACGATGTGGTCCTGGGGTCTCCAGATGATCCGCAATTGCAACGAGGACAGCTACCGGACCAACAAGGGTCGGATGGTACGGATCTCGAACTACTCGCGCGACGTGATGCCGGAACTGATTGCCGAGACCGGGATCGAATACGACGGGCGGGAACAGGGCACCTTGCAGTTGTTCCGCACCGCCAAGCAGATGAAGGGATCGCAGGCCGATCAGGAGATCCTTGCCGAATACGATTCCCCCTACGAGGTGCTGGGCCGCGACGCCTGCATCGCCGTCGAACCCGCCCTGGCCGAGGTGCGCAACAAGTTCGTCGGCGGCCTGAGGCTGACCGCCGACCGCACCGGCGATTGCCGGATGTTCACCATCGCGCTGGCCGCGAAATGCGCCGAGATGGGCGTCGATTTCCAGTATGGCCAGACCATCCGGGGGATCGCCGTCGAGAATGACAGGGTGGCCGGGGTCGATACCGAAATCGCCGGGCGCATCACCGGCGATGTCTATGTCTGCGCGCTGGGAAGCTACGGGCCCGCCGTGCTGAACCCCATCGGGGTGCGGCTGCCGGTCTACCCGGTCAAGGGCTATTCGGTCACCCTGCCCGTCACCGACGATGCCTTCGCGCCGCAATCCACCATCATGGACGAAACCCACAAGGTCGCGATCACCCGGCTCGGGGATCGCATCCGCGTCGCCGGGACGGCCGAGATCGCGGGCTATTCCAACCGCCTCGGCCCCCATGCCACCGACACCGTGCGACACGTGATCGGCGACCTGTTCCCCAAGGGCGGCGACATCGGCAAGGCCGAGGGCTGGACCGGCCTGCGCCCGATGACCCCGGACGGCACGCCCGTTCTGGGGCCGTCGCGTTACGGCAACCTGTTCCTCAACACCGGGCACGGCACGCTCGGCTGGACCATGGCCTGCGGATCGGGGCGCGCGGTGGCCGATCTCGTGCTCGGCAGGACGCCGGAAATCTCGTTCGACGGGCTGACGGCGGCGCGCTACGCAAGCTGACGGCCGCCGCCGCCGCGCGACACGCCTTGCCCGCCGCCGGAGCTTCGGTCAGGATTTCCGCGTCAGGCAGGGAGAAGACCATGAGCACGAGCAGGCGGTTGTTTCTGGGGCTGTCGCTGGCGGCCCCCGCGATCGCGGTGCGGGCCGATACCGCCGGGGCCCCGGCCGCCGCATCCTTTGCCACCCGCAGCGCCCTGCGCGAGGGGCTGGGGGCCGCCGCACCCAGGGACGGTGAGATCCTCACCGATGGACGCGTCTCCTACCTCGGCAGGCCCGGAGCCACCGCCATTCCCGACCTGCCCGGCCTCCTGCCCTTCGGCGAGGTCAGCGCCGAGCACTGGGGGGTCGAGGTCGACACCCGCGCCGCCGCCGCCCGCAACGCCGCCGCGCTGAACCGGGCGGCCGATTACTGCCGCGACCGGGGGCAGGCCCTGCACCTGCCCGCCGGATCCGTGTTCATCGCCGACCGGGTGAATTTCAGCGGGTTGTGCGTCCGCGGCCAGGGAGTCAGCGCGCTGCGTCACATGCCCGCCTATTACGACAACAAGATCCAGACCCCCGCCGCCAGCCAGATCGTCCTCACGGGGGAAGTCTTCACGCCGATCCGCCTGCATGGCATCTCGTCCATGAAGGCCTGCGGCGCCGCCCGCACGATAAAGCCGCGCGACGGGCTGGCCGAAGCCTCGTGGGAACTCGTGTCGCTGATGAACGCCGATGCCACCGAGGGCGAGGCGACGCCCGCCGCGCTGACCGTCGGCATCCTCATCGAAGGGCTGAGCGGCACCTGCCTCGAAAGGTTCCGCGTGGTGGCCGACAGCGGCGGCCCGCAGGGGCTCGACGGGTACAACGACAAGCGCAATGCGCGGCTCTTCGGGCGTTTCGATATCGGCATCCTGCAGATCGGCGCGCGCAACACCACGCTGATCGACATGCAGACGCTGGGGCATTTCCGGCGCTACGGCTATCTCAACGCCGCGGTCGACGCGGACAACGACTATGCCGACTATACCGCCCCCTACGAGACGACGCTGGAGCGGTGCAATTTCCAGGGGCTGCGCAGCTTCGGGCTGCGGGGGCCGGACAAGTTCGTGATCCTCGACTGGACGGCGGACAGTGTCGATCTGCCATGGGCCGACGATCACCCCTTCACCACCGACCCCGGACACGCGCTGTTCCGCCTGACCTCGCGCGGGACCGGCACGACGGCGGGAAAGAGCTTCGGCTACGACCGGGTGCGCCGGGTGAGCGTCGCGGGCGGGGTGCGGCTGCGGCTCGGCGGTCTGTCTGGTTTCGATCCGGGAGAGCATGACGCGGTGGTGCCCGCGATCTCGGGCGGGGCGAACAGCCACATCGTGCTGCGCGATTGCCAGATCGGCGGGCTGCTGATCCCCAGCGGCCATGCCGTCAACGACACCCGCGCGCTGGACGATCCGATCCGCAACGGCGCCATCGGCGGCTTCGAGATCAGCGGCTGGCGCTGTGCCGAGGCCGACATACAGGGCCGCGTGCAAAGCCCCGGCACCGTGGCCGGGTTCATCCACGATTGCCGCGAGGTGGTGCTGGACCTGCTCTGCGAACCCAATCCGACCCGCGGGCAGGACAAGGCGATGACCTGGATCATGTCGCCCCAGGTCGACCAGAACCGCCACGCAGCACACCCGGCGGGCGGGCTGCGCTGGCTGGAATGGCGGTACGGCATCGTCTCCGAAGCCACGGCGGGCGTGGTCGACCATGCGCCCTTCATGGGCTTCCTGCCCCGACCGGCGCTGTTCGCCGGGATCGGGCGCGGCTGGTTCGAGGGCAACTGGGCCCTGCGCGCGCCGCATATCCGGTACTATACCCGCGCCAACGGGCAGGATGTCGATTACATGCCCCTGCCCGCGCTGGCCGCCGGTCCGGGCACCCAGGGCGCGCGCGGCGCCCATGCCGAGGATCCCGTCCACATCCACGGCGCGAAGGGCACCGAGGCCGCGCTGAGGCTCAGCGAAGCGGAGCGCAGCCTCCGACTGTTCCTCGACGCCGCGCGCGAGAACGGCCTCGTCCTGCGCGAGGAACGCGACGGCGCGCTCTGGGACGTGTTGCGCAGCGTCACCGGGCCCGAGGGGCCCGCCCTGCGCATCGGCGGCGGGGTCGAGGTTGACGGCCCGGTGCAGGCGGCGGGCGGCATCGGCTTTGCCCCGGTCGCGGCCGATGCGCTCGGCGATGCGCGTCACGCCGTGAACACCCGCGGCAAGGCCGCCGGGCGCGCGGTCTTCGACAGCACCAACGCGCGTGTGCTTGTGGCAAGCGGCGGCGCGCCGCGCGATCCCTGGCACCTGTTCGACGGCACCCCCGCCGTGCGGCCCCGCTAGGCCCCCGAACCGGCGCGGGACGGCTCCATGGTGGACTCGCGCGCCCCGGCTCCCTACCCTCGCGCTGAACCGGGGCGCCGCCCCGTCCGCGCGGAGAGCAACGCATGGACCGGCCCGAAGGACAGACCCAGCGCGTGCTGCTGCTGATCGACAGCACCGAAGATCCGGCCCCGCTGGTGGCCGGCAACGCCCGCACGGCGTTTCGCCATGCCCGCATCGCCCACGACCTGTTCGACCTCGCGGGCCCCGCCCCCTTTCCGGCGCTTGCGCCCTATTCCGCCGTGCTCGGCGCGACAGAGCGGCTGGACAGGCTCGCGCCCGACCCGGTGCGCGCCCTGACGGATCACGTCATGGCGGGGGGCGGGTTCGGCACGCTCTATCGTTGCTGGTCCGGCGACCTCGACCCCTTGCTCGGGATGGTGCCCGGCGGCGGCCCCGGCGCGGTCCCGCCGCACCCGAGCGGCGGCCTGCGGTTTCCCGGCAATGCCCTGCCCGCGTTCGAGGGCGTCACCGTCCCGCCGGAGGCGATGATCGGCCATTCCGGCCATGACGTGACACCCGCCGCCGACGCGGACATCCTGGCCTCGACCTTTGCCGGGCGGCCGGTTGCCTGGACGCGCCGGGTCGGGCGGGGCCGGACGGCCTGCTGGAACAGCATCTTCCTCGGTGAGCGCATCGCGCGCGGCCTGATCGTCCAGACGCTCGAATGCCTCCAGCCCGTCAGCGTGGTGCCCTGCGCCAATGCCGGGGTGGTGCAGATCGACGATTTCCCCGCGCCGGTGGACGACCGCCTCCCCGACTCCGTGCGGGCCGCGCATCCGGGGCTGAGCGCCGCCCGGTTCTACGCCGGGGTCTGGTATCCCGACATGCAGGAGCTCGCCCGCGCCTTCGGTCTGAAATACAGCGCCTATGTCGGGTTCGCCTATGTGAAACCGTCCGAGATGGACGCCGCCGCCGCCGATCCGGAGCGTTACGGCCTGCATCCGGAACTGTTCGACGCGATCCGCGAGCGGCCTCCGGCCGAACTCGGCCTGCACGGGTTCACCCATTTCTCGCTGCAACTGGCCAAGTGGCCGGATGCCGCGACCATGCGCGCCTCGCTGCGGCTGGCGCGCGCGGGCTGGGACCGGTTCGGCTGCGGGGCGATGCCGCGCTCCTACGTGCCGCCGGACAATTGCTACGATGCCACCGGACTTGCCGTCCTGCGCGACGTCTTCCCGGAGATCACCACGCTCAGCGGCAGCCATTTCGGAGAGGAGCGCACCGGCGGGCATCGCGAATTCGGTCCGGAGCCCTGGTGTCCGGAGCTGTACTGCCTGCCCCGCGTGACCGCCGGCTATGCGGCGGACAAGCTGTTCGACGCCCTCGCCCAGCTTGCGATGATGGGGGCCTGGACTCATTTCGTGCATCCCGACGACGTGGTCGACATCCCGCCGCCGAACACCCGCCCCGATCCGCACCGCAACCCCGAGGGTCGGCCCTGGCGCAGCGAGGGCGGGCGGCGCGGCCTGTTCGACGGGTTCCGCGATCTCTGCGCCGGGGTGCGCCAGCGCTTTCCCTGGCTGTCCTGGTGCACCACCTCCGAAGCGGCGGCGCGCATCGCCGCGCATCTGCAAGCCGACTGGGAGATCACCCTGCGGGGCGACGGCCTGCACGTCTCGGGGCCGGAGGGCGGCCAGTTCCGCCTGCGGCTCAACCATGCGCCCTGGCGGCGCGTCGACGGGCGCGACGGGTGCGACTGCCTGCACGAAGCGCATGCCCCGGGGCAGAGCACCTACCTGCTGCGCATGACCGCGCCGACCGCGATCCTCAGGCTGAGCGACACGACCCGGCTGGCGCGCGCCGGACAGCGGCTGCGCGCGGCCGTCTCGGGTCAGCGACGGGCGTCCTGAAGGTAACGCTCCAGTCCCGCCGCGCGCACCGCCCCGGCAAAGGCATCGTAGTTCAGGATATCCTCCTCCAGCCGGTCCGAGGTGGCCTTGCGGTGCTTCAGCGCGATGTCCTTTGGGGCGGGAATTTCGAGCCGGTCGAAGATCGCGCGCGTCGTGCCCTCGGGGTCGGCGCACAGATCCTCGTATTCGACCCGGCTCCAGCCCGCACCGCCTCCCGGCAGGGCGGCGACGTCGCGCAGCATCCGGTCGTGGCTGCGCCGGAACACCCCGGCCAGGCGGATCGCTTCGTCAGGGTCGATCACGGTCGGGCCGGGCTTCGGCTCCACCGTGCGGACGGCCCAGGGGCTTTGCCAGGGGCCCTCCCCGCCCGCCGCGGCCGTCCGGGTCAGCGCCCGCATCTGCGACACGGCGCATTTCAGCACGTTGCGGCGCAGCATCAGCACCCCCCGGAACCCGGCACCGGAAAGCTGCGCGAGGTAGTCGCGCGGCGCGACCAGGGACCGGTGCGAAAGCTTCAGACCCGCCGCGACGCAGCCCTCCTCCTGCCCGCCGAGAAAGGCGTCGAGATGGGCGCGCTGGCGGGCGCCGATCTCGGCCGGGGTCGCGCCCTCGGCAGCGCCGCGGGTGCGGATCGCGGTGGTCGGCTCGTTCTCGATCCTGACGCCGGGCGCGGACCACAGCGCCGAGGTGACGAGGCTGCTTCCGACCCGCCCCCAGGGCATCAGCAGAACGAAGAAGACCGGCGCCGCCACGGGTCAGCCCCTGCCCCGCAACCGGTTGACGATCGCGGCGCGGCGCGGCGTCCGGTAGATCCAGTCGACCGCCATCTGATGCAGCCCGCGCACCTGCTTGGCGGGGCCGGAGGCATGGGTCCAGGCATCCTTGTAGCGTACGTTGTCGGCATACCAGGCGGCATAGCGTTCGCGCAGCAGGTGGCGTTTCAGCGGGGCGCGCTGGCCGGCGTCGTGGCGGGCGGTCGCGGCCTCCCAGAAGGCCGGCCAGCCGCGGGTGGTCTCGGCCCAGCTCCAGTCCCGGATGCGCTCCAGGTTCTCGTCCGACAGGCGCGGCAGCAGCGTGCGCTCGTCGAGCAGGCGGCGCAGCGCCTCGGTCATCTCTGCAACCCCGCGCCGGGGCAGGATGAAGGCCGATTGCAGCGGCCCCAGCACATCCGGCACGATCCCGACGCGGGTCGAGACCACCGGCACGCCCGAGGCCATCGCCTCGAGCACCGGGTTGGGCGTGCCCTCGATCTCCGAGGAACAGACCAGCACGTCGATCTCGCCGTAATAGGTCACCATCTCGTCGCGGCTGCGGCGCCGGACGGTGGAATCCGCGTAGTGCCGTTCGATGGCATGGCCGTGGTTCTGCAGACGCTCGATCGCCGGATCGAGGATGCTGTGCAGCCCCTTGGCATCGCGCCGCGGATCGTTGCCCCAGGCCGAGTTGCCCACCCAGCCGACGCGCAGCGGACGCCCGGTTTCGGCCAGCCGTTCGAGCCGGGCAGGCCGGAAGCGGTCGAGGTCGACTCCGTCGGGGATCACCGCGACGGGATCGGGGAACATCTCGATCCCCCGATAGATGTCGTCGAGCACCCCGGACGAGACCGAGTAGCCGTCGAGATACCAGAAGGCCCGCTCCCGCCAGGGGTAGTGTTCGGGTTCCAGAAACAGGTGGTCATAGACCGACGAGGTGATGACCGGGCGGCTCAGCCGGTCGAACAGGGTGTCGGGCGCAATGCGGAATTCGGTCGCGGCGCGGTACAGCGTTTCGGGGTTCAGCAGATGCTGAACATCCTCGCGCCAGAAGAAATGCACGATGTCGAACGGCGCCATGATGTTGAACACCTGGTTCAGAAAGACATGCGGATACCCCGAGGACCCCGCCATGTAGTAGCGCTCGAATTCGTAGCGGTCGCCGTGGTGCCGGATGATCTGGTCGGCGATGTTGTCGAAGGCCCAGTTCGGCGTGTCGGGGCAAAGCAGGACGCGGGGACGGCTCATGTGGTCATTCCGCCGCGCGGACCATCGGACCGTCGACGCCCGGCCGGTCGGGATCGAGCGAACAGAGGTAGGTCCGCAGCCCCTCCTCCAGCGGCGTGATCCGCCGCCGTCCGAGCAGCGCCACCATCTGCCGGGTGTCGCCGAGCGAATGGCGGATCTCGCCGCTGCGGGCGGGGCGGAACTCGGGCGCGCGGGGACGGCCGCCGGTGATCCGCCCGATCGTCGCGACGAGGTCGAGAACGGAGACCGGGCGCCCCGTGCAGACGTTGGAAACAAGGCAGTCGGACTGCACCAGCAGCCGCTCCATCGCCGCGACCATGGCGCCCACCACGTCGCCGACCTGAACGAAATCGCGGGTCTGTCCACCGTCGCCGAAGATCACGTTCGCCTGCCCGCTGCGCCAGTTGCGCACGAATTGCGACAGCACCCCCGAGTAGGACGAGGTCGCGGCCTGGCGCGGCCCGTAGACGTTGAACAGCCGCAGCCCGGCGGTGGGCAGGCCGTGGATCTCGCGAAAGGCGCGCGCCTGGTGTTCGCAGGCCAGCTTGTCGGCGCCGTAGGGCGACATCGGGCGCACCGGCATGTCCTCGCGGCAGGGCTCGCCGCTGCGGTCGCCGTAGACGGCGGCGGAAGAGGCATAGACCACCGGCACCCGCCCCGCCCGCACGGCGGCGTCAAAGGTCCGGATGGCGCCGGTGACATTGGTGGCATGGGCGCCGAACCAGTCCGCGATGCACTCCTGCACCCCGGCGACGGCGGCACAGTGAAAGACGCCCGAGGCCCCGGCCACGGTGTCGGCCAGCCCCTCCCCCGTCGCCACGTCCCCGGTGCGGATGGCCAGCCGCGGATCACCGGCGCAGGCGGCAAGGTTGCCGACCGCGCCGGTGGCGAAATTGTCGAACACGGTGACCCGGTCGCCGCGCGCCAACAGGTGCTCCACGAGGTGGCTGCCGATGAACCCGGCGCCTCCCGTCACAACCCAGTGTCCGGTCATGGCATCCCCCCCGCCAGCAGCCGCTTCATCCGTCGTACCGCCCCCGGACAGCGCCGGAGCATCGTTTCGTAGGCCGCATAGGCCCAGCCGTTGGTGGCAACCAGCCGCCGCACCCGTTCGATGCGCGACCGCGCCCTTGATCGGTGGGCGGCGATGGCCGCGCCCGCGCTGCCCGTCCGGCGCGCCGCGAGGGCCGCATGAAAGACCCCGTCCCAGAGCGGCGCGCGCGCCGACCAGTCCAGCGCCGCGCGCCGGGCGAGGTTCTCCTGCCGCAGATCCTCGAGAATCTCCGGCGTCCGCAGCAACCGCCGCAGCGCCCCGGCCAGCGCGGCGGGGCTGCGCTGTTCCAGGATGAAACCGGATTGCAGCGGGCCGAAGACCTCGGGCACGATGCCGACATCGGTCGAGATCACCGGAATGCCGCAGGCCATCGCCTCGAGCACCGGGTTGGGCGTGCCCTCGATGGCCGAGGTGCAGACCAGCACGTCGAGCGACCGGTAGAACTCCGGCATCTCCGCGAAGGGCACGCGCGTCTCCGCCGCATCCGCCACCCGCGCCCCGACCGCATGGCCCGCCGCCTGCAGCATCCGCATCGCCGGCTCGAAGACCGTGTTCCGGCCCTTGAGATCCTCGGCCATGGTGCTGCCCCAGCGGCTGTTCCCGACCCAGCCGACCTGCAGGGCCCCGCCCGGAACCCGCGCCGGGCCCGGCGTGAACAGCGACAGGTCCACCCCGTCGGGCAGGGTGGCGTGGATGGCGGGAAGGTCGGGCGAGCCGTCGTAGGCGCGCGAAAGACGGGGCGAGCAGGTGCAGACGAGGTCGGACAGGACGAAGGGATCGCCCACCGCCTCCAGCGCCGCCCGGTCGCCGTAGAGGTGATCGTAGACCACCGTGACCAGCGCGGGCCGCTCCGGCGCGCTCATCCGCGCCCATCCCCGCGCATCGAGGCAGTCGAAAAAGGCCAGCAGGTCGAACCGCCAGAGGAACACGATGACATCCGCCGTCTCGGTGATCCGCCGCACCACCTCGCGCCGGGCAAACCAGTCGGAGCGCCCGAACAGCGCGACGTCGCAGCCCTCGCAGACCCGCGCCACGTTGCGCGCCACGCTGTGAAACGTCCAGTCGGGCACGTCGTAGAGCATCGCGATGCGCAGCCGTTCGGTCATAGCTCGGGCACCCGTTCCCGGAGCGGCACCGGGTCCGCGGCGGCGGTCAGCCAGTGCTTGCGCGCGGCCCCCAGCGCGTAGCTGGCGAAATATCCCGTGGCGGGGAGCAGCGGGATCTCCAGCGTGTCCCGCACCGTGCGCCAGTAGCGCCACGCCGCACCCAGCCGGTTGCGCGAGCGGCCGCCGCTGGTGCGCAGGACCATGACCTCCTCGCCGATCAGTTCCGCCGCGCCGCGCCCGTCGAGCAACCGCACCCAGAAGGCGAAATCCTCGCAGGGGGCGTCGAGGAACCGGCGACCGGCCAGCAGGTCCCGGCGCAGCATGACGGTCGAACACCCGATGGCGGTGTTGCGCAGCAGCCCCTCGCGGGTCAGGCTGGGCGGAGCGGGCATCGGCCGGATGCGCTCCTGCCGGACATTGGCATAGCGCATGTAGGAAAAGTCGAGATCGCGGCGCTTCATTTCCGCCAGTTGCAGCCCGAGCTTGCCCGGAAGCCAGAGGTCGTCCGCATCGAGAAAGGCGACATAGCGCCCCCGGCCCCGGATCAGCCCCGTGTTGCGGGCACCCGCGGGACCGCGCCGCTCCGGCAGCCGCAGCACCGTCGCGCCATGCTCGCGCCCGATGGCCGCGATGGCCGCGCCGTCGCGGGGATCTGACGCGTCGTCGACGATGACGAGGTCGGAAGGGATCTCCTGGAACCGGACGGACGCCACCGCGCGGCGCAAGCCCTCCGGGTTGCCGTGGCACGGAATGATGGTGCAGATTTCAGATCCGTTGGTCAAAGGTCGGACGTCCCCTGTCGCGGCCGTAATCACGTCGTGAAATGCATGGGCTCCCCGGTCCCGGGGATGAACTTCCCCGGACTATGCCGCATCCCCGGCGCCATCGCCAAGACATTAACGCTGCGGTAACCCTTTCACGGGCCGGGGCGGCGGGGATTGCCGTGTTTGCACCCCTCCGACGCCACCCTCCGCGGCCGATTCGCCCGCGCGCCGCCGCGCGCCCGCCGCGCGATTCGCCCGGCGCGCCGCCCGGCCTAGATCACCCGGCAGAGGCGGAAGGCATCGTGAATCGCCGCATGGATATTGCGCGAGGCGACGGCATCCCCGATGCGGAACAGCCGGAACCGGCCTTCGGGATTGGCCTCCACGCGCTGCGGGGCGCCCGCGATCAGCGCCTCGTAATCGACCTCGCCCAGGTTCGAGGACAGCGGTTTCAGTCCGAAGTACAGATCGTCCAGCGGCAGCGTGCCGTGATTGACGACGATCTGATCCACCTTCCGGTGCCGGGTCATCGCGCCGTAGTCGCTGCCCAGCACCGCGTCGAGCCCGTTGCCCGCGCGTGTCGCGCCGATCAACTTCCAGGTCGGGGTGAAGGTCACGTCGCCCTTCTGCAATTCGCGCATGTAGGGGGTCAGGGTCATGCCCATGACCTCGGGGGCGAGCGTGCGTTCGGCGGTGACGATCTCGACCGAGGCGCCGGTGGCGGCGATCCGTTCGGCGGCCATCAGCCCGGCATGGTCGCCCGCGCCGTCCTGCACCAGCACGTTCCGTCCCGGCTGCGCATCGCCGGACAGGATGTCCCAGGCCGAGACGACCAGGTCGTCGCCCTCGAACAGCCCCTCGGTCCGGGGCAGCCCGCCGGTGGCGACGATGACCACGTCCGGGGACTCCGCGGCCACGGTCTCCTCGTCGGCAAAGCTGTTGTAACGGAAGGTCACGCCCAGCCGTTCGCATTCCGCGACCCGCCATTCCACGACCGACAGCATCTCGCGTCGGCGGGGAAGCTGCGCCAGCAGGCGGATCTGCCCGCCCGCGTGGCCCGCCGCCTCGTGCAGGGTCACGCGGTGGCCGCGTTCCGCGCAGACCCGCGCCGCCTCGAGCCCGCCGGGGCCCGCGCCCACGACGCTGACCGACAGCGGCGCATCCGCCCTGTCGACCGCGTGCGGCAGGTCCAGTTCCCGCCCGGTCGAGGGGTTGTGCAGGCACAGCGCCGCGCCGCCCTGATAGATCCGGTCGAGACAGTAGTTGGCGCCGACGCAGGGGCGGATGCGGTCCTCCTCTCCGCGCAGCACCTTGGCCATCAGGTGCGGATCGGCGATATGGGCGCGCGTCATCCCCACCAGATCCAGCTTGCCCGCCGCGATGGCATGGCGCGCCGTCGCCACGTCGGGAATCCGCGACGCGTGCAGCACCGGGAAATCGGTGGCCGCGCGCAGCTCTCCCGCGAAATCCAGATGCGGCGCCGACCGCATCCCCTGCACCGGAATGACATCGGTCAGCGCCGCGTCGGTGTCGATCCGCCCGCGGATGATGTTGAGGAAATCGACCAGCCCGCTTGCCTTCATGCGCCGCGCGATCTCCACCCCCTCGTCGCGGGTGATGCCGCCCTCGGCGCATTCGTCGGCCACCATGCGGATGCCGACGATGAACCCGGGCCCGACCCGGTCGCGGATCGCCTTCAACACCTCGAAGGCAAAGCGCAGGCGGTTGTCGAGCGGACCGTTGTAGGGCCCGTCCAGCGTGTTGGTGAGCGGCGACCAGAACTGGTCCATGAGGTGGCCGTAGGCCTCCAGCTCGATCCCGTCGAGACCCGCCGCCTTCATCCGCTCCGCCGCGTCGGCATAGTCGGAGACGATGCGGGCGATGTCCCAATCCTCGATCAGCTTGGGAAAGGCGCGGTGGGCGGGTTCGCGGTCGCCGGTCGAGGACAGCGAGGGCAGCCAGTCGCCCTGATCCCAGCGCGTGCGCCGCCCCAGGTGGGTGAGCTGGATCATCACCGCCGCGCCGTGGTCGTGGCATTCATCCGCCAGCGCCTTCATCCACGGCACCACCTCGTCCTTCCAGGCGAGGATGTTGCCGAAGGCCGGCGGGCTGTCGCGCGACACCGAGGCCGAACCGGCCGTCATGGTCAGCGCCACGCCCGCCCGCGCCCGTTCGACGTGATAGGCGCGGTATCGGTCCTTGGGCATCCCGTCTTCGGTGTAGGCCGGTTCGTGGGACGAGATGAACACCCGGTTGCGCAGCGTGAGGTGCTTGAGCCGGTAGGGCTGGAGGATCGGGTCGCTGGACATGGGGCCTCGGGACATGCGGTGTGCGGGCCACGTTCGCGTGTCGCGGCGCCGCTGTCCAGAGGGGCGATCAGGTGAAGAAGGCGCGCCGCAGGAGGTTGAGCGCGGCGACCAGAAGCACCGCGAGGGTCATCTTGCGGAACAGCGCCTGATCGATTCGGTCCTGGATCCTGGTGCCGACCCACATCGCCGCCACGGCGGGCACCAGCATGGCCAGCGAAAACCACACCGTCCGCGCGTTCAGCACGCCCGACACGACATGCGCGCCGACCAGCGCCAGCGCGCCGAGCCCGTAGGCCACGCCCTGCACCCGCATCTGGTCGCGCTTTTCGGTGTCGATGGCGGTGAGGTAGGCGACGAAGGGCGGCCCCCAGACCCCCGACAGCCCGCCGATGAAGCCGCAGACCGTACCGACCAGCGCTTCGATCCAGGTGGCCGGACCGTTCGGCAGATGCGCCCGCCACCCCGCGAGCTGCATCAGGCAGAACAGCGCCACCGGCCCGCCGATCAGCGCCAGCAGCACCGGCACCGGCAGCACCGACACCAGTTGCGACGAGATCAGCAGGAACACCAGCCCGACCCCGAGAAAGACGCGGAATCGCCGCACCGACTCGGCCGCCGCCTTCGGGCCCTGCCGCAGCGCCTGCATGGCATTGCTCACCAGAGTGGGCAGAATCAGCCCGGCCAGCGCCAGTTCCGGTGAAAGAAACGACCCCAGCCCGGAAATCATGATCATCGGCATGGCAAAACCCACCATGCCCTTTATCAGCCCCGCGAGGGCTGCGATGCTGATGGCAAGGGCCAGCGTGCCCGGTGACATGAGGGAAAGAAGGGTGTCCATGCCTGCCTCTTACCATGCGTGCCAACGGGCGCATCGGCAAAATTTTCGCGCAACAATCGTACCTAAGGATGACGTCACAGGTATTTTTGTTGCGCTGCACCTGCAAAGTAGCTATCCCCGCCCTACTCAGGAAAGGAAGTGATTCATGGCCCATGACGGACAGGATGTGACGTTGGATCAGGGAATTCTGCTGGACGATCTGCTGGCGCTGAGCCGCGCGGCGCTGGCCCCGGTCGAAGGCGTCTTCGAGCAGGCGCGCGAGTCCGTGCGCGCGACGGTCAGCGAAGAGGGCCGGATCTCGGGCCGCCTGATCGAGGCGAACCAGTTCGCCTGCCACGGCCTCGCCTGGCTGGCGACCTATGTCGAATCGCTGCGGCAGATGCAGGGCTGGGCCGAGAAGCTGACCGAAGAAGGCAGCTTCGGCGAGGTCGAGTCGCTGTTGCACCAGATCGCCTTCGGGGAATACCTCAGCCAGATCATCGGCGGCATCCAGATGAACCAGGGCGAGATCGTCCGGCTCAAGGACATGGGTCTCGGCGCCGACGCGGTGATGGCGCTCTGCACCGATGCGGTGACGACCCTGATGGCGCGCGGCAATTCCCAGGGCGCGCGGACCCGGCTGGTCGAGCTGATGGTCGAGCGGTCGGCCGAGATCACCGTCGGCAAGACCGGGCTCGATGAAGAGCTAGAGATGATCCGCGAGCAGTTCCGCCGCTTTGCCGTCGACAAGGTCGAACCCTTCGCCCACGAATGGCACCTCAAGGACGAGCTGATCCCGATGGAGATCATCGAGGAACTGGCCGAGATGGGCGTCTTCGGGCTGACCATTCCGGAAAACCTCGGCGGATTCGGCCTGTCGAAAGCCTCGATGTGCGTCGTCTCCGAGGAACTCTCGCGCGGCTACATCGGGGTCGGCAGCCTCGGCACCCGCTCCGAGATCGCGGCGGAACTGATCCTCGCCGGCGGCACCGACGAGCAGAAGGAAAAGTGGCTGCCCCTGATCGCTTCCGGCGAAGTGCTTCCGACGGCGGTGTTCACCGAGCCCAACACCGGCTCCGACCTCGGCTCGCTGCGCACCCGCGCGGTCAAGGGCGAGGACGGCGATTACACCGTGACCGGCAACAAGACCTGGATCACCCACGCCGCGCGGACCCATGTGATGACCCTGCTGGCGCGGACCGATCCGTCGACGGACAACTACAAGGGCCTGTCGATGTTCCTGGCCGAGAAGACGCCGGGCACCGATGCCGACCCCTTCCCCACCGAGGGCATGACCGGCGGCGAGATCGAGGTGCTCGGCTATCGCGGCATGAAGGAATACGAGCTCGGCTTCGACGGCTTCAAGGTGAAGGGCGAAAACCTGCTGGGCGGCGAGGAGGGCAAGGGCTTCAAGCAGCTCATGGAGACCTTCGAGAGCGCCCGGATCCAGACCGCCGCCCGCGCCATCGGCGTGGCTCAGGCGGCGCTGGACGTGGGCATGCGCTACGCGCTGGACCGCAAGCAGTTCGGCAAGGCGCTGATCGCCTTCCCGCGCGTCTCGGGCAAGCTGGCGATGATGGCCGTCGAACTGATGATCGCGCGCCAGCTCACCTACTTCTCGGCCCGCGAGAAGGACGAGGGCATCCGCTGCGATCTCGAGGCCGGGATGGCCAAGCTGCTGGGCGCCCGGGTGGCCTGGGCGAATGCGGACAACGCCCTGCAGATCCACGGCGGCAACGGCTTTGCGCTGGAATACAGCGTCAGCCGCATCCTCTGCGACGCGCGGATCCTGAACATTTTCGAAGGCGCGGCCGAAATCCAGGCGCAGGTCATCGCCCGCCGTCTCCTCGGCTGACCCGAGGCGCGATTTCGTCGGAACATCGGGCCTCGCGGCCCGGACGCGGCGCCCGGTCACCGGGGGCCGCGTTCTGCATTTTGCACGGAAGAAATCCGGGCCCCTTGGCCCGTGTCAGGGTTGCCGCGGGCTGTCGCAAAGCCCGACGATCCGGCGCCCGGTGTCGGAATCGGCATAGAAATCGCCCGTTCCCGGCAGGGCCACCAGGGACAGCGCCCCGGTCTCCGGCGGCAGCGGCACCTCGTCCAGCCGGCGCCCGTCGCGCGAGATCCAGAGCCGGGTGCCGGTCTCGGAGGCGCGGGAAAAGGCCAGGCTGGAATCGCCTTCGATCAGGCTGTCCGGGCGGGTGCCGTCCTCGGCGGCGACCGCCTCGGCGGCATCGCCCCCGGTCCAGAGCCAGACTCCTGCGCCGCCGGTCAGGAAGGTGCCCTGCGCCGTCGCGGTCACCGCCGGCGGCTTGTCGGGAAACAGCGCATGCAGCCCCGGCATGTCGAGCAGGGTCGCGCCGTCGAACAGGTGGAGAATGCCGTTGCCGCCGATCAGCACGCTGTCGCCCAGCGTTTGCAGCCGGTAGGTCGCCGCGCGCGGCACCTCGCTGCCGGGTTTCGAGGGCGGGTCGGGCAGAACCGCGCCGGGAACCGGCCAGGCGCCGTCGCGCGTCACCATGCGCAGCGGCGAGGCGGTCTCGAACCAGCCGGCATCCTGGCGCGGCGACAGCAGTTCGACCACCACGCGCCCCTTGCCCGCCTGCGCCACCGCGCCCTGCCGGATCATGTGCTGGTACAGGAATTCGGGCCGGGGGCCGGAGACGTCGAACACCAGCATCCCCACGTCGATCACCAGAACTGCGAGGTTGCTCGACTTGTCCTCGAACAGCTTCGGCGCGGTCGTGCGCACGCGGCTGCGCCAGGTCTGGACGGTGCCGACCTTTTCCCAGTCGGCGGCCTGTTCGTGGCGCAGCCAGAGGCGGTCGCCCTCCATCGTCATCCAGGCCTTGAGCGCGGGCAGGAAACGCACCCGCCCGAAGGCCGGATCGAAGGAGGCGACGCCGTCGCCGCCCGGGTTCATCAGCGCCGAGGGCCCCCAACTGCCGTCGGTCCACTCCAGCAGGTCGGCACCGTCGCGGGCAAAGATGCGGCCCGTCGCCTCGTCGACCCAGACATCGCTCAGCGGAGTCGTCAGCAGCGTCGCGTAGCGCCCCGTCTCGGCATCCCGCGTCAGCACCGTGGTCCTGCCGCCGGTGCCGGTGACCAGGAAATGCCGCCCCGACGGCGTGTTCACCACCGGCCGCCATTGCGGCAGGCTCGGCCAGGCGTCGCCGCTCCAGCGTTCGAGGCGGTGCCCCCGGATCACCAGAGGGCGTCCGTAGGTCTCGAAAAAGAACACCTCCGGCCCCTTGGCCGGGGCCACGGTGCGCAGCGTGCCGAACGGCAGGGTCAGCGCCCCGTCGACGGCGATCGGGTAGGAACAGCCCTCCTCGGCGCGCGCGACGGCACCCGTCGCCGCTTCGGCGAGCAGAAGCGCCGCAAGGAGGGGGGCCGCACCCCGCATCAGCCGCGCAACGTGCCGCCGGTGGCTTTGGAGACCTTCTCGACGATCTTCGCCGCCACGGCCTCGATGTCCTTTTCCTTGAGCGTTGCCTCGGTCGGCTGCAGCCTGACCGTGATGGCGAGGGATTTCTTGCCCTCGCCAAGCGAGCCGCCGATGAACTCGTCAAAGACCCGGACCTCTTCGATCAGCGCCTTGTCGGCACCGGCCGCCGCGTTGACCAGGTCCAGCGCCTGTACGTCGGCATCGACCACAAAGGCGAAATCCCGTTCGACCGCCTGAAGATCGGCCAGCCTGACCGCCCCGCGCGACGCGCCGGTCCTGCGCGGCAGCGGGATTTCCGCCGGATAGAGCGTGAAGGCGACCGCCGGTCCCTTGACGTCGAGCGCCTTCAGCACCTTGGGGTGCAATTCGCCGAAGACGCCCATGACCTTCTTGGGACCGAGGCAGAGCTTGCCGTGACGCCCGGGGTGCCACCAGCCTTCGGCGCCGCGCATCACCTGCATCCGCGCCGGGGCGCCCATCGCCGCCAGCACCGCTTCGGCATCGGCCTTGACGTCGTAGAGATCGACCGGGCGCGACGCGCCGTGCACGTCCTTGGGTCCGGTACGCCCGACCAGCAGGCCCGAGACCTGCAAGCTCTGTTCCTCCGGCTCGCCGCCGTGGAAGGCCGCGCCGACCTCGAACAGGGCCAGATCGCCGAAGCCGCGCGCCTGGTTGCGCGCCGCCGCCCGCAGCAGCCCCGGCAGAAGCGAGGGGCGCATGTGGCTGAGATCGGCACTGATCGGGTTGGCCAGCATCGTGGCATCGTCGCCGTCGCCGAACAGCTCCGCCGCGAGCTTGTCGACAAAGCTGTAGGTCACGCATTCGTTGTAGCCGAGCGCCGCCGTCGTGCGCCGGGCCACCTGCTCGCGCTTCTGCATCGGCGACAGGATCACCGTCGGCACGCCCGCCTGCGGGCGCTTCATCGGCTGCCCCTGCAGCTTGGTGAGCGAGGCGACGCGCGCGACCTCTTCGACCAGATCCGCCTCGCCCAGCACATCCGGGCGCCAGGACGGCACATTGGCCATGTCGCCGTCCAGCGTGAAGCCCAGCGCGGTCAGCGTCGCGCGCTGCGTTTCGGCGGGAATCTCCATCCCGACCAGCGACACCACGCGGTCGGTGTCGAGCCGATAGGCCCGAGACACGTCGGGGATGGCCCCCGCGATCACCAGGTCCGAGGCCTCGCCCCCCGCGATGTCGAGGATCATCCGCGTCGCCGCCTCGATCCCCGGCGCGACCGAGGCCGGGTCGATGCCGCGTTCGAAACGGTAGCGGGCATCGGAATTGATCTTGAGAGCGCGGCCCGTGTAGGCGGTGCGCACCGTGTCGAAATACGCCGCTTCGAGAAAGACGTTCACCGTCTCCCCGGACACGCCGGAGGGCTCGCCGCCCATGATGCCGCCGAGGCTCTCGACCGCCGCGTCATCGGAAATGGCGACCATGCCCGGTTCCAGCGTGTAGGTGCGTTCGTCCAGCGCCTCCAGCGTCTCGCCGCCGATGGCGCGGTGCACGCGCAGGTTGCCCGTCACCTTGTCGGCGTCGAAGACGTGCAGCGGGCGATTGCGGTCGAAGGTGAAGAAGTTGGTCACGTCCACGAGGAACGAGATCGGGCGCAGGCCGACCGCCTTCAGGCGCGTCTGAAGCCATGCCGGCGACGGGCCGTTCTTCACGCCGCGGATGTAGCGGCCGTAGAACACCGGGCAGACGTCCAGCGTGTCCTCGTCGATGCTGACCGACACCGGCGACGGGAAGCTGCCCGGCACCGTGACCTCCGCCAGCGGCTTCAGCGTGCCCAGACCGCGCGCGGCAAGGTCGCGGGCGATGCCGTGAACGCCCAGCGCGTCGGGACGGTTGGGGGTGATGGCGATCTCGATCACCGGGTCGACCACGGCGGGGCGGTTCGCCGCCAGCCAGTCGGTGAACCTTTCGCCGACCTCGCCCGAGGGCAGTTCGATGATGCCGTCGTGCTCGTCCGACATCTCCATCTCGCGTTCGGAGCACATCATGCCGTGGCTTTCGATGCCGCGGATCTTGCCGACCTGGATGGTGGTATCGATACCAGGCACGTAGGTGCCGGGCTTGGCGACGACGACGGTGATGCCTTCGCGGGCATTGGGCGCCCCGCAGATGATCTGCAGCGTCCCCTCGTCGGTCTGAACCGAGCAGACGCGCAGCTTGTCCGCGTCGGGATGCTTTTCGGCCTTGAGAACCTTGCCGATGGTAAAGGCGCCCAGCCGGTCGGCGGGATTCTCGACCCCTTCGACCTCCAGCCCCAGATCGGTCAGGGCCTCGGCGATCTCGTCGACCGAAGCCGTGGTTTCAAGGTGATCCTTCAGCCAGGAAAGCGTGAATTTCATCGGTCGGCGCCCGCAATCTGTGTAGCTTGTGCGCCGAACCCCTTAACGGAATGCGCGCGGCGGGGAAAGGGGCCTGCGCCCCCTTCTCTGCCGCGCGCGGCTCCGGTCAGGCCAGAACGGTTGCGTCCTCGAAGGACAGGCGCGGCAGACGCGGGAAGAGACCCTTCTCGTCGCCGTAGCCCAGATTGATGAGGAAGTTGGCTTGCCACGGCTTGTCGGCAAAGAACGCGGCCTTGACCGCGGCCGGATCGAAGCCCGACATCGGCCCGGCGTCGAGCCCGAGCGCCCGCGCGGCGAGGATCAGGTAGGCCCCCTGCAGCGAGCTGTTGCGGAACGCGGTGTCGGCGATCATCGCGTCGTTGCCCGCGAACCAGGACCGGGCGTCCACGTGCGGGAACAGATCGGGCAGCTTTTCGTGAAACTCCATGTCATGGGCCACGATCACCGTCACCGGCGCGGTCATGGTCTTTTCCACGTTGTTTTCCGACAGCGCGGGCTTGAGCTTTTCCTTGCCCTCGGTCGAGCGGACGAAGATGAAGCGCGCGGGGCTGGCGTTGACGGCGGTCGGCGCCATCTTGGTCAGGTCGTAGAGTTCGCCGAGCAGCGCATCCGGCACCGGGCGGTCGGCCCAGGCGTTGTGGGTGCGCGCTTCCTGGAACAGCGTGTCGAGTGCCTGCGCGTCCAGCGCGGCGTGGTCGGTATGGTCCTTCATGGCAGATCCCTTTTCTGATTGCGCTGCGGCCTCCCCTGCACTCCACCTAACCACTTGGCGGCGCGGCTCAATTGCAGGGGTTGCACAGGCGCTGTGCGGGACCGCGCGAAGACCTATCGCGGCGCGAAGCGGTCGAGCGGGATCTTCAGGTAGCGCTGTCCGTCCGCTTCCGGATCGGGAAGCCGGCCGCCCCGGATGTTGACCTGCAGGGCGGCAAGCATCCGGTCCGGCAGCGCCAGCGTGGCATCGCGCGCGTCGCGCAGGCGGCAGAACGCCTCCCTGTCGGGGGCGTCGCGCAGGTGAATGTTGCCGGCGCGATGCTCGGCCACGGTGGCGCAGCAGGCCGGTTCGCGCCCGTTCGGGGCATAGTCGTGGCCGACGAACAGGCGGGTGTCCTCGGGCAGCGACAGCAGCCGTTGCAGGGTGTCGTAGAGATCGAAGGACGAACCGCCGGGAAAATCCGCCCGCGCGGTGCCGCTGTCGGGCATCATCAGCGTGTCGTGAACAAAGGCCGCATCCCCGGCGACATAGGTGACCGAGGCCAGCGTGTGACCGGGGGAAAAGATCACCCGGACCGGGATGCCGCCCACCTCGAAAGTATCGCCGTCGGCGAACAGGCGGTCCCATTGCGACCCGTCGCCGGGCAGGTCGGGCAGGTGGTAGAGCGTCTTCCACAGCGCCTGCACCCCGGTCACCCGCTCGCCGATGGCGCGCTTGCCGCCGAGCCTGTCCTGCAACCAGACCGCGGCCGAGAAGTGATCGGCATGGGGATGGGTGTCGAGAATCCAGGCGATCTCGATCCCGGTCTCCCTGACGTGGTGCAGGATCGCCTTGGCATTGCGCGTGCCGGTCGCGGCGGCCCCGGGGTCGAAATCCAGCACCGGGTCGACGATGGCGCCGATCATCGTGCCGGGATCGTGGAAGACGTATTGCCAGCTGCCCGTGGCCTCGTCGCGGAACGGTGTGACGACCGGCGTCTGCATGGTGCGCTCTCCCCCCTTCGGGTTGTCCTCTGTGCTCTGCGCAGATGTGTGGCACGGCGCGAGGCATTCAAGATACGATATATGACTCGCCCCGAACAGCAAAAGGCCGCGCCCCGGATCGGGGGCGCGGCCCTGTGCATCCTGCGAAGGTTTGCCGATTATTCCGCCGGAACCGCCTCGGGCGCCCTGGCGCCGCGCTGTGCCTTCACCCGCTTGCGGCTGAACAGAAGCTGCACGATCACGAAGAACAGCGGCACGAAGACCACGCCCAGCACGGTGCCGGTGATGGTTCCGCCCAGCACCGCCGAGCCGACCGCCGTCCGCCCGCCTGCCCCCGCGCCCGAGGACAGCACCAGCGGCACCACACCGAGCGAGAACGCCAGCGACGTCATGATGATCGGACGAAAACGCTGCTTGGCGGCCTCCTTGACGGCGGAATACAGATCCTCCCCCGCCTCGAACCGCTCGCGGGCGAATTCCACGATGAGGATTGCGTTCTTGCCGGTCAGGCCGATCACCGTCAGCAGGCCGACCTGGAAGAAGACGCCGTTCTCGAAGCCGAAATACCACGCGGCCCCCATCGTCCCCAACACCCCGATCGGCATGGCCAGCATGACCGAGAACGGGATCGCCCAGCTTTCGTAGAGCGCCGCGAGGCAGAGGAAGATCGCCGCCAGCGACAGCGCGTAGAGCAACGGGGCGGAGCCGCCGGATTCGCGCTCCTCCAGCGACAGGCCGGTCCAGGCGGCGCTGTAACCGGGGGGAAGCTGCTGCACGAGGCGCTCGATCTCGGCCATCGCCTCGCCCGTGGTGACGCCCGGCGCGGGAGAGCCCTGGATCTGCATCGAGGGCACGCCGTTGTAGCGGTTCAGGCCCTGCGGCCCGTAGACCCAGCTTTCCGAGGTGAAGTTGGCGAAGGGAACGAGATCGCCGTTCGCATTCCGCACCCGCCATTTCTGCAGATCGGACGGGGTCGCCCGGCTGTCCGGCTCGCCCTGCACGTAGACCCGCTTGATCCGGCCGTTGTCGTTGAAATCGTTCACGTAGCTGCCGGCCCAGGCGATGTTGAGCGTGGTGCCCACATTGGCCGGGGTCACGCCCACGGCGCCAGCGGCGCGCCAGTCGATGTCGAGGTTGAACTGCGCCGCGTCCTCCAGCCCCGAAGGCCGGGCCGAGGCGATCAGCGGGCTTTGCGCCGCCATGCCAAGAAGCTGGTTGCGCGCTTCGAGCAGTTGCTCGTGCGTCTGCCCGCCCTGCGATTGCAGGTAGAAGTCGAAGCCCGAGACGTTGCCCAGTTCGATCACCGACGGCGGCACGATGGGAAAGACCATCGCGTCGCGGATGCCCATGAACGCCGGGAAGGCGCGGCCCGCCACGGCCTGCACGGATTGCGCCGGGCTCGGACGTTCCTCCCAGTCCTTCATGCGGACGAAGGCGAGACCCATGTTCTGCCCCTGCCCCGCGAAGGAAAAGCCGACCACGCCGAACAGGGCCTCGACGTTCTCGGATTCCGCGCCGTCGAAATAGGTCTCGACCTGGCGCACGACATTCTCGGTCCGCTCGGCGGTGGCGCCGGTCGGGCCCTGGATGAGGGTGATCATGATTCCCTGATCCTCGGCCGGCAGGAAGCCGGTGGGCGTGTTGTCGAACAGCCAGATCATGCCGTAGCCGAGCGCGACGTAGAAGATCATCACCCGGAACGGGCGGCGGATCAGGTAGCCCACGGTCCCGGCGTAGCCGCCGGTGAGCTTGTCGAAGCCGGTGTTGAACCAGCCCGCCGGGCCGCGCTTGGTGTGGTGGGCGTCCTTCGACTTGAGGATCGTCGCGCAGAGCGCGGGCGTCAGCGTCAGCGCCACCAGCACCGACAGGCCCATGGCCGACACGATGGTGATGGAAAACTGCCGGTAGATCACCCCGGTGGAGCCGCCGAAGAAGGCCATCGGCACGAACACCGCCGACAGCACCAGCGCGATGCCGATGAGGGCGCCGGTGATCTGGTCCATGGATTTGCGCGTTGCCTCGCGCGGGGACAGGCCCTCTTCCTCCATGATGCGTTCGACGTTTTCGACGACCACGATGGCATCGTCCACCAGCAGACCGATCGCCAGCACCATTGCCAGCATGGTCAGCGTGTTGATGGTGAACCCGGCCAGCGCGAGGATGCCGAAGGTGCCCAGAAGCACGACCGGCACGGCCAGCGTCGGGATCAGCGTGGCGCGGATGTTCTGCAGGAACAGCAGCATCACGAGGAAGACCAGCCCGATCGCCTCGAACAGGGTCTTCTGTACCTCCTCGATGGAGATGGCGATGAAAGGCGTGGTGTCGTAGGGGATGACGTAGCTCACCCCGTCCGGGAAGAAGGCCGAATATTCCTCGAGCCGCTGCTTGACCCGCTCGGCGGTGTCCAGCGCGTTCGCCCCGGTGGCGAGGTTCAGCGCCATGCCCGACGCGGGCTGGCCGTTGTAGCTCGCGATGG
This sequence comes from Salipiger sp., assembly GCF_048261495.1. Taxonomy (GTDB): domain Bacteria; phylum Pseudomonadota; class Alphaproteobacteria; order Rhodobacterales; family Rhodobacteraceae; genus Salipiger. Next base: position 159,736 of record NZ_JBLXFX010000005.1, read on the forward strand.
TGGAATAGTTCTCGGCCCCGATCTCGACCCGCGCGACATCCTTCAGCAGCACCAGGCCGCCGTCGGTCTCCGAGCGCAGCACGATGTTGCGGAAATCCTCGGGGGTGGAGAGCAGCGACTGCGCCGTGATCGTCGCGTTGAGCTGCTGGCCCTCCGGCGCGGGCAGCGTCCCGAAGGCCCCGGCCGAGATCTGCGCGTTCTGCGCGGACACGGCGTTCACCACGTCCGAGGGCGTCATTTCGAAGGCCGCCAGCTTGGACGGGTCGAGCCAGATGCGCATGGCGTATTGCGCGCCGAAGACCTGCGCGCCGCCCACGCCCTCGATCCGGCTGAATTCGTCGACGAGGTTGGAGTTCAGGTAGTCGGACAGGTCCGCCTGGTCGAGCCGCCCGTCCTCGGAGATCATCGCGATCACCATGAAGAACGACGACGACGCCTTCTGCACCCGCACGCCGAGGCGCTGCACCACTTCGGGCAGCAGCGGCGTGGCCTGCGCCAGCTTGTTCTGCGCCTGCACCTGCGCGACGTCGGGGTCGGTCCCGGCCTCGAAGGTCAGCGTGATGGTGGCCGTCCCCGCCGAGGTCGAGGAGGACGACAGGTAGCGCATCCCGTCGAGCCCGGTCATCTGCTGTTCGATGATCTGGGTCACGGTATTGGCGACGGTTTCCGCCGAGGCGCCGGGATATTGCGCGCTGATCCGCACCGAGGGCGGCGCGATCTGGGGATACTGCGCGATGGGCAGGGTGAAGATCGACAACAGGCCGACCCCCATGATGAGGATCGAGATCACCCAGGCAAAGACGGGCCGGTCGATGAAAAAGCGGGCCATGACGGACTCCTGGAATGCGTTCAGTTGCCGGAGGCGGAAGCGGTCGCCGCCGTCGGGTCGGCGCGCTCTTCGGGCGCCACCACCATGCCGGGCGACACCTTCTGCAGCCCCTCGACGATGACCTTGTCCCCGGCGGCGAGACCTTCGGTCACCACCCAGTCGGAGCCCTGGTCGCGCTGTACCGTCAGATCGCGGGATTCGACGGTGTTCCCGGCGGTCACGACCATGGCGACGGGACGGCCGCGGCGGTCGCGGGTGACGCCTTCCTGCGGGACGAGGATCGCGCCCTTGACGACGCCCTGCGGCATCTCGACCTGCACGTACATGCCGGGCAGCAGGAACTTGTCGGGGTTCGGGAATTCCAGGCGCAGCACGATGACGCCGGTCTGCTCGTTCACATGCGGTTCCGCGGCGGCCAGCCGGCCGGTGTGATCGTAGCCGCCGCCGTCGGCAAGGCGCAGCGACACGGTGGCGCCGGCCTCTTCCGCCAGTTCCTGGCCGGAGCGGCGCCATTGCAGGATCTCGGCGGCGGATTGCGTCACGTCGACATAGACCGGGTCGAGCTTGCGGATCACCGTCAGCGCCCCGGCCTGTCCCGCCGTCACCAGCGCCCCCTGCGTGGTCTGGCTGAGACCCACGGTGCCCGAGATCGGCGCCCGGACCGTCGCGCGGTCGAGGTCGATCTCGGCGGCGAGCACCTGCGCTTCGGCCACCTTGACCGAGGCTTCGGCCACGTCGCGGGCCGAGATCGCATCGTCGAGGTTCTGCTGGCTGGTCACGTTGCGCTGGCGCAGTTCCGCCTGCCGCTCTTCCTCGCGCTGGGTGGCGCGAAGCTGCGCCTGCGCCTGCGCCAGCCCGGCTTCTGCGGCGGCCTTGGCGGCCTCGTAGGTGGCCGGGTCGATGTGGTAGAGCGGATCGCCCTGCGCCACGGGCTTGCCTTCCTCGAACAGCCGCTCGGTGACGATGCCGCTGACCTGCGGGCGCACCTCTGCGATCCCGGATGCGGTCACGCGCCCGGGCAGCGCCGAGGTCAGCGTCACGTCCGAGGCCTCGACCGTCACCACGGTGACGGGCATCGGCGGGCGTTCGCCGCCCGGTTGCTGCGCGGTCGCGGGCAGGACCGCGCCGAAAACGGTCAGCAGAACGGCAATGGAGGGAAGGGCTTTGAAAATGGACGGCATCAGAAGGCTCCGGCATAAGCGCGCCCGCCGGGCGGCGGATCGATCAGAAACCGCGATAAGGAAACTGGCGGGTTTTGTAAAGTTCGGATATGCTGCACGTGCAGAATCTTTTTGATCGTGACCATCGCGAGGGGGACGGAATGCCGAAAGACCCGGCAAACACGGAGGAGAGTCGGGCAAGGCGGCGCGGGCGCCCGGTCCAGATGGACCCGGCCGAACGCGAGTCGCTGGTGCTGGAGGCCGCCATCGGCCTGATGTCCGACACCCGCCCGGACGAAGTGACCATGGCCGCCATCGCCCAGCGCGCCTCCATGTCCAAGCGCACGCTCTACGCGCTCTACGGCAGCCGCGAGGAATTGCTCGGCGCCTGCCTCCAGCAGATGGGCAAGTCGCTGTTCCGCCCGCTGCGCCCCGACGAACGCGACGCCTCGCTCGAGGACCGGCTGCGCATCCTGCTGACGCTGAACCCCTCGATGGAGAACCCGCAGGCGCCGCTGGAAATGCTGCGCGCGGTGATCGCAGAGGCGCGCAGCTATCCGCAACTGGCCTGCAGCCTGGGCAAGAACGGCCCCGGGCAGGTGGTCGACCTGCTGTGCCGGGAACTGACGGCGGCGGCGGCCGCGGGCGACATCGCGCTTTCTCCCGAGGACATCCCCGGAGCGGCGGAACTGCTGCTCGACATGGTGATGGGCAACACCATCGCCTGCCTGCTCGACCCGGACCGGATGCTGCGCCTGCCCGCCGAACGCGCGGCCCGGCGCGACCGGGCGATCGCGATCTTTCTGAACGGTGTGCGTCCCCGCGGGGACTGAATTTCAGCCGAGGGCGGCGTCGCGCCACGGGAAGGCGCCGTCGGACATCGTCCCCAGCACCCGCAGACCGGCATCCATCAGGGTCAGCCCGGCCCTTTGCCCGGGCCGGATCGTCCCGATCTCGTCCCCGAGGCCGACCGCCGCCGCCGGTGTGGCCGAGGCCATGCGGATCGCTTCCTGCGGCGTCGCCCCGGCAAGCGCGATCATGTTGCGCACCGCCTCGTCCATGGCCAGGTGCGCGCCGCCCAGGGTGCCGTCCTCACCGACCAGCCGCCCGCCGTCGAGCCGCACCTCGCGCGCGCCGATGCGAAACCCCGTCCGGGTGCCCGCCAGCGTCAGCATGGCATCGGTGACGAGGCAGAGACGGTCCGCCCCGACAGCTTTCAGCGCCGCCGCGAGGGACAGCGGATGCACGTGGTGGCCGTCCGCGATCAGCCCGGCATGGGGCACCAGCCCGCCGAGCACCGCGCCCACCAGCCCCGGCGCGCGCGGGGTCATCTGGGACATGGCGTTGAACAGGTGCGTCGCCCCGCTCAGCCCCGCGGCGACCGCCGGGACCAGATCCTCGGCCGTGGCCTCGGAATGCCCGGCAAAGACCGTCCAGCCCGCCGCCGAAAGGCGCGCCACCGCGTCCGGGCCGACCTCCTCGGGCGCGAGGGTGACAAGCCGGGCACCGCCGCCGGGCGCTTCGAGCCGGGCGAGATCCGTGGCATCGGGACGGCGGATCGCCTCGGGCGGGTGGATGCCGGCGCGGCGCGGGCTGAGGAACGGCCCCTCGAGATGCAGCCCCGCGATCCCCGGAACCCCCGCCCCGAGCGCCGCGGCGACCGCGTCCAGCGCCTCTGCGTAGGCGCGGCCCGGCGCGGTGATGAAGGTCGGCAGGATCCACGCGCTGCCGCCCTGCGCCGCGCCCCGCGCCATCCGGCGCAGGGTCTCGACCGAGGGATCGTCGTTGAACTGCGCATCTGCCGCGCCGTTGATCTGGATGTCGAGGAACCCCGGGGCCAGCACCGGACAGCGCAGCCGGGGGATCGCGGCCCCGGCATCGGTGGCGCCGACCCCGGCGATGCGCCCGTCACGCACCAGCACCGCGCGGTCGCGCTCGGGCGCCCGTCCGCTGCCGTCGAACAGCAGGTCCGTCTCGACGATCCACGCATTGCTCATGGTGCTCTCCCGCCTTGTCGCCCTGCTCCGGCATCCGCGCCCGTGTCGATCCGTTGTCCCATGCCGCGCCGCCGGGGACAACTCGCCCCCGCGCGGTGCGCAAAACGTCTCGCATTCGATCCAACCGGCATATGTCAGGGAAAGATTAGCCTTTGCCCGCGATGACTGCGCAACGAGGGGGCGGAGCGAGCGGTGACGTCATGAATGCCAGTCCGGTGTTGAGCGAAGACCATGCGGAGGGGCTGCCGGGCCCGGTCTGGCTGACCGACCCGACCGGGCGCATCCTGGCCGCGAACGCCGCCGCGCGGCAGGCGATGGGCCGGCCGGAGGGATGGCCCCGCGGGGCGCATGTGAAGGATCTTCTGAACGGCGGCGCGCGCCGGACCCGCGGGCTCTGGCGTTCGGTGCGGCAGGCCGGCGGGCCGCTCCGGGTCGCGGGACAGTTCCGCCACGCCGACGGCTCCGTGGTTCCCCTGGCCTGCACGCTCACCTCGGGGATCGGCCCCGACGGCGGCGAACGTATCATGCTGGAGGCCGCGACGCCGGATCCGGCCGCGCTCGACCGGGCGATGTTCGAAATCGCCAGCTCCACCGCGTCGACGGGGCAATGGTATCTCGACCGGCGCAGGCGGCGGCTTCACCTGTCCGGCCAGTGCCTCGGGATGCTGGGCCACGAACCCCGCCGGGCGGTCCTGCCCGAGGCGGTGCTGGCGAAGCTGGTCCACCCGGAGGACCGGGAGACCGCGCGCGACCTGCTGCGGGCGCTGTTCGACGACGAGATCGCAGACGCCGACCTCGATTTCCGGGTTCGCAAGGCGGACGGAAGCTGGCTCTGGATGAACGCACGGGCCCGGCGGGTGGAGCGGGACGACCGGGGTCTGCCCTTCATGGTCTGCGGCACCTGCACCGACATCACCGCCCGCAAGGCCGCCGAAGCGCATCTGGCCGAGGCGCTGCGCCGCGCCGAAACCGCGCGCAACGATGCCATCGCGGGGGAGGAGCTTCTGGCGACCGCCGTGGTCTGCGGGCAGATGGGCGCCTGGTCGGTCTGCCCGGATCGGGGCGAGTACTGGATGCATGACGAGGGGTATCGCCTGCTCGGTCACGAACCGGGCAGCTTCCTGCCGGACCGGGCCGGGTGGCGGGCGCTGGTGCATCGCGACGACATCCCGCGGTTCACCCGCGCGCTCGACCGGATGCTCTCCGGCGCGTCGGAGGTCTATGACATCGACCTGCGGCTGCGCCACGCGGAGGGCAGCCACCACTGGTATCGCACCATCGCGCGCAAGATCGACCGCTCCGCACGAGGGCTGCCGTTTCTGCTGGCCGGGACCTTTACCTGCATCGATTCGCTGAAGGAAAACGAAAGCCGCCTGTCCGAGGCCGCGGAGATGGCCCGCCGCGCCGGCGAGCGGTTGAACACCCTGGCCAACAACGCGCCGGGTGCCATGTTCGAATACGTCGTGGACGAGGGTGGCCGGCTTCACATCTCGTTCTTCAGCGCCAAGCTGCCGAAGATGCTGGGCGTCCCCGGAGAGGAGATCGCCGCCGACGGTCGGGCGGTGTTCCGCGCGATGCACCCGGAGGATGTCGTCTCGCTCCGCCGGAAGGAGGAGATGGCGCGCGCCCTGAACAGCCGGTTTTCGGCCAAGGTCCGCATCCGCTCTGCCGCAAGGGGGGTGCGCACCCTGCTGTGCAACGCCCTGCCCTACGCGCGCGAGGACGGCTCGATCGTCTGGTTCGCAAATCTCGTGGATATCACCGTGCAGGAACGCGCCGAACAGCGCGCCGGCAGCGCCGCGCGCGAAGTCAGGATCGCGCACGAGCGGCTGAGCTCCATCGCCAACATCGCCCCGGTCGGCCTCTACGAGGTCGAAGTGCGGGACGATGGCTCGATGACCTTCCACTACGCGAGCGATCAGCTTGTCGAGCTGCTGGGCTGCACGCGGGCGGGGCTCGACAGCGAGCGCAACTGCCTGTTCGCGCGCGTGGTGCCCGACGACATGCCGCAGGTCGAACAGGGGTTGCGGCAGGCCTTTGCCCGGCCGGGGAACCTGTCGCTGCGGTATCGTTACCTGCACCCGGAGCGGGGAATGCTCTGGCTGTCCTGCGTCGCCATCGCCCATCGCGAACGCGAGGGCGCCGTGGTGCTGACCGGTGTCATCCACGACGTCACCGTCGACGAGATCCGCGAGGAAGAGCTGCGCAGGGCCCATCACGTCGCGGAAACGATGCGGATCGAGAAGGCGCGGCAGGCCCAGCACGACGGGCTCACCGGGCTGCCGAACCGCCGCTACTACGACGAGATGATGGCGCAGCGGCTGGAGGACGCGCGGCTGGGCAAGGCCTCGCTGCCCTGCGGGCTGATCCGCATGGACCTCGATCATTTCAAATACGTGAACGATACGCTCGGTCACGGCGCCGGGGACGAGGTGCTGAAACAGGTCGCGCGGGTGCTGCGCGGCTCCATCCGGTCGGGAGATTTCGCGGCGCGGATCGGGGGCGACGAATTCTCGATCCTGCTCGGCCCGACCATGACCGCGGAAAACGCCCGCGAGATCGTCGAGCGCATCCAGCGCCGCCTCGAAGAGCCCGTGCTCCACGAGGGGCGGCCCTGCCGCTTCGGTGCCAGCTTCGGCATCGCCCATACCGAGGACATCACCGAGGTCGGCGCGGAGCTTCAGGTCTTTGCCGATGCCGCGCTCTACCGGGCCAAGGAAAGCGGCCGCAACCGGCTGGAGTTCTTCACCACCGACCTGCACCAGAGCATCCTGAGCGACCGCCGCATCGGCCAGGAATTGCACGATGCGCTGGAGCGCGACGAGTTCGAGCCCTATTTCCAGCCGCAGGTGTCGTCCCGAACCGGCGCCCTGACCGGGATCGAAACGCTGCTGCGCTGGCACCACCCGGAGCGCGGCGTGCTCTCGCCCGACAGCTTCATGCAGGTGGCCGAGCAGATGCGCATCGTGCCCGAGATCGACCGCATCATGATGGAGAAGGCGCGCGGCGCCATGGCGCGGTGGCGCGAGGCCGGGCTGATCATCCCCAAGATCAGCTTCAACGTCAGCTCCGGACGGATGCACGATCCCGACGTCGTCTCGCTGGCGCGGTCGATGGCGGTCGGAGAGACCAAGGTGACCTTCGAACTGCTCGAATCCATCCTGGTCGAGGAGGAGAGCGATGCCTTCCGCTTCCATCTCGACATGATCCGCGAGGCCGGGATCGAGATCGAGATCGACGATTTCGGCTCGGGCCACGCCTCGATCATCTCGCTGATGGAGATCAACCCGACCGCGCTCAAGATCGACCGGCGCATCGTCGCCCCGGTGGCGCGGGACGCCCGGGCGCACAAGCTGGTGCGCGCCATCGTCGAGATCGCCGAGACGCTGGGCATCGGCACCGTGGCCGAGGGGGTCGAGACGCGCGAACAGGCCGACATCCTGCGCGATCTCGGGTGCGACGTGCTTCAGGGCTATCTCTTTGCCCGTGCGCTCGGCAGCGAGGCGCTGTTCGACCATGCCACCGCCCGGCTCAGGGATTCCGCGTGACGGTCGCGCTCACATCGGGCGCCGCCGGGCGCGCGTCCAGGGCTCGGCACCCTTCACGTTCACGAAGATCCGGTGGACGGAGGTGGTGGCGGTGATGAACAGCCGCAGCCCGTCCGCGCCTCCGAAGGCGATGTTGGAGACCGTCTCGGGGACGAGAATCTTGCCCAGCAGCGTTCCGGCGGGATCGAAGCAGTGCACGCCGTCCGCCGCCGAGGACCAGAGGTTGCCGGTCTCGTCGCAGCGGATGCCGTCGGGCAGGCCGGTGTCGATCGTCGCAAAGACCCCGGCATCGGTCAGGGTGGCGCCGGACACCTCGAAAACACGGATCACGGGCGCAACGGAGGTGTCATGGGACGACCCGCTCTCGGCCACGTAAAGCAGCGATTCGTCGGGCGAAAAGCACAACCCGTTCGGCTGCACGAAGTCCGACACGACCGGCACCGGATCGCCGCCTTCGGGGGGAATGCGGAAGACGTGGTGCGCGGTCTGTTCCGGCTCGGCCTGATTGCCCTCGAAGCTCGACAGGATGCCGTAGGTCGGATCGGTGAACCACACGGCGCCATCGGCAGCGACCACCACGTCGTTCGGGGAATTCAGCCGCTTGCCCTGATAGTCGGCGGCCAGAACGCTGAGCGTCCCGTCGTATTCCGTGCGCACCACGTCGCGGAAGCCGTGGCGGCAGCCCACCAGCCGCCCCTGGCGGTCGCGGGTGTTGCCGTTGTTGAATCCGCTTCCGGCGCGATAGACCGAAAGGCCCTCGGCCTCGGACCAGCGCAGGATGCGTTCGGACGGAATGTCGGAAAACAGCAGGCAGCCCTGGTCCCCGAACCAGACCGGCCCCTCGGTCCAGGTGAAGCCGGAGGCGAGGGTTTCGAGCTGGCTCATCGGGTGGACCAGGTCGGCGAACCGGGGGTCGCGGATTTCGATATGGGGCGGGGTCTTGATCATCTCTGTGCCCTTCTCGTGCTGGCGGCAATGACGATGCCGATGATGATGAGTCCGGTCAGAACCATGCGCACGCCGGCGCCGGCGCCGTACGAGTTGAGCATGGAGACGACGAGGAACATGAACAGCGAGGCGCCCCAGACGCCCGGCACGTTCGACATGCCCCCGGCGATGGAGGTGCCGCCGATGACCACGACCGCGATGGACATGAGCAGGTATTCCGCCCCCATGTTCAGCGCCGCGCCGCCGGAAAAGCTGGACAGCAGGTAGCCCGCGATGGCCGCGAAGACCGTGACGGCGACGTAGGTGGTGGCGCGCACCCGCTCGACCGGAACGCCGGCAAGCCGCGCGGCGCGCAGGTTCTGCCCCGAGGCGAGCAGCCACCGCCCCCAGACCGAGCGTTCGAGCAGCACCCAGACCACGACCGACAGGACCAGCCCGACCAGCGCCACGTTGGGAATGCCGAGGCTGCGCCCGGTGGCGAAATCGGCCAGACCCTCGGGCGGCTTGATGCGCAGGCCCCGGTTCGACCAGATCGCCAGCGACTGGTAGAGCAGCGACGCGGCCAGCGTGGCGATGATCGGCGGCAGGCGCAGCAGGAAGATCAGCGCGAAATTCGCGAGCCCGGTGCCGAGCCCCACCAGCACCGCGATCCCGAGGCCGAGGAAGGCCGTGCCGGGGTCCGAGGACATCGCCTTGAGCGCCAGCGTCCCGGACAGCGTCATGGTCGCGGGGATCGACAGGTCGACATTGCCGGGACCGAGCGTGATGACCAGCATCTGCCCCAGCCCCACGATGGCCGCGAAGGCCCCGAAGCTGAGCGCGGCATAGGCCAGCTCTCCCGCGCCGCGCCCCTCGGTCAGGGCGATTGTGAAGGCAAAGGCGACGGCGGCGGCGATCCAGGACCAGATCCAGGGGCGGGAGACGAGCGTCTGCATGATCCGCCCCCCTATGCCGCGCCGTCGCGGCGGGTGAAGAGCAGCCGCGCGGTCAGGACGAGGATCAGGATCGCCCCCTGCGCGCCGATCTGCCAGTCCGGCGACAGGCGCATGAAGCTCAGGAAGGACGCGGCGAGGGTCAGCGTCAGCGCGCCGATCACCGCGCCGGTGGGCGACACGCGCCCGCCGATGAACTCGCCGCCGCCCAGGATCACCCCGGCGATGGACAGGAGCGTGTAGCGCAGCGCGATATTGGCATCGGCCGAGGTCGTCAGACCGACCAGCGCCATGCCCGCCAGCACGCCGAACAGCCCGGCCAGCCCGTAGGCCAGCGCCTTGAGCCGGATCACCGGCCAGCCCGCCCGCTGGACCGAGCGGGCATTGCCCCCGACTCCGCGCAGCACCGTGCCGATGCCCGACCGCATGACCAGCAGGTGCGTCACCCCCGCGATCAGCACCGAGGCAACCACCGCCATCGGCACCAGCGGCGGTTTCACCGTCATGATGCTGCGGATCCAGCCGGGCGAGGCGCCGCCCGGCGAGGGCAGGATGAACAGCGCGAGCCCGCCCCAGACGAAGGACATGCCCAGCGTCACCACGATGGCGGGCAGGTCGAGCGCGTGGATCAGCGCCCCGAGCAGCGCATAACACAGGATCAGCGCCAGCAGGATCAGCAGGCCCAGCGCCGGCGTGTCGTTGAGGTAGGTCGCGGTGATGCAGGCCACCAGCGACACGAAGGCGCCGAGCGACAGGTCGATGTCGTTGACCATGATGATGCACATCTGCGCGATGGTCGCGAGCGCGATGGGCACGGCGAGGTTGAACAGCAGGTTCACCCCGAAATAGCTCATGGCGCGGGGCTGCATGTAGAAGGTGGCGGCGAGCAGGACCGCCAGCGAAACCACCGGCAGCAGGATGCGGTGCCGTGCGATGAAGGTCATGTCACGCCTCCATCATCTCGAAGGAGGCTTCGAGGATGCGCTCCTCGGTGATGTCCGCGCCGGTCAGTTCGGCGGAAATCCGTTCGTCGCGGAACACGAAGACCCGGTCGCACTGGCAGACCTCTTCGGTTTCGGTGGAATACCACAGGAAGGTGCGGCCCCTGGCGGCCTCGGCGCGGATCATGGCGTAGACGTCCTGCTTGGTGCCCACGTCGACGCCGCGCATGGGGTCGTCCATCACCACCACGGGGGCGGAGGAGGCGAGCGCGCGGGCGAAGAGCACCTTTTGCTGATTGCCGCCCGAAAGCGACAGGATGTTGTTGCGCACGTCGTCGGTGCGGATGCCGATTCGGCGCTTCCAGTCGGCGGCGGTGGCGCTTTCGGCCTCGCGGTCGACCAGCCCGCGCCGGGCGGTTTCGGACAGGATGGTGAGGGTCGCGTTGCGCAGGATCGACCAGAGCGGCAGGATGCCGTCCCGCCCCCGGTCGCCCGCGACAAAGACCATCCGCGTGTCCTTCGGGCGGCGCCACGACGAGGTGGCGCCGAGATAGAGCCGGGCCAGCGCCTCGGCCTGCCCGTGACCGGCAAGCCCGGAGAGGCCGACGATCTCGCCCCTGCGGGCGCTCAGCCCCTCGGGGGTGCACAGAACCTCTTCGCCCCGGACGCGGGCGGCCTGCGCGGCGCCGGTGCCTTCGGCGGCGACATGGCCCATGGCATCGACCAGCCCCTGCCGGGTGAAGCCGCCGGCCGGGCGGTCCGCCACGACCCTGCCGTCCTTCATGACGAGGATGCGGGTGGCGACCGAGAATATCTCGCCCAGCATGTGGGAGATGAAGATGATCGCCCCGCCCGCCGCGCAGAAGCGGCGGATATGGTCGAGAAGCTGTTCGGCGATCCCGGCATCGAGCGAGGAGGTCGGTTCGTCCAGGATGACCAGCCGCGCCTCGGTGCCGCGCGGGGCGAAGCCGATGGCGATCTCGACCATCTGGCGTTCGGCGATGGTCAGCGCGCCGACCTCGGCGTCGGGGTCGATGCCGTGGTCGGGAAACACCGTGTCCAGGGCGCGCAGGATCTCGGTCCGCGCGGCGCGGCGCCAGCCGGCACCGGACAGCGCGGAATGCGAGATGCGCAGGTTCTCGGCCACGGTCAGGTTGGGGCAGAGCGACAGCTCCTGAAAGACCGAGCGCACCCCGGCCCCCAGCGCGCCGGTCGCGCCCGAGGCCGGGAAGGCGACGGTCCCGGCGGAGGGCGCAAGCCCGCCGTTCACGACGTTCACCAGCGTGGATTTCCCGGCGCCGTTGTGGCCGACAAGGCCGAGGCATTCTCCGGGTCTGATCGCAAGGCTCACGCCGTCAAGCGCCCTGACCGCGCCGAAATGCTTGGCGGCGTCGGTCAGGGCGACCAGCGGCGCAGCCGGGTCGGCTGCGCTGTTCATGAGGTCTTACATCGCCCCTTTGGCTTCGGCGATGACCGCCTTGGCGTCGTCGAGCGAATAGACCGTGTTGGCGACCGAGCCTTCGGGCGTGCTGGCAAGCGCCTCGTCCAGCGTGTCCTGCGTCACCTTGAGGAAGGGCACGGTCAGATCCTTCGGCACCTCTTCGCCGTCGAGGATCTGCTGCGCGACCCAGAGCGCGAGCGAGGCAACGCCCGGCGCGATCGACAGCGACATGGTCTCGTAGCCGTTTTCGTCGTGCTGCTGCTTCCACCAGGCCATTTCGTCCTGCCGGTTGCCGAGCACGATGAGCGGCGTGTCGCGGCCCGCGGCCTTGAACGCCTGCGCCGCGCCGTAGCCGTCGCCGCCCTGCGTCACCACGCCGACCACTTCGGGCAGCGAGGGCAGGATGCCCGCGACGGCCTTCTGCGCCACGTCCTGCGCCCAGTCGCCGTTGACCGAGCCGACGATCTCGAACTGCGGGTTCTCCTCGATCCCGGTGTGGATACCGGCGCTGATCTCGTCATCGACGAAGACGCCCGCAAGGCCGCGGATCTCCAGCAGCTTGCCGCCGTCGGGCAGGCGCGAGGCGAGGTATTCGACCTCCTGGCGGCCCATCTCCTTGAAATCGACGGCAATGCGCCAGGCGCAGGGTTCGGTCACGATGCCGTCGAAGCTGACCACGGTCACGCCGGCGTCGCAGGCTTCCTTGACCGCGCCGTTCAGCGCGGTGGGCGAGGCGGCGTTGAGCACGATGGCATCGTAGCCCTGCAGGATCATGTTCTGGATCTGCGCGGCCTGTTCGGTCGCCTGGTTTTCCGAGGTGGTGTAGGGGTCTGCGGCGGCGATGACGCCATCGGTCACGGCCTGCGAGCCGACCTCTTCGAAGGTCTGCAACATCGCCTGCCGCCAGGAATTTCCGGCGTAGTTGTTGGACAGCGCGATGCGCTTGTCGGCGGTATCGGCCTGGGCCGCACCCGCGGTCACGGCAATGGCTGCCGCGCTCAGCAGCAGTCGGGACATGGTCATGGTTCTTCCTCCCTTGGCACGCATTCTGATCGGCGCGCCGTTCTCCTCCGTGCGCCGTCTCCTCCGGCACGCGCCCATGCTGATCCGGCGGGCCGGGCGCTGTAAAGTGTGCGGACCGCAGATCTGTTGCGGGTTCCCGCATCTCATCTGCGGGAATCGGTGTTTTCTTTGCCGGGCAGGCGGCGCATCCTTGCGGTCAGGCGCAACGACGCCGTCGGGAGGACACTGTGACATTCATCGCTGACGCGGTCCTGCGCGGGCCGGACGTGCACCTGCGCATCTCGGAACACCTGGCCGGAGAGGTCGACATCCGCTCGGCGCTGTCGGCCGTGGCGACCGAGATTTCCGAGATCATCCCCTATACTCACGCCGACATCTGCCTGCACGATTCGCCCGGCTGGGTGGTGAGCTACGAGGTCGGCATCCGCACCCGCTGGTCGCGCAAGCGGACGCGGGTGCAGTATTCCCCGGTCCGCGACCTGCTGACCGGCAGGACCGACCTCATGCTCACCGGCAATGCCATGCGCGATCCGCGCTACATCTATCCCGGCGCCGCCTGCGAGCCGATCATCAACCACCAGATGCGCTCGCGGGTGAACGTCCCGATGAAGGTCATGGGCCGGGTGATCGGCACGCTGAACTTCTCGCACAGCATCGAGTCGCTCTACGATCACGGCACCGCCGCCGAGGCGCAGCACCTGGCCAATGTGCTCGCCCCCTATTTCCACGCGCTCCACGCTTCGGAAAAGGCCCAGCAGGCGACCAAGGTGCGCGCGATGGCCCAGGCCCGCGAGGAAGGGCTGCGCCAGGGCGCGCTGGAGCTGACGCAGGCGCTGGAGGCCGAGCGCCAGCGCGTGGGCATGGACCTGCACGACCAGACCCTTGCCGATCTGACGCGGCTGCTGCGCGAGGTTTCGGGCGACGGCCCGGTGCCGGGACGCGCGGCGCTGGCCCGCAAGATCGACGATTGCATCGTCGACCTGCGGCGCATCATCGACACGGCGGTGCCGACCCTGCTGGACCTGTTCGGCTTTGCCCATGCGGTGCGGGTCCACCTGGAACGCGCGGTGGGCGTGTCGAGCGTGGCGATCGACGTGGACGACGACACCGACGGCGCGCCCGACGCGCTGGACCGGACCACCCGCACCGCCCTGTTCCGCATCGCGCAGGAGGCCATCAACAATGCCGCGCGCCATTCCGGGGCGACCCGCATCGGGGTCGGCATCGGGCGCGACGTGGGGCAGCGGCTCTGCATCACCATCAACGACAACGGCTGCGGTCTCGGCGACGGGACGACGCGGCGCTCGGGGCTCATGCACATGCGCACGCGGGCCGACCTGATCGGCGCAGAGCTCGACATCGTGGACGACGGCGGCACCTGCGTCGCCGTCACCCTGGCGGAGGCACGGACATGAAGGTACTCCTGGTCGAGGATGACCAGTTTCACGCAAGCTACCTTCAGGACGCGCTGGCCGAGGCCCTGCCCGAAGTGACCGAGACCCTGCACGCCGTCGACGGCTTCGAGGGCGAGGCCGAGGCCCGCGCCGGCAAGATCGAGGCGGTGGTCATGGATCTGCAGATGGAGCGGCGCAACGGCATCGAGGCCGCCCGGTCGATCTGGGCCGAACGGCCGCAGACCCGCATCCTGTTCTGGTCGAACTATTCGGACGAGGCCTATCTGCGCGGGATCTCCCGCATCGTGCCCGAGGACAGCGCCTATGGCTACGTGCTGAAGACCGCCAGCCGGGAACGGCTGAAGCTGGCGCTGCGGGCGGTGCTGATCGAGGGCCAGATCATCGTCGACCGCGAGGTGCACCGGCTTCAGCGCCGCACCGCCTCGCCGCGCAATGCGCTGGACGACAGCGAATACGGCGTGCTGCTGGACCTGGCGCTGGGGTTGCAGGACAAGACCATCGCCGAACGGCGGGGCATGTCGCTGCGCACCGTGCAGAACCGGCTGCTGTCGCTCTACGACAAGCTGGGCGTCGGGGACGAGGATGCCCCGGCGATGAACAAGCGCGTGCGCGCGCTCAGCCGCGCGATCACCACCCGGACCCTGAACGTCGAGGTGCTGGAGACCGCGCAGCGGGAGCTGGACCACTGGGTGCAGAGGCGGGGATGAGAGCCGCCCGGCCCGCGCCGGGGACCGCAGCGGCCCGGTTGCGCCGGATCGCGCGCCTGCCGTAACCTGCGCCGATGGCTATTCCGGTCGAAACCTTCTTCCTGACCCCCGGCGCGCAGGGCACGCTGCAGGCGCGCATCCAGCAGATGGTCGCCGAAGGCATCCTCTCGGGACGCTTCCGGCGCGGCGAACGGCTGCCCTCGACCCGCAGGCTGGCGATGCACCTCGGGGTGAGCCGCATCACCGTGACCCTCGCCTATACCGAGCTGGTCGCCAGCGACTACCTCGCCTCGCGCGGGCGGTCGGGCTATTTCGTCTCCGACAACGCGCCCGAGCCGCCGGAATTCACCCCCCCGGCACGCGAGGACCGCGTCGACTGGTCCCGCGCCCTGGCGCAGCGTTTCAGCGGCGGCGCGGCGCTGATCCGGCCGCCGGACTGGGCGCGCTACCGCTATCCCTTCATCTACGGCCAGGCCGATCCGAGGCTGTTCGACCATGCCAACTGGCGGCTTTGCGCGGTGCAGGCGCTGGGGGCGCGGGATTTCGGTGCGCTGACCGAGGATTACTACGACCGCGACGATCCGCACCTGGTGGATTTCATCGCGCGCCAGACCCTGCCGCGCCGGGGCATCATCGCGGGACCGGACGAGATCCTCGTGACGCTCGGGGCGCAGAACGCGCTCTGGCTGACCACGCAGGTGCTGCTCAACCGCCGCCGCCGCGCGGTGATCGAGGACCCCTGTTACCCCGCCCTGCGCGACATCCTCGCCCAGTCGCGCTGCGCGCTGGTGCCGGTTCCGGTCGATCCGCACGGCCTGCCCCCGGGGTCGCTGCCCGACAGCGCCGACGTGATCTTCACCACGCCCAGCCACCAATGCCCGACCTCGGCAACCATGCCGCTGGAGCGGCGGATGGCCCTACTTGCCCGCGCCCGCGAGATGGACGCGCTGATCGTCGAGGACGATTACGAGTTCGAGATGGCCTATCTCAAGCCGCCCGCCCCGGCGCTGAAATCGCTCGATACGGACGGGCGGGTGATCTACGTCGGCAGCTTCTCGAAATCGCTGTTTCCGGGTCTGCGGCTCGGCTATCTCGTCGGCTCCGCCGCCTTCATCCGCGAGGCCCGGGCGCTGCGGGCGTCGATCCTGCGGCATCCGCCCGGCCATATCCAGCGCACCACCGCCTATTTCCTGAGCCTCGGCCACCATGACAGCCTCGTGCGCCGCACCGGACGCGCGCTGACCGAGCGGCGCCGCGTGATGGAGGCGGAGATCGCCCGCCACGGGCTGACCATCGCCGGGCGCGGGGCGCATGGCGGGTCGTCCTTCTGGATGCGCGCGCCCGAGGGCACCGACACCACCGCGCTTGCCCGGACCCTGCGTGCCGACAGCGTGCTGATCGAACCGGGGGCCGCCTTCTTCGCGCGGGAAAACCCGCCGGCGACCTACTACCGGCTCGGCTATTCCTCGATCCCCTCCGAGCGCATCGGCGCAGGGCTCGCCCTGATCGCGGAGGCGCTTGCACAGGTCGGCGGAGGAAGCTAGGGCTTGCCCCATGCGGATCGTGCGGGATTATCTTTACGTCGAGCCTGAAGACCGGGGTGCGAGCGCCGCCATCGGCAATTTCGACGGAGTGCACCGCGGCCATCAGGCGGTGATCGACCTCGCGCGGCGCGCCGGGGGCGATGCACCGTTGGGCGTGCTGACCTTCGAACCCCATCCGCGCGAATATTTCGCCCCCGAGGCGCCGCCGTTCCGGCTGATGTCGTCCAAGGCGCGCGCCTCGCGGCTGGCCAAGCTGGGGGTCGAGCGCCTCTACGAGCTGAATTTCAACGCCGCCCTCGCCGCGCTGACACCCGAGCAGTTCGCCGCGCGGGTGATCCGCGACGGGCTCGGCCTGTCGCATGTGGTCGTCGGCGCGGATTTCTGTTTCGGCCAGGGGCGGGCGGGCACGGTCGCGCACCTGAAGCGCTTCGGCGCGGAGATGGGCTTTGGCGTGACCGTGGCCGATCTGATCGAGATCGACGGCGGTCAGGTCAGTTCCACCGCCATCCGCGAGGCGCTGACCGAGGGCCGCCCGCGCGACGCCGCCGCGCAGCTTGGCCACTGGCACCGCATCGAGGGCATGGTGATCGGCGGCGAACAGCGCGGGCGCGAACTGGGTTTTCCCACGGCGAACATGTCGATCGAAGGCCTGCATCCGCCCATGCACGGCGTCTACGCGGTTCTGGTCGACGTTCTGACCGGCGAACACAGGGGCCAGTACCACGGCGCTGCCTCGCTCGGGGTGCGGCCGATGTTCGGGGAAAACCGCGCGAACCTGGAAACCTATCTCTTCGACTTCAAGGGCGATCTCTACGGCGCGACGCTCTCGGTCGGGCTGGTGGAATATCTGCGCCCCGAGATGAAGTTCGACGGCCTCGACGCGCTGGTCGCGCAGATGGAGGCCGATTGCACCGAGGCGCGCCGCATCCTGGGCGCGCCATGAGCGACCCCATCGACCGCTCCGGCCTTCAGCCGCGCTTCTGGGAGCGCAAGCGTCTGACCGACATGTCGCCAACCGAATGGGAAGCGCTGTGCGACGGCTGCGGCAAGTGCTGCCTCAACAAGCTGGAAGACGAGGAAACCGGCGAGGTCGCCCTGACCTGCGTCGCCTGCCGCCTGTTCGACGACACCACCTGCCGCTGCGCGCAATATGACATCCGCCACCAGTTCGTGCCGGAATGCATCGTGCTGAAACCCTCCAACATCGACAGCCACGCCTACTGGATGCCGCAGACCTGCGCCTATCGCCTGCTGTGGGAGGGCAACCCCCTTCCCGACTGGCACCCGCTGCTGACCGGCACCCCGGACAGCGTCCACGAGGCGGGCGTGTCGATGCAGCACCGCACCGTTCCCGAGTTCGAAATCGACGAGGACGACTGGGAAGACTACATCATCGAGGAGCCCGTCTGATGTTCTTTGCCTCCGACAATTCCGGCCCGGTCCCGCCGCAGGTCCTGACCGCCCTGGGCGCCGCGAACGAAGGCTATGCCATGGGCTACGGCGGCGATCCCCTGAGCGCCGGTGTCGCGGACCGCATCCGCACCCTGTTCGAGGCGCCGGAGGCGGCGGTCTATCTCGTGCCGACCGGCACCGCGGCCAATGCCCTCGCGCTCGCCTGCCTCTGCCCGCCCTACGGGACGGTGTTCTGCTCGCCCGTCGCGCATATCCACGAGGACGAGTGCAACGCGCCGGAATTCTACTCCGGCGGCGCCAAGCTGACCCTTGTCGGGGAGGGCGACCGCATGACCCCCGAGGCCCTGCGCGCCGCAATCGAGGCCGAGGAGACGCGCGGCGTGCACGGCCCCCTGCGCGGGCCGGTCTCGATCACCCAGGTCGCCGAACGCGGCAACGTCCATTCCATGCAGGAACTGCGCGCCCTCTGCGACGTCGCGAAGGAATACGGCCTGCCGGTGCACCTGGACGGCGCCCGCTTTGCCAATGCCTGCGTGAAGCTCGGCGTCACCCCGGCCGAGATGAGCTGGAAGGCGGGGGTGGATGTCTGCGTCTTCGGCGGCACCAAGAACGGTCTGATGGGCGTCGAGGCGGTGATCCTGTTCGACCCGGCGCGCGCGCGGGAATTCGAACTCCGCCGCAAGCGGGGGGCGCACCTGTTCTCCAAGCATCGCTATCTCGCCGCACAGATGGCGGCCTATCTGGACGGCGACCTCTGGCGCGATCTGGCGGGACGCGCCAACGACCGTTGCGACCAGCTCGTCGCCGGGCTGAAGGAGGCGGGACTGACCGTGCTGACCGAGGCCCCGGCCAATCTCGTGTTCTTCGAAGCCCCCCGCGCCCTGCACCGGGCAGTGATGGCAGAGGGCGCGGTCTATCACATCTGGGGATCGGAAGACGGCCCCGACGACGAGATCGTCATGGGCCGGCTGGTCTGCGGATGGTCGCTGACGCCCGAGGACGTGGCGGCCTTTCTGGCTGCACTGAAGGCGGCCTGAGCCGGGCGGCCTCAGATCCGGTCGACCCGCGCCAGCGCCAGCCCGGCCCCCGCCGCGATATAGAGCGCGCCGGTCAGCCGGTGCCGGAGCCGACCCGCCTGCAACAGCCAGCCCCGCGCCGAGCGCGCCGCCAGCACCCAGAGCAGATCACCGCAGAGAAACACCCCGAGATAGAGCACCGCCGCCGTCCCGAGCGCCCCGGCGCCGCTTTCGGCGGTCACGAACTGCGGCAGGAAGGCGGCGTTGAACAACAGCGTCTTGGGGTTCAGCACCGCCATCACCGCGCCCTGCCGGAACAGCTTCCACGGCGGACGGCGCACCGGCACGACCTCGGCCAGCGCGGCCCCGCCCTGCCGCCAGGCCGCGATCCCGAGCCACAGGAGATAGGCCACCCCGGCCCAGCGCAACCAGTGCAGCGCCGATGCCGCCAGCTCCAGCAGCGCGGCAAGGCCGGCGACGACGAAAACCACCTGGCAGCCGACGCCCAGCGTCGTGCCAAGCACCGTGGCGACGCCGTAGCGCGCCCCGTGGGTCAGGGTGTTGCCGATGATGAGGGCGACGTTCGGACCCGGGATCGCCACCAGCGCCGCCGTCGCGACCATCAATGTCAGGGCTGATGCAAGATCCATGGCCACGGACGGGAATTCCCCGCCCCACCTTTCAGTTCAGTTGAAAATGCAGCTCGTAACTGCCGTCCTCGAAACGTCCGAACAGGTCGGGGATGTCGGGATGATCCACCGGCTCGCCGGAATAATCCGCGATGAGGTTCTGCTCCGAAACATAGGCGACGTAGAAACTCTGATCGTTTTCGGCCAGCAGGTGATAGAAGGGCTGCTTCTTCACCGGGCGCGATTCTTCGGGAATCGCTTCGTACCATTCGTCGGTATTGCTGAATTCCGGGTCCACATCGAACACAACGCCGCGAAACGGATGTTTGCGGTGACGGACGACCTGCCCCAGGTAATATTTCGCGCGCTGTGTATGCATGACACCCTCTGTGGCCGGTTTTAGACATTTGTAAGGCAAATTGCCCGGAATTGGGACAGATTTGACGGAAACATATTGTGGCAGGCTGCCCAACAGTCCTCCTCCGCCCCTCGGGGCACGTCAGTCTCCAGCGCGATCCTGCCGTGTCCCCGCGCTGCAGGAAATGTGATTCCCACTCCGGGTGCAATCGGGTAAAGTGGACCCCGAGGCAGAAGACCTGAAAAACAAACAAATGCGAGGGTCAGATGAGCAGTTGGCTGCGCGCGGCGGCGATATTTCTTTTGGTGGCATCCTGCGGGGGTGGCGGTGGCGGAGGTGATTCGCCCCACTCGCTCGAGGATGCCTGCGCCATTCTCAAGCAACGCCCCACCTATTTCCGCGCCTTCCGCGCCGCGGAACGCAAATGGGGGGTGCCGGTCCACGTCCAGATGGCGACCATCTACCAGGAAAGCAAGTTCGATCCCGACGCCCGGACCCCGTTCCGCTACGCGCTCGGCGTGATCCCCTTCGGACGGCAAAGCTCGGCCTTCGGCTACAGCCAGGCGCTGGACGGCACCTGGGACGAATACCTGGCCGAGACCGGCAATCGCCGCGCCCGCCGGGACGACATCCGGGACGCCACCGACTTCATGGGCTGGTACATGGCGGGCACGAACCGCAGTCTCGGGATCTCGATGCACGATGCCCGCAACCAGTACCTCGCCTATCACGAGGGCCGGAGCGGCTTCTCCCGGGGGAGCTACAATGCCAAGGCCTGGCTGGTGCGGGTGGCGGACGATGTCGGCTCGCGCTCGCTCGTCTACCAGGTGCAGCTGCGGGATTGCCGCGACGCGCGCTGAGCCCGCGTCGCGCCACCGGCGCTATTGCCCGGTCTGCCGGCGGACGTCGAAGACGCTGTTCGGCAGATCGGCCTTGCTCAGATCGCCCAGGACGACCGTCGTCTTCGACCCGTTCGAATCGGTGACGATCCACTGGCGCAGCTGCACCGGGTTGCCGGTGAACTTCATCTGGATCGACCCGTATTCCCTGCGCTGGGGATCCTGCGCCGTCACCGTCGTCGCGGTGCCGTCATAACCATGCTCCGTCACCATCCCGGCCTGCCCCAGATTGACGTTGCGCGCCAGGATGATCGACAGCGGGGTCTGGTTCAGCGGATAGGTCTCGGGCTGCCCGCCCACCTTCCGGTCAAACACGTAGACCGCGCCCGACCAGGCCAGCACCAGCGCCTGCTCGGGCGGGTTGTATTCGAAGCGCACCTTGCCGGGCCGCTTGATCGAGATGGTCCCGGTCGAGATCGAGCCGTCGCCGTTGATCTGGGTGAACTGCCCCTTGGCCGACTGGATCGAGTTCAGATATTGCGAAATCGTGCTGAGCGACAGCTTCTGCGCCGCCGCCGGAATGGCGGTCAGCATCAGCGCGGTCAGCGCGGCGGTGATGAGTCGGAGCATCCTTGGTCCTTCCTGCTCGGGTCGTCCGGGTCGATATGGCAAACCGTGGCCGGTTATGCGATAGCAACCCGCGTCCCTCGCCTAGATAGGCCGGATTTCCCGCATTTACAGACCCCTGCCCGACACCGGCACGGCCCCGCTCATCCGCGCTCCTGCAGCTTCTTCTGGCCGGAAATATCCCGGGGGTGCGGGGGCTGGCCCCCGCTTCTTACCGTGTGCGGGGGCTGGCCCCCGCTTGTTCCCGTGTGGGAGGCCCCCCGTTCCGGTCCGACCCTCAGGCCTGTTCGGGAACCAGGATCTCGCGCTTGCCGACGTGGTTGGCCGAGGACACGACTCCTTCGTCCTCCATCTGCTCCACGAGGCGCGCGGCCTTGTTGTAGCCGATCCCCAGCTTGCGCTGGATGTAGGAGGTCGAGCATTTGCGGTCCTTGATGACGATCGCGACCGCCTGATCGTAGAGCGCATCCTCGCCGTCGGTATTGCCGCCGGTGTTCAGGCCCAGAACCGCGTCGATGTTGTCGGCCTTGTCCTCGTCCGGTCCCTGCACCACGCCGCCGACGTATTCCGGCGGTCCGAAGGCCTTGAGATGGTTCACCACCTCCTCGACCTCCTCGTCGGAACAGAAGGGCCCGTGGCAGCGGGTGATCTTGGCCCCGCCCGCCATGTAGAGCATGTCGCCCATGCCCAGCAATTGCTCGGCGCCCATCTCGCCCAGAATGGTGCGGCTGTCGATCTTGGAGGTCACCTGGAACGAGATCCGTGTGGGGAAGTTCGCCTTGATCGTGCCGGTGATGACGTCGACCGACGGGCGCTGCGTCGCCATGATGAGGTGGATGCCCGAGGCCCGCGCCATCTGCGCGAGGCGCTGGATGCAGGCCTCGATCTCCTTGCCGGCGACCATCATCAGGTCGGCCATCTCGTCGACGATGACGACGATGTAGGGCATCTTCCGCGGCTCGAATTCCTCGGTCTCGAACACCGGTTCCCCGGTCTCGTCGTCAAAGCCGGTCTGGACGGTGCGCTTGAACATCTCGCCCTTGCCGAGCGCCTCGGCGACGCGGCCGTTGTAGCCGTCGATGTTGCGCACGCCCATCTTGGACATCTTGCGGTAGCGGTCTTCCATTTCGCCGACCACCCACTTGAGCGCGACCACCGCCTTCTTGGGGTCGGTCACGACCGGGGACAGCAGGTGCGGAATGCCGTCATAGACCGACAGTTCCAGCATCTTCGGGTCGATCATCACCAGCCGCAGATCCTCGGGCGTCAGCTTGTAGAGCAGCGACAGGATCATCGTGTTGATCGCCACCGACTTGCCCGAGCCGGTGGTCCCGGCGATCAGCAGGTGGGGCATCTTGGCGAGGTTGGCGACCACGGGATCGCCGCCGATGTCCTTGCCCAGCGCCAGCGGCAGCTTGCGGTTGCCGTCCTCGTAGTCGCGCGACGACAGGATCTCGCGGAACGACACCATCTCGCGGTTGTCGTTGGGCAGTTCGATCCCGATGACCGAGCGGCCCGGAACCGTCGACACCCGCGCCGAGAGCGCCGACATGGACCTCGCGATGTCGTCGGCCAGTCCGATCACGCGCGACGCCTTGAGGCCCGGCGCCGGTTCCAGTTCGTACATCGTGACGACGGGGCCGGGACGGACCGAGACGATCTCGCCCTTGACGCCGTAATCGTCCAGCACCGTCTCCAGCATCCGCGCGTTCTCTTCCAGCGCCTCGTCCGAGAGGTGGTGCCGCTCGATCGCGTCCGGGCTCGACAGCAGGCCGAGCGGGGGCAATTCGTAGGCAACCTCGCGGTCCTCGAAGCTGAGGCGCGGCTGCTTTTCCTCCTGCGCCCGGCGCGACGGCGTGACCGGCTTGCGCTGGGGCTGCTGCACGACCTTCTTCGGTTCCGGCAGCGGAACCGCCGGGCGATCCGTCGCGGGGCTGTAGGCGGTCATGCCGAAATCGTCGTCATCCTCGTCGCCGTAATCGTCGAAATCGCGGAAGTCGGAATAGGCGTCGTCGTCCTGGTCATCCTCGACCGGCGCGGAGGCGCCTCCCCGCGACACGCGCGGCGCGGCGGCCGGAGCCGCGGCAGGGGAGGGGGCCGGTTCGGCCGGCAGTTCCGGCTCGGGCGCGAACATGACGGTCTCGTCTTCGGCCCAGTCCTCCTCGAAGGCGGGTTCCGCGACCGGCGCCATGCGCGGCGCGGCGGGCACGGTCATCGGCGGAACGGCGCGCGGCGCGGTGACCGGCGGTTCCGGCGGCAGGTGGCGCGCATGGGCAGGCTCGGCCGTGACCGGAGGTTCACGGCGCGCGGTCCCTGCGGATTTGTAGATCAGCGGCTCGGGCCGGCGGCCGCGGCCCTTGGTCAGCGGCTTGGTCGGGTCGGGCACGAAGGCGGGTTCGGGCGCCGGTTCCGGCTTCATCCGCGCTTTCACCACGTCGGCGATCTTGGCGCGGATGCGGTCCTCACCGGGAATGTCCATGTCCATGAACATGCCGCCGTTCTCGACCAGCTCCGGTTCGGGCATCGGCTCGGAGCGCTTCATGAGCGAGGGCATTCGGGCCAGCAGACCCTTTTTCGGCTGCGGCTCGACGGCCCAGGCCTCGGTCTCTTCGGGGTAGTGATCGTCGTCGATCAGCGGCTCCTCGACCGGAGCCTGCGGCAGCGGAGCGGCAGGTGCACGGCGCACGACCGGGGCCCGCGGCGCGGCGCCCGTCACCGGCTCGACGTGGTGGTGGGGGGCGGCCGCGGCCGCGCGGGGCATCGGAACGGCCTCCTGCGCGGCGGCCCAGGCGGCGGCCTCGGCGGCCTCCTGGCGGCGGCGCTCGCGGCGTTCGGCATGGGCGGCCTGCATCCGCTGCGCCGTGCCCACGGCACCGGAGGCGCCGCGACCGAGCAGATTCAGCAGCGTGGCATAGGCCATCACGAGGCCGACCAGCAGGAATCGCCCGATGGACTGCACCTCGACCTTGGTGAATCCCAGCACGAAGGTGCCGAGCGCGACCAGCCCGAAGCCCAGCACCAGCATGACCAGTTTGACGCCCATGCCCGTGCCGATCGGCAGGAAGCTCAGCACCGAGCCCATCATCATGTCGCCGAACAGACCGCCGAGGCCGAAGCTGTGGGTCCATTCGGATCCGACCACCTGACCGGCGGCATAGACGGAGGCAAGCGCGATCCAGATCGGGGCAAAGACGATCCGGGACATGGCGCGTTCCTCACCGGCATGAAGGGCGAGGCGCACCCCCCAGACGATGAGAACCAGCGCGAGGCCCCAGCTACCCCAGCCGACGATCATGAACAGCGGTGCCGCGATCGAGGCGCCGAGACGCCCCATCCAGTTCTGCACCGGCGCATCGGTTGCCGACAGCCAGCTCGGATCGTCCGGCGTGTAGGACCCGATCATCGCGGCGGCCATCAGACCCAGCACCACCAGCGCGAGTCCCGCCAGTTCCTTGCCGCGCTTTTCGATCGCGGCCTGCATGTTGCTGTCGAAAAGGGGATCCCGCCCCCGTGTCTGATATGCCATCGTTTGCCTCGTCTTTTTCTTATTGCCCATAAAGGCAGTCCCGGATCCGGGTCAGCCCTTCTTCTGTCTCCTGCATCGGCGCCACCATCGCGGCCCGAATATATCCCTTGCCCGGGTTGCCTGCCGCCGTGTCCCGCGACAGGTAGGCCCCCGGCAGCACCCGCACCCCGGTCTCCTGCCAGAGCTTCAGGGCGGCGGCTTCGCCATCCTCGACCGGCAGCCAGAGGAAAAACCCCGCCCGCGGCGGCTCGTACCCCGGCACGTTGCCGAAGATGCGGTCGGCCATGGCGTATTTCTCGCCGTAGAGCGCGCGGTTCCCGGTCACGTGCGCCTCGTCGGACCAGGCGCGTTCGGAAACGCGCTGGATCGGCAGCGGCAGCGGTGCGCCGGAATAGGCGCGCAGTTGACGGATGCGCTTCATGCTCTCCGGTCCCGCCACGACGAACCCCGAGCGCAGCCCCGGCAGGTTCGATCGCTTGGAGAGCGAATGCACGCTCACCACGCGCTCGGGATCCGCGCCCATTTCCGCCGCGACCTCGAGCGCGCCGGGAGGGGGATCGCCCCGGTAGATCTCGGAATAGCATTCGTCCGCGATGATGCGGATGTCATGCCGTTCGGCCAGCGCGATCAGGCGTTCCCAGTACTCCCGCCCGGCAACGGTGCCCTGCGGGTTGGCGGGCGAACAGATGTAGATCAGCGCGGCGCGGTCCAGCGTCTCCACCGGCAGCGCGGTGAAATCCGGCAGGTGCCCGTTGTCGCGGGTCGCGTTGACGAAGACCGGCTCGGCGTTCACCGACACCGAGGCGACGGCATAGACCTGATAGAAGGGGTTCGGGATCAGAACCACCGGCTGCTGCCCGTTCTTGCGTTCGGGGCAGAGCGCCATCGCGGCGTTGTAGAGCCCCTCGCGGGAGCCGTTCAGCGCCATCACCTGCGTCGCGGCATCCACCGTCACGCCGTAGCGGCGCGCGACCCAGCCCGCGATCGCGTCGAGCAGCTCCGGCGTGCCGTCGTTCGGCGGATATTTCCCGAACTCCCCGACATTGGCGGCAAGCACCTCGCCCACCCAGGCGGGAAAGGGGTGCTTCGGCTCGCCGATGGACATGTGGATCACCGACCCGCCCGGTTCGTGCACGTCGAGAAGAGCCCGCAGACGCGGGAACGCATAGGCCGGTAGGTTCGAGAACCGCTCGGGAAACATCTTCAACTGCCTCGGATCTTCGGGATCGTTTTCGCCCCGTTTGAGGGGAGGATACGGGATCGTGATGCGCTTCGTCTACCGTCCGGTTGAGAGCGCAGCCGGATGTGGCGGGAATGCCGCAGCGACGCCGATTTCGGCGCAACTCCCCCGTGTGGTTGCATTTTCCCGGTTGCCACCGGGCGGCGCCTGCCCCGACGTCGCCCATCCTCCCGGGCGAATCGGGGCGCGCCGGATCAGGCCAGCGCGCGCTCTGCCGCGGCCGAGAGGCGCAGCAGCCGGTCCTCGTCGCCCGGCGGGCACATGAGCGAGATGCCGCAGCTCCGGATGCCGGTGGGAAGGGTCGTGACGCAGAGCCCCATGACGTTGCCGACACGGGTGTTGCGCAGCGCGAGCAGGTTTTCGCGGACGTGGTAGGCCGGGTCGCTCAGCAGCCGCGCGGCATCGGGCGGGAGGCTGGCCGAGGTCGGGCACAGCACCGCGTCGAAGCCCGCCGTCGCCGCCGCCCAGGCCGCCCTCGCCCGCGCCATGCGGTCGAGCGCGCGCAGGTAATCGGCCCCGGAAAAGGCCCGGCCCGCCTCGAACCGCTCGCGGATGGGGGCGAACATCGCCTCCGGGTCGGCGCTGATGGTGTCGCCCCACTCGGCCCAGGCCTCGACCGTGTAGAGCGGGCCGGCGTCCCCCATGGGGATCGCGACCTCTGGGACATCCAGTTTCTCGATGCGGGCCCCGGCATTGGCCAGCCGGTCCAGCGCATTGCTGTAGGCATCGCCCGGCGCGTCGCGGATGTCGTCCATCACGATGGTGCTCAGGGCCGCGAACCGCCGCCCCTCGAGCGAGACCCCGCGCAGATCCGGCGCGGCGCGGCCTTCCAGCGCGGCGAGCATCTCTGCCGCGTCCTCCACCGTCCGGCAGAGCGGGCCGATCGTGTCGAACCGCTTGGCCAGGGGCACGACGCCGGTGAGGGGCAGCCGCCCGGAGGTGGTCTTGAGGCCGACGAGGTCGTTCCACACCGCCGGAATGCGCACCGAGCCGCCGGTGTCGGAACCGACCGCCGCCGCCGCCAGCCCGAAGGCGACCGAGGCCGCCGCGCCGGAGGACGAGCCGCCCGCCACCGCGTCGGGATCGTTCACGCAGGGCGGCGTCTGGGTCACGGGGTTCAGCCCGAGGCCGGAGAACGCCAGTTCCGACATGTGGGTCTTGCCGAGGCAGACGAGGCCCATGGCCGTGGCGACCTTCAGCACCTCGGCATCCTCGGAGGGCACCCGCCCCTTGAGAAGCGCCGAGCCTGCCTCTGTCGCGGTGCCGGCGGTGTCGAACAGGTCCTTCCAGCTCACCGGCACCCCGTCGAGCGGCGACAGCCTGCGCCCGGACCTGGCCCGCTGCCGCGCGGCGGCGGCTTCGGCGAGCGCGCGTTCCGGCGTCACCCGGGCATAGATCCGGTCGCGCAGGGGATGCGCGGCGATGCGGTCCAGAAAGGTCTGCGCCAGCGCCACCGGGTCGATGCTCCCCGCCGCGATTCCGCGCCCGAGTTCCGCCGCGCTCATGCCTGTACAGTCGCTCATGCCCTGCCCTTTCCGATGCTGTCGCGACGGTAGCGGCAGCGCGGCGCATGGACAATCCCGCGTGGCGCTCCATAGTGCCCTGCATGGACCAAGATTGCGACATTCTCATCATCGGCGGGGGGCTGAACGGCCCCGCCCTCGCCCTGGCCGCCGCCCGCTCCGGGCTGCGCTCGATCGTGCTCGACGCGCTGCCCGCCGACACCCGCAGCGCGCCGGATTTCGACGGTCGCGCCTATGCGCTGTCGCTCGCCTCGACGCGGCTCCTGGACAAGCTCGGCCTGTGGGAGAGCCTGGCGGCGGACGCCCAGCCGATGAACGAGATCAAGGTCAGCGACGGGCGCGTGAGCGATGCGCGGGTCTTCTTCGGGCTGCATTTCGACAGCGCCGAGATCGAGGAAGGCCCGATGGGCCAGATGATCGAGGACCGCCACCTGCGCCGCGCGCTTCAGGACGCACTCGAGGTCGAGCCGCTGACCGCGCAGCGCTCGGGCGTGACCGTCATCGCGCAGGAGACGGGCCCGGCGGGCGCGAACGTGACGCTGGCGGATGGCACCGTCCTCCGGGCGCGGCTGCTGGTCGGCGCGGACGGGCGCAACAGCGGCACCGCGACCCGTGCCGGGGTGCGCCGCACGGGCTGGCCCTACGGCCAGACCGCGCTGGTCTGCGCCATCGCCCACGAGCGCCCCCACGGAGGGATCGCCCATCAGCTCTTCCTGCCGCCCGGCCCGCTGGCGATCCTGCCGCTGACCGGCAATCGCAGTTCCATCGTCTGGAGCGAACGCGACGCGGCGGCGCGGGCGATTCATGCGCTGCCGGATGCCGATTACCTCGACGTGCTGCGCCCGCGCTTCGGCGATTTCCTCGGGCCGATCGAACTGGCCGGCAAGCGGCATCTCTACCCGCTGTCGCTGAGCCTGGCGAAAAGCTTCGTGGCCGAGCGCCTTGCCCTGGTCGGCGATGCCGCGCACGGGGTGCACCCGATCGCGGGACAGGGTCTGAACGCCGGTCTGCGGGACGTCGCGGCGCTGGCCCATGTCCTGGATCATGCGGCGCGGCGCGGGGAGGACGTGGCCTCTTCGCTGGTCCTCGACCGCTACCAGCAGTGGCGGCGGTTCGACACGGCGACGCTGGCAGCGGCGACGGACCTGTTCAACCGACTGTTTTCCAACGACAACCCCGTCCTGCGCCTGGGACGGGACATCGGCATGGCGGCGATCAATGCCGCGCCGACACTGCGGCGCGGTTTCCTGCGCGAGGCGGCGGGCCTGACCGGCGACCTTCCCGACCTGATGAAGCCCTGAGCCCCGACGGAATGCGCAAGGGGGCACGGACCGGCCGCGCCCCCTTCCCCGTCGTGCGATCCTGCGATCAGGCGGCGGCGGCCATCACGCCGGGCTGGCGGCACCAGTCCGCGTACCAGGTGCGGAACAGGGCGAACTGCGCCTCGACATAGTTGCGCTGCGCATCGGACAGCGCGTCGTCGGCGTTGAAATGCAGCCGGTAGGCATCGTCGCCCCCCAGAACCATCAGGTGCTTGTAGTAGAGCACGAGGTCCGCGCCTTCGTCGAAGGAGGACAGCACCGCCAGCGCCGCGTCGAGTTCCAGCGCCCGCAGACGCGCCTGCGCATCGCCGGTCGCCGCCTTCTGGCAGAGCGCCACGAGATGCAGCACCTCGCGCGGGAGCGCGTTGCCGATGCCGGTGATGGCTCCGGTCGCGCCGCAATTGACGAAGCCGTGGAAGACGTTGGTGTCGACGCCGATCATCAGGGTCACGTCGTCATCCTGCGAGGTGATGTTCTCGGCCGCGTAGCGCAGATCCGCGGATCCGCCGAATTCCTTGAACCCGATGAGGTTCGGATGCTCGGCGCGCAGGGCAAAGAACAGGTCGGCGCGGGTGGCAAAGCCGTAATACGGGCTGTTGTAGATCACCGCCGGAAGATCGGGCGCGGCCGAGAGGATCGCCTTGAAATGCGCTTTCTGCGCCGCGGGCGAGGTGCCGCGAGACAGCACGCGCGGGATCACCATGAGCCCCTGCGCCCCAACCTCGGCGGCGTGGGCGGCGTGGGCGACGGCCTCGCGGGTGTTGACGGCGCCGGTGCCGACGATGACGGGCACGCCCGCCGCGACGAGCCGCGCCACGCCTTCACGGCGCTGGTCGTCGGTCAGCAGCGGCCAGTCGCCCATCGAACCGCAATAGACCACGGCGGACATGCCTTCGGCGATCAGGTGC
This sequence comes from Salipiger sp., assembly GCF_048261495.1. GTDB lineage: Bacteria > Pseudomonadota > Alphaproteobacteria > Rhodobacterales > Rhodobacteraceae > Salipiger. Next base: position 189,622 of record NZ_JBLXFX010000005.1, read on the forward strand.
TTGCCGGTCGCGACAAGCGCGTCGTAGTCGGGCGTCCGGTCCGGGGTGCAGGGGGTCATGAGCGCGGGAATGGTGCCGCTGAAGATGGTGCTGGTCATGGGTTGGTCCTTTCGATGGGGGCCTGACGGGCAGGCGAGCGGGGAGAGCCGGCCCGCGGCGGGGCCGATCCGGATGGCGGTGAACGGGGTGCCGGTGTCTAGAAGCCGACGATCTGGTCGGGCAGCCAGGTGGCGATGGGCGGATAGAGTGCCACGATGGCCAGGGTCGCCAGTTGCAGGAGGATGAAGGGCACCACCCCCCGGCACATCTGGCCATAGGTCATGTCGGGCGGGGCGATGGATTTCAGGTAGAAGATCGACGAGGCCATGGGCGGCGTCAGGTAGCTGGTCTGGATCACGATGATCGCCATTGTGCCGAACCATACCGGGTCGATTCCCGCCTGCCGGATGAAGGGCGTGAACAGCGGCACGCAGATCAGCACGTTCGCCGTCCAGTCCAGCACGAAGCCCAGCAGCAGCACGATGGCCAGGAAGAACACGATCACCCCGGTGTCGCCGAAGCCCGCGCCCTCGACCGCGCCCCGGATCAACCTGGAGCCGCCGTTGGCCGCGAAGGTGCCCATGAACATGGTCCCCGCCGCGACGATCAGCAGGATCATCGCCGAGATGCGCACGGTGATCCGCAACGATTCGCGCAGCATGGCGATGCTGAACCGGCCGTAGCAGACGCAGAGCAGCAGCGCGCCCACCGCGCCCACCGATGCCGCCTCGGTCGGAGAGGCGATCCCCGCGAGGAGCGAGCCCAGAACCGCGAAGATCAGCGCGCAGATCGGCAGCAGCGAGGTGACGGTCAGGCGCAGCTTGTCGGCGAGCGGCATGGCGGCGACCTCGTCGGTTTCGGCCACGGGTTCGGGCGGGCGGATCATGCCGTGGGCGATCAGGTAGCCGATGAACAACGCCACCATCAGCAGGCCCGGCAGCATCATGCCCGCCAGCAGTTCTCCCACCGACATCTGCGCCAGCGAGGCATACATCACCGCGATCACCGAGGGCGGGATCATCGTGCCGAGCGAGCCTCCGGCGCAGATCGTGCCCGCGATCAGGCTGTTGTCGTAGCGGAACCGCTGCATGGCGGGGATCGCCATCATGCCGATCATCACCTCGACCGCACCGACGACACCGGCCGCCGCGGCAAAGATCGCGCCCATCGCGATGGTCGCCACGGCAAGGCCCCCGGGCAGCCGGCCCAGCCAGATCTGCATCACCTTGAACAGCCGCTCGGCGATGCCGGAGCGTTCGAGAATGGCGCCCATCAGCACGAACATCGGGATCGCGGCGAGGATGAAGTTGGTCGCCGCGGCGTAGAACGACCCGTAGAGCTGCGCGAAGGTGTTGGGGCCGAAGACGAACAGGCCGGCCCCGGCAGAGACGATCGCCAGCGAAAAGGCGACCGGGATGCCCGCGAGCACGAGCAGGAACAGCACGGGAAACATGAAGGCGGCGACGGACATGGGATCAGGCTTTCAGTTCGAAATCGGTGCCGGCGGCGTCGCGCCCCAGCGCGGCCCGCAGGCCGTGAACGGCGATCTGCAGCGTCAGCGCCAGCAGACCCAGCGCGAGCAGGCTGTAGAACGGCCACATCAGCGGCGCCCAGGGGCTGACCATCTCGACTTCGGCCGTGCTCCAGGCGCGCCAGGCACGCCGGATGGCGAAATCGGTCAGCAGGGCAAAGATCGGCCCGAGAAACAGCAGGAAGATCACGGCCTCGACCGCGCGGCGCAGGGCGGCGGGCATCTTCTGCGCGAGGAAGTCGATGCGCACGTGGGCATCCTCGCGCAGGGCGTTGGCCGCGCCCAGGATGAACAGCGTGCCGGTGCACATGTAGGAAATGTCGAAGGCCCAGATCGTCGGGGCGCCGAAGACGTAGCGCGCGGCGACCTCGTAGATCATCGACGCCACGAGAACCAGCGTCACCAGATCCGCGATCCGGGACAGTGCCGCCGATATCCGGTCCACGATGTCGAACAGCCGTGTCATGGCGGTGCGTCTCCTTCCTGTGGGGGATGCCGGGCCCCGCGGGAGGCCCGGCAGTCCGGTCGGACGATCAGTCCTGGTTGCGGATCAGGTAGCTGCTTTCGGCGGACCAGCTGTCCTTGAAGGCCATGTAGTCGGCCAGCAGATCGGACATCGCGCCCTTGCCCGCGTCCTTCTCGGAAGCGGCCTTCTTGGTGATCCAGTCGATCCCGGCATCGGAAAGCTCGGTCACGAAGGCGGGGTCGAGCGTGATGATCTCGTTCTTGCCTTCACGGTAGCTCTTCATCGCCTTCACGTCCTGGCTGTAGAAGTGCAGCAGGCCCTGCATGGTGGTCAGATCCGCCGCGGTTTCGATCAGCGGCTTCAGATCCTCGTCGAGCGCGTCCCAGGTCTCCTGCTTCAGCACCACTTCCCAGAGGAAGGTCGGCTGGTGCACGCCCGGCACGATGATGTACTTGGCGGCCTCGTGGAAGCCTTCCGGCAGGTTGCCCGACGGCGGGCCCCATTCGATCAGATCCACGCCCTTGCGCTGCAGCAGCGTGTAGATCTCGCCCGGCGGAACCACGGTGGGGACGGCGCCGAAATATTCCTTCATCACTTCCGCCCAGGGGCCGGAGGTGCGGTACTTGAGCCCCTTCAGATCCTCGGCCTTCTGCACCGGCACGTTGGAATGGGCCATGATCTCGGAGGAGCCGATACCGACGATGAGGCTCTTGAAGCCCTCTTCGGCGCGCAGCGCGTAGAGCGCTTCCTTGCCGCCGTCCTCGTAGATCCAGGTGATGTAGGCCTCGGGCCCCATGCCGCCGGGGAAGCCCGCGAAGATCGCGTTGATCGGGTCCTGGTTGACCAGATAGCTCGGGGTGGAGTGCCCGGCCTGGATGATCCCGTCCTTCACGCCTTCGTAGACCTGAAGCGCGGGAACCAGAACGCCCGCACCGAAGGGTTCGATCTCGACCCTTCCGGCGGTCAGTTCGTCGACGTTGTCGGCAAAGCGTTCGAGGAAGTTGACATAGAAGGGCGAGCCTTCGGGAACGGAGGTCGGAACCTGCCAGGTGATATCCTGCGCGGCCGCGGGCAGCGCCGTGGCCAGCAGGGGGGCAAGCAGCGCCCAGCTTTTGAGTGTCTTCAGCATCTCGGTTTCATCTCTCCTGTTGTTCGGCGCCTCGGGGCGCTCGGTCTTGTCGGTGGTCGTCCGGCGGAAGCGCCGCAGGGCATCGTGGTGACGATGACGGAACCATAGCAAAAGTATTTTATATGTCGACATGAAAAATATTCAGACAATGCAGGCACGGGGAAACCGCACCTTAGGCCTTGAATCAATTCGGAAAACACTCCCGCTCACGGCGGAAGCGATATCCCGCTGCGATGGTGCTGCGTGCTGTCGAGCGAGTCGCGGACGGACCGCGTCCTAGAGGGGAATCGCCGCGTTCATGCGCCGGTCGGCGGTGATGTAGGCCTGGATCTGGCGCACGATCTGGTCGGCGTGCTGGCGCGCGATGCGGTCGGCGGCGGCCACGTCACCCGCGGCGATGGAGGCGACGATCTCTTCGTGTTCGTCGAGATAAATGCGCGGCAACTGGTCGTTGAAGGACGAGTAGTAGAAGCGCAGCAGGCGGCGGCCTTCGTCCAGCAGGCGGTCGAACAGGTCGGCGTAATAGTGATTCTTGCCGGCTCGCGCGATCATCGAATGGAAATCGCGGTTCAGCTCGATCATCGCGGCCACGTCCTTGGCCTGAACCGCATCGGCATAGCCCTTTTCCAACTCGCGGATAAGGGTGATTTCCGCCTCGGTGCGGTTGGCGGCGGCGAGGCGCGTGGTGACGCGGTACATCAGCGTCAGCGCGTCGAAGAACTGCGGCAGGTCGAGAAAGTCGATGGGCGCGACGATGGTCGAACGGTTGGTCAGCGTCACGACCAGGCCGTCGCTTGCAAGCTTGACCAGCGCCTCGCGGATCGGAGTCCGCGACATGCCGAACCGCTCGGACAGTTTCATTTCGTCGATGGGACTGCCCGGCGCAAGACGCAGTTCAAGGATCTCGCGCTTGAGGATATCGTAGGCGGTGGCAACGCCGGACCCGCGCTTGCGCTTTGCGCTTTCCGTCTGTTTTGTCGTTGCCTTGCCCAAAGCGGCCTCCCTGTGCCGGACGGGGTTCGTCCCGGTCCCAGACTGGCGCAAAAAATATTCTTTGTCGACATGATTTTCCGTGTGGATATCGCGATTTGACCGCGCTGCTCCTGTCCGGGGTCAGCCTGCCCCGTGCCAGGCGTCCGCGATGCGCGACGGCGTCGCGCACCAGATCTCGCTGCCGCGCCGCGCCAGCCCGGCAAGGGCGTCGCAGACCGGCCCGGCGCGGAAGGGCTGGCCGGCGATGAAGCTGTGCAACACGACACTCATCACCACCGGCGGGCCGTCGGGATTGCGCAGAAGCTCTTCCGCCTCGTCCGCGATCATCCCGGCAAAGGCCCGTGCGGTGACCTGCCGGCCGATCATCGTGGTGCTGTCGTTCAATTCGGCGGCATAGGGCACGGCCAGCAGCGGCCCTGCTCCGGTGTCGAGCGTCACCGGTCGGTCGTCCATCCGCAGGTCCAGCAGGATGTCGAAGCCCGCCCGCGCGAGGTTGGGCAGGGTCCGGGCCCCGTGCGCCAGCCAGGGCGAGGACCAGCCGCGCGGTGCGGTGCCTTCTTCGGCGGCGATCCGGTCGCGGGTCCGGCGCAGGTAGGCCAGTTCCTCTTCTGCGCCCATGTCGGCCAGACAGTCGGAATTGGACAGGCCGTGCGCCACGATCTCGGCCCCGGCGCGGCGCGCGGCGGCGATCACCTCGGGCGCCTCGTCATAGACATCGGTATTGAGAAGCACGGTCGGCACAATGCCCGCCCCGGACAGCCGTTCGAACAGGCGCATCGCCCCGACCCGGTTGCCATAGGCCCGCCAGGCGGCGTTGACGTGATCGGGCGCGGCGCTGCGGGGAAGGATATCCTCGGTCCGCCCCTCGTCGGGCCGGTAGCTTTCGACCCCCACCGCGACCCAGAGCGCCATGCGCCGGCCGCCCGGCCAGCGGAAGTCGGGGCGCGGAGCTACGGGCAGCCCGGAGATCGGCAGCATCATCCGCCCCGGCCCCTGCCGGCGATGAGGTCCGCAAGCGCCTCCGGCAGGCCGACGCTGTCGCCCAGAACCTGCGGCTGGCCGCCGAAAGGCCCTCCGCCCGCGATCGCGTCGAGAAGGACGGGGACCGAGGCCGCCGCATCGTACAGCGGCACCGGCGTGTCGCGTGCCAAGCGCGCCGCCATGCCGGCAATCGCCGCGCCGCAGATCACCACCGCCTCTGCCCCCTGCCCTGCGAGCCGCGCGACGGCCGCGAGGACGCGGGCATCGCGATCCTGCGGCGCGAGGTAATCCGCCACCGACGCCAGTTCGACCACCTCGACCGCCACCGGCGGCGGACCGTAGTCCGCGAACAGCCTGAGGTAGAGCGGACGCGCCGATTCTCCGAACAGGACCGCGCCCCAGGGGCGGCCGCCGGTCGCGGCGACGGCGACGGCGACTTGGGTGATGCCCACCACCGGCACCGGCAACACGTCGCGCAGCGCCCGCAACCCGCTGTCGAACGAGATCCCCAGGATCACCCCGTCGCACATCCCCGCATGAACCGCGGCCAGATCCAGCGCCGCATGGGCGGCAATGGCATTCTCGGCCTCGGTCGTCACGATCCGCGCCCCGAAGCGGCCGGTGACGCCGGACACATGCGCCTCGGGAGCGACGGCGCGCACGGCGTCCACCACCGCCTCCGTCACCTCGGGCGAGGTGTTGGGATTGATCACCAGCAGCCGGGTCATCAGATCAGGATGCCCGGAAAGACCGAGATCAGCCCCACCACGAAGAGGATGCAGCCGAGGAACGGCAGCACGCCCGCGATGACCGTGCCCACATGCCCCCGCCCCCGCACGCTTTGCGTGACGTAGAGGTTCATGCCGACCGGCGGCGTGATGAGGGCCAGTTCGCACATCATCACCAGAAAGATGCCGAACCAGATGCTGTCATAGCCCAGGTGCGCCACGACCGGCATCACCACGGGGATCGTGGCGATCATCATCGCCAGCGCGTCCAGAAAGCAGCCGAGCACGAGGTAGAGCGCCACCAGCAGCGCCATCATCACGAAGGGCGACACATCGAGATCCGACACGAAGGAGGACACCTGCGCCGGGACGCCGAGCACTCCGAGGATGAAGTTCAGGTAGAAGGCCGCGATCAGGATCAGCAGCGTCATCGCCGTGGTCTTGACCGTGGAGAGCATCGCCTCGCGCAGCATCGCCCAGTTCAGGGAGCGATAGAAACCGGTGAGGATCAGCGCCGCGACCACGCCCACGCCCGCCGCTTCTGTCGGTGTGGCGAAGCCGAGGTAGATCGACCCCATGACCAGCACGAAGATCACCAGCGGCGGAAGCAGGTCGACCAGCCTGCGGCGGCGTTCCGACCACGGGGCAAGCGGTTGAGTGCGCCCGGCGATCCGGGGATTGCGCAGGCAGGCGACGATGATGATGCCCATGAAGCAGAGCGCCAGCAGGATGCCCGGAAGGATGCCCGCCGCGAACAGCGCCCCGATGGAGGTGTTGGTGATCGCGCCGTAGATGATGAGGTTGATCGACGGCGGAATGAGGATGCCCAGCGTCGCCCCCGATGCGACGCTGCCCGCCACCCAGGCCTCGTCATAGTCGTGTTGCCGGAAGGTCGGGAACGCGACGGTGCCGATGGTAGCCGCCGTGGCGACCGACGACCCGGAGATCGCGGCAAAGATCGTCGAGGCGGCGATGTTGGTGTGCAGCAGCCCGCCCGGCAGCGGCCGGGTCCAGTCCGACAGGGCGCGGTACATGCGTTCGGTCACGCCGCCACGCACCAGCACCTCGCCCATGAAGACGAACAGCGGGATGGCGACCAGCAGGAAGTTGTTCAGCGTGCCCCACATCATCGTGCCGAAGGGCCGGATCATCGCGTCTCCGAAGAACAGCCAGGCGCCCAGCAGCGACACGAGGAACAGCGACGAAGCGATGTGCAGCCCTATGAACAGAAGGAACAGCAGCAGCGCGAAACCGATGGCCGCGCCTTCAATCCCCAGCATGTCGGGTCTCCGTTTCGGTGTAGCTGGCCACTTCCTCCTCGACGGTGGGCGGGCCGTAGAGGCGTTCGATCCGCGCCCGGTCCCGCCGCAGCAGGAGCAGTCCGTGGACCATGAGAATGCAGGCGGTCAGCGCAAAGAAAGCGGTGCCCGCCAGCCAGACGATCTGCGGCACCCAGAGCGGGGTCTGCAGCGGCGTGTTGGTGATCGCGCCGAACCGGACGGTCTGCCGGAATTCGGACAGCGCCTGCCAGGTCATGAACAGCGCGAACCCCGCCATCACCGCCAGCGCCAGCACGTGCAGCACCGCGCGCAATCCCGCCGGGAAGACGCGGAAGAAGATGTCGATGCGCGGATGCGCGCGGTCGAGCAGCGTCAGCGCCATCCCGAGCGAGCCGACGAAGGCCAGCACGTAGCCGCCGAGTTCGTCGGTCCCCTGAAGCGAGACGCCGAAGCCGTCCCGTCCCACGATGTCGACGGTGATGAGCAGGGCGAGCACGGCGACCGCCATGCCCGCGCCGAGCGCGAGCATGGTGGCGACCTTCCGCGTCACCCGCAGGATTGCGGGGTCCATGCGCGTCACTCGATGGTGATGCCGCGCACCTTGCCCACGGTCTCGTTCCAGATCCGGGTGCAATCCGGGAAGGAGGCGTTGCAGGTTTCGGCCCAGGCCGGCAGCACGGCGGATGTCGAGATCTCGGCGACCTTGGCCTTGTCCTCGTCCGAGACCGGAACCAGCGTCATGTCATAGGAGGTGTAGAGCCCGCCTTCGGCACAGTCGCCGCCGGTCGAACAGGCCTGCGCGGTGTCGTTGGTGGTCATCGCCAGTTCCCAGAGCCCGGCTTCCATCTCGGCCATTTCGGTTTCGAAGGTTTCGCGCGCTTCGGGTGCCAGCCCGTCGAGCCAGGCCATGCTGACCATGTGCGCCTGCACCGACCCCGAGACCGAGAGCGGATAGAGGTGCGTCGTCACCTCCGGCCACTTGCCGGTGTTCGACGAGGTGGGCGATGTCACGCCGCAGGAGGCCACGCCGCGCTGAAGCGCCGGGTAGACCTCGGGGAAGGACAGGGTGACGGGCGTCGCGCCGAGTTCTTCCAGAAGCTTGGACATGGAGGCCGTGAAGGAACGGATCTTGAGCCCCTCCATGTCGGCCAGCGAGGCCACCGGCTGGTTGCAGAGAAAAACTTGCGGACCGAAGGGCCAGATCGCCACGGCCTTGACGCCGAATTTCTCGGCGAGGCGGGCGTTGAAGGGCTCGCGATAGGCGTCGACCGCCTCCTTGAGCTCGGTCATGTCGGTGGACACGCCGATCAGGTCGATGCCTTCGAGGAAGGGGTCGTCCTTGGCCACGCTGCCGACCTGCACCGTGGCAAGGTCGAAGGCGCCGGTGTTCAGCAGCCGCAGCGCATCCGCGAGATTGAGCCCGAGCGCCGCGAATTCGTTGCGCGTCACGGCAAAGCCGTCGCCGGTCAGATCCTCGATGGCCGCCATTTCGATCGGATATTGTGCCGCCTGCTCCTGCGACTGGCTAAGCCAGCGCATCGACTGGGCCTGCGCGCCCTGCGTGGCCAGTGCCGCCGTGCCGGCCAGCAGAAGGGCGAAGAGTTTCGAAGTCATGGTCGTGTCCCCCGTTGGTAAGTTTTTCACCGTCACGAACGCGCCGGGCGCGCCGTATCGGCCTGTCGGGAAGCATCGGCGGCATAATTGTGCACAATCAAACTTATTTTTGCGCACAAAGTTGCGGCAACAGGGCATCCGGATCGCCGGCCCGGAAGGCACTTTCTTAAATCATATATGTATTTCAATGCATTACGGTCAGCGTCCCAAGGGCGAGCCGGAAAACGTCCCGATTGATCCCGTTGCGAAGTTGCTGTTGAGATGCGGGTATCTGCCACAAAAAGCGGCGCAAATGACCGGCACGGGCCCCAGCGACGACCAGATTCACGACCAGATCCGCGCCGCGATCGTCGAGCGGCGGCTCGCGCCCGGCACCCGGCTGCGCGAACAGCAGCTTTCGGACATCTATGCCGCCTCGCGCCGGCAGGTGCGCCGCGTCCTGGAGCGGCTCGCCTACGCGGGACTGGTCGAGATCGCACCCAATCGCGGCGCCTCGGTCGCGCAGCCGTCGCCCAAGTATGCCCGCGACCTGTTCGAGGCGCGCAAGGCGATCGAGACCGCCGTCGCCCGTGCCGCGCTCGACGCCTGCGACGATGAGGGAATCGCCATGCTGCGCGGCCATCTCGCGCTCGAAGCCCGCGCCGCCGAAGCGGGGGACCGGCAGGAGGCGCTGGTGCTGTCCGGGGGCTTCCACCGTCGGCTTGCCTCGCTCGCCGACAATGCCATTCTCGCAAAGTTCCTGAACGAGGTCGTTTCGCGCGAATCCCTCATCATCCAGCTTTACGAACGCCCGTCGGACAGCGGATGTTCGTCCACCGACCATTCGCGCATCGTCGACGCGCTCGAACGGAAGGACTGGGGCGACCTGCGCACGCGGATCCTCGATCATATCGACGCCATACGCGCGCAGGTCGATCTCGACACGCCGCCCGCGCGGACCGGGGCGCTGGAAACCGTCCTCGGGCTGGGGCCCCGCCATGACTGATCCGCGCCCGGAAACCGCCCCGACCGGAACGCTGTTCCGCAACGTGCGCCTGCTCGATCCGGAGGCCGGGGACGGGCTGAGCGCGTCCTGCGATCTGCGCGTCTCCGGCGGCCGGATCGCCGCGACGGGCACGTTGTCCCCCGCGGAGGGCGAGACCGTCATAGACGGCCGCGGCCACCTGCTGATGCCGGGCCTCGTCAACGGGCACTTCCATTCCTCGGTCAACCACATGAAGGGGCGCTTGCCTTCGCTGCCGCTCGAAATCTTCATGCTCTACGAATCCCCGGAGCTCGACGACCTGCGCCCGACCCCGCGCGAGGCCTACCTGCGCACCATGCTGGGCTGCATCGAGATGCTGCGCGGCGGGACGACCTCGGTCCAGGACGACTGCTTTTTCGTCCCCTTCCCCGAACCCGAGATCATCGACGCCGTGGCCCGCGCCTATCTCGACAGCGGCATGCGCGCGCGGCTGGCGCTGGACCAGCCCGAGGTTCCCGAACTCGACAAGCTGCCCTTCCTGCGCGACCTGCTTCCCCCGGACCTTGCCGAACCCCTGTCGCGACCGGCGCGCCGCTCGGCGCAGGAGTTGCTGGCCCTCTACGATCACCTGATCGGGCACTGGCACGGGGCGGGAAACGGGCGGATCAAGGCGGCGGTGTCCTGCTCCGCGCCGCAGCGCGTGACGCCCGAGTACGTCGCCGCGCTCGACGCCCTCAGCCGAACGCATGACCTGCCGCTTTATGCGCATATGCTGGAAACCCGCCTGCAGCGGGTGTTCGGCGAGGACTGTCTCGGCGGGCGGTCGCTCGTGCGCTACACACAGGACCTCGGACTGCTCTCCGAACGGATGAACGTGATCCACGCCATCTGGGTCGACGATGACGATCTGGACCTGCTCGCCGACAGCGGCTGCTCCGTCGCGCACAACCCCGTTTCGAACCTGCGGCTCGGCAGCGGCATCATGCGCTGGCGCGACATGCTCGACCGGGGCATTCCGCTGTGCCTCGGGGTGGACGAGGCGATTGCCGATGACGCGATCAGCATGTGGGGGGTGATGAAGACCGCCGCGCTGATCCACACGCTCGATTCGCCGGATTTCGACCGCTGGCCCACCGCGCCCGAGATCCTGCGGGCCGCCACCACCGGCGGCGCGCGGGCGATGCGGGAGCCGGGGCTGGGCACGCTGGTGCCGGGTGCGCCCGCCGACCTCGTGCTGGTGGATCTCGATGCGCTGCCCTTCGTGCCGCTCAACGACGTCGCGCGCCAACTGGTGCATTGCGAATCCGGCACTTCGGTCCGGCTGACCATGGTGCAGGGCGAGATCGTCGCGGAAAACGGCCGCCTCACCCGCGTCGACGAAGCCGCGCTGCTGCGCGAAGCCGCCGAGACCTTTGCCGCCAGGCGGCCCGCCATGGCGCGGGCCGACAAGCGGATGGAGCGGTTCCTGCCCCATTACCGCGCGATGTACGACATGGCCTCGGCCAGGGACGTGGGACTGCGCAGGCGGCTGACCTGACGGGTCCGCCGTTCACTCCGCCAGGTCGCGCATCACCCTGATGAGATCCGCCTTGCCCTCGAACCCGATGCCCGGCAGCTCCGGCATGACGATATGGCCGTCCTCGACACGCACGCCGTCCGGAAAGCCGCCATAGGGCTGGAACAGGTCGGGATAGCTTTCGTTCCCGCCAAGTCCGAGACCGGCAGCGATGTTCAGCGACATCTGGTGCCCGCCATGCGGAATGCAGCGTGTGGGCGACCAGCCGAGCTGTTCCAGAACGTCGAGCGTACGCAGGTATTCGACAAGCCCGTAGGACAGCGCGCAATCGAACTGCAGCCAGTCCCGGTCGGGGCGCATGCCGCCGTGGCGGATCAGGTTCCGCGCGTCCTGATGCGAGAACAGGTTCTCGCCCGTCGCCATGGGGCCGGGATAGAATTCGGACATCGCCGCCTGAAGCTGGTAGTCCAGCGGGTCGCCGATCTCTTCGTACCAGAACAGCGGATAGGCGCGCAGCATCTTGGCATAGGCGATGGCGGTTTCCAGATCGAACCGGCCGTTGGCATCCACGGCAAGCTGCGCCTCGTCGCCGATTTCGGCCAGCACCGCCTCGATCCGCCGGCGGTCCTCGTCGAGCGATGCGCCCCCGATCTTCATCTTGACGACAGTGTAGCCCCGGTCGAGATAGCCGCGCATCTCCCTGCGCAGGGCGGTATCGTCCTTGCCGGGATAGTAATAGCCACCCGCCGCATAGACGAAGACGCGCGGATCGGCCTCGACCCCCTTGCGTTCGGCCAGCAGGCGGAACAGCGGCTTGCCCTCGATCTTGGCGATGGCATCCCAGACCGCCATGTCGATGGTGCCGACGGCGACCGATCGCTCGCCATGGCCGCCGGGCTTTTCGTTCTGCATCATCGCGGCCCAGATCCGGTGTCCGTCGAGATTGGTGCCCTCGTCGTTCATCAGCGAAGCCGGGTCGGCCTCGAGAATGCGGTCGCGGAAGCGTTCGCGGATCAGCCCGCCCTGGCCGTAGCGACCGTTGGAGTTGAACCCGTAGCCCACCACGCGCCGCCCGTCGCGCACCACGTCGGTGACGACGGCGACAAGGCTCGCCGTCATCTTGCTGAAGTCGATATAGGCGTTGCGGATGGGCGAGGAGATCGGCTTCGTGACCTCGCAGATGTCGATGATGCGCATGGGCTGTCTTCCTTTGTCGCGGGCACCGGAGTCCGGCGTTCGGCGGGACCCTAGCGGGCGCATCCCCCCGCAGGCCAATGCCGATTGCGCGTCAATTCATCCCCTTTCGGCATCAATCAGACGGCAGAGCCCCTGACGACCTTCTGCCAGAACGCCTCGCAATGGGCGGACAGCCGGGAGCGGGGGCGATAGATCACCACCTGCACGGACACATGGTGCGATGCATCCCCGGCAGGGACGAGACGGCCGCGGTCGAGGTCCCGTTCCGCGAGGCTGCCGGGCAGGTAGGCGATGCCCTGCCCCTCCTTCGCCATCTCGAGATTGGTCGCCGCAAGGACCGAACTCATGACCTGGCGCAGGTCGGGGCGGCCATGCAGCGCCCAATGCGCTTCGAGGATCGCGTGCAGTCCGGAGGCGGCGCCGTAACCGATGTAGGGGGCCGGGCCGTCATCGGTGGCCAGCCTCCAGCGCGGGCGCCCCGCCGCGTCGGGCGCGGAGACCGGCACGAGCCGGTCGCTCCCGATCACGTGGTGGCGGAACTGCCGTTCGGACAGGTCCTGCGGAGTGTCGGGCCCGCGATGGCTTATGAAAAAGCTCGCCTCGCCCCGCTGCACCAGATCGACACATTGCCGATGCGTGTCCGACACCATGTTGAGCGTCCCGACCTCGGCCGGGCCGGCGACATGCATGAGCCAGCGCGGCACGAAGGTGTAGGACAGCGCATGCGTGGCGGCGAGGTTGAGGCTCCGCTGGGTCCGCCCCGCGGCCTCCAGCGCCTCGCGCTGCGCATCCGCGAAGGCCCGCGCGATCGCGGCGGCGCGCGGCTGGAAGGCCTTCCCGGCGGGGGTCAGGGCAACCTGCCGCGTCGTGCGCAGGACAAGCGGGGTGCGCATCGCGTCCTCCAGCGCGCGGATGCGGCGGCTGAAGGCCGGCTGCGTCATGTTGCGCTTTTCCGCCGCGCGGGAAAAGTTCAGCTCGCGCGCCAGTTCCAGAAAATCCTCGAGCAGCGCCAGATCCATTCCCGCCTCCGCATTCATGCATAGGACGTATGAAATTCCGGCACAAGACCGCCGGGGACTGCGGCACCCTGCACGGGGCCTGCGGACAGAACCGGGGTCCTGCACGGACGGCGGGCAGGACGCGTGATCCGCCCCCCGCGGGGAGAAGCGGAATGGACAACCGACTGCCTTGCCGATAGATTCCGATTGCATGCAACGCGAGGAAACGGCCCTGAACGTCGTCAAGAGAAAGCCCACCTCGACCGAGCGCATCCGCGTCACCCTCGCCGATGAAATCGTGCGCGGCATGATCGGGCCGGGCGTGGTGCTGGACGAAACCTCGCTTGCGCAGAGGTTCGAAGTGTCCCGGACGCCGGTACGCGAGGCGATCCGCCAGCTCGAGGCCATCGGCTTTGTCGAAGCGCGGCCGCATCGCGGGGCGGTCGTGCCGAATTTCACCCCGGAGCGGGTGAACGAGATGTTCTACGTCATGGCCGAACTCGAAAGCCTCTGTGCCCGCCTTGCGGCCGAGAACATGCCCGCCGACAAATCGGGTCAGCTCACCGCCGCGCACGAGACCTGCCGCGCGCGGGCCGAGGCCGAGGACGTGGCCGGCTATTACGAGGCCAATGCCGCCTTTCACGAGCTGATCTACAGTCTGGGCGACAACGATTTCCTGGCCGACGTGACGCGCGGCGTGCGCAACCGGCTGCAGCCCTTCCGCCGCGCGCAGTTCGGCTCTTCGGGGCGGATTCACCAGTCGATCGAGGAACATGCCGCCATCGTCGAGGCGATCCTCGCGCGGGATGCGGACGGCGCCGCGCGGCTGGCGCGCGACCACATCCGCGTCGTGCGCACCTCGGTCGGTTCCGTGGCTCCGGCGCTGCGCAGCTGATCCCCGGCGCGCGCTACGCCCGGTCGGCGGCGGGTACGCCGGAGACCTCGGCGATCCAGGCGCGCCAGCCTCCGAAGGCGGTGATGTCGCGCGCATCGCGGGTGCCGATCTCTTCGCAGAGAAAGCCCTTGGCCTGCGTACCGTCGGACAGGCTCAGCGTACCGATGCCGAGCGGGGCGGGAATGCGGCTGACGAACAGGCCGAAGGCGGCGGCGGGAAGCGCCCAGATCTCGACCTCGATCGCCGCGCCGGACTCAGGTCCGACGCGCAACAGCCCCGGCTTGCGCGGCGTCGTGCCCGGCAGTTCGAACAACCGGTAGAGCGGTGCGGTCCGCGCGGCGCGGATCAGATGCCCGCCCGGCGTGGTGAGTTCGTGGTTGAGCGGCATCCCGGTGATATGGGCGCCGACGACGGCAAGCGGGATCATCCCCGGGTCGGCGGAGGCGGTCGAAGTCTGTTCGGTCATGTCAATCCAGTACCTGGGCCGGGCGTCCGCGCCGGTCGCATCGGGAAACGGGCCCGCCCGCCGGGCAGGCCCGAAGCGCATCGTTCAGGGCTTTTCGATGTCGAGACCGTCCCAGGCCTCGAGCACGATGTCGTCGACCAGCATCGCGCCGAGGTCCACGGGACCGGCCAGCGCCTTCTGCTCGCCTTCGCCGAGCTGGAGGTAGGACATGTAGGTCTCCCACCCGGCCGGCAGGAAGGTGCCGTGGTTCTCGACGCTGTCGGGCGCGGTGTAATAGGTCTGTACCAGCGCCCAGAACGGCTCTGCCACCGGGTTGTCGCCGAGGCTCGCCGCCGCGTACTTGGTCTTGAGCAGCGCGAAGGTCCCGTCGGGATCGGTCATCCCGCGGGCCCAGCCCTTGAGGGTGGCGCGGGTGAACTTCACCAGAAGCTCGGGATCGGATTCATAGGTCTCGGCGCGCACCGACAGCGCGTCGCCGGGAAAGCTGGCGATGGCTTCGGGCGTGATCGAGCGGGTCTCGATCCCCTGCGCCGGGATCAGGAGAAGGTCCCGCTTGGCCCCGGCATAGGCCTGGATGCGGTCCTGTTCGAACGAGCGGATCGTGGTCGGGTCGCCCTCGCCCGCGATCACCAGCTTGACGTCGGCACCTTCGGCCAGCCCGCTGTCGACGATGGAGGCGCGCACCATCGGCACCTCGCCCCCGGCAAGATCGGAGACGCCGATGGTCTTGCCCTTCATGTCGGCCACGGTCTGCACCGGGCTGTCGACGGGCACGACGATGTCGAAGGTGTCGGGGTAGTAGACCTGCATGATCGCCTTGAGCGGAAAGCCCCGCTGCACCGCCTGCATGGTCGCCGCGGCCGAGAAGATGCCCCATTCGACATTGCCCGCCGCAAGCTGGCGCGCGGCGTCGGAGGACCCCTTGGAATAGTTCAGCGTCACGTCCAGGCCTTCGTCGGTGTAATAGCCCATCTCCTGCGCCACGAAGATCGGGAACATCTGCGCGGTCGGGCCGCCCTGCGCCGTGACGCCGTCGAACTTGATCAGGTCATCGGCCAGCGCCGCGCTGCCGCCGGCGGCGCAGGCCCCGCCGAGGACGGCAGCCCTGATGAGCCCGCTGAATCCGGGTGATAGAAAAGTCATGTCGCTCTCCACTGTTGGTTCGGTTTCTTGCAGTCGGGTAATGTCGGGTCGGGCCCGTGTGCCGCGATCAGAGCGAGGTCCAGAACACCACGCGGTTCTCGAGCCATTCGATCAGCTGGTAGACGATCAGCGTGAACAGCGAGAGCAGGATGATGAGGAAGAACACCGCCGGAATGTCGAGCTGGAAGTTCATCGCGTAGATCAGGTAGCCGATCCCGGCCGAGGCGCCGACGAATTCGCCCACGATCACGCCGAGGACGGCCAGCGTCCAGCACAGCTTGACCCCAGCCATCATGATCGGGGCGGCATTGGGCAACAGCAGGTGGCGGAAGGTCTGCCAGCGGTTCGCGGTCAGCGAGCGCATGAGCTTGATCGCGTTGGGATCGACCGAGGACAGCCCGGTCAGCGTGTTCAGGAACATCGGGAAAAAGCACATCACCACCGATATGGCAATCTTGGATTCCATGTCGAAGCCGAACCAGGTGATGAAGATCGGCGCCAGCACGATCTTGGGCGGGGCCTGCAGAGCCACGAGATAGGGATAGAGCGTCGCCCGCACCGGCGCGAACATCGCCACCAGGATGCTGAGGATCGCGCCCGCCGCCATGCCGATGACGAACCCCCAGAAGATTTCCTGCAATGTCACCCAGACGTTGGGAAGGAAGTAATCCGCCGACATAACACGCCCCGATGCTTCGAGCGTCGCGATCGGGGTCGGAATGATGAGCGAATGGACAAAGCCGCCGTGGGTGGCGACGGCCCAGACCAGCAGGACGAAGACCCCGAAGCCGAGCGCGAGGAGGCGGTTGGTGATCAGCTCGCGCCGGGCACGGCGACGGTCGTCCTCGATGAAGCGGGTGATGGCGTCGCCCTGCCGTGCGCTGGTCTGCGCGGTGGTGCCGGGCACGCGGGTGGTATCGGTCATGGTCATCATCGGGCCTCAGTGATCCACGCCGAGCATCCGGCGGATTTCGAAGACGAGTTCGGAATAGCGCGGATCGCGCATGATCCCGGTCGTGCGGGGGCGCGGCAGGTCGATCTCGACGATGCCTTCCAGACGGCCCGGGCGGGGCGTCATCACGAAGACGCGGTCCGAGAGGAACACCGCCTCGCCGATGTTGTGGGTGACGAAGATCACCGTCTTGCGGGTCGCCTCCCAGATTCTCAGCAGTTCGAGGTTCATGGTCTCGCGGGTGAATTCGTCGAGCGCGCCGAAGGGCTCGTCCATCATCAGGATGCGCGGATCATGGGCGAGCAGCCGCGCCAGCCCGACGCGCTGCCGCATGCCGCCGGACAGCTCTCCGGGGTAGCGGTCGCCGAAACCGTTCAGCCCCACCATGTCGAGCAGTTCTTCGGTTCGCTGCTTTTGCCGGGCCTTGTCGAGCTTCAGGATCTGCCCCGGCAGGCGCACGTTCTCGCGGATGGTGCGCCACGGAAACAGGACCGAGGTCTGGAACATCATGCCGACGTCGGGGCGCGGGCTGTCCGCCGGTTTCCCCGCGATGTCGAGATGCCCGAGGCTCCTGTCCTCAAGCCCGCCGAGGATCGACAGCAGGGTCGATTTGCCGCAGCCCGACGGCCCGACGAGCGAGATGAACTCGCCCTCCTCGACACCGAAGCTCACATCGTCCAGCGCCACCAGCGGCCCGGTCGCGGTGGCGTAGACCTTGGAGATATTCGTTCCGCAGATGATTTCAGACGACATCGCACCTTCCTTCCACATGCATGCAATGTCGTATGCATGTGGAAGGAAGCGCAATTCTGCAGTGCCGCAACCGTGGTTCATCCGCAGCGAATACGGCAGTTGCTCAGCGCTTGGGCGGAGATGCGGGCGGTCTGCAAGTTATTCCGGCAGCGCGCCCATCGTCAGCCCGCTCCCGGGCGGGCCGCGCGCTTCGACTCGGCACCCCGCGCCGGACACGGTCGCGGCGGGCCGGTCAGGTCGGATCGACGATCCCCATCGCCAGCATCCGGAGCGCCATCAGCGAGGGGACAAAGAAATACTCCCCGCCCCGGCACTCCACGAAGGTCTTGAGCCGTGTCATCATGTAGGGCGGCTTGCCCGTCGCCGGGTCCGAGGGGATCATGTGCCGTCTGTGGTGATCGTGCCGCCCCAGCATCGGGCAGGTGTTGTTCCCTTGGTGGAAATCCAGCCCGTACTGGATCCACTGTTGCTGCACGAATTCGAACTGCCGGAACAGATCGACACCGAGGATCATCATGATGACCCCCTGTTCCGTCTCGTCACGGCCTTCGCCCGCCATCTGCGGACCGTAGGGCAGTCCGCGACGCAGGATGCGGCGGCGCTTGTTGAGCGCGTGGTTCGCCTCGGCATTGACGGGCTGGCGGCCGGTTTCCGGATCGACCCCGGCCGCGTTCGTCGGGTCGAGATAATCGCGCGTGTTGACCCGCCGCATGTGCGCTCCGGCAGGGCATTTGAACCCGGCCATGTCGTCGGCATACCGGAAATCCGATGCCGCCGGAGACCGGATATAGGCGAGGTTCCGGTTCCAGGCCTCGGCGTCCATCCGGATCTGTCCCGCCTCGTCGCGCCAGCCGCCCGCCTGTCCGAACGCGATCCAGGCCGAAAAGGTCGGCACCACGGCCAGCGGCACGCCGTCGGACCAGCGGCCGCAGATCTTGGCAAGGATCGTCTCCCGCGCCTCGACCTCGCCGACCTGCATGACCCGCGCGTAGGTCTCCGCCTCCTCCCCGACGACGTCGTGAAAGGTGCCGACATTCTCGTGCAGCTTGCGATAGGCCATGAAGGTGCCGTTCTGCATGAATTCCGGGGGCATGGCAGTGGGCGGCAATTCCTGGCTCTCGTCCGGATGACCGAGGATGAACTCGCCGGGTTCCAGCGGTTCCCAGCCGTCGCCCATGCGTTTGCCGCGCCCGATCACGGCGGTCCTTTCGGCTTCGGGCGGATACTGGCCCTTGAAGACCGGATCGCCGATGCCGTCGGTAAAGCCGAAATGTTCCCGCGCGGTGGGCAGGGCATGCCCGTCGAACCTGTCGAAGACCGCCGAGGCGGACTGATAGGGCTCCGCGCCGCTGAGGCCGTTCTC
The DNA here is from genome assembly GCF_048261495.1 of Salipiger sp. Taxonomy (GTDB): domain Bacteria; phylum Pseudomonadota; class Alphaproteobacteria; order Rhodobacterales; family Rhodobacteraceae; genus Salipiger. The sequence continues at coordinate 208,630 of NZ_JBLXFX010000005.1, forward strand.
CTCGATCAGCACCAGTCCGTCGCCGGTCAGCGATCGGAGCCAGTCGGTACGCCGTTCGAGCTCCGGATGCGGCACGCGCAGCCGCGACAGGAACTCGGGCGTCCCGGAGGCGGCCTCGCCAAGGTCGGGCTGCGCGTTGAGCGTCACGAGGATGTGGACATCCCCGGCCCCGCCCAGTCCCGGCCTGCGGTTGGCGCGCCAGATCCGGTCCCACCCCCTGTCCCAGTCGGGGTCGTCGGCCTCGGTCCGGGTGGGATCGCGGTCCCCGAGCATCGCCGCACGCGCCCGCATCCCCGAGATGAAGACGTCCGGGAAGCCCTGAAGGGTGCGGTCCGGCACCTCCAGCCAGTAGAGGCCCATGAAGGTGAAGGCGATGTTGACCGTGCAGGCGGGCTTGTCCGCCTCTTCGGGCCAGCGCGCCGAGGTGGTGACCGCCTTGCGCACCGTGTCTACAAAGGCGCGGCCCGCCGCCGGGTCGCGAATCTGGAAGAAGAAATACCGCGCGAAGGGAAAGGAGAACCGGCCGTAGGCGCGGGTCACATTGCCCTGGATGTCATGCAGGTTCAGCGGATCGGTCATTGTGTTTGTTCCTCAGACACGGGCGCGGGGCTGCGGCGCATCCGAGGCGATGACCCCCGGCCGCTGCGTCGGGCCGTTCGGGTCGGCGGGCACGTTCCGGTCGAGAAAGGCGCCGAACCCCGCGGCCAGAGCGCCCGCGTCGCGGCCCTGATGCTCGGCCACGAAATCGGCAAAGGCCTGCTGGATGTAGAGCGCCTTGAGCACCGAAGGCAGGTCGTCATGCCGTGCCGGGGCGAGCGGCATTGCCCCGTTGCGCAGCGCGTGGCGCACCGCGAGGACAAAGGCGAGAAGCGTCACCAGAAACGCCGCAACGGCCAGCAGCAGGGTGTTCAGCCCGAACAGCGCCTCCAGCCCGAGGATGCGCAGCAAGAGCGCGCCGAGCGCGATGCCGCCGGGGATCAGGACGGCGAGGGCCAGCGCCCGGACCGGCAGGACGTGAAACTCCGGCGGAACAAGGTAGTAGTCGTGAAAGGGCATCGTCGTTTCGATGTGGCAGCGTTCGAGATAGGCGCCGAAGGCTTCGCCTGAGCTGACGCCCTCGAACCCGTGGCAATTGCCGAAGATCGCGGCGATCTCCTTGCCCATGGTGTCCCAGAGTGTCCGCGCATAGGCCATCCGCACCCTGCGCTGCGCGTCGGGGTCGAGGTCGTCCGGAAGCGGATCGCCCTCCCGGACCACGGCATCCACATCCGCCGTGAAGACGAGATACGCGGACCGCAGCCCGTCCACATGCTGCGGGGTGAGCGTGCCGACGTTCCGCAGCGCTCCGACCAGCGCATCCTGCCCGTTGCGTCCGTTGTAGACCACGTTGTCCAGCACGAACATCCGCGCGAAATGGGTGCGACGGTTGCGGGCAAAGGGGGCGGCATATTCGGTCTTCTCAGTCGCCGGCGTTTGATGCGCGGGCGGCAGCCGCGCCAGTTCGATGCGCAGCTTCTGCTTGAAGGAGACGTCGTTGCGCGGCCCGCCGCGTCGGATCGGGATGACATAGGTCAGGAACAGGTGCCCGGACTCCAGATCGGCCATCTCAGGCCCCTTTCCGGCGGGCGAATTGGGCCTGGGCCGCGGCGATATAGGCCAGTCGGTTCACGTCGGCACGTTCGGTGTCGAGGCTGGCAACCGGGCCGAACCCCGGATCGCCCAGGTCGTTCTGAACCCTGAGCAGCGCCTGCCCGTAGGCGCGGGCAAATGCGTCGGCACCGCCCGAACCGTGCACCCCGGCCAGTTCCAGCACTGCCTCCCGGACCCTGAGCGCGGCCTTGATGTCGCGCTGTGCCGAGCCGGGAGTGGCGTTGTAATAATAGTCGGTGCCGATCTGGTTGAAAGTGATGTAGTTCTTGAAGGCCGAGATCGGGATCGACTGCGGATACTTGGTCGCCGAATACCAGAACAGGTTCAGCCCGTCGGGAATGCCGTCCGAAAAGGCGTCGATATACTGGTCCCAAGTTCCGTTGAAATTGGAACAGAAGAGCATGTAGTCGTTGTCGAGTCGCTCCGGCCCCTGCCCGAGGTCGGGCCACTGGTCGCGCTTGATGATGACCCAGCGGGCGAAGTGGATCAGCGACAGGCCGAGCAATCCGGTCAGCTTTTCCGGCATCCCGCGCGCGGCCATGAAGAGCAGGCGATTTATCCAGGTCAGCCAGGGATGACTGGGGGTCACCACGTTCATGGCATAGGCTTTTCCGGCAACGTTCGACACGGGCGGTCCCTTGCGGCTGTGACAATGAGGGGGTCGTCGCAATGGGGTGGCGACAGGTGAATACACGCTATGAGTGTATATGACCGCATTAACTCATCTCAAGTCAAAGGAAATTTGACCGCCCGCACGTCCCATCGCCCCGCGCGGGCATTCCGCCCGAACGGCTGGCGATGGATCCGGCTGCCGGCTTCTGCGCATCGGCCGTCCTGATTGCTTCGGGGTACGGCCCCAACCTGCGCATGACCACGCGGGGGAGCCTGTCCTTGGCCCCTCAGCCCCCCGTCCTGCGGAATCGGATGGGCGCGCGCCGGAAGTCCGGCACGCGCCCTCGTTGCATCCCGCGCGGGTCAGATGTTTCCGCGCGACATCTCGTTGGCGATGTGATCCGCCTGCCGGATCGCCAGCGCGACGATGGTCAGGGTCGGGTTCTCGGCCCCGCCCGTGGTGAACTGCGACCCGTCCGAGATGAACAGGTTGGCAATGTCGTGGGTCTGTCCCCAGCGGTTCACCACGCCGTCGCGCGCGGATTCGGACATCCGGTTGGTGCCGAGGTTGTGCGTCGACGGATAGGGCGGCGTCGGGAAGGTCCGGGTCGCCCCCACCGCATCATAGACCGCCATGCCGCGTTCGTAGGCATGGGCCCGCATCGCCAGATCGTTGGGATGGTCGTCGAAATTGACATTGACGACCGGCAGGCCGTGCTGGTCCTTCACCTCGTGGTTCAGCGTGACGCGGTTGGTTTCCTGCGGCATGTCCTCGCCCACCAGCCACATGCCGGCCATGTTCTCGTAGGAATCCAGCGCCGAGGTGAACTCGCGACCCCAGCCGCCGGGATCGAGGAAGGCCGCCATGAACGGAATGCCCAGGGACAGCGTCTCCATCTCGTAGCCGCCGACGAAGCCGCGCGACGGATCGTGCCGCGCCTCGTCCTGGATGATGCCCGCCATGGTGGTGCCGCGCCACATGCGCACCGGCTTGTCGAAGGTCGCATAGACCGAGCCCGTCATGTGGCGCATGTAGTTGCGCCCGACCTGGCCCGAGCTGTTGGCCAGCCCGTCCGGGAACATCGACGAGGCCGAGTTGAGCAGCAGCCGCGGGCTTTCGAAGCTGTTGCCCGCCACGCAGACCAGCCGCGCCTTCTGCATCTGCAGCGCGCCGTCGGCGTCGAAATACTCGACCCCCGTCACCTTGCCGGCATCGTCGTGCAGGATGCGGGCGACATGGGCGCGTTCGCGAACCTCGAGGTTGCCGGTTTCTTCGCCCGCCGGGATGTCGGTGTAGGCCGAAGACCACTTTGCCCCCCACTTGCAGCCCTGGAAGCAGAAGCCGGTCTGCTGGCACATGGTGCGCTCGCCGTCCTCGTGGCTCATGATCGCCATGCGGCCGGTGTGCACCTCCTTGTAGCCGAGCGCCTTGGCACCCTTTTCGAAGACGAGGTAGTTGTTGTTGCCCGGAAGGCCGGGCCAGCCGTTGGTGCGGGTCACCCCGAGCTTCTTCTCGGCCTTGTCGTACCAGGGCGCCATCTCGGCGCCGTCGATCGGCCAGTCCAGAAGGTTCGCGCCCTGCACGTCGCCGTAGGTGGTCCTGCCCTTCCACTCGTGATCCTGGAACCGGATCGAGGCCCCGGCCCAGTGCGTCGTGGTGCCGCCGACCGCCTTGACGATCCACGCGGGCAACCCGCTGAAGTCGCGGGCCACGCGCCAGTCGCCCGAGGTGGTTCGGGGATCGGTCCAGGCAAGTTGCCCGAAACTTTCCCATTCGTCGTTGATGTAGTCCTCGGGCAGATACCGCCCGCCCGCTTCGAGCGCGACAACGCTCACGCCCTTCTGGGCCAGTTCGTTCGCAAGCACGCCGCCGCCTGCGCCGGTGCCGATGATGACGACGACGCTGTCGTCGGTCAGGTCAAAAGGTGCCGTCATGGTGCCAAACCTCCCGAGGCCTCAAAGCCAGTTGATGTCGTTGAAGCCGCGGTCGATGTAACCGCCCTTGGAGAAGCTTTCCCCCTCGTAGCCGAAGATCGGCCAGACCGCTTTCTGGTTGTAGAGTCCGGTGACGAGCCCGCCCCGGATCTGCTGGAAGAAGGCGCCGTCCTCCATCCCGCGCAGGATGTCGACGCGGTCGCGCTCCCAGCCGGTGGCAAGGTAGGAGGCATGACCCCTGCCCTGCGCCGCCGCATCCAGCGCGGCGATCCCGGCGGTGATGCCGGGCGCCGCCTCGGGCGTGTCGTAGCCCTTGACCGCGAGGACATAGTGTTCGTCGGGGATGCGGTCGTGCGGGTAGATGTCGCGCGCCATCTGCACGAGCGTCGCAAAGGCGCCCGGGTCGATATGGGCCGTCTCATAGGCCCATGCCGCGTCCGGCGCGGCGACGAACCCCGCCCCCGTGACAAAGGCCGCCCCCGCCGCGCTGGCGCGCGACAGAAGCTCCCTGCGGGTCAGACCGCGATTGGCTGTGGTCATTGTTGTCTCCTCCCTTCAAGACAGGCGGCGCCCTCCTCAAGACGCCGCGGAATGGATCACCCGAAGCGTCCCGACCGCTCCAGCACCTCGATCTGGTAGCCGTCCGGGTCCGCGACGAAGAAGAACCGGGCGACCACCTCGCCCGCCGGGGCAAAGGCCACCAGCTTGCGGGGGTTCAGACCTTCGGCCTCGAAACGCGCGTGCTCGGCATCGAGATCGCCGACCGAAACGGCGAAATGGCCGTAGCCGTCGCCGAGGTCGTAGGGCTCCGTCCGGTCCTTGTTCACCGTCAGTTCGAGTTCGAAGCCGGTCTCGGAATTGCTGAGATAGATCAGCGTGAACGTATCGAAATCCAGCCGGTCCGCGATCTCGAGCCCGAAAGCGCGGCGGTAGAAGTCGACGGACCGCGACTCGTCCAGAACGCGGATCATGCTGTGGATGGCTTTGGCCAAAGGGTTCTCCTGAATCGGTTCGGTTTTCTGACCAAATCAGGGTGCCGCGCTTTGGCGGGTCGCGGGTAGTAGGGGGCTACTACATGCGGTTTTTTGCGGCCGCGCGTTACTCGGCTGCGATCTTTCCCAGGCCCGCGTCTGCGGTGACGCCACCGGACTGACCGATGAAGACAAGGCAGGCCGTGCGCAGGAGCGAGGTGAAGTTCACCGGCTCGCCCCGGGTTTCCAGTACCTCGGAATGCAGCCGGGACAGAAAGGCCGGGGTCGACATCGCATCCGCCTCCGCGATCTGGTCGAGAATGTCCCAGAAGGCGTTTTCAAGACGAATGCTGGTGCTTTGCCCGTTCAGGCGCAGGCTGCGTGTGGTCGAGGTGTATCGGGCAGGATCCTGCCCGGCGAAGACTTGGCACATGTCGCGATCTCCTCCCATCGAGAGGGGAACAGGATAACGCAACCGATCCCCCGTCAACCTGCGACTTTGGTCGGAGGCCGGTCGGCCCTCAGACAGGCGGCTTTCGGGGCCCTGTCTCCGCGGCGCGGCGCGCCTCTGCCAGATCCTCTCCGCAGGCACGGACGGTTTCGGAAATCTGGTGAAGCTGTTCCTTGAGCGGGCTGGTGTTGCGCCAGATCATGCCCACGGTGCGGGTCGGTTGCGCCCCGAGAAAGCGGGACACCGAAACCGGCGTCGCGCGGGTCTCCACCGGCACCGCCATCTCCGGGATCAGCGTCACGCCGATGCCGGCGCCGACCATCTGCACCAGCGTCGACAGGGAACTGCCGTCCAGCATCTCGCGCGGGAGCGCGGAGCGCACGTTGCAGAAGGACAGCGCCTGATCGCGAAAGCAATGCCCCTCCTCCAGCAGCAGCAGCCGCATCTCGCGCAGCGTTTCGCGGTCGGGAACGGGGACGCTTTCGTCGACCTCGGGACGGACCAGCACGAAGGTTTCCGAGAACAGCGGCACCTCGGTCAGCGAGGGTTCGGAGACCGGCAAGGCCACGATCGCCGCATCGAGCCGCCCGTCGGAAAGTTCCTGGATCAGGCGGGAGGTCAGCGTCTCGCGCACATGGATCTCGAGCGCGGGATGGCTTTGCGACAGCCGCGAGATGATCGAGGGCAGCAGATAGGGCGCGATGGTCGGGATCACCCCGATCCTGAGTCGGCCCGCAAGGCAATCGCGCGAGGCGCGGGCGATGTCGCCGAGTTCGTCCAGCGCCCTCAGGATGTCGCGCACGCGGGGCGCCACATCCTCGCCGACCTGCGTCAGGCGGACCTGGCGCGGCCCGCGCTCGAACAGCGTCACGCCCAGTTCGGTCTCCATGTCGCGGATCTGAACCGACAGGGCGGGCTGGGTGATCGACGCGGCCTCCGCCGCGCGCCCGAAATGCCCGTGAAGCGCCAGCGCATCGAAATAGCGCAGATGTTTCAGGGTCAGGTTCGCCATTAGAAAAATCTATCGCATCAATCAGAACATTCAACTTATTTTTATTGCCGCACAAGGCTAGAGTGATTCCGGAACGTCACGGGGGAGGAACATCGACACGCCGGACCGGCGCCACGACAGGTGGCGGCGCGGCTTTGCGACTTTCCCGGACATCGCCCCGATCCTCCCGGCAGCGGCCGGAAAACCTCTGATTTCATTCGACAAAAGGAGTCCTTCAATGGATGGTAACGATATGCCGGGCAAATGCCCGGTGATGCATGGCGCGTCCCGGCACACCACGGTGAACCTGCGCAGCAACCGCGACTGGTGGCCCAACCAGCTGAACCTGAAGATCCTGCACCAGAACACGCCGCTGTCGGACCCGATGGATACGGAGTTCGACTATGCCGAGGCGTTCAAGGCGCTGGATCTCGACGCGGTCAAGGCCGATCTCTACGCGCTGATGACCGACAGCCAGCCGTGGTGGCCCGCGGATTACGGCCATTACGGCCCGTTCTTCATCCGCATGGCCTGGCACAGCGCGGGCACCTACCGCACCGGCGACGGGCGGGGCGGGTCCTCCTCCGGTTCGCAGCGGTTCGCGCCGCTCAATTCCTGGCCGGACAACGCCAATCTCGACAAGGCGCGGCGCCTGCTCTGGCCGGTGAAGCAGAAATACGGCGACGCGCTGTCCTGGGCGGATCTGATGATCCTCGCCGGGAACTGCGCCATCGAATCCATGGGCGGCCCGGTCTTCGGCTTCGGCGGCGGACGTGCCGACATCTGGGAGCCCGAGGAAGACATCTACTGGGGTACGGAAGAGGAATGGCTGGCGACCTCGGACAAGCCGGGCAGCCGCTATTCCGGCGACCGGGTGCTTGAAAACCCCCTGGCCGCCGTGCAGATGGGCCTGATCTACGTGAACCCCGAAGGACCGGACGGCAATCCCGATCCCGTCGCCTCGGGCCGCGACATCCGCGAGACCTTTGCCCGGATGGGCATGAACGACGAGGAGACCGTCGCGCTGACCGCCGGCGGCCACACCTTCGGCAAGTGCCACGGCGCGGGCGATGCCGCGCTGGTCGGGGCGGAGCCCGAGGGCGAGGATATCGCCGCGCAGGGTTTCGGCTGGATGTCGACCCATGAGAGCGGCAAGGGCGGCCACACCATCACCAGCGGCATCGAGGGCGCCTGGACCGCCTCCCCGACGCAGTGGGACAACGGCTATTTCGACCTGCTCTTCGGCTACGAATGGGAACTGACGCGCTCGCCCGCCGGTGCGCAGCAGTGGACCCCGGTCGGTGTCGACGAGGCGCATATGGCGCCCGACGCGCACGATCCCTCGAAGAAGGTCAAGACCATCATGACCACCGCCGACATGGCGATGCGGATGGACCCGGTCTACGAGCAGATCTCGCGCCGGTTCCACGCCGATCCCGAGGCCTTCCGCGATGCCTTTGCCCGCGCCTGGTTCAAGCTGACCCACCGCGACATGGGCCCCAAGGCGCGCTATCTGGGCAAGGACGTGCCGGCCGAGGATCTGCTCTGGCAGGACCCGATCCCCGCCCGCGACCACGCGCTGGTGGATGCGGCCGACATCGCCGCGCTCAAGGACCGCATCCTCGGCTCCGGCCTGTCGGTGGCGGATCTGGTCAAGACCGCCTGGGCCTCTGCCGCGACCTTCCGGGGCTCCGACAAACGAGGCGGTGCCAACGGCGCGCGCATCCGTCTGGCGCCCCAGAAGGACTGGGACGTGAACGAGCCCGAGTCGCTCTCGCGCGTTCTTGCGGTGCTTGACGGCATCCGGGCGGAGTTCGATGCGGCCGCGACCGGCGGCAAGAAGGTTTCGCTTGCCGACCTGATCGTTCTGGGCGGCACGGCGGCCGTCGAAGCCGCGGCAAAGGCGGGCGGACACGCCGTCGAGGTGCCCTTTACCCCCGGCCGCACCGATGCGGGCGCCGAGCAGACCGATGCCGAAGGCTTTGACGTGCTGGAGCCGGAGGCGGACGGGTTCCGCAACTATCTCAAGGCCGACTACACCGTTCCGACCGAGAAACTGCTCGTCGACCGCGCCCAGCTTCTGACGCTGACCGCGCCCGAGATGACGGTGCTTGTCGGCGGTCTGCGGGTCCTGGGTGCGAACCACGGCGGCTCGGATGCGGGAGTTCTGACCGACCGCGTCGGCACCCTGAGCAACGACTTCTTCGTCAACCTGCTCGACATGGGCACGGCGTGGAAATCGGACGGCGGATCGACCGAGACCTTCGTCGGCACCGACCGCGACAGCGGCGCGCCCAAGTGGACGGCCAGCCGCGTCGATCTGGTCTTCGGTTCCAACTCGCAACTGCGGGCGCTGGCCGAGGTCTATGCCGCCACCGGGAACGCCGGCAAGTTCGTGCGCGACTTCGTCCGCGCCTGGACCAAGGTGATGAACGCCGATCGTTTCGATCTGGCCTAAGGTCTTGCCGGGCGCGGATTAACCCGCGCCCGGTTTCCCTCGGGGAGCTGCCGTTGCGTCAACGAGCCGCCTTCCGGAGGACATCCGGCGCCGTCACCGACCCGCGCCACGTCGCGATCCGGCCCGGATCGCACAGCCCGGCGCGGCGCATGACGCGCACAAAGCCCGCCTTTCCGGACCGGCCATTTCCGTGGCACCCGTGTCGGCGCATTGGCAGCCGGACACCGACAGAGCCAACAAAATAACGTATGCAGGATGTTTCTATTCTGTTAATCTTTTGTGCAGGGAGGACGGCACTTGGATATTTTCTCGAAACGCGACGGGCCGCGTCGTGAAGACGCGCAGGCCAAGCGACTGATATCTGAAAACTCTCACGTCATCAAAAAGCTCGCCGACCAGATCAGCGGCGGTGGCTACACCGCCATGCAGCAGACCATGGCCAAGGCGAAGGAAACGCCGAAACCCGACGGCCTGCTGATCCACGACCTCGGCCGGTCGCGCGGCGCCGAAGCGCCCCGGCCCTACGTCAAGGTCAGCATGAACAACCGCGTCGTTCTCGCGGACCTGAACAGCGGCAGGCAGATCCAGCTTCTGGGAGAGATCCGCGGCAATTTCTCGGGCAGACGCTTTGTTCTCGCCACCGCCGAGAACGGCTTCTACTCACCCGTCGAAGGCGAGATGCTCGATGCGCTGCGCCCGCTCGACGGCACGGAAATCCATCGCGGTTTCGACGACAAGGCGCTGGCCGAAGCCATAGGAACGGAACTCGGACTACAGTGACGGCGCCATGAGGGACCGGCGGAGGCGCAGGCGCCTCCGCTTTCACGAGAGCACGACACGCTCCAAGCCAGGCAGACACTGAGCCAGATATGCGAAGATCAAGCTACTTCACGCGTGCGCAGCCCCCCCGGACGTCCAGCCCGGAATATTCCGAAGGCCGGACCCGGCAGGCCTGGGAGAACTACGTGACCGGCCATGCCCTTGCCGATGTCGCCGATGCGCCGGTGCGCAACGAGATCGTGCAATCCTGGCAGCGCAGCCTGACCATGGGCGTCGACGCCTCGAAACAGCAATCCCGCAAGATAGAGGACCAGGACAACCTCCATCGCCTGCGCCGCCGCAACGCCTCGCTGCGGCAGGCGGCGAAATCGGCCTTCGCCCGGCTCGAACCGCACCTGGCCGAGGCCAAGGCGATCCTGATCCTGACCGACAAGGACGGCGTCATCATCGACGCCATCGGCGACCATTCGGTGCTGGACGAGGGTCAGGAGATCCACCTCGAAATCGGCGGCATCTGGAACGAGGACGCCATCGGGACCAACGGCATCGGCACCGCGCTCAAGACCGGCAAGGCCACATACGTGCACGCCGCCGAGCATTTCTGCCAGGGCGTGCAGGCCTGGACCTGCGCCGGGGTGCCGATCTTCGATCCCTTCGATCGCAGCGTGATCGGGGTCGTCGACCTTTCCGGGCCGCCGCACATCTTCCGCCGCCACAACATCGCGCTCGTCGTCGCCGCCGCCCGAGAGATCGAGATCGCGCTGGCCGAACAGCAGCGCGAGGAGCGGACGCTGCTTCTCGAAGCCTTCCTGAATTCCGATGCCACCCGCCCCGGCAACAGCGTTCTGCTGCTCGACAAGGCCGGGCGCATCCTGTTCCGCCGCGGGCTGGACGACAAGCTGCACCTTCCGCGTCCGGACCTTGCCGTCGGTCGTCAATTGCTCGCCCTCAGCGCCGGCATGTCCGACAGCGACATCAAGGCCGCGCTGCCGCCGGAACTGGAAACCGACGGAATCGAACGGCTGGAGTTCGAGGGCCGCCTGCGCGGTGCCGCGCTGTTCCTCAAGCAAAGCCGTGCCGCGCGGGTGCGGCTCGAGGATTCGGTCCGCATCAAGGCCCGCGCCAATGTCGACGAGGACGAGATCGTCATCGTCGGTTCCGCGCCCAAGATGCTCGAGGCGATGGAACTTGCGGAACGTGCCGCAGCCGCCAACGTGACGGTGCTGATCCAGGGCGAAACCGGCGTCGGCAAGGAGCTGTTCGCCCGCCTCGTCCACAGCCGCCTGCCGCGGGGCGGCGCGCCCTATGTCACGGTGAACTGTGCCGCCATCTCGAAGGAGCTGATCGGCGCCGAGCTCTTCGGCCATGTCGAGGGGGCCTTCACCGGCGCGGTGCGCGGCGGCAAGGCCGGCAGGTTCGAACAGGCCGACGGCGGTGTGCTCTGCCTGGACGAGATCGGCGACATGCCGGTCGAACTCCAGCCCTACCTGCTGCGGGCGCTGGAACAGAAGGCGGTCTACCGCATCGGCGACAGCGCCCGGCGTCCGGTCAATGTCCAGCTGGTCGCGATGACCAACCGCAACCTGCGTGACGATGTGGAAACCGGCCGGTTCCGCCGCGACCTGTTCTATCGCATCGGCATCGTCGCCATCGACGTCCCGCCCCTGCGCCAGCGCGGCAACGACATCCTGCTGCTGCTGGAACATTTCAACGAGACCTACGCCACCCGCTTCTCGCGCGAGCGGCTGGAGTTTCCGCCCGACGTGCTGGAGCGCCTGCGCAGCTATCGCTGGCCCGGAAACGTGCGCGAGCTGCGCAACATGGTCGAGAGACTGCACCTGCTCAAAACCCGGACCGAGGTCACGCTGCGCGATCTTCCGGCCGAAATCCTCGAGCCGGTCGGCGGCTTCGGCCTGTCCCATGACATCGAGATGTCGCAGGGGCCGGTGAACCTCGAAAACGTCGAGGCTTCGGCGATCCGGCGCGCCATGCTGGCGGAAAAGGGTAATCTGACCCGCGTCGCCGCGACCCTCGGCATTTCGCGCCCGACGCTCTACCGCAAGATCAAGCAGTACGACATTCCCCGAGACTGATCAGGGCACCGCGGAGCGCGCCATCCGGCCGTGCAGCGCCGTCACCAGACCGGCGCGCAGGCTGCGGACAAAGGCGCTGTCGTGAACCTCGCGCAGGACCTCCTGCCGGTCGGCCTCGTAGTCCATGTCGAGATAGCGGCGATAACCGCGCAACCGCGCCACGTCGTCGAGCGCGGCAATCCCGGTCTCGATCATCGGGCGCGCCTCCTTGGTGTCGTACCCCTTGAGCGCCACGGCAAAGGCCTCGTCCGGGAAGCCGTCGCCGGCGTGGAGGTCGCGCGCCAGCAGGATCAGCCCCGCCATCGTATCGGAGGGCAGGTGGTCGAGCTGCATCGCCCAGCCTCCGACGGTTCCGGCAACGAAGCCCGACCCGATGACAAAGGCCCCTGCCCCGGTGATCGCCCTGCGGCGCAGCGCGTCGGGTGACTGATGTTTCATGATCTCTTCCGTTCTTCCGGGGAAGGGCCGGGACGGCGCACCGCCCCGGCTTTCCGGTTTCAGGCCAGTTTCAGGGAACGATCACGCCGCGCCCGGTGAAGCGGCGGTTCTTGAAATCGTCGATGGCCTGGTTGATGTTCGCCAGCTTGTATTCGGTCTGGTGCATCTTCACCTTCCCGTCGGCATTCAGCTCCATCAGTTCGACCAGTTCGATGAAATCCCCGACAAGACTGCCGCCGATCTTGATCTCGTTGGCGACAAGTTCGAGCGTCGGCACTTCGACCGTGCCGCCGTAGCCCACCATGATGAGCTCTCCGCCCTGGCGCAGCAGCTTCCAGCATGTGTTCTCGGTGCCATGCTCGCCGACGAAGTCGATGGCCACATGCGCACCGCCGCCGGTCAGGTCCTTGACCTCCTGGATCAGGTCCGGCCCGCCGGACAGGACGATGTCCGCGCCCAGCTCCTTGGCCAGAAGCTGCGCCCCCGGTTCCCGGTCCACCGCGATGACCCGCGCGCCGCAGGTGTGCTTGAGCACCTGGAGCGCGATGTGCCCCAGCCCGCCGATCCCCAGAAGCAGCACGTAGCCGCCCGGCTGGAGAAGCTTCGCCGCCTTCTTGGCCGCCCGGTAGGCGGTGATGCCCGCATCGGCCATGGGCGCCACCGACAACGGCGTGATCCCGGTGTTGAGCTTGATGAGCGAGGCTTCGTTGGTCTTGAAGTACTCGGCAAATCCGCCATCGAGGCCGAGCCCGGGGAACAGCCCGTGATCGCAGTACATGTCGTGCCCGTAACGGCAGTTGAGGCAGATGCCGCAACTGCGGAACGGGTGGCAGATCACCGCGTCGCCGGGCTTGACCGAGGTGACGGCGCTGCCGACATCCTCGACCCAGCCGGCGTTCTCGTGCCCCATGACATAGGGCAGAAGCGAGCCTTCGCCGTCCATGATGTCCTTCCAGACACCTTCGATGATATGCAGGTCGGTACGGCACAGGCCTGCCGCACCGACCTTGACGACCACCTCGTCCGGAGCTGTGATTGTGGGAGGGGGAACGTCTTCAATCTTCAGCTCCACGTTCATCGCGGGGTCGTATTCGTATAGTCTTGCAGCCTTCATTTTTCGGGCTCCTTTCCTGGGATCGGGGCCGTGCGCGCCGTTGCGGGCGCACGGCCGGACACGGTGTTACGGACGGCCGAGCAGTTCGGCGCCGCCGCCGCGGGCCGCGCCTTCGGTCGGGTCGGCCTCGCCTTCGTCCAGATCGCCGACCAGCGTTTCCGTCGTGAGGATCAGCGTGGCGACCGATGCGGCGTTCACGAGCGCCGAGGCGGGCACCCGCGCGGGGTCGATGATCCCGGCCTCGAACATGTCGCCGTAGACACCGGTCGCAGCGTCGTAGCCGTGCCCCGCCGCGCCGGCGGTGATCGCCTCGACCACCGCGTCGGCATCGGCCCCCGCGTTGGTGGCGATCCGCCGGAGAGGCTGGGTCAGGATGCCCCGCACCAGGGCGATCCCCTTGCCCACGTCGCCGATGGCGGTGAGGTTGTCGAGCACCGGCGCCGCCTGGGCCAGCGCCGTGCCGCCCCCGGCGACGACGCCATCCTCGGCCGCCGCGCGGACGGCGCAGAGCGCGTCCTCGATCAGTTGGACCTTGCGCTTCTGTTCGACCGGGGTGAAGCCGCCCGCATAGATGATCGCGCTGCCGCCCGAGAGCTTGGCAAGGCGCTCGCGCAGCTTGTCCTGTTCGATATTCGGCGGTGCCACGTCATGCATCCGCTGCACCTGGTTGCGCCGGGCGACGACCGCGTCGTGATCGCCCTCGCCCCTCAGAACGCTGGTGGCGGAGGCGGTCGAGCGGACCATTTCGCAGCCGCCGAGCTGGTCGCGGGTGACATCCTCGATCCTCTTGCCGAGGTCGCGGGCCAGAACCTCGCCGCCGGTGATGATGGCCAGATCGTCCATCATGGCGCTGCGCCAATGGCCGTATTCCGGAGGATGCACGATGAGGAACTTGCCCGCCCCGCCGTTGCCGAGCAGCTTCATCACGACTTCGGGCGCGATTTCCTCCGCGATGATGAGCAGCGGACGCCCCTCACCTTCGGCGATCGCAATGGCCCCGTCCAGGATCGACGGCTGCAGGATCTTCTGGTCGGTCATCAGGATCAGCGGATTGCGCAGCACCGCCTCCATGTGCTCGCGGTCCGTCACCATGTGGTGCGAGATGTAGCCGCGTTCGAAGGACATGCCCTCCATCACCTCCATCGTCGTCTCGATGGTGACGCCGAAATCGGCGGTGATGACGCCTTCGCGGCCGACCCTGCGAAAGGCCTCGGCCACGAGATCCCCGAGGTCTGGATCGGTGGCCGACACCCGCGCCACGGCTTTCAGGTAGTCGGGGTTCGCCTCGCAATCGCGGGACGACTGGTCGATCGCGTTGACGATGCGCTGCACCGCCATGTCGATGCCCTTGCAGAGATCGACCGGCTTCACGCCGTTGTCGGTCAGGGCCACGCCACGCTGGATCAGCGCGTTTGCCAGAACGATGGCGGTGGTGGTGCCGTCGCCCGCCACCTCGTTGGTCTGCATCGAAACCTCGCGGACCACCTGTGCGCCCATGTTTTCGAAGCGGTCGCGCAGTTCGATTTCCGATGCGATGCTGACCCCGTCACGGGTGATGAGCGGGGTGCCCACCGGGCGGTCCACCATCGCGTTCATGCCCTTGGGCCCCAGCGTCGGTTCCACCGCTGCGGCAAGCCGCGCGACCCCGCGTGCCAGCGCCTTGCGGGCGAATTTTCCGTGTACAAGCAGTTTTGCCATGTCTTCCTCCTTCACCGCGCGGGCCTGCCGCGGGTGTCCTCCCTAAACATTCGGTCTTGTCCGTTACTTGCGCGTCGCCACGCTCTCCCGCGGCGGCACGCGACCGGCGATAAAATCCACCAGGGTCGGCCCGTCGGGACCGATCTCGACCTCCTTGTAGCGGGTCGAGGCAAGGCCCCGGCACATCGCCCCGTTGAACTCCATGTTGATGCGGGTGCCCCGCAGCCGTTCGAGGTGATCCGGCAGCGCCCGTGCCGAAAGGGGCCTGCCCTCCCAGGTCGGAAAGGCCGGATCGTCCGGGCCGCGCGCCAGCCCCCGCGACAGGAGCAGCTCACGGTAGCGCGGTTTCTGCGCCGCCTCCTGCCTGCTTTCGAAGCGGATCCGGTCGAACGCGCCGAGGGTCATCGCGACGATTTCCCCCGCCGTCATCCCGCGCTTGCGCAACCCCAGCAGCATGACCTCCTGCCGGCGGTCGAAGGCCTTGGCGAGGAACTTGTCCGCGACCTCGGCCAGGTCGGCGCCGTCGCAATAGTGCGCGAAGACCTCGCCGAAGGCCCGGCCGCTGTTCACCCCCTCGTTGACCTCCTCTCCGAAGCAATGATCGCCCAGCGTGACCTGCATGTCCTGGACCCAGGGCAACGCACAGACCGCGCGCCGGATGCCGAAGGCCATCAGGAACGCGAAATTGGGCGAACACCAGTAGGTCGGCAGCCGGAAATCCACTTCGACCCGGCGGCCGTCGATGACCTCCACGCGCTCGACGAAGCCCATCTCGGTGACGGGTTCGTCGAGTTCGGGATCGGTCACCGTCTCCAGGCATTCCCAGACCTCCATCTCGAGGTCGGCCCTGACGATGTCCGTCATCAGCATGGCCCTACTCCGCCGCGATCTGCACCGGAGCGCCGGAAAGCTGCGCCGTCTTGGCCGCGACGTCGATGTCGTAGAGCCGCGCCGCGTTCAGCCCGAGGATCTTTTCCTTGATCGCATCGGTCAATTGCACGCCGCGTTCCTGCGCGATGTCCTCGGGGATCTGGTAGTTCCAGAACTTCTCGACCAGCCATTGCGGCGTCCAGATCGCGTAGTCCGACCCGAAGAGCAGCTTGTCCTCGCCGAGCCAGAAAAGCAGTTCTGCGATCACCTCGCCGAAATAGCGCGGGCGGGCATGGATGAAGGGAAGCGCAACGGCGAGCCCGCCGTAGACGTTGGTTTCCTGCGTGGCGATCCAGCAGAATTCATCGAGGCGCGGCAGCCCGCAGTGTTCGATGATCCAGTTCAGGTTCTGGAAGTCGGTCGCCGCGTAATCCACGTCGCGCACGTCGAAGGCGTCGAGGCTCAGCGGGATGATCGTCGGGCCCTTGTGGACGTGGATGTTCTTGATCCCCAGCTTCTCGCAAAGCTCGAAGCACCTGTAGGCGGCGGGATCGTTCAGCGCCCACCCCTTGGAGTCGCCGTTCCACTCGGCCGTGTACATCTTCACGCCGGTGATATCGAACTCTTCCTTCATGTAGTGGATGTATTCCAGCGCCTTTTCCCCGTCGCGCGGATCGAAGGTGCCGTTGATGATGAAGCGTTCGGGATGACGCGCCGCCATCGAGGCGCTGCGTTCGATCTTGGAAAAGCCGGTCTTGTAGAAGTCCGAAAGGTAGGTCGACTGGATGATCGCCATGTCGTCGGGACCGTCGACGAAAAGGTCGCGGTAGATGTCATCCTCGGAATACTTCTCGAACTTGGGCTTTTCCCAGAGATGTTCCTTGGGGCTCAGGTTGGTGTGGTAGGCATAGAAGCAGTCGATGAACTGCTTGCCGTGGATATTGGACTGGTTCTCGGGGCTGCCGTCCCAGAAATGGGTGTGGGCGTCCAGAATGAACACTTCCTTGCCGTCGGGTGTCTTGAACATGGTTTCCTCCCTCGAAATCACTGTCGGATGGGCTGTTTGGGGGTGACGGGGCCGGTGTCCCTCCCGGCCCCGGATCGGTGGATCAGATGAACTCGAACATCTCTTCCATGTCGCCGTAGAGGACGACGGTGTTGTCATCGACGCGCACCATCCGCCCATAGTGGGTGGAGGTGTTCACCTCGAAGATTTCCGCCGTCATGTCGCGGCCGAGGAATTCGGCGATCTCGTCCATCTTGAAGATCAGCTTGCCCTCGCCGTCGACGCGGATGGTGGCCGGGTTGTAGGTGACCGTCACCTTGGGGTCCTGATCCATGAACTCGGCGATGGCGCGGGCCTCGACGCTGTCGTTCATCGTCACCCCGCACTGGTGCGAGATGGACTGTTCGAAGGTGATGTCCTTCATGGCCTTGAAGATGTTGCCCTTGGACGCGTCACGTGCAGTGCTGGACATGTGTGTCTCCCTTGAATGCGATTAACGGTTCAGGCCCAGCTCGCCGAGGATCTGGCCGATGCGCTCGTGCGACACGGCTTTGACATCCTCGAACGAGACCGGCTTGGAATGCGGCTGCGACCAGATCGGCTGCAGCGCGGCGGCGGCCTTGTCGGCCAGGTCGCCGTGCTTCTTGATCCAGGACTGGAACAGCGCCCTGTTCTGCGCCCCGAACTCCGGGTCGTTGGCCAGCAGGTAGACAAGGTCGACCGTGTTGGCGAGGTTGCGCTCGTAGTCCGCCTCGGCGGCCGAAATCACCGGCGGGGTGATGAAATCGTTGTTCGCCGCCGCCGCCTGCATCAGGAACCCCGAGCGGAACAGTTCGCCCACCAGCGGTTCGAAGATGATGTTGATGGCGAAATACTGTTCGAGGTAATCCTCGGTGCCCATGATCGTCTCGATCGCCTCGCGGGTCGGCTGCCAGATCGGATCCTCGAGCCAGGCGGTCTTGCCCAGCGTGTCGTCCCAGCCGTCGATATCCATGCCGATCTCGGCCAGGTAGAGCGTGATGTCCTGCGATAGCCGCATCTTGTACGAGGAATTGGTCAGCGTGGCGTTGTTGATCATCTGCGTGTAGCCGTAGCGCTGCGCCTGCATGAGCGAGGTGCCCATGCCGAATTCCGCATGCTTCCAGGCGCCGAGATGCTTCTGCAGCACCATCGTCCAGACCTTGTCGAAGGCGGTGGGGGCGCCGGCCTTGCGGGCGTTCGAGATCACCGCCTGCACCATCGTCTCGATCCGGGACTGGCGCTGGTAGTGGGTCCGCTCCCATTCCTGGTCCGGCGCGCGGAAGGCGTGCCAGTTCGACGACTGCGCCTTGGTGTAGGTCTTCTGATAGGCGCCGCCGCCCTTGCCGCCCTCGAACTCGATGATCCAGTTCTGGATCAGGTAGCGTTCGGGATCGGGCTGCACGTCGACGGTGACGTCCTCGTAATGGGTCGCCCGCTTGCCGCGCGGTTCGTAGTAATTGTACTTGCGGCTCTTGGACCCTGCGAAGATCGCGGCGCCTGCTGCCCCGGATCCGACCGAGCTTGATGTTGCTACCATTGTAGCCTCCCTTGTTGATGAGTGTTCACGTCACTAGCGTTCGGGCCGTTTCAGTGGCCCGAAGAACCGGAAGTGGGCGTGAACTTGTCGTAGAAGATGCGATCCGTGTCGTAGTCGTGCATGAAGAGCACCGGCGTCAGCGCGTCGATCATCGGCGGCGGGCCGCAGGCATAGACATCGCCTTGGCCTTCGATCCCCAGCCCGCGCAGGGTGCGGTCGACGCATTCGTGCACGAAGCCCCGCTCGCCCTCCCAGCCGTTGCCTTCTTCCTCGTGGCTCAGCACGGGGATGAAGCGCACCGAAGGATGGGCCGCCGTCACCGCGCCGATCTCGTCCAGCTTGAACAGGTCGGATTGCGACCGGGCGCCGTAGAAGAAATAGACCGGGCGCTCTTCGCCGCTCGCGATGTGGTCGTGCAGGATCGACCAGACCGGCGACATGCCCGACCCCGCCCCCACCAGGATCACCGGTCCTTCCCGGTCTTCCCGTCGGAAGCACATCCCGTAGGGTCCGGTGACCCTGACCTCGGCCCCGGCGCGGATTCCTCCGTCGTCGAGTTCGTTCGAGAATCGTCCGTCGGGGTATTTCTTGATGATGAAGGAGAGGCTCTGGGTTTCGCTCGGCGGATTTGCCATGGAGAACGAGCGTGTAATCTCCTCCCCCTCTTCGGTCCTGACGGTGATGTCGACATATTGGCCCGCCCAGAATTTGAGAGGCGCATCCAGGTCGATCCGAACGCTCCGGATGTCGTGGGTCAGCTTGCGGAAATCGACGATGCTGCCGGAATAGTCCTTCACGGGAATGGACTTGGAGAGCAGCTCCTCGTCGTAGTTGAGCAGTTCGATCTCCACGTCGCTGTAGGCCAGCGTGCGGCACATCAGGACGTGCCCGCTGTCCTTCTCGCCGTCGTTCAGCGCGAAGGTCGAATATTTCAGCATCTCGGTCTCGCCCTCGAGCTGCACGCATTTGCAGGCCGAGCACTGGCCTTCCTTGCAGCCGTGCGGCAGCGCGATGCCCTGGCGGAAGGCCGCATCGAGGATGGTCTCGCCCTCCTCGACCTCGAATTCCACGCCAACTGGCTCCAATCGGACGGTATGGATGTCCGCCATGTCTGTCTTCTCCCGGGTCCTTCCGCGCCTCTTCCGGGCGCAGCTTTGGTGGAGAGGCCGCGCGGCGCGGCCTCTCCTTTCGGCATCAGTTGCAGGGGTTGATGGTGAAGCCCTTGCGATACTCGGCGATGTGCGCCTCGCGATCCGTCGGGGACATCCCGCGCAGCGCGTTCAGCGGCGACCCGAGCGTGTGGCCGCGGACGTGCTCCAGCTTCCACATGTCCTTGTCGTCGAACCGCAGGTGCGGCTGCGGCACGAGCGTCTGGCCGTCGTCGCGGACGAAGTTCAGGTCCTTGATCGCGTCGGCAAGATCCCAGCCGTCATAGACCGTCTCCCACTCGCGCTTGCCCGAGAACTTGCCCATCGCCGGAGTCGGCCGGCCCTGGTATTCGTTCGAGAAGGCCTCGACTGCGGTCCAGCGATCCAGCTCGTGCGCGAAGGTGTGGAGCTGCCCGTCGATCTCGTCGACCACCATGTCCTCGCGGATGAGGCAGGGCACCAGGCAGGACCAGCAGCGGTGCGGATAGACGTAGCCGACATCCTCGTTGAAGGTGATGATCTTTTCACCGGGGACCGACAGCTTGTCGTACCATTTCCAGAACTCGCCGAACTCGGCGTACCAGCCCGGGTACTTGTGTTCGAACCATTCGAAGTCCTTGTCGGTCTGGGCCTCGATCCGCCAGAAGTTGACGGGCCAGCCGACGGCAAAGAACTGGGCGACCTTGTGGACGTAGTTCTTTTCGGTGATCCGCTTCCAGGCTTCCTGCACGTCGTCGTGGTGCACCTTCACGCCATACTTCTCGAGCGGCAGCATGTAGGTCCGGTAGTAGTCCTCGAAGATCCAGCGGTGCCACATCTCCGCGTAGGATTCCTTGTCCTTGTCGCGGTTGGTGGTGCCGTATTCGATGAAGGTGCCGATGGCGGCATCGACGATGGCGTGGTTCTGCCAGAAGGCGTAGCGCAGGTCGCGCTCGAGCAGCAGGTGGTTCTCCGGCTCCTTCAGAGCGGCCATCAGCAGCGAATGCCCGTTGCCGATGTGGCGGCTCTCGTCGGACTGCACCGACAGGAACACCGTCGGCAGCGCATAGTCGCCGTTGCGGGCGGCTTCGGACGGCATGGCCACGAACAGCGTGTTGGTGAAGGCGGTTTCCGCAACCACGGTCAGGTACATGCAGGCGGCGGTCATGGTGTCGCCGGTGATGAACCCCTCGCCGAACTGGCGTCCGATGGTGGTGGCATAACACTTGCCGAAGGCTTCTTCGGTGATGTCGAAGCCGGCCGGATCGATGTAGTTCTCCATGTACCACTTCTTCAGGTTCATCTGAATCGTGGAGTGGCGGAATTCATCCACCATCTGCATGGTGAAGCCGGTGCGCAGATCCTCCCCCGGTGCGAGACGGGCCACCATGGCCATCGACCGCGCGGCCGAGATTTCCGGGAAGGGGATGATCGCCAGGAACAGCTTCATCCATTCGATCCAGCGCGGTTCGACATTGCGGAACATGTCGCCACGCAGAGCGGCGTCGAGCGCGCCGTAGACGCGGTTGTCCTTTTCCTCCTCCATGGGGAAATACGACCGCAGCACCTGCTTCATCGGATCGCGCGGTGCCTTGGTGATCTTGTAGTCCGTGGGGAAGGTGCTTGCCTCCTGGACGTAGGTGGGATTCCAGCCGAGGTCCGAAATCTTCTTCGTGGCCTCCCCGACCGAAATGCCACGCTGCGACGTGATCTTGTTCAACGTCAAAGTCATGCCATGAGCCTCCTCTCAAGCTCGGCGGCCGGTGGTCCGGCCGCGATGATGGGCGACATGCGTCGCCGGGTTCAAAGCGCCCTCCGCCCGGGTCGGGCATCGGGCCGTGGATCACGGCAAAGGTTGGAAAGCGGCGGCTTTGCTGCGGTGCGGCGCGCCGGGTGGGCTGGCGGGCCGGATTTCGCTGCGGTGCGGCTTCCTCTCCTTCGTTCTTGCGACCTCCCCGCCGGGGGCGGAGCGTTCATCTTGTGCCGATCCAATAGGCAGGCGGCGTTCCAGAGCCGGGAGAAGGGCGGGATCTTTCCGGAAAATTCCCGCCATGGTGTTGATTTTAAGAAGTTTTATTTTCCACTTATTTTTGTGCGGAAATTTCCGGGGCGGGGGCGCACCTGCGACAGGCCGCCGCACCGTCACATTGCGTTACACCCCGGTCGGACGGCGGGCGGATGGACGTTACAGCGGACAGTGACGCAGCGTTACACCGGACATCCCGGATGTCCGGTCGTGCGCGTTCGGGACGGGATGGATCAGGCGCGTCGGCGCCGCAGCGCAGCGGGCGCATAGCCCAGAAGCTGGCGGTATTTCGCTGCCATGCGGCGCGAAAGGGTGACGCCTTCGGCCAGCAGCAGCGCGGCCAGCCGGGCGTCGGACAGGGGCGCGGCGGGGTCTTCGCTGTCCAGAAGCCCCCGAAGCAGCGCCATCACCTGCGTTCTGGAATGGGCGCCGCTCCCTCGCGAGGCGGCGCCGGAGCAGAGATCGCGCGCGCCGATCACGCCGTGCGGCCCTTCGATCAGGTAGCCGTTCAGGACGCGGCCGACGGTGCTCGCGTGAAACCCGGTCGCCCGGGCGAGATCCGCCATCGCCAGTGGGTGCAGGGCCACCGCGCCGTGGTCGAAATAGGCCTGCTGGCGGACGACGAGTTCGGCCACGACCTTGCGCATCGCCGAGAGCCGCAAGTCCAACGCCTGTTTCAGCGCCCGCGCCTGTTTCAGCGCCTGCGCGACCTCGTCGCTGCGCAGGCCGCGCGGAAGCGCGGCGATGCCGACCGTCGGTTCCGAAGCGGCGTGGAAGCGGACCTCCCAGCCATGCGGCCCGCGGACCACCTGCGCATCCGGTTCGCGCATCAGGGCGGCAGACGGCGGGGCAAAGCGCGCGCCGGGCTTGGGGTCGAGCCTGCGCAGCGCCGCCAAGCAGTCGAGCACATGATCGTGCGACACTCCCGTCCGTTTCGCGATATCGCCTGCGTTGCCGCGTTCCAGCAGATCGAGATGCGCCAGCACGGCCAGCATGTCGGGACCGACCTCGCCCTGCTCTTCCAGTTGCAGGCGCAGGCACTCCTGAAGCGAGCGCGCAAAGAGCCCCGCGGGCTCCACCCGTTTCTGCACCAGCGTCAGGACCGAGGCCACGTGCGCCTCGGCGATCCCGAACCGCCCGGCGATCCCGGAGAGTGGCGCGCCCAGCCATCCGCTCGGCTCCAGTTCCTCGATCAGCGCCTCGACGATCCTCGCCAGCAGGCCGCCGCGCGCCAGCAGGCCGCGCAATTCGGCGGTCACATGGGTGAACAGGCTGGCGGAGGCCTCTTCCGCCATCGCCTCCAGCGCGTCGGTCGTGCTGTTGCGCACCCGCAGCCGCCGCCTCGGACGCGTCACGAGAAGGAGCGGATTGACCTCGGCGGTTTCGAGCAGGAAATCGGTCAGCTCCTGCGACGACATCCGCAGAAGCGCCATCGACTGGTGAAGCACGAACGCCTGCTTCTGCGTGGTCACAAGGCCGAGGCTCATCGACATGAGACTGCCCCCCGCGCAGAAAATTCTGGCCGCGGAACCGGCCGCGCGTCTATCCTGCGGGAAACCCAAAGCGGATGGACCGGCCCATGAGCGACGATCTGATCGGCGAAATCGTCCCCCTGGACAGTGCACCGCCCGAGTTGTCGTATCCGGGCCTCTCGCCGCAGTTGCTGGCGCGGGTCCGGCAGCTCTGGTCGGCGCAAGGGCTTGATTTCGATGGCCCCTGGCGGATTGCCGTGCGCGCCATGCCGGGCTTTCGCGCGCTGCCCCGGATCGACACGGGCACCAGCGCGCAGGTCGATCTGGTGTTTCTCTTTGATCAATGCGTGATCTGGCTGAAGGCGTTGAACCAGGCCGCGACGCAGGGCCGCGCGCAGGGCACGGCAGGCCCCGATCCCGCGCAATGGCAGGGCATGACGGCCGTCTCCGCCCGCCTGATCGAACAGGTCACCGCGCTGCGCATGCTTGCGCTGACCAACCTCCCGATGCCCGCAATGCAGATCGCCCGGTCGATCTCGGAAGATGTGGACATGATGCTGGCGCTGCTGGCGCGTCGCAAGCTCGCCGCGCGGTTCGTCGCCTGCCGCGATGTGGAGGAGGCGAACGAGTTCTGGCGCCGCCACATCGCCGGCGGCCGCGCCTTTCGCGCCGTCACGGAAAAGCTCTACGACATCGGGCTCGATCACTCCGCCGATACCGACTACGCCCGGTGGCGGCAGCAGGTGCTCGCGGTTCTCGGGGCGGCGGTGCACAGCAACGCCCTGACCCCGCCCGAACCGGACCGCCGGGGGCTGGGCAACGACGATTCCCTCTATTTCTCGACCTTCCGGCTTCATGAGCTCTGTGCCTATGCGCATCTCATCGCCCCCGATCTGAGCGACGCGCTTGGCCGCGCCGCGGACATGGCGGCGCCCGCCGGCGCAGCCGACGCGCGCCTCGCCCCGCTGGCCGCGCCGCTGGGGCGGGTGCTGATCCAGCAGATCCGCAGCCTGTCGCGTCCCGCGCCCCGCCACGCGGGCGGGGCGACGCGCCACTAGTGGACCGGCTCTTCGGTCTTTCCGAACTTGCCCTCGGCGATCCAGCGCGCGGCGAGCACCAGCGCGCCCATGGCGAAATCCTTGCCATGCGCCTCGACCATCTCTTCCGCGATCGCTGCGAGCGATTTGAAATAGCGGTCCTTGCTCTGTTCTTCGACTGACAGTTCAGGTTTCATGGTTCCTCCCGATTTTCATGTGTTTGCAGTTACTTGAACATGACCTTGGGAAAGGTCACGATGCCCGCGCGGCCATCGGCGAACCCGATCGCCAGGTGCGTACCGTCCCCGGACCAGTCCAGCGCCGTGACCGGCGCGCCCGCCCCTTCGCGCAACATCAGCTCGTCGCGCCCACCGAGCGGGCAGAGTGTCACCAACCCGCTGGCATAACCCACCGCGCAGGTGTCGCGCACCGGGTTCGGCGCAACCCGTTCGACGATGGTCAGCCCCGCCCGGCCGCTGCGGATCGGGTCGCCCTCGTGGTCTCCGAACGGCAGGTCGGGCAAACGCCAGCCGACCACGCGAAAGGCCCCGGACGCGACCAGCGCCTCCGCCTCGGCGTTGAACCCGGCCGACATGACCGGGGCGGGGAAATCGACGATCCGGTCGGCAAGGCCGCGCAGCACATCGACCAGAACCAGTGACTTGTCCTCGCAACCCGCCGCGATCCAGCGCCGGTCCCGCGACCAGGCAAGGCTGTTGACCTGACCGGGGGCCGCGATGACGGCCAGAACGGCCAGCGTTCCGGCCTTGAGGATGGTGAAACGTTCGGGCGACCAGGCGACGATCAGCATGCCGTCGGCCGAAGCCTCCAGCCGCTCTACCGGCAGGGGGAGCGCGCAATTCGCCAGCAGGGTCATGTCCTCGGCATCCATCAGGCTCAGATGGCCGTCCCGCGCGACACAGATCCGCTCCGTCCCGACCGAGCAGAGCGCCGAAACCGGCGCCACCCCGTCCCGCGCCAGGCGCACGGTCTGACCCCGCGCCGTGACCCGCCAGAGCGAGGCCCCCTCGCCCGCGACCGCAAAGCCCTGCCCGCCCAGCGCGCAGAGCGCGGCGCCGGGGCGCAGGCGTTCGGTCCGCTGGGGATGGGGCAGCGCCCCTTCGCGCGGGCGGATCGTGGTGCGCCCGGTTTCCAGGTCCATGCGGATGCGCTTTTCCGGGTGCTCGGAATCCGCCACCGGCAGCATGGTCAGGGTGCCGTCCTCCATCGCGCAGGCCACCGCGCTGGTCCCGGCGTTGAAGGTCAGCCCGGTGACGGCCCCCTCCAGCGCCCATTCCCGTCCGATCAGGTCGAACAGGTTGGTCGCCTGCGGTGGTTTGGTCTCGATCATGTCGCTTCTCCCTTGCTGTGCCGCGCCAATGCCTCGTCAAGCGCGGCCATGTCCCGTTCCAGTGTTCCGATCCGGCCTTCGCAGGCGGAAATCTCGTCGCGCAGCATCGCCATGCCCTGCGCCGTCTCCTCGACCTCGCCCATCTCCAGAACCTCCATCCCGCAGAGCCGCTGGTTCAGGCGCAGATGCTCCGCCGTCGCCGCCGAGATCTTCTGCGCAACGGCGAGCCGGGCCATCAGCAGGCCTTCGAGGGTGTCGGGGTTGTCCGTCACGGCGCACTCCCGGTGATCCGGGGGACGGACAGCGGCTGCCGTCGTCGCTCCGCGCCTGTCGGAATGGTCTTGAAAGGACGGATATCGCTCGTGATCATCGCGGCCTCCCCTCCGTTGATCCAAGGTCGCAACAGGCTATCGCCGCGCCGCCGCCGTGCAATCAAAACCTTTGAAAAATATGAATTTTTGGCGGACAATGGCTGGAGCGGCGGGAAATCGTAAAGCCCCGTTACACCGTCCGGAGGAGGACGTAAAAATGTGTTCCAACCCCTCGGCCGCCCGGCTGCCGCGATGCCCATTCCGCCGCGACGCAGCGAATCGGTTTGCGTGCCTTGGCGGCGCCGATCCCCGCGTCGCAGCCATCTGGTCCGTCCGATGATCCAGCCTCCGCCCCCCTCCGTTCCGCCGCGCCCGACGCTTCGCGAGATGCGCGACGACGACCTGGCCGAGATCGCCGCCCAACTCTCCGATCCGCGCGTCGCCGAGTGGCTTGCCGCCATCCGCCCGCCGGTCGACCCGGCGCAGGCGCGCGAGGTGCTCGCCGTCGCGCGCGATCCGTTGCAGACGGTCCGGCTGCTGGAGCTCTCGGGGCGGGTGATCGGCGGCTTCTGTATCGGCCCGCGGTTCTGGTACTGGCTTGATCCGCGGCATCAGGGCGGCGGGCACATGACGTGTGCCCTGCACGCCGCGCTCGGAGCCTGTTTCGCGAGGGACGGTCCGCCGCTGATCGCGACCTGCCGCGAGGACAACGCCACCTCGGTCGCGCTTCTCCACAGGCTCGGCTTTTCGCCCCGTCCGGTGACTCGGCGCCTGTTCTTTCATGGCGCGGGATCGGCCATGACATGCCGCGACCACGTGATGACCCCCGAGCAATGGCATTTCCTGAACCCGCCGCGGCGCCAGGCGGGCAAGCTGATCCTCAGGCCCGCACGGCAGGAAGACCTCGCCACGGTGCAGCAACTGCTCGAAGGCGAGACGCCTGCACCGCCCTGGCCCCGGCCGGGCGCCGACGCGGTACGCGCCTTTCTGGAACGGCATCGCTTCCGTGGGTGGGCGGACCCTGCGCTCTGGATCGTCGAAACGGACGAGCGGCGGGCGATCGCCATGGAGCTGAGCACCGCAGGATCGGGAGACACACACCTGCGCCCTGCCCGGCTGGAAGCACAGCTTCGCCCGGCAGTCCGGGCGGCACTGTCCGACCCCGGAGGCGCGTGACCCACCTTACTTCAGCGTATACCCCCCGTCGGCCAGCAGATCGCTGCCGGTGATGAAGGCCGCGGCATCGCTGACGAGGAACAGGGCCGCCTCGGCGATTTCCGAGGGTTTGCCGATGCGCCCGATGGGATGGCGCGGCCCGTGCTGGTTCAGAACCTCCTCCTCGCTGCCCGCGCGGCGGATCAGGCGGCTGGTCATGACCGCCCCCGGCGAGAGGCTGACCGCGCGGATGCCTTCGTCGGCATGGTCCAGCGCCAGTGTCCGCGTGAGCGACATCAGCCCGGCCTTGCTTGCCGAATAGGCGGCATGACCCCGCGCCGTCACGTGCCCGAGCTGCGAGGCGATGTTCAGGATGACGCCCTTGGTCTCGCGCAGATGCGGGATCGCGGCGCGGGACAGCAGGAAGGCGCCGGTCAGGTTCACATCCAGCGTGTGCCTCCACGCCTCCACCGGCAGATCGCAGATCTTGCCGATGCGCGACTCGGCGGCCGCGTTGTTGACGATGATGTCGATCCGCCCCCAATGCGCGGCAACGGCCCGGACGGTCCGGTCCACCGCGTCCTCGTCGGTGATGTCGCAGGCAAGCGGCAGAACCCCCTCGCCGGTTTCCCCCGCCAGCGCGACCGGTTCGAGATCCACAAGGCAGACACGCGCCCCGGCCTCGTGAAGCCGCGCCGCGATGGCCTGCCCGAGATCGCCGCGCGCGCCGGTGATGATCGCGACGCGATCCGCGAGTGGTCTGGATGTCATTGTGCCCGGATCCTTCTGAAGTCGGACCTCCCCGGTGCGATAGTTCACCGGCGGCCACCGCGATGGCAAGGGACAACCGCCTGGCGGGGGCAGGTCAGCGCGGACCGGCGCGCGTCACCCTGACGTAGTCCTCGATGAAGCGTTCCGCGATGAGCGACAGCTTCTGACCCTTCAGATGCGTCGCCAGCAGGGGCAGGTACTGATCGGTCTCGACGGGCCGCACGCACACCACATCCTGGTTCGCGGCAAGCGCGGTATCCTCGTCCACAAGCGCGATGCCCCCGGTCGCCTCGGCCACCCGGAGCGCCATGGAGATGTAGCGCACCTCGACGAAGGGGGCGGCGTTTCGGGCCGAGACCGGCAACACCGACTCGATGATCCGGCCGACCTCGGACTGCCGGGGGTAGGAGATCAGCTTGCGCCCCTTAAGGTCGTCGGGCCGGATCGTCTCGCGTTCGGAAAGCGCATCATATTTCGGCAGAACGCAGAATATCGGCAACTTCGCGAGCAATGAGGACTCGAGGTTCGGATGCTCCAGCGGCGTGATCGTGAGGCCGAATTCGGTCATCCCGGAGAGGATCATCGAGACGATGCGCTCGTTCGAGGGCATGTCGATCTTGAGCGCCACCTCCGGCCGGTCCTGATGAAAACGCCGGATGGCCTGGGGCACGCAGCCGTTCGTCATGGTGGGGCTGCAGACAAAGTTCAGGACCCCGCGCTCGCCCCTGCGAAGCTGCTCGGAAAAGGCATCAAGCGATTGTAATGCCGTAAAGAAATTGCGCGACCGCTCATAGAGCAATGTCGCTTCGCGGGTCGGGACGAGGCGCCTGCTGCGACGGTCGAACAGTTGCAGCCCGATCTGCGATTCAAGCTGGCGCAGCTGGTTCGACACCGCCGGCTGCGAGATCATCAGAAGCTCTGCCGCCGCCGAAGTGGAGCCCGACTGCATGACGGCGTTGAAGATCTCGAGGTAGCGGACGTTCACTCGTATAACCCTGAGTTATATGGATGCTCCGACAATTAATTGGAAATTCACTGGGGGCAAAGAATTCAATCCGGTCAGGTCTCGGAGACCGGCGCGGGGCGGCTCATGGCCGGGGGGACGCGTGACCGGCAGGGCAACGCCACGCAGCGCCCTGCCCGCAACCGGGATCTGACCATCTGGTGACGCAGGCCTTCGACTTGCCTGCGCCGCCTCGAACCAGACAAGCAAGAACAGAGGGTTACCAGGAATTCCACGGCTCCGGCCCCGCGCCGACCCAGACAAAACCGGAATGGTCGCCCGCAGGGGCGGCATGGATACCCCCCAACGAACAGGGACGTTCAACAGTGAGAAAAGCATCCAGAGTCATCACCGCCGCGCTTGCCCTTGCCGTTTCGACGGCAGGCATGGCGCAGGCCGCCGACGTGACGATCAAGGTCCTCGGCTTCTTCGGCAACCAGCCCCAGATCGACGATGTCGACCGCCCGATGTGGGAAAGCATCGAAGCGGACTCCGGCGGCCGGATCGAGGTCCAGTACCTGACGCTGAACGAATCCGGTCTCAAGGGCGACCAGGCGCTGCGCTTTCTCAAGCGCGGCTCCTTCGACATCATGACGATCAACCCCGCCTACGTGGCCGGTGACGAACCCTCGCTCGTGGCGGTCGACCTGCCCGGACTGGCCTACGACTACGAGACGCTGCGCAAGATCTCGGACGCCTACCGCCCGACGATGGCCGAGCGTCTGGAGCGTTTCGACGGCGTGCTGCTGAGCCACTGGCCGTTCAACCCGCAGATCGTCTGGTGCAACGATCCGGTGAACAGCATCTCCGACCTTGCCGGGCGCAAGGTGCGGGTCGCCGGGGCCCCGGCGGCGGAGACCCTCGAACAGCTCGGCGCCACGGCGGTCAACCTGACCGGCGGCGAGGTCTACCAGGCGCTGCAGCGGGGGCTGGTGAATTGCGGCTCGACCGGGTCCACCTACGGTTACCGGACGAAGTGGCACGAAGTCGCGAACCACCTCTACAACTTCCCGCTCGGCAGCTACAGCCAGGTGATCCAGGTCGCCAACAAGGGTTTCTGGGACAAGCTGTCGACCGAGGACCAGGAGATGATCAAGGCAAAGATGAAGGTCGCCGAGGATCGGCTCTGGGAGATGGCGCCCGCCGTCCACCAGCAGGGCGTCGCCTGCGCCACCGGCCAGGGCGAATGCGAACTGGGCGGAGAGCCGGGCAGCATGACCTTCACCGAGGTTTCGGAAGCGGACAAGGACATCCTCGCCAAGATCGTGAACGAGACGGTCATCCCGAACTGGAAAGCCAGCTGCACCCCGATCTTCCCGGAATGCGGCGAGCGTTTCGACGAGACCATCGGCAAGGTGATCGCGGCCGAGTGATCGGCCCGCGACCCCCTTCCGCACCAGAAGACTTCGGCGCAAGAAAACCATGAAACGTATCATACCGACGGCCGAGGCGGCCCTTCAGGCCGTCTCGCACGCCGCCTGCATCATCGGCGGCTGGTTCGTGATCCTGCTGTCCTTCGGCATCTGCGTCGAAGTCGTTCTGAGGAAGGTGTTCAACGCATCCCTGCAGGGGATCGACGAATACGGCGGCTATGCTCTTGCGACCACCGCGTCGCTGGGGCTGGCCTACTGCTTTTACGAACATGCCCACATCCGCATCGACCTGGTCGTGCGCAAGCTTCCCCGGCCCGTCGGCCGGCTCCTCGCCGTGCTGGCCATCGCGATCCTCGGGGTGGTGGTCGCCATGCTGGCGCTGGAAGCCTACCGCCTGACCGAGGAATCGCAGATGTTCGGCGCCTTCTCGAACACGCCGCTGCGCACGCCGATGGTCTACCCGCAGGCGATCTGGACCGCCGGGTTCTGCCTGTTCTTCCTCGCCATCCTGGTGCGCCTACTGCACCTGTTCCAGACCGTCCTGACCGGCGACGAGGCGGGGACGGCGGAGCTTCTGGGCGAGAACGCCTCGGGCGCGGGCAGCGTTGACGGCGCCCGCGTGCAGGGGCTCGAATAATGGAGATCGCACTCCTCTTCGTCGGCGGGCTTCTGGCCCTGCTCATGCTGGGGCTGCATGTCGCCAGCGCCCTGATCCTGCTCGCCTACGGCGCGGACCAGTTGCTGAGCAACGGGATGATGGTCGCCTCGCTCGGCTCGATCGCCTGGGACAAGATGAACGACTTCACCCTGGTCGCCATCCCGCTGTTCGTCATGCTGGGCGAAATCCTGATCCGGGGCGGGGTCGCGGACCAGCTCTATTCCGCGCTTTCGGTCTGGATGAACCGGCTGCCCGGCGGCCTGCTGCATACCAACATCTACGCCAGCACCGTCTTTGCCGCGACCTCAGGGTCGAGCGTGGCGACCGCCGCCACCATCGGCACCATCGCCATTCCCGAACTCGAGGCGCGCGGCTACAACCGCCGCCTGATCTACGGTTCGCTCGCCTCGGGCGGGACGCTGGGCGTGCTGATCCCGCCGAGCATCCTCATGATCGTCTACGGCACGCTTGCCGAACTGTCGGTCAGCAAGCTGTTCATCGCCGCCATCGTACCCGGCCTGCTGCTGGCCGGGATGATGTCGCTGACCATCGTCATCGTCTCGGTCTTCATCGCCCCGCCCGCGATCCGGAGCGAACCCGTCCCCGTCGCACAACGCATCCGGATGCTGTGGAAGGTCACGCCGATCTTCCTCGTCTTCTTCATCGTCATGGGCAGCATCTACGGCGGCCTCGCCACGCCGACCGAGGCGGCCGCCCTCGGCATCGTCGCCGCCCTCGGGCTGGCGGCCTGGAACCGCAAGCTGTCGATCCGCATGATGCACGCCGCCTTCGCGGCAGCCTTCCGCACGACCTCGATGATCATGCTCATCATCGTCTCGGCCTTCTGCCTCAACTTCATCATCTCCATCCTGGGCCTGCCGCAGGACGCCTCGCGCGCGATCTCCGAGGCCGGGCTCGGACCCTATGCGCTGATCTGGCTGCTCGTGCTGTTCTACGCCGTGCTCGGCTGCTTTCTCGAAGCGGTGGCCATGATGGTCACGACCGTCGGCATCGTCGTGCCCATCGTCATCGCCGCCGGCTTCGACCCGCTGTGGTTCGGTGTCTTCCTGACGATCCTGATGGAACTCTCGCTGATCACGCCGCCGGTGGGGCTGAACCTCTACGTGATCCAGAACCTGCGGCCGAAGGATTCCGACATCAACGATGTCTTCATCGGCATCGCGCCCTTCGTGCTGGCCTTCATCGCCTTCATCGCGATCATCATCTACCTGCCGGACCTCGCGCTCTGGCTGCCCCGCAACATGAGCGACTGAGGCATGGACGCACCGCGCTGCCTGCCGACGACCGCCGGCCCCGAGACGCGGGCCGGTGGCCTGCCCGTCGGGGCCGCCCCTCCATGACCATCCTCCTGACCGGCGCCGGAGGCTTCCTCGGGCTCAACCTCGTCGACGCGATCGCGGCCCGCGGCCTCGGCTGCGTGGCGCTGAACGACCGCCCCCTGCCCGCCGGTTTCGATCTGCCCGCGGGCATCGTGACCGAGACCGCCGACGTCCGCGACCGTCGCGCGATTGCCGGGGTGCTGGCGCGGCACGGGGTGTCCTGCGTGATCCACGCGGCGGCGGTCACCCTTGCCCCCGGCAGCAGCCTGACCGGCGTCGAGACGGCGTTCGACGTCAACACCGTCTCGACCGCCATCCTGCTGGAGGAGGCACGCAAGGCCGGTGTCGCGCGCTTCGTCTATCCCAGCTCGACGGCGGTCTACGGACACGCCCTGTACGACCGCGCGCCGGTGGACGAGACGGCCGCGCCCCGCCCCGCCTCGGTCTACGGCTACACCAAACTGGCGAGCGAGCGCCTCGTGACCGAAACCGCCGCAAGCTTCGGCCTGTCCTGCGTGCGCGCCCGCATCACCGCGCTGTTCGGCCCGCACGAACGCGAAACCGCCACCCGCGACCTGATGAGCCTGCCCTTCCAGCTTGTCCGCGCCGCGATGACCGACACGCCGGTGCGGCTGCCCCGGGGCCACCGGCGCGACTGGACCTACAGCCGCGACGTGGCCGAGGCGCTGGTGCTGCTCGCCACTGCGCCGGAGGTGCCGCGCGACCTCTACAACCTCGGCATCGGACGGACATGGCCGCCGGAGATCCTGGCCGACGCCCTCGGCACGCTCTGCCCCGGCTGGCGCCACGACGCGGGGGCGGAAGACGGCAGCGACAGCGGTCTGTTCTTCCCCGACCATCCGGGCGACCTGCGGCAACCGCTGCTCTCCGCCCGGTTCACCACGGATTTCGGCTTCGACTTCCGCCCGCCCGAAACCGCCTGCCGCGACCATGTCGACTGGCTGCGGACCGGGGCGCAGATCCTCGGGGCCGACCGGCGCTGACCCCGCCCCGGACCCGCGACACGAAAGGCAGTTTGACATGGACCGCGACTTCATCGGCTACGGCCCCAACCCGCCCGATCCGCGCTGGCCCGGCGGCGCGCGGATCGCCGTCAATATCGTGGTGAACTACGAAGAGGGTTCGGAAGAGAGCTTTCCCGATGGCGACGGCCTGTCCGAAGGCGGGCTGACCGAGGGCGGAGGCGGTGCCTTTGCAAGCCGCGATCTCGGGGCCGAATCGATGTACGAATACGGCAGCCGGGTCGGTGTCTGGCGGCTGTTCCGCATCCTGCAGGAGGCCGGCGTTCCCGCCACCGTCTTCGGCTGTGCCCGCGCGTTCGAGCGGAACCCCGAGGTGGTGCGCGCCCTTGTCGCCAACGGCTGGGACGTCTGCGCGCACGGGGACCGATGGATCCGCCACCAGGGACTGACCGAAGACGCGGAACGCGCCGCCATCGCCCGCGCCTTCGACGTGATTTCCGGGATGAGCGGCGAGGCGCCGGCCGGCTGGTACTGCCGCTATGCCCCGACCGAGCGGACGCGCGAGTTGATCGTCGCGCATGGCGGCTTTCTCTACGATTCCGACAGTTATGCCGACGAACTGCCATACTGGACGCGGGTTTCCGGGCGCGACCACCTCGTGGTGCCCTACAGCCTCGCGCTCAATGACGGGAAGTTTTCGCGCGGGAACGCGGCCACGGCCGGGCAGTTCTTCGAATTCCTGCGCGACAGCTTCGACCTGCTGCACGAAGAGGGCGCAACCCATCCCAAGATGATGAGCGTCGGCCTGCATTGCCGCCTGATGGGGCATCCCGGGCGCGCCGTCGCCCTGCGCCGCTTCCTCGAACATATCCGCGCGCAGGACGGCGTCTGGATCTGCCGCCGTGTCGACATTGCCCGCCACTGGGTACGCGAGCATCCGCCGGTGGCGGGCTGACGGGGGCGTCGCCATGACCGTGCCCCGCATCGGCCCCGCGCCCGTGATGATCTCGGACGAGGTCTTTGCCCCCTTCGGCGCGGTGATCCGGCACGACGGTCGCGCGGGCCGCCGTCACCTTCCCCTGGCCCATGACGACATGCTGCCGGGGACGCGGCCGCTTCTGTGGGTCAACCGGCTGGAGCCCGTGGCGGGCGACATCCTGCTGTCCCGGATCGAACGGCACCCGCTCAGCGCGCAAAGCTTCATGCCGCTGGCCTCGGTCACGCTGCTGACGGCGGTCTGCCCGTCCCTGCCCGACGGAAGGCCGGACCTTGGGCGTCTCATGCCTGTGCTGCTGCCGCCGGGCGTCGGCGTCATATACCGGCGCGGGGTCTGGCATCACGGCCTGCTCAGCCCCGACCGGCGCTGCGATGTGGCCGTCCTCATGGCCCGCAAGAGCGACGCCGAGGATACCGAGTTTCACGACTTGCCCTATCCGCTGAAGCTGCCGCGCTAGAGGCAGGCGGCCAGCGCCAGCCCCGCGGCGGCGATGACCGGGTCGATGACCGGAACGCCGATGGCTTCCTCGATCCGCCGGCGCTGCGGCGCAAACCCCGCGCAGCCCAGCACGACCACATCCGCGCCCAGAGCGACCAGTCCCTGACCGGCCGCACAGCTCTTGTCGAAGGTGTCCGCGTCGTGGCCCACATCCTCGGCCGAGACCCCGCCGAGATCGACGGAACCGACAAAGCGCGACATCACCCCGGCCTGCCGCAGCCGCAGCCGGTGCCGCGCCTTCGAGGCGGGTCCGAGCGAGATGATCCCGAACTGATCCGCCCGCGCCAGCGCCGCCATCACGCCCGCCTGCTGGAACCCGAGGACCGGGCGATCCGTCAGGCTGCGCATCACCTCGAGACCGGGATCGGAGAAACAGGCCACGACATAGGCCGCGGCATCGGGCCGTTCCCGGACCAGCCGTGCAAGCCCGACCGCCGCCTCGGCCACGTGCAGATCGGTGGCGATGGTCGGCGGCCCGTCCTCGAGGCGGAGGCATTCGAACCCCGGCGCCCAGGCGGGCGCAAGGGGGGCGAGCGCCTCTGCCATGCCATCGGTCACCCTGCGCGACGAATTCGGATTGATGAAAAGGATCGGTCCTGTCATCGCCCTGCCTACCTGCTTTCTGCTCAGCGCGTCATGCCGGTGCCGAGGAAGGGCACCGGCTTGCCCGCCGGGGCGCCCTGAAGCTCGTCATCGCGCATCACCGTGCGGCCCCGGATGATCGTCATGCGCGGCCAGCCGGTGCAGGAATGGCCGTCGAAGGGCGTCCACCCGCAGGGCGAGGCGATCCAGCCGGAGTCGATGGTGCGCTGCTTCTTCATGTCGACGATGGTGAAATCGGCGTCGAAGCCCGCGGCCAGCCGCCCCTTGGTCGGCACGCCGTAGACCCGCGCCGGACCCGCCGACATCAGATCGACCAACCGGGTGAGCGGCAGCCGACCGGCGTTGACATGGTCGAGCATGATCGGCGCCAGCGTCTGCACGCCGGTCAGCCCGGCGGCGGTGTCCGGCCAGGGCTTTTCCTTGGCCTCCCGCGAGTGCGGCGCGTGGTCCGAGCCGATGACATCCACCGCCCCGCTGTTGAGCGCCGCCCAGGCCGCCTCGCGATGACGTTCGGAGCGGATCGGCGGGTTCATCACCGCGTAGCCGCCCAGCCGGTCATAGGCCTCGTCGGTCTGGGTCAGATGGTTCACCAGAAGTTCGACCGTCGCGATGTCGCGGCAGCCGGAGAGGTACTCCAGTTCCTCGGCGGTCGAGACATGCAGAATGTGGACCGGCCTGCCGACCTTGCGCGCAAGGCCGACGATGCGCCGGGTGCCGATCATCGCGCAGTCCACATCGCGCCATTCGGCATGCAGGCGGTGCGGATCGCCCGAAGCGTAAAGCGCCTTGCGCTCCCGCACGCGGTATTCGTCCTCGGCATGGAAACACATGCGGCGGCGTCCGTTGCGCAGGGCGGTCTCTATCGAGGCGTCATCCTCCACCAGCAGATCGCCGCGCGACCCGCCGGCAAAAAGCTTGACCGCGCAGACATTGGCCTGCGCCTCGAGCTCTTCGAGGCTGTCGAGGTTCGACCGCGCGGCAGAGACGTAGAAGCCCACGTCGCACCAGGTCTCCTCCGGCATGCGCGCGCGCTTGGCGTCGAGATCCGCGACCGACAGCAGCGGCGGCACGGTGTTCGGCATGTCGAAGATCCCGCAGAGACCGCCCAGGACGGCGCCCTTCGTCGCGGTCAGCAAGGTTTCGACCGAGGGGTCGCCGGGGTCGCGGGCATGCACATGCGGGTCGATGAGGCCGGGCAGCACGTGCAACCCGCTGCAATCGATCACCTCGTCCGCGAGGGCGGCGTCGAAACTGCCCATACCCGCGATGCGCCCGTCCTTCACGACGACGTCGGCGGTCTCGATCCCGTGAGGCGTGACGCAGGCCCCGTTCTTCAGCAGCAGTTCGTATTCGGCCAAATGCCTCTCCGTCTCAGATAAGTGGTCCCTGCAGCATCGCGGCACGGGGCATCACGCAACGCCGACCTGGTCGATCAGCCTCCGGTAATGCTCCGGGCGGCGATGGGCCGCAAAGTCGAACATCTTGGTCTTGCCCTGCAGGCATGCGTCCAGGTCGCACTCCGCGACGATGACCTCGTCCCCCAGTGTCTGCGCCTCGGCGACGAGACATCCGTTCGGATCGACGATGCAGGAGCCGCCGATCAGGCCCGATCCGTCCTCGTCCCCGGCCTTGGCCACGGCCACCGCCCAGGTCGCGTTCATGTAAGCGTTCGCCTGCGCGACAAGCTTGGAATGAAAGGTGCGCAACGAAGAATCCTCGGTCGAACCGCCATTGGGATCATAAGCGGCCGAGTTGTAGCCGATCACCATCAGCTCCACCCCCTGAAGACCATAGGCGCGCCAGGCCTCGGGCCAGCGGCGGTCGTTGCAGATGAGCATGCCCATGCGCGGATGCCCCCAGTCCTCGACCCCGTCGAAGGCCCGGAACCCCTCGTCACCATATTCGAAATAGCGTTTCTCGAGCTGCTGGAACGTCGAGCCGGCGCGCGGCTCGACCGAGCCCGGCAGATGCACCTTGCGATACTTGCCGAGGATCGCCCCATCCGGCCCCGTGGTGATCGCGGCATTGAAACGGCGGCCCTCCGGGGTCAGTTCGGCATAGCCGACGTTGAAGCCGACCGACAGCTCGCGCGCGCGGTCGAACAACGGCTGCACCATCGGGTTCGGCATCGCGGTTTCGTAATAGCCGTCAAGCTCCGCCCCCTCCAGCAGCCAGCGCGGAAAGAAGGTGGTAAAGGCCAGTTCCGGAAATACCACGAGTTGCGCGCCCCTGCCGGCAGCCTCTTCGAGCAGGGCGATCATCCGGTCGAGGATATCCTCGCGGCGGTCGCGCTTCTGATTGGGGCCCATCTGCGCGGCGGCAATACGTATGATCCTGGGCACGATCCTGACCTCCTGTCTTTGCGGGACACGCGGCGGGCCTCTGCGGCGACCGTCGCGACCCGCTTCAACGAGTAGTGGCCACGCCTTGCGACCGCAACAAAGCAGGTTATTAATTTATCGCAAAACCTATTCATCCGAGGAATATGATGCTCAGCCTGAGACAGATCGAAATCCTCCGGACGGTGATCCTCCGCGGCACGACCGCCGGTGCCGCGCGCAGCCTCGGCATGTCGCAACCGGCGATCTCGAACGCCATTCGAAAGATGGAAACATCTCTTGAAATTCAGCTGTTTGAGAGATCCAACAACCGCATCTACCCGCTCGATTCCGCAAAGATCCTGCTGGAGGATTCAGAGCCGATCTTCAGCACGCTGCAAGCTCTGGAAGAGCGGATCGACGATCTGAGAACGGACAAGCTGAGCCGGTTGCGCATCCTCTCCACGGGGCCGCTTGGCCTCGGCCTTCTGCCGGAAGTGCTCAAGAAATTTGCAACCAGCCATCCCGGCATGACCTATCGCTACGACATCCGCAGGCTGTCGCAGGTGGTGCGCGGGGTCGAAACCGGGCAGGTCGACATCGGCTTCGGCCTCGAACTGCGCGCGGGACCCGGTCTGGTGACCCAGAAGCTCGCCGTGGAGGAGATGGTCTGCATCTGCCGCCCGGACCACCCGCTGGCCTCGCGGGGGGCGATCACCTCCGACGATCTGCGCGGCGAGCCCTTCATCGCGCTCGACGGCCGCACGACGCTGGGAGAGGTCACCCGGGACGGGTTCCGCAAGGCCGGCGTTCCCTTCGAATTCGCCATCGAGGTCAGCAACGCCGCGACCGCCTGCGCCATGGTCCGCGCGGGTCTCGGCTCCGCCCTCGTGGATCCCTGGACCGCGCGCCAGATGAACGACGGCAAACTCTGCGTCCGGCGCTTCACACCGCGCATCGACTGCGCGGCCTATGCCTTCTGGTCGGGCCGCCGGTCGATGTCCCGCGTCTGTTCGCAGTTCCTGAGCGCCGTGCGCCGCAGGATCGCCGCCGACGCACCGGGTTGAGCGGCGCGGCGCCAAATCCCTTTCCTCTGCCGCATCACCATGCCAAAAGGATGGTATACCATTTCGAAAGGGGAGGAGCGAAATGACCCGAAAATGTGCCATCGTGACCGGTGCGGCGCGCGGCATCGGCCTGGCGACGACGGACCTGTTCCTGGAACAGGGCTGGACGGTGGCGATGGTCGATCGCGATGCCGAGGAATTGCGCAAGGTGGCCTCCGCGCGCGACCATGTCCTCGCCGTCGAGCGCGACGTCTCCAATCCGCAGGACGTGAACGCCATGGTGCGCGACACGCTGGAACGGGCAGGCCGGATCGACGCCCTGGTGAACAATGCCGGGGTCGCCGAGTTCGGCCCCATCGAGGATTGCGATTTCGAGATGTGGCGCCGGGTCATGGCGACCAATCTCGACGGCGTGTTCCTGTGCACCAGAGCCTGCACCGATGCGCTCAAGGATTCCCGCGGCGCCATCGTCAACATCGCCTCGATCAGCGGTCTGAGGGCCTCGACGCTGCGGGTCGCCTACGGCACCTCGAAAGCCGCGGTCATCCACCTGACCAAGCAACATGCGGCGGAACTGGGCGAATTCGGCATCCGCGCCAATTGCGTCGCCCCCGGACCGGTCAAGACCAAGCTCTCCATGGCCGTGCACAGCCCGGCGATCATCCAGGCCTATCACGATGCGATTCCGCTCAATCGCTACGGCTCCGAGCGGGAACTGGCGGAAGCCATCGTCTTCCTCGCGTCGGACAAGGCCTCCTACGTCAACGGCCAGGTGCTGGCGGTGGACGGCGGCTTCGACTCCACGGGCGTCGGCCTCCCGGCCCTCCGGGAACCGGTCTGAGCCACGGGCGGCCAAATTCCTTTCAAGGAATTTGCAAATCTTTTGAAAAAGATTTGCGGCGCTCCATGGGCACGGGACCGCCCCGTGCCCATGGTCATCGTCACTTGATGCGCTGGCCGTTGGCCAGGACATGGCCCTGATCGTTGACCTCGATCTTCGACGTCAGGGAATCCGGCGCGGGTCCGGGCACCCCGAACATGCTCAGCATCATCCGGGCTCCCATCGCATCCTCTTCGCTGACGAAGCCCATACGGATCAGATTGTCGATCAGCCCGTTGGCGCCGGCCACCGTGAGGTTCACCTCGCCGGTCGGCTTCGGCATCCCTTCGAAGCTCGTCATGTCGGTGTTGTCGAAGACGAAGTCCCCGGTCCCGGTGATCTTCGCGCCCGCCGCTTCGACCGTCAGGCTGTTCAGCGTCAGCGCGTTGAGTTCGCCGGGAACCACTTCGCCGGCCTCCACCCGCGCCATTTCCGCCTCGTCGAACAGATTGACGAAGGGCGTGACCTTGCCGGTCAGGTCGATGGCGATGGTGGCGGGATCGCGCGGCAGAACCTTGCCCGGATCGAACAGGTTCCAGATCATGTCCGCCGTCGTGAAGCCTGCCAGCGTCACCCCGAGGGCCACGTCCTCCGGCGTGTCGGACTTCGCCAGCGGCAGGACGGTGGCAAAGGCCAGTTCATCCGTCGACGCGCTGAGCGGGAACGGCAGGTCGCCTCCCGCCGCGTTCCAGGTGACGCCGGTCGCCCGCGTGTCGAGCGCCATCTCCGCGCCGGAGAACCGCGCCGAGAGGTCGAACCCGCCGCTCGATGCGGCGCCGCTCGTGGTCTTGCCGTCCTCGGTGAAGGAAAACTGCACGTCCCCGCCCTCGTGGCGGAAGGAACTGGTGCCCTCGAGGCTCGACGCCATGATCGCCGCCGGATCCGTCTCTGCCATGCCGGTCGGCAGGACCATGTCGCTCGCGCCGGAAACGCCCGACATGCGGCCGGTGACATTGCCGCTTCCGCTGCCGTCCGGCGCCCGTCCGGCGATGTCGTAGGACAGGGTGCCGATCGTGGTGGACTGGGCGATGTGGCGCATGTCGCCGCGCATGCCGATGGTGCTGTCCGATGTCACCGGGGCAAGGCTCATCTCGGCGCGGATCACGTCGCGGGGCATTTCGGCGCCGTCCGCGACCAGCTTGCTCAGCGCGAGGGTGATCGAGTCCGCGGTGGCCGCATAGACCATCTCTTCCGGCGCTCCCGACACGATCATGTCGAGCCCCTGCTGGCGGTAGTCGATCACCACTTCCACGGGCTGTTCGTCTGGCGGCGTCACCATGACCTCGATCGGCATGGACTCCGGAAAGCTCACCCGGACCGTGCCGTCGCCGAGATCGCTGAGCGACAGGTCGCCGAGCCGGATGACCGCCGTCCCGTCGGGCTCCTCGACCGGGAGCGAGATGGTTGCACCGGACACGGTCATCTTCGCGTCGGACCCGCCCACCGTGCCGCCGACGGTATAGCCGAGTTCCGCCATGTACCCGGAAAGATTGTCCCAGACCTGTGCAGGGGTAACGTCGGCAAACGCGGGGGAGGCCGCCAGAAGTGCCGCGAGGCTGGCGCCCAGCGCCGTGACCGATACTCTCATGAAACACCTCTTCAAGTTCAGGGACCGGATGAATGGCCCATACCCTGTGCCTCGACCGTCATCGGGTCAAGGGGCTGGACCGGGGGTTTTCCTGCCTTTACCAAGAACGTGAATCGAAGAGAGCGAGGCAAGTCATGGACCTGACGGGGAAAACGGCGCTGATCACGGGGGCGAGCCGCGGAATCGGGGCGGCGGCTGCGCGGGCCTTTGCCGATGCCGGCGCGAACGTGGTGCTGCTGGCGCGCAGCACCGATGCCGTTGCGCGGATCGCCGGCGAAATCGGGGCGAAAGCGGTCGCCATGTCCTGCGAGGTCTCGCGCTACTGGGAAGTCGAGCAGGCGGTGCGCAACGCGCTCACCGCCTTCGGATCGCTGGACATCCTCGTCAACAACGCCGGCGTGATCGAGCCGGTCTCGCACCTTGCCGACGCAGATCCCGATGCCTGGGGGGCGGTGATCGACATCAACCTCAAGGGCGTCTTTCACGGGATGCGCGCGGCCCTGCCGGTGATGATCGGCGCGGGCGGCGGCACGATCCTGACCATCGGATCGGGGGCGGCGCACGGGCCGGTGGAAGGCTGGTCGCACTACTGCTCCTCGAAGGCCGGGGCGCTGATGCTGACCCGGATGGCGGACAAGGAAAACCGCGACAAGGGGATCCGCGCCCTGTCGTTGTCGCCCGGCACCGTCGCCACGCAGATGCAACGCGAGATCAAGGCCTCGGGCATCAACCCGGTGTCGCAACTGGCGTGGGAAGATCACATCCCCCCGGAATGGGTCGCACGCACGCTGGTCTGGATGTGCTCTGCCGAGGCCGACGGCTTTCTCGGCGACGAGGTGTCGCTGCGTGACGAAGGCATCCGGGCGAAGGTCGGCCTCGCATGATCTCCCTGGAAAAGGACGACGGCTACTGGATCGCGGTCATCGACCGCCCGGACAAGGCCAATTCCCTGACGCCGGAGATGCTGGAGCGCCTGTGCGAGATCGCGGAGGCTGCCCGCGAGGCGCGGGTGCTGGTCCTGACCGGCGTGGGCAAGGTGTTCTCCGCCGGGGCGGATCTGGAAGCCGCGCGGGCCGGGCTGGCCACCTCCCCCCTCTGGGAACGTCTCTCCGGCGCGATCGCGCGCCTGCCGGGCCTGTCGATCTGCGCGCTGAACGGCACCGTCGCGGGCGGCGCCATGGGCATGGCGCTGGCCTGCGATCTGCGCCTCTCGGTGCCGGGAGCCAAGGTGTTCTACCCGGTGATGAAGCTCGGCTTCCTGCCGCAGCCCTCCGACCCGGCGCGGCTGAGCGCGCTGGTCGGGCCGTCGCGCGCGCGGATGATCCTGATGGCGGGACAGAAGATCCCGGTCGAGGAGGCCCTGACCTGGGGTCTGATCGACCGCATCGTCGAGCCCGACGCGCTGATGACCGAGGCGCGGGCGCTGTCGCTCGACACGCTGGGCGCGGATGCCGCCCATGCCCGCGCGATCAAGGCGATGATCCGCTAGAC
The DNA here is from genome assembly GCF_048261495.1 of Salipiger sp. Lineage (GTDB taxonomy): Bacteria > Pseudomonadota > Alphaproteobacteria > Rhodobacterales > Rhodobacteraceae > Salipiger. The sequence continues at coordinate 251,304 of NZ_JBLXFX010000005.1, forward strand.
CCCAGCCGTCACCCGGCGAGGCGCGCGACCACGCTATCGGCGGTGACCTGGCCGATGGCGTCGCCGCCCTCCGTCACGGTCAGGGTGTGGGTCTCCTTCAGCAGGGTCATGAGATCGCGCACCGGCGTTTCCGCCGCCACCTCCGGCCCGCCCTGCCCCTCCGTCATCACGTCGCGCGCGGTCAGAACCCCGAGCGGGTTCATGTTCGCCACGAAATCGGCCACGTAATCGTTGACCGGGTTAGAAAAGATCTCGCGCGGGGTGCCGCATTGCACGATGCGCCCGCCTTCCATGATCGCGATCCGCCCGCCGAGCTTGAACGCCTCGTCTAAATCGTGACTCACAAAGATGATGGTGCGCCGCAGATCGCGCTGAAGGTCGAGCAATTCATCCTGAAGCCGCGAGCGGATCAGCGGATCCAGCGCCGAGAAAGGCTCGTCCATGAGCAGGATCGGGGCATCGGTGGCAAAGGCGCGGGCAAGTCCCACCCGCTGCTGCATGCCGCCGGACAACTCGCCCACCTTGCGGTTCCCCCAGTCGGACAGGCCGACCAGCGCCAGTTGCCGCGCCACGATGTCCTGGCGTTCGGCCGGGGCCATGCCCGCCAGTTCGAGGCCGAAGCCCACGTTTTCCGCCACGCTGCGCCAGGGCAGCAGGCCGAACTGCTGGAACACCATGGCGATCCGCTGCTGCCTGAGACGGCGCAGGGTCTCGCCCCTGCAGGTGGTGACGTCGACCATGCCGTCGCCGTCATGCACGAGGAGCGACCCGCGCGACACCGGGTTGAGGCCGTTGACCGCGCGCAGCAGGGTCGATTTGCCGGACCCAGACAGCCCCATCAACACCACGATCTCGCCCTCCCGGACGTCGAGACTGGCCTCGTGCACGCCCAGAACCTGCCCGGTGCCCGCCTGGATTTCGGCACGGCTCTGCCCGGCATCGGCAAGGGGGAGCGCGGTTTCGGGCTGGTCGCCGAACACGATGCAGACCTCGCGGAAGGAAACTGCGACGTTCATTCCCGTACTCTCAGTGCGCGGTCGAGCATGATCGCGACCACCACGATGATGAGCCCGGATTCGAAGCCGAGCCCGGTGTCGACCCGGTTGAGGGCCCTCAGAACCGGAACGCCCAGCCCGTCCGCCCCGACCAGCGCCGCGATGACCACCATCGACAGCGACAACATGATTGTCTGGTTCAGCCCGGCCATGATCTGCGGTGCGGCATGGGGCAGTTCCACCTTCCAGAGGGTCTGGCGTGGCGTGGCCCCGAACGCCCGCGCCGCTTCGGTGAGGGCGGCAGGGGTCGAGGAGATGCCGAGGCAGGTCAGCCGGATCGGGGCGGGGAGCACGAAGATCACCGTGGCGATGAGGCCGGGAACCATGCCGATCCCGAAGAAGACGATCGACGGGATGAGATAGACGAAGGTCGGCAGGGTCTGCATCAGGTCGAGCACCGGGCGCATGCTGCGGTAGAGTTTCGGGCGATGCGCCGCGGCGATGCCGATGGGCACGCCGACCCCCATGCAGACCACGCAGGCGGACAATACCAGCGTGAGGCTCTCTGTGGTTTCTTCCCAGTAGCCCTGGTTCAGAATGAACAGGAAACCCGCCGCGACCAGCGCCGGCACCCGCCAGTTCCGGTGACAGGCCCCGGTCAGCGCCACGAAGACGGCGATCACCAACAGCTCGGGCGGTGTCTGCAGGACCCAGAGGATGCCGTCGATCAGATGTTCCATGACAATGGCCAGGCCGTCGAAGAACCAGGTCGCGTGGCGTTGCAACCAGGTGAATACCGCTTCGGCCGCATCGCCGACCGGGATCTTGTGTTCTGTGAGCCATTCCATCCTGCCGAACCTGTCGCGCGGCCATCGGGCGGTCAAGCGCTGAATGATCCTGCAGGACGCTCACCATCGTCTCGGCTTCATGCGGCCCGGGCCCCTCGCATCCGGGAATGTTCCTGCCGACCGAGGTCGAATTCCCCGACCATGCGGGCCAGTCGCTGTGCGCCGTCGGCGAGTTCCGTCGATGCGACCCGGCTTGCATCGGCGACGGCGGTGTTCTGATCGGTCAATTCGTTGAGTTGCGTCATCGCGGCGTTGACCTCCTGAAGTTCGCGGCTCTGCGCTTCGGCGGCTTCGCTGACGCCGGTCAGAACGTCGTCGACCCTCAGGATCTGGTCGAGGATGGCCTGAAGCGCCTCGCCGGTCTCCCCCACCAGATCGACCCCGCCCTTGACCTCGCGCGCGCTCTCCTCGATCAGCGTCTTGATTTCCAGCGCCGCGTCGGCAGAGCGGCTGGCCAGGCCCTGCACCTCCATCGCCACGACGGCGAACCCCTTGCCGCTGGCCCCGGCGCGCGCCGCCTCGACCCCGGCATTGAGGGCGAGGAGATTGGTCTGGAAGGAGATATCCTCGATCACCGAGGTGATCTGGGCAATGCGCCCCGAGGATTCCGCGATGCGGTCCATGGCGGCGACGGCGTTCTGCACCACTTCTCCGGAGCGGTCGGCGCGACCGCGTGCCTCCCCCGCGAGGCTCTTGGCATCCTTCAGCGCGCTGCTCGTCTGCTGGATCGTCTGGCTCAGCCCCGCGACGGTCGTTGCCGTGCGGCCGATGGTGCTTACCTGCGTGGTGGTCCGGTCGGCCAGGTCCGACGCCGCGGTGCGCAGGTCCCCCGATTTCTGCTGCAGATCGCTCACCGTTGTCGACAGGGCGACCATCACATCCCGCAACCGGGCGGTGGAGGTGTTGAAATCCGCGCGGATCTGGTCGTATTCCGAGGCCAGCGGCTCGTCGAAATTGAGCGATAGATCGGCGCGGGCGAGCGCGTTCAGCCCTTCCGTCACCAGGTCGACCACCTGCTGGTGCTTGGCATTCAGCCGCGCCTCGTCCTGCGCGCGCTTTTCGATGGCGGCCTTTGACAACTGCTTGAACCGATCGATGGATTTGGCCATCTGCCCGATTTCGCCCCGCGATTTGACATAGGGCACCCGGGCATCGAAACGGCCTTCGACGAATTCGTACATGATCGCGGTGAGCTTGCGCAGGCGCCGGGTCACGAATTCCGACAGCCCGATCGCGACACCGAAGAAGACAAGCCCGGCAGTGCCGAACATCAGCGACATGGTACGGAACTGCCTTCGCGCCGCCGCCGCGTTCTGCGCGGCGAAGCCGGAAAGTTCGTCGACCAGGGCGGATTCGACGTCGCGCAGGTGATCGATCCACGCGGTGGAGGCGGCGAACCACCGGGGAGCGGTCAGATCCCCTATCTGACCGCCATATGCCAGCGCGGTGATCGCCTCGCGCAGGGTTTGCACCTTCACCGCAGAGGGATCGTTCAGGATCTCCGTCACGAAGTCCGGTCGGTTCAGAACCTCTCCCGCTCGGATCAGAAAGGCGCGCTGGCGGCTGCCGAGGTCCAGGAAAGTCCGGTGCACCGCATCGGGAAAGGCGGGTGCGCCGAGGCCGGTCGCCCCCATGGCACGTTCCAGCCCGGCGCTTTCCTTGGCCAGAGCAACGAGTTCGCGCGCTTCCATGGCCGTGCCCGCGTCGACATGGGCGGCACCGGTGCGAATGCGCGTGGCCGCATCGAGGAAATGGGTGATGATACCGGTGTAAAAGCCCGCCATCTCGGGCACCGTCAGGGCGAGGTCGTCCACCGAACCGCGCATCTCGTCCAGCTTTGCCAGCGCCTTGTCCGCCTCCGCGATCAGGGCGGGCGCGAATTTCGTCGCTTCGGGGATGGCGCCGCGATAGGCGCGGAGCGCGGCATCGGTGTCCTGCCGCTGTTTCACGATCTCGACGCTGAAATTCGCCCTGCGGGAGGCGATGAATCCGGCGGAATATCCCCGCTCCTTCTGCAGTTCGTGCACGAGGTCCGCCAGCGCGTCGGTTTCCGCCACGACGGACACCAGGCGCAACTGTTCCGCCCTGGCCGCGGCGAGCTTTGCCAGATCCTGTTCGAGGAAGAAGGCCAGCAGAAGTACGAGCGGCGCCAGTGCACCTAGCATGATGAAACGGAGCGACATGCCACAGGATCCCGGATTGCAACGATCAGGGTGCCATGATGGCGCGCGTTTCCTGAAGATCCGCTGAACGGCACCGGCAAGATGCCTTCAATTCTTCCCGTTCCGGTCTCGACGCAGGCCCGGTGCCGGCCGGGGGCGGATGTACACCGCCCCCGGCGCGCGGGTCATTCGAGGGCGGCGGTCACGGCCGCGAGCGCATCGCCGCCGTCCTTTGTCGTCACCCCGTCGAGCCAGCCGCCGAGCACGTCGGCATTCGCGGCGAGCCAGGCCTTGGCGGCGTCTTCCGGCTCTTCCCCGTCGTCGAGGATCGCACCCATGATCTCGTTTTCCATGGCCAGCGAGAATTCGAGGTTTTCCAGCAGCTTGCCGACGTTCGGGCAGGCCTCGACATACCCTGCCGAGGTGTTCGTGTAGACCGTGGCCCCGCCGAGGTTCGGTCCGAAATAGTCGTCGCCGCCGGTCAGGTAGGTCAGATCGTAATTCGCGTTCATCGGGTGCGGCTCCCAGGCAAGAAAGACCACGGGTTCGTCGCGGTTCACCGCCCGTCCGACCTGCGCGAGCATACCCTGTTCGGAGCTTTCGCGGACCTCGAAACCGGTCAGACCGAAGGCGTCGGCTTCGATCATGTCGAGGATCAGGCGATTGCCGTCATTGCCGGGTTCGATCCCGTAGATGGTGGAGTCGAGCTCTTCCGCATGGGCGGCGATGTCGGCGAAATCCTTGATGCCGAGCGCGGCCCCCTTGGCATTGGTGGCCAGCGTGTACTTGGCGCCTTCGAGATTCGCCCGCACCGAATCCACGGTCCCGGCCTCGCGGTAGGGGGCGATGTCGGCCTCCATCGTCGGCATCCAGTTGCCGAGGAAGACGTCGATATCCTTGCGGGCGAGCGAGGTGTAGGTCACGGGAACCGAGAGCACCTTGACCTCGGTCTCGTAGCCCAGCGTCTTCAGCAGCGTGGTGGTGGCGGCGGTGGTGGCCGTGATGTCGGTCCAGCCCACATCCGAGAAGGTGACGGTATCGCAATCGGCGAAGGCGGCGGCCGGCAGCATCAGGCCTGCGGCGGCAAGGTGAAGCGGTTTCATTGTTTTTCTCCCTGTTCTGATGGTGACCAGAAAAACCCGCCCGGGGTGCCATTTGCAAGTCCTGCGGGCCCGACGCGCTGCTCCCGTCGCGGCAGGCCGCGCCGCACACGGGATATTTCGGGCCGGAAGGGGTCGGAGGACTCGCGCCGCGCCGGCTGGCGTGCAAATCATCGGGAAAGGTGATGAAGGGGGCTTTCGATGGCAGGTCTGGAACAGCGCATCGCGCAGGGACGCGGGGACGAGGCGGCGGATCTGGTGCTGCGCGGAGGTCGGGTCTTCGACCTGGTGACCGGGGCGCTGCTCGAAGGCGACGTGGCGATCTGCGGCGACACCATCGTCGGGGTCTTCGACCGCTACGAGGGGCGGCGCATTCTGGACGTGTCGGGCCTGGTCCTGGTTCCGGGGTTCATCGACACCCATCTGCACATCGAAAGCTCGCTGGTCACGCCCTTCGAATTCGACCGCTGCGTGACCCCGCGCGGAGTCACCACGGCGATCTGCGATCCGCACGAGATCGCCAACGTGATCGGCGCCGAGGGCATCCGGTATTTCCAGGAGGCCAGCCGGCACAGCCTGATGGACATCCGGGTGCAGCTGTCGTCCTGCGTGCCCTCGACGCATATGGAGACCGCCGGGGCCGCGCTTTCGGCGGAGGATCTGGCCGAGCTCATGGGGCATCCCTCCGGCATCGGGCTGGCGGAATTCATGAACTACCCGGGGGTGATCCACCGCGACCCGGAGGCGATGAAGAAACTGCGTCTGTTCGAAGGCGGGCATGTCGACGGCCATTGCCCCTTGTTGTCCGGGCGCGATCTGAACGCCTACGTCGCCGCAGGCATCCGCACCGAGCACGAGGCGACCTCGGCCCCCGAGGCGCTGGAGAAGCTGCGCAAGGGGATGCGGGTGCTGATCCGGGAGGGGTCGGTTTCCAAGGATCTGCGGGCGCTGCAACCGCTGCTGGACGAGCGGACCTCGCCCTACATGTGCCTCTGCACCGACGACCGCAACCCGCTGGACATCGCCGAACATGGTCACCTGGATTACATGATCCGGACGCTGATCGCGCTCGGCACGCCGCCGCTTGCGGCCTACAGGGCGGCATCGCTGTCGGCGGCCGAGGCCTTCGGGCTCGGGGACCGTGGCATGATCGCGCCTGGCAAACGGGCGGATATCGTCGCGGTGGATTCTCTGGAGGGGTGCCATGCGGCGATGGTCCTGGCGGGCGGCGTGGTGGTCGACGATGCGGCCTTTGCCGCGCGCGGCACGGTGGCGCCTGTCGGGCGGCAGTCGGTCAGGGCGCCCCGCGTCGTGGCAGAGAGCTTCCGCAGCACCGGCAACCGCGAAGAGACCGACGTCATCGGCATCCGCGAAGGGCAGATCCTGACCGATCACCTGCACGAGCGGATCGAGATCCGCGACGGCGACAAGGCGCCCGACCCGGCGCGCGACCTCGTGCGCATCGCGGTGGTCGAGCGCCACGGCAGGAACGGCAACATCGCAACCGGCTTCGTGAAGGGGTTCGGCCTGACGGCTGGCGCGATCGCGTCGACCGTCTGCCACGACCATCACAACATCGCCTGCGTCGGCGTCTCCTACGGCGACATGGCCGTCGCCGCCAACCGGCTGGGCGAGATCGAGGGCGGCTTCGTCGTGGTCCGCGACGGCGAGGTTCTCGCGGAGCTGGCGCTGCCGGTCGCCGGGCTGATGAGCCTTTCCCCCTTCGAGGAGGTGCGCGACCGGCTTGTCGAGCTGCGCGCCGCCGCCCGCGGCCTCGGCGTCAGCCTCGAAGAGCCGTTCCTGCAACTCGCCTTCCTGGCACTGCCGGTGATCCCGTCGCTCAAGATCACCGACCGGGGCATGGTGGATGTCCTCCGGTTCGAGATCATCCCCGGCTGAACCGGCGGGCGGCGTCGCCGATCAGCCCCACCACGCCCGGACCGTGGCCCCGCCCTTGCCGAAGACCGGGTCGCTGACCGGCAGGGCCACGCGCGAGATGGTGTCGGCATCCTGCGCCGCATGCGCCCCGGCGCGGCGGGTGGTATAGGCCTCCTGCCCCGCGGGATAGGCGCCGCAGACGCGGAAATCGGCGCTCGCCGACAGGCAGCAATGCCCTGTGCCGGCCGGCAGCACGAGGCAATCTCCGGGCACCACGGCAAACACCTCTCCGTCCGGACCGCCGAGCTGGATCTCCGCCCGGCCGCTGGCCACGGCAAGCGCCTCGTGGGCATCGGGATGGTAGTGGTGGTAATCGAAGACCGTCGAAACCCATGTCCCGGTCCAGCCGTTCTTCTCGAACCGCTCGCAGATCTCGTCCGGCGGCACGGGGGTGAACGCGCCCCTGAGGATCACCACCGGGAGCGCGGGATTGTTCGGGATCGTCCCGGTCGGCGGAAAGCGCCGGTGAAGGACTTCGACGCCGGACGCGTGTTCTGGCATGGATGACCACCTCCTGTCGCGGAAGTGTAATTCAACTCAAGGCTGTGGCAAGACCCCGGATCAGCCGCAACGCGCGTATGTCAGTGGCTGCAGCGCCTGGGGCCCGGATTCCTCGCGGATCAGCGTGTTGCCGGAGTCCTTCACGGTCAGCACCATGTCGCGGGTCCAGACCATGCCTTCGCCCGAGAAGGAGAAGGCGGCGTCGAGGCGGGTCTCCGTCCGCTCGCGCACCTCGGCGATCTCCGCCGTGCTCTCGTAGAAGCGCAGCGAGTCGGCGCTCACGGTCATGAGGCCCTTGTTGTCGCCCGCCGTGCTGGTGCAATCGGCGGGCACAAGCCCCCAGCGGCCCTGCATGGACTCGGGGACGGTTTTGGACAGGGTCCTGGTCTCCGGGATGCAGGCGGAGACGAGGACGGCGAGGAGAAGAAGGGGGATGGCGCGTTTCATGCCGTCCAACACCGGTCGGGACAGGCCGGTTCCGGCCTGCGGCGGACGGTCGCGGAAATGTGCTCAGAGCTTGTCGAGAAGGTCGCGCGTCGGCCAGCCGTCAGACGGCAGCCCCAGCTTGGACTGCATGTCGCGCACGGCGGCCCGGGTGCCCGCGCCGAGGATCCCGTCGACCCCGCCGACATCGTATCCGAGGTCGGAAAGCCGGCGCTGAAGGTCCTGCATCTGCGCGCCGGACAGGCCGGGATCGGGCGAACCGGCGTCATAGACCGGCGCCCCGTCGAGGCGGGTGGCGAAATAGGCGGCGGTCATCACGTAGACGAAGCTCTGGTTCCAGTCGAAATAGATGCGGAAGTTCGGATAGGCGATGAAGGACGGCCCGCCCCGGCCCTGCGGAATGATGATCGAGGCTTCGAAGCGGCCGTCGTCCAGCGCGCCCTCGCGCGCGCGGACCCCGAGCCGTTCCCATTCCGCCACCGTCAGCGTGGTTTCGAGCCCGGTCATCGACCAGTCGAGATCCGGCGGCAGCACCACTTCCTGAAGCCAGGGCTCGCCCGGCCGCCAGCCCAGCCCGGACAGCATCCTTGCCCCCGACATCAGCGCATCCGGCACGGAGGTCTTGAGCTTCACATGTCCGTCGCCGTCGCCGTCCATGCCGTTTTCGAGAATGTCCTTGGGCAGCATCTGGACCATGCCGATCTCGCCCGCCCAGGCACCTGTCGTCGTGGCCGGGTCGAAATCGCCGCGCTCGTAGAGTGTCATGGCGGAAAAGATCTGCGGGCGGAAGATGTCGGGGCGGCGGCAATCATGCGCCAGCGTCACCAGCGCGTTCGCCGTGTTGAAATCCCCCTGGAAGGAGCCGTAATCCGTCTCGAACGCCCAGAAGGCCAGAAGCACGCCGCGGGCGATGCCGAAATCCGTTTCGATCCGGTCAAAGACCTCGTCCCATTGCTCGGACATGGCGCGGCCGCGATCCAGCCGGTTCTGGCTGATGAGCTTGCGCGAGAACTCGATGAACGGGGTCTGGAAGATGCCCTGCCCCCGGTCGGATTGCAGCACCTTCGGATCGAGCCGCACACCGGCCAGGAATCGCCGCACCGTGTCGGGATCGTGACCGCTGGCGACCGCTTCGGATTCGAGCCCGTCCACGAAAGCGGCAAACTCGCCGCCGCAGGGCGTATCCTGGGCACGCGCGTGACCGGCAAGCGCGAGCGCGGAAAGTGTCACGAAAAGAAGGTCACGGCAGCGCATGGAATCCCCTATGCTGGTTTGTGCGGCACCCTACCGCAGTCAGGCCGGCGCGCAAGCGGCGGGTCTTCGCCAATGTTAGCTATTTGTTCACGTGCGTTGTCAAAGGATTAATCTTTTGTTTACAAGTGGGGAAGACAAGTGGCGAGAGGTCTTCGGGAGCATCCCCGGGACCCTCTGACTGTGGAAAGGTCACAGTGGATTTGTCGGAGACCCCAATGAACGTCCTCATCGTGGAAAGCAGCAGGGAGCTCGCCGAGCTCTGGCGCCGACACCTTGAGCGCATGGGCTCCGCCGTGTGGCTGGCGCACGATCAGGATTCCGCCACCAGCCTGCTGCACGAGATCAGCTTCGGCATCATCGTCCTCGACCTGGTGATCGACGAGGGCAGCGCGCTCGCGGTCGCGGACTTTGCCAGCTATCGCCAGCCCGACACCCCGGTGATCTTCGTGACCAACACGTCGTTCTTCTCGGACGGGTCGATCTTCCGGCACTGTGCCAATGCCTGCGCCTATGTCCCCAGCGCGACCCCCCCGGCGGATCTTGCCCTGATGGTCGAGCATTTCGGGCAATCGACGGCGCCCGGCTGATCGTGCGCGGCGGTCATGCCGCGGCCAGCCGTCCGCGCCCGTGCGGCGCATCAAGGTCGAGATCCGGGCCGATGGGCACGATCCGGTGCGGGTTCACCGTCTCGTGACTGTAGTGGTAATGCCGCCGGATGTGATCGAGGTTCACCGTCCCCGCCACCCCCGGCCACTGGTACAATTCGCGCGTGTATCCCCAGAGTTCGGGAAAATCGACGATCCGGTTCCGGTTGCATTTGAAATGGCCGTGATAGACGGAATCGAACCGGATCAGCGTGGTGAACAGGCGCCAGTCGGCTTCGGTGATCCGCGCCCCCATGAGGTAGCGGTTGCGCGACAGGCGCTCCTCGATCCAGTCCAGCGTGTCGAACAGCGGATGCACCGCCTCGTCATAGGCCTCCTGCGTGGTCGCGAACCCGGCCTTGTAGACGCCGTTGTTGACGGTGTCGTAGATGCGGGCGTTCACCGGTTCGATGGCCTCGCGCAGCGCCTCGGGCCAGTAATCGTCGCGGTTGCCGGTGAGCCCGTCGAAGGCGCTGTTGAACATGCGGATGATCTCGGCGCTTTCATTCGACACGATGGTCTCGCGCTGCTTGTCCCAGAGCACCGGAACCGTCACCCGGCCCGAGAGCCCGGGGTCCGCGCGCAGATAGGTCTCGCGCAGGAAGCGGTCGCCGTGCAGGCGGTCGCCGGTCGCGGCGGGATAATCCGCATCAAAGGTCCAACCCTCGCCCAGCATGTCGGGATGGACGACGGAGACGTCGATCAGCGGCTCCAGATCCTTGAGCGCACGAAAGATCAGCGCGCGATGCGCCCAGGGGCAGGCGAGACTGACGTAGAGATGATAGCGCCCCGCCTCCGCCGCGAAGCCGCCCTCGCCCGAGGGGCCGGGCGCGCCGTCGGGCGTGATCCAGTTGCGGAACGCCGTGGTGGAGCGGACGAACTTGCCCCCGGTTTTCGAGGTATCGTACCACTTGTCCTGCCATTTTCCGTCGACCAGCTGACCCATCCGAACACTCCCTTCACAGTCGGTGCATCATGTAGCCCTGTGCGCGGAAGAGACAATTCCGGCGATCCGCGCAGAGTACCTGCAGCGCCGCACAACCGCTCAGCGCGGGCCGTAGGTCTTCCAGAGCCAGATCAGCAGCATCGCCCCGAGGACCGCACCCACCAGCCCGGCCAGCGCGCCGGTGACCGCGATCAGCAGCCGCAGGACCAGCCCGCCGATCACCGCCCCGAGCATGCCGAGCACGACGGTCTGCACCACCCCCGCCTCGACCCGCATGACGCGGGTGGCGAGAAACCCCGCCGCCGCCCCGACGATCAGAAGCCATACCACGCCCATGCCCTACCTCCTGCGCCGCCAGTGCGTCGGCACGATGATGAGCGCTCCGACCGAGGAGGCCACGGCGTTCACCCCCGGGGACCCGAAGCCGATGCCGAACATGATCCGTATGAAATAGGCGAGGAACGCCCCGCCGATGCAGATGATGATGCTCTGAAGAATGCCGTTGCGCGTGAAGCCGCTGCGCTCGGCGGCATAGCCGACGATTCCGGCGATCACCACGGTGCCGATCATGGTGGGGAACATCAGCCCTCTCCCAGCACGGTGCCCGCCGGCACCGGCATTCCGCGCAGAAAGCTCGCCGCTTCCTGCGCGCCCTTGCCCGCCCGCTGCGCATGCGAGACCCGGATCGCGCCGCGACCGCAGGCGATGGTGAGGCCGTCGTCCAGTGCGCATCCCGGCGCTCCGTCACCGTCGACGACCCGCGCGCCGAGCAGCTTGATCCGCTCTCCGCCCAGCATGGTCCAGGCCCCCGGAAACGGCGACAATCCCCGCACGAGGCGCGAGACCCCGACCGCGTCCGCCGTCCAGTCGATCGCGGCCTCGGCCTTGTCGATCTTCTGCGCATAGGTCACGCCGGCCTCGGGCTGAGGCTGCGGCACCAGCGTGTCGAGCCGCTCCAGCGCCTGCACGATCAGCGCGGACCCCATGGCCGACAGCCGGTCATGCAGGGCCCCGGTGGTGTCCTCCTCCGCGATGGGGGTGGAGTCGCGCAGCAGCACCGGACCGGTGTCCAGCCCCGCCTCCATCTGCATGATGCAGATGCCGGTCTCGGCATCCCCCGCCATGATCGCGCGATGGATCGGCGCCGCCCCCCGCCAGCGCGGCAGGAGCGAGGCGTGGATGTTGAGGCACCCCTTCGCCGGCGCGTCGAGCACCGCCTGCGGCAGGATCAGCCCGTAGGCCACCACCACCGCCACGTCGGCCTTGAGCGCGGCAAAGGCCGCCTGTTCCTCCGCCCCGCGCAGCCGCAGGGGATGGCGCACCTCGAGCCCGAGGTCGAGCGCGCGGGCATGAACGGGTGTCGGGCGCTCCTTCTTGCCGCGACCGGCAGGGCGCGGCGGCTGGCAATAGACCGCGGCGATCTCGTGCCCCGCCGCCACCAGTGCCTCGAGCACCGGCACGGAAAACTCCGGCGTTCCCATGAAGATCACACGCATGGTCGGTTTCGCGCCCCCTGCTTCTTCTTGTTCCAAATACGCACTTTGCACCCGTCCCGCCAGCACGGCGTTCGGAAGGGGCGGCGCGACCTAGCCGCGCTTTCTGGCGCGCCGCAACAGCATGTCGCGCTTGGTCTTGCTCAGATGGTCGAAATACATCCGCCCGTTCAGGTGGTCGATCTGATGCTGCACGCTGGTTGCCCACAGGTTGACGAAATCGCGCTCCTCGACGACCCCGTCGGCGTTCAGGAACCGCACCGTCACGGCGCGCGGACGTTCGATGGTCGCCCAGACTCCGGGCAGGTTCGGGCTCGCCTCGTCATGGGCGCGCAGCTTGACCGAGGCGTGCAGCACCTCGGGATTGGCCATCAGCACCGCCTGCCCGCGCTCTTCCGAGGCATCCACGACCGCCAGCCGCAGCATGACCCCGATCTGCGGCGCACCGAGACCGACGCCCGGCATCGCCTCCATCGTGTCGACCATGTCGGCCCAGGTCGCACGGACCTCGTCGGTGATCAGGTCCACCGGGTCCGCCGGAGTACGCAGGCGTTTGTCCGGCCAGGGGATGCAGGGACGCGCGGTCATGCGCGGAGCGCGTCGTAATCGGCCATCAACGCGGCGGCCGCGTCGGGGTCGAGCCGGTCGAAATGCACCAGCCCGTCGAGATGGTCGTATTCGTGCTGGGCGACGATGGCCTCGGCACCCTCGAAATCACGCTCCTGCGCGGCGCCGGTCATGTCGGTGAACCCCATGCGGACCCTGGTCGCGCGGCGCACCGGCACGGTGACGCCGGGGATCGAAAGGCAGCCTTCGCCGCCGACCGCGGTTTCCTCGGACGCCGCAAGAAGACGCGGATTGATCAGCGCCAGCGGCGTCATCTCGCCGTCCTTCCAGCCCGCATCCATCACGAAGACCCGCACCATCGCCCCCACCTGCGGCGCGGCAAGTCCGCGACCCGGTGCGGCATACATCGTCTCGAAGAGGTCCGAGACCAGCGCGCCGACGGCCGCCACGTCCTCGACCGGAGCGCAGGGCCGTTTCAGCCGGGTGTCCGGCCACAGGAGGATCTCGCGCAGGCTCAAATCCGGGCCCGTTCCTTTTTCAGCTTCACCATCTTGCGGGTGATGAGCTGGCGTTTCAGCGGCTTCAGGTAGTCGATGAACAGCTTGCCGTCGAGATGATCGATCTCGTGCTGGACGCAGGTCGCCCAGAGCCCGCCGAAGGTTTCCGTCTGCAGGGCGCCGTTGCGGTCCAGCCACTCCACCTCGACCTCGCGGGGGCGCTCGACGTCGGCATATTGATCGGGGATCGACAGGCAGCCTTCCTCGTAGACGTTGGTTTCGTCGGACGACGCGATCACGCGCGGGTTGAACATCACCAGCGGGCGCGGCGCCTCGGTCTCGCCCTTGACACAATCGAGCACGATCAGCCGTTCGAGCACGCCGACCTGCGGCGCGGCCAGGCCGATGCCCGGCGCGTCATACATGGTTTCCAGCATGTCGTCCGCCAGCTTGCGCAGATCGTCGCCGATATCCGCGACCGGATCGCAGAGTTTCTTCAGCCGGGGATCGGGATGGATGAGGATGGCGCGTTTCATGGGGGATCATCTAGGCAAATCCGCGCGACCGTGCAAGGCACCCCTCTTGCGCCCGGGACGCATCGCGCTAGCGTGCCTCCGGGACGTCAACGCAGGAATTGTCGACAGATGAAAGATCACTTCAATACGCAGATCGACCGCCGGGGCACCGGCTCCTCGAAATGGGACCTGATGGGCTCTCTCTTCGGGGTCGACCCCTCCGAGGGCCTGGCGATGTGGACGGCGGATTCGGATTATCCCGCGCCGGCCTGCGTGCAGGAGGCGGTCCGCGCCGAGGCCGACCGCGGCATCTTCGGCTATTTCTCGGACGGCGCCCGCTACACCCGCGCGGTGACGTGGTGGATGGCCAACCGCCATTCCTGGGAGATCGGAGCGGACTGGATCGTCCCCGTGCACGGGCTCGGCAACGGGGTGGCCATGTGCATCGACGTCTGGACGCAGCCGGGCGACCACGTGGTGATCTTTTCGCCGGTCTACCACGAATTCGCGAACAAGATCGAACGGGCGGGGCGCAATGTCACCGAATGCCCGCTGAAGCGCGAGGGCGACCGCTACGAGCTGGACCTCGACGACGCGCGGGCGCGGCTAACCGGCAAGGAGACCATGCTGATCTGGTGCTCGCCGCAGAACCCGTCTGGCCGGGTCTGGAGCCCGGAGGAGTTGCGCGCCGTGGCCGGGTTCGCCGCCGAGAACGGGCTGACCCTGCTGTCGGACGAGGTTCATCACGACCTGGTCTATCCCGGCAACACCTTCGTGCCGATGGACGTGGCGGCCCCCGACGCGCGGGACCGGCTGGTCACGCTGGTGGCGGCATCCAAGACCTTCAACATCGCCGGGCAGCGCTGCGGCGCGCTGGTCATCGCCGACCCGGCGCTGAGGGGACAGATGCAGGCCCGACTGACGGCGCTCGACAGCAAGCCGAACACGCTCGGCCTCATCATGACGGCGGCGGCCTATTCGCCCGAGGGCGCCGCCTGGGTGGATGCCCAGATCGCGCATCTGATCCGCAACCGGGAGATCTTCGATGCGGCGGTGAACGCGATCCCCGGCGTGCGGTCGCTGCCGTTGCAGGCGACCTACCTCGCCTGGGTGGATTTCTCCGGCACCGGCATGGACTTCGAGGAGATCCGCGCGCGGGTGCGGGACGTGGCAAAGATCGCCGCGAGCGCCGGGCCGGATTTCGGTGCGGGGGGCGAGACCTTCCTGCGGATCAACCTCGCCACCACCGAGGCCATCGTGGCCGAGGCCGGAGCGCGGTTGCAGCGCGCCTTTGCCGACCTGCAGTGAGGCACCCGCGTCGGATGGGGCTCCGCCCCGTCCGCGTTGCGGACTCCCCGGGATATTTTCGGCCAGAAGAAGGGAGCGGCGCGGCGCCTAGCTGCGCGGCGGCCGTCCCTTGAAGACCGGAATATGCCAGCCGAAGGCGAGGGCCGAGGCGCGCAGCGCGAAGGTCGCGGCCGCAGAGGCCAGCGCCGCCGCACCGGGCGCGAGGCCGAGCGCCTCTGCCGCGAGCAGCGACAGCGCGCCGCCGAGCGCGCAGGTGGCATAGGGCTCGCCCTGCTTGAGCAGCAGCGGCACCTCGTTCGCCACGACATCGCGCAGCAGACCGCCGAGGCATCCGGTCATCATGCCCATGACCAGCACCACCGGGGCGGGCTGGCCGTCCTTGAGCGCGATTCCGGCGCCGGCGGCGACCGCGACCGAGAGGGCGCAGGCATCGAGCCAGAGGATCGCCCGGTAGCGGCTTTCGAGCCGGTGAGCGGTGAAGAACACGATCACCGCCGCCGCGCAGGCCGTGGCGAGGTAGGAGGGATCGCCGATCCAGAGCACCGGGTGCCGGTCGAGCAGCAGGTCGCGGGCGGTGCCGCCGCCCAGCGCGGTCAGGCAGGCGAGCACGGCGAAGCCCACGACATCGAGCTGCGCGCGGCTGGCGACCAACGCGCCGGTGAGTGCGAAGATCAGCACCGAGGCGTGGTCGAGGAAACCGAGCAGGGACACGGTGCCCTAGCCCTTCGCGGGTTTGAACGGCGCCATTCCGGCCCGAGCCAATTCGTCGGCGCGTTCGTTTTCCGGATGTCCGGCGTGCCCCTTGACCCATTTCCAGGTCACCTCGTGGCGGCGCTGCGCCTCGTCGAGACGCTGCCAGAGTTCGGCATTCTTCACAGGCTTCTTCGCCGCGGTTTTCCAGCCGTTGCGTTTCCAGCCGTGGATCCAGCCGGTCACGCCGTTCTTCACGTAGGCGCTGTCGGTGATCACGGTGATGGTCGAGGCCCGCGCCAGGGCTTCGAGCGCGTTGATCGCGGCGAGCAGCTCCATCCGGTTGTTGGTGGTGTCCGCCTCCCCGCCGCTGAGCTCGCGCTCCTTGACGATCTCGTCGCCCTCCATGGCGCGCATGAGCACGCCCCAGCCTCCGGGGCCGGGGTTTCCGGAGCAGGCTCCGTCGGTATAGGCGAAGAGGTCAGGCATGGGCGGTCATCGTCACGTGGGGATCCTCGGTTCCGGCCATCCCCTTTGCCCTGCCCCGGCGGGTCTCCGCAACCACGAAACCGGCGGCGGCGAGCAGGGAGGCGAGTTCGTCCTCCTCGTAGAAGGCATAGAAGCGGCCCAGCCTGTCGCGGCTTTCGCCCGTGCCCGTCTTGAGCGAGAGCACCAGCGTGCCGCCCGGCTTCAGGGCCCGGCGGATCGCCGCGAGATGGGCGGGGAAGTCGGATTTCGGCGCGTGCAGCAGCGAGAAGCTGGCCCAGACCGCATCGAAGGCGGCCGCGTCGTCGAGATCGGCGAAGGTCGCGTGGCGCGTGGTGACGCCCGGCTCCAGCCCCGCCTGACGGACCATCTCGGCGCTGGCATCCATCGCGGTGACGCGGAACCCGGCGCGGGCGAGCAGGCGCGAATCCTGGCCGGGGCCGCAGCCGAGGTCGAGCACATGCGCGCCGGGAGGCAGATCCCGCATCATCCGGCGCAGCGCGTCATTGTCGAAGCCCTCGGCGACCTTGCGGTAGGCCTCGGTCTGGCGGTCGTAGAAGCCGATGGTGGCGTCGTCGCTCATGCCGGCATCCTGAGCACGCGGGGCACCTTGAATTCCACGTTCTCGCGGGCGGTCTCGGCGATCTCGACCGTGACGTCGAAGCGGGCACGGAAGGCGTCGATGACCTCGTCGATCAGCACTTCGGGGGCCGAGGCGCCGGCGGTGATGCCGACCGAGCGGATACCCTCGAGCGCGCGCCAGTCGATGTTGTCCGCGCGCTGGACCAGTTGCGAATAGCCGCAGCCGGCCTTGCGGGCGACCTCGACCAGACGGCGGGAATTGGAGGAATTGGGCGCGCCGACCACCAGCAGGGCGTCGCAGGACGGGGCGATCGCCTTGACCGCGTCCTGCCGGTTGGTGGTGGCGTAGCAGATGTCTTCCTTGTGCGGGCCGACGATGGCGGGAAAGCGCGCGCGCAGGGCCGCGACGATGTCGATCGTGTCGTCGACCGAGAGCGTCGTCTGGGTGACGAAGGCCAGCCGCGCGGGATCGCGCACCTCGACCCCGGCCACATCCTCCACGGTTTCGACCAGCAGCACCTCGCCCTCCGGAAGCTGGCCCATGGTCCCGATGGTTTCGGGGTGCCCGGCATGGCCGATCATGATCATCTGGAGCCCGGCCTCGTGGTGGCGGGCGGCCTCTATATGGACCTTGGAGACCAGCGGGCAGGTGGCGTCGACATAGATCATCTCGCGCCGGGCGGCCTCGGCCGGGACCGCCTTGGGCACGCCATGCGCCGAGAAGATCACCGGGCGGTCGGGGGGGCATTCGTCCAGTTCCTCGACAAAGACCGCGCCCTTGTCGCGCAGCCCGTCGACGACGAACTTGTTGTGCACGATCTCGTGGCGCACGTAGACCGGAGCGCCCCATTTCTCCAGCGCCAGTTCGACGATCCGGATGGCGCGGTCGACACCGGCGCAGAAGCCGCGCGGCGCGGCAAGGTATAGCATGAGGGGCGGTCGGGTCATGGCGGTCTCCTGTCGGCCCAGAGGTAAGCCCTCGGGCGGGCGGGGTCCAGAGCGGGCGCTGCGGGAATTCGCCTGTGTTCCGGTTGCGCTAGGGCACGCCTCCCGCCGCGAGGACGGTGGCCCAGGCCAGAACCATGTAGCGCCCGGTCTTGGCGACGGTCACCAGCAGCAGGAACAGCCAGAGCGGCGTGCGCATGATCCCGGCGATCACGGTAAAGGCATCCCCCAGCGGCGCCCAGCTGAGAAGCAGCGTCCAGACGCCCCAGCGCACGTACCAGTCCTGCGCTCGGGCGAGCTGCGCCTCGGTCACGGGAAACCAGCGGCGATGCCGGTAATGTTCGATCCCCAGTCCCAGCGCGTAGTTCACCACCGCGCCGAGCACGTTTCCGATGCTGGCGACGACCACGAGAAGCCAGACCGGAACCAGCGTTCCGATCTGCAGGCCGACGAACACAACCTCCGACTGAAAGGGGAGGATGGTCGCGGCGCCGAAGGCGGCCAGGAACAGGCCGCCCAGGCTCCATACGTCAGTCAGCATGGTGGCGGAGCCTCATCCCCACAAAGCCCCGCACCAGCCTCAGTTGCCGTTCGCGACCTCGAAGTTGCGTTCGGCCTGCTGTTCGCGCGGCGGACGGCCGATGACTTCGCGAAGCTCGTCGAGCTCGATGAAGTTGTCGGCCTGGCGGCGCAGTTCGTCGGCGATCATCGGCGGCTGGCTGCGGATGGTCGAAACCACCGACACCCGGACGCCCTGACGCTGCAGCGATTCCACCAGCGGGCGGAAGTCGCCGTCACCCGAGAACAGCACGATGTGATCGACGCGCGGCGCGAGCTCCATGGCATCGACGGTGAGTTCGATGTCCATGTTGCCCTTGACCTTGCGTCGGCCCTGGCTGTCCGTATATTCCTTCGCGGGTTTCGTCACCATGGTGAAGCCGTTGTAATGCAACCAATCCACCAGGGGGCGGATCGGCGAATACTCGTCATTCTCCAGCAGGGCAGTATAGTAGAATGCGCGCACCATCTTGCCACGGCGCACGAATTCCTGGCGAAGCAGTTTATAGTCGATATCGAACCCGAGCGCCTTTGCAGCGGCGTACAGATTCGATCCGTCTATGAACAGCGCCAGCCGTTCGTCCTTGTAAAACATCAAATGTCCTTTCAAGCAATCGGGAGCGCCGCGGTCGTCCGTGAGTGTAAAAAAATCGGCGCGCCCAGTTCGCCAAGATTAAACTTTTCAAGGCGGGTTTCAACCCGCGTACGATACCCTGAAGGATAGCCGAAAGTACCCTTTGGAACAAGAAATCCTCATCGCCCTCGGCTCGAACCTCGGTTCCGAGGCCGGCGACCCGGCCGAGACGGTCCGGGCCGCATTCCGATCCCTGACCGCCAGGAACCTGATCTTGCGGCGCACCAGCCGGCTTTACGCAACACCTTGTTTTCCGGCCGGGACCGGGCCCGATTACGTGAATGCCTGCGCCGTGATCGCGGGGGCGGGAGACGCCCCCGGCATCCTGACCCTGCTGCACGAGGTGGAGGCGGAATTCGGCCGCCTGCGGCGCGAGCGCTGGGGGAGCCGGACGCTCGATATCGACCTGCTCGCCATCGGCGGGACCGTGCTGCCTGACGTTGCGACACAGGCGGAATGGCGCGCATTGCCGCCGGGTCAGCAGATCGGCAGGACCCCCGATCGCCTGATTCTGCCGCATCCGCGTCTGCAGGACCGCGCATTCGTGCTTGTGCCGCTCTGCGATGTGGCGGCAGACTGGGTGCACCCGCTGCTCGGCCGAAGCGCCGCCGAGCTCTGTGCCGCCCTCCCCGCGGAGGCGCGCGCCGAGGTCGTGCCCTTGTGAACGACTCCCGCCTTGTCAAGCGGGGACAGGCGCGTTAGATATGCCCTTTCTGACGGCAACCCGCAAAGGTGAGACGCTCCATGGCCCGCGTGACGGTAGAAGATTGTGTCGACAAGGTTCCCAACCGGTTCGAGCTGGTGATGCTCGCGTCGCATCGCGCCCGTGAAATCGCGGCAGGCGACGCGATCACGGTGGATCGCGACAATGACAAGAACCCGGTCGTGTCGCTGCGCGAAATCGCCGAGGAAACCCAGTCCGCCGACGAGCTGCGCGAGCGTCTGATCGAGAGCCACCAGACCCAGATCGAGGTCGACGAGCCCGAGGACGACAGCATGGCGCTGCTCATGGGTGCCGAGCAGGACAAGCCCGCCGAGGACGATCTGTCCGAAGAGAAGCTGCTCCGCGCCCTGATGGAGGCGCAGGGAGAAAACTGAGGTCCCGGCCCGGTTCGGCGGGCCAGGTAAGGATAGACGCCCATGATCGCGGCGGAAGACCTGGTTGCCCTGGTCCGCAACTACAATCCCAGAACCAACGAAGCCCTCATTCGTGCGGCCTATGACTATGGCCGCGCGATGCACGACGGGCAGATGCGTCAGTCGGGTGAACCCTATTTCACCCACCCCGTCGCCGTCGCCGCCATCCTGACCGAGCAGCAGCTCGACGATGCCACCATCATCACCGCCCTGCTGCACGACACGATCGAGGACACCCGCGCCTCCTATGCCGACATCGCCGAGAAGTTCGGTACCGATGTGGCCGAGCTGGTCGACGGCGTCACCAAGCTGACCAATCTCCAGCTCTCCAGCTCCGAAACCAAGCAGGCCGAGAATTTCCGCAAGCTGTTCATGGCGATGTCCAAGGACCTGCGGGTGATCCTGGTCAAGCTGGCCGACCGGTTGCACAACATGCGCACCATCAAGGCGATGCGCGCCGAGAAGCAGATGCAGAAGGCGCGCGAGACGATGGACATCTTCGCCCCGCTCGCGGGCCGGATGGGCATGCAGTGGATGCGCGAAGAGCTCGAGGATCTCGCCTTCCGCGTGCTGAACCCCGAGGGGCGCGCCTCGATCATCCGCCGCTTCATCACGCTTCAGAAGGAAGCGGGCGACGTTATCCACCGCATCACCGGCGACATGCGGCACGAGCTGGACGAAGCCGGGATCGAGGCCGAAGTCTTCGGCCGTGCCAAGAAGCCCTATTCGATCTGGCGCAAGATGCAGGAAAAGGGCATGGGTTTTTCCCGCCTTTCCGACATCTACGGCTTTCGCGTCATCACCCGGTCCGAAATGGACTGCTACCGCGCGCTCGGGGTGATCCACCAGCGCTGGCGCTCGGTGCCCGGCCGGTTCAAGGATTACATCAGCCAGCCCAAGAGCAACGGCTACCGCTCGATCCACACCACCGTGTCGGGCCGTGACGGCAAGCGGGTCGAGGTGCAGATCCGCACCCGCCAGATGCACGAGGTCGCCGAAACCGGCGTCGCCGCGCATTGGTCCTACCGCGAGGGCGTGCGCTCCGAGAACCCCTTCGCCGTCGACCCGGCCCGCTGGATCGCCTCGCTGACCGAACAGTTCGACGCCGAGGAAGACCATGACGAGTTCATGGAGGCGGTGAAGCTGGAGATGTATTCCGACAAGGTCTTCTGCTTCACCCCCAAGGGCGACGTGGTGAAACTGCCGCGCGGGGCGACGCCGCTCGACTATGCCTATGCGATCCATACCCGCATCGGCTCGGCCTGCGTCGGGGCCAAGGTCGACGGCATCCGCGTGCCGCTCTGGACCCGGCTGAAGAACGGCCAGTCGGTCGAGATCATCACCGCCGACGGCCAGACTCCGCAGGCGACCTGGCTCGACATCGCCACCACCGGCAAGGCTCGCACCGCGATCCGCCGGTCGCTGCGCGAGGCCGGGCGCGAGCGCTACATCCGCCTCGGTCACGAACTGGCTCGGTCGGCTTTCGAACACGTCGGCAAGAAATCCACCGAGAAGGTGCTGGAAAAGGCCGCCGCCACCCTGCGCCTCGTCGATGCGGACGAGGTTCTGGCCCGGCTCGGCAGCGCCGAACTGACCACCCGCGAGGTGGTGCACGCGGTCTATCCCGACCTCAACCCCGCGGACGAGGCCGAGGTCGACGCGCATCGCGCGGTGATCGGCCTCGACCCGGACGGCAAGGGCTTTACCCGGGCGCGCTGCTGCCAGCCCCTGCCCGGAGAGCGCATCGTCGGCATCACCCAGCGCGGCAAGGGCGTGATCGTGCACGCGATCGACTGCGAATCACTTGCCGCCTTCGAAGCGCAGCCCGACCGCTGGCTGGACCTGCACTGGGCCGAGGGAACCCACCCGGCCGCCTACGATGTCAGCCTCGAACTGACCGTGGGCAACGATGCGGGCGTGCTGGGCCGGGTTTGCACCTTGATCGGAGAGCGTCTGGGCAATATTTCGGACATGCATTTTGTCGATCGGAAACCCGATTTCTTCAGAATTCGCGTGGATATTGAGCTGAGGGATGCCGAACATCTTCATTCGGTGATTTCGGCCCTCGACGCCGAAGGCGATGTGGCTTCGGTCAGCCGCCGGCGCGATCCCACGCTTGCCGCCGTGCCGGCCGCGGCGGAATAGGCAACCGCCGCAACGGCGGAAACAGAGCAGTTGCGCGGCCGCACCGGCCGCAGAAGGACAAACACGCGGCCGGAGGTCGCAGCAGGACAGATCGGACGGACCCTTGGTCTTCAAACGCCGCGACAGACGACCCCTCTGGAGGATCGTGCTGGAACTGTTCTGGCCGCGCGGCGGCTGGGGGCGGGCGGCCCGCTACGTGCAGCATCGCCTGCACCGCCTGCCCGATCCGCCCGAAAAGATCGCTCGCGGCATCTTTGCCGGGGTCTTCACCACCTTCACGCCATTCTACGGGATGCATTTCGTGGTCGCCGGGCTGCTCGCCTGGATCCTGCGCGGCAACATCATCGCCGCCCTGCTCGGGACCTTCTTCGGCAATCCCCTGACCTACGTGCCCATCGGCATCGCCGCGCTGCGCACCGGCTACTGGCTGCTGGGCATCAACCGCCACGAGCCGCACCACAGCTCCCTCCTGCACAAGTTCACCTATGCTGGCGGCGAACTCTGGGACAACCTGATCGCCTGGGTCCTGCGGGAACCGACGGACTGGAGCGATCTGCAGATCTTCTACCACGAGGTCTTCTACCCCTACATGATCGGCGGCATCCTGCCCGGCATCATCTGCGGGCTGACGGCCTACTACCTTTCGGTCCCGGTGATCCGCGCCTATCAGAACCGCCGCAAGGGCGCGCTGAAGGCCAAGCTCGGCGCGCTGAAAAAGAAAAAGCCCGCCGACACCCCGCCGCCCTCCGATTGATCCGCCCCGCACCGGGCGCGCCGTCACCCCGGCGCGTCACGGCGCAAAACCCGGTTTCCCCGCGTCCGAAGGCGTTCTAATGTCCTCGCAAAACCGGATGAGGACTCCATGACGACTTTTGCCGGACGCCTCCGACTCGGCGTCAACATCGACCACGTGGCCACCGTGCGCAACGCGCGCGGCAGCGCCTATCCCGACCCGCTGCGCGCGGCCCGGATCGCCCAGGAGGCAGGAGCCGACGGCATCACCGCCCACCTGCGCGAAGACCGCCGCCACATCTCGGATGCGGATATCGACGGGCTGATGGAGACGCTGACCGTGCCGCTCAACTTCGAGATGGCCGCGACCGACGAAATGCAGGCCATCGCCCTGCGCCACCGCCCGCACGCCGTCTGCCTCGTCCCCGAGAAACGCGAGGAACGCACCACCGAAGGCGGGCTCGAGGTCGCGCGCGAGGAAAACAGGTTGGCGCATTTCATCGCCCCGCTGCGCGAGGCCGGATGCCGCGTCTCGATCTTCATCGCCGCCGACCGGCCGCAGATCGAAGCCGCCCACCGGATCGGTGCCCAGGTGATCGAACTGCACACCGGCGCCTATTGCGACCTGCATGCCGAAGGCCGGACGGACGAGCGCGACGCCGAACTCGGGCGCCTGCGCGAGATGGCCGCCTTCGCCCACGATCTCGGGCTGGAGGTGCATGCGGGTCACGGGCTCACCTACGAAACCGTGCAGCCCGTCGCCGCCTTTCCCGAAGTGATGGAACTGAACATCGGTCATTTCCTTATCGGCGAGGCAATCTTCATGGGCCTCGGCCCCGCCATCGCCGAAATGCGGCGGCTGATGGACGAGGCGCGGTCATGATCCGCGCCGCCCTTCTCGCCCTCATCGCCGCTGCCTCGCCGGTCACCGCGGCGCAGGTGAGCGATTGCGACCGGGCCGAGGCCAATGCCCGCAACCTCGCCCGCCCCTTCTCCGAGGCGACGCGCGAATATGCCAACGGCAACATCGCGCTGATCTACCTGCTGCAGGACGAACCCGCCTGCTGCGGCGCCGCGGTGATGGTGACCGTGCCCGACCCCGAAATCGGCTACGGCACCTGCCACTTCGTCACCTCGGACGACGGCATGGGCTGGTCCTCGCTGTCCCTGCCCGGCGCCACGGCGGCCTATGACGCCGCCAAGGGGCTGACGATCACCGTTCCGGGCACCCGTTTCGACCAGAACCGGCAGGATTTTGCGCCCTTCCTTCTGGAAATCGTCGTCAACCAGGCCGATGCCGGGGTCGAGGCGCGCGACCATTGATCCTGGGAATCGGCACCGATCTCGCCAATATCGACCGGATCGCCGCCACCCTCGAGAGGTTCGGCGACCGCTTCCGCAACCGGGTCTTCACCGAGACCGAACAGCGCAAGGCCGAACGCCGCAAGGATGTCGCGGGCACCTACGCCAAACGCTGGGCGGCAAAGGAGGCCTGTTCCAAGGCGCTCGGCACCGGGCTGCGCATGGGCATCTCGTGGAAGGACATGGCGGTGTCCAACCTGCGCACCGGCCAGCCGGTGATGGAAGTGACTGGCTGGGCGCGGGAGCGGCTCGACTCGATGACCCCGCCGGGGCATGACGCCATCATCCACGTCACGCTGACCGACGATCACCCCTGGGCCCAGGCCTTCGTGGTCATCGAAGCCCGGCCGCATCCCTGACGGCGGAGCCCGCGCAAATCTTTTCCGAAAAGATTTGCAAATTCCTTGGAAGGAATTTGCGCCGCGCCCCACCCGCCTTGACACTTCGGACCCGCCCGCTCATGTAGCCGGGGCGCAAGGTCGAAGGGGCGTTCATCATGGCAAAGACCGAGAAATCGGGCGGCATTCTCGAAACCGTCAAGACGGTGGTCTATGCGCTGCTGATCGCCGGGGTGTTCCGGACCCTGTTCTTCCAGCCCTTCTGGATTCCCTCCGGCTCGATGAAGGACACGCTGCTGATCGGCGATTTCCTCTTCGTCAACAAGATGGCCTACGGCTATTCCTACGCCTCCTGCCCCTCGCTCTACATGCCCGGCTTCGGCATCGACATCGACGCCAAGGACATCTGCGGCTGGCTCGACGGTGACGCCAACGGCCGTCTCTTCGGGTCCGAGCCCGAGCGCGGCGACGTGGTGGTCTTCCGCCATCCGGTCACCGGGCGCGATTTCATCAAGCGGTTGATCGGCCTGCCCGGCGACCGCATCCAGATGATCGACGGCGTGCTCCAGATCAACGGCGAGCCGGTGACGCTCGAACCCGCCGGCGTGTTCTCCGAGACCGCGGAGCGTCAGGGCCCCGAAGGACTGCCGCCGCGCTGTGAGAACGGCCCGGTCGGCGAAGGCGGCGTCTGCGAGAAATCCCGCACCCGCGAAACCCTGCCCAACGGGGTGAGCCACGACATCCTGAACATCGGCCAGTCCCCCGCGGACAACACCAATGTCTACACCGTCCCCGAAGGCAACTACTTCATGATGGGCGACAACCGCGACAATTCCACCGACAGCCGTTTCTCGACGGCCGCGGGCGGCGTCGGTTTCGTGCCCTTCGAGAACCTGATCGGCCGCGCCAACCGCGTGGTGTTCTCTTCCGCCGGACGCTCCATGCTGTACTTCTGGACCTGGCGCGGCGACCGGTTCTTCCACAAGATCGACTGAGCCCGTCCAGGGGCCAGAAGACGGGGGGCGCCCCCGGCACGAGATGACATGAAACGTTCCGCCGACCTCATCGCGCTGGAAAAGCGCCTCGGCCACCAGTTCGACCGGCCCGAGCTTCTGCGCCGCGCGCTCACCCATTCCTCCATGTCCGGCCCCGGCCGCGAGGACAACCAGCGGCTCGAATTTCTCGGCGACCGCGTGCTCGGACTGGTCATGGCCGAAGCCCTGCTGACCGACGACCGCAAGGCCTCCGAAGGGCAGCTCGCGCCGCGCTACAATGCTCTCGTCCGCAAGGAAGCCTGCGCCGACATCGCACGCGAGATCGACCTCGGCGCCGCGCTCAAGCTCGGCCGATCCGAGATGATGTCCGGCGGGCGCCGCAAGATGGCCCTGCTCGGCGATGCGATGGAGGCGGTGATCGCCGCGGTCTATCTCGACGGCGGCTTCGATGCCGCGAAGGAGATGATCCTGCGCCTCTGGGGCCCCCGCGTGGCCGAGGTCGAAAAGGACGCCCGCGACCCCAAGACGGGGCTGCAGGAATGGGCGCAGGGGCGCGGAATGCCGCCGCCCGCCTATGTCGAAACCGCCCGCTCCGGCCCCGATCACGCCCCCGTCTTCACCATCGAGGTGCGGCTCGAAACCGGCGAAACGGCGCAGGCCACGGCAGGCAACAAGCGCCAGGCCGAACAGGCCGCCGCCCGCGCCCTGCTGGACCGGCTGGAGTGATGGCCACGCGCGGCTTCGCCCGGGGACTCGAAGACGTCCGGCCGCCGCGCCTCCCTTGCGCGCGCGCCGGCGCCCCGGCGAGGCCCCCGGCCCATACCGTCCCCGTGCCCGCCCGCCAAAGTGGCGCGGCCCTCCGGCCCGCCCGACGCCATGCAGGGGGCTGACGTGGCGACCCCCGGCGCCACGATCCCCCGCATTCCCCTGCGAAAGGTGCAAACCCCGTGACTCCCAATCTTCGCGGCGCGCTGTGGATGATCCTGGCCATGCTCGGCTTCGGCATAGAGGACGCCTTCTACAAGGCCGCCGTCGCCACCGGCGGCATCTCTCCCGGCGTGGCGACGATCCAGTTCGGCCTGACCGCGATGGCGCTCTACGCGCTCTTCGCGCGCCAGCAGGGGGTGCCGGTCTGGTCGCCCGACTACCTGCGCAAGCCGCTGCTGATCCGCACCGGGTTCGAGATCATGGGGCGGCTGTTCTTCGCCCTCGCCCTCGCCTTCACGCCGCTCTCGACCACCTCGGCCATCCTGCAGGCCGCCCCGCTGGTGGTGATGCTGGGGGCCGCGCTGGTGCTCGGCGAAACCATCGGCCCCCGGCGCTGGATCGCCATGGCGGTGGGCTTCACCGGGGTGCTCCTGATCATCCGCCCCACCCCCGAGGCCTTCCGAGCCGATGCCGTCCTCGCGATCCTCGGCATGATCGGCTTTGCCTGCCGCGATCTCGCGACCCGCACCGCGCCGCCGCATGTGCATGCCGCGCAGCTCGGCGTGCTGGGCTTTGCCGTGGTGACCTTCGCCGGGGTGCTCATCACGGTTTTCGAACCGCACAACATCCTGCCCTCGCCCGCCGCCGCGGCCCTGATCTGCGGCACCGCCATCGCCGGGGTGATCGGCTACACCGCCATCACCTGGGCCATGCGCACCGGCGAAGTCTCGGTCGTCGCCCCCTTCCGCTACGCGCGCCTGCTGGTGGCTCTGGTGCTGGCCTACACGATCTTCGACGAACGGCCCGACGCGCTGACCCTGGCCGGCGCGGCGCTGATCGTCACCTCGGGGGCCTGGTCGCTCTGGCGGGACGGCAGGGCTGGCGCGCGGGCGCGAAAACCGCTATGAGCCTCGGCTTGCAGCAGGAGCCAACCCCAGATGACCACCCGCGCCGGTTTCGTCGCCCTGATCGGAGAGCCCAACGCGGGCAAGTCCACCCTCACCAACCGCATGGTCGGGGCCAAGGTGTCGATCGTGACCCACAAGGTCCAGACCACCCGCACCCGCATCCGCGGCGTGGCGATGGAGGGCGACACCCAGATCATCTTCGTCGACACCCCCGGCCTGTTCCGGCCGCGCCGCCGCCTTGACCGGGCGATGGTTGCCGCCGCCTGGGGCGGAGCCTCGGATGCCGATATCATCGTGCTGCTGATCGAGGCCCATCGCGGCATCACGGAAGGGGTCGAACGCATCCTCTCCGGCCTCGCCGACCAGTTGCCCAAGGGCAGCAAGGTCGCGCTGGCGATCAACAAGCTCGACCGGGTCAAGGCCGACACCCTTCTCGCCCTCTCGCAGGAGATGAACGAGAAATACCCCTTCTCGCAGACCTTCATGATCTCCGCCGAACGCGGCTACGGCGTCGACGACCTGCGGCAATGGCTGGCGCAGGAACTGCCCGAGGGCCCCTGGCTCTACCCCGAAGACCAGATCGCCGACCTGCCGATGCGGATGATCGCCGCCGAAATGACCCGCGAGAAGCTGACCCTCCGCCTGCACCAGGAACTGCCCTACCAGCTTACGGTCGAAACCGAACACTGGCAGGAACGCGAGGACGGCTCCGCCCGCATCGACCAGATGATCTATGTCGCCCGCGACGGCCACAAGGGCATCATCCTCGGCCGCAAGGGCGAGACGATCAAGGCCATCGGCCAGGCCGCCCGCGCCGAGATCGAGGAATTCCTCGGTCGCAAGGTCCACCTCTTCCTGCAGGTCAAGGTCCGCGAGAACTGGCAGGAGGAATCCGAGCGCTATTCCGAGATGGGCCTAGATTTCAAGGACGGCAACTGACGGCATGTCCCGCCTCACCGCCCGTTTCTGGGTCGATGCCTACCTGCGCCGCCTGTCGCTGCACGACATCCCCGCCTTCGTCACCGCCCATGGCGACGACACCGCAGGCGCGATCCTGGTCAAGCTCGCCACGCTCGACGGCAGGGCAAGCGCCTTCGCGCGCGAATGGGACATGATGTCGGACACCCGCCGCTGGGTGCCCCTCGCCGACGGTCCCGAGGCCGAGGTCGACGCCGCCATCACCCGCCAGAAACGCTTCGATCCCGACCTCTGGGTGATCGAGGTCGAAGACCGCAAGGGCCGACACCTTCTGGACGAGGACGGCCTCTCCTCCTGACGCCCCCCCCGCGTGTCTTCTTGTCGAAAATACGCAGATCCTACCCTTTCCACGCCGCCGGACTTCCCCGCAGGGGCGTCACGCCGGCCGGAGGCGTGGAGACGACGGGCCCTGCCCGGCGGCGACGACCCTGCGCGGCGCTTGCGCCGCACCGCCGGATCGCTCAGCGACGATGGTGGGGCGCCAATGCCCGCGCCAGCGCCACCACCGCCAGCCCTCCCGCGAGGAACGCCGCGCCCAGCGCCAGCACCCAGAGCCCGACGCCATCCCAGCCGGACCGCCCGGGGTCGAGAAAGTAATACGGATGCCGCCCGTCCACCGCACCCCGGATCAGCGCATAGCCGACATAGGCGGCGGGCCAGAGCAGCCACCAGACCGCATGGTGCGGGGACAGCCCCGCCTTCGGCGCGAAGCGCAGCCACCAGAGCGTGACCGCCAGCGGCACGCCGGTGTGCAGCGCCGCATCCGCCAGCGCGCCATGGCCCGACAGTTCCCGCGCGAGCAGCGCGTGATAGACCACCCCGACCAGCACGATCCAAAGCGTGATCGCCGCGCTCCAGACCGCCCCCGGTCGGCGCCCCGTCGCGACGGCGGCAAAGGTCGCGGCCACCAGCGTGTTGGTCAGGATGGTGAAATAGCGCGCCTCCCGCCAGATCTCCTGCCAGACCGTCAGCCCGGGGCGGCGCTCCAGCCCCACGTGGATCTGCAGGGCCAGCGCGCCGGCGGCCAGGCAGGCGACAAGGGCCGCGGTCGTTCGGGCAGTCGGGGTCATCACATCTCCGCGTCGGGGCGCCGCCATTGCGCCCGTCCCCGGCGCCGGGGTCAAGCCCCGACCGCGCCGCGCCACCTTGCCTGCGCGCGCGCCGCGGCGGATAGTGCGGAGATGGACTGGCGCGATACAGGCATACTCCTCTCGGCCCGGAAACATGGCGAAAGCTCCGCCATTCTGGAGGTCTTCACCGCGACCCACGGCCGCCATCTCGGGGTGCTCCGCGGCGGCGCCTCGCGCAAGGCCGCGCCGATGCTGCAGCCGGGCGCCCAGCTCGACCTCGGCTGGCGCGCCCGGCTCGAAGACCACATGGGCGCCTTCACCGCCGAACCCCTGCGCTCGCGCGCCGCCGCCCTCGGCAACCGCTTCTCGCTGGCCGGGCTCAATGCCGTCACCGCGCTGCTGTCATTCTGCCTGCCCGAACGGGAATCCCACCCGGCGTTGTTTGCGCGCACCGAATCCCTGCTCGACCTGCTGCACGACCAGGACCTCTGGCCGCTGGCCTATCTGCGCTGGGAACTCGCCCTGCTCGACGAGATGGGGTTCGGCCTCGACCTGTCGGCCTGCGCGGTGACCGGCACGAACCTCGACCTGCGCTATGTCTCGCCCCGCACCGGGCGGGCCGTCACCGCCGAGGGCGCCGGGGACTGGGTCGACCGCCTGCTGCCGCTGCCGCAGGTCCTGCTCAACAAGGGCAGCGCGGCGGACCCGGAGATCCTCGACGGGCTGCGCACCACCGGATACTTCCTCGAACACCACCTCGCCGGGGCCCTGCGCGACCGCCCCCTCCCCGAGGCGCGTGCCCGCTTTGTCACCCGTTTCGAGAGCCGCGCCCGGGGCCGGGGCTGATTTCCGCATCGACGCGACCCTCCGCCGGAGGTGTATCTTCCCCCTCCCACAAAAGCGCGCTAGGAAGGCCCATGCGCTGGACCCTTCCCAACACCCTGACTGCGCTCCGCCTTCTCGCCGCGCCCGGCGTGGCGGTGATGTTCCTGTATTTCTCGCGCCCCCTCGCGGACTGGTTCGCGCTCGTGCTCTTCGTCTCCGCCGCCGTCACCGACTGGTTCGACGGCTACATCGCCCGCGCCTGGGGGCAGGAGACCAAGATGGGCGCCATGCTGGACCCGATCGCCGACAAGGCCATGGTCATCATCGCGCTCATGGTCATCGTCGGCTATTCCTCGATGTCGCCCTGGCTGGTGCTGCCCGCCACCTTCATCCTGTTTCGCGAAGTCTTCGTCTCCGGCCTGCGGGAATTCCTCGGCGACGTGGCCGGAACGCTCAAGGTGACGAAGCTGGCCAAGTGGAAGACCACCTTCCAGATGATCGCCATCGCCACGCTCTTTGCCCAGGGCGTCTTCGAACACTACCTTGCGGTGACCATCGAGGATCTGGATTCCGCCACGATCAGCGCCATCCTCTCGGGGCGGGCCGAGGACATCCACGGCCTCGGCTGGAAGGAGGCCGGCATGACCTGGACCGGGCATCTCGGGCTGACGCTGCTCTGGGTCGCGGCGACGCTGACGCTGGTCACCGGCTGGGATTACTTCGTCAAGGCGCTGCCGCTGCTACGGGAGGATTGATCATGGACGTGCTCTATTTCGCCTGGGTCCGCGAACGCATCGGGCTGCCCCGGGAACGCATAGACTCTCAGGCGGCGACCGTGGCCGACCTCGTGAAGGAACTGCGCGCCCGCGAAGCGCGCTACGAGGCCGCCTTTGCCGATCTCTCGGCCCTGCGCGTCGCCGTCGATCAGGAGCTCACCTCCTTCGACGCCCCGCTGGCCGGCGTGCGCGAGGTGGCGTTCTTTCCCCCGATGACCGGAGGCTGAGCCGGTGCCGATCCGCATCGTCGTCCAGGAACCCGCCTTCGACTTCGGCGCCGAGGCCGACACCTTTGCCGCGGGACGCACCGACATGGGCGCCGTCGTCACCTTCACCGGCACGGTGCGCGACAGCGCCGGAACGCTGGGGCAGATGGTGATCGAGCATTACCCCGGCATGACCGAAAAGGCGCTCGACAGCATCGCCCGCGAGGCCGAGCGGCGCTGGTCCCTCGGCGAGGTGCTGGTGATCCACCGCTACGGCCCGATGCGGCCGGGCGAGCGCATCATGATGGTCGCCACCGCCTCGCCGCACCGGCAGGACGCCTTCGAGGCGGCGGAATTCCTGATGGACTACCTCAAGTCCCGCGCGCCGTTCTGGAAGAAGGAACAGGGGCGCGACGGCACCGGCTGGGTCGCCTCAAAGGACGAGGACGAGGATGCCCTCAGCCGCTGGTAGGCGGCCCCGGGGTCGTCGGCGCCCTTGCGTCACCCCCGCCAGCGGTCATATGATCTGACCAATTCCGGCCCCAGGTGACCAAAATGCCCTTCCGCCCCGTGCAGTCCGAAAAACTCTCGTCCGCCGTCGTCCGGCAGATCGAACAGTTGATCCTGCGCGGCATCCTGCGCCCCGGCGAACGCCTTCCCGCCGAACGCGAGCTGTCCGAGCGGCTGGGCGTGTCGCGCCCCTCGCTGCGCGAAGCGGTGGCCGAGCTTCAGGCCGGCGGCCTGCTGGAAAGCCGCGCCGGTTCGGGGATCTTCGTCACCGAGGTGCTCGGCTCCGCCTTTTCGGACACGCTGATCCAGCTCTTTTCCCGACACGACGAGGCGGTGTTCGACTACCTGTCCTTCCGCCGCGATCTCGAAGGGCTGGCGGCCGAACGCGCCGCCACCAACGGCACGGAAACCGACCTAAAGGTGATCGACACGCTCTTTTCGCAGATGGAGGCCGCCCACCAGAAGCGCAATCCGGCGGACGAGGCCCGGATCGACGCCGACTTCCACCTCGCGATCATCGAGGCGAGCCACAACGTCATCATGCTGCACATGATGCGCTCGATGTACCAGCTTCTGCGCGAGGGCGTGTTCTACAACCGCTCGATCATGTT
Source organism: Salipiger sp. (assembly GCF_048261495.1). GTDB lineage: Bacteria > Pseudomonadota > Alphaproteobacteria > Rhodobacterales > Rhodobacteraceae > Salipiger. The sequence continues at coordinate 283,931 of NZ_JBLXFX010000005.1, forward strand.
CAAGCAGCGCACCACCCGCGATGCCCTGCTGGAGCAGCACCGCGCCATCAACACGGCGCTTCAGGCCCGCGACACCGCCGCCGCAAGGGCGGCCGTCGAGGCGCATCTGAACTACGTCGAACAGGCGCTCGACGCCGACCGCAAGGCGGAACGCGACGAGGACATCGCCCGTCAGCGCTTCGAGAGGATGAAGACCAAGGCCTGACACGGGCCTGCGCTTCCTCCGGTTCCCGACACCCCTACTCCCACCTTACCCGACCCGCGCACCGGCGGGGCATCGCGCCTGCGCGCCCCTGTGCCCGGCCCGGCGTCCGGACAACAAAAAACCCGGGCGCGAACGCCCGGGCAGTTGGTCACGAAAGGCTGACAGGAAGGAGGAAATCAGCCTTTGGAGAATTCGGGGTAGCCCTCCATGCCCAGCTCGGACATGTCGAGACCGTTGATCTCGTCCTCTTCGCTGACCCGGATGCCGAAGATCATCTTGAGGATGAACCACACCACCGCGGAGACCACGAAGACGAAGATACCGACCACGACGATGGAGTAGAGCTGCTTGGCAAAGGTCGCATCACCGTTGGTGAGCGGCACGGCCAGCGTACCCCAGATGCCGCAGATCAGGTGCACCGGGATGGCGCCGACCACGTCGTCGATCTTCATCTTGTCCAGCATCGGAACCGCGAAGACCACGATCACGCCGCCGATGGCACCGATCAGGGTCGCTGCGCCCAGCGAGGGGGTCAGCGGTTCCGCGGTGATCGACACGAGGCCTGCCAGGGCACCGTTCAGCACCATGGTGATATCCGGCTTCTTGTACATCAGCTGGGTCACGATCAGGGCCGCGATGGCACCACCGGCTGCTGCCGTGTTGGTGTTGGCGAAGATGCGCGAGATGTCGGCGACGTTGGCCGCGGTGTCCATGTAGAGCTGCGAACCGCCGTTGAAGCCGAACCAGCCGAGCCACAGGATGAACGTCCCGAGCGTGGCGAGGGGCAGGTTGGAACCCGGCATGGGAACGGTCCGGCCGTCCTTGTACTTGCCGATACGCGGTCCGAGGATCAGGGCACCCGCAAGAGCCGCCCAGCCACCGGTCGAGTGCACGACGGTCGAACCGGCGAAGTCGAGGAAGTCGGTCACGCCCTCGGCGCCCGGCGCGAGGAAACCGCCGCCCCATTTCCAGGAGGCTTCGATCGGGTAGATGAACCCGGTCAGGATGACGGTGAAGATCAGGAACGGCCACAGCTTGATGCGCTCGGCGAGGGTGCCGGACACGATAGAGGCGGTGGTTGCGCAGAACATCAGCTGGAAGAAGAAGTCGGAGCCGACGGATGCATAGGTGAGGTCGGTTTCCGTATCGGCCAGGCCGACCGGCTCGAGCGCCGTCAGCGAGAAGGCACCGATGACGCCGTCCATCGACCAGCCGTCGCCCGGGTACATCAGGTTGTAGCCGACGAGGTAGTACATGATGGCGGCGATCGCGAAGAGCGCGACGTTCTTCATCAGCTGCATCGTCACGTTCTTCTGACGAACGAGACCTGCTTCGAGCATCGAGAAGCCCGCGCCCATCCACATCACCAGGAACCCGGTGACCAGGAACATGAAGGTGTTGAGGATATAGCCCACTTCTTCCATCGGGGGCGTCGTGTCCGCCTCCTGAGCGAGGCCCAGGCTCGGCAGCGCGATCAGCGCGGCTGCCGGAGCGAGCGTCTTGAGAAATTTCATCTGGTTTTGTCCCTTTTGCATCTGTCCAGCCGCCGTCAGAGGGCGTCCGCGTTGGTCTCGCCGGTGCGCACCCGCACTGCCTGCAGCACGTCGAGCACGAAAATCTTGCCGTCGCCGATCTTGCCCGTCTGGGCCGTCTTCGTGATGGTATCCACCACCTGGTCGGCCATCGAGGCGGCAACCACGATCTCGAGCTTGATCTTGGGCACGAAGTTCACGGCGTATTCTGCACCGCGATAGATTTCCGTATGCCCCGACTGCGATCCGAAGCCCTTGATTTCCGTCACCATCATGCCGCGCACGCCGATTCCGGTGAGCGCCTCGCGCACCTCCTCCAGCTTGAACGGCTTGATCGTTGCAATGATCAGTTTCACCTTGGTCCCTTTCGGTTCTGGCAGACGGCTGCCTGCGTTGTGCATGGGCAGAAAGACGCCGGCGCGGGTTCTTTGCAAAGGGAACGCTCCGGCCAGCCTACCTTCGGGACGGCAGAGCGCGCACAAAATTTGCACAATTTATTAACGTTGCTCAAAATATGTGCTGTTTAAAAAGTCGGAATTGTGACCGTTTCGCGGTCAACATCCCGCCACAAAGCCGCTATCCTGCAGCGAAAGAAAAATCGACCGGGCAGACAGATATGAGTGATTCAGGCCGAGGCAAAGGCCGGCTCGTGGCCGACCGACGCTATTCGAAGAAGACCGGGGGCAAGGGCAGCACGACGGCGGAAAAGCCGGCGGCCAAGCCCGCACGCCGCAAGCCTCCGGCGCGCAAACCCGCGCGCAAGCGCAATTTCCTCGTGGCGTTCGTGCTCGGCATCTTCGGATTCATCTTCGGGCTGATCTGGCGCATCACCTGGCGCGTCGCCGCCGTGGCCGTGCTGCTGTTGGCGCTCGGGGTCGGCTATTTCTACGCGACCCTGCCCCCGGTCGCGGCGCTGCTGGACGGCCGCGCGCAGGGCTCGGTCACGCTGCAGGACCGCGACGGCAAGATCTTTGCCTGGCGCGGCGACCAGTTCGGCGGCGCCGTCACCGCCAGTTCTGTCAGCACCCATCTCAAGAACGCGGTCATCGCGACCGAGGACAAGCGGTTCTACTGGCACATGGGGATCTCGCCGCGCGGCGTCGCCTCGGCGGTCCGGATCAACCTTGCCGAGGGGCGCGGCCCGCTCTCCGGGCACGGCGGCTCGACCATCACCCAACAGACCGCAAAACTGCTCTGCCTCGGGGTCGAATACGACAAGAGCCAGTGGAAATCCGAAGCCGCCTACGTCTCGGACTGCCGGCAGGGATCGCTTGTGCGCAAGGGTCGCGAGGCGCTCTATGCCATGGCGATGGAGCTCAAGTATTCCAAGGACGACATCCTCTCGATCTATCTCAACCGCGCCTACTGGGGCGCCGGCGCCTACGGGATCGAAGCGGCCGCCGAACGCTATTTCAGCAAACACGCCGCAGAGCTGAATCCGCAGCAGTCGGCGATGCTCGCCGGCCTGCTCACCGCGCCTTCGACGCTGTCGCCCACCAACAACCTCGAACGCTCGCAGGCGCGCGCCTCGACCGTGCTGCGGCTGATGCGCGACCAGGGCTTCCTCACCGCCGCCCAGGAACAGGAGGCGCAGGCCAACCCCGCCGTGCTCTCCGAAGAGGCCGAGCGCAAGACCGGCGGCTATTTCGCCGACTGGGTGATGTCGCTGGTCGAGGACAACCCCTTCACCCAGAAGACCTCGGACGACATCGTGCTCAAGACCACGCTGGACCAGCGCCTGCAGCGCGCCGCCGAGGCCGCGATGAACAAGGTCTATTCCGAAAAGGTGACCAAACCCGGTTCGGTCGTGGAAGCGGCCATCGTGGTGATGTCGGCGGACGGCGCCGTGCGCGCGATGGTCGGCGGCAAGAAGACCGGCGTGTCCGGCGTGTTCAACCGCGCCACCCAGGCCAAACGCCAGACCGGCTCGGCCTTCAAGCCCTTCATCTACGCCACCGCGCTCGAACTCGGCCGCTCGCCGCTCGACCGCATCGTGGACGAGCCGTTCTGCATGAACATCGCCGGTTCGGGCCGTTGGTGCCCGGAGAATTACAGCCGCAATTTCAAGGGCCCCGTCACGCTGACCACCGCGCTGGCACAGTCGCTGAACATTCCGGCGGTGAAGCTTTCCGAAGGCGTCGGGCGCAGCCTCGTGCAGAAGGTGGCGACCCAGTTCGGCGTGCAGTCCGACCTCTACGACACGCCCGCCATGGCGCTCGGCACCTCCGAGGCGACGCTTCTGGAAATGACCGCCGCCTATGCCGGCTTCCTCAACGGCGGCTCCCAGGTGGAGCCCTACGGCCAGCTCGAACTGCGGGTGAAGGGCGAAAGCGACGCGCTCGTGACCCAGAGCAGCGGCATCCGCGAGCGGGTGATCCGCCCCGAGGCCGCGGGCCAGCTCGTCTGGATGCTTCAGCATGTCATCACCGAGGGCACCGGGCGCCGCGCCGCCCTTCCCGACGGGCGCGAGGCGGCGGGCAAGACCGGCACGTCGAGCGATTCGCGGGATGCCTGGTTCATCGGGTTCACCGCCGATTACGTGGTCGGTGTCTGGATGGGCAACGACGACAACTCGCCGCTCAAGGGCGTGACCGGGGGCAGCCTGCCCGCCGACATCTGGCGCGAGACGATGGTGCGGGTGAACGAGGGGCTGGAACAGAAGCCGCTGCCCGCCATCGCGCCGAAACAGCCCGAACCGGCGCCGCAGCCCCAGGTCGTCGACCGCCAGCCGCAGCAGCAGCAACGCACCCCGGAGCGCCAACAGCGCGACAATTTCATCCAGCAGGTGCTGCGCGACCTTCTCGGGCCGCGCAACTGACGGAAAGGGCCGCCGCGCCCTGCGGCGGGCGGTTCAGCCCGCCGTCTTCAGATCCGCGATCATCGCGTCGAGATCGCCCCGGCGCCGGTCCAGCATCGAGCCGATCTCGGTCCGCTCGGTCAGGAGCATGTTCACGCCCTCGACGTACATGTTGTAGAACCGGCCGGATTTCTCGCCCACGAAGAAGGTCACCTCGAACGGCGCCTCGCCCCGCAGGTAGGCGGTGGTGGACACCTGGTAGGCGTTCTTGACCGATTTCGCGCCGTTCACCTCGAACCGCCCGCCGATGAAATCGCGGAACTGCTTGCCGTACTTGCGCGCGACATAGCCGGTGAAGGCCGCCGTGAACGCCTTTTTCTGCGCCGCGCTGGCGCGTCGCCCGTCCGAGCCCAGCGCATAGGCGGCGATATAGGGCAGATCCCCGTACCGGGCGAAGATATCGCCGAATTCCCGGATCATCGCCGATTCGTTCTTGCCCGAGGCGATCACCGCGTTGATATCCGCCACCAGCCTGTCGACCAGGGACGTGGCCTGCGCAGAGGTCACGGCAAACGCCCGCACCGGCACCAGCGCCACGGCGAAGGCCGCGAGCGCTGTGGTCATCATGGCCCGGCGCGTGAACATCTTCGTCATCAGAAACCCTCCGTATCCAAAGCTTCGGGGTCGATATAGTCCGCTTCGGCCGCGGTTTCATCACCCAGTTCGAACCGGCGGTTCTGCAGGTAGATCACGCGAAGCTGCGCATAGCTGTCGGCGCTGCCGTAGAGCACCGAATCCACCGTGCCGCCGATGGCCGAGCGTCCGATCGCCTTGTCGGCCACCTTGACCGCGGTGCCGTAGTAGCGCTCCGGGGTCGGGATCACGTAGCGCAGCGGGTCGAGGAACAGGTCCGCCACCTTGCCGACCGCGTCGCGCTCGGTCGAGGGGCCGAGCACCGGCAGCTCCATGTAGGCGCCTTCGGGCAGGCCCCAGACATGCAGCGTCTCGCCGAAGTCCGAATCGTCCTCCGGCAGGCCGAGCGCGCCGGCGACGTCGAACAGCCCGGCCACCCCGACCGTGGCGTTGACGGCAAAGCGCAGCGTGTTGCGCGTGGCCCGGCCGATGCGGGCCTGAAGGATCTGGTTCACCACCGTGTTGGGCAGCGACAGCGTGTCGGCGACATTGCCGACCCCCGCCTTCACCGGCTCCGGCAAGCTGCCGAGACCCGAGCCGCCTCCGCCTCCGCCCAGCGCCCTGTCGACGGATTTGTTGAAGGCGTGGACCCGCCGGTTCGCCGGTTCCTGCGGGTCGTAGATGCCGTCCGGCGCATCGCCCGGCCCCGGCACCGCGCAGGCGGAGAGACAGCCGAGGATCACCACCCCGGCAAGGATCTTCAGGGGCGGAGTACGGTATTCCCGCCTTGCAAATGACATTGGAATTTCCCGATCATGCTGTACAAGGAGTCATTAATTACAAAGGTCGCCGTGCCCGCGCAATGCGACGGGTTCGACCGGTCGTGCGGCACTTGCGCGACAACCACTTGGTAACCTGTCATGGCAGACAGTGGCAGGTCAAAGACTTAGGCTGGGAGCCTCACAGCGGTCATGCAACAAAGAACAAAAGACGCCGGACGCGATGAACTTCTGGCCGCCCGCAGGGAAAGCCGGCCCTATTACTGGTTCGTCGCGATCTTCAGCTTCTTCGTGAACATGCTGATGCTCACCGGGCCGCTCTACATGCTCCAGGTCTACGACCGCGTGCTCGGCTCCCATTCCGAGGCGACGCTGATCGCGCTCTCGGTGCTGGTGGTCTTTCTCTACGGCATGATGGGCCTGCTGGACTACGCCCGCGGCCGGGTCATGGCGCGGGTCGCCGCCCGCTTTCAGGCGCGGCTGGACCTGCGCGTCTTCGATGCGGTCATGCGCCGCGCCGCGATCCAGCCCGACGAACTCTCGGCCACCGGGCTCAAAGATCTGGAATCCGTTCAGCGGCTGATGTCCTCGCCGGTGCTCATGGCGCTGTTCGACCTGCCCTGGTCGCCGTTCTTCCTCGTCGGCATCATGATCTTCCACCCCTGGCTCGGCTACCTCGCCCTTGCCGGCGGTGCGGTGCTGGTCTTCGTCACCATCATCAACCAGATCGTCAGCCGCACCCCGACGCTGAAATCGAACCGCGCCGTGCTGATCGCGGAACAGAATTCCGAGCAGATCCGGCAGGAGGCCGAGATGGTGCAGGCGCTCGGCATGCGCCGCGACGCCTTCACCCGCTGGCACCGCGCCCGTTCCGAGGCGCTGACCGGCCAGATCAAGTCAACCGACCTCGTCGGCACCTTCACCGTGCTGACCAAGACCTTCCGCCTGTTCCTGCAATCCGCCATGCTCGGGCTCGGCGCCTACCTGGTGCTGCAGGGCGACATGACCGGCGGCGCGATGATCGCCGGCTCGATCCTGATGGGCCGCGCGCTGGCCCCGATCGAGATGGCGATCGGCCAGTGGCCCATGGTGACCCGCGCCCGCAAGGGTTGGGACAATCTCTGCCAACTGCTCACCGAAGTGCCGCCGCAGCCGCCGCTCACCCAGCTTCCGCGCCCGCGCGCGACGCTGGACGTGCAGCAGCTGACCGTGGTGCCGCCGGGCGAACAGCAGGCGGCGCTGCGCCTCGTGTCCTTCACCCTCGCGCCGGGACAGGCGCTCGGCGTGATCGGCAATTCCGGCGCCGGGAAATCCACGCTCGCGCGCGCGCTCACCGGCGTCTGGCGTCCGGCCGGCGGCAAGCTCAGGCTCGACGGCGCGACGCTCGACCAATACGGCGACGTGCTCGGCAACCACATCGGCTACCTGCCGCAGCGCGTGACCCTGTTCGACGGCACCATCGCCGAGAACATCGCCCGCCTGTCGACCCAGCCCGACGCCGAGATGGTCGTGGATGCCGCCCGCAAGGCCGACGCGCACGAGATGATCCTCAAGCTGCCCAACGGCTACGACACCCGCGTGACCGCGACCGGCGGACGGCTTTCCGGCGGGCAGATGCAGCGCATCGGCCTTGCCCGCGCGATGTACGGTGACCCGGTGATCCTGGTTCTGGACGAGCCGAACTCGAACCTCGATAACGAGGGGTCCGAGGCCGTCAACAACGCCATCAAGCGCTTCAAGGAAGAGGGCAAGGCCGTCATCATCATGGCCCACCGCCCCGCCGCGATCCGCGAATGCGACATGCTTCTCCTGCTCGACCACGGCGCCCGCGCCGCCTTCGGCCCTAAGGACGAAGTGCTCCGCGCCATGGTCAAGAACCACGAACAGATCGCCCAGAATGCGGGCCCCGGAGGGATGAGATGACCGAATCCGACAAGACCGTCCCGGCCAAGGCCGACGGCAAGCCCCTCGCCAGGATCGAACCCAAGACCATCGCGAAATCCGCCGCAAAGGCTCCGGCAACGGGCGGCGCCACTGCCAGGACGGACTCCGGCTTCTCGATGAAGACCCCGATGACCATCGGCCTCATCGCCCTTGTGATCCTGCTCGGCGGGTTCGGCACATGGGCCTCGACCACCGAGATTTCCGGCGCGATCATCGCCGGCGGGCAGATCCAGGTCGACCAGAACCGCCAGGTCGTCCAGCATCCCGATGGCGGGGTCGTCTCCGAGATCCTCGTGGAGGAAGGCGATGAAGTGCAGCTCGGCGACACGCTGATCCGCCTCGATCCGACGCTTCTGTTGTCCGAACTCAACATCGTCGAGGCCGAGTATTTCGAACTCTCCGCCCGCCGGGCGCGGCTTCAGGCCGAACGCGACGAGCGTGACAGCCTCGTCTTCGCGCCCGAACTGCTCGACGCCGCCGCCGCCAATGACGAGGTCGAGGAACTGGTCGAAGGGCAGCGCAACCTGTTCTTCGCCCGCCGCGATTCCGTCGACCGCGAGGTCGAGCAGTTGCACAAGCAATCCGACCAGGTCGGCAACCAGGTCGACGGCATCGACGCGCAGCAGACCGCGCTCGGCGAGCAGCTCAAGCTCATCGAACAGGAGCTGGCCGACCAGCAGACCCTGCTCGACCGCGGTCTCGCCCAGGCCAGCCGGGTCCTGTCGCTCCAGCGCGAACAGTCCCGCCTGCTCGGCTCCATGGGCGAGCTTACCGCCCAGAAGGCGCAGGCCGAAGGCCGGATCACCGAAATGGACATCCAGATCCTCAAGCTGCAGACCCAGCGCCGCGAACAGGCGATCTCGGACCTGCGCGACATGCAGTTCCGGGGCCGCGAGCTTTCGGAAAAGCGCCGCGCGCTGGTGGAGCAGTTGAAGCGGCTGGAGATCACCGCGCCGGTGTCCGGCATCGTCTACGGGCTGACCGTCTTCACGCCGCGCTCGGTCATCCGGGCCGCGGAACCCGTGCTCTACCTCGTGCCGCAGGACAGGCCGCTCATCATCACGGTGCAGGTCTCGCCCCTGCACATCGACCAGATCCACGTCGGGCAGGAGGTGTCGCTGCGCTTTGCCGCGCTCGACCAGCGCACCACGCCGGAACTCTTCGGGACGGTCAAGCAGATCTCGGCCGATGCCTTCACCGACCAGAACTCCTCCGTCAGCTACTACCGGGCCGAGATCGTCCTGAACGAGGGTGAAAAGGCAAGGCTGCCGGAAAACACCACGCTGATCCCCGGCATGCCCGTCGAAGCCTTCCTGCGGACCGAGGATCGCACCCCCCTCGCCTACCTGGTGAAACCCTTCACCGACTATTTCACCAAGGCATTCCGCGAAAGTTGAGGCCCTGCCCCGGCGGCGGACGGAACCTTCGCCCCGGGGAGCCGCGTTGACCCTCCGAACCACGATGAAAACGGAGGAAACAATGCCCGGCATCAAAACCGCCAGGATTCTCGTCATCACCACCCACGGTTTCGAGCAATCGGAACTGGAATTTCCCCGCGACCAGCTGCGTGCCAAGGGCGCCGAGGTCCATGTCGCCACGCTGGACGGCAAGGCCGTCAAGGGCTGGGAAGGCTCCGACTGGGGGCGCGAGGCCGAGGCCGATCTCAGGATCGCCGACGCCGATCCCGCCGCCTATGACGCGCTCGTCATCCCCGGAGGTCAGATCAATCCCGACCTGCTGCGCGTGGAAGAGGACGTGCTCTCACTCGTCCGAAAGTTCCACGACAGCGGCAAGGTCATCGCCGCCGTCTGCCATGCCCCCTGGGTGCTGGTCGAGGCCGGCATCGTCAAGGGGCGCGACATGACCTCCTACGGCTCGATCCGGACCGACGTGATCAACGCCGGTGCGAACTGGACCGACGCCGAGGTGGTCGCGGACAACGGCATCGTGACCAGCCGGAATCCCGGTGATCTCAAGGCCTTCGTCGCCAAGATCGTCGAGGAGATCGAAGAAGGCACCCACGATCGCAAGGCCGCCTGACACGACCGCCGCATCGTCTGCGGACGCCGCGCTCCCCACCGGGGGGCGCGGCGTTTTCACGTGCCCCAGAGCCGTTCCGGCGGCAGCAGCGTCGCCAGGTTCGCCGCCGCGTACATCTGTTCCGCCAGCGCGCCCCGACCGACCAGCAGCACCGCCGAGCCGGTGAGCTTTCCGGGGTCCAGAAGACGGCGCACCGCGGCCCTCGCCTCGGACCAGGGCAGCACGGTTTCCGGCATCGGCGCGCTGGCGGCAAAGGCGACGCCCGCCACCTCGGACAGTTCCTCGCAAAACGGCTCGGGCGGCTCTCCCGGCGGGGCAAAGCACAGCAGACGCACGTGGCGCATCCGCCCGAGCCTGTCGCGCACCCGCTCCGGCATGGCCAGCCGCCGCGCCAGGGTCAGTTGCAACCCCTCCGGGGTGAAGGCAAAGGCCTCCGGATCGCGCCCGCAAAAGGCCCGGATCGAGAAATAGTCGGCGGGCGCCAGCCCCATTTCCCGCGCGCGGGCGACCTGCATCCGCAGCACCAGTCCGGACGGCTTGCGACGTTCCGCCGCCGCGCGTTTCCAGGCATGAGTAAGCAGCAGCGACGGCCCCTCCAGCGCCGGCCCCTTGTTGTGGCCGATGCGCGCGCGGTCGAAAAAGGGAGGTGTCATCAGGGGTCCGCTCATCTGCCGAAGATGTCCGCCAGCCGGGTTTCCGCGTCAAGCACAGTCGAGAGGGAAACCCAGATATTGTCTCTCCCGGGTCCAAGTTGCGCCTCATTCGGGAACGATACCGTCGGATGAACGAGACAACGAGGAGACGGTGATGGATCGTCTGACCGAAATGGAGGCCTTTGCCACCGTCGTGGACCAGGGTGGGTTCACCGATGCGGCAAAGAAGATGGGCATCTCGAAATCGGCCGTGTCGAAACACGTGTCGTCCCTCGAAGCCCGTCTGGGCGCCCGCCTTCTCAACCGGACCACGCGCCGCGTGTCCCCGACCGAGATCGGCCTGGCCTATTACGACCGTGCCCGGCGCGTGCTGAACGATGCCGGAGAGGCCGACGCCCTGGTGACCTCCATGCAGTCCGCACCCTCGGGTCTGCTGCGGATTTCGGTCGCCACGGATTTCGGCGTCAATCATCTGTCCCCGATGCTGGGAGAGTTCCTCGCCGATTTCCCCGACATCACCGTCAACATGGTGCTGAACAACCGCTACGTTGAGCTGATCTCGGAAGGCTTCGATATGGCCGTCCGGATCGGAGAGCTCGAGGACAGCACCCTGCGCGCCCGCAAGCTGACCGAGACCACCAAGCGGATGATCGCCTCCCCCGGCTATTTCGAGAAATACGGCCGCCCCGGACGGATCGACGATCTGAACGATCACAAGCTGCTGCATTATTCCAACCAATCCTCGGGCAACGTCTGGAAAGTCACCGCGCCCTCCGGCGAAAAGCGGCAGATCCGGACGGCCGGTTGGCTTTCGGTCAACGACGGGCAGTCCCTGCTCAATGCCTGCATCGCCGGGCTGGGGATCGCCTATCTGCCCTCCTACCTCTATGCCGATGCGCTGGCCGCCGGCCTGGTCGAGGATGCAATTCCCGACCTTCCGGTCGAAACTCAGGGCATCTACGCCGTATATCCGCCCGGTCGGTTCACCCAACCCAAGGTGCGGGCCTTCATAGATTTCCTCGTGCATGCCTTTGCGGAAAAGGGCCCGCACGTCTGGTAACGCCGTTTCCCGAGCCTGTGTTCAATGGCCACCTGCGCCCCGCATCTTGCCGGGGCGCTTTTCTTTGTCCGACCGGTCAGCCGGGAAAGATGCGTGCCATTTCCGACTCGAACTGCGCCCATGTCATCGTCGCCCTGTTGCCGGCATAGCCGTGGTAATGCGACTTGCCGCCGGAATTCGGCAGCCCGGCCCAGATCTTTGCGATGTTGTTCATGAAGCCCCGGCGGCTCAGGTTGCCCGTCATCAGGTCGGAAAACCCGGCCTCCTCCAGCAACTGATCCGCCAGCCGGTCCTGCAGCACCGGCGAAAAGGTCGAGCGCGGGTTGATCCCGAGGTGCGAGACCAACCGTTTCAGCGTGGCCGGGATGAACTGGTAGCGGCCGATGGCATGGGGCTGGCCGGGCGTGGCGTCGATCCAGGCGTAGATCTCGCTCACCGTCATCTGCGTCGGGGCGCGGGGCGGTTTCCGCCGCGCGCCGTGGTTCACCGCATCGTAGCCCGCGCGCCCCGCCTCGGCCCGCGCGATCAGGTGGCGCACCCATTCCGCCCGGCTTGCCGCGCTGGCGGTTCGCGCCAGCGGCGCCAGCGGCGCGGAGGCGACGCCGATCCCCGGCGTGAAGGACACCGGTTCGGCCTTGCGGGGGGCGAGCAGCCCGCCTTCGTTCCGCCCGGCAAAGAGCGAGCCGCGATTGACCGTGCCCCCCGCCGCCCCCATGCCGCCCGATGGCAGGATGGCGGCGCGCGCGCCGAACAGGCCGCCCCCGACGATCGACCGCGGCTCTGCCGCCGCGGGGGTGGACAACTGCCAGAACAGGGCAGCAAACAGCGCGAGGATGCGCAGCGCTCGGGTCATTCTGAACCTCCTCCGGAACCGGATCGGGGGCAGCTTCGCGCATCCGGGTTCACATTTCGTTGCCGCCGCCCGGATTGTGATGCCCGCCACGCCGGCGTAGACCACTGCCATGCACGTGATCGAGAACATCATCAGCGACCGGGGGTCGAAATACGCGGTTTCCGGCGCGCCCTGCACCTCCGAGGACGAGGCAAAGGCGCTTGTCCGCGAGCTTTGCCGCCGCAAGAAATTCGCCAGGGCGACGCACAACACCTGGGGCCTGCTGACCGCCGCCGCACCGATCAAGAACGACGACGGCGAAAGCGGGGCCGGGATGGTGATCCTCCGCATGCTCGAACGCGAGGGCCTGTGCGATCACCTTGTCGTGGTGACGCGCTGGTACGGCGGCAAACACCTGGGCGGCGACCGTTTCCGCCATGTTCAGGACGCCGTGCGGATCTATCTGGATGAACTGAAAACCTGACCCGCCGGAGGCACCGATGCCGAACCTTCTCGACCTTCTCGGCCGCATGCTGATCGCGCTGCTGTTCCTCGGCGGCGCGCTGCAGAAGGTCTCGGACCCGGCCCCCGTCGCCGCCATGCTGGGCACCATCGGCCTGCCGGGCTGGCTGGTCTGGCCGGTCGCCGCCTTCAACCTGATCGCCGCGATCTGCCTCGTGACCGGGCCGAAGGTCGGCCGCTGGGCGCTTCTGCTGGCGGGCTACTGCCTGTTCACCAGCTGGTTCCACTGGCAGCTCAGGGCCGATCCCTGGCAGGTCACGATCATGGTCAAGAACTGGTCCATCGCGGGCGGCCTGCTGATCCTCGCCGCCAACGGCCCCCGCCGCTTCGTGCTGCGGCGCTAGCTACTCGGTCGAGATCAGCACCGCCTCGACCCGCCGGTTGGTCTCGCGCCCCTCCTGCGTGAGATTGGTCGTCACCGGCGAGAGGTAGCCGACCCCGTCCGCGCCGATCCGGTCCGCCGGTATGCCCTGGCGGTCGCGCAGATAGCGCAGCGCGGCGCTGGCCCGCTTGCGCGACAGCGCCACGTTGGCCTGCAGCGAACCGACCGCATCGGTGTGCCCGACAAAGACGATGCGCCGCGTCGGATTGGCGCGAAGGTACTCGGCCAGCGCGTCGAGCGAGGCGACCGCTCCCTCCCCGAGGTCCGACGATCCGGTGGCAAAGCTGAGATCGCGCAGCACCACGTGGCCCTCGGCGTCGAGCTGCGCGGCGACATCGCCCGCCGCCGCCGACACCACCGGGGGGGCGTCGTCGCTGACCGACACCGGCGCGGCCTCGGCCACGCCCGCGCGGATCACCTGGACATATCCCGCAGCGGCGCTGCGACTGACCAGCAGGCTGAGGTAGTCGCCCTCCGGCCCGCGCGCCGACAGGAAGCGGTAGGCGGTGAGGTCGACATACATCTCCGGCGCCTGCAGCACCTCGGTGCCGAACCGGAAATCGAAGCCCCCGCAACGGGCCGAGGCGCAGTCGAACAGCTCCGTGTAGCCCGCCGCCTCGAGCTGGCTGCGCAGCGGCGCGAGGATCTGCAGCGTGGTGAGATCCGAGGCGTCGATCCGCCAGGCCTGACGCGCGATGCGCCCCTCGGCGCGCAGCGCGGGGATGCCGCCTCCCTCGGTCCAGGCGCCGGTCGGAACCGCGTAGCTGCCGGGGTCCGTCACCCGCTCGATCATCAGCCGCGCGCCCGCCGGAAGGGCCAGGTCCAGCGCAACCGCGGGCCCGGCGAGCATCAGGCAGAGGGCGGCGCTAGCGCGCCTGCGAATGGTAGTCGTCATTCGGACGCATGTCGGTGGCCGAGGCCACCCGGTTGGTCATGTTGAAGAAGCCGGTGACATTGGCGATGTCCCAGATGTCGCGGTCGCTGAACCCGGCGTCGCGCAGCGCCTCGCGGTCGTATTCCGCGATCTCGGCGCTGTTCTTCGTCATCTTCTCGGCAAAGCCCAGCATCGCGCGCTGACGGTAGGGCAGATCGGCCACGCGCCAGTTCATCACCAGCATCTCGCCCAGCGCGGGGTCGCCCGACAGCGCGCGCACCGCCGCGCCGTGGGCGGTCAGGCAGTAGAAGCACTTGTTGATCGACGACACGACCACCGCGATCATCTCGCGCTCCAGCTTCGTCACCCCGGACCCGGCCAGCATCAGTTCGTTGTAGAGCCCGGTGAAGGCGTCGAGCTTGGCGATGTCGAAGGCATGGGCCCTGAGCACGTTCGGCACCATGCCGAGCTTTTCCTCGCAGATGTCGAAGTATTTCTGCGTCGGCGCCGGCAGCGGGTCCACCATCGGCAGCTTGAGCGCGGTGGGCAGGTCTTTGGTCATTCTCTCAGGCCTCGGGCTTCATGCGATAATGGTACTGTCCCACGCGGGTCATGCCCAGGGAAGCATAAAGCCCGTTCGCCGCGTGATTGTTCTGCAGGCACAGGACCGACATCCACTCCGCCCCGTTCTCGGCAGCCCAGAACGCGGCGCAGCGCATCATCCACTTGCCCAGCCCCTTTCCGCGATGCGCGGCGCGGATTTCCAGCGCGTGAACCATGGCGATGCCGTCGTGGACGGCGCAGAATCCGGTCCCGGCGGGGCTGTCCGAAGCGCGCCCGAACACGCCGGCCTTGGGGCCCGTCACGCGGTCCATCACCGCCTGCCGGGCGGCGCCGATCCCGGCCTCCTCCCAGATCTCGCGCATCACCGCCAGCGGTTCCCAGATCGCGAAGGCCGTCACCATCGGCAGCTTGCGGTCGGTCAGCTCTCCGATGGGCAGCAGCCAGAAGTTCACCGGGTCGATGATCCGATACCCCTCGTCGGCAAGCGCGCGGTCGAGCGCGTCCTCCCCGGCGCGGATCATGAACAGCGATTGCTGGCCGAGCAGCCGCTGCGCCTGTTCGGCGGCCTGGAGGTCGTCCAAAGACCATTCTCCGTCGGCCGAGGCGCAGGACACCCTTTTGCCCCCGCCCGCGCCCTCGCGCAGCGTCCAGGGACCGGCGGAAACCCTCCGCGCGGCGGGCCAGGTGTTTTCGACCACACCGTAGAGCCGGGACAGCGTCGGCGTCATGCCGGAAACAGCCCGGCAAGGCGCGTCATCGCCGCGTCGATCTGCGCCCCGTCGGTGCCCCGGATCACGATGTTGGCCCCGAAGGCACCGTTGCGCTGATAGGGGTAGGAGCCGATGGACAGCTCCGGGAAATCCCCCGCCAGCTCCGCCAGCGGCCCGGCGATCTCGCCCTCGCCGCGCTCGATGCGCAGACTCTGGGACAGCAGCGGCGCGCCGCCGGTCAGGGTCGGCAGCACGCTCGCCACCATGGCCTCGAAGACGTTGGGCACCCCGGCCATCACGTGCACGTTGCCGATGGTGAAGCCGGGGGCGATCGACACCGGGTTCTCGATCAGGGTCGCCGTGTCGGGAATGCGCGCCATTCGCTTGCGGGCCTCGTTGAACTCCGTTCCCTGCCGGTCGTAATGCGCCTGGAGCAGCGCGCGGGCATCGTCCCGCACGTCGATCCCGACACCAAAGGCCGCGGCCACGGAATCGGCGGTGATATCGTCATGCGTCGGCCCGATCCCGCCCGAGGTGAACACCGTGTCATGCGCCGCCCGCAGCGCGTTCAGCGATCCGACGATCGAGGCGCGGTCATCCGCCACGAAGCGCACTTCGCGGAGGTCGATGCCGTGCTTGGTCAATTCCCGCGCGAGGTGGTGCATGTTGGAATCGCGGGTGCGGCCCGAGAGGATCTCGTCTCCGATCACCAGCATGGCGGCGGTGGGGTTGGGCATCTGGCGCGATCTCCTTGGCGGTGTTCCCCGATTGGTATAGGGCCGCAACCATGCGCTTTCAAACTGATCTGATCCCGGCGCGGCTGATCCGTCGCTACAAACGCTTCCTGGCCGACTGCCGGCTCGACGACGGGCGCGAGATCACCGCTCATGTCGCCAATCCCGGCTCCATGCTGGGTCTCGCGGACCCGGACCAGCGGATCTGGCTGGAACCGAACGACGATCCGAAGCGCAAGCTGAACTGGGCCTGGAGGCTGGTCGATCACGGCGGCGGCCACTTCACCGGGGTCGACACCGGCGTGCCGAACCGCATGCTGCGCGGCGTGCTCGCGGCGGGCGGGGTGGCGCCCCTCGCGGCCTATGACACCGTCCGCCCCGAGGTGAAGTACGGCGGGAACAGCCGCATCGACTTCCTGCTGTCCGGACCGGCGCTGCCCGATGCCTATGTCGAGGTGAAATCCGTGACCCTCTCGCGCCGCCCCGGGCTGGCCGAATTTCCCGACAGCGTCACCGCGCGCGGCGCCAAGCACCTGGCCGAGCTTTCGGCCATGGTCGCCGCCGGCCACCGGGCGGTGATGTTCTACCTCGTGCAGCGCACGGATTGCGCCAGCGTCACGCTCGCCCGCGATCTCGATCCGGGATATGCCCGCGCCTTCGAGGCGGCGCAGGCCGCCGGGGTCGAGGTGCTGGCCTACGATTGCGCGATCTCCCCGGAGGGGGTGACGCTGCGCGCGCCGCTCCCCTTCCACCCCGGCTAGGCCCGGCCGCCGGACCCGGCGCCTCAGGCGGTGGCGGGCTCGTCGTCCTTCTCGATGTGCAGGGTCCGGGTCGGGAAGGGAATCGCCACCCCGGCCTCGTCCAGCGCCTCCTTGACCCGGCGCTTCATGTCGGCCTGGTACTGGAAGAATTCCGAGGCATCGACCCATACGCGGACGAGGAAATCGACCGAACTGTCGTTGAGGTTGTTGACCTGGATGAACGGCGCGGGATCGGGTTTCGACCGCGGATCGCCCATGATCGTGTCGCGGATCACCCGTTCGGCATCGGCGAGGTTGGCACCGTAACCCACGCCGAAGGTCCATTCTGCCCGGCGCGTCTTGTAGACCGAGAAGTTCTCGATGACGTTGCCCCAGACCTCGGAATTGGGAATGATGATCTGGGTGTTGCCGATGCTCGACAACTCGATGGTGTTGAGCGTGATGTCCTTGACCGTGCCCATCTGACCGGCGACCGAGATGAAATCGCCCAGCTTGATCGGCCGGAAGATGATGATCATCACCCCCGCCGCGACATTGGACAGCGTGCCCTGCAGCGCCAGACCCACCGCCAGGCCGGCGGCACCGATCGCCGCGATCAGCGAGGTGGTCTGGATCCCGAAGGTGTTCATGATGAACAGCATCGTGAAGCCCAGCACGATGTACCGGGCCATATTGCCGAGGAACGAGAACAGCGTGTCGTCGAGCCGCGCCGACCGCGACGAGATCCCCGCGATCCGCCGCTTGACCCACCCGGCGATGAAGAAGCCGATCAGCAGGATCAGCACCGCCGCCACGACATTGCCGAGGATCTGCGCCAGGAATTCCAGCGTCAGAAGGTCGGACAGGGATTTCCCGTTGTAGATTTCGGTATTCAGCAGGCTGTTCAGCGTTTCCATCGTCCCTCGCGTCTTTCGTTTGTTTCGTGTTCGCTCACCGAGCCCCCCCTATGCATCGGCGCGCCGATGTGCAACGCACGATCCCCGCAGCCGGTTCCGCGCCGCCCCTCTGGCAAACCGGCCGCGGAAGGGCTAGATATGGGGGGAACGATCCGACGGAGCCTCTGACGTGAGACAAGATTCCGGCGGCCGTCTGACCCGGGACGGCATCCGCATCCACGACCCTTCCGAATCCGCAGGGATGATGGCCGCGGGCGCCCTCGCCGCGCGCATCCTCGACGATGTCGCCGGACTGGTCGAAGTCGGCCAGACCACCGGCGTGCTCGACGACTTCATCCGCAACGCCGTGGAAGAGGCCGGGGCGACCTCGGCCACCATCGGCTACAAGGGCTACCAGCACGCGAGCTGCATCTCGGTGAACCACGTGGTCTGCCACGGCATCCCCGGCGACAAGAAGCTCAAGGACGGCGACATCCTCAACATCGACGTGACGGTGATCGTCGACGGCTGGTTCGGGGACACCTCGCGCATGTACGTCGCGGGCAAGCTGCCGCGCCGCGCCGAACGGCTGATCCAGGTGACCCACGACGCGCTGATGATCGGCATCGAGGCGGTGAAACCCGGCAACACCTTCGGCGACATCGGCCACGCGATCCAGAGCCACGTCGAAAGCAACCGCATGTCGGTGGTCCGCGACTTCTGCGGCCACGGACTCGGCCGCGTCTTCCACGCCCCGCCCAACGTGCTGCACTACGGCCGCCCCGGCGGCGGCCCGACCCTCGAGGAAGGCATGTTCTTCACCATCGAACCGATGGTGAACCTCGGGCGGCCGGAAACCAAGGTGCTGGCCGACGAATGGACCGCCGTCACCAGGGACAAGTCGCTCTCGGCCCAATTCGAACACTCCGTCGGCGTGACGGCGGACGGCGTCGAAATCTTCACCCTCTCCCCCGGCGGCCTGTTCCACCCGACCTACACGACGGACTGATCCGGCGGAGCGCCTCGCGGCGCACCCCATGCGCGGGCGCCGGCCTCCGGCCTCTGCCCGCAGGGCCGTGGCCGCGTGACGCCACCGCCGACCCGATCGGATCGTGACACGCCCGGGACCGGAGCAGGGCCCACGGTCTTCTTCTGGCCCCAAATATCCCCGCCGGAGGCGGTCCGGCCTCAGTCCCAGCGCCAGAGCGCCGGCACGAAGCGATAGGCCCCGCCCTCGCGCATCACGTGCCCGACGCCGGGAAAGGGAAAATGATAGCCCAGCACGGTCATCCGGTCCGCCACCGCCATGTCCAGCAGCTGGTGGCGCGTCGCGACGCTGCGGTCCCCGTCCATGTCGAACCCGTTGTACCAGTCCGGATGCGCGAAATTCAGGTAGGCATGGTTGAGCGCATCCCCGACCGCCATCATCTGCGCCCCGCCCGAGTCCACCACGACGCTCATGTGTCCCGGCGTATGCCCCGGCGTGTCGATCACCCGCACGCCCGGCGCGACCTCGTCCCCGTCGGCAAGCAGGATCCACTCCGCACCCTCGACCTGCAGGGAATTCCGCGCCCCGACCACCATCTGCTGCATCTCCGGCGGCACCCGCGCCGCCAGCCCGTCCTGCATCCAGAACGCCCGCTCCGCACCGCCGATGAAATACGCGGCCCCCGGCAGGATCGCCTCGTCGAAATCGTCGCGGATGCCCCAGATATGGTCGGGATGGGCATGGGTGATGACCACGTGGGTGATGCTCTCCGCATCCACCCCCGCCGCCGCCAGGTTCGCCGACAGACGCCCGGCGCTGTCCTGGAACCGGTTGCCCGATCCCATGTCGACCAGCACCTTCGCCGCGCCCGTCTCGATCAGCAGGTGATTGGTATGGGCATAGTTGACCTCGGGCGACAGGAAATACCCCGCAAGGAAGGCCCGGACCTCCTGCGGATCGGCATTCACGCCCAGCGCGCTCACCGGCAGGGTCAGCGCCCCGTCCGAAATCACCGTCAGCCGGACCTCCCCCTGCCGGAAGGTGAAATGCGAAGGGTTGCCGGCCCCCGGCTCCCCGCTCCCGGCGCGCAGGACGGCAGGCAGCGCCAGCGCCGGCATGGCCGCAGCCAGGCGCAACAACTCGCGACGGGTCGGCTTCGGGATCGGCATGGCTCTCCTCCAAGATACGCACGATTGCGAATATGTTTATACGAACCGCCCCCGATTGCCAGCACCTTTCCCCGGCGCCCCGGCGCGCGACCGCCGGAACGGGGCGTCAGACAGGCCACGGCCGCGGAGCCGGCGGCCGAAGGCCGGCGGTGACAGGCCCTGCGCGCGCCCGCGCGCTCCGCCGGATCACTCCGCCTCGAGCAGCGTGACCGTGGTGTCGCCGTAGCGCCGCGTCTCCAGCAGCGCGAATCCCTCCGGCGCCGCCTGCGCCGCGCTCTCCTCCCAGACCACCAGTGCTCCGGGCGCGATCCATCCTCCCGCCCGCGCGGCCCCGAGCGCCGGCGCGCCCAGACCCTTGCCATAGGGCGGATCGAGAAACACCAGCCCGCAGGGCCCCTCCGCCGGCGGCAGACGCGCGGCATCCCGCGCGATCAGCCGCGCCCGCCCGGCACAGTCCAGAAGCCGGATATTCTCCCGGATCAGGGCCCCGGCCTTGCGCCCGCTGTCGACCAGAACCGCCTCGCCCACGCCCCGCGACAGGGCCTCGAAGGCCAGCGCACCGGTGCCCGCGAAAAGGTCCAGAACCCGCGCGCAGGCAAAGGGATCGCCGAACCGCCCCCCGCCCAGCATGTTGAACAGCGCCTCGCGCACGCGATCGGTGGTCGGGCGCAGATGCGCGCCCGGATCGCCCTTGCCGACCGCCGCCAGCGCCCGGCCCCGCCATTCGCCCGCGACGATCCTCACGCCTTGAGCAGCGGCTTGAGATCGGACGCGGCATCGGCCACGACCTCGGGCGGCGCGCTGCGCCCGGCCTCGATCAGGCGCTTGCCGACCATGTAGCCGCGCGGGTCGTTCATCGCATCCAGCGCGATCAGCCTGCCCTCGCGGTAATACCAGTGCGACCGCGCCGCCCCGCCATCGCGCACCACGACCCGGTCGTAGCCGGCGTTCAGACCGGCGATCTGCAGCTTGATGTCGTATTGATCCGACCAGAACCACGGCCTGGCCTCATAGACCCGCCCGGCCCCGAGGATGTTGTCCGCCACCACGTCGGCCTGGTCGATGGCATTGCCGACGCTCTCCAGCCGGATCTGCGCGCCGCCGTGCGGGAACGAGGCACAATCCCCCGCCGCCCAGATCCGCGGATCGTCGGTGCGCCCGAAGGCATCGGTGCGAATGCCGTTCTCGATGCCGAGCCCGCAGCTTTCCGCCAGCGCGATCTCCGGCACGATGCCGATCCCGGCAATGACGAAATCCACCTCCCGCGCCGTGCCGTCGGTCAGCTCCGCCCCGGTCACCCGGCCCTCGCCGGTCAGCCGGCCCAGCCCGGTGCCTTCGAGGATCGTCACCCCGTGAGACCGGTGCAGATCGCGGAAATAGGCCGAGGTCTCTGGCGCGGCGACCCGCTGCAGGATGCGCTCGGACATCTCGACCAGCGTGACCTCGAGCCCCAGTTTCGAGGCCACCGCCGCCGCCTCGAGCCCGATGTAGCCGCCCCCCACGATCATCACCCGCGCCCCGGACGCGAATCGCGGCTTCATCGCGTCGACATCGGCGATGGTGCGCACCACGCAGACCCCGTCGAGATCGCCGCCGATCGCCGCGGGCAAGCGGCGCGGCGCGGAGCCGGTGCAGAACACCAGCGTGTCGTAGGCGAGTTCCTTACCATCCGCGATCACCACGCGCGCCGCGCGATCCACTGCGATCACCGGCGAGTCCGTCACCAGGGTGATGTCCTGGTCGGCATAGAAGCTCTCCGGGCGCAGGAACAGGCGCGACATCTCCATGTCGCCCAGCAGGTAGGCCTTGGACAGGGGCGGGCGCTGGTAGGGCGGCTGCGGTTCGGCGCCGATCAGGGTGATCCGTTCCGTGCAGCCCCCGGCCCGCAACCGCGCCACCAGAGACGCTCCGGCCTGCCCGGCCCCGATCACCACCACTCCGCCCATGCCAATCTCCCGCTTGTCCTCGGCCGCGCCCGCAGGCACCCTACATCCCGGCGAAACACGAACGCAATCAAGGGAGACGCGTGACATGTCCATTTCAAAGGGCGACAGCCTGCCCGACGCGACGCTGGTCCGGATCGGAGAGAAGGGTCCCGAAGCCGTGAACCTCGGCGAGACGCTCAAGGGCCGCAAGGTCGTGATTTTTGCGGTTCCCGGCGCCTATACCGGCACCTGCACCACCGCCCACGTGCCGAGCTTCATCCGCACCAAAGGCGGATTCGACGACAAGGGCGTGGACGAGGTGATCTGCCTGTCGGTCAACGACCCCTTCGTCATGCAGGCCTGGGGCGAATCGACCGGCGCGACCGAGGCCGGAATCACCATGCTCGGCGATCCCGAAGCGGCCTTCACCAAGGCCATCGGCATGACCTTCAGCGCCCCGCCGGCCGGGCTGATCGACCGGTCCAAACGCTATGCCATGCTGGTCGAGGACGGCACCGTCACGCTGTTCCACGCCGAGGAAAGCCCCGGCACCTGCGAAATCTCCGCCGGCGAATCGCTGCTGGCCGCGATGTGACGACCGGGCCGGGCGCAAATTCCTTCGAAAGGAATTTGCAAATCTTTTCAAAAAGATTTGCGCCCGGCCCCACCTTCAGAGCGAATCCAGCTTTCGCGCCAGTTTCGCATCGAGCGAGCTCAGACCGCCGACGTCATGCGTCGACAGCGTGACCTCGACCGTCTTGTAGACGTTGGACCATTCCGGGTGATGGTTCCACTTCTCCGCCCAGAGCGCCGCCCGGGTCATCCAGGCGAAGGCCTCGCAGAAATCCTCGAAGACATAGGTCTTGTGGATGGCATCGCGCCCCGCGACCATCTCCCAACCGTTGTCGAGCAACGGCGCCAGGATGGTCGTCCGGGCGGTATCGGACAGCTTTTCGGTCATTCCTGTTCCTCCCGCAGGTCCTTGCGGAACGGCCCGTAGGCGGTGAGGATCTCGATTTCCTCGCCGACGGCGTTCCGCTCCTCTACCAGATAGCGCTTCACCGCGCGGGCGAAACCCGCGTCGGCGATCCAGTGCAGGCTGTGGGTCGGTTTCGGCAGATACCCGCGCGCGAGCTTGTGTTCGCCCTGCGCCCCCGCCTCGACCCGAGCCAGCCCGGAAGCGATGGCAAAGTCGATGGCCCGATAATAGCACGCTTCGAAATGCAGGCAGGGATGATCTTCGATGCAACCCCAGTAGCGCCCGAACAGCGCCTCGCGTCCGATGAAGTTCAGCGCCCCGGCCACCGGCGTGCCGTCGCGCTCGCAGAGCACCAGCGCGATGTCGTCGCGCAGGCTCTCCTGCGCGATGTCGAAGAAGGCCCGCGTCAGGTAGGGAGAGCCCCATTTCCGCGCGCCCGTGTCCTGGTAGAAGCGCCAGAAGGCATCCCAGTGATGCGGCGCGATCGCGTCTCCCGTCAGGGTGCGGATCTCGCCCCCGAAATCCTGTGCCCGCGCCCGTTCCTTGCGGATGTTCTTGCGCTTGCGCGACGACAGCGAGGCGAGGAAGGCCTCGAAATCGGCAAAGCCGTGATTCTCCCAATGGAATTGCTGGGTGACGCGGCGCATCAGCCCCATTTCCTCGCCCGCGATGGCTTCGGCCTCGGTGCAGAAGGTGGCGTGCAACGACGACAGCCCGTTGTTCGCCGCAACCTGCACCGCGCCCTGCACCAGCGCCGACATGCCCACGGCCTCGTGCCCGGGCCTGGTCAGGAACCGGCGCCCGGTCGCGGGGGTGAAGGGCACAGCGATCTGCAGCTTGGGATAGTAGTCGCCGCCGGCGTTCTCGTAGGCATGAGCCCAGGAGTGATCGAAGATGTACTCACCCTGGCTGTGGCTCTTGGCATAGAGCGGCGCCACGGCGACGATCTCGCCCCCGCGCTCGGCGGTCATGTAGCGCGGCTCCCAGCCGGTGCCGCGCCCGACCGAGCCCGACTCCTCCAGCGCCTTCAGGAACCGCCAGGTGGTGAAGGGATCCATGGGGCGGCCGCCGTCCGCGGTCTCCGGGCAGGCGCAGGCATCCCAGTCGCGCGGGGCGATCTGGTCGAGCGAGGTGAGAAGGGAAACGGCGATGGAGTCGCCGGGGCTCTGGTCGGTCATGGATGCTGTCCCTGTCGGGACATATCTGGCCCGTTCCCCGCCGGGATCAAGCCGCGTATCCCTCGAAGGTGATATTCTGCGCGACGCGGCGGGCCGCTGCCTCCTGATCGGGCGAGCGCACCGTCCAGCACAGCACCGGCACCCCGGCGGCGCGCAGGGCCGTCACCCGCGGATTGTCGAGATCGCGCCGGTTGTGGCTGATGAACCCCGCGCCCGTCCGTTCGAAATCCGGGATGCCGCGCAGGCGGTCGCGGATCGCGGGCGGCAGGGTCGGCCAGTCCTCGGCCGCGTAGCCGCAGGTGGTCAGGCCGCGCGGCAGGTGCGGCGCCCGCGCCGCCAGCGCCGCCACGGAATGCGGGTTGAACGACATCAGCGCCACCGGCCCCGCGTAGCCCGAAAGCGCCGCCACCGCCGCCGCCTCCAGCGTGCCGACGTTGCGGCCCATCGCGCCGTCCTGGTCCTTGAACTCGATCAGCAGCGGAACGCGCCCGGCGACCTCGGCCAGGATCTCCGCCAGGGTCGGTATGCCCTCGTCGCCGTTGCGCAGCGCGATCCGCCCGAGATCCGCCGCGCTGCGCCGGCGCAGCGCGCCCTCCTCGCCGGTCAGGCGGGACAGCTCGTAGTCGTGAAACACCATCGCCTCCCCGTCCGAAGAAAGCTGCAGGTCGATCTCGATGCCGTAGCCCGCGGCCACGGCGGCCCGCACCGCCGCGCGGGAATTCTCCGGGCGGCCCTTCGCACGGTCGTGCAGCGCACGGTGCGCGATGGGCCGCTCCAGGAAGACGGGAGGCAGGGGGGCCATCAGGCGAGCTCGAAGATGCCTTCGATCTCGACCGCGACGCCCAGCGGCAGGGCGGCCGCCGATACGGCGGAGCGTGCGTGGCGGCCCCTGTCGCCCAGCAGCGCCACCAGCAGATCCGAGGCGCCGTTGATCACCTTGGGCTGGTCGTCGAAGGCGCCGGTGGAATTCACGAAGCCGGTCAGCTTCACCACCCGCTTCAGCCGGGACAGATCGCCGCCGCAGGCCGCGCGCACCTGCGCCAGCAGTGCCAGCGCACAGGTCTGCGCCGCTCTGGCGCCGGCCTCGACCTCCATGTCCTCGCCCAGCTTGCCGAGGATCAGCCCCTCCTCGTCCTTGCTGATCTGGCCCGAGACGTAAAGCGTGGAGCCGACCTGTACGAAGGGCACGTAATTCGCCGCGGGCGCCGGGGCGTCGGGCAGGGTCAGGCCGAGTTCTGCGAGGCGGGTGTCGATGTCGCTCATGGAATCCTCCGTTGGTTTGCGCCGGACGCTAAACGGCAAGCGCGGCGATGGGAATAGCCGGCGCGCCGCGCGGTCCGGCACGGGGTCCGCCGCTAGGCGCTCAGCCCCCGGCCTCGGCCTTGTGCAGGCCCAGCGCCACGGGCGAGAAATCCGCCTGCCCCTCCTTCGAGAAGATCCGCTTCTGGATCGCGTTGAACGCGTCGAGATATTCGCCGTAGCTGGTCACGTTGACCGCGCTCGGCACCGGCAGCAGATCCCCCAGCGGCGCCGCATAGCCCCGGACGCTGATTTCCATTTCCGCCCGCGACAGGTTGAGCTGCGATTCCGCCGCGATGTTGGGGATCGACACCTGCACGTTCGAGCCGAAACTCGACGCCTCGACCTGCATCCGCACCGCGACGCCCATCTCCACGTCGCGCCCGTCGACCTTGACGACGGTAAAGGACTTGGCCTCCTGGATCACCCCCACCTGCTTGTGGGTCGCGTCCCCCTTGAACAGCGCCGAGAAAAAGCTCGTCTTGCCGGAGACATCCCGCGTGTAGGCGACGGTCGAGATGAAATGCTGATCCAGCACCAGCGGCCCGTCGCCGCCGCCCGCCCCCGGCATCCCCTCCAGCGAGTCGTCCAGCAGCCCGGCCATCGGCCCGGATTGCGCCGCCTCGCGGGCGCGGCGGGTGAGATCGCTCGTCCGCCGGTCGTTTTCGAGCAAGGGCTCGTAGGTCGTGGGCACGGACCCCGGTTCGGCCCGTGGCGTATCGCCATCCGTCATCAGAAATCCCCAGTCGCAAAATGCACGTTGCGGGGGAAGGCTAACACGAAGCCTCGCCTCTGCGAAGGGCGCGCTACAGCCCCGCTGCCAGCCGCACGCCCTGGTCGATCGCCCGCTTGGCATCCAGTTCGGCCGCCACGTCGGCGCCGCCGATGACATGGCAGGCAACGCCCCGCGCGCCCAGCGCATCGGCAAGGCCGCGCGCGCTTTCCTGGCCCGAACACAGCACCACCGTATCGCAGGCGATGACCTCGGGCCGCTCCCGCGCCGCCCCGTACGAGATGTGCAGCCCGGCGTCGTCGATGCGTTCGTAATTGACCCCGGCCTTCATCTGCACGCCCTTCATCAGCAGCGCCGCGCGGTGGATCCAGCCCGTCGTCTTGCCCAGCCGCTTGCCCGGCTTCTCGGCCTTGCGCTGCAGGAGCACCACCTCGCGCACCGGCGGTTCGGGCTGCGGCCCGTCGGGGGCCAGACCGGCACGGGCGGTCTCCGGGTCGGTGACGCCCCACTCCCGCAGCCACTCGGGCAGGTCCAGCGTCGGAGACTCGCCGGTGACGAGGAATTCCGCCACGTCGAACCCGATGCCGCCGGCGCCGACGATGGCCACCCGACCGCCGACCGGCGCGCCGTCGCGCAGCACGTCGACATAGCTCAGCACCGACGGGTGATCCTGCCCCGGAATGCCCGGATCGCGCGGCGTGACGCCGGTCGCCACCACGACCGTGTCGAAGCCCTCCAGCGCGTCCGGCGTCGCCTCGACGCCCAGCCGCAGCGTCACGCCGGTTTCGGCCAGCATCGCGGCGAACCAGTCGACGAGGCCGTGGAACTCCTCCTTGCCCGGCACCCGGCGCGCCATGTTGAGCTGGCCGCCGATCTCCCCGGCGCGGTCGAACAGCGTCACCGCATGGCCGCGCTGCGCCGCCGTGATCGCGGTCGACAGGCCGGCGGGCCCCGCCCCGACCACCGCCACGCGCTTGGGCGCATCGGTCGGGACCGGCACCAGCTCGGTCTCGTGGCCGGCGCGCGGGTTGACCAGACAGGACGACACCTTGCCGCCGAAGGTGTGGTCGAGACAGGCCTGATTGCAGGCGATGCAGGGCGCGATCAGGTCCGGGCGCCCGGCCCGCGCCTTGTTGACGAACTCCGGATCGGCCAGGAACGGCCGCGCCAGGCTCACCATGTCGGCACAGCCCCCGGCCAGCAGGCCCTCGGCCACCTCCGGCGTGTTGATCCGGTTCGAGGTGATGACCGGAATCCCCACCTTGCCCATCAGCTTTTTCGTGACCCAGGCAAAGCCCGCCCGCGGCACCGAGGTGGCGATCGTCGGCACCCGCGCCTCGTGCCAGCCGATGCCGGTGTTGAGGATGTCGGCCCCCGCCGCCTCGATCGCGCGGGCCAGTTGCACCACCTCGTCATGGGTCGACCCGTTCGGCACGAGGTCGATCATCGACAGCCGGAAGATCACGATGAAATCCCGCCCCACGGCGGCGCGCACCCGCCGCATGACCTCCACCGGCAGGCGCATCCGGTTCTCGTAGCTGCCACCCCAGCGGTCCTCGCGCCGGTTGGTGTGGGTGACGAGGAACTGGTTCAGGAAATACCCTTCCGAGCCCATGATCTCGACCCCGTCATAGCCGGCCTCGCGGGCCCGCACGGCGGCGATGGCGATGTCGTCGATCTGCTTCTCGATCCCCGCCTCGTCCACCGCCCGGGGCGCAAAGGGCGAAATCGGCGATTTCACCGCCGAGGGCGCCACGCAGTCCGGCCCGTAGGCATAGCGCCCCGCGTGCAGGATCTGCATGGCGATCCTGCCGCCCGCGTCGTGCACCCGATCCGTGACCAGCCGGTGATGGGCGATGTCCTGCGGCGTGAACAGCCCCGCCGCGCCGGGAAACACCCCGCCCTCCGCGTTGGGTGCCATGCCGCCGGTGACCATCAGCCCGACGCCGCCCCGCGCCCGCTCCGCGTAGAACTCCGCCACCCGGTTCCAGTCGCCGCGCTCTTCGAGGTTGGTGTGCATGGACCCCATGAGCACCCGGTTCGCGAGCGTCGTGAACCCGAGGTCGAGGGGCGATAGCAGATGCGGATACGATGTCATTGGCGGGCCTCCCTGTCCGGGGCGCACCCTGCCAAGGCCCCGTGCGCCTGTCCCGCGGAACGTCGCGTCAGAGCGGCGTCCTAATGCGCCGCGTGTTCGGCATATTCGGCCAGCAGCGCGGGGAAATCGGCCTCTCCCGGGAAGCCGTCATAGCTGTGCCGCGCCGGGGTGGTGGCCCAGTCCAGCCGCTCGGCGCACATGGTCTCGATGAAGGGCTCGCTCCATTCGGGCACGTCGAACATCACCGGGCGCACGTTGAGAAAGGCGTCGATCCCCGCGATCCGCGTGAACATCCAGCTCAGGCAGTCCGGGCAGCAGAAATGGTCGAGCTGCGGCCCCTTGATCCCGCCGAGCACCGGCGCCCCCTCGACCACGCGAAACCCCGCGACGGGCACCATCATGGTCAGGGAAAAGGCGCTGGACGCCATCTTGCGGCAGCCGCTGCAGTGGCAGGCCGCCGTCATGATCGGCGGGACCGACACCTCGATCCGGGTGGCGCCGCAGCGACAGGTGCCAAGGGCGGGCAGGGTTTCCACGGGGGGTCTCCTTCGTCAGCGCGGCACCGGAGGCGGGCCGTACCGATTCTCTCCCGGATCGGAGGGCCGGGTCAACCACCAGATCATCAGCACCACCATGCACAGGTGGATCACCATGATCGCCGCCGCCCCCACGCCGCCCACCAGCAGGCTGACGCCGGTCGGATCTACATCCGCCGCCGTGGCGATCACGATCCCGCTCAGCAGCACGAACATCAGCCCGACCGACACCAGCAGCGGCGCAAAGTAGTACCACCCCGGCCGCCCGCTGTCGTGCATCCGCCGGAACGCCACCGCCAGCCAGGGCAGCAGCACCAGCAGGTTGAACACCCCCGACAGCCGCCGCGGCGCGCGCCCGGTCACGGGATCGGCGCCGAACAGCATCCGGTCGGCCAGCCCCAGCACGACGGACATGCCCACCACGAACAGCACCCACCACCAGAACTCCGACCGGGAGGCGCGCCCCGAAAAGGTCGCATACCTGCGGAAACAGGTCCGGACCGACTCCGCAAACCCCATGGCACCGCCCTCCTCAGCCGATCTCTTCCTGCCGGCACACCATCTCCGGCGCGCCCCCGATCGACAGCGTCGCCTCGTCGCCGTGGCTCCAGAACGTCACCTCCCCGAGGTAGCCGCCGCTGCCCGCGTATTTCGCCCCCGAGGCGGCCTCCACCTGCGGCACCGCCACCGCGTCCGTCCCCCAGATCAGCGCGACCATCGGCGCCGCGGTGTTGACGAAGGTCGCGCTGATGCCGTCCTCGAACCCCTCGCAGAGGATCGCCACCGGCCCGGTCGACGCCCCCTCGCCCGCGCGCGCATCCGCATGGCCCGTGCGCAGCTCCGCGATGCGCAGCGCATAGTCCCGCGCGACGCAGGCCTCGATCCCGTCATCGGCCTTCCAGCAATCGTCGCGCCCCTTGATCCAGCCGCGCTGCGTGGCCTTCAGCTCCGCCAGCACCTCGGCCGTCATGTGCGGCCCCCCGGCGGCCAGCTCGTAGAGCCGCGCCAGCTCCAGATCCAGCGAGGCCAGCGCATCCGAGGCACAGACCGCCTCCTCCGCACCGCTTTCCGCCCGCGTGCAATCAAAGGACGGCTCCAGCGCCAACGCCGGCCCCCCGGCAAGCGCCAGCCCGGCGCAAATCAGTCGAATCCGCATGTGATCTCTCCCGCCGATACCCGCATGAAGGGTAACGCGGCATCGCAACGGCACAAGATAAAACGGCGCCCCCGGTCAGGAGGCGCCGTTCGCATCGCGCGGGGGCAGGGACTATTCCGCCGCGTCGCGCCGGGGCAGAACCCAGTGCTTGCGCGGGAAATGGCAGGTGTAGCCCGCCGGGAACCGCTCCAGGTAATCCTGATGCTCGGGCTCGGCCTCCCAGAAATCGCCCGCCGGTTCGACCTCGGTCACGACGGGACCGGGCCAGAGACCCGAGGCGTTCACATCCGCGATCGTCTCCTCGGCCACCCGCTTCTGATCTTCGTCCAGATGGTAGATCGCCGAACGGTAGCTCATGCCCACGTCATTGCCCTGCCGGTTCGGCGTGGTCGGATCGTGGATCTGAAAGAACACCTCCAGAAGGTCGCGGTAGCTGATCCGCTCCGGGTCGTAGAGGATCTCGATGCCCTCGGCATGGGTGCCGTGGTTGCGGTAGGTGGCATGCGCCACGTCGCCGCCCGTATAGCCGACGCGGGTGCGCTCCACCCCCGGAAGCTTGCGGATCAGATCCTGCATCCCCCAGAAACAGCCACCCGCCAGAACCGCGCGCGCGCTCATGCCACATCCTCCACCTGGTCGAGATAGGCGCCGTATCCCTCGGCCTCCATGTCGTCGCGATGCACGAAGCGCAGCGAGGCGGAGTTGATGCAGTAGCGCAGCCCGCCGCGATCCGCCGGCCCGTCGGGAAAGACATGCCCGAGATGGCTGTCGCCGTGCGCCGAGCGGACCTCGGTGCGGATCATCCCGTGCGAGATGTCGCGCAGCTCGGTCACGTGGGCGGGCTCGATCGGCTTGGTGAAGCTCGGCCAGCCGCAGCCGCTCTCGTACTTGTCGGCCGAGGCGAACAGCGGCTCGCCCGATACCACGTCCACGTAGATGCCCGGCGCCTTGTTGTCGAGATAGGCGCCGCTGCCGGGACGCTCGGTGCCGTTTTCCTGGGTCACCCGGTACTGTTCGGCGGTCAGCGCCGAAACGACCTCGGGTCTGCGTTCGTAAGTCGCCATGATTTCCCTCCAGACTGTTCCCTGTGCAAGATGGGCCCGCCCGGCCGATTTGCAAAGCCTGTTACGCGCACATCCCGCCTGCGTGAACGGTCCGTCATGGCGGTTGCAAAATCGGCCCGGCGGGCTTAGGTGATGATCGTGAGGGTTTCCCTCCGAAAAGACCAAGGCACGAACCTCGGGGCGCCGGTGGCCTCACAGCTGCCGGTGCCTTCCCTGTCAGGACAGAAGCCGCGTCGCGGCCCAGCGTGCGGCTTCTGCGACTGTTTCGTCGGCATCCCCCGTGAGGTCCCGAACCACCCCCAGCAGCGACGCATCGCCGGAATTGCCGATGGCATAGGCGACATTGCGCACGAACCGGTCGCGCCCGATGCGCTTGATCGGCGACCCCGAGAACCGCGCCCGGAACCCGGCATCGTCCAGCGCCGCCAGCCCGGCCAGCTCCGGCGCCGCCAGATCGGCGCGGGCATGGTACTTCACCTCCGAGGCGCGGCGCGCGAACTTGTTCCAGGGACAGGCCGCAAGGCAGTCGTCGCAGCCGTAGATCCGGTTGCCGAGCTTTTCGCGCAGCTCCGGCGCCACGGGGCCGTGATGCTCGATCGTCAGGTAGGAGATGCAGCGCCGCGCATCCAGCCGGTAGGGCGCGGGAAAGGCCCCGGTCGGACAGATGTCGAGACAGGCCCGGCACGACCCGCAATGATCCCGCTCCGCCCCGTCCGGGTCCAGCTCCAGCGTGGTGAAGATGCAGCCGAGAAAGAACCACGAGCCCAGCTCGCGGCTCACCAGGTTGGTGTGCTTGCCCTGCCAGCCCAGCCCCGCCGCCTGGCCCAGCGGCTTTTCCATCACCGGCGCCGTGTCCACGAAGACCTTGATCTCCGGCGCCCGGCCGGGGTCCTCCGCCCGCCCGGCGTCGATCAGCCAGCGCCCCAGCCGCTTCAGCCGCTTCTTCACCACGTCGTGGTAGTCGCGGTGCTGCGCATAGACCGAAATCGCCGCCCGGTCGCGCTGCTCCAGCACCGCCAGCGGGTCATGCCCCGGCCCGTAGTTCTCCGCCAGCATCACGACCGAGCGCGCCTCGGGCCAGAGCGCCGCCGGATCGCCGCGCCAGCCGCTGCGCTCGGCCATCCAGCCCATCTGCCCGTGAAACCCCGCGTCGAGAAAGGCCGCCAGCCGCCCCGCCGCCTCGGGCACGTCGCCCGGACGGCACACCCGGCAGGCCGAGAACCCGACCGCCTCCGCTTCCCGCTTCAGGCGCTCCGTCAGGCCCACGCGCCGCGCCCTCCCCGTCTCCGGTTTGCAAATATCCCGGGGGTGCGGGGGCAGGCCCCCGCTCCGGCGGCGGTGTCAGAAATCCAGGTCGGCATAATGCGCCGGCGGCGGGAACCCCGGGATCTGGTCCGCCAGGATCGACCGGAAGGCCGGGCGCGACTTGATCTTCGCATACCAGTCCTTGACCACCGCCGATCGGTTCCAGTCCACGTCCGAGATATAGTCCAGCGACGACAGATGCGCGGCGGCGGCGAAATCCGCCAGCGTCATCACGTCCCCCGCCAGCCAGCGCCGGTGATCCAGCAGCCAGGCCATGTAGTCGAGGTGGTACTTCACCGCCTTCGCCCCCGACTTCACGTTGCCGGAATCCGGGAACCCGGCCTTCATGATCTTCTTGTTCACCCGCTCGTAGAGCAGCTTCGACGTCACCTCGTTGTGGAACTTGTCGTCGAACCAGCCGATCAGCCGCCGCACCTCGTAGCGCGCATCGGCCGAACGCGGCATCAGCGGCGGCTCGGGGTACTTCTCCTCGATCCATTCGCAGATCGCCGCGCTCTCGGCCATGACCTTGCCGTCGATCCGCAGCACCGGGACCTTGGCGGCGGGGTTGCGCCGCAGGAAATCCGGGTCCTTCTCCCAGTAGCGCTCCTCGACCAGTTCGCATTCGATCTTCTTCTCGGCCAGGCTGAGCCGGACCTTGCGGCAGAAGGGCGACAGCGGCACGTGATAGAGCTTGGCCATGATGGGGAACACATCCGGAAGAGTGAAGGAAACCTGACCGCCTGTTTGCCGCGAAACCCCGGACGATTCAACCTCGCGCGGTGAAACGCGGCGCCGCATCGCGCATCCGGGCCGGGGCGGGCCGGCTCAGCCGCCCTCGAAACAGGCCGCCCGGCCGTCCCGCGCGATGGTCGCCGCGCCGTCCCGGATCGCCCCGGCCCGCCGCGTCACGTAGTTCGACGGGCGCGAGGCCGAGCGGTCCTTGGGGTCGGGGAGGATCGCCGCCAGCCGTGCGGCCTGGGTGGCGCTCAGATCGGCGGGCGCGACGCCGAAGTAATGCCGCGCCGCCGCGTCGACCCCGAACACGCCCTCGTCGAACTCCGCCACGTTGAGATAGACCTCCAGGATGCGCCGCTTGCTCCAGATCGCCTCGACCAGAGGGGTGATCAGCGCCTCCAGCGCCTTGCGGGTCCAGTTCCGCCCCTGCCAGAGATAGGCGTTCTTCACCACCTGCTGGCTGATGGTCGAGGCGCCCCGGTTGCCGCCCTCCTCGATGGCCTTGCGGATCGCCACCATGTCGAAGCCCCAGTGGTTGCAGAAATTCGCATCCTCCGCCGCCACGACCGAGCGCAGCATCACCGGCGCCACGTCCTCCGCGTCGACCCACTCGTGCTCTACCCGCGCCCCGAGCCGCTGCCCCTCGGCCCACATGTACCAGGTGACGGGCGGGTCGATCACCCGGTAGGCGAAGACGACGAAGACCAGCAGCGCCGCAATCACCAGCGCGGAACGAAACGCGAGCCGCAGCAGCCAGCGCAGCGGGCGCACCGGCCTGCGCGCCTCGCCTTTCGCTGCCTTCTTCGCGGTCTGTTTCACTGCCCGTGCCATCGCCGCAGGATTACACATCTATCCGCGCCGGGGAAAGCATCCCATTCCCGCGCGTCATCCGGCGCCCGGCGCACCGCCCCGGCCACCCGAAACAGGAAAGGGGCGGCCCGACCGGCCGCCCCTTCCCGAATGGTGCGGGGTCCGCCGGACACAGCCGAACCGGACCCGGTCGAGACCGGCGCTCAGGCCGCCTGACGCTTGCGACGCCGCAGCGCCGCGATGCCGCCGACCGCGCCGACCAGAAGCAGGCCGGAGGCGGGCACCGGCACGGCCGAGGTCTCGGCGACCAGCGACACGTTGTCGACACCCATCGTCATGATCCCGCCGTTGTCGGCCTGGGCGAACCGCAGCGTGTAATTGCTACCCGCGCTCAGGAACGGCAGCAGGTCGAGCGCATAGGACTGATAGGGCGTGCCGAAGTTGCCGGTGATGACCGGCGCCACGATGCTGTGGACGACTCCCGCATTGCTGAACACGTCGGAGCCGAAGGACAGGACGTCCACGCGGGCGTTCTGCGTGCTTCCGCAGCAGAAGGGATCCAGTCCGCCGTCGAACAGCCCCGCCGTGCTGGCCGAGAAGAAGTCGAACGACAGCAGGAGGCTGGTGGCATCCACAGGCGCCAGAAAGTCCTGCGACACCGCATAGGCTCCCGGACCGGACTGCCCGGTCAGCACGTGATAGGTTCCCTCCGTCGCGCCGGCGACGGACTGTGCCGAAACGGGCGAGACCGCAGCGTCGGTAGCAACGATCGTGCCGCTGCTCCCGGCAAAGGTGGATGCGGTCCAGCCGGTGAAGTCACCGGTTTCGAAACCGCCGTTGGTGAGAAGCTGCGTCGATGCGAAGGCCGGTCCCGCCAGAAGCGCGGCACAGGCCAGTGCCATGATATTTTTGATCATTATTGTACCAGGTTCAGGAAAACGTGACCGATTTCCAGGCCCGGCCGGCATGATCCGTCCATCGATCATATATTTGGCGGCACCGCGCCGGGCTGACTGTTGCGCTTTTATCGCCCCTCCGGACATGAAAGGACCCCCGGACCGGATCGGCCGGGGGTCCTTCCTGTCTTGCGAAGGCGGATTTACTCCGCAGGCACCGCCACGTCGCGCTCGATGCCCAGCGGATGGGCGATCTTGTTCAGCATCTCGGTCGGGCAGACCTGCAGGAAGTGACCCTTTTCGAGGTCCCAGTGCTGCAGGATGTCCTGACCCTTGCGGCTGTTGGTCTCGGCCACGTGGCGCTCGATCAGGCCCTTCAGCTCGGCCTCCCAGGCGTCGACGGTGACCGGGCAGGTGACGAGGCTCTCCATGTTCATCATCTCGGGGGCCAGGCCCTCGGGATCGTAGAGATAGGCCATGCCGCCGGTCATGCCCGCGCCGAAGTTCGCGCCGATGGGTCCGAGGATCACCGCCACGCCGCCGGTCATGTACTCGCAGCCGTTGCTGCCGCAGCCCTCGACCACCACCTTGGCGCCCGAGTTGCGCACGGCGAACCGCTCGCCCGCCCGGCCCGCGGCAAAGAGATGTCCGTCGGTCGCACCATAGAGCACGGTGTTGCCGATGATGGTGTTCTCCTCGGCCTTGAGCGGCGACATCATCGGCGGACGCACCACGATCATGCCCCCGGACAGGCCCTTGCCGACATAGTCGTTGGCATCGCCCGACACCTCGATCTTGAGGCCCGGCGCGGCGAACGCCCCCAGCGACTGCCCCGCCGAGCCGGTCAGCTTGACGTGCAGGTGGTCGGGCTGCAGCGCGTTGCGCATCCCGAACTTGCTGACGATATGGCTCGACGTCCGCGTGCCCACCGTGCGGTGCGTGTTCTGCACCGCGTAGGAAAGCTGCATCTTCTCGCCGTCCTGCAGGAACCGGCTGCCGTCGCGCACGATCTCGCTGTCCAGCGTATCGGGCACCACGTTGCGCGGCTTGTTGCGGTCATAGACGATGTCGTCGGCCCCATCCACGCGGATCAGCAGCGGGTTGAGGTCGAGGTCGTCCAGATGCTCTGCACCCCGGCTGACCTGGCTCAGCAGATCGGCGCGGCCGATCACCTCGTCGAGGCTGCGCGCCCCGATGGAGGCGAGGATCTCCCGCACTTCGGTCGCGTAGAAGGTGATGAGGTTCACCACCTTGTCGGCGTTGCCGGTGAACTTGCGGCGCAGGTCGTCGTCCTGGGTGCAGACCCCCACCGGGCAGGTGTTGGACTGGCACTGACGCACCATGATGCAGCCCATCGCGATCAGCGCCGCGGTGCCGATGCCGTATTCCTCGGCCCCGAGCATGGCCGCCATCACGATGTCGCGCCCGGTGCGCAGCCCGCCGTCGGTGCGCAGCGTCACGCGGTCGCGCAGCTTGTTCATGGCAAGAACCTGATGCGCCTCGGTCAGGCCCATCTCCCACGGAAGACCGGCATACTTGATCGAGGTGCCGGGCGACGCGCCCGTACCGCCGTTGTGACCCGAGATCAGGATGATGTCGGCCTTGGCCTTGGCAACGCCGGCCGCGATGGTGCCGACGCCGCTGGACGCCACCAGCTTGACCGTCACCTTGGCGCGCGGGTTGATCTGCTTCAGGTCATAGATCAGCTGCGCGAGGTCCTCGATCGAGTAGATGTCGTGGTGCGGCGGCGGCGAGATCAGCGTCACGCCCTCGGTCGAATGCCGCAGGCGGGCGATGAGCTTGGTCACCTTCATGCCGGGAAGCTGGCCGCCCTCGCCGGGCTTGGCACCCTGCGCGACCTTGATCTCCAGTTCCTCGCAATGGTTGAGGTATTCCGCCGTGACGCCGAACCGTCCGGAGGCCACCTGTTTGACCTTCGCGCTGGGGTTGTCGCCGTTCGGCTCCGGCACGAAATGTGCCGGGTCCTCGCCGCCCTCGCCGCTGTCGGACTTGGCGCCGATGCGGTTCATCGCGACGTTCAGCGTCTTGTGCGCCTCGGGCGACAGCGCCCCCAGCGACATGCCCGGCGTCACGAAGCGCTTGCGGATCGAGGTGATGCTCTCCACCTCCTCGATGTTGATCGCCTTGCCCAGCGGCTTGATGTCGAGCAGGTCGCGCAGGTGGATCGGCGGGTTGGCCCGCATCGCCTTGGAATAGGTCTTCCACAGCTCGTAGCTGGCCTTGTTGCAGGCGGCCTGCAGCAGGTGCATGGACTGCGCGCCCCAGGCGTGGGTCTCGCCGGACTTGCGGGCCTTGTAGAAGCCGCCGATCGGCAGCACGTCGCGTCCGCCCCTCCAGCCGAGCGCGTGGATTTCCTCGGCCTTCTGCTGGATGCCGTGCACCCCGATCCCCGAGATGCGGCTCAGCATGCCGGGGAAGTACTCGGCGCACATGGCGCGGGACAGGCCCACCGCCTCGAAGTTCAGACCGCCCCGGTACGAGGAAATCACCGAGATCCCCATCTTGGACATGATCTTGAGCAGCCCCTGGTCGATCGCCTCGCGGTAACGCGCGACGTTGTCGGTCAGGGAACCGTCCAGCAGGCCCTTCTCGATCCGGTCGGCCAGCGAATCCTCGGCGAGGTAGGGGTTCACGATGGTCGCACCGCAGCCCACCAGCACGGCAAAGTAATGCGGATCGACGCATTCCGCCGACCGCACGCCGAGCGAACAGAAGGTCCGCAGGCCCTTCTTGGTCAGCCAGGAATGCACCGCGCTCGTCGCGAGGATCATCGGCATCGCGACGCGGCCCTCGTCCTGCGTCTGGTCGGTCAGCACGATGTGACCGCCGCCCGAACGCACGGCATCCTCGGCCTCGGCCCGGATCCGGGCGAGTCCCTCGCGCAGCGCGCCCTCACCGGCGCCCGCCGGGAAGGTGCAGTCGATCTCGATCAGGCCGGCATTGAAATGCGCCTTCAGCTCGTCGAACTGGGCGTTGCCCACGAAGGGGCTGTCCAGCACCAGGATCTCGGTCTGCGACGAGCTTTCGTCCAGCACGTTCTTGAGGTTGCCGAACCGCGTCTTCAGCGACATCACCCGGAATTCCCGCAGCGAGTCGATCGGAGGGTTGGTCACCTGGCTGAAGTTCTGCCGGAAGAAATGGCTCAGCGGGCGGTACTTCTTGGACAGCACCGCCGACGGCGTGTCGTCGCCCATCGAGGCCAGCGCCTCCTTGGCGTCCTCCGCCATCGGGGACAGCACCTGCTCCAGCTCTTCCATCGTGTAACCGGCGGCAATCTGGCGCTTGCGCAGCTCCGCGCCGGTGAACAGCGGCTTTTCCGTCACCTTGCCCAGCGACTGGTCGAGATCGACGATCTTGCCGACCCACTCGCCGAACGGCTGGCTGGCGGCGAGACGGTCCTTGATCTTGGTGTCGTGGTAGAGCTTGCCCTCTTCCATGTCGACGGCGATCAGCTGGCCCGGGCCGAGCGCGCCCTTCTCGCGGACGGACCCCTCGTCGACCGGCACCATGCCCGCCTCGGAGCCCGCGATGAGCAGCCCGTCGCCGGTGACGACATAGCGCATCGGACGCAACCCGTTGCGGTCGAGACCGCCGCAGACCCAGCGCCCGTCGGTCATCGCCAGCGCGGCGGGGCCGTCCCAGGGCTCCATCACCGAGTTGACGTAGGAATACATGTCCAGCCAGGCCTGCGGCAGTTCCACCGCCTGCTTGGACCAGGCTTCGGGGATCAGCATGGTCTTGGCCATCGGCGCGTTGCGCCCGGCGCGCACCAGCACCTCGAACACCGCGTCCAGCGCGGCGCTGTCGCTCGCGCCGTTGGCGATGATCGGCTTGATGTCCTCGGCCATGTCCCCGAAGGTGGACGACGCCATGCGGATCTCGTGGCTCTTCATCCAGTTCAGGTTGCCCTTCAGCGTGTTGATCTCGCCGTTGTGGGCCAGCATGCGGAACGGCTGCGCCAGCCACCACTGCGGGAAGGTGTTGGTGGAATAGCGCTGGTGATAGATCGCAAAGGCCGATTCGAACCGCTCGTCCTGAAGGTCGGGATAGAAATCCGCGACCTGCTCGGCCAGCATCATGCCCTTGTAGATGATCGACCGGCAGGACAGCGAGGCGATGTAGAGCTCGTTGATGCCCGCCGCCAGCGCGGCCTTCTCGATGCGGCGCCGGATCACGTAGAGCTCGCGCTCGAAGGTCTCCTCGTCCACGCCCTTGGCGTTGGAGATCAGGATCTGCTCGATCTCCGGGCGCGTCGCGTTGGCCTTTTCGCCGAGGCAGTCGACGCTGACCGGAACGTGACGCCAGCCGTAGATGTAGTGACCCATGCGCAGGACCTCGGTCTCCACGATGGTCCGGCAGGTCTCCTGCGCGTTGAAGTTGGTGCGGGGCAGGAACACCTGGCCAACCGCCATCAGCTCGTTCTTGCGCGGCGTGTGGCCGGTGCGGTCGATCTGGTCGTAGAAGAACGCCACCGGGATCTGCACGTGGATGCCCGCGCCGTCGCCGGTCTTGCCGTCCGCGTCGACGGCGCCCCGGTGCCAGATCGCCTTCAGCGCGGTGATGCCCGCCTCGACGACCCTGCGCGACGGACGGCCGTCGATGGACACGACCAGGCCGACGCCGCAGGACGAATGCTCGTCCTCCTCGCGGAACATGCCGTTCTCTTCCATCCACTTGCGCTTGGCGACTTCGGCCGCGGCCCAGGCTTCATCATATGTGGTCATGGCATTGCACCTCCATGCGGGGCCGCGTCCGTCGCGGCCGGGGTTCCTCGGGTCCGGCCCAGGGGGGCCGGGACAATTCGATGTGGGGCGCTCAGGCCCCGTCGACCTCGACGCCGTACTTGGTCAGCGTCTCGGCCCGTGTCAGTGTCTTGTGCTCTCCGGCCAGCGCCCAGCAGTCGGGCTTCTGGTCGATGAAGATCTCGCGCGTCAGCTCGAACCCGTCGGCATCGTCCAGCAGGCCGATGCACAGCTCGTAATCGCCCGCGCCGTCGACTCCCTTGTCATGACGATACCAGAGCACCGAACCGCAGGCGCCGCAGAATTCGCGGCTGGCCCAGGCCGAGGACCGGAAGCGGCGGATGCTCTCCGCCCCCTCGATGGTCATGCCGGCGACCGGGGCCGTGACCGCGAACAGCGCCGATCCCGCCCAGCGGCGGCATTGCTCGCAATGACAGACGCCGAAGTCTCCCAGCGTGGTCGCAGAGAACCGCACCGCGCCGCAAAGGCATCCTCCCGTCCGCTCCGTCATGGCCCGTGGTCTTTCCTTCGAGTCGCTGACCGTGGCGGACGCCGGGTCGCCGTCGGTTCAGGTTTGCTTCATGGTTCTTGACGTTCGGTTAACGCGAAACGTCAAGGAGTCTGTCTTTGTTCGGCCCGACCCGCACCTCTGACACTTTCGGCA
Source organism: Salipiger sp. (assembly GCF_048261495.1). Classification (GTDB taxonomy): domain Bacteria; phylum Pseudomonadota; class Alphaproteobacteria; order Rhodobacterales; family Rhodobacteraceae; genus Salipiger. The sequence continues at coordinate 324,129 of NZ_JBLXFX010000005.1, forward strand.
TGAAATGTCAGAAATCGGCCTTCCGGGTGGCTCCGGGGGCGGACTCCGGGGGGTTCCACCCCGGTTTTCCGCCGTTTTCCGTCTCCGCCCCGACCGTACCGCCGAGCCGTACGACCCGTACGGATCGCCTCCGGGCCTATTCGGCGGCGATGGCCGCCATCTTGTCGAAATCCTTCAGCACGTGCTCGGCACAATCGCGCCCGTCGCGGATCGCCCAGACCACCAGCGAGGCACCGCGCACGATGTCGCCCACCGCGTAGACATCCGGCAGAACCGTCCGCCCCGAGGTGAATTCGGCCTTGATGGTGCCCCAGCGGGTCACCTCCAGCTCCGGGCAGCCCCAGAGCGTCGGCAGTTCCTCGGGCGAAAAGCCCAGCGCCTTGATGACCAGGTCGGCGGGCTCCTCGTAGTCGCTGCCCTCGATCACTTCCGGCGACTGGCGCCCCGAGGCGTCGGGCAGGCCTAGGCGCATCTTCTCGACGATGACGGCGCTCACGGCCGGGTCGCCCTTGAAGCCCTTGGGCGCGGTCAGCCACTCGAACCGGACGCCTTCCTCCTCGGCGTTCTGCACTTCGCGCTGGGAGCCGGGCATGTTCGCCCGGTCGCGGCGGTAGAGGCACTTGACCGAGGTCGCGCCCTGCCGGATCGCCGTGCGCACGCAGTCCATCGCGGTGTCGCCGCCGCCGATGACGACGACGTTCTTGCCCTCGGCATTCAGCTCTCCGCTGGTGAATTCCTCGACGGTATCGCCGAAATTCGCCACCCGGTTCGAGGCGGTGAGATAGTCGATCGCCTTCACGATCCCCCGCGCGCCGGAGCCCGGGCCCTTGAGATCACGGGATTTGTAGACGCCGGTGGCGATGATGACCGCGTCGTGCCGGTCGCGGATGTCCTCGAAGGACATGTCCTCGCCCACGGTGCAGTTCATCACGAAGGTCACGCCGCCGTCTTCGAGCTGCTTGTTGCGGCGCATGACGATTTCCTTCTCCAGCTTGAAGCCGGGGATGCCGTAGGTCAGCAGCCCGCCGGAGCGGTCGTAGCGGTCGTAGACGGTGACCTGAACGCCGGCACGGCGCAGCATGTCCGCCGCGGCAAGACCGCCCGGCCCCGCCCCGATGATGCCGACGCTCTCCTTGCGCTCGACCGCGGGGGCGGCGGGCTTGACCCAGCCATTTTCCCAGGCGGTGTCGGTGATGTATTTCTCGACCGAGCCGATGGTGACGGTGCCGTGGCCGGACTGCTCGATGACGCAGTTGCCCTCGCAGAGCCGGTCCTGCGGGCAGATCCGTCCGCAGATCTCGGGGAAGGTGTTGGTCGCCTGGCTGACCTCGTAGGCCTCCTGAAGGCGCCCGGTCGCGGTCAGGCGCAGCCAGTCGGGGATGTTGTTGTGCAGCGGACAATGGCTCTGGCAATAGGGCACGCCGCACTGACTGCAACGGCTCGACTGCTCCGTGGCCTTCGCATCGGCGAACTCCGCATAAATCTCGCGAAAATCCTTGTTGCGGACAATGGCGTCCCGCTTCTCGGGCATGTCGCGCTCGATCTTCACGAATTTCAGCATCGGCTGTTTCGCCATCGTGGGTTTTCTCCAAGAGTGCCTTCGGTCGAGGTTCCTTACGGGAAGTGAAAACAAAATAAAAGTCACAAAGACTGACCTATAATGACCTTTTTTCCGCGCCGATTCGAAAAATGTCCCGAAAATCCCCGAAATTGAGGATCAATGCGGACCTAATATCCCCTTTCCCTCTGAAAAATATGAGGTTATGCCTACGGCGACACGCGCTGTTGGAGACCGCCCGTCATGCCCCTCACACAACTCATGATACTCGCGCTGATCCAGGGTATCACGGAATTTTTGCCCATTTCGTCATCCGGGCACCTGATACTGCTGCCGAATCTGGCAGGAATGCAGGATCAGGGGCAGGTGATCGACATTGCCGTGCATATCGGCACGCTGGCGGCGGTCGTGCTCTACTTCTGGTCCGACGTGAAGGAAGCGGCGATCGGAACCCTCCGCCTGCTGCGCGGCAGGATCGACACGCCCGGCGCCTTCCTCGCCCTCTGCCTGCTGGTCGCGACCCTGCCGGTCATCATCGTCGGGCTCGCGATGAAACTGACCGGGGTGGACGAGATGCTCCGCTCCGTCGCGGTGATCGGCTGGACCATGCTCATCTTCGGCATCGTGCTCTGGTGGGCCGACCAGAAGGGCCCGGAGATCCGCAACGAGTCGGATTGGGGCGTCAGGGATGCGCTGATCCTCGGGCTCTGGCAGGCGGTCGCGCTCATCCCGGGAACCTCGCGTTCCGGCATCACCATCACGGGGGCGCGGGCGCTGGGGTACAACCGCCACGACGCGGCGAAGCTGTCCATGCTGATGTCCATTCCGACCATCGCCGCCTCCGGCATCCTGCTGGGGGCCGAGGTCATCTCGACCGCCGATGCCGCCGCCGCGAAGGACGGTGCGATCGCCGCTGCCATGTCCTTTGTCGCGGCGCTGGTCGCGCTCACGCTGATGATGCGCCTGCTGCGTTCGGTCAGTTTCACGCCCTATGTCATCTATCGCGTGATCCTGGGGATCGCCCTGCTGGTCTACGCCTATTCCTGAGCGCCGGGAAAAGGGAGCGGCCCCGGAGGTTGGGGAACTCTCCGGGGCCTTCTGCCGGGACCCGCTTTGGCGATGAAAGCCTGAAGGGGACAGGACGGGGACCGACAGCACGCACGTCGTGGTCTGGCAGCAGGACGGCGCGATGATTTGCAGCTAAGTGATAACGATTCCAATTGGCAATCGGCCGAAAGTGACGCACGCGGAAACCCGCTTGCGGTTCGTACCTCCGGGCGAAATCCCGCCGAGATCACACGCGATGGTAGGGGCTTCCCGCCAGGATCGACGCGGCGCGGTAGATCTGCTCGCACAGCATGACCCGCGCCAGCATGTGCGGCCAGACCATCTGTCCGAGCGACAGGGTCAGATCGGCGGCTTCGCGCAGATCCGGCGACACGCCGTCCGCGCCGCCGATGACAAAGGCCGCATCCCCCGCCCCGTCATCCCGCCACCGGGCAAGGTGCTGCGCGAAGTCGGGAGAGGACATGAGCCGCCCGCGTTCGTCCAGCACGCACAGCCGTGCGCCTGCGGGAAGGGCACGGCGCAGCAGATCCGCCTCGGCGGCCATGCCGCCGCCCTTGCGGTCCTCGACCTCGTGCACCGCCACCGGCCCGAGGCCGAGGGCCCGGCCGGTCCGGTCGAACCGCTTGAGATAATCGTCGATCAGGGCGCGTTCGGGGCCCGCCCGAAGGCGACCCACGACGCAGAGATGTACCCGCATGGGGGCCGTTCAGGTCGACGCGCGCTTGTTGGCGTCGCGGCCCATCGGCATCCACATCTTTTCGAGTTGGTAGAACTCCCGGACTTCGGGGCGGAAGACATGGACGATCACGTCGCCCGCGTCGATCAGCACCCAGTCGCCGGTGTCCTGACCTTCGGTCTTGGACAGGATCCCCAGATCGTGCTTGAGATCCTCGGCCAGTTTCTCGGCGATTGCCGCGACCTGGCGGGACGAACGGCCGGAACAGATCACCATGTAATCGCACACGGCGGTCTTGCCGCGCAGATCGATCTGCACGACCTCTTCGGCCTTCATGTCGTCGAGGGATTTGAGGGCGGCGGCCAGAATTTGCTCGCTCGTGACCTCGGGTCGGGTCAGCCCGGTCATGGGCATCCCCGGTTCAGCGGCAGCCGCCGCATTGGCAGTAACTGACAGGACATTGTCCTCCTTCGTGTCGAACGCCGAAAGCCACCCCGGCGCCGGGCGTATGCCGAATATAGCATCGGAAGTCCGAAATCTCAATGACAGCGGGCCGCAGGTGCCTGCCGATCCCCCGCTCTGCCCGGATAAGCACCTGTTTGTAAATGCGCGACGTCGCGAATTTTCGACGAAAATTCCCGGACCCGCTCAGGCGCCCCAGGGAATCCACACCGTCCGGACCTCGGTCGCGGCCTCGACAAAGGCGCGGGCCTCGCCCTCCGGCCCCATCCAGTCCCGGGCCCGGCCGTGGTTGACCCAGGTCCGCTTGAGGTTGCCCGCGGCGCCCGCCTCGATGACCCGCGACAGGTTGGTCGAGGAAAAGCTCCAGACCGCCTCGACGTCCATGTGGGCCGCCAGCACGGGCGCAAGTTCGCCGTGCGGGCCGGTCAGGATGTTGACCACGCCGCCCGGAACGTCCGAGGTATCGAGCACCTGGTAGAACTCCGTCGCCGCGAGCGGGAAGGGTTCCGACGCCACCAGCACCACGCGGTTGCCCATCGCGATCGCCGGCGCCATGACCGAGATCAGACCCAGCAGCGGCGCCTCGTCCGGGCACAGCACGCCGATCACCCCGCAGGGTTCGCGCATGACCAGCGCCGCGCCGCGCATCGGCGCCTGCGCGATGCGGCCGTCGACCTTGTCGGCCAGCGCCGCCGCGGTGAACAGCCGGTCGACCGATGCCTCGACCTCGGCCCTGCCGTCGCTGCGCCCGGTCATCCGGTCGAGCGCGCCGGCAAAGCCGTCTGAGCGGGCAGAGAGGGTCTCGGCGATGTAGTAGAGCACCTGCGCGCGGTTGTGGGCGCTGGCCGAGGACCAGGCCGACGCCCCGCGCGCCGCTTCCACGGCGTTGCGCAGGTCCTTGCGGTTGGCGACGGGCGCCTGACCGATCAGCCGCCCCTCGGCGTCGAAGACGTTGCGGGAATAGCCGCCGTCGGGCCGCGCCTGCTTGCCGCCGATGTAGAGCTTGGCGGTGCGGTCGACCGGCTGCGGCGCGGCCTCCTCGCCGGAGAAGGCCTCGACCCTTGCCAACGGCGCCGTGGTCCGCACCGCGCGGGTGTAGGCGGCAAGCCCCTCCCGGCCGCCTTCGCGACCGAAGCCGCTTTCGCGCACCCCGCCGAAGGGGGCGGAGGCGTCGAACATGTTGCTGCCGTTGATCCAGACCACGCCCGCCGCCAGTTTCGGCGCGACGTCGAGCGCGGTGTTGATGTTCTCGGACCAGATCGAGGCGGCCAGCCCGTAGCGCGTGTCATTGGCCAGCATCACCGCTTCGGACGGGGTCCGGAAGGTCGTGCTGACCAGCACCGGGCCGAAGATCTCGTCCTGCATCAGGGGCGCGGCCGAGGACAGTCCGGTGATCAGCGTCGGCGGGTAGAAACACCCCTCGGGCACCGCCCCCGCCTGGTGGATCTCGCCACCGGAGGCCGAAACCATGGCGGCGATGCGGTCGCGCTGGACCGGATCGACGATGGCGCCGACGTCGATGCACTTGTCGAGCGGATCGCCGACGCGCAGACCGGCCATCCGGGTCTTCAGCCGCGCATGAAAGAGATCCGACACGCTCTCCTGCACCAGCAGGCGCGACCCGGCGCAGCAGACCTGCCCGCCGTTGAACCAGATCGCGTCGACCAGCCCTTCGACCGCGCTGTCGAGATCGGCATCCTCGAAGACGATGTAGGGGGATTTCCCGCCCAGCTCCAGCGTGAGGGCCTTGCCGCTGCCCGCCGTCGCCTCGCGGATCCTGCGGCCCACCTCGGTCGAGCCGGTGAAGGCGATCTTGTCCACCTTCGCCGCGACGACCATCTCGCCGACGGCCCCGTCCCCGGTGACGATGTTCACGACCCCGGCGGGCAGCCCGGCCTGTCGGCAGATGTCCGCAAAGAGCAGCGCGGTGAGCGAGGTCCACTCGGCGGGTTTCAGGACCACGGTGTTACCGGCCGCCAGGGCGGGCGCGACCTTCCACGCCAGCATCAGCAGCGGGAAGTTCCACGGGATGACCTGTCCGCAGACACCCATGGCCTCGCGCCCGGGCTGATCGGTCTCCATCAACTGGGCCAGCCCGGCGTGGTGGTAGAAATGGCGCTGCGCCAGCGGGATGTCGATGTCCCGCGCCTCGCGGATCGGCTTGCCGTTGTCGAGCGTTTCCAGCACCGCGAACAGCCGCGCATGTTTCTGCAAAAGCCGCGCCAGCGCGTAGAGGAATCGCGCGCGCCCCCTGCCGCCGAGCGCCTCCCATCCCGGCTGTGCGGCCCTCGCCGCCGCGACCGCCGCATCGACCTCGACCTGCGAGGCCTGCGTCACCTCCGCCAGCACCTCGCCCGTCGCGGGGTTGCGCGTCTCGAAGACCTCGCCCGGTTCGGTGAAGGCCCCGTCGATGAAGCAGCCGAAGCGCGATCCCTGATCGACGATCCACGCCAGCGCATCCGCCGCGCTCTCGGGGGCGGGGCCGTAGTCCATGGTCTCGAAGATTTGCTTGATGGTCACGAAACGCCTCCCTGGCCGAATGTCTGAACAGTCGCGATGGCGAAGACCACCGCCAACCAGAGAAAGACCAATCCCCAAAGCAGGCGGCTGACCCTTTTCAACTGCCTGTACCGCTCCGCGTAGCCGCGAAGCCCCTCTGGCTGACGCGCCTCCGGTGGCGGCAGATAGTAAGGCTCCGGCCCGACAAGACGCCGCATGTCGCCCGGCAAGGCCGCGACCGCCTCACCGAGTTGACGAAGACGCCAGCGCCGCGCCAGTACGGCCGATACCAGCAGCGCGATCAGAAAGCCCAGGTTCGCGAATTCCCAGATGTCACCCCACGGCATGCCGCCACCCCGCAGAGTAGGCCCCGGTCACGTGATGCTCCAACTGCCGCTCGATGTCGCCCAGCAGCGACGAGGCGCCGAAGCGGAACAGGTCGGGCCGCAACCAGCGGTCGCCCAGCTCTTCCTTGACCATCGCCAGATAGACCAGCGCGTCCTTCGCCTTGGAAATCCCCCCGGCGGGCTTGTAGCCGACGCGATAGCCGGTCACCTGGAAATACTCCCGGATCGCCCGCATCATCACGAGGCTCACCGGCAGCGTCGCGTTGACCGATTCCTTGCCGGTCGAGGTCTTGATGAAATCCGCCCCCGCCATCATGCAGACCAGCGAGGCGCGCGCCACGTTCTGCAGGGTGCCCAGTTCGCCCGTGGCCAGGATCGCCTTCACATGCGCATCGCCGCAGGCGGCGCGAAAGGTCCGCATCTCCTCGTAGAGTCCTTCCCAGTCGCCGGTCAGCACCAGCCGCCGCGAGATCACGATGTCGATCTCGCGGGCCCCGGCCTTGACGCTCTGGCCGATCTCGGCGACCCGCAGCGGGAACGGCGACAGCCCGGCGGGAAAGCCGGTCGAAACCGCGGCCACCGGGATGCCGCTGCCCTTCAGCGCCGCCACGGCAGGTTCGATCATGTCGTGGTAGACGCAGACCGCGCCCGTGGTCAGCCCCTCGAGTCCCAGCGCCTCCAGCAGGTCCGCCCGTACCGGCTGACGCGCCTTGGCACAAAGCCGCGCGACCCGCCCCGGCGTGTCGTCCCCGGCAAGGGTGGTCAGGTCGATGCAGGAAATCGCCCGCGCCAGCCAGGCCGCCTGGAAGTCCTTCTTGACGGTTCTCCGCCCCGGCAGCGTGCTCGCCCGCCGTTCGATGGCCGAGCGGTTCGCACGGGCGCGCAGCACCCGGTCCATGTCGAGCGGCATGCCGGGATTGCGGGCCTCGTGGACCTGGGGCAGATGCGTGAGTGCCGCGCTGGGGGCTTTTGTCTGGGCCATGACTGTCGTCCTCCGGTCCTGCAGGGTGGCACGTCCCCGATGCCGGGACAAGGCGGGGCGCAGCGTCAGCGGATGCGGTCGGACAGCCAGCGCAGCAGCGGGTTCTTCTGCGGGCGCAGCAGTTCCAGGTGCAGAATCCGCGCCTTCGGCTGGTCCGACCAGAGCAGCTCCGAGGCCTCGAACACCCGCTTGTTGAACTGCTGCGGCAGGACGTGAAAGGCGATGCCCGAGCGCCAGAGCACCTCGCGGAACGACGGCTGGTCGATTCCCATGCCCGAGGCGGCAAAGGTCTCGGCCCAGTCGCGGAAAAAGGCCAGCACCCCGGGGGTCTTGCGGTAGAGCAGAACGCCGGTGTTGATCTCGGGAAAGGTCTCCGGCAGATCCAGCGCGATCTTCTTCTGGTGGCGCGGCCGGTGCCACAGCACGACCTGCGCGCCGCACATCTCGTATTTCTTCAGCAGGTCGAACATCGTGCCCAGGTCCGCCCGCACGATGGTGTCGTTGTCGAGAAACAGCGTCTCGTCGAAGGGGCTGTTGCCGAGCACGTTCACCTTGGGCCGTTTCAGACCCTCGGGAATGTGGAACGCCCGGTCGAACCCGGAAACGTCGTCGCCTTCCTTGCACCAGATCGCCGTCCCGAAACCGGGATTCGTCCGCGCCACGCTCGCGGCCGAACGCCGGGCCACGTCCACGTGGTCCCGCCCCCATGCGACATAGACCACTCCCCGAGTCGGTGCGCCCGTTCCGTCTTTCATGCAACCTCCGCAAGCTGCCCCGGACATAGGCGCTGCGGAATGGCCTGTAAATGCGGCCCCGGCGTCTTCTTGCGGCCGGCATGCCCGCGGCGACGGCATCGCCGGGCCGGTATCCGCACATTTCGTGCAGAAGACGACACGGGGACTCCCAATCGGAACAAAAAGGGAACATACTGACTCCATGTTTGCAGAACTCTCGATCACCTCCAACTTCACCTTCCTCCACGGGGCCTCCCACCCCGAGGAATACATGGAGCGCGCGGCGGAGCTGGGCCTCGCCGCGATCGCCATCGCCGACGAGAACAGCGTCGCCGGCATCGTCCGGGCCCATACCCGGATGACCGAGATCGCGCGCCAGATCGCCGAACACCGGGCCGAGGCCTGCGGCCCCCCCGCCCCGGCGCACCTGCCCGAGCCGCCGCGCGCAGCCGTGGCCCGGACCGTGCCGCGCCTGATCCCCGCCGCGCGGCTGGTCCTGGAGAACGGGTTCGAGATCACCGCCCTCGCCGCCACCCGCCAGGGCTGGGCCCGGCTCTGCCGCCTGCTCTCCACCGGTCGGCTGCGCGCCGAAAAGGGCGCCTGCCATCTCCGCCTCGACGACCTGCTGGAGGGGGCGGACGGCCTCCGGATGATCCTGCAGCCACAGGCACCGGGCTCTCCGGGCGGCGCGGGTGCCTGGGTGTCACAGGCGGAACGGCTGGCGCGCCGCTTCCCCGGGCAATGCCACCTCGCGCTGACCCCCGCCTACGACGGCCAGGACGAGACGCGCTTCGACCGGCTCGCCGCCCTCGCCCGGCACCTGGAGCTGCCCACCATCGCCACCGCGCGGCCCCGGATGCACCATGGCGGCCGCCGCCGCCTCGCCGATGTCCTCAGCGCCATCCGGGCCGGCTGCCGCGTCGCCGACCTCGGCCGCGCAGCCCTGGCCAATGCCGAGCAGCGCCTGCGCTCCGAGGAGGACCTGCGCCTCGTTCTCGGCCCGCACGAGGCCGCCGTCGACCGCGCCGCGGCCCTGGCCGAGGACTGCCGGTTCGACCTCGCATCGCTGCGCTACGAATACCCCTCCGAGGTCAGCGGCGGCGAAACCCCCGGCGACCGCCTCGCGCGCCTCGCGCGGGAAGGCCTCGCATGGCGCTATCCGCAGGGCGCGCCGGAGCATGTCGAAACCCTGCTGGCCCACGAACTCGCCCTCATCGCCAAGCTCGGTTACGAGCCCTATTTCCTCACCGTCCGCGACATCGTCACCTTCGCCCGATCCCGCGGCATCCTCTGCCAGGGCCGCGGCTCGGCGGCCAATTCCGTCACCTGCTTCTGCCTCGGCGTCACCTCCGTCTCCCCCGAGATCGGCACCATGGTCTTCGAACGCTTCGTCTCCGAAGCGCGGGACGAACCGCCCGACATCGACGTGGATTTCGAACACCAGCGGCGCGAGGAGGTGATCCAGCACATCTACCGGACCTACGGCCGCCACCGCGCCGGGCTCTGCGCCACGGTCATCCATTACCGCGGCAAGCGCGCCCTGCGCGAGGTCGGCCGCGCCATGGGGCTGACCGAGGACACCGTCGGCGCCCTCGCCTCCCAGATCTGGGGCTACGGCGGCGGCGACATCCCCGCCGCCCGCCTGCGCGAGATCGGTCTCGACCCGGAGGATCGGGAGCTTGTCCTCGCCCTGCAGATGGTCTCGGAAATCCAGGGCTTTCCCCGCCACCTGTCGCAGCATGTCGGCGGCTTCATCATCACCGAGGGGCGGCTCGACGAACTCGTCCCCATCGAGAACGCCACGATGGAGGATCGCACGGTGATCTGCTGGGACAAGGACGACATCGACGCCCTCGGCATCCTCAAGGTCGACGTGCTGGCGCTGGGAATGCTCACCTGCCTGCGCCAGGCCTTCGATCTGATGACCCGCCACCTCGGGCAGTCCCACGATCTCGCCAGCCTCCCGCAGGAGGACCCGCGCGTCTACGACATGCTCTGCGAAGCCGACACGATCGGCGTCTTCCAGGTGGAAAGCCGCGCCCAGATGAACTTCCTGCCCCGGATGAAGCCGCGCTGCTTCTACGACCTCGTGATCGAGGTCGCGATCATCCGCCCCGGCCCGATCCAGGGCGACATGGTCCACCCCTACATCCGCCGCCGCAACGGCGAGGAAACCGTGCAGTTCCCCTCGGACGCGCTCGGCCGGGTGCTCGGCAAGACGCTCGGCGTGCCGCTGTTCCAGGAACAGGCGATGCAGATCGCCATCACCGGCGCGGGCTTCACCCCCGAGGAGGCCGACCGCCTGCGCCGCTCCCTCGCCACCTTCAAGAAACACGGCAACGTCAGCGAATTCCGCGACCGCTTCCTGCGCGGCATGGCGTCGAACGGCTACGCCCGCGACTTTGCCGAGCGCTGCTTCTCCCAGATCGAGGGCTTCGGCTCCTACGGCTTCCCCGAAAGCCACGCGGCCAGCTTCGCGCTGCTGGTCTATGCCTCGGCCTGGATCAAGCGCCACCACCCCGGCATCTTCGCCTGCGCCCTGCTGAACGCCCAGCCGATGGGCTTCTACGCCCCCGCCCAGATCCTGCGCGACGCCCGCGCCCACGGCGTGATCGTCCGCCCGCCCTGCATCAACGCCAGCGACTGGGACAACACGATGGAACCGGATGACGAGGGCAACCTCGTACTCCGCCTCGGCTTTCGCCAGATCCGCGGCATGACCGAAGAAGACGCCGCCTGGCTCACCCGCGCGCGCAACAACGGCTACCGCTCCGTGCGCGACGTCTGGCGCCGCGCGGGCCTGAAACCCGACATCCTCATCCGACTCGCCGAGGCCGACGCCTTTGCTCCGCTGGACATCTCCCGCCGCGCGGCGCTGTGGGAGGCAAAGGGCCTCGGCGCCCCCGACCCCCTGCCGCTGTTCGGCTGGGACACCGACGGTACCCTGCAACCCGAGCCCGCCGCACAACTGCCCCCGATGACGGAGGGCGAGGAGATCGTCGAGGATTTCATCGCCATGCGCCTGACCCTGCGCCGCCATCCCGTCGCGCTCCTGCGCCACCGCCTGAGCCCGTCTCCGCGGCCGAAGGGGGCGCTGCCCCCGTCCGCTCGCGCGGACTCCCCCGGGATATTTTCGGCCAGAAGAAACCTGCATGGCCCGCTGGAAGCCCGCGCCTGCGGCTGACCTTTCCGGCCGAAGAGGCTCCGAAGACACGCCGGATTACGGAGGTCGTCTCCCCTGCCGCTTCTTCTGGCCGAAAATATCCCCGCCGGAGGCAAAGCGACATCGCAACCCGCGAAACGCCGGGCAGGCGCGTCGGACCGACACGCGCGCCGAGCCGAAAGGCGAGACGAAAAGCGCGGGCCGCAGGGCCCGCACCACTTGGAAACGGCCGCGGCAGGGGGCAGGATGCGCGCAGGAGGAACCAGCCCGTGATCGCCATCATCTTCGAAGTCATCCCCGCCGAGGGACAAAAGGACGCCTATCTCGACATCGCCGCCTCGCTGCGGCCGATGGTGGAGGAGGTGGAGGGATTCCTCTCCGTCGAGCGCTTCCGGAGCCTCACCAACCCCGAGAAACTGCTCTCGATCAGCTTCTTCGAGGACGAGGCGGCGGTGGAGCGCTGGCGTCGGCTGGCGGCCCACCGGGGCGCGCAATCCGCCGGGCGGAACGGGGTCTTTGCGGACTACAGGCTCAAGGTCTGCCAGGTCCTGCGCGACTACGGCATGACCGACCGTGCCGAAGCGCCGGCCGACAGCCTGGAGACGCATGGCTGAGACGGCGAAAGGGGCCCCGCGGGGCCCCGCCGTTCATCCGATCGCGGCGAACGCCTTGCGGCGGCGTCAGATCCCGACCTTGACGATGGCCTCGGCCAGGATCGGCACAGTGGTCGCGTTGAGACCGGCGATGTTCAGGCGGGAATCCCCGACCATGTAGATGCCGTGATCGCGGCGCAGCGCCTCGACCTGTTCCGGGCTGGCACCGAGGCGCGAGAACATGCCCCGATGCTGCGCGATGAACCCGAAACGGTCCGAGCCGGAAAGTCGCCGCAGTTCCGATGCCAGTTGCTCGCGCAGGCCGAGCATGGAATTGCGCACGTCCTCGAGTTCGGCCGCCCAGTCCGCCCGCAGGTCCGGATCGTTCAGCACCATCGTCACCAGCCGCGCGCCGTGATCCGGCGGGAAGGAATAGTTCTGCCGGTTGAGATAGTTCAGCGTCCCCTGGTTCAGCGTCCGGCGCGAGGCATCCCGTGCCACCGCCATCAGCAGCCCGGTCCGCTCTCGGTAGATGCCGAAGTTCTTGGAGCAGGAGGCCGCGATCAGGCATTCCGGCATCTGCGACGCCACCAGCCGCACCCCCGCCGCATCCTCTTCGAGGCCGTCGCCGAAGCCCTGGTAGGCAATGTCGATCATCGGCACGGCCTCCTGCTTCAGCAGCAGGTCGACCACCGCCTGCCACTGGGCGAGGTTCAGGTTGGCCCCGGTCGGGTTGTGGCAGCAGCCGTGCAGCAGGACGACGTCGCCGGGCATCGCCTGGTGCAGGTCGGCGATCATGCCCGCGAAATCCACCGCGCGCGTCTCGCCGTCGAAATAACGGTAGGGGACGACCTCCATCCCCATGTGCTTGAGGATCGAGAGGTGGTTCGGCCAGGTCGGATCGGACACGAAGACCCGCGCCCCCGGGTTTGCCACGCGGATCATGTCGAAGGCCTGGCGCACGGCACCGGTGCCGCCCGGCGTCGCGGCGGCGGCGACATTGGCGCGCGGCACCGCATCGCCCAGCACCATCGCGACCATCGCATCGGCAAAACCCGGATCCCCGGCAAGCCCGGTGTAGGACTTCGTCGTCTCGGTTTCCCAGAGCGTCTTTTCGGCCGCCTTGATCGCGCGCATCACCGGGGTGTTGCCGTCGGCATCCTTGTAGACCCCGACCCCGAGGTCGATCTTGTCGGTGCGCGGGTCTTCGCGGAAGGCCTGCATCAGCATCAGGATCTTGTCGGCGGGTTGCTCTTTGAAGGACTCGAACATCAGTTGTCTCCGGTCGCGACGGGCAGGGTGGGGAATTGCCCCCACTCGCTCCAGGACCCGTCATAGAGGGAATGGTCGACCTTGCCCATGCGGGTCAGGGCCAGATTCAGGATCGCCGCCGTCACGCCCGATCCGCAGGAGGTGATGACCGGCTTGGACAGATCCACGCCCGCGTCCTCGAAGACGCCGCGCAGGGCCTCCGGCGCCTTCATGGTGCCGTTCTCTTCCAACAACGTGGAGAAGGGAACGTTCCGCGATCCCGGAATATGTCCTGCCCGAAGGCCCGGCCGTGGCTCGGGCGCATCGCCGCGGAACCGGCTCGCGGCGCGGGCATCGACGATCTCGGTGTCCTTCAGCTTGGCTGCGGAGGAGACCTGCGTCACGTCCTTCACCATCTGGTTCTGGCGACGCACCGTCATGTGGCGGTCGCGGATCACGGGCGGCATGTCCTCGATCTCGCGACCCTCGGCCTGCCATTTCGGAAACCCGCCGTCGAGCACGGCGACATCGTCCTGGCCCATCAGCTTGAACAGCCACCAGACGCGCGCGGCCGAGAACAGGCCGGAGCCGTCGTAGACCACCACCTGATGACCGTCGCCCACCCCCAGCGCACGCATCCGCGACATGAACTTTTCGACCGGCGGCACCATGTGCGGCAGGTCCGAGCGCTGGTCGCTCACGTCGTCGATGTCGAAGAACCGCGCGCCGGGGATGTGGGCGGATTCATATTCCGCCTGCGCATCGCGATCCGAGCCGGGCAGATACCAGCTCGCATCCAGGATGCGCAGATCGGGGTCCTTGATGTGCCGGGCGAGCCATTCGGTCGACACCAGCGTTTTGGGATCGTCTAGGGCCATGCGCCACTCCCGGTCGGTCAGGGTCGGCCAGTCTCTAGTCCCGACAGGCCGTCGTGACAAGCGCTTCGGAGGTCGCGGCCTATTCCGTGGCGGGATCCGCGAACAGCGCCACCAGCCCGAGGCCGAGCGCCCCGCCGAGCGCGCCGCCGGTCACGGGCAGCAGCCAGACCGCGTCGGAGGTTCCCGCAAAGGTCCCCGCAATCAGCCCGCCGAGGCCGCCGGAGACACCGCCACTCAGGGCATTCACGAGCTTGCCCTGATCCATCCGCGATGCAAGAACGCCAGCGGTCAGAGCTGCGATTGCGCCGGATAGCATACCAAAAAACACGTCGACACCCCCAAGAGCAGATCCGCGCGAAATGGCGCGGGAATAAAAGCCCAAGCGTGCGTGGTCCGGTGGCATCGGAGGCGCGCCTCAGCCGCGTTCCTTCAACAGGCGCGCCTTCTGGCGATTCCAATCACGTTTGGCTTCCGTCTCCCGCTTATCTACGGTCTTCTTGCCTTTTGCGATTCCCACCTTGAGCTTCGCGATTCCCTTGTGGTTGAAATACAACACCAGTGGCACGATTGTCATACCCTTGCGCTGGGTATCGTTCCAGAGCCGCGCCAGTTCCTTGCGCGACACCAGCAACTTGCGCCGGCGCCTCTCCTCGTGGGGGAACATCGCGCGGTTGTAGGGGGCGATATAGGAGTTCACCAGCCACAGTTCGCCGTTTTCCACCGCCGCGTAACTTTCGGCGACATTGGCGGAGTTCTCGCGCAGGGATTTCACCTCGGACCCGGTGAGCATGACGCCGCATTCGATGTCGTCCTCGATCGCGTAGTCGTACCGCGCCCGCCGGTTTTCGGCGATCACCTTGTAGTTCGGGTCTGATTTCTTGTCTGCCATGGTGCGCAGATAGTGCCTGCAAAGGCGTCTGTCCATCCGGGACGGACGCGGGTTTCAGTGCGCCTCGGCCCAGTTCCTGCCCTGCCCGGCATCCACCACCAGCGGCACGTCGAGCTTTACCACCGGCTCGGCCGCGCCCTCCATCACGTCGCGGGCGGCGGCGATGAGGTCGGCCTCGGCGCCTTCCTCGACCTCGAACAGCAGTTCGTCGTGGACCTGGAGCAGCATCTTCGCGGGCATGCCCTCGATCGCAGCGGGCATGCGGATCATCGCGCGCCGGATGATATCCGCCGCCGTGCCCTGGATCGGCGCGTTGATCGCGGCGCGGCGGGCGAACCCGGCATGGGGTCCGCGGGCGTTGATCTCGGGCGTGTGAATGACCCGGCCGAACAGCGTCTCGACACGGTTGTGTTCCTTGGCAAAGGCGATGGTGTCGTCCATGTAGGCGCGGATGCCGGGGAAGCGCTCGAAATAGCGGTCGATGAAGGCCTGCGCCTCGCCACGCGGAATGCGCAGGTTGCGCGCAAGGCCGAAGCCGGAAATCCCGTAGATCACCCCGAAGTTGATGGCCTTGGCGCGGCGGCGGATGTCGGGGGTCATCTCCTCCATCGGCACGCCGAACATCTCCGAGGCGGTCATCGCATGGATGTCCTGCCCGTCGCGGAAGGCCTGCTTCAGCGCGTCGATATCGGCCATGTGCGCGAGGATGCGCAGTTCGATCTGGCTGTAGTCGAGCGAGACCAGCACCTTGCCTTCTGGCGCGACGAAGGCTTCGCGGATGCGCCGCCCCTCTTCGCTGCGCACCGGGATGTTCTGCAGGTTGGGATCGGTCGAGGCGAGCCGCCCGGTGTTGGCCCCGGCAATGGAATAGGAGGTATGGACCCGCCCGGTCTCCTTGTTGATGTGTTCCTGAAGCGCATCGGTGTAGGTGCTCTTCAGCTTGGAAAGCTGGCGCCAGTCCAGCACCCGGCCCGGCAGGTCGTGTTCGGTCGCGAGGTCCTCGAGCACGTCGGCAGGCGTGGAGTACTTGCCGTTCTTGCCCTTCTTGCCGCCTTCGAGGCCCATCTGCTCGAACAGGATCTCGCCCAACTGCGCCGGGCTGCCGACATTGAACTTGCCGCCCGCAAGCTCGTGGATCTCGTCCTCGAGCTGGGCCATCTTCTGCGAAAAGGCGTTGGACATGCGCGAGAGCGTGTCGCGGTCGACCTGGATGCCGTCCATCTCCATCCGTGCCAGCACCGGCACCAGCGGGCGCTCCAGCCCCTCGTAGACGCGGGTGACCTTCGCGGCGTGAAGCTGCGGCTTGAACAGCTGCCAGAGGCGCAGGGTGATGTCGGCATCCTCGGCGGCATATTTCACCGCCTCGGCCAGCGGCACCTTGTCGAAGGTGATCTGGCCCTTGCCGCTGCCCAGAAGATCCTTGATCGGGATCGGCGCGTGCGACAGATAGCGTTCGGCCAGCGTGTCCATGCCGTGATTGTGCAGGCCGGAATACATCGCGTAGGACATCAGCATGGTGTCGTCGATGGGCGCGACCGCGACACCGTAGCGGCGGAACACCTTGGCATCGTATTTCATGTTCTGCCCGATCTTCATCACCGCCGGGTCTTCCAGCAGCGGCTTCAACGCCGCCAGCGCCGCGTCGAGCCCCATCTGCCCCTCGGCCAGATCGTCGGAGCCGAACAGGTCGTCCGTCGCCTGCGCGCGATGCGCCAGCGGGATGTAGCAGGCGCGGCCCGGCTCGACGCAGAGCGATATGCCCACCAGGTCGCAGGTCATCTCGTTCAGGCCCGTGGTTTCGGTGTCGACGGCGACCCAGCCGCGCTCGCGGGCCTGCGCGATCCAGCTGTCGAGCGCGGCGGCATCCGACACGCATTCGTAGGCATCGTGATCGAAGGGCAGCGCCTCCGGGGCGGCGGGGGCATCGGCCTCGGCGGGCTTCTCGGGAATGACCGGGGCTTCGGCCCCCAGCGCATCGGCGACGCGGCGCGACAGGGTGCGGAACTCCATCTCGGACAGGAAGCCGAGCAGCGTCTCCGGATCGGGGTCGCGCAGGTCGAGGTCGTCCAGCGTGAAATCGAGCGGCGTGTCGCAATCGAGCTGCACGAGCTTCTTGGAGAGCTCGATCTGCGCGCGCTTCTCGATCAGCGTCTCGCGGCGCTTGGGCTGCTTGATCTCGCCCGCGCGGTCCAGCAATTCTTCGAGCGAGCCGAATTCGTTGATGAGCAGGGCGGCGGTCTTGATCCCGATGCCCGGCGCGCCGGGCACGTTGTCGACGCTGTCGCCCGCCAGCGCCTGCACGTCGACCACGCGATCCGGGAACACGCCGAATTTCTCGAACACGCCGTCGCGGTCGATGCGCTTGTTCTTCATCGCGTCGAACATCTCGACCCCGTCGCCGACAAGCTGCATCAGGTCCTTGTCGGAGCTGACGATCGTCACCCGCGCGCCGAGTTCGCGGGCCTGGCACGACAGGGTGGCGATGATGTCGTCGGCCTCGTAGCCCTCGATCTCCTTGCAGGCGATGTTGAACGCCTCGGTGGCAGCGCGGGTGAGCGGGATCTGCGGGCGCAGATCCTCGGGCATCGCCTCGCGGTTGGCCTTGTAGAGATCGTACATGTCGTTGCGGAAGGTGTGCGAGCCCTTGTCGAAGATCACCGCGATATGGGTCGGGGCATCCGCGCCGTGATCCTTTCCGACATATTGCAGGAGCATGTTGCAGAAGCCCTGCACCGCGCCCACGGGCAGCCCGTCCGACTTGCGCGTCAGCGGCGGCAGCGCGTGGAAGGCGCGGAAGATGAAGGCGGATCCGTCGATCAGGTGCAGATGGCAGCCTTTGCCGAATGTGGACATGGTGCGGACTCCCTTGGCGCTACGTTCCCTGATGTGCCACGGCTTGGCCCCGGCTTCCAGTGCCACGGGGGGGCCGCGGTCATCCGTGCGGCGTCATCCTCGACCGCGCCGCGCTGCGTTTCACGCCGAGGTAGCGTTCGCGCAGGATGATCGCCACGCCCGAGGCGATGACCACGGCCGACCCGATCAGCATGGCGGGCGTCGGGATCTCGGCGAAGACCAGGTAGCCGATGAAGATGGCGAACAGGATCGAGGCATAGTCGAAGGGCGCCAGCAGGGCCGCCTCCGCCCCGCGATAGGCCGAGGTCAGGCAGATCTGCGCCACCCCGCCGATGAGGCCCGAGGCGATCAGCAGCGTCAGCGCCTCCGCATCGGGGATCACCCAGCCGAAGGGCAGCGTGAGCAGCGACAGCACCGTCGCCGTCAGCGAGAAATAGAACACGATGGCGGCGGTCTGCTCGGTCGCGACCATGCGTCGGATGTGGATCTGCACGATGGCCCGGAACACCGCCGAGGCCAGGATGAGGGCCGCCCCGAGCATCGCAGCCTTGTCCACGTTGTCGAGCGTCAGGCGCGGCCAGAGCACGATCATCACCCCCAGCAGGCCGACGGCGACGGCGGTCAGGCGGAAGGCGCGCACCCGTTCCCCGAGGAACAGCGCCGCGAACAGCACCGTGAGCGGCGGCGCGGCGTAGCTGAGCGCGGTGACTTCCGGCAGCGGCAGCAGGCCCAGCGCGGCAAAGTTGCAGCCCATGGCCGAGACCCCGACGATGCCCCGCAGGAAGTGCGCGGAGGGTTTCCTGACCCGAAGACCGGAGGGCAGTTCGCCGCGCCAGAGCAGCCAGATCACGATGATCGGCATTGCGAAGGCCGAGCGGAAGAAAACGGATTCGCCGGTCGGCACCTGGTCCGAGACCGCCTTGATCATCGCCGCCATGATGACGAACAGGATGACGGACAGCGTCTTGAGCGCAATGCCGCGCAGAGGGGTCATGAAAACTCCGGGCCGGGAACCGCGCCAACCTGCCCGGTATTGTCGACAGTTGCAATGCCGGGAGAGGCGGGTTTTCCGCGCCCCGTCACATGGTTTCGAGGCAGTGCCGGCGGAACGCCCGTTTCAGCATGTCGAGCTCGGCCCGCAGCAGCGCCATCTCGGCGCGGATGTCATCGCCCAGCGCCTCGCCCGCGATCAGGGTGAAACTGTCGAGCTTGGTGCCCGCCCCGGCATCGAGGATGAGAAAGGTCTGCACCCCGTCGCCCACCGCCTCGACCGGCACGGGAACCTCGACCGCCCAGCGCGCGGCGTCGCCCGCCTGGGTCACCGTCACCCCGCGCACCGGGGCGTCGTTCAGCGTGACCAGGATCTCGGGCGGGGCGGCGCCGCGGGCCTCGGCCACCAGCAGGCCTTCCCAGAGCCCCTCCCGGAACCGCGTCTTGGTCAGCGAATAGGCACTCATCGGCGCACTCCGTCAAAGTTCCGCCCGGGGGCGGCGGCTGAAGGTCAGATCCCGCAGGATCACCTGGTTCATCTCCGGCCCCTCGAAGATCAGGTCGAGCCACATCCGCTCCACCCGCTTTTCGTTGAGCCGGGTATAGGCAAGGTCGAACTCCACCCGGATCTCCTGCCCGTTCAGGGGCAGCTCCCGGACGATCTGCTCGGTGTTCGGGCCGTGCTTGATGTTGAGCCGCGCGAAGATTTCCAGCGGCTTTTCCATCTCCACGATGGTCTCGACCCGGATAAGGTGCTTGCGCTTCAGCCCGCGCGACGCCTCTTCCGGCAGGTCAACGGCCAGCGACAGGTAGGAGCCGTCGAACTTGAACACGTCCAGCCGCAGACCATAGGCCGCGAGGTCGGATTCCCGCAGGTTGCGCAGCTGGCGCAGGGTGATTTCCGAATGCGCGCAATCGTGGAACAGCGTGGCTTCGCTGCCCAACATGGATTTGGACTGCACCGAGGAGATTCCCGGCACCGCCAGCGGGCCGCACCACAGATCCGGGCGCCAGGCCCAATCCGCCTCGTGCGGGCGGGGAAAGGCCTGATTGCCTACGACCGGCAGGGCCAGACGGCCGTCCGCGACGAAGATCAGCTTGTCGATCCGCTGCTTCAGCTTGCGGGCGGCGGCGCGCTGCCGGCGCAGTCGCGGCAGCTCGGTCGTGTCGGCCTGCTGCGCCACGCGGCTCCACCGACGCACCGACGCCGCCATGAGAACCCTTTCGAGCCATGTATCGCTGTTGCCTGTTGCCATCCGCTCGCGGCCCTTCCCCGTCGGCGCATCTGCTCCTGCGCCGGTTCAGCCTGTGTTATGGCAAATCCCGCGCGGCGAATAAACGGTCAAAGAGCCTTGGCCGCCGCCGCACCGGGCGCCTTTGCCGCGGATGAGGCCCGCGCGGTCGTTTGCCCCGGCTTCGGACTGGCGGCCACGATGCGCGCCCGGACCCGCGCCAGCATCGCGTACCCGCCGTCTCCGGCGAGGTCCGACCCCTTCGGCGCATAGAGCGCCAGCCCCACCATGCGCCCGCCCAGCGCGAAGGTGGCCCTCCAGTAGCGCGGATCGCCACCGTCGAGCACCGCCGCGCCGCCGGCGCCGAGATGGGCAACCGACAGACCGTCCCGCAGACTGCCGCCGAGAAAGGCGCTTCCGGCTTCGGCGGCAAGGGTGGCAGGCTGCGGCAGCGCGGTCGGTCCCGGCTTGCCCACGGTGACGGTCAGCATCATCGGCTCGACGTAATAGCCCAGTTCGCCCCCGGAGAGGATCTGGCAGGAGGCGAGCATCGCGAAACTGCGCGCCGCGCCGCGCCCGAGGGTGACGGGGTCGACGCAATAGCCCTCGGGCCCCGCGACCACGACGGTGCCCCGCGCCAGCGCCGCCTGTTCCAGCGGGCGCGGCGCCTGACGTGCCGTGCCGCCCGGCAACAGCCCGGCCGAACGGGCCGACGCATCCCGGGGGCCGACCGTTTCGAGGCAGCCGGAAAGGACCAGGGCGGCCAGCAACAGGGCGAACCAGCGCAGTCGCGTCATGTCGCGGCATCCTCCGGAAGTTCCGACAATGTCTGGCGTCCTGTCTTCATCCTGATCCGGACTTAATCCAAGCCTTTCTGAGAGCACAAGAAAAAATGCACGCCCCAACCGGGCACCGCAGCCCGGCGCGGTTCGATCCGGGCCGCTTGCCGACAGGCAGGTTTGTGCCTGCCCGCTTGAAAGCCCGCGCGCGCGGGCTTACTCCCATCCATGGCGCCCGCGTTCCCCGCGGGCGGATCCGACCGGCGGCGACCCGCCCGAACGGAAACAGGAGAGTCATGAGCTACCGCGCCTTCACCCGGCTGACCGACGCGGCCCGACGGACGGAGCTCTGGCGCCTCGCTCTGGGCATTCTCGTCGTGGCGACGATCACCTACGGGCTGGGCCAGTCGCTCGTGGCGCTCGTCGCGCTAGGCATGGGCGACGAGGCGTTCCTCGGCTTTGCCCGCGACCTCATGGCCGGACAGACCCCCGCGAGCATGTGCGTGCTGCTGCTCTCGGTGGGGGCGCTGTCGGTCGGCACCGTCGTGACCGCCCAATTCGTGCACGGCCGCACCGCGCGGGGGCTGTTCGGCCCGTCCCGCCCGTTCCTGCATCAGTTCTTCCGGGTACTGCTGTTCGTCGGGGTGCTGCAGACCGTGCTCATTGCGCTGCCCTTCGCCCCCGCCGGGACCGAGCTGGAGCCCGGAATGCCGCTCGGCCGGTGGCTGGTCCTGCTGCCGCTGACCCTCTCGGCGCTGCTGATCCAGACCGGCAGCGAAGAGCTGTTCTTCCGCGGCTACCTGCAGTCCCAGCTCGCCGCGCGGCTGCCGTATCCGCTGGTCTGGCTGACCCTGCCCTCGGCGCTCTTCGCACTCGGCCATTTCGCGCCGTCGGTCTACGGCGGCAATGCCGTCTACGTCACGCTCTGGGCCTTCGCCTTCGGCGTGGCGGCGGCGGATCTCACCGCGCGGGCAGGCACGCTCGCCCCGGCGATCGCGCTGCATCTGGTGAACAATCTCGTGCCCGTGGCGCTTGTCGCGCCGCCGGGCAACATGTCGGGTCTGGCGCTGTACCTGCTGCCTTTCGATGTGACCGACGAGGCCGCCGTGCTGGCGATGCTGCCGTTCGATCTCATCGGCATCCTGCTGTGCTGGCTGGCGGCGCGGATCGCCATCCGGGCCTGATCCGCCCTCCCGGACAGGCGGATTGCATTTCCCCGGCGCGGGCCTTAAGTCAGCCGCACCCCGGAGCAGCCAGAGGGCCGCCAGATGAACTGGATCACCAATTACGTCCGCCCCAGGATCAACTCGATCTTCTCGCGCCGCGAGGTGCCCGAGAACCTGTGGACGAAGTGCGACAACTGCGGAACCATGCTGTTCCACCGCGAAGTCGCGGACAATCTCGGCGTCTGCACCAACTGCAGCCACCACATGAACATCACGCCCCGCGCACGCTTCATCGCGCTGTTCGACGGCGGCGTGTTCTCCGAGATCAAGGTCCCCGAACCGATCACCGACCCGCTGCAGTTCCGCGACCAGAAGCGCTATCCCGACCGCATGAAGGCCGCGCAGAAGGCCACCGGCGAGAAGGAGGCGATGCTCGTCGCCTCCGGCGAGATCGGCCGCACCCCCGTGGTCTGCGCCGCGCAGGATTTCAGCTTCATGGCCGGGTCCATGGGCATGTTCGTCGGCAATGCCATCATCAAGGCGGCGGAAGAGGCGGTACGCCTCAAGCGTCCGCTGATCCTGTTCTCCGCCGCCGGGGGCGCGCGCATGCAGGAAGGCATCCTGAGCCTGATGCAGATGCCCCGCACCACCGTCGCCGTGCAGATGCTGCGCGAGGCGGGCCTGCCCTATATCGTGGTGCTGACGCATCCGACCACGGGCGGAGTCACCGCCTCCTACGCAATGCTGGGCGACGTGCAGATCGCCGAACCCGGCGCGCTGATCTGCTTTGCCGGGCCTCGCGTGATCGAACAGACCATCCGCGAGAAGCTGCCCGAAGGCTTCCAGCGCGCGGAATACCTGCTGGAACACGGCATGCTCGACCGCGTGACCGACCGCCGGCAACTGCGGGACGAGCTTGTCACCATCATCCGGATGCTGATGGGCCTTCCCCCCGCCGTCACGGGCGACCTGCCGCCGCCCGAAGCCTTCGCCTCGCCACCTCCCGCCGAATGAGCGCCGCGCCTTCGTCCGATGTCATCCTGCAGCGGATGATGTCGCTCCACCCCAAGATCATCGACCTGACGCTGGACCGCGTGTGGCGCCTGCTCGCGGCGCTCGGGCACCCCGAACGCGATCTGCCGCCGGTGATCCACCTTGCCGGGACCAACGGCAAGGGCTCGACCCAGGCGATGATCCGGGCCGGGATGGAGGCCGAGGGCAAGCGCGTTCACGCCTATATCTCGCCCCACCTCGCCCGCTTCCACGAACGCATCCGCGTCGCGGGCGAGCTGATCTCCGAAGAGGCGCTCACCGCCGCGCTGGACGAATGCTGGGAGGCGAACCGGGGCGAGAGCATCACCTATTTCGAGATCACCACCTGCGCCGCCTTCCTGGCCTTCGCGCGGACCCCCGCCGATTTCACCCTGCTCGAAACCGGGTTGGGCGGACGGCTGGACGCGACCAATGTCGTCGACACTCCGGCACTGACCGTGCTGACGCCGATCTCGCTCGATCATCAGCAGTATCTCGGCGAGACGATTGCCGAAATCGCGGGCGAAAAAGCCGGCATCCTGAAACGCGGCGTGCCCTGCGTCGTCGGTCCGCAGCCCGAGGCCGCGCTTGACGTGATCGAGGCACGGGCCGCGCGGCTCGGCGCGCCGCTGCTCGCGCAGGGGCAGCACTGGCACGTGTCCGAAGAACACGGACGCATGGTCTACCAGGACGAAAGCGGTCTGCTCGACCTGCCCCGCCCGAACCTTCCCGGGGCGCACCAGGTCGACAACGCCGGGGCGGCGCTGGCCGCGCTGCGCAGGCTCGGCCTCGGCGAAGCGGCGTTCGAGGCGGCCGTGACCCGCGCCGACTGGCCGGCACGGATGCAGCGCCTGCGCCGAGGCCCGCTGACCGAGGCCGCGCCGGGGATCGAGCTATGGCTCGACGGCGGTCACAACCCCGCGGCGGGAGAGGCGCTGGCCCACCATCTCGGGACCCTGCCCGACCGGCCGACGCACCTGATCTGCGGCATGCTGAACACCAAGGACATTCGCGGCTACCTCGCGCCGCTGGCCGGGGTCGCCCGCAGCCTCACCGCCGTCTCCATCCCCGGCGAGGCGAACACCCTGCCCGCCGAAGAGACCGCCCGCGTCGCCGCCGCCGTCGGTCTTGCCGCGTCCGAGGCTCCGACCGTGCTGGCCGCGCTGACCCGGATCGCCGCGCAGGATCCCTCGGCCCGGGTGCTGATCTGCGGATCGCTCTATCTTGCCGGGGGCGTTTTGCGCGAAAATGGCTGAAGGGCCCCGCCGGAGGGTGGTTTTCCGTTGTGGGCTGCCCCCGGATATTGACTGATTCGCCCTCCCTCGCCTATATTTTGCGGCAACGAGAAACCGGCACCTCAAGGCCGGCTGGTGTGAGGACGAGCGGATGTTGCAGGGGTTTCGCCTGACAGGGCTGGCATTGTGCCTTGCCACGGCGCCCGCATGGGGCCTTGCCCAGCAAAGCCGCCTCACACCGGACCGCCCCGATTTCAGCGTCACTCTCAACGGAACGCCGGTGACCATTGCCCGCACGGGCGCGGCCTGTCCTCCCGCCTGCATCCAGCCGATGCAGGCCGCGTCAGGCATCGTCACGATCGGCGAGCTGGAGCTTCTGGATTTTCTCGATCTCTTCGTGTCGACGGGTTCCGGCTTGCTGGTCGACACGCGACGGCCCGAGGGGTACGGCGCCGAAACCCTGCCCGGCGCCGTCAATGTGCCCGCCGCGACACTGGCTCCGGGCAATCCCTACCGCGGCGATCTGCTCGAAGCCCTGGGCGCTCGGGGGCCGGATTTCAGCGGCGCCTATGACCTCGTCCTGTTTGCCGAAGGTCCGGATGCCTCCGCGGCGCCGGAGTCCCTGCGCAGCCTGGCAGAGGCCGGCTACCCCACCGAAAAGCTGAAGTATTATCGCGGCGGCCTGCGCGACTGGACGGCGCTCGGTCTCACCACCACGGCTGGCGCGCAATGAGCGCCGCAGCCGGATACGAGGGGGGCGCGGCATGATCCGCATGGTCCTGCTGGGTCTCGGCTTTGTCGCGGTGACGGTGGCGCTGATCGTGCTGCAGCCCGGCGTGCGCGCGCCCGCCCCGGCGGAGCTGCCCGACGCCGCCGTGACCCGCGCCGATCCCGCGATTGCGCCGCTGCCCGACCGCGGCGAAGACGACCGCATCCGCGCCATCCGGGAGGCGGTCCGCCTGCCGGAGCGCGCCCCCGCGCCCGCCGCGCGCCCGGTATCGGAATCCGCCGCGACGAACGACGAGGAATTGCGCCGGATGACCTGGGCGACCCTGTCGAACCTCAACTCCGCCACCGGGCGCGACCGCGCACCGGGCCAGCCCGGCAGCCTGCTGCACAGCATCGTGCAACGCTCGCTCGACGACGAGACGTCGCGCGCGGCGGGCATCGCACCCGCGACGCCGGGCGACGGCGCCCCGGTCTACGTGGTGAAGCAGGGCGACAGCCTCGTCAGCATCGCCGAGGCCATTTACGGCGACGTCAACATGACCGGCCCGCTGTTCGCGGCAAATCAGGCGATCCTGACCCGTCCGGACGATCTGCGCCCCGGCCAGGCCCTGACGCTGCCCGAACGCTGAGCAGAATCGCGCCGCAATTGGTTGTGACCATTTGGAAAGTCAATCATATTGGTAGATCCGAACACAATATGTTGACGGATTGTCACATCTCGCTCTATCATCTCTGAAACGGCTGCGTGGCCCTGCCAGGACCGACCGCGCAGACCTTCGGGGGACAGGACAATGGCGACGGCGCGGCTGCGCGCGGAGGGATTCCGCGACGGGGACAAGGCACGGATCGGAGCGCGGGCATGATACGGCTGACGCTTGCGGTCGCCGTGCTCGTCCTGATGACCGGCTCGCTCATGCTCGCCCTCTCCACGACCTCCGATGCACCCGAAGACCGGGCCGAAGTCAGCCGGGGCACTCCCGAGCCGCTCAGCCTGGTTCCGGCGCTTCCCGCTCCGCGTAACATGGCAATGGCCCCGCAGGGCGTCCGCCCCGTGGCGCGCCCCGTGGCGCAGGCCCCGGCCCCCGCGACGATTGACGCCGGGGCCGTGCCGGCCGGGAGCGACGGCATGGAGGCGATCCGCGCCATGAGCTATTCCATCCTCGGCGAGTTGAAGAAGCCGGTGGGGGAGACGACCGCGCCCACGGATGCGGCGCGGCTTCAGGCGGCGCTCGGCGCGGCCATCGCCCGTCCCGCCATCCCGGCACCGACCACCGAACCGGCACGGGTGGCAGCCCCCGCCGCAGCCCCGGAGATGACCACCTACCTCGTGCAGAAGGGCGACAGCCTTGCCGGCATCGCCTTCCGCTTCTACGGCACCACCGCCGCCTATTCCGGCATCCTGGAGGAAAACAGCGACACGCTGAAAGACCCCTCCGGACTGGAGGCGGGCATGGTCCTGCGCATTCCGAAATTACAGTAGTCAGGCACAAGACCGACAATCGAGCAGCACTATCGGGGGTCCTTCGGGGCCCCCGTTCCTTTTCGCGCTCAGCGTGGTCCGTGGCCCCAGTCCGCCGCCTGCATCTCGCGGAGACGGCTGGCGGTGCGTTCGAACTCGAAAACGCCGGGGCCTTCGATATAGAGGCTTTCGGGCTGGTCGACGGCGCTGGCGATGACCTTCACCTTCGCCTCGTACAAGGTATCGACCAGGGTGACGAACCGCTTCGCCTCGTTGAAATTCGTCCGCCCCAGGCGCGGGATCTCCTCGATCACCAGCAGGCGCAGGGCGTCGGCGATGGCGAGGTAGTCGGCGGGGCCGAGCATCTGGCCGCAAAGGTCGTAGAAGCTCGCCCGGGCCATGCCGTTGTGATAGCGCGGGAGCGTCACCTTGCGACCCTTGACGTGCAGCGTCAGAACCTCTTCGCTGCCGTGGGTCAGTTCCTGCCAGACGCGGTTGATCGCGGCGCGGGCCTCGGCATCGACAGGGTGGAAATAGACCTGCGCGCCCTTGAGGCGGTCCTGCCTGTGGTCCCGTTCCGAGGCCAGTTCGCGCACCTCGAGGCGGTCCTCGATCAGCGCGATGAACGGCAGGAAGAGCTGCCGGTTGAGACCGTCCTTGTAGAGATCCCCCGGTACCCGGTTCGAGGTGGTCACCACCACGGTCCCGGCCGCGAAGAGCTGTTCGAACAGGCGCCCGACCAGCATGGCATCGGCGATGTCGGTGATCTGCATCTCGTCGAAGGCCAGCACCTTGACGGAGTCGCTCACCGCCTTGGCGATCGGCTTCACCGGGTCCTCGACCCCTTCGCCGCGCAGTTTGTGGATTCCGGCCTGCATCTCCTGCATGAAGGCGTGGAAATGCACGCGCCGGACGGGGACGCCGAGGCTGTCGACGAACATGTCCATGAGCATGGATTTCCCCCGCCCCACGCCGCCCCAGAGGTACAGCCCCTTCGGCGGCTCCGGTGCCTTGCGGAACAGGCCCTTCCTCACCGGCTCGGCGAGTGCGGCGCGGATGCGCTCGAAGGCGGGCAGGGCCTCTTCCTGCGCCGGATCGCGCTTCAGGCGGCCTTCGGCCACACGCTCGTCATAGAGTTCGGACAGGGTTCGCATAGGGTCGGATAGCGCGCCGCAAAGGGAATGTGTAGAGGGCGGAAAGCGGATCAGCTGCCCCGGTATGTGGAATACCCGTAGGGCGACAGCAGCAGCGGCACGTGGTAATGCGCCTCCGCATCCGACATGCCGAACCGCAGCGGGATCTGGTCGAGGAACAGCGGCTCCTCTCCCGCCTGACCGGAGGCGCGCAGGTAGTCGCCGGTGAAGAACACCAGCTCGTAGGTGCCGGGCCTGAACGCCTTCGCCTGCAGGATCGGTGCATCGGTGCGCCCGTCGGCATTGGTCACGGCCTCGGCGATCTTCTTGTGGGAATTTCCCGACACCCGGTAAAGCGCGATGGCCACGCCCTCGGCGGGCTTGCCTTTGGCAGTATCCAGAACATGGGTCGTCAGATATCCTTCGGACATGTGCCTTGCCCCTTTTTTCAGCTTTGCAAACGAATGAGGCAATCCGGTGCGCGCCGGACGGCCGTAAATGGTTCCGCAGGGACTAGACCGCGTTTATCCGAAGAAGACAACGACCCGAGGAAGACCCATGACCCGTTACCCCCGCAACATGATCGGATACGGCCCCGAACGCCCCGATGCCCGCTGGCCGGGCGATGCGAAGATCGCCGTGCAGTTCGTGCTGAACTACGAAGAGGGAAGCGAGAACAACATCCTGCACGGCGATGCCGCCTCCGAGGCCTTCCTGTCGGACATCGCGGGTGCCGCGCAATGGCCGGGGCAACGCCACTGGAACATGGAATCGATCTACGAATACGGTGCGCGGGCCGGGTTCTGGCGGCTGCACCGGCTGTTCACCGGCTATGACGTGCCGCTGACGATCTACGGCGTCGCCACCGCGCTTGCCCGCTCGCCCGAACAGGTCGAGGCGATGAAGGACGCGGGATGGGAGATCGCCTCCCACGGGCTGAAATGGGTCGAGCACAAGGACATGCCCGAAGACGAGGAGCGCGCGGCCATCGCCGAGGCGATCCGTCTGCACACCGAGGTCGTGGGCGAACCGCCGCGCGGCTGGTACACCGGGCGCTGCTCGGCCAACACCGTGCGGCTGGCGGCGGAAACCGGGCAGTTCGCCTATATCTCGGACACTTACGACGACGATCTGCCCTACTGGCTCGACATCGACGGGCGCGAGCAGCTCATCATTCCCTACACGCTCGAAGCCAACGACATGCGCTTCGCCGTCTCTCCCGGCTGGATCGAGGGCGAACAGTTCTACACCTACCTCAAGGATGCCTTCGACACGCTCTATGTCGAGGGGATCGCCGGGCAGCCGGCGATGATGTCGGTCGGGCTGCACTGCCGCCTGATCGGACGCCCCGGCAAGATCGCCGGGCTGAAGCGCTTCCTCGACTATATCGGCGGGTTCGACGGTGTCTGGACTCCGCGCCGGATCGAGATCGCCGATCACTGGGCGGCGACGCATCCGCCGGTGCGCCCCTCCCTCGTGCCGTCGCGGATGGACGAAGCGGCCTTCGTCGCCGCCTTCGGGTCGGTCTACGAACATTCCCCCTGGGTCGCCGAACGCGCCTTCGCGCTCGAACTCGGACCTGCGCATGACCGCCCCGCCGGGCTTGCCAATGCCCTGGCGCGAGTCTTCCGCACCGCCGGCGATGCCGAGCGGCTGGCGGTGCTGCGCGCCCACCCGGACCTTGCCGGCAAGCTTGCCGCCGCCAGGCGGCTCACGGCGGAGTCGATCGGCGAACAGGCCAGCGCCGGGCTCGACGCGCTGACCGACGCGGAACGCGCCCGCTTTACGGAGCTGAACGACGCCTATACAGCCAGGCACGGGTTCCCCTTCATCATCGCCGTACGTGACAACACCAAGGCGAGCATCCTTGCCGCCTTCGAACGCAGGATCGGTCAGGAGTCGGAGACGGAATTCGCCGAAGCCTGCCGCCAGGTCGAGCGCATCGCGCGCCTGCGGCTCGAAGGACTGCTGTGAAGACCATGACCACATATGCCTTCCCGCCCGGCGGCCAGCCGGACCAGTCGGGAAACCCCGAGGGGACCGCCATCTTTACCGAGGCCTACGCGGTCCTGCCCGCCGTCACCATGCGGGACATCACCACCAGCTACCTGCCGGGCTGGATCAACACCCGGCTCTGGGTGCTGGCGCGCCCGCTGTCCGGCTTTGCCGAGACCTTTTCGCAATATGCGGTGGAACTCGCCCCCGGTGGCGGCAGCAACACGCCCGAACCGGATGTCGAGGCGCAGAGCGTGATCTTCGTCGCCAAGGGCGGGGCGCGGCTGACCCTTGGCCGCGACACGCACGAGCTGCGCCCGGGCAGCTTCGTCTACCTGCCGCCCAGCGCGGTCTGGACGATCTGGAACACCGGCGACGAGCCCTGCGGCTTTCACTGGATCCGCAAGCGGTTCGAACCGGCCGCGGGGATCACGCCTCCCGAAGCGAGGGTCACCCACGAAGACGACGTTGCCATGTCGCCCATGCCCGATTGCGACGGCGTCTGGTCGACCCAGCGCTTCGCCGATCCCTTCGATCTGCGATACGATTTCCACGTCAATATCGTGACCTTCCTGCCCGGCGGGCGCATCCCCTTTGCCGAAACGCATGTCATGGAACACGGACTCTACGTGCTGGAGGGCCGGGCGAAGTACCTGCTGAACAAGGACTGGGTCGAGGTCGGCCCCGGCGATTTCATGTGGCTGCGCGCCTTCTGCCCGCAGGCCTGCATCGTCGAGGGCGACGAACGCTTCCGCTACCTGCTCTACAAGGACGTGAACCGACACATGAAACTGGGGCCGGTCCGATGAAACGCCTTGTCGCGCAGCCCCTGACCGCCGCAGCCTTCGCCCCTTTCGGCGATGTGCTCGAAGTGGCGGGGGTGCCCGACAAGATCATCAACCAGGGCCTCTGCGGGCGACACCACGACCTTGCCGCGCTTGATTTCGGTCCCGGCGGCCGGGCGGGCATCAGCCTGTTCGACGCCGAACCCCGCGCCCTGCCCTACACGCTGGAACTGGTCGAGCGTCATCCCGAGGGCAGCCAGGCCTTTCTGCCGATGCACGGCAATCCCTGGCTGGTGATCGTGGCCGAGGCCGGAAAGACCCCCGGTGCGATCCACGCCTTCCTGGCCGCGCCCGGACAGGGTGCGAATTTTCACCGGGGCACCTGGCACGGGGTGCTGACCCCGCTGCACGCCCCGGGACTTTTCGCCGTCGTCGACCGCATCGGCGCGACGGCAAACCTGCAGGAGCACTGGTTGGAGGAGCCCGTGCTTATCACCGCCCCGGGCTAGGGGCATATCCTCCCGCACAGACGCTCGGAGAAGGCGGCGGGTCAACCACATGAACCTGGGACAGGGAGTTATGTGACAATGACGGACGCGACTACATCTCACGGCCACGGACTCGGCACGCCCGAGCAACTGATGGACCCCGATTACATGCCGCCGCTCGAGAAGGCCATTCCGCTCGGCCTTCAGCACGTCCTGGCGATGTTCGCCGCGAACGTGACGCCGGCCATCATCATCGCGGGCGCGGCGGGCTTCGGCTTCGGCTCGAACAGCCCCGATTTCCCGAACATGATCTACATGATCCAGATGTCGATGCTCTTTGCAGGTGTCGCCACGCTGTTCCAGTCCATCGGCTTCGGCCCGGTGGGCGCGCGGTTGCCCATCGTGCAGGGCACCTCCTTTGCCTTCCTGCCGGTGATGATCCCCGCCGTCGCGGGGCAAGGCGTGGCCGGCATGGCCGGACTGATGACGGGTATCGTCATCGGCGGGCTGTTCCACTTCTCGCTCGGCTTCGTCGTCGCACGGATCCGCCACGCGCTGCCGCCGCTGGTCACCGGGCTCATCGTGCTGATGATCGGCCTCGCGCTGCTCAGGGTCGGCATCCAGTACGCGGCGGGCGGCGTGCCGCTGATGGGCAAGCCCGAGTTCGGCTCGCTCGCCATGTGGCTGCCGGCGCTGGTGGTGATCTTCGTCACGCTGGGGGTCAAGTTCTTCACCAAGGGTCTCGTGGCGCTGTCGGCGATCCTCGTCGGCCTGATCGCGGGCTACATCGTGGCGCTGTTCATGGGACAGGTCCGGTTCGGCAATGTCGCTACCGCGCCGCTGTTCGAGGTTCCGATGCCGTTCCGCTGGGGGGTCGAGTTCAACGCCGCGATCATCATCGGGATGTGCTTCATGGCCGTGATCTCGGCCATCGAGACGGTGGGCGACGTCTCGGGCATCACCAAGGGCGGCGCGGGCCGGGAATCCACCGACAAGGAAATCTCGGGCGCGACCTTTGCCGACGGCCTCGGGACCGCGATCGCCGGGGCGTTCGGCGGGCTGCCCAACACCTCGTTCAGCCAGAACGTCGGGCTGATCTCGATGACCGGGGTGATGAGCCGCCATGTCGTCACCATCGGCGCGGTGTTCCTGATCGTCTGCGGGCTGGTGCCCAAGGTCGGCGCCGCGGTCTCGACCGTGCCGATCAACGTGCTGGGCGGTGCGGTGATCGTCATGTTCGGCATGGTCTGCGCGGCGGGCGTCAACATGCTGTCCGACGTGGTCTGGAACCGGCGCAACATGGTGATCTTCGCGATCTCGCTGTCGGTGGGCTTCGGGCTGCAACTGGAACCCTCCGCGCTTCAGCATCTGCCGAAGACGGCGCAGATCCTGATGACCTCGGGCCTGCTGCCGGCCGCGGCGCTGTCGATCCTGCTCAACCTGCTGCTGCCGGACGACATGCACTGACAAAAAGGAACGCGCGCGGGGCTGCCTCACACCCCCGCGCGCGCCTCGGACCCGGCGATCCATCGGGACACAGGCCGCCGGACCCTGCCTGCGGGCTTACCGGCGGCGGTCGTGGTAGTCGCGGCCACCCCGGTGTTCGTCATAGCGGCGCGCGTGGTTCTGCTGACCGCTGATGGTGAAGCCGGCATTCTGGAGACATCCCGCGACATAGGCGCGGGCGCGGCCCTGCCGGGTCATCACGTCGGTGCGGCAGCTGCGCGGCAGATCGTGCAGACGCACGCCGCTGCGTTCCAGGCAGCGTTCGCCCATCACGTAGCGCATCGACCCGCCCCGGACTTCGAGCATGCAGGAGCGCGGCAGCGTCACGCGGGCACGCGGCGGCTGTTGCGGCGCCCGGCCCACGACGCGCGGCAGGCGCTGGTCGCGCCAGGCGTCGCGGGGCGTGTAGGGGCGCGGCAACTGCGGCTGCGATCCGACGCGCACCGTTGCCCGACCGGCGTTGTCGGCAAGCGCGCTTCCGATGATGAACAGCGTGGCAGCGGCGGCAAGGGCGCGCGCGGTGTCCTTGTTGTCGGCGCGGGCGGGGGCAGCGGCGAATCCGGTGACGGACAGGGAAACGGCCAGCACGGCGGCGATAAATTTGCGGGACATGGGATTTCCTTCCAGTGCGATGGGATGATGCGGTTTTTCGGTCGCGGGACCGGGGTCGATCCGCATCCTGTCACCAGCCTCGGTCCGATCGGACGGAACAGGCAATATCGCCGGGGCGTTATCGGATAACAGCGCTCTCTCATCCCGCCTGCTATTGTATTGCAGACGGCTTCATCGCAGGTTCCTTTCATGACACAGATGCTCACCGCCCTTACCTTGACCCTCGCCCTCGCGCTTCCCGCCGCGAGCGAGGCGGCGTGCTTCGTGGAATACAAGGCCAAGCGCGACGAACCGCTGAAACTGCAGTACGGCATTGCCGCCCTTCCCGTCGCGGTCTGTCCGAGCCGCGATTCCGCCGCGGCGCAGCTCGGTCCGCGACTGGACCGCGCCGGGTGGACCCTTCTGACCGTGCAAAGCCTCTCCACCGCCGAACCTACGGCCAAGATGAAGGCGAATGCCGGTGAGTTCTACCTCCGCTTCTGACGCCCGGCGCACCGGATCGCGCCTCGTCTCCATCGGAATCGCCGCCATCGTGGCCCTGCTCGCCGTTGCCGGGGCCGTCCTGATGCTGACCCTGCCCGACGCCAATGCCTTCAACGCGCGGGTCGAGCGGATCTTTGTCGAGAACGACAACCTCACCGCCCAGACCGAGGTCAAGCTGCTCGAGATCCTCGCCCAGTCCGGCACCGCCTTTTCCGACACGCTGGCGAGCTACCGCACGGTGATCTTCGTGCTGCTGGTCTTTGCAACGGCCCTTCTGGTGGCGGCGCTGGTGTTCCTCGTGATGCTGGTCACGCTGAACCGGCGGATGGCGCAGATCGAACGGTCCGGCATCCAGGTCAATTCGCTCATCATCTCCCGCGAGGAGAACATGGCCTATCTCAACACCATGGGCTTCAAGCTGACCGAAGCGATGATCGAGACCCTCGCCGTTCTGGCCGAAGCGCGGATGGACGACGACATCCTGTCGGGCGCACAGATCGAGGCGATGATCTCGGGGCGTGACGAAACCGATTGCGAGGAAGCCGCCGGCGCGACCCGGATCAAGCGGCTGCGCGACGGGCTCGGCAACCAGATGGTTTCGGAGATGCTGATCAAGAACATCGCCCGGCGCGGCTACATGCTGGCCATCGACAAGGACGTGATCGAGGTCGTCTGACAGCGATCACGTGCATCCGCGACAATTCCGCAGTATACAAGTGCCGAACAAGCGCGTACACACCGCGCTCGACTCGCGCTGCGGCCTTTCGCGCGCCCTTGCCTCCTGCCCGATCGGTTTTTTCCTGATGATCCAGACCCTGACAGATGCGCTTTCCGAGCGCGGATACACCGCTTTGACCCCCGTGCAGGGGGCTGTGACCGACCCGGAGCTGCAGCACGCCGACCTGCTGGTGTCGGCGCAGACCGGCTCGGGGAAGACGGTGGGCTTCGGTCTGGCCATCGCCCCCACCCTGCTGGAAGAGGCCGAGGTCTTCGGCCCCGCCGCCTCGCCGCTGGCGCTCGTGGTCGCGCCGACCCGCGAACTGGCGATGCAGGTGATGCGCGAACTGACCTGGCTCTATGCCAAGGCCGGGGCGCGCGTCGTGTCCTGCGTCGGCGGCATGGATGCCCGTGACGAACGCCGCGCGCTCGAACGCGGCGCGCATATCGTCGTCGGCACCCCCGGCCGCCTGCGCGACCATATCACCCGCGGGTCGCTGGTGATGGAGGATCTGCGCGCCGTCGTCCTCGACGAGGCGGACGAGATGCTCGATCTCGGCTTCCGCGAGGATCTGGAATTCATGCTGGGCGAAGCGCCCGAGGATCGCCGCACGCTGCTGTTCTCGGCCACGGTGCCGCCGATGATCGCGACGCTGGCCCAGAGCTACCAGCGCGACGCC
Organism: Salipiger sp.; assembly: GCF_048261495.1. GTDB lineage: Bacteria > Pseudomonadota > Alphaproteobacteria > Rhodobacterales > Rhodobacteraceae > Salipiger. Next base: position 359,103 of record NZ_JBLXFX010000005.1, read on the forward strand.
GTGCGCGTCACCACCCTGACCGGCGCGCGCCAGCATGCCGACATCACCTATCAGGCGCTGCGCGTCGCTCCGCAGGACGAAGAGCACGCCATCATCAACCTGCTGCGCTACCACGATGCGGAAAACGCCATCGTCTTTGCCAACACCCGCGCCACCGTCGCGCGCCTGACCGCGCGATTCGCCAATCGCGGCTTTGCCGTGGTGTCGCTGTCCGGCGAGCTGTCGCAGACCGAACGGACCCATGCGCTTCAGGCCATGCGCGACGGTCGCGCCAAGGTCTGCGTTGCCACCGACGTGGCCGCGCGCGGCATCGACCTGCCGAACCTCGATCTCGTGGTTCATGCGGAACTGCCGTCGAACCCCGAAACCCTGCTGCACCGCTCGGGCCGTACCGGGCGCGCGGGCCGCAAGGGGATTTCCGCGCTGGTCGTGCCGCCGAAATCGGCCAAGAAGGCCGAGCGCATCCTGAAATTCGCAAAGATCACCGCCGAGTGGACCACCGCGCCCACCGCCGACGACATCCTGCGCCGCGACGAGGAGCGGCTGCTTGCCGATCCGCTCTGGGCCGAGGAGGTCAAGCCCGACGAGGCGAGCTTTGCCGAACGCCTGCTCGCCGAACGCACCCCGGAGGCCATCGCCGCCGCCTACCTGCGGCTCTACCGCGCGCGGTTCTCGGCCCCCGAGGAATTGTCGGACCCGGACACGCCGCCCCCGGCCAGGGAACGCCGCCCCTTCGGCCCCAGCACCTGGGTGTCGCTGTCGGTCGGCCGTGACGACCGGGCCGAGGCGCGCTGGCTGCTGCCGCTGCTCTGCCGTGCCGGCAACCTCGACAAGGCCGCCATCGGCGCAATCCGGGTGCAGCAATCCGAAACCTTCGTTGAACTGGCCGAACCCGCCGTCGCGGGCTTCCTCGCCCGGCTCGGCGACGGCGGCACCCTCGAGGACGGAGTGACCGCGAAGGCGGTCGAAGGCACCCCCGATTTCGGCCCCCGCCAGAACTTTGACGACCGTCCTCCCCGTGCCCCGAAACCGCATCGCGGTGCCCCCCGGCCCGACCGCGCCCCCCGCGCGGAGGCGGATCACGCGCCGCGCGAGCATGTCGCCCCGGCCCCCGCGCCCGACGCGCGCCCGGCGCCGCGTCCCGAGCGCAGCGAAGCGCCCCGCCGCGATCCCGCCGTGCACGATTCCGCCAGGCCCGCGTACAAGCGCGACAAACCGGCGGACCGCCCGGACAAGCCGAAAGGCAAGTTCGACAAACCCAAGGGCGGGTTCGACAAGTCGAAGGGCCCGCGCAAACCCGGTACGGGCGGCCCCAAGGGCGCTCGCGACGATCGCGCCCCCGGCGGCAAGCCCTCCGGTCCCGGCAAGCCCTATGGCGCGGGCAAGCCTTCGGGCGGCAAACCCTCCGGCAAACCCTGGGCCAAGCCCGACGGCGCCGCCTCCAAGGGGCCTCGCAAGCCCGGCAAGCCCGCCGACAGCGCCAAGCCGCGCCCCAGCGCCTCGGACACCTCCAAGCGGTTCACCCCGCCCAAGGGCGCCGGAAAGCCCCGCGCCGGCGGAACCGAGCCGCCCCGCCGGTCGCCCGGCAAGAAGTAATCACCGACGGCGGGGGGGGCTTCACGCGCCCCCCCCTTCCCCTCTTCCCCGCTCGCCTGAGCCCTGCGCCCGTCTCCGGGCGCCGACGTGCGCAGCGGGCAACCCCTTCGGACATCGCAGCGGATCAAGCCCTTCCACGGGCAGGGAAATCCGCGCGGCCCGACGTGCCCCGGCGCTTGCGCTGACAACGGCTCCCCCACCGGCACCCGAAACTGCCCGTTTCTCCGGCAGGTTCCGGCAGACTGCCAATCGATGACGCATGAAATCTCCGACAGGCCGCCGAGGCAATTGCCTCGAATCGCGGCAGTCCTTACCAATTGGTCAAAAATTCACCAGCAACCACCAGGGGACGGACCAGACAGATGACGGACAACACCACGCGCCTCGCGCAGATCGACCGGCGGCGGCTGCTTCTCGGCTCGGCCGGGATGGCGACCCTCGCGGCCTCGGGGCTGCTTCCCTCGCGCCTGCTTGCACAGGACCCGATCAGCGTCGCGGGCATCTACACCGTGCCGGTCGAACAGCAATGGGTCAGCCGCATCCACATCGCCGCCGAGGCGGCCAGGGCGGCGGGAAAGATCACCTACACCTTCTCCGAGAACACGGCGAACACCGACTATCCCCGCGTCATGCGCGAATATGCCGAAAGCGGCGTGAAGCTCATCGTCGGCGAGATCTTCGGCGTCGAACAGGAGGCCCGCGAGGTGGTCATGGACTACCCCGACACCGCCTTCCTGCTGGGCTCGTCCTTCATGCCGGACCCGGCCTACCCGAACCTTTCGGTCTTCGACAACTACATCCAGGATGCCTCGTACCTGTCGGGCATAATCGCGGGCGCGATGACCGAAACCGGCAATATCGGCATGGTCGGCGGCTTCCCCATCCCCGAGGTCAACCGCCTGATGCACGCCTTCATGGCGGGCGTGAAGGAAACCCGCCCCGATGCCTCCTTCCAGGTCAGCTTCATCGGGTCGTGGTTCGATCCGCCCAAGGCCAAGGAAACCGCCTTTGCCATGATCGAGAACGGCGCCGACCTGCTCTATGCGGAACGCTTCGGCGTCTCGGACGCGGCGATGGAAAAGGGCATCCTCGCCATCGGCAACGTGATCGACACCCAAGGCGACTATCCCGACACCGTCGTCGCCTCGGCCCTGTGGCATTTCGAACCGACGCTCCAGGCGGCGCTGTCCAGGATCTCCGCCGGCAGCTTTGCCGCCGAAAACTACGGGCTCTACAGCTTCATGAAGGAAGGCGGCTGCTCGCTCGCCCCGCTCGGCACCTTCGACGGCAAGGTCCCGCAGGCAGCACTGGATCTCGTGGCGGAAAAGGAAGCCGCGATCAAGGCGGGGACCTTCGAGGTCGCCATCGACGACAGCGATCCCTCGGCCTGATGACGGCGGAAACGGCGGCGCAGGACATCGTCCTGCGCCTCTCCGGCATCACCAAGCGCTTCGGCGCGCTCATAGCCAACGACGCCATCAGCCTCGCGGTGGCGCGTGGTGAGGTCGTGGCGCTGCTGGGCGAAAACGGTGCCGGCAAGACCACGCTGATGAACATCCTCTTCGGTCACTACACCGCCGACGAGGGCTGCGTGGAGGTCTTCGGTTCGACCCTGCCCCCCGGCCTGCCCGGCGCGGCGCTCAGGGCCGGCGTGGGCATGGTCCACCAGCACTTCACCCTGGCCGACAACATGTCGGTGCTCGACAATATCCTGCTCGGAACGGAACCGCTCTGGCGCCTCGGCCTCGGGCGCGGCGCGGCGCGTCGCCGGGTGGTGCAACTGTCCCGCGATTTCGGCCTCGTGGTGAACCCCGATGCCCGCGTCGGATCGCTCTCGGTGGGCGAACGCCAGCGGGTCGAGATCCTCAAGGCGCTCTACCGCGACGCCCGCATTCTCATCCTCGACGAACCTACCGCCGTGCTGACCCCGCAGGAGGCCGAGGCCCTGTTCGACACCCTGCGCAGGATGGTCGCGCAGGGACTGTCGGTGATCTTCATCTCTCACAAGCTGCACGAGGTCATGGCGATCTCGCACCGCGTGGCCGTGCTGCGTCACGGCAGGATGGTGGGCGAGGTGGCGACGCGCGACACCGACCGTCACAGGCTTGCCGAGATGATGGTGGGCTCCGAAATCACCCCGCCCGCCCCGGCACAGGCCCGACCCGGCGCGGTACTGCTGTCGCTCGACGGCGTGAGCACGGCACCCGTCGGCACCTCCCCCGGTCTGAAATCGGTGGACCTCGCGCTGAAAGCGGGGCAGATCCTCGGACTGGCCGGAGTTTCCGGGAACGGACAGGGCGCGCTGGCGGACCTGCTGTCCGGCCTCGTCGCGCCCTCGGCCGGGCGCATGACCCTCCCCGGCAGCTCCCCCGGTCCGTGGACCCCGCGCGCCGCGCTCGCCGCCCGCATCGGCCGCATCCCCGAGGACCGCCACAGGACCGGCACCATCGCCGACTTCACCCTCACCGAAAACGCGGTGCTCGAAACCTATGCCAACGCCCCCGTCAGCCGCGCCGGCTGGATGAACTGGCCCGAGGCGCGCCGTCAGGCCGAGGCGCTGATCCGCGCCTACGACGTGCGATGCCCCGGCCCCGACACCCGCATCCGGCTGCTCTCCGGCGGCAACATGCAGAAACTGATCCTCGGACGCGTCCTCGAATCCCGGCCCGCCATCGTGCTGGCGAACCAGCCGGTCCGCGGGCTCGACATCGGCGCGGTCACCTACGTGCAGGAACGCCTCATCGCCGCGCGCGATGCCGGTGCCGCCGTGCTGCTGATTTCCGAGGATCTGGACGAGATCCTGGCCCTTTCCGACGTGATCCGGGTGATCTCGGACGGCCGCCTTTCGCCGGAATTTCCGCGCGGCACGAAGACCCCCTCCGAACTGGGCCAATGGATGGCCGGACAGGGGTTCGCCGATGCCGCCTAGCCGGACCCTGCCCCGTATCCGCCCGACACGCGCCATCTCCCCCGGATCGCCCCCGGCTTCTTCTGGCCGGAAATATCCCGGGGGTGCGGGGGCGGGCCCCCGCTCCGGCCCCTCCGCCAGGACCGCCGCCGATGCGCCTTGAACCCGTCACCGCCCCGTCCCGGACCCGCACGCTCGGGCCGCCCGCGCTGGCCATCGCCGCGACGGTGCTGACCGCGGCGCTGCTCGCCGCGCTCGCGGGGGCCGATCCGCTGCTGACCTTCGGGCTGATCGTGAAAGGCGCGGTCGGCTCGAAATTCGCCGCGCTCGAAACGCTGAACCGCGCGACGCCGCTGATCTTCACCGGCCTCGCCGTCGCGGTCGCCTTCCGCGCAAAGCTCTGGAACATCGGGGCCGAGGCGCAGCTCTACGCCGGGGCCCTCGTCACCGTGCTGATCGGCACCCAGCTCGGCCTGCCCGGGCCCGCGGCGATACCGCTCATGGCACTGGCCGCCATCGCGGCCGGGGCGCTGGTCCTGCTCGGGCCGGTGCTGCTCAAGACCCGCCTCGGCGTCGACGAGGTGGTGACCACGCTGCTCATCAACTTCATCATGGCGCTGTTCATCTCCTGGCTGCTCGAAGGGCCGCTCAAGGACCCGATGGGCATGGGCTGGCCGAAATCCCCCGCCCTGCCGCGCGACGCCCGCCTGCCGCGCATCGTCGAGGGGCTGCGCCTGCACTGGGGTTTCGGGCTTGCCCTGCTCTCGGCGCTCGCGGTCTGGGCGATCCAGACCCGCACCACCCTCGGTTACGAGATCCGCGCCGTCGGGCAGAACCCCGCCGCCGCGCGGTTCGCGGGCATCCCGGTCGGCCGGGTGCTGGTCAAGACCGCGCTGCTGTCCGGCGGCCTCGCCGCGCTCGCGGGCTTCTCCGAGGTGGCGGGACTCAAGGGCAACCTCACGCTCGATCTGTCCCCCGGCTTCGGCTACACCGGCATCATCGTCGCCATGCTGGCCCTGCTGCATCCGCTCGGGGTCGTGGTCTCGGCCCTCTTCGTCGCGGGGATCTTCGTCGGCGCCGACAGCATGTCCCGCGCGGCGCAGGTGCCGACCTACATCGCCGACATCCTGCTGGCCGCAGCCCTGCTGTTCATGGTCCTCGCCATCCTGCTGACCAGGTTCCGGGTGGTGAAGGGATGACCGAGATCCTCGACATCCTGCTCTCCGCCAGCTTCTGGGCCGCGATCCTGCGCATCGCCTCGCCGTTGATCTTCGCAACCATGGGCGAACTGATCTGCGAACGCGCCGGGGTGCTCAACCTCGGGATCGAGGGCATCATGGTTTTCGGCGCCTTCGCCGGCTGGATGGCGGTCTACGCAGGCCTGGGTCTCTGGCCCGGGGTGCTGGTCGCGCTTCTGGCCGGCATGGCCTTCGGGGCCGTGCACGCGGTGCTGACGGTGCCCTTCGGCCTGTCCCAGCACGTCGTCGGGCTGGGCATCACGCTGCTCGCCACGTCCTCGGCCTATTACGCCTACCGTCTCGCCCTGCCGGAAGTGACCTCGCCGCCGCGCATCGCCCCGTTCCAGCCGCTGCACATCCCCGTGCTGTCGGACATTCCCTGGCTCGGACAGGCGCTGTTCTCGCAGACCGCGCTGACCTGGGCGGCGCTGGCCTGCGTGCTGCTGACCGCACTGGTGCTCTACCGGACCCCGCTCGGCCTCGCGCTGCGGGCGGCGGGGGAAAACCCGCAGGCGGTCGAGGCACAGGGGCTCTCCGTCGCGGCGATCCGCATGGGCGCGGTGATCGTCGGATCGGGGCTGATGGCCGTGGGCGGGGCCTTTCTCACCATGTCTGCCTTTTCGAGCTTCTTCTTCGAGATGGTGAACGGGCGCGGCTGGATCTGCATCGCGCTGGTGGTGTTCGGCGCGTGGAAACCCGGCAAGGCGCTTCTCGGCGCACTGCTGTTCGCGGCTTTCGACGCGCTCCAGATCCGCCTGCAGCAGACACCGCTGGGCGCACAGATCCCCTACCAGGTGTTCCTGATGATCCCCTACATCCTGTCGATCCTCGCGCTCGTCCTGATGTCGCGCCGGGCCGAAGTTCCCGCCGCCCTGATGACCCCCTTCAATCGCGGAGACCGCTGATGGCCAGCTTCGACATCCTCGTCAAGAACGGCACCCTGCCCGACGGCACGGTATCGGACATCGGCATCACCGGACGGACCATCGCCGCCATGGGCGACCTGTCGGGGGCCGAAGCGGGCACGACGATCGACGCGACCGGCGACCTCGTCTCGCCGCCCTTCGTCGATCCGCATTTCCACATGGACGCGACCCTGTCCTACGGCACGCCCCGCATCAACGCGAGCGGCACGCTGCTGGAGGGCATCGCGCTCTGGAACGAGCTGAAGCAGATCGTGACGGTGGACGAGATGGTCGCCCGCGCGCTCGACTACTGCGACTGGGCCGTGTCGATGGGCCTGCTCGCCATCCGCAGCCATGTCGACACCTGCGACGACACGCTCAAGGGGGTGGAAGCGCTGCTGGAGGTGCGCGAGCGGGTCAAGGATCACATCGACCTGCAACTGGTCGCCTTCCCGCAGGACGGTCTCTACCGCGACCCGACCGCGCGGGCCAATACGCTGCGTGCGCTGGACATGGGCGTCGACGTGGTCGGAGGCATCCCGCATTTCGAACGCACGATGCAGGACGGCGCGGCCTCGGTCCGCGACCTCTGCGAGATTGCCGCCGAGCGCGGCCTGCTGGTCGATCTGCATTGCGACGAGACCGACGACCCCCTGTCCCGTCACATCGAAACGCTGGCCTCCGAAACCTGCCGCCTCGGGCTGCAGGGCCGGGTGGCGGGCAGTCACCTGACCTCGATGCATTCGATGGACAACTACTATGTCTCCAAGCTTCTGCCGCTGATGGCCGAGGCGCAGATCGCCGCGATCCCGAACCCGCTCATCAACATCACCCTGCAGGGCCGCCACGACACCTTTCCCAAGCGGCGCGGGCTGACCCGGGTGAAGGAGATGCATGCCCACGGCATCACCGTCGGTTGGGGGCAGGACTGCGTGCGCGATCCGTGGTATTCGCTGGGCACGGCCGACATGCTGGACGTCGCCTTCATGGGCCTGCACGTGGCACAGATGACATCTCCGCAGGAGATGCAGCGCTGTTTCGACATGGCGACGACCGAAAGCGCGAGGATCATGCATCTCGAAGACTACGGCCTCGCCGTGGGCAAGGCCGCCTCGCTGGTGGTGCTGGATGCCGGTGACGCGATCGAGGCGCTGCGCCTCCGGCCGGACCGGCTGTGCGTCATCTCGAAGGGGCGCGTCGTGTCGCGCAAGGCCCGGAACGACGCCCGCCTGTCCCTGCCGGGACGCCCTTCATCGGTGCGGCGGCGCCACACCCCGGCCCCGGACTGACCCCGCGCGATCCGCGATCCGCCCCGCGCGGCGTCAAACCCCCTTCGCAGGGCTGATTTCGCCCGCTACGGAAACCGCCGGGACCGGGATACCTTCAATTTGACACATTCCCGCCTTCAAAACCGTCCAGTGGAGGATCAAGCCGAAGGGACACAGCGATGATCCCACCGCTTCCCCGACGCATGCAAGGGACGAGCAGATTCCATGTCTACCTATGCCATCACCCCCGTCATCTGGAACGATCCGGCCTTCTGGAACAGCCTCAGCGAATTGACCGAGGGCCACACGCTGGACTTCTCCTCGCTGCCGGCGGATTTCACCGTGTCCTTCGACGAGGACAGCGCCTTCCTGGTCATCACGCACGGCGCCGAGACCTTTACCGTGGGCGACAGCCGTGCCCAGGGCGGCGCCGATGCCTACCTCGGAGGCAGCACCTCCTACAGCTATTTCCAGGTGGTCAACGGCGGGGCCGGGGACGATGACCTCGACGGCGGCGACGGCGAGGACACACTCGACGGCATGGCCGGAAACGACAGCATCCTCGGGGCCGAGGGCGAGGACAGCCTGACCGGCGGCGCGGGGCAGGACACCATGCGCGGCGGCATGGGCGACGACACGATCCGGGGCGGCGACGGCAGCGATGTCATCTACGGCAACGAAGACGCCGACCTGATGACCGGCGGCGCGGGCAACGATTCCATCTACGGCGAATACGGTGACGACACCGTCAACGGCGGCGCCGGGGACGACCACCTGGAAGGGAACGAAGGCGACGACATCATGCACGGGGGCGCCGGCGACGACTGGATGCGCGGCTCCTACGACAACGATGCGCTCTGGGGCGGCACCGGGGACGACTACCTCTGGGGCGGCTACGGCGACGACACCTTCCACATCGAGAACGATTTCGGCAACGACACCGTGGATGCCGAAGGGGTCGAGGAAACGACGGGCGACGTGCTCGACCTGTCTGCCGTGACCGACGGTCTGCGCATCGACATGACCTCGGGCAACCCCGAGGTCGGCACCGTGACCGACGGCACCCATACACTGGAATACGACGAGATCGAAACCGTCCTGCTCGGGGCGGGCGAGGATACCGTGGCGCTGGCCGACCTCGGCGGGCTCGACACCGTCGACGGATTCGCGACGCCCGAGCTTCAGGCCGACGGCAGCTACCTCGGGGTGGATCAGCTCGACGTGTCCGGCCTGACGGACTGGGACGGCAACCGGATCGACACCGACGACGTGACCGTGACCGACAGCGTCGGCGACGGCAGCGGCGACGCGATCCTCTCATTCCCGAACGGCGAGGCCATCACCCTCGTCGGCGTGGCCGTCACAGACGTGCAAAGCGCCGCGCAGCTCGCGGCGATGGGTGTGCCCATGGGCGCGGGCGGCGGTGAAGAGCCGGTGGATCCCGTCGACCCCGTTGATCCGGTGGACCCAGTCGATCCCGTAGACCCGGTGGATCCCGTCGATCCGGATCCCGGCACGGGCGATACCTCCTCCGCAGACCTGCCGCAGATCGACGGTGCCCTCGAATTCCAGGCGACGATCCGCTTCGACAACATCGCCGCCGGGGGCAGCCAGCGCGTGTTCGAATTCGGCGCCGAAGGCGAAGACCGCCTGATCTTCGGCCAACTCGGCCCGAGCACCGCCGTGCTCTTCGAAATGGTGCAGGACGGCACCAGCTACTATGTCGTTGCCGAAGACGTGCTGATCGACGGAGAAACCGCCGTCTGGACGGTCGGCGTCGACGAGACCGGCTTCATGTATGTCGAAAAGGACGGCGAACTGGTGGCCGAGGGCGACGCCGTCGAACCCTCCGACACCCTGCGCAGCGTGAACCTGCTCGGCTCGTCCTCCAGCGCCGGGATCAACGACCTGCAGGGCGAGATCACCGATGTCACCATCACCCAGGACACCGGCGTCTGGAGCGATGCCGGTGACCCCGATGGTGGTGACCCCGATCCCGTGGATCCGGTGGACCCTGTCGATCCGGTCGATCCCGTGGACCCTGTCGATCCGGTCGATCCCGTCGATCCTGTCGATCCGGTCGATCCCGTCGATCCGGTTGACCCCGTGGATCCCGTCGATCCGGTGGACCCGGTCGACGGTCCGGTCGGCCTGCCGCAGATCCACGGCGCCTTCGAATTCGAAGCCACCGTCCGCTTCGACGATGTCGAAGCCGGCGGAAGCCAGCGGATCTTCGAATTCGGCGGAGAGGGCGATTCGCGCATCTCCTTCGGACAGCTCGGTCCGAGCTCTGCCGTCTACCTGGAGATCATCCAGAACGAGACGACCCATTACATCGTCGCCGAAGACGCGCTCACCAGCGGCGAAACCGCGACCTGGACCGTGGGTGTCGACGAAACCGGACTGATGTTCATCGACAAGGACGGCGAACAGGTTGCCGAGGGCGACGGTGTGGTGCCGATCGACACCCCGCGCAGCATCAACCAGCTCGGCGCGTCCAACGACCCGAACCTGACCCCGCTGCAGGGCGAGATCACCGATGTTTCCATCGCGCAGGGGGATACCGTCTGGACCCCGGCGGACGAGGTCGAGGCCGAGGATACCCTGCTCGGCGCGGATGCGATGGACGCCTGGACCGACACGACGGACCGCTACGGCCAGACGCCCGAGGACAGCCACCAGCTGCACCCCTTCGGCATCGACAACGGTCCGGACATCTACGACGACGATCCGGACTCGAACCTGTTCGTCTGACGGCTTCCCGGCCCGCCTTCGGAAGGGCGGGCCGTCTTCACGGGGTCTAGCCTCGTCTCAGTCGCAGCAGCAGTTCCCGCGACGGCTCTCCGGTCACCGGCAGACCCGTCCGGCCCTGGTAGGCCGCGATCGCCGCCTCGGTCTTCTTGCCCAGCACGCCGTCCGGCGTGCCGACGTCGAACCCGGCGCGGTTCAACCGCTCCTGCATCTCCTTGCGGTCGTCGATGGTCAGCCCGTAGCGATCCGGTGGAAAGCTGCTGCTGACCGGACCGGCCCCGGCAAGACGGTCGGACAGATACCCGACGCCGAGCCCGTATTTCTCGGCATTGTTGTAGCGCAGGATGACATTGAAGTTCTGGAAGACGAGGAAGGCTGGCCCCTCCATCCCCGCCAACGCGAGGATCGAACCCGCACCGCCCTCGGGCAGCCGTCCGCCATTGGCAGCGGTGACACCCAGCGCGGCCCACTCGCCGGGGCTCTTGCGCGTTCCGCGACCTGTGAGCCCGGCACTGAATCCGGAGGGCAGACGGACCTCGGTCCCCCAAGGCCGCCCGCGCTGCCAGCCGCTGCGCGAGAGATAATTGGCGGTCGACGCCAGACCGTCGGTGGGGTCCTCGGACCAGATATCGCGGCGCCCGTCACCGCGAAAATCGATGGCATATTCCTGATAGGTCGTCGGAATGAACTGGGTGTGCCCCATGGCCCCGGCCCAGCTGCCCGTCAGCCGTGACGGCACCGTGTCGCCGCGCTGGAGTAATCGCAAGGCCGCCATGAGCTGCGCTTCGAAAAACGCCCCGCGCCGGCCTTCATAGGCAAGGGTCGAGACCGCGGAGACCACCGGAATGTCGCCCCGTCGCGTGCCGTAATTGCTCTCCATGCCCCAGATGGCGGCGGTCACCTGCGGCGGAACGCCGTAGCGCCCCTCGATTTCCTGCAGGAGCCCCATCGTCTCGCGCAATTTTCCGCGACCGGTCGAAACCTTCGCCTCGGAGGCGACGATGGCAAAATAATCCTCGAGCGAGCGGTTGGATTCGGTCTGATTGCGATCCCGCTCTACCACGCCGGGCAGGAATCCCGTTCCTCGGAACGCCGCATCGAGCGTCGCTGCCGAGATCCCCTGGGCCTGTGCCCGCGGCCGGAAGGCGGCAACCCAGGCATCCCAACCGGGATTCGGCTGCGGTTGCAGCGCCGGGTCCGCCGCAGAAGGCTGCGACAACCCGGTGACCGCCCCGCCACCACATCCTGTCAGGACCGCCACCGCGCCCGTCCCGATCATCCATCTCCGCGTGACCCGCACCTTACTGCCTCCTGCCTCGGTTGTTTTGCGCAGTGTGTCCTGTCTGCCGAACTGCAGCAAGGCGCCTTTGGCGCGCGAAACGCCATGGGCGGAAGTCGGCGAGGCAGCGTGCCTTGTTCGTCTTTCCACGGTGGACGACAAAAAGGCCGCTTCCCTTTCGGGAGCGGCCTTTTCGTTATAGTTGGTTGCGGGAGTAGGATTTGAACCTACGACCTTCAGGTTATGAGCCTGACGAGCTACCGGGCTGCTCCATCCCGCGACAGTGCTGACGCAGCCTTTGGGGCTTTGTTGCGTGTTCGCTTTGATCGTATGAGA
>NZ_JBLXFX010000006.1:0-295383 GCF_048261495.1 Salipiger sp.
CCGGTGCGCCCTAACTTGCCGGCGCGCCGCCCGTCATACCTCTCGAATTTCCGTCCCGCCTTCCGGTTCGTCAAACCATCAGCAGCCTCGCTGCCTCCTGTCCTCCGCCCCGTCCGGCGTCCCGTCGTGCGCCTCAGCGCCGCCGGTGAGGGGCTATCTACGTATTGGTGCCGAAGTCCGCAAGCAGTTTTTTCCGCCGCTCCGCACTTTTTTGCCAAACTATTGAAAACAAACAGTTCTTATCTGCACATTTTTCGCTCACGGGGCTTGGAGCGGGCCTGCGCCCGGCCCTTTCCCGGCGGCGAGTCGCCCGCTTCGCGATGGTTTTCCCGTTGAGACACAACATCTTGCGTCATTTATTAACAAAACCACAATCGTCCGACTCGACCCGACTCGTTTCGGCGAGTCACCACGAGTCGCCCCCTGCCCTTTTTCGCCGAACCGGCCCCCGATGGTCCCGGCCAGGCGGGAACAACGGAGGGTCAGCCTGTCTTCGGGGACGCGCTGCCTACTGCCGTTGGATCATGCCGAACCAGCCCGACATCGGGCGCGCCCATCGGAACCATGGTCGACCCGGCCGCCCGAAAGGATGGGGGCGGCCGGGCATGTACCTATAATGGTCGCTTCAGGGCCAGAGCGGCGCGCCCTCGAGGCCCGCCGTTTCGGGCAGGCCGCAGATCAGGTTCGCATTCTGCACCGCGTGACCGGCCGCCCCCTTGCCGAGGTTGTCCACCACGCCCATCGCGATCACCAGTTCCCGGTCCGGATCGGCGGCGTAGCTGACGAACGAGAGGTTGGACCCGCTCGCCCATTTGGTCTGCGGCGGCCGGTCGGTCACCCGGACGAAGGGGCGATCCGCATAGAAGCTGCGCGCCGCGTCGAGACATTGCGCAGTGGTGGCGCGACCCCGGCAGTATATGGTGACGAGCAGGCCCCGCGTCATCGGCACCAGATGCGGCGTGAACACCAGCCCCTCAGCGCTGCCGCCAGCCAGTTGCCCGATGGTCGTTTCCATCTCGGGCATGTGGGCATGCCTGAGCAGGCCGTAGGGCTGCAGGTTCTCGTTGGTCTCGGCAAAACCGAACCTGCTGTCGCCACCGCCGCGCCCCGCGCCCGAAAGTCCGGTCTTGGCGTCGATCACGATATTGTCCGGCCGGATCAGCTTTGCCGCGAGCAGGGGCGCCAGCGTGTTCAGCGTCGCCACCGGAAAGCAGCCCGGATTGGCGACGCGGGTGCTTCCCCGCACCCGGTCCGGCCAGACATCGGCCAGACCATAGGTCCAGCCGTCGGCGTGGCGGTGATCTCCCCCGATATCGACGATCTTCACGCGCTCCGGAATCCGCGCCAGCGCCTCCGCCGAGGTGCCGGTGGGCAACGAAGCAAACAGCAGGTCGAGTTCGGGCAGGGAGTCGGGGTCCCATGTCTCGATCACCAGTCCGGCCAATTTGCGCGGCACACCCGGGAATCGGTCGATGAGACGGCTGCCCGCGCTGCCGTCTCCCGCGGCATGCACAAGCTCGAAGGCGGGGTGACTTGCGATCAGGCGCAGCGCTTCACCGCCGCCGAAACCGCTGATGCCGACAATGCCGACGCGAATGCTCATGAGAAGGTCCTTCCAAGGTTCGGGAAAAGGAAAACCCCCGAAGCCGGGGGCTGCGGGGGTTCAGGAACGCGGATCGGAGGGAGTCCGTCGGAGTATCTACGAAAGGCCGGATACCACGCCGGAAGCCCAAGAACGACGCGCAGCCCGAAGAGCCGCCGCATGGGGGCGACGTCGGCGTCGATCAAAGAGGTTCCGGTTCCCGAACATGATCGCGGAAATGTCGGCAGCGGGGCGCTGCGTCAAGCGTTTTGTCGGCGCGCGGCGGGCGTCGCGACCCAGCCCCGCGTTTCCGGACGGGATCTGTCCCCACCTACGGCCGGGCTGATCCTCGCCGACGGATCAGCCCGCCACGTTCATCAGCTTGTCGCGGAACCGGAAGAAGCCGGCGATTTCCTCCTCGGTGAGGTCGGCCTGTTCCATGAGCGAATCGTGATCCTCGCGGATGGCCCGCATCGCCCGCAGGACAAGCGCGGCCCCCTCCTCCGTCAGTTCGAGCATGCGGCTGCGCCGGTCGGTGGGGGACGGCACGCGCAGGATCAGGCCCCGGTCCTGAAGGTGCGACATCACCTTGGTCAGGCCGCCGGACGAGATCAGGATGCGTTCATATAGTTCCGTCGGCGTGATCGCCGCACCGTCGGGCGAAAGGCGCAACGCCACGAGGCATTCGAATTCGCTCAACGTCAGGTGATGGCGGGCCAGGATGGTTTCGGCCCGGCGCCGGATCTTCACGGCCAGTCGCATGATCTCTCCACACAGGGCGACCGAAGGGGACTGGGCGTCGGGCCAGCTCCCCGGTTCGAGGTCGGGTCTCATCTGTCCTCCTCCCCGCGTCGCGAGATGCGGGCTTGATTTATCTTTCCAGAAAGATAAATGAAAGATATCTTCCTGGCGAGACAAATTTCGACGGGAGTGCGCGCGCCCTGCGTAGGACGTCCGACCGACCTCTTCATTTCGTTTGCGAAGAAAGACCGAACATGACCAGCATTTCGTGGCGGGCCCTCCTGCCGGTGGCGGCAATTTGCGCCGCACTCTCCAGCCCTGGCCCGGCCGTCGCGCAGGGGGCACCGGGCGGCGCGGCGGGCCCGACCGCGGTGGGCACGCTGACCCTCGCGCAGGAGGACGTCCCCTTCACCACCGAACTGCCCGGCCGGGCCACGGCGTTCGAACAGGTCGACATACGCCCCCGCATCGAGGGCACGATCGAGGCGATCCTGTTCGAACCCGGACGGCGGCTGAACGTGGGCGATCCGCTCTACCGCATCGACAGTGCGACCTACATGGCCGAACTCGATGCCGCCAAGGCCGACCTGGCCCGCGCCGAAGCCGCCGTCGCCGCCTCCGAAGCGACGCTGGCACGCTATGAACGGCTCGAAGGCACCGGGGTCACCACGGAAGATGTGGAAACCGCCCGCGTCACCGTGCTTCAGAACCGCGCCGACCTCAGCGCCGCCGATGCCGCCCGCCGCCAGGCGCAGCTCAACCTCGATCATGCCGAGATCACCTCGCCCATCGTGGGGATCGCGGCGGTGTCCCACGTATCGGTCGGCGCGGTGGTGACCGCCAACCAGACCGACGCCCTGACCACGGTCACGCGGCTCGACCCGATCTACGTGGATGTCGAGGAAAGCTCCCGCCGCATGGCCGAGGTGCGCAATCTCATAGACAGCGGCTCGCTGACACGTGGCACCTCGCTGAAGATCTCGCTCGAACTGGAAACCGGCGAGACCTACGGCGGCGAAGGCACGCTGGTCTCGCCCGGCAATGCCGTGTCGACCACCACCGGCACCGCGCAGTTCCGGATGCGCTTCGACAATCCCGAGCGCCGCATCCTGCCCGGCCAGTTCCTGCGCGTCACCATCACCCTCGGCACCCGCAGCGCCGTTCTGGTGCCCCAGCGCGCCACGACGCGGCAGGCGGACGGATCGCTCACCGTCTTCGTCGCGGTAGACGGCAAGGCGCAGCAGCGGGTGCTGACCGCGAACGGCAGTTACCGGAATGCCTGGATCATCACCGAGGGCGTCGCCGCGGGCGACACGGTGATCGTCGACGGCCTGACCAACCTGCGGGACGGGGCCGCCGTGGCCCCCGTCGACGTGGTCATCACCGAGGACGGCGTGGTGAAACGCGCCGACGGCCGGGACGAGGCTTTCGCCGCCCCTCAGTCGGGCGGCAACTGACATGGGCCTGTTCTTCATCAACCGCCCGGTCTTTGCCTGGGTGCTGGCGTTGCTCACCATGCTCGCGGGGGGCTGGGCGCTGACCACCATGCCGGTGTCGCAATATCCCGACATCGCCCCGACCACCGTCCGGGTGTCGGCAAGCTACAGCGGCGCCACCGCGGAAGCGGTGGAAAACTCCGTCACCCGCGTCATCGAGGACGGCATGACCGGGCTCGACGGCATGCTCTACATGACGGCGAATTCCTCGCAGGGGTCGTCCTCGATCTCCATCACCTTCGACGAGAGCGTCGATCCCATCGACGCCCAGAACGAAGTGCAGTCCAAGGTCACGCAGGTCGAACGGCAACTGCCCTCGGTCGTGCAGAGCAACGGCGTGACCGTGTCGCGCTCCGACAGTTCGATCCTCCTCGTCGGGGCGCTGGTCGACACCACCGGCAGCTACAGCACGCTCGAACTCGGCAACATCATCGAGGAGACGGTCGAGGGCCCGGTCCAGCGCACAGACGGCGTCGGCGGGATCAACGTCTTCGGCTCGGGCTACGCGATGCGGGTCTGGCTCGACCCGCTGTCGCTGGTGCGCTACCAACTCACCCCCGCCGACGTGGTGAGCGCGGTCGAGGAACAGAACACCACGGTGTCCGTCGGCTCGCTCGGCACACAGCCCACGGTGCAGGGGCAGCAGTTCACCGCCACCATCACCGCGCAGAGCCAGCTCGGCACGGTCGAGCAGTTCCAGGACATCCTTATCAAGACGGAAGAGGGCGGCGGCACCGTGCGCCTGCGCGACGTCGCGCGCGTCGAGATCGGGCAGCAAAGCTACGGAGGCGATTCCCGCTACAACGGGCTGACCGCGGCGGGCTTCGGCGTGAACCTCGAAACAGGGGCCAATGCGGTGGATACGGCGGCGGCGGTCAAGGCGACGCTGGACCGGCTGGCGCCCTCCCTCCCCGAGGGGCTGGAATTCCGCATCTCCTATGACACCTCGCCCTTTGTCGAACTCTCCATCGAGCAGGTCTACCACACCCTGTTCGAAGCGGCGGTGCTGGTGGTGCTGGTTCTGCTGGTGTTCCTGCAGAGCTGGCGCGCGACGCTCATTCCGCTGATCGCGATTCCGGTCGTGCTGCTCGGCACCTTCGGCGTGCTGGCGGCGGCGGGGTTCTCGATCAACACCCTCACCATGTTCGCCATGGTTCTGGCCATCGGCCTGCTGGTCGATGACGCCATCGTGGTGGTGGAGAACGTCGAACGCCTCATGGCCGAGGAAAAGCTCTCCGCGCTCGAAGCCACCCGGCGCAGCATGACCCAGATTGCCACCGCGCTGCTCGGCATCAACATCGTGCTGGCCGCGGTGTTTCTGCCCATGGCCTTCTTCGGCGGTTCCACCGGCGTGGTCTACCGGCAATTCTCGCTCACCATGGTCGCGGCCATGACCATTTCCTTTCTCATGGCGCTGATCCTCTCGCCGCCGATGTCGGCCTCGCTTCTGAAACAGGTGCATGGCGAACCCCGTTTCCCCCCTGCCCGCTGGTTCAACCGCGGCATGGAAAGGCTCACCGACGGCTACAGCTGGGCCGTCGGCAGGAGCCTGCGCGCACCCGTGCTGATGATCCTCGTCCTGGCCGTGGTCCTCGCCGGAGCCTGGGGCACCTATCAGCGCCTCACCTCCTCCTTCCTTCCGACCGAGGATCAGGGCGCGCTCATGGCCATGGTCAGCCTCGACGAAGGCGCCACCCGGGCGCAGACGCTCGACGTGGTCGAGCGCGTCGAGCAATACCTGCTGACCGAGGAAAGCGCGGCGGTGAACGCCACCTTCGTCGCCATGGGCTTCGGCTTCGGCGGTTCGGGACAGAACCAGGCGATGATCTTCGTCTCGCTCAAGGACTTCGCCGAGCGCGAAGGCCATGCGGATCTCTCCGCCTCCGCCGTCGCGGCGCGGGCCAATGCCGCCTTTGCCGCCAACCGTTCGGGGCGGATCTTCGTGAACCAGCCACCGGCCATCATGGGCCTCGGCAACACCGGCGGCTTCGAGATGTACCTGATCGACCAGGGCGGCAACGGGGCCGATGCCCTGCAGGCCGCCGCCGACAGCATCGTCGAGGGCTCCGCAGGCAACACCCTCGTCACCTCTCTGAGGACCGGCACCAGCGGCGCGGAACCGGCGCTGAAGCTGGTGATCGACCAGCAGAAGGCGGAAAGCCTCGGGGTTTCGCTGTCCTCGGTCAACGCGATGCTCTCGGTGATCTTCTCCGGCGCCGAGGTCAACGACTTCGAACTCGGCACATCGCTGCGGCCGGTCATCGTGCAGGGGTCGGCGGAATACCGGATGCAGCCCGAAGACGCCCTGAGCTGGTACGCCCGCAACGACGGCGGAGAGATGGTCCCATTCTCGGCCTTCGCCTCGACCGAATGGGAATCCGTCTCGCCCCGCCTCGCCCGCTACGGCGGCACGGCGGCGGTGCAGATCTCGGGCCAGCCCGCGACCGGCGTCAGCTCCGGCGCGGCCATGGACGAGATGGAGCGCCTGGTGGCCGAACTGCCCGGCGGCTACGGCGCCGCCTGGACCGGCCTCAGCTACCAGGAGGTGCAGTCGGGCAACCAGGCCCCCTATCTCTACGCGATCTCGGTGCTGGTGATCTTCCTCGCCCTCGCCGCGCTCTACGAAAGCTGGTCGATCCCGTTCTCCGTGATGCTTGCCGTCCCGGTGGGCGTGCTCGGCGCGCTGCTGGCGGCCTGGCTCTTCGGGCAGTCGAACGACGTCTACTTCAAGGTCGGGATGCTGACGACCATCGGCCTTGCCGCGCGCAACGCCATCCTGATCGTCGAATTCGCCGAGGACCTGCGCCGCCGGGGCCGCAGCCTTGCCGAGGCGGCCATGGAAGCGGCCCGACTGCGCCTGCGACCCATCCTCATGACCGCCCTCACCTTCATCCTCGGCGTCCTGCCGCTGGCGATCTCGACCGGGGCGGGTGCCGCGGCGCAGAACGCCATCGGCATCGGGGTGATCGGCGGCATGATCGCCTCCACCACCATCGGGCTCTTCATGGTGCCCGGTCTCTATCTCTCCATCATGCGCCTGGTCGAGCGGGCGAAACGAAAAAGGCACTCCCTATGAAATCCCTACCGCTGCTGGCCCTGCTGGCAGTCTCGGCCTGCACCGTCGGGCCGGACTACGAACAACCGACCATCGCGCTCAACGCCGGTTTCGCCGAGGGCGGCACCACTCCGGCCGCGGATCTCGCCCGTCAGCGCTGGTGGCGCGGCTACGGCGATACCGTGCTGAACGGGCTGGTCGAGCGCGGGCTCGACCGCAACCTGGACATTCAAAGCGCCGTGGCGGCCGTCCGCGCAGCCGAAGCGGCGGCCCGCGCGGCCGGTGTCGCCTCGGATGTCACGGGGACGCTCTCGGCCGGGGCAACCCGGTCGGGCGGCGACGGCATCGCCACGTCGGACAGCCGCACGGCGGGCTTCTCGCCCTCGCTGGTGATCGACCTCTTCGGCGGTTCGCGCCGGTCGCGCGAGGCGGCCGTGGCCAACCTCGACGCGGCGGCCCTCGGGGTCGGCGAGGCGCGGCTCGCCTTCCTGTCAGCGCTGGTCGGCTACTATATAGATGCGCGCTACTACCAGGAGGCGATGGCCGTCACCCGTCAGAGCATCGGCCTGACGCAGGAAACCCTCGGACTGGTGCGCGACAAGCGCGACCTCGGGACCGCGACCGATCTCGACGTCGCGCGGGCCGAGGCGACGCTCTCGACCGCGCGCGCCTCGCTGCCGACGCTGGAGGCGAATTTCTACGGCGCCACCTATGCCATCGCGACGCTGCTGGCAGAGCCTGTGCAGACCTTCAAGACCGCGCTGGAAAAGGGCGCCGCCCAGCCGCTGCCCACGGGCAAGACCTCGGTCGGGGTGCCCGCGGACCTGCTGCGCAACCGCCCCGACGTGCGCGTGGCCGAGCGGCGCTATGCCGCCGCCGTCGCCGCCGTCGGTGTGTCCGAGGCCGAGATGTACCCGGCCCTGTCCCTCGGCGGCACGATTTCTGCCACCGACGGCAACGGCTCCTGGTCCTTCGGCCCCGCGCTGACGCTGCCGGTCCTGTCGCAACCGCTGCTCGCCGCGAACCGCGACAAGGCCCGCGCCGAGGCAGAACAATCCCGGATCGCCTGGAAGGCATCGGTGCTCGACGCCGTGGAAGAGGTCCAGACCGCGCAGAGCACCTACCTGCGCACGCAGCGGTCGCTGGCGGCACAGCGCGCCTCGGTCACCTCGTACCAGCGGGTTCTGAGCCTCTCGCAGGAGACCTTCGACCTCGGCACGACCGACGCGATGGATCTGCTCGACACCCAGCAATCGCTGCTGACCGCGCGGCTCTCCGCCGCCTCGGCCCGGCGCGATCTGGCCAGCGGATGGGCCTCGTTGCAGGTGGCGGCGGGGGCGGGCTGGCAGTAGCCCCCGCCCCACTGGCGACAGCCGGGCGTCAGGCGGGGTAGACCAGCCTGCGGCCCGGCACGTCATAGGCCCGGAAGGGTGTGTCGAAAAGCGCGCTCAGGCGGTCGGGGCACATGACCTCCGCGGTCGGTCCGGCGGCAAACACGGCACCGTCCTTCAGCGCGACCACGTGGTCGGCGGCGGCGGCGGCGGCGTTGAGATCGTGCAGCACGATCACCACGCTGCGCCCCTCCGCGCCCCGGCCGAGCGTGCCGAGCCGGGTCATCAGGTCGCTGGCATGGCGCGGATCGAGCGCGGCCAGAGGTTCGTCCAGGAACAGCCAGGGCGTCGCCTGCGCCCAGGTCATCGCCACGTAGGCCCGCTGTCGCTGCCCGCCCGAAAGCGTGTCGATCTGCCGGTCGGCGTGGTCCTGAAGCGCAAAGGCGTCAAGCGCCTCCTCCACGATGCGCCGGTCCTTGGGCCCCGGACGGCCCCGGCAATGCGGCCAGCGTCCGAAGGCCACGAGATCCCGCACCGCCAGGCGGCTCAGCATCGGCTGGCTCTGGGTCAGCATGGCGAGCCGTCGCGCCCGCTCCCCCGATCGGGCCGAGGCGACATCCATGCCGTCGATCCGCACCGTGCCGGCGCTGACGGCCTGCAGCCCCGCCATCGCGTGCAGCAGCGTCGACTTGCCTGCGCCGTTGGGCCCGATCAGCGCGGTGATGCCGCCGGCGGGAATGCGCAGGTCCACGCCCTTCAGCAGCGCCGCCTCTCCGATGCGCACATGCAGGCCGGTCACTTCGATCATGCCGGGCGTCTCCTCAGAACCATGAACAGGAACAGCAGGCCGCCGAAGAACTCGACCAGCACCGCCAGCGTGGATTGCAGCCCCAGCAGCCGCTCGAAGGCGAATTGCCCCAGGGTCAGGATCAGCGCCCCGATCAGCGCCGAGGCGGGCAGCAGCAGCGCGTGGCGATGGCTGTCCATCAATGCCCGCGCCAGGCTGGCCGCCAGAAGGCCGAGAAAAGCGATCGGCCCGACCAGCGCCGTCGCGACCGACACCATCGCCGCCGTCAGCGCCAGCGCCACCATCACCAGCCGGTCGTGATCCAGACCGACTCCCCGCGCCATGCCCCGCCCCAGACCCGCGACATCCAGCGCCGGGGCCAACCGCAGCGCCGTGCCGCAGGCCGCCACCAGCACCACCGCCGCGAGTCCCAGCGCATCGCGCGGCACCGCGCCGAAGCTGACGAACATCGCCTGCTGGACCACCGAGTATTCCGACGGGTCCAGCATTCGCTGGATCAGGTCGGACGCGCCGCGCAGCAGCACGCCGAGGATGACGCCGGTCAGGATCATCCGTGTGATATCGCCCGCCCCGCGCCGCAGCAGCAGCCCGAACAGCGCCATCGCCGCGCCCATGAGCAGCAACGTCTCCATCCCGAAGCGCAGCGTGGACGGGATCTGCGCGAGGCCCAGCCCGCCCAGCCCCATCACCAGCGCCGACTGAAGGAAGACGAACAGCGCGTCGAAGCCGACGATTCCCGGCGTCAGCAGCCGGTTCATCGCCACGGTCTGGAACAGCACCGTCGCCATGCCTGTGGCCGCGCCGACCAGCAGGAGCGCGGCAAGCTTGGTGCCCCGCAGCGTCAGGATGAACGCCGCCGGGCCCTTCAGCCCCCAGAACAGGAAGGCGGCGGAGGCCAGCAGCAGCGCCCCGGCCAGCCAGGCCAGCCTGCGGTCAGCCATGACGGCGTGGCGCCTTCGGCGCGGCATGGAGCAGCCAGAGAAAGACCCCGGCGCCGAACACGGAAAAGATCGTCGCGGCGGGGATCTCGAACGGATAGCGGATCAGGCGCCCGACGATGTCCGACGCCAGCACGAGCGCCCCGCCCCAGAGGGCAACCAGCGGCAGGTTGGCGCGCAGGTTGTCGCCGCGCCGGCGCGACACGATGTTGGGCACCACCAGCCCGACGAAGGGCAGCGCCCCCACCGTCACCACCACCGCCGCCGAGATCGCCGAAACGATGGCGAGCCCCAGCACGAGCGTCGCGGTATAGTTCAGCCCGAGGCTGCGGACGCGGTCCTCGCCCAGCCCGAGGATCGTGATCCTGTCGGCCACCACGTAGAGCAGCAGCGCCAGCGCGGCGATCGTCCAGAGCAGTTCGTACCGCCCCTGCAACACGCCCGAGAACTCGCCCAGCCGCCAGATCCCCAGGTACTGGGTCAGATCCGTCTGCCAGGCCATCCACAGCCCCGCCGCCCCGAGGATGCCGCCGTAGATCAGCCCGACCAGCGGCAGCAGCATCGGATCGCGCCGGGGCACGTGGCGCGACAGCGCGAGGAACCCCGCCGTGCCCACCATCGCCGTTGCCGCCGCCGCCGCCATCTTGAGCGCGACCGACGCGCCGGGGGCCAGCAGCGTCACCGCCAGCAGGCCGATCATCGCCGCCTCGGGCGTGCCCGCCAGACCGGGCTCGACAAAGCGGTTCTGCACGCTCTGCTGCACCACCACCCCGGCCAGCGCCAGCCCGGCCCCGGCCAGAAGCGCCGCCGCGGTGCGGGGAAAGCGGCTGACGGCCAGCAGCCAGCCCGCGCCGAAATCGCCGCCCCAAAGGCTCGCCGCACCAATGCAGAGGCTCGCCCCGATCAGCAGGACGAGCCCCAGGGCCGGCAGTATGGCGGCGCGCGGCGTCACGAGTTGCCCGAGAACCCCGCGGCGATCTCGTCAAGCGTGCCCATCATCGACTGCACACCGCCCCCCGCGATATAAAGAGGCCCCGGCGAGAGGTAGAGGATATGCCCGGACTGCGCCGCCTTCGTTCCCGCCACCAGCGGGTTGTCGAGCGTGGCCGCCGCCGCTTCGCCCGCCTGTCCGATGGCGGCACCCCGGTCGATCACCAGCAGCCAGTCGGGATCGGCCTCGGCGATGAACTCGAACGACACCGCTTCGCCATGCGGCTTGGCGCCGAGGTCATGCACCGCTTCGGGCAGGCCCAGCGTCGTGTGCAGCCAGCCGAACCGCGATTCCGCGCCGTAGGCCGACAGCTTGCCGCCGTTGGTCAGCAGCACCAGCGCGGTGCCCTTGCCCGACACGGCGGCGCGCGCCTCCGCGATCTTCGCATCCAGCGCGGCATTCAGGTCGGCGGCCTCGGCCTGTTTGCCGAACAGGGTGCCGTAGGCGTCGAGCCGCGCGCGCGCTTCGCTCACGATGCTGCCCGCCTCGATGGTCATGTCGATGGTCGGCGCCACCTGAGACAGCGCCTCGACCTGCGCCGACGAACGTCCGCCCGCCACGATCAGGTCCGGCGCCATCGCCGCCAGAACCTCGAAATCGGGTTCGAACAGCGTGCCGATCTTTTCGGCACCGTCGAAGGTCGGCGCCATGTAATCGAGATAGTTCGGTGCCGGCATCCCCGCGACGGGCACGCCCAGGGCCGACAGTGTATCGGCGGCGGCGATGTCGAAAACGGCGACCGTCTCCGGCGCCGCCGTCAGCTCGGCCGGGCCGGTCGCGGTCTCTATGGAAACGGTCTGAGAAAAGGCGGGAACGGCCAGGGCGGTCAACAGACCTGCGGCCAAAGTCGCGCGAAACATGGCTTTTTCCTTGTTCGGCGCCCGGGCTGTCAACTTGGCTGAGGCGGTCCGGGTCATCTAGCCTCCGGCGCGACGGGGGTGCAAGCCCTATTCCCTCACGAAAAAGTCAGGTATTCTCGGGCGACCCCGCGCGCGCCCGCCCCCGGTGGCCCGCCTGCACGATCCGCAGGCAATCGCCCCGCCGCCGGACCGCTGCCGGGCCCCTGCCCTTGTGCCGCGGCGCCCGCGCCGACAAGCATCGGGCAGCGATCAGGAGAACAGCCCTTGGAAAGACGTTTCGTCGTGGCCGCCGCCCAGCTCGGGCCCGTCGGCCGGGAAGAACCGCGCGAAAGCGCGGTGGCACGGATGTGCGCCATGATGCGGCAGGCACGGGCGCGCGGCGCGCGCATCGTCACCTTCCCGGAACTGGCGCTGACCACCTTCTTTCCGCGCTGGTATCTGGATACGCCGGAGGCGGTCGCGCCCTGGTTCGAGACCGCCATGCCGAACGCGGCGGTCCGCCCGCTGTTCGAGCTCTCGGCGGAGCTCGGCGTCGCCTTCCACCTCGGCTATGCGGAACGGACCCCGGAGGGGCGCCACTTCAACACGGCCATCTTCGTCGAGGCGGGGCGGATCGTCGGCAAGTACCGCAAGATCCACCTGCCCGGCCACCGCGAGAACGAGCCCTGGCGCGCCTTCCAGCATCTCGAGAAACGCTATTTCGAAAAGGGCGATCTCGGCTTTCCGGTCTTCGACGGCGTCGGCGGCAGGCTCGGCATGTGCATCTGCAACGACCGCCGCTGGCCCGAGACCTGGCGGATGCTGGGTCTCGGCGGCGCGGAGCTGGTCATGCTGGGCTACAACACCCCGCTGCACTATCCCCCCGCGCCCGAACACGACCATCTGCAGTACTTCCACAACGACCTGAGCCTGCAGGCCGGCGCCTACCAGAACGGTCTCTGGGTGGTCGCCGCCGCCAAGGCGGGGCTCGAGGAAGGATGCGAGCTGATCGGCGGCAGCGCCATCGTCGCCCCGACCGGAGAGGTCGTCGCCCGCGCCGCCACGGTCGGGGACGAGGTGATCACCGCCGAGATCGACCTCGACCGATGCGCGGAGATCCGGCGCAACATCTTCAACTTCGCCCTCCACCGCCAGCCGCAGGATTACGGCCTGATCACCGCGCCCGTGACCCCGGACTGATACGGCGGGCAGGTCCGCCGTTGGCGTTGCAGGAGCGTTTGTCGGGGGCAAAGGATCGCCCGCGGTCTCCGGGGGCATCCTCCGTCGAAGTGGTGCGGGTGAAGGACGGCGAACTACTGTTTCACGCCGTTGCATGCTGTATCTTGTTCCCGTTATCTATCAATCCATTAACGCCGCGACTGTATCACGGCGGTTCTTGGCGTTTCCACAAAGCGCATGTGTCGCTGGGGGACCAGTTGGGGGACCGGATGAAGAGTAAATTGACCGCCATCGCGATCCGAAAGGGCGGCGACGGCAAGTATTTTGATGGTGGAGGCCTGAGCCTGGTGAAGGCGGGCGAGCGCGGGAAATGGGTCTTTCGCTACTCCCACCTCGGCCGTCGTCGCGAAATGGGCCTCGGCGCCTGGCCGGATATGTCCCTCGCTGACGCGCGCACCGCGAGAAACCAATGGGCCGCAACCCTGTCTCTGGGGAAAGACCCGATACAGGAGAGAGAGGCCGCACAGGCAGCAGAGGTCGCGGAAAGGGACAGGTACGATCCGACCTTTGCCGAGATGGTCGACACAGTCTTTGAAGCGAAGAAGGCCGGGCTGCGCGGCGGCGGCGACAGGGGCCGATGGCGAAGCCCCCTCGACACCCACATCATCCCGCGCATCGGTCAGCGCCGCATGTCAGACCTCACGCAGATGGATCTTCGCGACGCGCTAAAACCGATATGGAAGGCGAAGCACCCGACCGCCATCAAGGCCTGGAGCCGCATCAGGATCGTTTTCGAGGAAGCCCGCTACGCGGGCATCGCATGCGACCCCTTCACGGCCGACGCCGCCAAGCGCCTTCTCGGTGAGGTTCGGCACAAGCCCGCACACATCCCCTCTACCCCATGGCGCGATGCTCCCGCCCTTTGGGAGAAACTGAACCCTGCCCTCCCCGCCGGGCTATGCCTTCGGTGGATGTTGCTCACGCTGGTGCGCTTCGACGGATGCCGCGGCGCGCACTTGGGCGAAATCGAGGGCGACGTCTGGACAGTGCCCGCTGATCGCGTGAAGGGCCGCGAAGGACAGGTAGAGGATTTCCGCGTTCCGCTGTCCCGCCCGGCCATGGACATCGTGCGCGAGGCCAGAAAGACCGGCGACGGCCTGCTGTTCACAAGCCTGCGCGGCCGCGCGGTCACATCGCGCGGTGTCGAGGTCCACCTGGACCGCATAAAGGAAGCGGGCCGCCCGCACGGGTTCCGAAGCACATTCCGGTCCTGGGTGCAGGACACCGAGTCCTGTTCGTTCGAGGTCGCGGAAACGGTGCTCGGCCACGCGGTCGGCTCGCGGGTGGTGCGAAGCTACGCGCGATCCGATCTTCTGGACCGCCGCCGCACGGTCATGGAGGCTTGGGGTCGGTTCGTCACCGGACAGGCTAGTGCCGACGTCGTCCCCATCACCAAAGGCCGATCCTGACCGCCGCCTGAACGCCGCATGCCCGGCAGGAACTGATCCGCAGTTTCCCGGTTTGCCGCTCTCTGTTATCGTCCCGGAAACCGCCGGGGCGAGGAGCAGGATGCACCCCACGGCATGCAACCGAAGGGTGCTGCCTTGCCTGCTGACTACTCAACTGACCCGTACGCCGCCGGCTTCTCCGAAGCGACCGCCGCCAAGGCCCCGCAAGATGCCAAGACCGGCATCGAGGCTATCGCCTCCGAGACGCGCGTACCGGCCAACATCCTCATGGCCTTCGTTGAGAGGACCAGCGCACCGGACGACGCCACGAGAATTACCGTGGCCAAGCGCGTTGCAGAGCAGATTTCCCCCCGCATTCAGGCCGGGGAGAACGTGGACGACATCATCCTCGGCGCGGTGAAGGATCAGACCGAGGGCCGCAAGTTTCTGACACGCGCCTACCAGATCGGCCACGAACTCTACCCGGAGCGCGTTCCCGAAGAGCGGTATTCCAAGACTGAACGCCTTGGACGCGCCTTCGATGTCGGCGAGGCGCAGGCGGTCCAGATGGGCCATGAGTACACCCGCGATGCCGCCGCCGCGCTGGAGGAGAGCGCGTTCGGTCGGGTGATTGCCAAGGTCAACAAGGCCGTGGGCACGGATGCCCGGTCGGCCGAGGAGCGCGCCCAGGCAATTCGCACCGCGCCTGA
Organism: Salipiger sp.; assembly: GCF_048261495.1. Lineage (GTDB taxonomy): Bacteria > Pseudomonadota > Alphaproteobacteria > Rhodobacterales > Rhodobacteraceae > Salipiger. The sequence goes on from NZ_JBLXFX010000006.1 coordinate 15,119, forward strand.
TCCGGTGGCAGATGCCGCGCGCCGAACGATCGAGGGCATTCAGGCCGATGGCTACAACATCGCCGACTGGAAGGACATTCGAGGCCTCGGAAGCCTCGTGCAGTTCATGGGCGAGAACATCGCCACGTCGCTCCCGCAAATGGGTGCCTCAATCGCCTCCGGCCCGCTGTCCGCACCGCTCACCATCGCCATGCTCGGCGGCGAGGCCAATCAGGAACTCAAGGAACGCACCGACCTGTCGGAAGGCGAGCGCGTGTCGCTGGCGACCGGGGCCGGGACTGCCATGTGGGCGCTTGAATCCATCGGCTTGGGCAAGGTGGTTGGCGGCCTTCTGCCGTCCGATTTCGCGAAAAAGGCGGTGAGGGGCGAACTCGCCGACCTCCTGACCAAGAACGGGCTGAAAAAGAGCGCCGCGCGCGTCATGGAGGCCGCCGTGGTCGAAGGGTCGACCGAAGCCATGCAAGAGGCCATCGTTATGGGCGCCGCCGCGGCGGCGGGCGGTGAGTACAAGCGCGACGAGGTCATTGACCGGATCGCCACGGCCTTTGCCGCCGGTGCCGGTGCCGGTGGCGGCATACGGGCAGCTGGCGAGCCGCTGGCGCTTCTGCGCGGCAACCCGCCCGAGGCGGGCCAGATTGAAGATCCGGGTGAGCCGCCGCTCGGGCTCCCCTCCCCGGCCATGGTCACGCCCCCGCCGCCGCGCCGGACAGTCACTCCGGACGATGCCACCGGGCTTGCCGTGACACGCCTCAATGACCTTGATGCGCGCGCCGCTGATCTCCACCCGGACGAGGCGGAAGAACGCGACTTCCTGCGCCAGAACCTCGCCGACCCCGAACGGCTTGCCAGCCGCATGGGCGTCCAACTCGGCCGCACGACCGAGCCCGTTGCCCCCGCCGCGCCCTCCGGCCCCCTGTCGCGCGCTCTTTCCAAAGGCCCCGGCCCGATCGTTCCCGATGCCCAACCTGGCACCGACATCACGCTCATGTTCGGGTCCGACAGGATTGCAGGGAGGATCACCGACGACGACGGCGTGAAACTGACCGTCGAAGATGCGGAAACGGGAGAGGTGTTCGAGATCCCGCGCGCCGATTTCGAGGGCGGTCAGGTCAGCATCGCGCCGCGCATCACCGATGACGTGGTCGAAGCGGCCGCCGTCGACCCGGAGAGCCCCTTGAGCGCGCGCGCCAAATCCCGCGCGCCAGCGAAAGACCCACTCGCAGATGGGACGGAACCGACAACCCCCGAGGAGGCGCTGCGCCGCGCAAGCGTGATTGAAGACCACGCGCGGGAGGCCGGTTGGACGGCTCGCCTGCGCGATGCCCACGACGCCTTGACCGGCATCGCCGAGCAGCTGGCGAAGGATCGTGAAAAAGGGAGCGACAAGGATCCCGCACCGACACCCGAGACGCTGGCGCCCGATGTGGGACAGATCGCCGCCAGCCCGGCCCCCGCAGTTCCCGGCCTGGCTGTGGCCGATGATGCGGGGGCCGACGCGGCGGATGTGCCGCTGGACGCCTCCACGGAGCAGCAGGGGAGCGAACCAGCCCTCCCCGCCGACACCTTGGACGGCGGCCCGGCGGCGGCCCCGGCGCCTATCGTCAAGAAGGACGGATCGCCGTTCGGCAACGAGGGTGCCGCCAAGAGGGCGGTGAAGTCGCGCGGGCTCGATCCAGAGGCGTTCGATTTCATGCCGGTCGATGGTGGCGTCGTGGCCGTGCCGCGCGCGGCGGTTGACGAAGCCCCGTCCCTGGTTGACGAGATGGCGGCTCCCGCCCCCGAAGCGACCGATGCGGTTGACGAAGTCGCGCTCGTCGCCCCCTCGAACGACGCTCGCCCGTCTCCCGAGCCGGACATGCCCCCGCCGGTGGGCGAGGCCGCGGAGATCGCGCCGGGCGCCGATGCACCCGCCCCTGCCCCGGCCGCTATCGCCGACGCACCGCCCGCACCCGACCCTGAGCCCGCGCCCGGTCTCGAGACCGATGAAGCCGCCGATGCTGATGCGTGGGCACAGGTTGGCGCATCGAAGCGGGAAAGCATCGTCAGGGAGGCCGGCTACCTCAAGGCAGGGAACATCTCGGACGAAGGCAGGTCCATGGTCGAAGCGGACTGGCAAGACGTTTCGCCCGCCGCCCGCCAACGCCTGCGCGATGCGGCACAGACACTTCAGGACCGCCTGAGACCGGCCGATGTGGCTGCGCCGGTCAGACCCAGGCCGCAGGCACAGCCCATGCCCGCACCCGACGCCCGCGTTCAACCCGATATGTTCGGCGGGCCGAGCCAGACCGAGACGCAGATGGCGGCGAAAGAGCAGACCGCCCGCGAGTGGGGCAAGTTCCTCGGCATCGCCGACCGCGGCACGACAAAGGCTTGGGATGGTGTGGTTGAAGGGCACGACATCTACCTCCGCGACGGCACGAATATCGAGATAGTAGCGCCCTACGATCCGAACGAGGGCCCGCAAAAGGTGCTGGCGTCCCGCGATGTGGACGGCATGAGCCGCGCCGAGATCGCACGGTGGGCGCGCTCTGTTATCCCTCCCCGAGTGATCGAGCCCGCCGACGCCCCGGCAGCGGAGCAGGCGGGCGAAAATTCTCCCCTCCCCCACGCGACCGCCCCGCAGGAGCGTCCAGCCGCCACCGCCTACATGCCCGGCCAGACCGAACCCGCGCAGCAGGTCAAGGGTGCGTTCGAGTGGAAAGGCCGTGACGGAGGTGTTGCCAATGTCTCCGTCACACCGGAAGGACCGTGGGATTTCGACACCACGTTCCCCTCGCCGGACGTGGAGAAGATCACTGGCCGCCTCCGCGACGGCCGGAACGATTTCGAGGCCGGGAGCCCCGAGGAAGTCGTCGGCATGTTGGGCGAGACCATCGCCGACATTGCCGACCAGCGCGCGGGCCAAGCCTTCTGGCAGGATGTGAAAGCCCAGATCGAGGAGACCGGCAAGGCCCCGAAGGGTGCGGGCTTCAAGAATGGCATGTCGCGCGATGACATGCTGGCGAAGGCAGAGACGAGCCGTCAGGCCGCAGAGCAGGCGGGAGACGGCATCGAGGCCGAACTTCGCAACATCTTCCCCGACGAAGCCGTCGACGCCCTGTCCGAGCGCATGAAGAAGCAGTTCGTGCTGGAAGCGCCGGAGGCGGCAACGGCAGAGGCGGCAACGGCAGACATCGAGCCAGAGCGCATCGAGCGGCTTCCCAGCCTGAAACGCGGTGCCCCGCCGCTCATGGAAATGAAGGTGGTGAAGACCGCCAGGGGATACGAGGTAGAAGGCGGATACGAGGTGCCGGGGTTTGCGGGGGGCTCGCTCAGTTCGTCGGCACAGCCCACGCCGGAGCAAGCCCTCATGAAAGCGGTCGAGCATGCGCGCAGGCACGTCAAGCCCGTGGCCGATGGGCAGGGAGGATCAGCCGCCACCGACACACACCGCAAAGACGCCCAGCGCATCGTGTCGTGGATCGAGGCCAAAGTAGGTGATTGGTCGGCAGCGGACGTCTCGCCCAGCGCCGCGAAGGCGGCAGAGTTGGAGCCGAACCACATTCGTCACGCGGAGGTTCTGGAGAGATACGGAGAGACGTGGAAGTCCAAGGCGTTCAAGAAACTCATGGACCCTCTCATCAAAGGAACGTCGACGCGCGCGGGGGTGCATCGCGAAAGCCCCGTCGCCTTCGATTACGTGCATGGGTTCCTCGACGGGACTGAGGGCAGACCTCTCGACAAGCGGCAAATCGGCGGCAACGATGGCGCCATTGAGCCCTATCTCCAAGCCTACTATGCGGCGCACTTCAATGAGCCCGGAATTGACATTCGCGGTCGCGATCGCGACCGGCGGGTCAATGAAATCGAGAATGGGCGAGAAGGACCGGCGCCGACCAACGGCGGAAGCGCCCAAGGGGGTGCGATCCCCGAGCGCCTATCGAGAAAGGGCGGCGAGCCGTTCAAGGACGATGCGGCGGCATGGCGCGCGGTGAAATCCCGCGGCGGCGATATGAGCGAATGGCAGGTCCGCAAGGTCGAAGGCGGTTACATCGCCGAACCGCGCGCGCAGGATCTGCCGAAGGAGCAGACTTGGGTTCCGGTCGCGCCCGCCCTTACCTACGTCACGGACGTCTACGGGGACCGTTACCGTGTCGATCAGGCCGCCCTCGACGGCGACCGTCCGATGCTGCGCACCTTCAACGCCAAGGGCGACCCTATTGATGGTCGGATGCTGGCCCGCGACAACATCGACGCGGACGGCAGTGGCGCACGGGACACCTATGCCACGGAACAGGTTTTTACCAAGAAGGACGGCACACCCTTTGGTGACGAGGCGGCCGCACGGAAGGCCGTCGCGGGGCGCTACAAGCAAGACCCCGACGCCTTCGACTATGTGCCGGAGAAGGGCGGTGTGGTCGCGGTGCGGAACCCTGAGCCGAAGCCGCCGCGAGCGGATGCGGATCCGTCCGGCCCGCGCATCTTCATCAACCGCGTGGGCAAGGATGGCCTGACAGACGCCGAACGCGCGGCCAAGGCTAAGGTGGACGCCGCAGCAGCAGAGGCCGAGACGAACCCGACCGACGCGCAAAAGGAGGCGGGGAACTATCGCATGGGGCACGTCGCATGGCAGGGCCTCGACGTCACCATCGAGAACGCCAAGGGCTCGGAGCGCAGCGGCAAGGCCCCGGACGGCAAGGAATGGTCCGTCACGATGCCCGCGCACTATGGCTACCTCAAGCGCACCCAGGGCGCGGACGGTGATCATGTGGACGTCTACATGGGCGAGGTGGACCGCAGCGACTATGTGCTGATCGTCAACCAGATCGACCCCGACACCGGCAAGTTCGATGAGCATAAGGTGGTGCTGGGCACGACCGCTCGCGCCGCCGCCCTCGACCTCTACCGGGGCGGCTTCTCCGATGGCCGGGCCGACGAGCGCATCGGCTCCTTTTCCGAGGTCACGGTGGAGACCTTCAAGCGGTGGCTGGAAGGCGACACGAGCAAGCCCACGGCGCCGATCACCCGGCCTTTCGCGAAGACGGCTGAAATGAATACTCAGGGGGTGGATGAGGTCGCAGAGATGGCCCAAAGCCCCGCATCGGAGCCTGCGCAAACCGCGCAGACCGAGGATGGGGAGGGGGAGAATGCGCCCCTCCCCAATTCCAAGCCCGCCGGATCAAAACCCGATCAAGAACCCGCGAAGCCTGCAAAGCCCGCCTATGGTGCGTCGAACAAACTGGTAAGCGCCGACCGGGCCGCTGAACTGCGCGCCCGCCTCAAGGACAAGCTGAAGAACCAGATCAACGCGGGCATAGATCCCGAGATCATGGCCTTGGGGGCGGAACTGGCGGTGTTCCACATCGAGGCGGGGGCGCGGCGCTTTATCGACGTGACGCGCGCCCTCGCCGCTGACCTGGGCGCGACCCCCGCCAGCCTCAAGCCCTATCTGCGCTCCTGGTACAACGGCGCGCGCGACATGATGGAAGACCACGACATCAGCATTGACGGCATGGACGACGCCCGCACAGTGGGAACGCTCATCAAGTCGGGCGTTCTGGAGAACATCGAGGCTGGAAACTCGACTGATCGGCCCCCATCTGATACAGACGCGGAACCGACCCCCAGCGAGGCGCCCGATGATAAGCGAACTGATGATGGCGATGGTGGACCGCGCGCCCAAGAAGGCCGCGGCGATCCAACGGCGGGGGCCGGGGAAGCTGGAGGAGTACGTGCGGAAGATCGTGGCCGTGGCGGAAGCAGAGATCGCGAGCCAGAACGTACCGGAGAGCGATCCGAACCGCGAACTGATGGTGCGCGAGACGGCATTTCAGAGCGCACTCGCCGAAGCAACGAGCGACCCGGAAACCATGTAATTCCCCACGGCGGGCTCCAACTCGCCCGAGGCGAGAAGACCCGCGCACGGGAAAGCATCCAAGCGATCCGAACCCTCCGGGCTTTGCAGGCTGAAAGCCGTCCGGCAACTGTGGAAGAACGCGCCGCACTTGCGAAATACGGTGGGGCCGGGACGCTGGCGGGGGCGCTTCCCCGCTCTGATGGCTCGATCAAGCATGCCGACCTCGCCGCCGAACTGGATGAACTTCTTTCGGCGGATGAGAAAGCGACCCTCTCCCGGACGTCGCAATATGCCTTCTACACCGCCGAGAGCGCGCTGCGCGGCATGTGGACGCTCGCCGAACGCCTCGGCTTCCGCGGCGGCCGGGTCTATGAGCCCGGTATGGGCGTGGGCGGCTTCGCTGGGACTGCGCCGGTCGGCACATCCTATACCGGCGTGGAACTCGACCATGTGACGGCCCAGATCGCCGCGGCACTCTATCCGAGCCATTCGATCAAGCAGGCGGATTTCATCCGGGAGAAGCTACCGCAGGGCTTCTACGACATGGCAATCGGCAACCCGCCCTTCTCGGGAACGCAGATCCAGGCCGACCCCGACTATCCGCAACGGTTCATGATCCACGACTATTTCTTTGCCAAGACGCTGGATGCCGTGAGGCCGGGCGGCTTGCTCATGTTCATCACGTCTGCCGGAACGATGAACAAGATCGACAGCAAGGCCCGCGACTATCTCGCCGACCGGGCCGACCTTGTCGGCGCGATCCGCCTGCCGAACACCGCTTTCAAGGAGAACGGCACGGAAGTGACGACGGACATCATCGTGCTGCGCAAGCGCCTTGAGGGTGAAGCCGAGGCTGATCCTGCGTGGCGCAAGACGGCCAGCGTTGAATTGCCCGATGGCGACGGGGCCATACACAGCCTTTCCGTGAACCAGTATTTCGTGGACCACCCCGAGATGATCCTTGGTGAGCAGGGTGCATTCGATACGCTGACCGGCGCGCCGCGCATCGGCGTCCGGCCGCGCCCCGGCGCGGATCTTCGCGCTGACCTCGCCGAGGCCATCGAACACTTCCCGACCGCGATCATGTCTGCCGCCCAGGCATCGGTGAGCCTAGACGCGCTCGACGTGGAACACGCGCAGAAGAAATCCGGCAGCTACTACATGAATGACGGCGACCTCTACCAGTTCGATGGGAACGTCGGCCGGAAGGTGGAGCGCCGGTCACGCGAAAACAGCAAAGGCATGCCCAAGGGAGACATGGACGCCATCCAGCGCCTCATTCCCATCAAGGATGCGTTGCGAGATGTCTATGCCGCCGATCTGGACGGCACCGATGCTTCGGAAGCCCGCGGCAGACTGAACCGGGCCTACGACGCCTTTGTGAAGGCCCATGGGCCGATAGGGAAGCAGATCAGGCAGGAACGCGCGCCATCCCGCGTTCAGATCGAAGGGGCGCGGCAGCAGGCCGAGATTGACGCCCGAGCGCGCGGTGAAGCCTTCGACGTGGGCAGCTTCGATAGCGGCCCGCTGATCGAAGGCGGGATGAAGATGCACGAGATTGCCCGCGCGCGGGATGAAGCGCGGCAGGTGCCGGGATACCGCGAGGGAGACTTCGACCCGGAAGACGTTCCGAAGACCATCATCGTCAAGCGCCCGAATATCGACGCCTTCATGGATGATCCGGAAAGCTACCGCCTGCTGGCGGTCGAGCAGTACGACGAGAAAACCGACACGGCGAAGAAGACGCGGGTTTTCTCCGAGTCGGCGGTCACGCGATCGGTCGAGCCGGTGATAAACTCCCCAGAGGACGCGCTGCTTTTCCTCCTGGCGCAGACCGGCCGCGTCGAGCCGGTGCGCATTGCCGAATTGGCCAAGAGCGATGCAGAGACGGTCACGTCCGAACTGGAAGGCAAGATTTTCCGCGATCCGGAAACCGGGAAGTGGGAGACCCGCAGCAAATACTTGTCCGGGAACATCTACGAGAAGCTGGCCGCGGCGGAAGCTGCCATGGGCAGAGACCCCGCCATGGAGCGGAACGTGCGCGATCTGCGCCAGATCATGCCGGACCCCATCTCCTCAGATGAGATCCGCGTCCCGCTGGGCGCTCATTGGTTCGACCACGACATCTACAGCCGTTTCGCCGCCTCTCTTGACCTGATGCTGGAGGCAAAGTTTCGCGGCGCCCTCGGGTCTTGGACGGTCGAGGGCACCGAGCGCGGAGCCGCGGCTACGAGCCAATGGGGCACCGAAGACAAGCCTTTCGCAAAGCTGATGCACCTGTTGATGAACAACAAGAAGATCGAGGTTGTCAGGCGGCCGAAGGACAAGCCCTCCTATGTGGATGAAACCGCAACCCAAGCGGCCATCGACAAGGCGAAAGAACTGCAGGAGAAATTCTCCGAATGGATCTTCTCGGATAGCGACCGGGCGGCCAGCCTTGTCGACCTCTACAACCGGAAGTTCAACGCCGAAGTGGCCCCGGCTTTCGATGGCGGCTACCTCACCACACCTGGTATCAACTCGTCCTGGAGTTGGCGCCCGCACCAGACGGCAGTCGTCGCGCGGATACTCCAAACCGGCAACACGTACATGGCGCACACGGTCGGAGCCGGGAAGACTTCGGCGATGATCGGCGCGGGGATGGAGGCGCGGCGCTTGGGCATCGCGAAAAAGCCGATGTACGTGGTCCCGAACCATATGCTCGTGCAGTTCACGACAGAGTTCTACCAGCAATACCCCCTCGCCAAGATCCTCGTCGCTGACGAGAAGAGGTTCCACACTTCGCGGCGGAAGCAGTTCGTCGCCGACGCTGCTCTTGGGGACTACGACGCCATCATCATTACCCATTCGGGCTTCGAGAAAGTGCCGGCCAGCGAGGCGAGCAAGAAGGCCGCGGTCACGGTGATGCTGCGGGACATCAAGGATGCCTTTGACAACCTCGGGTCGGATGAAAAGGGAGCGGACAGGGCAATCCTCGGCGCCCTTGGCTCCATCGGCAGCACCCTTGGCGTGGACGTGAAGGCGATCAGCGAGGAAAAGGGCGTCTCCACCCGCAAGAAGATCGAGCGGCTGATAGAGGCGGCCGAGCAGCGCATGTCGCGAGAGATGTCCGACACCGGCAAAGACCAGGTGTTCGACTTTGACGAGATCGGCGTGGATATGCTGTTCGTGGACGAAGCCCATGAGTTCCGGAAACTCAGCTTCGCCACCACGAACGGCGACGTCAAAGGCATTGACGCCAAGGGCGCCGAAAAGTCGATGGACCTCTATGTGAAGACGCGGGCGATCGAGGCGAAAAACCCCGGCCGGGGCCTGATCTTCGCATCGGGCACACCCATCACGAACACCATGGCGGAACTCTACACTATCAGCCGCTATCTCCAGCCAGACGCCCTCGACGCAAGGGGGATTTCCGCCTTCGATGCGTGGGCGGCCACCTTCGGCGTGACTGAAGAGGCGATGGAGCAGAACCCGGACGGCTCCTACAAGATGGTCGCCCGCTTCTCGAAGTTCGTGAACGCCCCCGAATTGTCCCTGATGGTTCGGCAGATCATGGACATTGTGTCGTCCAAAGACCTTGAGAATCTGGTAACGCGACCGAAGCTGGAAGGCGGTGAGCGCAACTTGGTCGTGGTCGAACCCTCCCGAGAGGTGAAAGCTTATCAGCAGGAACTCGGCGTTCGGATGAAGGCCATAGAGGGCAGGAAGGGACCGCCGGAACCGGGGCAGGACATCATGCTCACCGTCATTGGCGACGGGCGGTCATCGGCCATCGACATGCGGCTGGTGGATCCGACCGCGACCGGCGAGGGCTCCAAACTCGAGCGCATGATCCAGAACGTCTACCGCGTCTGGAAAGAGGGCAAGGAGACCCCGCTCCATGGCGTGAAGCCGGAAGGAGGCTATACAGACAAGCCCGTAGAGGTCGGCCCTTCGACGCAGATCGTGTTCGCGACAATGGGGATTTCCGGAACCAAGAAGAACCCTGATTTCGGAGTGCATCGCTTCATCCGAGCAGAACTCGTGAAACGGGGTGTCCCGGCGGATGACATCGTCATGGCCGAAGACATCAAGGCCAACCACGCTCGAAAGCAGCGCGCATTCTCGGACATGAATGATGGCAAGAAGCGCATCCTGATAGGGTCCAAAAGCATCTTCACGGGGGTGAACGCCCAGCGCCGCCTACGCGCGATCCACAACCTTGACCCCCTCTGGTATCCGGCCGACGACGAGCAGCGGAACGGTCGCGGCATCCGCCAAGGGAACATGAACCCGGTAATCGGCATCTACGATTATTCGACCAAGGGCACCTACGACGCGACCATGTGGCAGATGATGGCCCGAAAGGCCGGGTTCATCGAAGGGTTCTTTCGTGGCGACCCGAACGTGCGGGAAATCGAAGACCTGGGCGAAGCCAGCACCTACGAGCAGGCCAAGGCCATGTCGACAGCCGACCCGCGCGTCCTGAAGCTGACGGAAATGCGCGGCGAACGTGACATGATGGACCGCCGCCGCCGCGCCGCCAGCAGGCAGAGAGACCGCCTTCGCTCCTCCATTCGCTACAACGAGCAGTTCATCAATGGGCGCCAGCGCGAATTGGCGGGCTACAAAGCTGCCGCCGCAAAGGTACAGGATCTGTCCGGCGACAAGTTCGTGGCCACCATCGCGAACGAGGATGTCGTCACGCGCAAAGAGGCGGGCAATTCGCTCCTGGACGAGGCCGAGGCAATGCTCGGCACGGGGAAGTCTCAGCTCGATCGCACGGTCGGCCAGATTTCCGGGTTCGACATCATGCTGGAAACGTCCCTGGCTGATCGCGCGGCCAACTTCTACCTCCGGGACGGCCCAAATGACTTGATGAACGTCGGGTTCAGCGATGACCCGGTGGGCTTGATGCGGCGCTTTGAAACCGCGCTGGACAAGGTCCGGGCCCTTCCCGTCAGCGTCGAGCGAGGCATCACGGAGAAGCAGAAGGAACTGGAAGCCGACCGGGAGGCCCTCGACAAGCTGCCTCCGTTCAAGGATCAGGCAAAGCTGGAGGAACTTGAGGAAGCCATCGGCGACCTTGAGGGCGAGATGATCCGCGAAACGAAGGCGGCTCAGGAAGACGCGGAAATGCGCGCTCCGGAGGGCTGGGATGCCGTGGAGCCCGACGCGCCCTTGACGCGGGCGGAACTACGACACATCACCCAGGCCTTGCGGGAAGAGATGGAACGGCACGGGCTGGACGGGAAGGTCGGCCTAGAGGTGGTGCGCAAGATTACCGACACCGCCAGCGGAGATGCGGCGGGGGCCTATGGGCGAGGTCGCATCCGCGTGAAAGCAGACGCCGTCAGCGGGCCGGTCGGTGTCCTGCGGCATGAAATCGTCCACGCGCTGCGAGACAAGTCCCTATGGGGCCGCGACTACGGGCTGTTTACCGCCGCCGAGTGGCGCGGTCTTGTCCGCGAGGCGAAGCGGGACGCGGCGGGCATGGATGACTTGCGCAAGCGGTATCCCGACCTCCCGGTCGGCGCGCTGCACGAAGAGGCCGTGGCCGAGATGTACCGGCGATTCCGCGATGATGGCGGTACTGACCGGACTGGCGCGCTGTCAAAAGCGCGGGACTTCTTCCGGGCGCTGGCGAATGCACTGATCGGGCGAGGCTTCCAGAACGCAGGGCGCACCATGCGCCTGATCGCCGAGGGCGAGGTGGGCGGGCGGTTGCCGCCGCGCGACCAGAATGGCAGATTCACCGCTGGCCGTGGGCTTGGACCTACTGGGGAAGACCCCCAATCAGCATCGTTTCCAAGGGCACGGCGCAGCGGCAAGGTGAAGATAGCAACGCGCGCCGACGTTCTCAAGTCCATCGGCAAGGGCGATGCCGAAATGCGTGATGATGCGCCGGACCCGCGCGAGGACGACCGCGCGCCGCCCACACCTGACCCCACAAAGGCTGGTGGCGTCACCGCCGCGGAGCGGGGCCGTATCGGTCGGCTGCTGACGCAGGCCATGGGCGGAAAGGTCGGCCTGCTGGGTCTGGTGCCCGGTCGCGCCCTCTATTCCGAACTCGGCGCCGCGCTACCTTCTGCGACCAAGTACCTCCACCTCAAGGAGGGCATGGATGCCATGCGGGACGAATGGCACCACAAGACCGACACCGTCGCCCAGGACTGGCGCAAGCTGCTGGCGAATGATGGCGCATCGAACGTCGCCATGATGAACCTCATGCATGACACGACGAGGGCTGGCGTCGATCCATCCCAGCCGTTCGCACCCAAGGCCCGGCCGGAGGATGCCGAAATCATCAGGGATGCCGCCATAGGCAGCTATGCCCGTGATGCCGCGGATCGCCGCGCGGCAGAAGACGTGGTGCGCATGGGCGACTATCGCACATTCAAGCGCCGGTTCGACAAACTCCCCCCCGAGTTTCAGGCCATGTTCCGGCGGGTGCGGGATCAGTATGCCGGCCTTGCCGATGCCTTTGACGCTGCGGTGCTGTCCAACGTGGACAAGGCGCTGGATACGGCGGTGAAGCGCGCGGAGCGCCGCCACGATGCGGACATGGCCCGCATCCGCGACGATGGACTGACCGGCCCGGAGCGCGATGAGGCCGTCGCTCTGGCCGATCAGCGGCTCAAGGATGCCAAGACCCGGTCGCGTTGGAGGAAAGGCGCGCGGCTGACCTCGCTGCGCGCGCAATTCGAGACCAATCGCCTCGACGGCCCCTACTTCCCCCTCATGCGCTTCGGCACCTTCTACGTCACCGTCCGCGACAAGAAGACCGGCAAGGTGCTCTCGTTCAGCCGGTTCGAGAAGGTCAAGGATCAGCAGGCTTTCGCTGGAGAACAGCGCGGGATCGACGGGCAAGAGGTGCAGGTCGGTGTGGTGGACGAGGATTTTGACGCCAAGGGGCAGGTCGATCCGAACTTCGTGGCCGACATCGAGGACTTGATCGGCAGCGAAGTGGGCGACGAGAATGTGATGGACATGATCTGGCAGCGTTGGCTCGAAACCCTTCCCGATCGCTCGATCCGCACCAACCGCATCCACCGCAAGGGGACCGAAGGCTTCAACAGCGATGCTTTCCGGTCGTTCGGTCGCCAGATGTTTCACGGGTCTCACCAGCTGGCCAAGCTGCACTTCTCGATGGACATGCAGGGCGCGCTGGAGGAGGCCCGGCTCGAGGCGGAAAGGGCGGATGACCCCAACCGCGCAGGCCTGATCGTGCAGGAGATGCAGCGGAGGCATGATTTCACCATGAACCCGACCGGCGGCGCGGTCGCGCAGATCGCGACATCGGCCGCGTTCGTCTACTATCTGGGGGCGACCCCGGCCGCCGCTCTGGTGAACATCACACAGACGTCGGTGGTCGGCATCCCGATCATGGCCGCGGCCTTTCCGAAAGCCAACGTCGCGCAAGCGGCCAAGCAGATCCTGCGCGCTGGTCAGGATTTCCTAGTTGGCAAGGGACACACTGAAAACTCGTCCCGCCTGACCACCGACGAAAAGTCCGCGCTGGCCGAAGCCTACCGGCGCGGGACCATCGACAAGACGCAGAGCCACGACCTCGCGGGTGTCGGAGAGACGGGCGTGGAGTACAGCGATCTTCGGGCCAAATGGATGGCGCGTATTTCGTGGTTCTTCCACCATGCGGAGCGGCTGAACAGAGAGGTGACTTTCCTAGCATCCTACCGTCTGGCCAAGGCTCACGGCCTCGGCCACGGCGCCGCGATAGACAAGGCGGCAGACCTCACATGGAAGAGCCATTTCGACTACCAGAACACCAGTCGGCCCAGGCTCATGCAGAACGATTTCGCCAAGGTGGCCCTCGTGTTCCGCAACTTCCAACTGAACATGCTCTGGAGGCTTTTCCGGGACGCGCACCAGGCACTGAATGGCGCCAGCGCGGCGGAAAGGGCCGAGGCGCGCGGCCAGTTAGCCGGCATCACCATGTCCATGATGCTCCATGCGGGCATCACCGGGACTTGGGGCTACGGGCTGACCGTGGCGCTGCTTGGTCTGTTTGCGGATGACGGCGAGGACGACATCGAGGAAGGCCTCAAGAGATCGCTGGTCGACCTCTTTGGCAAAGACGTCGCCGGCATGATGCTCAAGGGCGTTCCCGGCCACCTTGCTGGTGTCGATCTGACCTCCCGCCTCGGCATGCCCGATCTGTGGTTCCGAACATCTGACCGGACGCTTGAGGGTGACGACGTCTACAACTACTGGCTGCAGCAAATGCTTGGCGCGGTTCCAGGCATGGCCGAGAATATGTTTCGGGGGGTCCAGAAAGCGACGGACGGGCACATCTGGCGCGGCGTCGAAACCGCGGCCCCGAAATTCGTTCGCGACCTCATGCAGGCCGGGCGCTACGCTTCCGAGGGCGTCGAAACCTACAACGGCGATCCCCTCCTCGATGAGGTGACGATCTATCAGGTGTTGGTCGAGGCCCTGGGCTTCACCCCCGCCGAGGTCTCGGAGCGGTATTCGACCAACTCCAAGCTGAAGAACGCCGAAAAGCGGATCACCAATGAGCGCCGGGGGCTTCTGCGGCAGGCAACGGACGACATCCGAGACGGTGGGGGCGTGACCGAAAGCACCATCCGCCGCATCGAAGCCTTCAATAGCAACACCCCGGAGTGGCCCATCGGAATGGACAACATTCGCCAGTCTCTCAAGTCCCGCATGGCGGCCTCGGGCCGGAATGAAGGCGGTGTGGGCCTCAACCCGCGGCTCAACGCGCGGCTGCGCTCGGAGGCTGCGCCCGGCATCTACTAGGGATAGCGTCAGCGGTGGAACGATAGGGCAAGATCGTGATATAGAGGCCCAAAGGCTGTGCAGGATGCGCGCCATCTGACCGCAAGGTCTATGCGCGAGATCCCAAATGCCCGAAACCATTCGCATCACGCAACGCAAAGGCACGGCGGCACAGTGGGCCGCCGCCGCCCCGGTCCTGAGATCAGGCGAGTTTGGCCTGGAGACAGACACCGGCATCGTCCGGATGGGAGACGGGGCCACCGTGTTCCCCGACCTGCCCCCCGTGAACGGGGACGGCGGGCGCCTGATCTACGACGTTGCCAGCGGCACATTGCAACTTGCCGCCCCTGCTCAGATCGGCAACCGCCGCATCAGCGCCTTCAATACTCCGTTCGATTGGGGCGCAAAATTCGACGCCACCCACGACCCCGAGAACTTCGACAGTGGCGCGGCGCTGCAAAGCTGGCTGAACAGCAATGACAGCCTTTGGTTTCCCGATGCGAACTTCGGCGTTCACGACGGGCGCGTCCTCATCATGCCCGACAACCCCGTCATCAAAGGCTTCGGAGGTGCCCCGCTGATGCCCTTCAACCAGGGCAACGACTTCAAGGAACTCCTGATGCCGGGCTCCTTCAAGGAACTGCCCGGCGGCAACATCATCTTCATGGGCACCCCGACGACGAACGCTCTGTACGACACCGGCAGGCTTGCAGACCCCGATCCCGATGCATTCGCAGAACTGCTTGACGGGTTCGGAGACCCCTACAACGCCGACCACGTCGACGGGCACCCGATCAAGGCGCATGCCAATCCGCTCCCGATGATGATTAACGCGACCCCGAACGGGGGCGACATCTCCGGTTTCGGCATAGTGCAGTACCAGCACCATCGCGATGGCGCCAACCGCATCGCGCGCGGAACCGACAACCAGCAGGCAGGATACACCTGCGGCTACCTCAACCGCGGCACCAACGCGCGCATCGACATCAACATCTACGGGTTCTTCAAAGACTTCGGGCTGATGCAGAACAACAAGCCCGGCGACGGCAACCCTGACCCCGACTACCTGAAGTGGGAAGGCAACGTCACATCCGGCATCGGCATCCTCGGCTCGCGCGGGACTGCGGTCGAGGGCGGCCTGACCGGCGCGATGCTCGGCGGCCGGATCTTCGGATATGACCGGCCTGACCGCTTTTCGTCGCTCCCCTGGCACCCGGCCGTCTGCATCGACGGAGAGACCGGCGGCACGAACAAGGGCATCCGCGCCCATTGCATCCGCAGTTCGGTACGGACCTTTTCCGATTTCCCGGTCCTCCTCGGGCGCTGTGATGACGTCATCTTTCTGGGGAACCCCTCGGAGACGCCCGGCCTCGGGGACGACACCAGCGAAATTCCGAACCGGATCGCACCGGCCGGGCTCAGTTCTTCCGGCCAGTTGAAGGTCACGCATCACACCGGCAACGTGCGTTTCGTCGGCATCGGCTCCGGCGCGGGCATGCAGGCACAAAGCGTTCCCACACGCCTCAAGGGGAAGGTCATCAACGTGGGCGGCGCTGGCTCGGATGACTTCTTTGTGGGCGTCGGCGGGCAAAACGGTGTCGGCGGGCGGGCGCCTGCGCTGGTCCGGATTTCTGGCGATCAGAACAGCAATGACCCGGTCATCCAGCTTTCCGACGACATCACCAGCCTGAACAACAGGTGGTCCCTCCGGCCTGATGCTTCCGACCTCTGGAAATTCCTGCTGAAATATGGCGGCATCACGCAGCTTGCGCTGACCGTGGATGGCATACTTTCTCCCTCCAGACATTTCGCCGGAGGGCTGATCGACGGGGCCGCGGGCACGGTGCCCGTCCTCGATGTGGCTGCGGGCGTTCTGACTGTCCCCGAGACCGGCAACGTCTTCCGTGTGCGCGGCGAAGGGGCCGCGACGACCGACGACATCGCCACGATCACCGCAACCGGCTATCGCACGATCATCTTCCGCAACCTGACGACCGGCGACCAGATGACGTTCAAGCACGGCACCGGGAATATCCGGTGCGCCGGTGGCGTGGACATCGTCCTGACCGACACAGATCGGCGCCTTGTGCGCTGCACATGGACCGGCGTGAACTGGCTGGCCGAGAGGATCTACGGGGACGGCCAGAATCCGACCGCCACCCCTCCCCTGCTGACCATCGCCGCTGGCGTCATCACGCCCAGCGCGGGCTTCGGTGACGTGTTCCGCGTTCAGGCGGAAACAGGAACGGTCGATGACCTCAACACGATTACGGCGGTGGGGTATCGAACCCTCCTGTTCCGGAACGTGTCGAGCGGCGATCAGATCACGTTCAAGCACAATTCCGGGAATATCCGGTGCGTGGGCGGTGCCGACCTCATCCTGACCAATACCACCTACAGGCTGATGCGCTGCACTTGGAACGGCGTGAACTGGATCGCGGAACTGCTGCAGGGAGCCTGACCATGACGCTTGATTGGTGGTTCGAGAGGTTCGGCACGGTCGGCATCATGCTCTTTGCGATGGGCTATGACCGCTACCGGCTGCTGAAGGAGATTTCGTCAAGGGATCAGAAAATAGAGACCCTGACGGAAAGGCTCATCGAGCAGTCGAAACAGGGCCTGGCCGAGGCAATCCGGCGCGAGGAACAAACGCTCGCCCAGCTTGAGCGGATTTCCACGGCAATACAGGTAGGAGGCCTGCGCTGATGGTCTGGCCATTCCGGATAAGGACAAGCCCGCGCGGCTCCGACGCCAAAATCCGCGATGCGGCGCCACTCATCGCCGAGGAAGAGCGCAGGTTGGCCCTACTCAAGCAACGTCGCGAGGAGATGGTTCAGAGCATCGCGTCTGCCCTCGACGAAATTTCCCGCCGGCCGAGAGAGGATACCTGATGGCCCTTCACCACATCACCGCAATGGCCACGCTCATCCTCGGCCTGTGGACCGCCCGAGCCTACATCCCGAACCTCTTGGCGACCATGACGCCCCCTGCCGCGCATCTCGCCTGGGGCTTCTTCTTCTTTGCGCTCGGCTCGATCGGGCGGTCGGTCTACTGGTCTTTCGGTCGTATCGTGATGGGCGACGGCTGGCCTGCCGTTCGGGAAATGCTGGGCGGCCTCAATGCCAACATGCTCTTCGAGATGTGCCTGATCGTCGGCCTTACCCTGATCCTTCGCGCCCGACTGCTGGCGATCCCGGACGAGGACCGGCCCAACTACAACATCATCACCTGCATCACCTACCCCGAGCCTTTCCGGCTCGCTCACATCCTTGGGAGAAAGCAATGAGACTGATCGAAAACTGGCGCGCGGTCGCAGCGCGCGCGCATAGCATGTGGGCGATTTACCTGGGCATCTTCTGCCTCGTGCTGCCCGATCTGATCTACGGTCTGCTGGACGTCGACACGTCGCCCCGCTTCTGGTTCTGGCTGGCGCTGGCGCTGCTGGTCTACGGCGCGATCGGGCGGATCAAGGATCAGGGCATCGACCGCACCAGGACGCGCAGTCCGATCTGGGTGGCGGGCGTGGTGCTGGCGCTGGCGCTGGGGGGCGCGCTGTGGACGGCAGACGGCCCGGCGGCCACGGGGGTGGCGGGCATACCGGACTTAGCCCCCTCTGCCTCGCCTCAGAGCGCGGAGCGCACATTCCTATCCGAGGCGATCCCCCTTGTGTCGCGCTGGGAGGGGCTGAGGACCAAAGCCTACCGAGATCCTGTCGGGATCTGGACGGTGTGCTACGGCGAGACGCTGGGCGTGAAGCCGACCGACACCTACACGGCCGAGCAATGCGCCGCGATGCTGGCCGAGCGCCTGATCGTCTTCCGCGCGGGGCTGCATCCGTATTTCACGGCCGAGACCAGGGCGGGCCGATTGCCGCCTGCGCGGGACGCAGCCTATGTCTCGCTCGCCTACAACGTGGGCGTGGCCGGCGCCGGGGGGAGCACCGCCACCCGGCGCCTGAATGCGGGGGACATCCGCGGCGGCTGCGAGGCGCTGACCTGGTGGAACAAGGCTGGCGGGAGGGTGTTGCGCGGCCTGGTCAACCGCAGGGCCGAGGAAAAGGCCATGTGCCTGCGGGGGCTCGCCACATGACCCTCGCGATCATCGCCTACATCGTCGCGCAGCTGGCAGACGTGGTGACGACTGAGCGCGCCCTGCGCGAGGGCGATGCGATCGAGGGCAACCCGGTTATCCGGTGGCTGATGACCCGCCTCGGCCGCGGCTGGGTGGTCGTCAAGCTGGCGCTGGCCGGAGCCATCGTCTTCTGGCTGTTCCTGAACGATGGCGAAACGGCAATCTGGATCGTGGCTGCGATCACCGGCGCCGTGGCGCTCAACAACTGGCGGTTGGTGCGATGATCCTGCGGGCGCTGATCGTGGCTTTCCTGTCCGTGTCCGGCTTTGCCGCATGGCAGTACGCGCGCGCCGAGCGTCTGGCCGACCGCGCGGCTCGGCTCGAGACCTGCCGAGAGGTCCAGACCCTGAAGGAGGACGCCCGCCGTGAAACAGACGACGATCTGGCTGACCGCATCACTCGCCCTTAGCGCCTGCGCGGTGCCGGGTGATTTCTGCGACGTGGTGACGTCGCCCAAGCATTTCGCCGCCGCGACCGCGCGCGCGATGGTCGCAACCAACCGCAGCGAGGTCGAGCAGATCGCTGTGGAGAACGATTACGGAGCGCGGCATTGCCGCTGGATGAAGGAGCCCGACAATGGCCACTGAGCGCAAGACCGTCCCCATCACTTGGCATGCCGATGGCAGGATCACCGCAGCAGGCGACACCGATGTGCTGATGGCGAACACCTCGGACAAGACGGTGTATTTCGCGATCACCGACGATGACACCGCCCCCCTCTTTCACATCGCCTATGGACACCCGATCCGCCCCGGCGAACCGTGGTCTTTGACGCTTGCGGATGGGAAGCGCCTGTGGCGCGCAACTCGCGCCGAAGGCGTCGTCATCACCGAAACGGTCGAGGCTGCCTGATGAGCGGCAAGCTATCCGCAACCCGGCTGAATTTCGGGGCGCTGGGGAAGATCCTGCCGGGCCGAACCGGGTATGTCTTCGGCAACAGGAAGCCCTTCTCTCCCCTCGCCCTGCGCAGCCTCGCCGCCTGGTATGATCCGAGCGACATGAGCACGCTGTTCCAGGACAGCGCCATGAGCACCCCCGTGACCTCGCCGGGAGACCCGGTCGGCGGGATGCTCGACAAGAGCAAGGGGCTGGCCGACGGCGCGGATGCCTGGAACCTTGAAGCCGCGACGGTCTCCGGGGAGTCCGAGATCCTCGGCGTGAATGACTACAGGATCTATTCGAGCGCCGGTGCCTATTCGGACGTCAGGGGCGACACCATCACGCTGCCCCTCGGAGCGGTCTATCGCGTGCGCCTCGAAGTCTACGAGATCGCAGCCGTCGGCGGCGGCATCATCGTCGGAAACTACGGCAAGATCATCAATTCGCTCGGGGTCAAGGAGTTCTATTGGTGTCGCCAGTCGGGCGATGCGAACTCGCCCCTGTTCAAGCGTGCATCCGGGCCTACGGATTACAAGATCCGCAATGTCTCTTTTCGCGCTGTGGCGGGAAATCACCTCGCTCAGGCGACCGCCGCCGCGAGGCCCGTCTACCGTCATTCCTGGGACGAGGTCACGCCCGCCAACGGCCCGGAGCTGGTGCCGAATGGTGAGTTCGCAGCGGACGTGTCCTCCTGGACGAACAGGACCGGGGCCACCAGCACGATGACATGGGATGCCGGCGGGCTCGCCCTCAACCGGAATGCCGAGGCTGCGGCGGCGGCCTACGCCGCGGTCGCGGTGACACCCGGCAGCACCTATCTTCTGGAGGTAGCGAGGCGCTCGGGCACCAGCATCCTGAAGGTCGGGACCACCGTCGGGGGCGGAACCATCCACACCTCCGCCAACACCACGGATACCACGATCATCGCCATCACCCCCGGCGTCTCCACCATCTACGTGGAGATGGTCAACAACCAGCCCACGGAGGCGGTGGTGGAGAGCGTCTCGCTGAAAAAGATCCCGGCGAGCGGCATCTTGCAGTCGCTGCTTTTCGACGGCGTGGACGACCTGCTCGCATCCGCTGCTCCGCTTCCGTTCTCCACGGAGATCTTTCACCTGTCGGCCTTCCGGCAGATCACGCTGAACAGATCGTTTCCGCATGTCTTCTCCAATAGAGGTTCGGGCGGAGAGAGTTATCATAGACACCCGCTCCTTTTCACGGTGCAGGACACCCCGCAGCTCGTCAATTTCAGCGTGGCAGGCGCCAACACGGGTGTCACGTATCCCACGTCAGTCGTTGGTGTCGATCTGCTGGTTACCGGATACGTCGAGCCAACCTTTCGCACCCTCAACGTAAACGGAATCGTATCCTCCGGAGTTGGCGTGGCGCTGACGGATGGTAGCGCGACGCCGGTAAATGTGAGCGGCACCTCCGTTTCCAACATCCGGTGGTATGGCTCGGTGCAGGCGAACAGCATCCCCACTCCCGCCGAAATCGCACGGCTCCGCACCTACTACGCCGATCTTTCGGGAGGTATCGCCTGATGACCGACTACATCCACCAGGCCGCCCTGATCGTGCCTGCCACCCAACTGGACGCGGCCCGGCGCATCGCCGGAGGTCTGGGCTGGGGCGCCGGGTGCTATTCCTGCTCGCTCGCCGGCGGCACCTACTGGGGCCTCTCGACCGTCATCACGCAGTCCTTCGTGGACATGCTCGCGGCGGCGGGGACCGGAACCGTGCCCGAGGGGGTCGATCCTGCCGACATCGCCGCGGTGCTTCCCGCGCTTCTCAGCAGCATCGAGCCCGCCGGACTGCGCAGTCAGTTGGACCAGTTCGAGGCGCTTTGCAGCGCGAACGCCCTGACGCGGGATGAGGAAACGCAGGAATAGGCCCAGCCGTCCCGATCAGCACTCCGACGACGGGCACAGCACCACGGTCCCGGTCCAGCGATCAAGGCGCACGGCGCCGGGCCGGTCCTGCAGCGGGGAAACGTCGTAGCGGAAGATCCAGACGGCCGCGATGGCGGCGATAGCGACAAGGATCATCACGGGTTTGGTCATGGCCTACCTCCTGGTATCGGCCCGACCCTACTGCTTCGCCCCGTAGAGGGGAACATCGCTTATTCCCGGCGCGGCATTGCGCCCGGTCAACAACTCGATCGCCTGGGCGCGCTTCTCGGACGGAGAGAGGCTATTGAAATTGCTATTGCTGCCTGACACCGCGCCCTCGGACAGCACTTTGATCGCGTCGGTGATCTCCTTGGCGCTCGGCTCCCGTTCCAATGCTGCCTCGCGCCCCGTCTTGTACTCGGCCCAGCCGCGCTCGAATACCTGCTCAACGGAGAGGTGGTCGATGCCGAGCCGGTACAAGTCACCCTGACCATCAACCTGCTGCGTGAAACTCTCCCCGGTGCGATCGTTCACGAACGTGATCTTCGCCGATCCGGGGATGATTTCGCCGTTTGCATCGCGCGCGAATCCGGTGCCGTCCGGGTCGATGGAATAGCCGTCGTCGTAATAGCCCTTGGTGTTGTAGGCTCGAGAAATCTGCTCGACAAACTCGCGCTCATCCCCGTTCGACGCGGCGATGATCGCCTTGGACCAATGCCCCATCCCCTCGCGAACCTGCTTGTCCTTGAGGAAGCCCCGAAAGGCGTTGGCCTTCTCGAACTGCCCGCGCGCCTCGTAGAAGGAGATGATCTTGCGCGCGCGGCGCGTGGTGTAGTCTTCCACGAACGCAGCGGCCATGCGGTCCTGCTGCTGCGGCGATGCTCCTGCGCCGGGGCCGCCAGCCGACACCGCGGCGGCGCGAACGGCCTCAACCGATTCCTCCGGCGTCCCCTCGGGCGTCTGCTGGGTTGGCGCGACGGCCGCCGTTGCTTGTGCCGCAGGGGCGGCTTCGACGGCGGCCGGGTTCGATGACGGCAGGCCGATGGATGGAGCGGGGCGCGGCGGCGCGCTCCATGTCGTGTCCTTCTGTGGCAGAATGCCCGGCGCCTGCGGGCGGGCGGGCGGCGCCGCGGCGGCCACGCGCGAAATCGGCCCGGAAGGGCGCGGCGCGGCGGGCACGGGGTCAGCGGAAGGTGGTCGCATCTGAGGCATGGACATGACCGCGCTGACGCCGGGCGTGACATCCGGCCCGAAGCGTTCAACGGCCGGGGATGGTGGCGTTTGCTTCTGTGCTTGGGGCACCGCACCGGACGGCGCCGCATCGGGCAGGATGCCGGGGGCTACGCGCGCCGGGGTGGCGTCCGGGCGGCTCGGCGCATTCGGGATCTGGTAGTTGGCTTGAGGGACGCGCTCCGTCCGTGTAAGCGGGAACGCCGAGGCCTCCGGTGTGGGAGACGGCGGCTGCGAAGGGCTTTCGGAGGCGGCGGCCATCTCCGCTCGCCGCAACTGCTCTTCCACGACATCGACCGCCTGGTAGTAGTCCCGCTCGTCCTGGGGCGTGAGAGGCTGATTGGTGAAGGGGTTGTGCTTCATTTCCAGCGCGGCAGCGGCAATGTCGGCCTGCTCGGCATTGCTCAGGTCTTCCACCCCGGCGCTCATCGCGCGGCGCTGGTACGGGCCTATGGCCCTTTCCTGTTGCGGCGCGGCGGGCTGCGGCGGCTCCGGGCGCTGGACCGCGCCAATGCGGCGCTGGACATTGCGCACATACGCTTCCGCCTCGGCGCGGCCGTCGTCGGTCAGCGTCTCCCCCGAAATCGGGTCAATGCCGACCTGCATGGATGCGTTGGCGCGATCCGCGTCGGCGGCGAGCCCCGTCAGGCGATCATTCGCCCCAGCTTCTCTCGCGGCGAAGGTGTTGCGGTTTTCACGCGATGATTTGTCGGCCACCACGGGCGCGGGACGCACAGTGCTGGAGGCGGGTAGCGGCGGAGCCTTCCGTGTGAGGGGCGCCGATTGGGATGCCCCTTGCGGGGGCTGGGTGTCCAGAATGCCCGGCGCCATGCTCGGCGCGGCGCCTTGGGCGGGCGACATCGGCATGACACTTGGCGCCGGGTCGTAGGTCGGCAACGCGACCGGCGCCTGTGCGACGGGAGGGGCGGCATTCGGTGCGGCAACCGGCGCAGTCGGCGGCGTGGCAGTCGGCGGCGCGGCGGGCGGCGGCGCGGCGGGCGGCGTGTCGTAAACGGCGCTCCGCGGCGCTGGATCTCCGGCGAGGGTGCCGATGTCCAGCTTCGGGGCTTCCGGAGGCGCCATCCGAGCCGGAGGAGACGAGGCGGGCGGCGCGGCCGGCGTCACATCTGCCTTCGGTGCAACGGCTGTCGCGCCTGGCGCATCGGGGCGCGGCGCAGCGACGTCAGTGCCGATGCTTGGGCGATCGGTCGGGGCCTGGTCAGTGGGTGCGCGGGGCTCGATCTCTCCGGACGGCTGCGGTGCCTCGTCCGAGAACAGGCCGGACAGCATGTCGCGCTCCTGCTTTTCGAACTGGTATTTCTCATCCTCGCGCCCCCACAGTGTTTCGGTGCGATCCCTGACGCGGCCGGTCCAGTTGCGTTCTTCGGATTCGGCGGCCCGGCGCGTCGTCCGGTCCTGATCGTCCTGCCCCCAGACCTCGCGCTGCCGCGCGCGGCTTTCCCTCGTCCAGCCGCGATCCTCGATCCCCTCGGCGCGCAGGCGCTCGCGTTCCTCTTTGGTCCAGGCGTAGTCCTCCCGCTCCCACTGGAACCGCTCATCCTCGCGCGCCCGCGCGCGCGCCTTGTCCTTGAGCCCCTGCGTAAACTGAAAGCCCTGCGCGGCTCCCTCGATGAAGGCGGCGAACGGTGAGGTCGATGTCATTGGGCGGTCCCCATGTTGTAGTTCCTGAACCATGCCCAGCGCGGATCAGGTGCGGCGGCGGGAAGGGATGGCGAAAAGGCGGGCATGGCAGCGGGAGTGACTGTCGCGACCGGCGCGGCGGCCGGCATCTTGGCCGTGACCGCTCCCACGCCGATCTCGGCAGGCGAACCCTTCGGACCGGATACGGCCTGCGAAACCGGACTGATCCCCGGAGTGATGAAATTCGGGTTGACCCGTTGCGGCTCGAAGGCCGCCGTGGCCGCTTGCTGCTGCGGAAGGCTCTCCGTGAGGCCGACTGCGTCGAGAACGCGCGTGGACTTGATCTGCCCCTCGGGCTGCGGCGTCTGTGTCGGGAGTTCAAGGCCGATTTGCCCAAGGATGTTGGGCCGGATGTCCGACACGCCCACCTCCGACGTCGGCCTCTGTTGCTTCGCGGCATCCATGCCGAGCAGGGCCGAGGCCTTGCTTCTGTGATCGCCCATCTGGTTCTCCCATTTGTCTCGGACATCGCCTCTGGTGCCGCCCGCCGCCGTATCGGACGCACTGTAGCGACCTGGCGCACCGGCGTTGACCACCGAATAGGCGTCGAGGCCCGACATGCCGTTCTTCCAGCCGTGCGCCCGGAAGTATTTCACCACGGCCCCGTTTTTGCCCAACTGGCTGCCGAGGGCGTCCCGGTGGTCGACGCCGAACCGCGCAGCCTGCGGCTCTCCGAACTGGATCAGCCCTTCATGTTGGCCCCATTTCGTCTTCGGTCCCTTCTTGCGCGGGTTGAAGGTGCCGGCGGTCTCGAAACTGACGATGGTGGCAAGGTCGACCGGGTCCATGCCGAGTTCGTCGGCCGTCTCGATCAGAAGGTCTCGCGTTCTGGCCGCGTCTATCTTCTTCGCGAAGCTGAGGCTGGCCTTTCCCGTCATCGGCGACACTTGGCGGTCCAAGGCGCCGCGCTCGCCTGTGCCTCCCTCCCCCGTCAACGGGCTTCGGAAGCCGGGAGCGGTCAAATCCGTGCCCGGATCTCCGAAATTTTCGTCCAAGCGCGCCGCGCGGCCGTCCGCTTCGGCCTTGCGCGCCTCTCGCTGCTTTACGAATGAGTCGGCGAAACCGACCATGAACGAGTTGAAGCCGCTCATGTCTCAGGCCGCCACCTTCGCCGCGATCTTGTCGACCTTGGCATTCAGTTCCTTGATGCCCTTCCAGGCAATGCCGACCGCATCGGGCACGGGGATGGTCTTTCCGTCCCCCACGCCAAGGGATTTGTGAACATCCTCCGCATAGGCCCCGATGTGGGTTCCTCCGTCGCCCCGACCTTGCTTGTAATCCCAGGCCTCGACCGGGACATCTTTCAGGGAATCGAGGATGCCGGGGGCCTTGCGCTTGTTGGTCTTGGCCTCCTTCGAAGACAGCATGGCTGTCCAAGGCAGCGCGCCCGCGATGGCGCCCCCTACTGTGCCGACCGCACCCCAGAGGCCCGCTCCCTGCTGCTGCTGGGTCTGCCAAGCCGACATGCGGTTCTGGTAGTCCATGTTGAGAAGAGAGCCCATCTGCTCGTTGCCGCGCTGCGCTGCGCTGGCGCCCGAGGCCATCCCGCTGTTGGACAGGCCGATGGACGTTGCGGGGTTCACAGCGAAGCCGGAGCCCATGTTCAAAGCATCGGCGCGCAGCGCGCGCCCGGTCTGCTCGTTGAACCGCCGCGCCGTGGTGGCCGCGCCTGCCTTGCCCAGCGCGGCATCCATCTCGACGCGACGGCGGCTCGCATCGTACCGGCCCGAGCGCGGGTCAATACCCTTGGCCATCATGTCGCGTTCCTGGACAGCTCGTGCTATGTCCGTCTGCTGCTCCACGTCGGCAACGGCGGCTGACTCGAACGCAGCGCGGCGCTCCGGGCTATTGTATGCTTGGGCTTCGGCGATGAAGTCGTCTTGCAGAGGCTGGAAAACCTCCTGATACCGCGCGCGGTCCTCGTCGGCCCACTCGTTCGTGACTTCGGCCTGCCCTTGCATCCACGCGAGGTAGTCCTCGCCGATCTCGGCCGTCCGCAGCGCGGCGATGCCGATGTTCTTGTCAGGTTTCGGTGCGCTTCCGCCGCCGCTCATCTCTTCATCCTTTCCTGATCCACCGGCAAGACGCCCTTGTCATGCCCATCACGATACCATCGGAGCCGTCTAGGGAGCCACCGCGCAGTCGGCCCTCGAACGCAAAGCCTAGCTTCAGGCAAAGGATCTGCGTCTTGATGTTGTGTTCCTGTGTCGTCGCCGTGACCCGGCGAAGCTTCCTGATCTCGAAGAGGTAGCGGAAAACCACCTGCGGGAACGAGGGCATGACCCATCCGCGCGAACCGTCCGAGACGATGTGCAGATGGCAGTCGTGAACCTTCCAGTCCGTCGCGACCATGACCGCCCGCAGCCGCATCGAACCGTCCTCGGTCTGGTCTGCCACCCCTATGGCCGCCGCGTCTGGTTCCCACGGGCTTTTGAACGCCTGCATGTCCTTGGCCCATGCCAGCAGCGCGGATTGCGGGGCCGTGACGATCTTCATGGCCAATGACCCGACGTCGTCACGCTCTGGCCCGCGTCGCCCTTGATGATCTGCGCCGCGCGGTAGTGGGCGGCGATGTGCGCCGCGGCAGACAGCGCGAGGTTGTAGGCCCCCTGAGCGTCGAAGGTCACGGCCACGCCGCCAATGTCGTACCAGGTGAAATCGTTGTCTTGGTCCAGCCAGCGCAGGTCTCCATCGACGGAGCCGTTGACGATCTGGGCCACGGCCAGCATGCCGAAAGACTGGATGTAGAGGACATCCTCCATGGTCCCGGCATAGGTTCGGCCATCGTGGACGAACCCCGCCGCGATGCGCGAGGCGGTTTGCTCGTCAATAGCCGCGTCCCGCTCCTTCTGTTCGGCGACACCATTCTGGGAGACGACAAGCAGCGGCATCAGGCAGTCACCTCCACGTTCAGCCGCCAGCCCGTGTTCGGCAGGGGTGGTGTCATGGCGATGTTGTAGGTGCCCGGATCGGCGAAGGAGATGCCGTTGTCCTCATCGAGATAGTTGATAGTCGCGCTGTAGAGGTCGCCATTGGCGTTCCTGACATAGAAGGTCGAGCCGTCCGGGTAGCCGGAGAGGTCAAGGGGGGCCGACGTCGTGAAGGGCCCGGCCGGCGCGGCCAGCGCGACCAGCGGAACCACCGGCTCCGCGCCTTCGGCCCCGTTCGCGATGTCAACAGCATCGAGATACCCATCGTCTCCGGAACGATAGGCGGCGACCGTGGTTCTGATGCTGGACCCAGCGAGTTCGGCCGAGTGGATGTAGACCGTGGCCCCCCGGAAATATGCCGCCGTTATCATCACGTCACCTCGTAGATGGTCCAGTCGATGTACCACTCCCCGCCTGCGCCGGGGGCCATCGTCGTCACCTTCTTGCACCAGACCTCCAGCTTGAGGCGAAGGGTCTGCGATCCGGACCAGCGCGTGAGCGGCAGAACGGTAGCAACGGCGCCCCAGAAGACATCGGGCGTGTCTCCGGTGTCCGCCGTCACAACGACATTTCTGAGCCCCGCGACGGCGATATAGGTCTTGTGAGTGCCCTGCCAGGCGGTCATCCCCACGCCCGTGGTCTCCACATAGGTCGTGTAAACCACCGCCATCTCTTCCGTGTAGATGTCGGAGTCTTCGGGAAACGCGCCGATCTCGCCAAGGGTCTCGGTGATCGTGACGGACCCGGTGTCGCCGTTGGTGGTCAGGTCGCGCCGGATGATGACGTCGTGGAACTCCGCAACGCCTGCGTTCGTGATCCGCCATCCTACCCGATCCTCAAGAGGGTCTGCGGGAACGTAGTTGGTTGACTGGAGATTGTCGCCGAACAGGGCAAGACCCGATGCGGAGAAGCTGATGGTGTCGATGTGGCCTGCCTCGATCGCCGCCGCCGAGATGTGGCGGGCGATGATGCTGTCGGTAATCAGCATCCCGCCCGAAATGAGCGTCGTTCCAGGGGGCGCGAATGGGGTCAGGTCAACCGCGTTGAGGTGAGAACGGGCCAGCTGCGGCTGATACCAGAACAGGTAGCTGTCGGCCTCGCCGGGCTCTGTCGGATCTTTGATGATGACGGGGGTCGCGAAGGCGGCCCCGACCGGGGCTTGAAGGTGCCCGCCGTAGACCGGCCATTCCTCGGGGTTGGTCGAAGACGACGGCACGGCCACGGCGACTTCATCAACGATCTGGTTGGAAATCAGTGTTCCGTTCGCCTGCCTCCAGATGATGCGCAGGCGGCCGCCGCAGCGGTGAGACGAAACACGCGCGCTGAACTCGTACCAGGCCTCAGCCTGAACCGCGATGCCGTCGCCATAGTTCCCGTCCACGTCCTCGGTCTGCATCCGGACGTCGGCGGTCTCTGCGGCGGCCCCGGACTGGTAGATCGCAAGAGTAGGGTATCTTGCGCCCGCGAAGGTCGCGCCCGGCGCGCGGAGGATGAACGAAAGTTCGGACTGCGGATCCACCAGCCGCCAATGCGCCTTGCCATTCGAGAACAGCGCGTCCGGGATCAGGTTTCGCCCGATGCCGACCGTCAGGAAGTCCATCGAGACGGACCCCTTGAAGATGATGTTGTCGGCGAAGAAGCGCAGCGCGGAGAAGCCTTCCGAGCCGTCCGGGTCATTGGACACCACGATCTGCAGACCGGCCGCCTCGTTACCCTCCTCCAGCGTCATGGAGAAGGTGGCGGCGAGGTTGCCCTCGACCGTGGTAAGGCGCGATCCGGTCAGGCCGATGAAATTGGCGAAGTTCGTGCCGTCCAGAGCCGTGCCGCCGAGGTCAAGAATGTCGTCAATGTTGTCGTTCGCTTCCAGCGCGTCGGCGGCGGCATCTTCGGCCTCCTGCTGCGCGGCGGCGATCAGCGCGTAGATGCTGCCCTCCCCCGGCGTTTCGGGGTCGCCTATGGTCTCTTCGATGGTCGCCGCGCGCCGAAAAAGGCTTTGCGCCTGCGCCACCAGACGCTTGAGCGTTTCGTAAATGTCGCTGATGTCGCCGAAACGGACGGCATGCTCCTTCTTCGCGCCGCGGCGGCCCGCCAGCACCTCAAGGATTTCCGCAATGCGATCAGGACGCAGGCTCATGGGGTTTGCAGTTCCCCCATGCTCTCGGCGATCGTGATCGCCTCGATGGTCGCATCAGTCGTTACTTCGACCTCCCAGCGGGTCGCGCGAAAGCCGCTCGGCAGACGCTCGGCGACGTTCATGGCCGTGATCGTGTGCTTGAGGTCGCCGTCCGCATAAATGTCGGCGGAAAACGTGCCGGGGTCGACGTTGGCAATGCCTTCGACCATGATCGCCGAGAAGTTGACGGGGTGCGGGGTGACGAACACCTTGGACCGCCACGACTGTATCATCGGGTCGCCGCCCTCGGGCTCCCATTCCTGGATCGTGGTCGAGTTGAACAGGTAGAAGAGCCGACCCTCGCGGATGTCGTGAAAGGCGCCGATGGCATGCGCGTTGGTCTCGATCAGGAAAGGCTGCTCGCCGGTCAGGTCGATCATGGCGCCCTTGTCCGTGCGCCCATTCAAGGTTCCGCCGAAACTGAACCAGTAGCGCCCGTTGTAGCGGCTGGCGACGATGGATGCCGGATCGACCGCCTCCCATTGAGCGCGGGAAATCAGCGGCCTCGATATGACCTCCGCACCCGTCGAGGTGATCCGCACCAATCCCTCCGTAGAGGCGTAGATCGCAGCGTAGCCGAAATCGACAACGCTGCGCAGGGAGACGCACGGCAAGTTCTCCTCGATCTGCTCCATGCTCATGTTGTCGGGGTGGGTGCCTTGGGCGCGGTAGGGCGTCCCCTCCGTCAGGATCGCGAGGAAGGATCCGAAGGCGGCCAGCGCGACGATGTCGAAGTCCACGACAAGCGAATATTTCGCGGGCCAGGTGTGGGGCAGATAGGGCTCGCAGAAGTAGATGGTGCGCCCGGAGAAGGCCGCCATCATGCCGTTCGGCATGGAAATGATACCGGCGAGAGTGTCGACGGGCGCCGTGAAGTCCTTGCTCACGGCCACGTCCTGCAGGGGTGCGAGGTCCGCATCATGGTCGTAGGTGGTCGCGAGCGCGATCTCATCGACATAGTAGAGGTCCGAAATGCCGGTGGCCGAGGTGGAACTGCGGTAGATGCGGACCCGGTCAATAGCGCGGCCGGCGGGCGGCGCGGGAATGTCGGACAGCCTCACGACACAGCCCGCGCTCCATTCCAAGGGCGTCGACAGCGGCGACGGTTCGCTTTCCTCCTCGTATTCGGTGAGCCAGGTATAGGCGAAAAGCACCTGCTCGCTGGTCTCCGCGTTCACGGTGCCGCTTTGCAGAACGGTGGTCGGCGCGGTCGTCGGTCTGGGAACCGCGAGGTTGTAGGTGGTCTCGTCCACGATCAGACGCGGAACGCCGCCGCCGGTCGTATAGAGCCTGTCCGCTGCGATGGGGCCGGGGACCACGTTGACGACGCTCGGCCATGTCAGCCAAGTCTCGTCCTCCAGTCGGTAGATGGTCGCGGCGGGGGCGCCCAAGGCTTCCTCGAGGACGGGGGCATTTGCGGGGCCTATCGCGCCGTCATCGAGGCGCGTGTTCACGGCGGTCTGCGCGAACTGGTCCGGCAGCAGGCGGGCATTGCGCTTCGGCGCGACCCCTTTGAAATCGGTGACGGCGATGCGCATGTCCCCTCCCTGGGCTTATAGAAACTGTATCTTGGTGCGCCGCCGCGCTCTCTGTTGGCCCGTCATGTTGGAGGAGAACTTGGCATCCATGGCCTTTTCGAACTGCCCGCGAAAGTGGGTCGCAAGCTTCGGGTCATGGAACTCGGTATCCTTCACGAGAAGCATCCGGGACAGAGCGCCCCATGCCAGCGGCTCGGAGTGCTGTACCGCCATGAAGTCCGGGATCTGGTTGAAGCGGTCGTGCATTCTGTCGGATGCGTCGGACCCGAACTCTTGGTCGCTCGAACGCGGCTTCAGGAACACGGTGATCCGGAGCGTTCCCTCCTGGAAAGGCATCACGGCCACGCTGTTGGCGCCGATCTGGGTGACGTAGCGCGGGACGCCTGCCTCCTGCGCCGCAATGACGGACGGCGGCAATTCGCTGAACTGCGTCGGCTTCAACTCATGGTCGCCAGCGCCCCAATATGCCGTCTCGATCTCGTGGATGGTGGCGAAGTCGGGGCAGATCAGTGCGGAGTTGTTGGCCACCATCGGCATGGCGCAGATATAGCGCCAGCAGCGGGTTCGCTCGCAGAACTCGATGGCCGAGTAGCGCAAGGCGTTTTCGATCATGATGCGCGGCGCCCCTCCAGCATAGGGCTGGACGAGGTGTGTCAGCGCGGACAGCCGCCGCATCTGGAAGATGCCCGTTTGTCCGAAGTCCGTAAACGGATCGCCCCCGTCGTAGATGACGAGGGCTTCCTCCGGGCTGAACGGATCGCCGCCGTCGAGGTCGGCCATGGGGCTTACCTCGCTGCGGCGTTCCGCTCGTCGCGCTGCATTTCAGCCTGGGTCTTGATGCCCAGCATCGACGCGAACTGGTTGTAGTGACCAACGGCGCGCTGGCCCCCGCCGGGAATATTCGAGTCCTTCGAGAAGGCGCGATACAGCACGTAGTCGGTGAGCGGCGGGCGGTAGATGTCCGGCAGGTCCACGGCGGTGGTGTAGCTTTCGATGTCGAGCGGGTTCAACGGCTTTGCGATGACGGTGGGGAGCATGGCGACTGTCGCCTCGACATATCCCGTCCCGTCATTGCCCGGCGCGATCCAGAAGACGCGAGGGTCGATCTCGGGCTGGAAGACGTAGTGGTTCACATAGACCGAGTACGGCAGAACGTCGGGGTTCTGCCAGCCGGGGATCTGCGCGTCGAGGATGTGCTTGGCCACTCTGGTCACGCTGTTTCCCCGGATGCGCCCGCCGCCGCCTTCAACCTGCGTCAGCACCGCGTTGATGGACAGGAGTGCGGCCTGCGTGGCGGCAAGTTCCTGCCTCGTGCCCTCATCAAGGCCGAACTCCACATCCGTGGCTGTCGCGGTCGGCTTGTGCGTCACGATGGCCTTGGCGCCGTCGTTGATCCAGTTGAGGAGTTCCGGCAGGGTCCAGTGGACACTGTTGGCATCGTTCAGGATGGCGCGGACGTCTTCGAGGACTTGACCACAGGTGAAGGCCATTCTGGCGCCTCCTTACGATGCCGCAGCAGCGCGGGCCTCGGCCAGCTTTGTGCGAAGGGTTTCGGGTTTCGAGTTCGGGTGCGGGGCCTTGCCGGTCTCGCGCGCGATGGCTTCGATCAGCTGCGCCTCGGTCATCTCTTCGATGGGCGTACCTTCTTCGGGCACTTCGTCCATCTCGTCGTCATCGAGGTCGGAATCGTCGACGTCATCGTCATCGGACTGCAGCGGCGGGGTGTCGATCACGGCCGGAGCGAGCGGCGGAAGGGGTACTGCGACCTCCGGGACTTCCTCGTCGCGAACCAGCCTGTAGGCGTCGATCTTGAGGAGCCGGTGGATATGCTCCTCGTTCTCGATGGTGTCGCAAACGTGGCGCCCATCGTTCCGGGGCTCGAAACGGTAGCTGACCCCTTGGAGGGTCACGACGGTGCCGCCCTTGCGGCGGCGGATGCACTCGATCTTGGTTCTCGGCATGGTCTATCTCCGGAGGTTGGTCGCGCGGGGCGCGGCTCAGTAGCTGTACTGGACCAGGACGGTGACGGTCTGGGAGCCGTCCGCGACCACGTTGCCGGAGAGTTTCACGCCGATCGAACGGTGCGCCGCCGAGGGCGAGATGGCGAGAAGCGTTGCCTTCGTGGCCGCGTTCTCGGCGTCGTTGACCGATACGCCGTCGAACAGTTCGTCGGCAGAGGTCCGGGCCGAGCCGTCGTCATTCGTTGCGGCGCCGGGCTGACCGGTCATGAACCCGACATCGGCGGTGATCGCGCCGAAGCCGTCGCCGATCAGGGTCGCGGAAATCGGGCGGCAACCGGCGGGCAACATCCCGATTTCGAGGATGTCGCTGGCAGCGGTGAAGTCGCCCTTCGCCGCGGTGAAGGTGTGGGTGAAGATGACGGCCGCGACGACGCCCGACTGCAAGGCGGTGGGGGGCATCGCCCGCAGCTGCCCGTATTCATTGCGATGGATGGTCATGGCGTCCTCCGGATCTGACCGTGAAAGAAGGCCACCACCCGGAAGGGCGATGGCCGGATGGATTATGCCGCGTTGGGGTTACGCGCAGCGGTGTCGATGGCCATGACCCCGAAGTCGCGCCCGTTGAACCGGGTCTTCTTGAAGCCCTGGATGAACCCGCCGGCAACGCGCGGCTGGTTCTCGAAATCCTTGGTGTCTTCGACCCAGATTCCGCGCCGCCCTTTGGTCGTGCCGTAGGCGACCATGCCGGCCTGGCGGCCGAGGTAGAGCGCGCGGGCCGCCGGAACGTCCGCACCAGCACCGTAGTCGCTGAACCGGATCACGTTCTCGTGGGAGTGCAGGACGCACTTGTCCAGCTTGCCAAGCGAGCCCTTGAAGATCCGGTTGGACGAACCCTCCGAGGCGGCGGCGGCCTTCTGGATGTCGAGCCACCCGCCGGTGCCGGTATCCATGCGCATGTCGTAGCACTGGAACTCGGACATCACGCAGACGTAGAGGTTTTCGCCTTCCACCGTCACCGGCACCATCGAGGCGCTTTCCGGGTCGAGGGCATGCATCATCGAGGCGGCGACGTTGGCGCGCTCGATGGTGTCGCGCGTCATCTTGTCAGCCGCGACGATCTCCGCCTTCGCGTGAGCGTCACCACCGAAAAGCACATGGCCGTTGTCGGGGGCCTGCAGGGCGTTTCCGGCGCGGCCGGTCCAGCCCAGGCCGACCTTGAAGGCCTCGTTGATGCCGCGCGCGCCCGAGAGATAGATGAAATAGAGTTCGTCCCAGTATTTCGCCCAGTACTCCTTGAGGCGCTTCTTGCCGACCATGCGAAGGTCGTGGACGGTACGCTTCCGCGTCATGCGCCCGCCGCAGGAGACGGATTTCCGGGTCTGGTCGATGGCGACCTCGTCGGTGAAGAAGCGCAAGTGTTCCTCCTTGCCGTCGAGAACATCATCGCCTTCCGTGGGCTCCTGGCGGAGTTCCACGGACAGATCGAAGCTGACCCGGTCGCCGCTGTCGGCTTCCAGTTCGGTCTTCTGCTCGATGATGTTGTTTTCGCCTTTGCCGACGAATTTCCGAGCCCAATACTGGTTCGCGACGGTGTCGCGCGCCAGTTCGGTGCCCCATTTCTTTTGTGCCTTGGGATCGCCCCAGGCGATGACGGTCGCGGACATTTTGGAAGCCCCCTTGTCGCGTGTTTCGCAAGCAAGGGCGCTTCCTGCGCCTCATCACTGAGACAGATATAGACGATTTTCCGCGACCGCGCCACCACATCTAGATCAGGCGCGCGCGGGCTGTTCGACCTCTCCCAACTGAGCCTTCGGCGCGGTCTTTTCGTGGACAATCAGCATGTCGCGCGGGGCGTCGATGTCCAGCTTGAGACCTTTCCGGGTACTCAGGGTGAATGAGATGGTGACGTCTCCGATGTGGAGAACGTCACCTTGCGCGATGGTCTTTGAAAGTGCCACGCTATCCTGTCCCTCTGTTGGTTATTGGCTGAGATACGCCACTCTGTCGTCCTCGGAGAGACGGCCAAGGGCACGCTCGTAGGCTTCGGGATCGTCCGAATCCGCTATCCGGTCGAGTTCGGCAAATCGCCCACCATTGCCCGTTTCGACCGTGTCCGCAGGCATCTTGGCGAGGGTCTGCACGGGCTCGCGTTTCCCCGCCGGCTTGGGCGGCAAACCACCCTTCTCGGCGGGTGCGGCGCTGGCCTTCCGCTTCGTCGGCACGTCCGGCACTTCGACGCCGTGCGCTTCCCCCTGGATCTTGTACATCTTGTGCCCGTAGATCAGCCGTTCGCGCTGCGTCATTGCCTGAATGGCCGGGTCAGTGCTGCCGTTGACTGCGCGCACAAAGCGATCAAAGTTCTCGGCATGCGGCCCGCCGGGTGCGAACTCCGGCACTTCGGCGAGATAATCCGTGACATTGGCCTTCCAGCTTTCGTTCCACGTCTCGAAGGCCTGCTCATTGCGGACGTTCTGCTTGACTGCCTCGCGATACTGCTGGTCCAGTTCCGATTTGCGCGCGTCGTATTCGTCATCCGTCAATTCGCCGTCGTCGTAGTCTTTCTGCGCGGCCTTCATCTCGTTGAGGACGCGGGCCTCAGCGTCCGGATCGACAACGGGGATCGGGCCGGCAATGTCGCGCGGCTCCGCCGCGGCGGCTTTGGCATCGTCGTCGCGAGCGATCTGCGCTGCCTCGACCGTGTCGCTCCCCTTGGCGGCGGCTTCCTCGCCGAAATCGTCGTCGCCGGTATCATCCGGCGTATCATCCTCTTCGGCGGCTCCCTCCTCTTCAGGCGCGTCGTCGTCGTCAACCCAGCCTTCGGGCTTTTCCATAAGACCGAGTTCGATCTTCTCCTCATCGGTGAGCAAGTCGTCAGCATCTGCGGACGTTGCATCCGGGATGACGGGGCTGATCTTGCTGGACGAGGTGACGGACGATGCCGGGCGTTCTTCGGTCGCGGTGGTGTCTTCTTGGTTCGTCATGGGGGTGTTCCTTACATGGGGACAGGTTGAGGTTGCGGGACCGGCGCGGGCTGCGCCGTGGTGGGCATGCGCGGGGCAAGGTCAACGCCTGCCTCCGCGAGGAGTTGATCGGCCACCTGGGCAGCAGGCGGCGCGGCCATGATCTGCAGCGCCAGTTCGATGGCCTTGCGCTTCGTTTCGAGGTCGTCACCAGGCAGCGCCGCGATCAGCTTCTCGATTTCCATCGCGGTCTTGTCGGCCTTCGCTGCCCTCTCCTTGGCGCTGGCCTGTTTGTCCGCCGCCTCGGCCTCGCGGAACGCGACATCGGCCTCCTTGAGGCGGGCCTGCATCTGTGCCTGTGCTTCCTTCTGCTTCATCATCGCGAGGGTATCGGGATCGGGGTTGTTCATGTCGGCGTCCGGATCGGTCATGCCGGTGTGCTGGCGAACGCGCTTCACGATTTCCTCGCCATTCGGGAGGTCCATGGTCTCAACAAGCAGATCCAGCACCAGCATCACGATCTCCGGCGCCACGCTACCCACTTGGCTCAGCATTTCTTGCAGTTCCGCCGTCTTGGATTGCCGCAGGGTGGCATCCCAACTGTCCTCGGCGATGATGAAGTCTGCCTTCGTCC
Source organism: Salipiger sp. (assembly GCF_048261495.1). GTDB lineage: Bacteria > Pseudomonadota > Alphaproteobacteria > Rhodobacterales > Rhodobacteraceae > Salipiger. Next base: position 51,722 of record NZ_JBLXFX010000006.1, read on the forward strand.
TGATGACGTCGTTCTCGGGCAGGCCGTCGTTGATCGTGACGTAGGAAGGGACACCGCGCATGTTGGTGATGCGGAACCGCTTCTCCTCCGTCATGAACTGCTCGATCAGGCTCAGGGTTTTCTCGCCATGGATCTGCCTGGCAAGCCGGAGATTGTCGAACAGGATCGACGTCGCGAGCGATCCCTGGTTCTGCCGCGCCTCGATCGCGCGACCACTGGCGGCGTTGGTCTGGCGGCCAAGGTTCTCATCGGTGACGCCGGAGGTCGACTGGATGAGGCTGATGGTGCGGCCCATCATCTCAAGGTGCGGGCTATCCATACCCCTATCGGAGTCGATGTCGATTTGCTTTCCGGTCTTGCGGACGATGATCGCGTTCGGTCGCGCCACCTCTTCCTCGTATTCGTCCAGATCGTCTACCGCGCCCTCCTCCATGATTGTGCGGTTGCTGGACATGATGGCGAGGGCCTTGGAGGCTCGCTTGTTGATGTCTCGCTGCATGCCTTTGAGATTGCGGATCGCGCCATACGGCTGGTTATTGGCCGCCCGGCGATATGCCCAGATCGGCGTAAAGGGGTATTTGTTGTGCCGATAGGGCGAGGCGTGAAAGTAGATCGGACCTGCGGTCGTGAAAATCATCACATAGACGGACATGGTCGTCTTGTGCTTGATGGATGCCCGGCCCGTGATGACGTCGTCGCGATGACCCTCGCTGTAGACGTCGAACACCTCGCCCGAGAAGTCCCCGCCGACCATTCGCGGTTTCACTTCGGGCTTTTTGAACCAGCCCTCCATGACACGAACGCGCTGCCTGTCGGCCATGGCGAAATCGAGCGTCACGCCGCTATCCTGGCTTGCGAAATTCTCCTGGTCATCCATCCAGTCGTCGCCGTAGTCGTCGGAGGTGGCGAGGTCGAAGACATTGGCCGAGGCGCGCGCAATGGTTTCTTTGGCGTCCGGGAAGTAGCAGGTGAGGGTATCTCGATCCATCCACTTGTGCCGGAACTGGTAGCGGCTGTCTTCGGCATCAGGGTTGGTCGACGTGCTGTCCCACACGATGTTGCGCCACGACTCCGACCGGGAATAGATCGGTTCGCCCTCTGCTTCGTCCTGAACGCCAGCTTCAAGCCAGCCCAGCCCAGCCTTTGTCGCCTCCTGGAATGAGCGGCTGATGTCGAACTCTTCGCGATTGACGTCCGAGAGGTATTTCAGCAGCTCGGACTTGCGCTGTGCGGCCTGCGATCCTTCTTCGCGGCGGGGCAGCACCTTGTAGTCCGTCCGGGTGCGGCGCTCGGTGCCCAAGATCCAGTTTATCGTGGTGCAGATGACGTTGTAGACGATGGGTTCCTGCCCGCGCTCGCGCAGCACCTCGGCGTCCATATCGGACCACTGGTTCCCGTCGTAGAACTCCTCGTCCTCGGCCATTTGCGCGCGGTTCTCGGCCTGGACCTCCACCTCATGCAGGTAGTAGGCCATCAGCCTCCTGAACAGCATCTGCATTTCGTCCGACTGCAGATCGGCGGGTCGGGCTTGGGTGTCCTGTGGCGCGGAACCGCGTTCCACGCGATCTTCGGGCTGGTCGGAATAGACCCGCCCAGGTGTGGCGCTGCGGTCCCGATGGACGTCGAGGTCGTCAAGCATTGTCCGTCACCTCCTTGTGGGTCGTCTTGCCGGTGTCGTGGTCGGTGATGAAGAGGTCGGCGACCTTCCTTCGGAGATGGTCGGGCATCGGCGGCATGGCGGTAAGGTCGCCGAGCCAGTCGCGGATGACCGACTGAATGCGGTGCCGGTCGCGGAGGTTGATCGGGTTGAGCCCGAGGAAGGCGCAGAACTTGCCGGATTCCGTCTCGGCGTATCCCTTCGGCCCGCGCTGCTCGTCCCATTTCCATGCGCAATCGAGCGGCACCACGCAGGGCCTGACCTTCTCGTGGTGCGTGGTCTTGTTGCTCGGCACCAGGACGAGGCATGGCGTTCCATCGGTCAGAAGCCACGTCTTGAACAGGGTGATTTCCCCCGTCCGGAAGGCCCCGTGGTTCAGTCGGAGGTCCAGCAGAGGGAAGTTGTTCGGGTTGGTGAGGACGTTCATTGGCGGCTCTCCTTTTGGGCGAATGCGATCCACATGCGCGAGACGGCGGTGGCTGTTGCGATGGCGATGGTGTGCGGGTCACGGTGGACGCGCATGCAAACGTCCTTGACGCGCTCCACGGGGGCCATGCCGGGCCGGTCGAGGCGGGTGACGACCGCAAACCGGCCGCCGGCCGTGCGCGGTGTGTGCGTCTCGTCATGCAGGATCACGGGGCGCGGGCCGGTCCAGACAAGCATGTTGCCGAGCATTGTGTCCGCTGCCTTGGCGATTTCTCGGAGGTCGGTAGAGAGCGGGATGCGGACGGGTTTCATAGCGCCATGCCTCCTCGACGGGCGGCCTTGCGCTTCGGTCGGCGCGAGGCGCGGATCAGGCTGGGGTCGAACCCCTGGGCATGCTGTCGCAAGGCGTCGGCCGCCTCGGAATGGCCGGTGTCTTTCTCCGGTTCGCTGGACCATGCCTGCGTTCTGGTGTTCCAGCGCTTGCGGTATTCCTTCAGGTGGATAAGCCCGGCTTTGCAGTTGGTCTCATCGAACCAGTAGGTGCCGAACTCCTGACGCAGCAGGTCGATGCCGTGCTGGAATGTGCTGACTTGCGGGACGATGTGAAACGTCCAGTCCGGCGCCAGTTCCTGCAGCATGGAAAGCGGAGACGCGATGGTTTCCTTCATCTGCCGCTTCTGGTTCGCATCATGTGGCAGGAACATGCCGCCAAAGATGTACCCGGTCTCCCGGAGGGTGCGGACGAAATGCGCATAGCCTTCGTCCCAGCCCTCGATGTAGCCGATGAAGCGGTTTTGCAGCCCTACCCATTGGTGGAGCCATATGCCGGTGCCCGCCCCGGCCCCGATGTCCCAGAACGTGTTGACCGGAATGCCCTCGACGTAGGGCACGGTGGTGATCCTGCCATCCTTGCGCGTCTTGGATAGCTGGGCGGCGAGGAATGTGCCTTCGGTCGATTTCTGCCAGCACTCGTCCGGGGTGGACGGATATTCCTGCCACATTTTCTCGAAGTCGCCCGAGAACTCTTCGTCCCGCTGAGAGACGTACCATGCGCGCTGTCGCGCACTCAGCTTGAGCGGCGCGTCCTGCAGGATGAGGTATCGCTTGGCCTCGTTCCAGTAGGCTTCGACGGTGGCGAAATACTCATGCTCCTTCTGCGTGATGGTCACGCCTTCCGGGTCCATCGAATAGTGGGGCTCGATCCACCACGGGAAGAAATGGAATTGGTTCTGGCGCAGGTTGGGGTGGATGCCGCTCTCGAATAGCCCTTGGGCACGAAATGCGATCTTGAAGAACTCGCCGTCCTGCCCCTCGGCGGTGCTTTCGATGACCGCAACCCCGGTCTTGGGCACGGTGGGCAGCGAGCCGGTGACGATCTCTTTCGCCTTCTTCGGGAATGCGGCCGCGATCTTGCCCATTTCCGAGACATGCAGCCGGTGGATCGTGCCGCCCCGCATCGAGGTGGAGACGCGGATCGACGAGTTGTTGTGTTCGAAGAGCAGTTCTTCCTCGGTCGCCTTTTTCAGCGGCATGCCGCGTCGGACGCCCTCGGGCATGTTGTCATAGGCAAAACGCACCTTGTCTCGGAACAGGACGCCGGCGATGTCATCGGTCTGCGCGATCATCCCGCATCGCTGATCCCCGACGAAAAGAGCATGATCCAGCCAGAGGATTGCGATGAGCGTGGTGAAGCCCAGCTGCCGCGCCTTGAGGATGACGTTTCGGTAGTGGAGGCGCTTGAGGAACCGCCGTTGAGCGCGGTTCGGGCGGAACGGAAGGACCGCCTCGACCTCGCCATCGTCGCCCTTAATCATGATCTTGTAGAGCTGCCCCGAGAAGATGCGCCATTCCCAGTCGCCCAGGCAGGCGATCATCTCCTCCGACGACGTGGGCACGAAGTCGGGCGTGATCCTGAACTGGTCCTGATCGGCGAGGGCGTTCACGAATAGCGCCTCCCATCGGGTGCAACCGTCACCGGATCTTCGGCTCCATCATCGTCCAGGTGGATCGCCTTGCCTGCATAGGTGTCATCGAAGCAGTAGAGGCCTTTGTGCCAGTCCTCGTTCATGAAGAGCGGCGATCGCAGCATGACGAACGCTCGATGCACCGTCTCAAGCACGGTCTGGACGGTGCAAAACCGGGCGCTGCACCACATGCCCCCGTCCTTGCCGTCATCGAAGTGAATGTAGACCCACATCAACTCGCCGTCCTCACTGAGGCTCAGGCCGGCGACCAGCGCGGGCAGGTTGGAGATGCCGCCCAGCAGTACGTTCACCTGCGTCATGAGGCTGTGCAATCGCTCGGAGGCGGTGCTGCCGATCATGGGATGCGGTGCCCCCAGAACGATCCGAGCGAGAACGACACGCTTGCGCGCGGGTTCGGGTCGCCAGCAGATGCGATGCCTTGAGCGAAGGCCGCAGCCATCTCCGGCGTCACGCGGCTTTCGGCGCCGGGGATGGGGCATTGGTCCAAGAGGTCGAGGGCGGCGATATGGGCGGCGCTGAGGCGATAGTTGCTCATGGACGAACCCACCCGTCGCGGAAAGCGTCGGTGCCCATAGACGGCTCCCAGGCTTCGACATTGCGGGGCTTCCTGCCCTCGGCCTTGCGGCGCGCAAGGTATGCGTCCCAGATCGCGCTGATTTCGTCGATGATCTGCTGCAGGCTGAGCGCGGCGGCGCACTCCACGACCTTGCGAACGCGGAAACCGTCGAGAAATGTCATGGTCCAATAGACGCCGCGCCGGACCTTCAGGGCCGACCATTTCGCGGGATGTTCGAGATACCGCAGCACCTCCTCGGTATTCGTGGTCATGCTTCGGGTTCCTGTTTGGCGGGGGGTTTGGCTATCGGGGCGATGGATGTTCCGCGCTTGCTGATCTCGGCCACGGCCAGCGCAAGGTCGGAGACGGCCTTGTCTGCGTCGTCGTCCTTGAAGAGCCCAAGCTTTCGAGCAAGAGCGTTCAGAGCGGCGCCCTGGTCCTGCGTCTTGATCTCGATGCCGTGCTGGGTCTCCTTGACCCCGGCAAACAGGGCGCGGCCCGCATCGCTGAGTTTCGTGGTGTCGTGGATCACGGTGCGCGGCATTCCATCGCCCTCGCACATGGGACATTCGGGATGCGGGTCTGCCTTGGACGAGTACCCATACCCGCCGTCGTCGCTGGGCATCTCGAACATGGCCCGCTTGCTGTCCGGCAGGAGCATGTGTTCCTGCACCGCCTTCTGGAACTCGGCCGGGAGGCGCCATTGGTACAGGTGCCCCGCCCCGTGACAGTGGCGGCAGGCGCCGCGCACCACAGACGACAACTCGTTCGGGTCCGCCATCGCGATCAGCGCATAGCGCCGCGCGACGTCAACTGCGCTGAGGTCCAGGGCCTTCAAGACCCCTTCCCGCAGTTCGGAAACCCGCGCGGAAATTTCAGGTTTTTTCAAGAGATCGAACGCCTGCTGTCCGGCTGTCTTCCTGCTGTAACCCGCCTCTATTGCGGCCTTTGTGCCGTTTCCCCGCACACCTTGGACTGCCGACGAGACATACTCGTGGCAGAACCGCTCGTGCTTCTTGTTGCGGAGTTCGGGCAAGTGCGGAGACCTCAGAAAACTTGATCTGCAATATGCCTGCGCGACGTGAATCGGTCAACGCAACGGGAACGGGCGCCCGAAGGCGCCCGCTGTGGTGGTTTCAGATCGGGTCAGGGTTGAGGGCTGATCAGATTTCAGTCTGCGCGGCGTGATGTCGTTGGCGGCCTATTTGACGTCTGCGGATGCACCGGGGACCATCTTGGCAAGATAGGTCAGACCACGCGGCGTGACTCGAACCTGTTCGTTGATCTTCTCCATGCCGTCGGAGCCAGTGACTGTGGTCGTTTTGTGTTCAAGGAATCCGCGATTGCACTTTTCCTGAAAACCAAGCCAGAAGCGTGAGCCGGGCCTCTTGTATATCCAGCCGTTGCGCGCCAGCCAACTGAACAGATCCTTCGGACGAACGCCGAGGTTCTTTGCAGCCTCCGTGATGTTGAGGCTCCCCTCGGCCCGCGCCAGCCGGTCGTAGGCTGCCACATCTTCGCGCATACCCGCAATCTGCGTGGCTTGCCTCTCATTTCGCTCCACTTGGTCAGCCCAAGCTCTTGCCGCTTCGGCGGGATTGCTGAAATCCGGCAGAGTGTTGCGCTGGCGGATTTCCATCTCCTCCAGTCGCTTCACCACCCTATATCGCAAATCGGCGCGATAGCCCGTGATCAGCGTCACCGTCAGGTCTTTCGGTAGACGGTATTCTTTGAGCCGCCTGCCGGTACTGTCGATATAGCTAGAAAGAAAGTCGCTCGCCCCAAAATTGGGGTGAGCAATATCCTGAAGCATCTTCTCGATGTCGCGCAACACATGATCGTGGCGCTTATCGCAGAGGTGTGCGATTTCTCGGGATGACATGGTGAGGATCTCCTGTTCCGGCTGCTGGCGCCGGTCTTCGTGGTCTCGGTCTCGGACGAATGCGTCCATCTGAAGAAAATTGCTCACGGTCACAGCCCGCCCTCCTGCGCAGGGAAGGCATTCAGGGAACCTCCGTTGCCCGAGGCGCCGCGCCAGATGTTGAGCAGGATGGCGCTCTGGGGTTCGGCGCTGCGTTCCGCGAACTCAGGGTGACCCTCATCGCAGCCCGGCCCGGCTAAGTCCCAGAGGACGTGCGCGAGGGCGGCGATGCCTTCGCGGCTGACGGGGACAGCGCCGGTCAATGCCCAGAACGCGCGGTCCTCGCGCGCCTCCGCCTGGGACGTGATGCCGACTGCGGCCTTCTCCGACAGGCACCGCTGCCATTCCGAGCGAGCGGCGGTCCAGTCGCGATAGAGAGGGATCACCGGGTCGTCCGGTCCTGCCTGTGAAAGTACCTGCGCGGGTAAAGCGATTGCGGCGGCGGCCGCGAACGGTGCGGACTTGAAAAGTCCGCGACGAGATGTCATGTTCATAAGGAATTCCCTTTTGAGCGGGTTTCAACGAAGGGTCACGGGCTGTTTGCCGACGCCGTGACCCTTTACTTTTTTGAAGCAGCCACTTCGCTCTCCATTGCCTGCCTGACCAAGTTGATGAGGAAGTTGTTCATCGACCGACGTTCCTGTCTTGCCATCATCTTCACCCATATCTTGAGGTCTGGCGGCAATCGAAGCCCGAAGGGGGGTTGCTGTTCTCGGGTCATTTACTCTCCTCTCTTCTGATAGAAGTTAGCTTCTAATAGAAGTCATTGCCTGTCAAGCCGCTTTGCTACAGATAGTAGCCATGAGTGATTCCGCACCCAAACAGGAGGCGCCCTACGGCCTCCGAATGCCGCCCGACCTCAAGGCTCGGGTGAAAGCTTCTGCGGAAGCGAACAATCGTTCCATGAACGCGGAAATCGTGGCGGCCTTAGATGAGAAATTTCCTCGCCCGGAGCCTGAGATTAGCGACGAGACGATTCAGATGTTCAGGGATCGCCTCAGAATCATGGATGAACGAAATAGGGAAATCCTCAAGGCGGTGACGGAAATCGTTGATGCCTACGCTGATACCGTGAAGAAGGATACCATGGGAGAGCGGCTCAAAAGGCTCAAGGAACTCCAAGGGCAGTATGAAGCCAATCTTCGCTCCAAAGGGTAACTGGGCGCACTTGTGGATCATGCTAATGTCCGCACCCGCCTCGGCAGAAGTGGACATCACAACGGAAATTTGTGCGGAATATTTAGGTACAGGTCGGGAGTATCATGTCTCCGGTCGTATTCTTGGTGGTCGCGAATTGAGCCGGGCGACAGGGTACACGAGTTACTCGTATGCGAGTAACTATTTGGTGATATTTTGGTCCGGGGGTGAAGCTTCCGTGATCGAACTGGATTACGCCACAGGCGCGATATTCTATGGAATGGGCGGTGTCGATCAAAGTGGCATGCGATGGCGCGTTAGCACAGGCGAGTTCTGCTACTAGAACCGCTTCGAAGGCGCAAAGAGCCACCAACTACGGGCACCGTCGCTTCACGGCAATGCCACGTAGCCATGGAACGCCGCAGGAGCGACGGGGATAGCCTTGCGGGCGGTCCCTCCATCTCGGACCTGCTCTCCCGCAGGAAATCACAAGCGGCCCCCTGCGGTCTCTCTACGCGTGTTGGTATAATATACCCCTGTCAATATATCTCGAACCACCTCCAGCCCGACTCCTTTCGCGCCGCATCGTGAAATGGGTTGTGGCAGACACGGAGATAGGGGCGGTCCCGAAGAAGCTGCCAGTGCCAACTACCCAAGCGGATATTGAGGATTGCGTTGCTCATTCCGCGACATCCATTTCCAAGATGCGGTATCGCGGCAGCTGGGCGCGGGAGACTGCGCGTCCACGAAATGCGAAGGCCTCTCGGCGTTGCAGGTAGCGGGTGTTGTGTTCCTCCCCGCGATAGGTCACGAGCCGCGACACGCACAGGAGCCGGTCGGGGTCCGAAATGGCGTCGAGGAAGCTGGCGAAGTCTTCGAACTCCGTCTCGACCAGTTCGAACACGGCACGGTCATTCGGTCTCGTCTCGGGGGTGAAAAACACCTGGACGACACATTGGGCTTTCTCGGTCATGATACGCTTTCCTCGTGGTTGAATTTGGTCTTTTCGTCGCCCCAGCTGCGCCAGCCTGGGCGTTCACACCGCGAGAAGAGGTCAACGCGGCGATGGCTCGGGTCCATCATTTCGGCGATTTCGTATGCCTCTTCCGGCTTGCGCGAATGTTCACGGCGCAGCCCCTCGATGACGGTCCTGATGCTGCGGTCGCGGACAGGCGGTTTTCCACGGGTCGCGATGATGAATAGCTCGCTCGCGGATCTCAGGCGCCGCCCGCCGCCGAACGCAAGCTTCCCGCGCCGCGTCCGCTTCACCCAGACACCGGAGGTGCTGTACTCGAAGCCCCAAGCGATCATCACCTCCAGCGCCTGCGGAAACATCGGGTGTGTCGCCCAAAGGAACAGGATGCAGGAGGGCGCGGCCAGGTCGCTTACCGGAAGAGCCTTGATCCAGTCGAGGGGCTGGGTCTTGTAGTGGTGATCCGGAGTCTTGCGTTTGTCACCGTTCTCGGACCAGTCCCGAAGCTTCCACGGCGGATCTGCCTTGATGAACGTGGCCCCGCCGTAGGGGCGGATTTCGGCAAACTCCCGCGCGATCTGGGGCATGTCCGGGAAGGCGATAGGATGGCCGGTCGAAGGGTTGCAGAGCAGGTCTCTCATGTGGCGGGGTCCAAAGGCTGCAGCCAATCGACCGCGGTTATCGAAATCAGGCCGGCGCGGCTGGGATGGGGGTCATGAACCATCCGACCGGCCAAGCGATCCCAGACGACGAGGTGAAGGGGCCCGCCTGTTTCAGGCTTGGTTCGCACGGTCGGCCCAGCGGCCATGATGACCCGCGGGAGCGGCGCAAAGTCCCTGGTCGGATGATAGACCATCGTTTGGTGCGCCCATCCGTACAGGTCTTCAAGCGTGTCGAAAAACTCGAGGTTCCATTCCCCGCCGCTCGGAGCGATGGGGTGCGGAAGCAGGGGCATGGGGTCTTGGGCTACTGTGCGGATGCAGGCCCGAGCGCAATCCCCGAAGACGCCGCTTTCCGGGTCGTGGATGCACTCTTGGTCGAACAGGATCATGAATTTTCCTTTCTCAGCTGGTCGCGAGCCGCCTCAAGAGCGTGGAGCGTGGGGATGTAGAACCGCCCGGACTTCGGGCGCGTGGCGAGGGAGCGGTAGAAATCTATCCTCTCGGGCAGTCGCCCGACGTCGAATGTCTCGGACCAAGCCCTTCCAGAGAGCGTCACGGTCGCGCCGTCCGGGGATGCGACGGCCTTCATCTCGCCGACCGCGCGCCTGCGCGCTGATTCAGCGCCGCGATTTCGTCGGAAAGCGGTGATTTCCCCGTCTCCGTCTCTGTTTGAGTTTCTGTTTGAGTTTGAGTTTGAGTCTCTGTTTCTGTCTCTGTCTCAGCACGAAAACCGTTCACGCCTATGGATAGGTCTATGGATAGGGCTATCGGTAGTTCTTCGGATAGCGGGTGCGGAAGGGTCTGCACGGCCGCAGCCAAGGCAGGCATGCCATGGTCATCCACGACACCGAGCAGCATCTCCCGGCACATTTCCAGCGCCTCGGCCGCCGCGCGCCTGCCCTTTTCGTCGGTAGCCCAGCGACGGGCTACCGCGAGTGCCGACCCGGCAATTTCGACAGCAGACACGACACCGGCGGGCGAAGTGCGGGGAAGTTCACGCTGCGCCCGGATCGCGCCCTGAAGGTGCTTCCGGTTGGTGATGGGGTTGTGATCCCACCAGCCGATGATCGACACCACCTCTTCGAGTTCGTCATACCTGGCGAGAGACGCATGCACGACGGCAGCAAGGGCGATGTTCGCCCGGTCCTCGGGGACGCGCAGGTCGGTGGCGATATAGGCGATGGGCAGGCGATATGCGCCGATACTGGTGCCGTGACGATTGGTGTGGAGGTACAGGTAGACCAGCCGGGCAAGTTCGCAGGGCAGACCGCGAAAACGCCTTGACCCCCAGATGCTGGTCGAGATGATCCCGAAGGCGCGGCTCATGGCTACTGGTCCTCGGCCTCGGGGGCGCTGCGCCTCTTCCGGTGCCAGCGGAACAAGCCCATCGGCACTTGGATTTCAACGCTATCGCCAAGCTGTTTGAGCGGCCCGTACCAGTAGGCCGGCAAGAGGTCTGCCTTGAGGTAGTTGTAGATGGCAGACGGTGTGGTTTCGAGAACTCGGGCCATCTCGGGGACGCCTAGCGCATCCGCAAGGTCGCGGGGGTTCCCTGGGGGGACTGGCTCGTTAACCACGTCCTCAATTTCGTCGGGGTGGGGGTTGGTGTCGGTCATGCTTTCCCCCATATATCAAAAATATTGACCTAGCAAATTCAACAAGCCGCCTACCGGGCATCAATTTTTCACAACTATCGGCCAGAGCGCCCTAAGCATAGGATATTGGTATGTTTTTGAAGGATGTTCTCACAATGGTTCCAACCAGCAGCGATCAGCGCCGCTCCCTCGCCCGAACAGGCCAAACGGACAACGAGGCGGCGGCGGTGCGCCTCCGGGCCGCCCGCATCGCCTGCGGCTTGACACAAAAGCAACTCGCCGATGCGGCTGGCGTCGGCGCCACGCAGATCATCAACATGGAAAAGGCGCGGTCCTTTCCGAGCCGCGCCGTGATCGTTTATCTCAGCCTGGAACACCGGCTCGATGCGAACTTCCTGATCCTTGGGCAGTACGCGCAGCTTCCGTCGGACGTGCAGGAGCCCCTTTTCCTAGCCCTCACGGAACTTTCCGGCGAGAGCGCCGATTCGCGCGAAGCCTGACGCGGCCCCACACCAGCAGGGCGTCCAAATCGACGCCCAGCACCCCGGCGGCGACCAAAATTCTCCAATAAAACTCACTCATCTCTCAATCCCCTGAGCAGCGCCAAACACGCGCGGTATCGGCATTTTGCGCGATGCCCCCACCCGGTCGTTGTGTATCTGGTTGGCGTCAGGGTCAATATTTTTGATATTTGTGTTGCGATCCTCCGCGCTATGCCTCAATAATATTGAGCATGAATGTCGGAGAATCCACGATATGAGCTCAATCATCTCGGACCCCTTGGCCCACGCTAAAGGCGTTCTCGCCCTGCCCGGTCAGCACACCGAAGAAGAAATTCGCGAGGCCTGCAACTACCTCGCCGAGAACAGCGACGAAGCCGCTGACCGCAACTTTGCCCGTGAGTTCGCGCTGCTTCACGACCGCTGATCGAATGGCGGCGCGCCTCCCTGCGCCGCCCTCTCCGACGTCTTGGACAACGTCCCTCCCTGCCACTCACGGCCCGAGACGTCGGAGACCACCCTCAACATCGGAGGCATAAATGCCCACAATCCCTGAAATGGAAGACGCCCAGGCCAGCGAGCGCCGGGCCGACGACCTCGACCGCCTGATTTTCGACGCACACAAGATCGCGCTCGGCGTCATCGTCGCTCTGGTGCTTGCCGGTCTGGCACTGGCGACCCTGAGCATAGCGGCCAAGGCCGCAGCCAACACCGCCGTCATGCTCGAACTGGTGGGGACAGGGAGGGCTGCGTGGTGAAGATTTCCGCAACAGGTCTGGTCGCTGCCAAGGCGAAGCCGGGCGACACCGTGCGATGCCTCGGCAGTTCGGGCTTCGAAAAGGACAGCGGGAAGAACGCCCGGTTCGTGAAGGGGGAGACCTACACGGTGGTTTCCGGCCCGGACGGGAAGTCGCCGCGCGTTCGGTCGCGGATGGTTCCCACCGGCGACGATCAGGGCGCGGGCCCGTCGAACCATCTGTTCGTCGGAGCGGGCTACCTTTGGGAGGTGGTTCAGTGAGGAACTTACCCAAGACCATCGTTCTGCGCCTATCTGAGGGCGAGGCACAAGAACTTCACGACCGCTTGTCAGACCTACTGTGCTGGGCGGCGGGGTTTGAGGCAGGCGGCGGCGACACAGCGGCTTTCGGGCCGTTCGGAACCGAAGCAATTTCTCGTCTTCGCGAGAAGATCGGGTTCGTGCAACGCCAAGTGAAGGACGACCAACTGCAAAGCGAGAGGCGCCGCCAAGCAAGGCTTCGCGACGAACTGACGAATACCGTCAATCGGGTGTCTGACCTCGTCGGGGAGACGAACCCATCCGACGAAATCCGCCCCGACGGCATTTCTGTTCGCGAGGAGGTACGCCTGCATCTGGGTGCGATACGAGGGGTCATCCTTTCCGAGTTCGACCCCGACCTCGCACCGGCGCCCGATAGCGCCGCCTGCACACCGGTGCTGTGATGGAGGATCAGCCCCCCGTGCGCCGCAAGAAGCTGACCCCCGCCCAGCGCCTCGACGTCCTCCATTCCAATGGTGGGGTCTGCTATCTCTGCAATGAGCCGATCAACCTGGCGCGCATTCGCCGTGGCGAGGCCGAAGGCTTCGAGGTGGAGCATATTCACGCCTTGGCGCTGGGCGGGGGCGACGACCCCTCCAACTGGCGACCGGCGCACATATCCTGCCACAAGAAGAAGACCCGGCGCGACCGGCGCGCGATGGCGAAGGCCCGGCGCGGCGAGGCCAAACGGAACGGCACCGCCAAGCCGCGTTTCAAGAAAAAGATCGCAAGCCGGGGGTTCGACAAGGGGCCGCTGATGAAGCGGCCTGATGGCGAAATCGTGGACCGGAAAACGGGCGGCGTCGTGCGGCCGGGGTGGAAGCCATGACCGACAAGGCCAATGCCCAGCGCGCGGCGCGCAATGAGAGCAAGCGCAACCAGGTGCAAGCGATGCGCGATCGGCGACGGATCACCGAAGGTCCGGTGCCGAGCGGTATTGTTCGCATCTACGCGCCGAAGGACATGGCGGGCACGATGCATCCGCAGACCCTCAAGGTCTGGAGCGGAATGGACGGGGAACCCATCCTCAAGGACGGCGCTTTCAATTCGAAGATCGGCGGCGATGTCCTCGTCGGCCATCTCAAGGGCGCGCGGATCTACACCCTGGCGCTGGAAGAGCGCGCCACTTGCCCCCGCTCCTGCCCGATCTACCGGGGCTGCTATGGCAACGCCCTGCACCGGACGAGGCGCTGGGCGTACTCCCCCGACCTGCTGAGTGGCTTGCGCGGTGAAATCAAGGCGCTGATCCATGTTCACCGCAAGGTGCTGATCCGGCTGCATGTCGTCGGCGACTTTCCGACCGAGGAATACGCATCCTTCTGGCGCGCGATGCTGGATCTTCATTCCGGCCTTCACCTGTTCATCTTCACGGCGCACCGCTCCAGCACTGCAATTGGCGGCGCGGTGGCGTCCCTAGCCGAGACCGGGCGGGCATGGGTTCGTCATAGCGGCCAGACCGGAGATCACGGCGCGATCACGCTGGACTTCCCGACCGAGAAAACCCGGATCGGCGACATGACCGTGTGCCCCGAACAGCGCCACGCAATCAGCGAGCCTCTGCGGCAGACCCATTGCGGAAGCTGCGGCCTGTGCTGGGCCGGGAACACCGGCATCGCCTTCATCGAACACTGAGGAGACAGACATGACCCCCACACTTTGGTTCCTCGCTGGCGCCGGCAGTTTCGCCGTCGTCGGCGTCGTCGGCAGCTTCTTCGCCACGCGGCATTTCCGCAAGATGGGGGAGGCGTTGCCCACGCTGCACGACCCCTACGACGCGCTCGCCATGGCGCACAGCCGCTTCACCTCGATCATCAGCCTCGAGGATCACGACAGCGGCGCGGAACGCGCGCGCCTCATCGCCCGCAAAGGGATCAAGGACGTCAGGAAGGCCCTCTTCCCGGAGGCAGACGGATGAGCAAGGAGACCAAAACCCCGTGGAGCGCCCGCGTCAATGCCAAGGTCTTTCGCAAGGCCCTTCGCTTGATGATGTTCGTCGTGGAGACCCGCACCACCATCCCGGTTCTCAGCACAATCCGGCTGCGCGTTGTCGATGACAAGCTGACCCTGGTCGCCACCGATCTGGACTTCGAACTGGCGGTCGACGTCGAAGCCGAAACGGATGGCGTCGGCTGCATCCTCATTTCCCCGCGATTTCTCGACGGCCTCGCGAGCATCTCCGACAGCACGGTAACAATCTCGCACCCCGGAAGCGGCGACATCATCGCCGTCGAGGCGTGGGAGGCCAAGGCCAAGTATCGCTGCATCATTCCGGTGGACGACTTCCCGGTGATGACGGGCTTCGCGCCCGGTCAGGAGGTCATGACATCCACGGGGCAGATGCGGGCACCCTTGAAGCACGTCATGGGCTGCATCAGCACGGAGGTGACGCGCTACTACCTCAATGGTGTGTACTTCCATCCCTCGCGGGACAGAGGCGGCGAGACCTTGGCTATGGTGGCTACGGACGGACACCGCCTCGCCAAATACGAAACCGCCCTGAAATGGAAGGACCAAGACGGGATCATCCCCTCCAAGGCGGTGAACCTCTTCATGTCTCTCCTTCCTGCCAACGGCAACGGCGAGGTGCGCCTCGGGATGAATAGGGACCGTGTCCGCTTTCACCTGTTCGGCGATGGCTTCCGCCTGTCCGGAAAGATGATCGACGGCACCTTTCCGGACTACCAGCGCGTGATCCCCAGGGAGGGCACTGGCAGGATCAAAGCCGATCTGACTGCGACGGCCCTCCGTCGAATGGCGCGGCTCACCAAGGCGGGCGACGATCAGCACGGATCGAGGGCGGTGAAGATCGCGCCGTCCGAGGGAGTGATGATCTATCGGGGCGGCATTCCGGACTACGCCGGAGGGCTGACCGAAGTGTCCTTGCCTGTCACCGGAGAAGGCGACCCCATCGGCTTCAACGCCAAGTATCTCGCCGACATCTGCGCTGGCTTCGACGTCATCCGCATGGAGGCGGCAGACTCCGGCGCCCCCGGTCGCTTCTTCACCGAAGATCCGAACCTCACGAAGGTTCTGATGCCGATGAGGGTATGACCATGGGCACCTTCGAAGACCTCTTGAAGAGAGGCAAGATCAAGCCGGAAGACCTGCCTGACGACGTTGCTTCCTGCGATGACCTCCGCACCACACTCGCTGCCGAGATCAAGATGATCGAGGAACAGCTTGCGCTTGAGGAAAAGGGGATCACCTCCTTTTCGGTCAATGACCACACCTGGCCACAACGGGCACTGGCTGCTCTGAAAATGAAGCGCTTCCGCCGCGCCGCGGTGTCGCGCCATCGGGCGCGACTGGATCGCACTCGGCGAAATCAGGCAGACGCGGATCGCAAGGCAGAGTCCGCGCGGAACCGCGAGAGAAACCAGCGCGAGTGGCAGGCTGCAGAAGATCGTCGGGCGGAACGTGCGAAGGCGCACCGCGAGAATATCGAAGCCGAGGCCGAAGTATGCATCCGGGTGGTGCGCAACGCCCTGAACCGCCTGCCTGAGCAAATCCGCGACGAGATATTCAAGGAAATGAATGAAGCCGTGGCCGTGGCCCGCCGGATGCGCGGCGACAAGTGATGGTGGGTTTGAGTGAGGGTGAAGCGCGCCGCCGACTGATATTCAGCCGCATTGTCGAGAGGGTTGTTCTCGGGGCGCCATTTGAGGGTACGCCTTGCTGGCTCTGGACCGGCCCCGGATCTGGGAGCGGGCGCGGCGGCGGTTATCCCAGGATGTGTCTTTCCGGGCAAACCGTTGCTGTGCATCGCGTCATGTTCACACACCACTTCGGCTACATTCCCGGCCGCAAGCAGATCGACCACCGATGCCGCAACCGGATGTGCGTGAACCCGGCCCACCTCGAAATGGTCACCCACAAGACCAACCAGCGGCGGCGGGACGAGGCGGCGCGGGGCGACCCAAATGGCCCATGAGATTGGAAACGCGGAACAGGCGAACGACGTCGCTGGCGACTGTCCGCACCGGCGGCTGTGGCTTGCCGTCCTCGGAGAGCAGCTGCGCCTCATCTGCCGCGAGAAAGACACGGTGAAGAGCCGGAGCCTCGATGTCGAGATGGCGCGGCGCTGGGTCGGCGGGCCGGATTTTCGGCTGGTCTGCTTCCTTGCCGGTCGCGACCACGAATGGGTCGAGGATTGGCTGCGGCGTGAACTGGCGCGGCCGAGAGCCGACCGATGGAGCAACATCGCCGCCCGGAAGGGCGGGAAAACCATAAGGAAAAAAGGGATGGCGGAAAATGTCTGAGGAAACCAGCTACGGCGTTGCGGCGGGCGAACTCCGCTCGTTCATCGAGCGTTTCGAACGGCTCGAAATCGAGAAGAAGGAAGTCGCTGACCAGCAGAAAGAGGTGATGGCCGAGGCCAAGGGCCGTGGCTATGACACCAAGGCCCTTCGCAGGGTCATCGCGCTGCGCAAGCGCGACAAGGACGACATCGCCGAGGAAGAGGCGGTGCTGGAAATGTATAAGTCCGCGCTGGGAATGTCCTGATGCGCGACACCTTCGACCTGCCGGAATGCCCGACCCCGAAGGATACCCGACCGCCGCTGATCGTGGACAGCTTTGCCGGAGGCGGCGGGGCCAGCACGGGCATCGAGATGGCGCTCGGGCGCAGCCCGGACATCGCCATCAACCACAACCCGGCCGCGCTGGCGCTTCATGCCGCCAACCATCCGGACACGCTGCACCTGTCCGAGAACGTCTATCGCGTCGATCCGCTCGACCATCTGGCAGGGCGGCACATCGGCCTGATGTGGTTCAGCCCGGACTGCAAGCATTTCTCCAAGGCAAAGGGCGGCAAGCCCGTGGCGCGCAACATCCGCGACCTGGCGTGGATCATCCCCGGCTGGATCGAGCGCATCCAGAAGAGCGGCGGCAAGGTCGACGTGGTGATGATGGAGAACGTCGAGGAGTGGAAAGACTGGGGACCGCTGGTCGAGACCGAGCGCGGGCTGATGCCCTGCCCCGACCGCAAGGGCGAGACCTTCGCCCTGTGGCGCAAGCGCATCCGAGCGCTCGGCGGCAGAATCGAACTGCGCGAGTTGCGCGGTTGCGACTACGGGTCGCCGACGATCCGCAAGCGTCTGTTCGTCATCATCCGCTTCGACAAGCGCCCGATCATCTGGCCCGAGCCCACACATGGAGCGCCGGACAGCGAAGGCGTGAAGACCGGGAAGCTGCTGCCGTGGCGCACCGCGGCGGAATGCATCGACTGGACCCTGCCTTGCCCGTCCATCTTCGACACCAAGGCGGAGATCCGCGAGAAGCACGGCCTGAACGCGGTGCGGCCTCTGGCCCGGAACACGATGGCCCGCGTGGCGCGCGGCCTCCGGCGCTACGTGATCGACGCCGAGCGGCCCTATCTCGTTTCAACCAATTCGCCCATCAGGGCGTCAGGAATGGTGGGCGGCTTTCCGGTTGCTGCAGCGCCATGTCATGCGGAGGAAACCGGCGTATGCATAACCGACACGATAAGAGGTTATGGAGGGACGCCGCTTCGCTCTGGCGTGACAGCCGGAGAGACGGCACCTTTTCTCGCCAGCATCGCGCACGGCGATAGCGGCGGACGGCGGGAATACCCGGTGAGCGATCCCTACGGCGTGGTGACCGCAGGCGGCATCTCGCATGCCGTGGTCGCGCCGACCCTGATGCGGCACTTCGGGACCTCCAACGGCGCGGACATCGCTTTGCCTGCGCCGACCATCATGGCTGATGGTGGTGGAAAGACCGCCCTGATCGCGCCGGTTCTGACCTACGCCCAGCAAGGCGGCGCGTGTCGCTCGATCGAAGATCCGCACCACACGATCTGCGCCAGCAAGAAGGACCAGAACGCGGTCATCGCCGCGACCATGATCCAGACCGGCTATGGCGAGCGTGAGGGTCAGGCGCCCCGCGCGCTGGATCTGGCGCGCCCGCTGGGCACCGTGGTCGCGGGCGGCTCCAAGCATGCCCCCGTGGCCGCCTTCCTCGCCCAGCAGAACGGCGGGCCGCGCATGGCTAGGAACGCCGGTCACGATCCGCGCATGCCGATGTCGACCGTGACTGGCACCGGCAGCCACCAGAACCCGGTCGCGGCCTTCTTCGCCAAATACTACGGCACCGGCGACGGCGCGGAGATGGACGACCCCATGCACACGGTCACCGTCAAGGATCGCATGGGCCATATCGAGGCCGAAGTCGCCGCGCCCCCGTTCAGCCGGGAACACGAGGCCAAGGCCCGCAAGGTGGCCGATCTGCTGCGGGAACACGGCCTCTGGGACGAGCGCGAGTTCGTGACGGTCGAGATCGGCGAGACCACCTTCGTGATCGTCGACGTGGGCATGCGCATGCTGACCCCGCGCGAACTGTTCAACGCCCAAGGCTTCCCGCCCGACTACGTGATCGAAGGCATCTGGCACGAGGAAGAAGGCGACTGGCGCTTCGAGCCGTTCGCGAAGGACGTGCAGGTGTCCTGCGTCGGGAACAGCGTGTGCCCCGATGTGGCGGCCGCGCTGGCCGGCGCGAACTGCGGGCACATGGCGGTTCGCGAGGTGGTGGCATGACCCTCGTCATCGGCAAAGACGTCCCGTGGAATGCGGCCTGGTCAGGCGAAGTCAGGTATGAGGTGCGGCCATGCCGCTATGCGAGCGGAAGCCTCGCTATCTGGTCCCCCTTCTTGCCGGGACAGGGCAGACCGATCTTTGCGCAGCCCCACATGGTCAGGCAGCGCAAGAGCATCGCCGAATTTCGCTGCACCGTCTGCGGAGAGCGCACGGAGCCCGGCAATCGCTGGTGGTTCCCGCGCGGAGAACGCCGCGAAGGATGGTGGATGTCCACGGAGGCGCCGGTCCACTTCGCTTGTGCGGAACTTGCGCGCCATGCCTGCCCTCGCCTTCGGGCGGCCAAAGACGACCCTATCCGCTTCCCGCCAGGCGCGAAGGTTTTGAGCGCCTTGGTCGGCGGCAGCAGGACCGACACGGATTTCAACCTTCGGATCGCGGGACGGCGCGTCGTCGGCCACCTCAAGCTGGCTTGGCGCGATCCTGCTTTCCTCAATCACCTCAAAAGCAAGGAGCGGACATGACCCCGTTTCACCTTCTCGGCGGGACGCACCGCCGCAATCGCATCTACAGGTACATGGTGTGGCGCTCGGGCACCGCGGCAGATTGGGACTGCACCTATGCCGACATCGCCCACGAAACGAGTGTCGATCGGCATGTCGTGGAGCGCATCTGCAAGAACGCAGGATGGGTCTGCCGCGGTGAAATCGAGCGCACCAGCGAGTTAAACGCCCGCGTTGAGATCGACATCCTGATCGCCGCGCCCAGCGCCAGAAGGATGGCACGGGCATGACCATCCGCGACGCCAACAGCAAGATGCAGGACTTTCGCCAGCAGCCCAGGGTGAAGAAGCAACCCATCCCCAAGCGCACCGTCCAGGTGCCGCATGTGGTCGCCTACTCCGGCGCCGGGGGCAAGGTTCCCGTCTCCGTCAAGGGCGGGGCACCTTGGGACACCGGGGAGACGTCCGAATGAGCGCCACCGACATGGAGTGGATGTGGGCGCCCCTCACCAACGCCCGGAAGGAAGTCCTGCACAAGATCATCGACCAGATGCCTGCCAAATTCGGAGGCAACGGCGGCAAGACCGGCACGGTTTATCCGGCCACCAACGCCGCCTGCAAACAGTTGATCGAGAACGCCCGGAACGACGGCCGTGCGGGCCGGGAAAAGGTACCCGCAAGCCAGGTCTCAGTGCATTCGTCGCGTCAGGAGCCCGCCCAGCGCCCGGCGTTCGAGGGCGGGCTGACCGCGTCCGAAGTCAACAATTGGCTGGCGACCCTGCCAGAAGGAGAGCCTGATGTCTGAACACGACCAGCACTGGCGCGTGAGCGTCGAGGCGCGTGCACAGCGATTGACCACCCTCTTGGCTCGCCTCTTGGTGTTCGACATCGGAAGCGCCGAAGCAGCGGCCGAAGAACTCGGCGGGTTCCCCGAGGTCCAAAAGATCATGGCCGCCATCGAAGCGGATCGAAGCCCCCTATCTGACGCGGACCTTTCTGCCGACGAGAGGGCGAACGACATCTTGGATCCGCCCGCCGTCACATCGGCCGAGGCGCCGGAAGAAGGCGGGTGGCATTGGTGGGCCGGGGTCGGGGATGAGTGGTTTACCGTTGGCCCCTGCCCGACCCGCGAAGCCGCAATCCAAGACATGATGGACGATGGCACCGCCGAGTTTCTGGACACCAGCGAGGGCCATCCTGTCTGGACGCACTCCTTTCACATTGCAGAGGCCCGCCAAGACCCCTTGCGGCTGGCCGACTGGATCGGCTTGGAAACCATTCTGGAGCGCGCCGACGAGTGGCTGGCGGACAGTGACCGGGTGCTGTCTGAAAACGATGACGGCCCGTGGTTCGAGGCGACGGCCGCGCAGGCCGAAGACCTGCAGGATCGGATTTCAAGAGCCTGCGACGAGTGGCAGGCCGCCCACGGGCTTGTGTTCACATCGAGAACCTTCAGCCACCAGCGCAACGAAGAGCATGTCGTTGTTCCGACTGAGCGCGCCGCAAAGGAAAGAGCGGATGAGCAGATCCACGACCCGAACGACTAAAGAACCTGTGCAGAATGCGCCTTCGCAAGTCGAGATGCTCGCGCAGGCGGGAAGGTGCCCGTGCGGCGGGTCAGACGAAATGTGCCCATGCCAAAACGCGCCTGACCGTCAAACCATCCGTGAAAGGAGAGCGAAGTGAGCGACGTGATGATGAAGGCGCTGCAAATGCAGAACGAGAGCCTGACGCGGCAAGTCGAGCAGCTCGGCCCCGAGAATGAACGTGTTCGCAGGATTTTGACGGAGTTCGATGCGCGCCACGATGCAGATCAGGCCCGTATCACCGCCCTGGAGGCGCAGCTTGCCGCGAGGCGGGTGGTGGTGAGGCCGCTTCCCATGTCCAGCGCGCCAAAAGACGGCACCATGCTCCGGCTTCTGGTTCGCTACGATCAGGACAATTGGTTCCCGCTGGAAGATAGCGCCGAGGCATGGACCATCGGCTTCAACGCCCTCGACGATACCGGAGAGGATGTGTGGCAGATGGCGGGATGGAATTGGGAGCATGATTGCTTCACCGCTGGGGGCGGGACCGTCATCGGTTGGCTCCCCTTCCACGATCAATCCCTCGATAGCGACACCCTGCCCTGCCAGATATGCGAGAGGCCTGTTCTGGTCGACGCCACTGTCTCGAATGAAGACTGGGCCAAGATAAGCCCGACCGGCGACGAGGGCGGATACCTGTGTGCCGCATGTGTTGCCGAACGGATGTGCGATCTTCATGGGTGGCCGGCGGTAAGTGTCGTGTCTTCACAGCCCACCACGGCAGCAGAGGCGGCGAAGGTGATGCTCGCCTGCTACGACAAGGACATGAGCGGCACGAAGCCGACCGAGGCGGAACGGGAGGTGGCCCTGGCTGTCGCGCTGGCCTCCTCGTTTGCCGCATATGCATACGAGCAAGGTATGCCCGGCGGGCAGAACGCCCATGCGCTCGCCCGTTCGTTCCTGCTGGCCCTGATCGACCCGCTGCATCCTGACCTCGATTACCTGCGGGCGGATCCGCCATCGGGACAGACTGCACGGGACGCGCGCGCCGCCCGCCGCGCCATTGGGGAGGGGAAGTGATGATCTCACCAAGCGCACAAGTCAGCGGGCGCCAGACGTGCCGCCCAGGTGACGCGCCGAATCTGTTCGGCGTGTCCCGCGTCACGATCTACCGCTGGGCAAAAGCGGGGCACATTCACCTCCACAAGAAGGGAAACATGACGTTCCTCGACGTGCAGGAGGTCAAGAATTTCATCTTGGCGCCTGGGGGACCATCTGGGGGACCAGATCCCAAAGGATGAAATTTTCGTGTCTTTTCAAATGTGAATGGTGCGGGTGAAGGGACTCGAACCCCCACGCCAAAGGCGCCAGAACCTAAATCTGGTGCGTCTACCAATTCCGCCACACCCGCATCGGAGCGGATACCTAGCAAAGCTCCGCCCCTCTGGCGAGAAGAAAATATCGCGCGGAAAAGGTGGGACATTTACCGAATATTGCCGTATTTTCGCCAGAACTGACGAGGCAGAACACAGCAGGACTGCGCCCATGGAACCGAAAACGGTCCGGCGCGACGACGGGAGGCTTCCCGCGCGCCATATCGATTCTCCGAAGCCGCTGAACGCGCTTCTCGCCGGGACCATCGTCCTGACGCTGGACGGAGCCTTGCCGGTGGAGGCGCTCTGCCTCGGCGATCGCGTCATCACCCGCGACAGCGGCACGGCGGTGCTTCGGGCGGCGCGGTTCTCGCGCCGCAGGGTCGGGCTGGTGGCGCTCACCGCGTCGGTTTTCGGCAAGGGGCGGCCCGACGGGGAACTCCGCCTGCCGGCGGAGCAGGAGATCCTGCTTCGGGACTGGCGGGCGGCGGCGCTGTTCGGGGCCTCCAGGGCTCTCGTGCCGGTGTCGCGCCTGGTCGACGGCACCCATGTGCGCCACATCGGACATCACGAGGTCGGATTGCTCGAGCTGAGCTTCGACGCGCCGCATGTCATCTATGCGGGCGGGCTTGAACTGGCCTCTTCCGGCAAGGTCTCAATCCCCGCCTGACGCCGGGGATGCGATTCTTCCTGTAATAGCGGCGCGCGTGCCCCTCGCGCCGCGTCACAATCCCATGCCGCGGAAGACCCCCGGCAGGGCGTCGGGCAGATCCTCCGCGATCAGCCCCGGACCGAAGGCGCGGGCGGCTTCGGCGTGCAGCCAGACGCCCAGTTCGGCGCAGGACACCACGTCGAGCCTGTCCACCGGGCGCGCGGCCATCAGACCGCCGATCATCCCGGCCAGCACATCGCCCGCCCCCGCCGTCGCCAGCCACGGCACCGCGCGATCCCGCAGCGCCGGATGGATCGAGGCGCAGCCGTCGGGCCGCGCGATCACCGTCGCCGGCCCCTTGAGCAGAACCGTGCATCCGGCCCGGTCCGCCGCCTGCCGCACGGCTTCGATCCGCCCGAGACCGTCCGGCGCCAGCGAGAGGTCGGGAAAGAGGCGGCGGAACTCGCCCTCGTGCGGGGTCAGGATCGCGGCCTCGTGCAGGTGGTTGAACAGAAGCTGCGGGTTGTCCTCGAAGGCGGTGAGCGCATCGGCATCCAGCACCGTCGCCCGTTTGGCCCAGAGCGCGGCGGGCACGAGATCCTGCGCCCGGTTGCGCCCCAGCCCCGGCCCGAGCACCACGCAGCGCAGCCGTTCGTCCGTCAGCATCCGGCGCAGATCGTAGCTTTCCACCACGGTCCGCAGCATCACCGCGTCCAGCCGCCCCGCGTTTTCAAACACCGCGGCCTGCGGCACGCCCAGCGTGACAAGGCCCGCGCCGACCCGCAGCGCTGCGCGCGCCGCCATCCGGGCGGCACCGCCCTGCCCGACGCCGCCGGCCAGCACCAGCACATGCCCGCGATCGTACTTGTGCGCCCCCGCCTCCGGGCCGGCGACGTGGCGGTACCAGTCGGCGAGGGTGCTGTCCTCGTCGATCCGGGGCGTCACCAACCGTAGCGCCCCGGGCGCGGGCGGGCGGGCGATCAATTGCCCTGCCGCGGTCGAGAACCCCTCCCCCAGGCCGATATCGGCGACCCAGAGCACGCGCCCCGCCGCCTCCGACAGGACATGGCCGGGCTTTGGACGGTGGAAGGTCACGCAGAGATCCGCCTGCGGCGGCCGCGCCCCGCCTTTCTCTGCGGAGCCGGGTGCCGACAGAAAGATCCCCCGGTCGAGGTCGAAACCCGACGGGCAGTCGACCGCAACGGTCCGCATCGGGGCCGTCCCCGGCCGTGCCCGCACGGCGGCAAAGGCCGCTGCCACCGCGTCGGGAATCGGCCGCGACACCCCGATGCCGAAAACCGCATCCACCAGCACGTCCGGGCGCCGCCCCCCGCCCGCCGCGTCGAACCCGGCAACCGGCCCGGTCCAGCGCTCGACATTCGCCCGCGCATCCGGGCCGAACTGGTCCGCCCTGCCGTGAAGAAAAACCTCGACCGACCAGCCGAGCCCCGCCAGCAGTCGCGCCACGACAAAGCCGTCGCCGCCATTGTTCCCGGGCCCGCAGAGCACCACCGCCGAGGGCGCGCCGCGAGCGTATTCCGGCCACTCGGCCAGAATCGCCCCGACGACGCCCGCGCCCGCGCGCTCCATGAGGTCGAGACCGGCGACCGCCCCCGAGGCCATCGCCGCAGCTTCGAGATCCCGCATCCCGGCGACCGTCAGAAGCTCCGACATGAGGCATTTCCTCCCGTTTCATTTTCGCCCATTCACGAGGCGGATTGCGCAAAATTTGTGCAAGGTTTACAAAACCCCTCACGGAGCCCTTGCGCCCGCACCCTATCCGATTGTGACTGTCGGATAGAAGTGATCTGGCAGGGTCCGACACGGGATTACGAGGAGA
Organism: Salipiger sp.; assembly: GCF_048261495.1. Taxonomy (GTDB): domain Bacteria; phylum Pseudomonadota; class Alphaproteobacteria; order Rhodobacterales; family Rhodobacteraceae; genus Salipiger. The sequence goes on from NZ_JBLXFX010000006.1 coordinate 76,635, forward strand.
ACTGGCCATGAAAAAGGTCGAGGCGATCATCAAGCCATTCAAGCTTGATGAAGTTAAGGAAGCCCTTCAGGACGCAGGCATTCAGGGTCTCTCCGTGCTCGAAGTCAAAGGGTTCGGGCGCCAGAAGGGCCACACCGAGCTCTACCGGGGCGCGGAATACGTGGTCGATTTCCTGCCCAAGGTGAAGATCGAAGTGGTGCTCGACGACGAGCAGGTGGACGCCGCCGTCGAGGCGATCATTTCCGCCGCGAAGACCGACAAGATCGGGGACGGCAAGATTTTCGTGAGCCCCGTAGAACAGGCCATCCGCATCCGCACCGGCGAATCCGGTTCGGACGCGCTCTGAACCCGGCCGAAGCTCCAACAGGACCAAGTTACAGAAAGGGAAGTAGGGAATGAGCATCAAGGATGTCATCAAGTTGATGAAGGACGAGGAGGTCGCCTATGTCGACATCCGCTTCACCGACCCGCGGGGCAAACTGCAGCATGTGACGGTCATCGCCGACGAGGTCGACGAGGATTTCCTCGAAGAAGGCTTCATGTTCGACGGTTCGTCGATCGCGGGCTGGAAGTCGATCGAAGCCTCGGACATGAAACTGATGCCCGATACGGAAAGTGTCTACCTCGACCCGTTCTACGCCGAAAAGACGCTCTGCATCCATTGCTCGGTCGTCGAGCCCGACACCGGCGAGGCCTATGACCGCGATCCGCGCGGCACCGCCCAGAAGGCCGAGGCCTACCTGATCGCCTCCGGTATCGGCGATGCCTCCTACTGGGGCCCCGAAGCCGAATTCTTCCTGTTCGACGACGTGAAATACTCCGTCACCCCGAACAAGGTGTCCTACGAGGTCGATGCCGACCACGCGGCCTGGAACACCGACACCGAATTCGAGATGGGCAACCTCGGCCACCGTCCCGGCTACAAGGGCGGCTATTTCCCGGTGAACCCGGCGGACGACAGCCAGGACATCCGTTCCGAGATGCTGTCGACCATGAAGCGCATCGGCATGAAGGTGGACAAGCACCACCACGAGGTGGCGACCGCCCAGCACGAGCTCGGCCTCGTCTTCGGGTCGCTGACCAAGCAGGCCGACGATCTGCTCAAGTACAAGTACATCATCCACAACGTCGCCCATGCCTACGGCAAGTCGGCAACCTTCATGCCGAAGCCCATCAAGGGCGACAACGGCTCGGGCATGCACGTGAACATGTCGATCTGGAAGGACGGCAAGCCGCTCTTCGCGGGTGACAAGTACGCGGACCTGTCGCAGGAAGCGCTGTACTTCATCGGCGGCATCCTGAAGCACGCCAAGTCGCTGAACGCCTTCACCAACCCGTCCACCAACTCCTACAAGCGTCTGGTTCCGGGCTACGAAGCGCCGGTGCTGCGCGCCTATTCCGCACGCAACCGCTCGGGCTGCGTCCGTATTCCGTGGACCGAGAACCCCAAGGCAAAGCGCGTCGAAGCCCGCTTCCCCGATCCCGCGTCGAACCCCTACCTGTGCTTCGCGGCGCTCCTGATGGCCGGCCTCGACGGCATCAAGAACAAGATCGATCCGGGCGAAGCCATGGACAAGAACCTCTACGACCTTCCGCCGGAAGAGCTCGCAGAGATCCCGACCGTCTGCGGTTCGCTCCGCGAAGCCCTGACCGAGCTTCAGGCCGACATGGACTATCTGCTGGCCGGTGACGTGTTCACCAAGTCGCAGATCGAAGGCTATATCGACCTGAAGATGGAAGAGCTCGAAGAGTACGAAATGACGCCGCACCCGGCCGAATTCAAGATGTACTACAGCTGCTGATCCGGCCTTGGCCGGACGGACGGGGGGCGCTCTTCGGAGCGCCCCTCTTGCGTTTCCGGCCCTGCCCGCCGCGGAACGGATTGCCCGGTCTTTGCCCGCCCCCCGCCCCATTGCTGCCGGACGGCGCTGCCATGGTGGCGACGGACATGACCGGACCGACACCACCCCGGAGAGACAGATGCAGGGCACCGACAGCTTTCAGCAACGACTGGCACGAATCGAGAAACGCCGGCCCTCGCGGCCGCCCTCCGGCCCCGAGACCCCGCCGGATCTGCCCCCGGCGGATGGCGAGGCGCTGGTAGACGCGGTGCTGCGCGGCCGCCGCGCCCGTGACCGCGTTCCGCGCCGGGGCGGCTTCGGACCGGCGATGCTGGTGATCTCCATGCTGTCGCTGGCGATGGCGCTCGGGGGGGCCGGGTACGGTCTGCGCACGATCCTTCCGGGGCTGGGGTCGCTCGCGACCTTCGGCAAGCCGAGGGCGATACCCGGCACCGGCGGCACCGCCGCCCGGCCCGGCGCCGCGACGGACGTGCAGACCGCGCTGGCGCGGTTGCAGGACTCCGGCCCCGCCGCCTCTGCCGGTCTGCCCGCCGGGCTCGAGATGCTGCTGCCCGGCGGCATGACCGAGTCGCAGACCGCCGTCATGTCGCCCGCCGTCGCGGCCGAACGTCTGCGGGCGCTCAAGACCTCTGACCCGATCGCGCGCAACCTGCTCGGCGTGCTGGAAAAGCAGGGCATCGGCACCGCGCCCGGCACCCGCCCCCTGCCCTGAGCGGGCTCGCGGGATACCGGCGCCTCTCCGCCGCCGCGTTGATTTATCATTGAACAAGGGCGGCAACAGGCTACCGTCTCTGCCGAAGATCATTTTCGGAGAGAGTTCACATGTCCCGCCGCTTCACGTTCGCCGCCATGATGTGCCTCGGCCTGGCCGCCGCCGGAACCGTTCAGGCCGCCCAGTGCATCACCAGCCAGGGCGCCTTCGGTGCGTACAAACAGGGCCTTGCCGCCGATGCCCAGAGGGCGGGGGTGGGCCAGCGCGGCCTGCAGGCGCTGCAGGGCGCAAACCTGTCCGGGATCACCTGGAAATTCGAATCCAACCCCTCCAGCCAGACCGGCACGCTGCACGGCGACCCGGCGACCTTCCTCGCCAAACGCTCGGGCGGCTCGGCGCAGGGCTTCATCAACCAGGCCAAATCCAAGCTCGGCAAGAACGCCCGTACCTTCGCCGCGATCGAGCAGCGCTACGGCGTGCCCGGCTCCGTTCTGGTGACGATCTGGGGTCTGGAAACCAGCTGGGGCGGCTATCTCGGCAAGACGCCGATCATCGACGGCGCCGTGACCCTCGCCTCCTACTGCCGCCGCCATCCCCGCTTCGAACGCGACGCCATCGCCGCGCTGAACCTGGCGGACCGCGGCATCATCAACTCCGGCGAACGCGGCGGCCCCTCGGGAGAGCTGGGCCACATGCAGTTCCTCGCCGGCAACTGGGTGCGCTTCGGTGTCGACGGCAACGGTGACGGCCGCGCCGATCCTTACAACGCGGTCGACGCGCTGGCCTCCGCCGCGAACCTGCTGCGCCAGAACGGATGGCGCCCCGGTCAGCCCTTCGGCCCCGGCACCGCAAATGCGGGCGTTCTCGCGGCCTGGAACGATAGCGGCAACTACCAGCGCGCCATCGCCTATGCCGCCGAGCGCATCGCCAACTAGGCCCGCGCCAAAACCCGAGACGGCCGAACGGCGGATCCCCCCGGATCCGCCGTTTCCCGTCGCGGAAGCAATCCTGCCTGCCGCCCCTTAACGTTCACGGTTCCGTCCAAATTTGAGCGTATTCCCCGGCCATCCTTGACAGACGTTCTTGCTACTGGAGCTCAAGATGCTGACTGGTGAGTACCCCTATGCGGGCCTCATCCTGCCCGATGCGGACTTTGTCGAAACCGGCCCCTATCTGGATGCCGCCGAAGAGGTCCTGCTGCGGCTGGATTGCGCCTCCCAACAACGGCCCCGCCGCTCCCGGAAGCGTGCGGCGGTGATGGGGGACCGCTACGGCCTGCTCGTCGTGCCGCAGCCCGACTGCGCCGCCGGGCCGCGCATCGCGATCTGCGCCATCGCCCGCGGCGGCGGCGTGCCCCGGGGCGAGGACGTGGCCCGCATCCTCTCCGATGTCGTGCTCGACATCCTGCAGTTCAGCCCGGCCGAATCGGTGGAATGGTGCAGCCCCGACGTGCATATCAGCGCCGCGGATTTCATCCGCCTGCGCTCCTACGTCTCGCCCCGCCGCAAGCATCTCGCCCCGATCAGTCACAAGGACGAACAGGCCCTTGCCGAAAGCATCCGCGAGGCGATGGAAAAGGTCGCCGCCGACCTGCCCGGCGGTCTTGCCCTCTCGCCGAGCGAGCGCCGCAAGTCCCGCGTGGAGGCCCCCGTCGCGCCGCAGGTGGTGACGATGCGCACCCTCGACCAGCTTCTCGACGACGAAGCCGAACCGCAGGCCGCCGTCGTGGTGGCCGACTCCCCCGCCGAGCCGCCGCAGCCCCGCCCCGTGCGCCGCGGCCTCCTCGACCGGATTCGCGGATTGCTGGCGGGCTCCGATCCCGAACGGCGGCGCATGGCGCTGACAAGCTGGCTCATGGCCGGCATCCTCGCCACCCTGTCGCTGCCGGTCGCCGCCTCGCTGGTGGTGGTGGGGCTCGTGCGCGGCATGGATTTCCGGCTCGCCACGCAGGCGCTGTCGCTCACCGCGCTGTTCGTCGTGCTCGAAAACACCAACATGCTGTCCGGCGCGATGACCTCAATCCTGCCCTAGGGCCGCCAACTCCGGGACCGAGGCGCGCGCCAGCACGTAGATGTGGATCGAAAACACCACCGCGCGCGTCTTCGGCAGGCGCAGCAGGCACTGGCGCTCCGACCGCATGAAGGGCGCCTCTGCCTCCCTCTCCTTGCGCAGCTCCTTGAAGGCCTTGCTGGCCTGGAACAGCGCCGGGTCGTGATACCAGAGCGCGTTGAACCGCCACAGCGGGCGCCCCGGCTGGATACCGTCGAACAGCCGCTGCACCCGCCGCGCGATGTTCTCGTCATAAGGCGCCACCGGCGCATGGATCGCGACCAGCGGGCGCATGAACTTGTCGTGCAAGCGCCAGGCCGAGGGAAAGCACAGCACCGCGCCGGTCAGCACGTGCTCCTCGCCGTGCCTTTCCATGATGCAGAGATCCTCCTGCACCAGCCGCCCGAGCGTGGCCATCGGATCGTCCCGATCCAGCCGCACCGAAACCCCGTCCGGCCGGCGCACCGCGTCACCCTCCCGCACATGCCCCGGCGGCAGATGCTCCAGCACCGTGTCGAGCAGCTCCAGCGCGGCGGGCATGGCCCCGGGATCGAGGGCGATCACCTCCTCCCGCCGCTCCGTCATCAGCCGCTCGCGCTCGGCCATCTGCGCCGCGTGAACCTCGTCGACGAGCAGCCAGTCGGCCGGGTCCAGCGGTGCGATTCCCGGCAGCGGACGCAGCGCATGGACATCGTACGGCAAGGAAGTCTGGAGGATCATGGCCGGTCCCTTCACCCGTTCCGCCCGCTCGGCGCTCCGACCGAAGTGTTGCCCGATCCGCAGGAGCGCCGCAAGCGACCGTGCCCGCTTGAACACTCCCTTAACGCAACGCGCGTAGTCTCGCGCCCGAAACCCGATGTGCGCCGCCCCCGGCCCCCGGCAACGCCAGCCGCGAAAGGATCACAGTCCCATGACCTTCTCTCCGACCACGCTGGGCACCGGAATCGCGGGCTACAACTTCCTGCTGCGCACCCGCGCGACGCAGCAGGCGGCCTTGGCCAATTCCCCGCAGGTGGCGCGCGACACCGAACATTTCCGCGAAAAACTGAAGGATATCCAGACCTCCGATCAACTGATGGAGGATCGCGCGATGCTCCGGGTCGCGCTCGGCGCCTTCGGGCTCGAGGACGATCTCGACAACAAGGCCTTCATCAAGAAGATCCTCGATTCCGACCTCGCCGACAGCAAGTCGCTGGCGAACCGCCTGGCGGACAAGCGCTACCTCGCCTTCGCCAAGGCCTTCAACTTTGCCGGAGAAAGCGGGCCGCAGCTGCCCGACGGCAAATCGGCCGAGGATGTGACCAGGGACCTCGCCGCCATCCGCACAGCCGACGACCTGCTCGGCAACACGTCGCTGCTGCGTGCGACGCTCAAGACCTTCGATCTCGAAGGCGACATCGGCAACACCTTCTTCCTCAAGAAGGTGCTGGAATCGGATCCGACCGATCCCGCCTCCTTCGCCCGCCGCCTCGCCGATCCGCGCTATGCCGAGCTTGCCGAAGCCTTCGACCTTTCCGACAAGGTCAAGGATCGCAATACCGTCTACGGCTTCGCCTCGGTCTTCGCCGATGCCGCCGCCACGCTCGAAACGCCCGAGGATCTGCTGGAGGATGAAACCCTCCTGACGGAGGCGCTGCGCGTCTTCGGGCTGGAAAACGACGTCTACCGCCCCGACTTCCTCGATTCGGTGCTGCGCTCGAACCTCAACGACTCCACCTCCTTCGCCAACCAGCTCGAGGACAAGCGTTATGCCGCCCTCGCCGGGGTGTTCGATTTCCACGAAATGGCGCAGGCCGCCCTCGCCGAGGAGCCCTTCACCAGCACCCTGCAATCCTTCGTCACCACGCTGAATGCCCGATCCGAGCCGGTCACGACGTCCAACGACTTCTTCAGCGACATCAAGCTGATGCTGGAAACCTACAAGTTCTTCGGCCTGCCCTCGCGCAGCAACCAGGCAGGCTATGTCAACCGCATCCTGAACTCCGACAGATCGGACCCCGCCGCGATGATCCACGGCGTCACCGACGGCCGCTACCTCGCCCTCGCCGATGCCTTCCGCATCGAGGAGCCGAACACCGACAGGATCTACCCGCCGGAATTCGCCGACCAGGTCGTGACCAACTACCTCGACCGCCAGTTCGAGATCAGCATCGGCGAAAGCGACGAATCCATGCGGGTCGCCCTGTCGATGGAGCGCGACCTCGGCAAGGTGATCGGCAACGCCAAGGGCAACGATTCCCGCTGGTACGGCGTCATGGCCTCCAACCTCCTGCGCGAGGTGTTCGAAACCGTGTTCCAGCTCCCCGACAGCTTCGGCACGCTCGACGTGGACCGCCAGCTCAAGGAACTCAAACACCGCTCGGAAAGCTACTTCGGCACCTCCGCCCTCGAGGATTTCACCGATCCCGACCGGATGGAGGATCTGCGCCGCCGCTACCTCATGCAGAGCAATCTGCAATCCTCGGCCACTTCCAGCAGCGCCAGCATCGTCCTGAGCCTGCTGTCCCGCGGCTGACCGCCGGGACCGATCGCGACGGCCCCCGAAACTCCCCCCGCCTTCTTCGGTTGAAAAATATCCCGGGGAGCGCGAGGGGCAGCGCCCCTCGTTCCGGCGCCGGGCCCCGGGTGCCGCAGACGAAAAGGGCCCCGCCGTTTCCGGCAGGGCCCCCGTCATGACGATCCGTCGACTTACCCGATCTTGTTGAGCAGGTCGCCGATGGATTGCTTTGCGTCGCCGTAGTACATGCGGGTATTGTCCTTGTAGAACAGCGGGTTCTCGATCCCCGAGTAACCCGTGCCCTGGCCGCGCTTGGACACGAAGACCTGCTTGGCCTTCCAGACTTCCAGCACCGGCATCCCGGCGATGGGAGAGTTCGGGTCTTCCTGCGCCGCCGGGTTCACGATGTCGTTCGAGCCGATCACGATCACCACGTCGGTCGAGGGGAAATCCTCGTTGATCTCGTCCATCTCCAGCACGATGTCGTAGGGGACCTTGGCCTCGGCCAGCAGCACGTTCATGTGCCCCGGCAGACGGCCCGCGACCGGGTGGATGGCGAACCGCACCTCCTTGCCCTTGGCGCGCAGCTTGCGGGTCAGTTCGGCGACGTTGGCCTGCGCCTGCGCCACCGCCATGCCGTAGCCCGGCACGATGATCACGCTGTCGGCCTCGTCCAGCGCCGAGGCGACACCGTCGACGTCGATGGCGATCTGCTCGCCCTCGATCTCCGCCGCCGGGCCCGCCGTGCCGCCGAAGCCGCCGAGGATCACCGACACGAAGCTGCGGTTCATCGCCTTGCACATGATGTAGCTCAGGATCGCACCGGAGGAGCCGACCAGCGCCCCCACCACGATGAGCAGGTCATTGCCCAGCGAAAAGCCGATCGCCGCCGCCGCCCAGCCCGAGTAGCTGTTCAGCATCGACACCACCACCGGCATGTCGGCGCCGCCGATTCCCATGATCAGGTGGTAGCCGATGAACAGCGCCGCCAGCGTCATGAGGAACAGCGGGAAGAAGCCGCCGGTGCCGAAGTACCAGAACAGGCAGACCAGCGAGATCAGCGCCGCCGCGGCGTTCAGCATGTGCCCGCCCGGCAGTTTTTCCGCCTTCGAGGTCAGCTTTCCCGCCAGCTTGCCGTAGGCCACCACCGAGCCGGTGAAGGTCACCGCCCCGATGAAGATGCCCAGGAACAGCTCGACCCGCAGGATGTTCTGCTCGACGCCGGACTTGTGGGCCAGCAGCTCGGCAAAGCCGTGCAGACCCGCCCGCGCGCTCTCGTCCATGGCCAGAACCCTGCCCAGTTCGAAATGCGCGTTGTAGCCGACGAAGACCGCCGCGAGGCCGACGAGCGAATGCATCGCCGCCACGAGCTGCGGCATCTCGGTCATCTCGACCTTCTTGGCGACATAGGTGCCGATGATGCCGCCCGCCGCGATCAGGATCAGCGACAGCAGCCACAGCCCCGAGCCGGGCCCGATCAGCGTGGCAAAGACCGCGAGGCCCATGCCGACGATGCCGTACCAGACCGCCCGCTTGGCGCTTTCCTGGCCCGAAAGCCCGCCCAGCGAGAGGATGAAGAGGACGGCCGCGACCACGTAGGCCGCCGTGGTGAATCCGAATTCCATGATACCTGTCCCCCCTTACGACTTCTGGAACATGGCGAGCATGCGCCGCGTCACGAGGAAGCCGCCGAAGATGTTGATCCCCGCCATGAACACCGAGAGCGCGGCGAGGATGATCACCAGCCACGACCCCGACCCGATCTGCATGAGCGCACCGAGGATGATGATCGACGAGATTGCGTTGGTCACCGCCATAAGCGGCGTGTGCAGCGAATGGCTGACGTTCCAGATCACCTGGAAGCCGATGAAGACCGACAGCACGAAGACGATGAAGTGCTGCATGAAGCTTGCCGGGGCGACCAGCCCCACCGCCAGCAGCAGCGCGCCGCCCACGGCAAGCAGCGTCACCTGCGACCTGGTCTGCGCCTTGAAGGCGGCCACCTCGGCGGCGCGCTTCTGTTCGGGCGTCAGCTCGGGCGTCTTCTCCTTCGGCTTGGCGGCCGCGATCGCCTTGGTCTTGGGCGGCGGCGGCGGGAAGGTGATCTCGCCCTGGTAGGCCACGGTCGCGCCGCGGATCACGTCATCTTCCATGTTGTGATCGACCTTGCCGTCCTTGCCGGGCGTCAGGTCGGTCATCATGTGGCGGATGTTGGTGGCGTAGAGCGTCGAGCTCTGCGTCGCCATACGCGAGGGAAAGTCGGTGTAGCCGATGATGGTCACGCCGTTCTCGGTCACGACCTTCTCGTCCATCACCGTGCCCTCGACGTTGCCGCCCTTTTCGGCGGCAAGATCGACGATGACCGAACCGGGCTTCATCGCCGCAACCATGTCGGCCAGCCAGAGCTTGGGCGCCTCGCGGTTCGGAATCAGCGCGGTGGTGATCACGATGTCCATCTCGGGGGCCAGCTCGCGGAACTTCGCCAGCTGGGCCTCGCGGAACTCGGGCGAGGAAACCGAGGCATAGCCCCCCGTCGCCGCGCCGTCCTGCTGGGCTTCCTCGAAGTCGAGATAGACGAACTGCGCGCCCATCGATTCGACCTGCTCGGCCACTTCGGGACGCACGTCGAAGGCATGGGTGATCGCCCCGAGCGAGGTCGAGGTGCCGATCGCGGCAAGCCCAGCCACGCCGGCGCCCACCACCAGCACCTTGGCCGGCGGCACCTTGCCCGCGGCGGTGATCTGCCCGGTGAAGAAGCGGCCGAAGTTGTTGCCCGCCTCGATCACCGCACGGTAGCCCGCGATGTTCGCCATCGAGGACAGCGCGTCCATCTTCTGCGCCCTCGAGATCCGCGGCACCATCTCCATCGCGATGACGTTGGCGCCCTTGGCCTTCGCCAGCTCCAGCCCCTCGGCATTGCCGCCGGGGTTGAAGAAGGTGATCAGCGTCTTCTCGGGCGTCAGCCGCTCGAGCTCCGAAATCTCGGGGATGCGCACCTTGGCGATGATGTCCGACTGCGCCCAGAGCGCCTCGGCCCCCTCGACGACAGACACACCGGCCGCGGTGTAAAGCGCATCCGAAAATCCCGCCTTTTCGCCAGCGCCCGACTCGATCAGGCACTCGTACCCCAGCTTCTGCAATTGAACCGCCGAATCCGGCGTCATCGCAACCCGGTTCTCGCCCGAAGCGATCTCCCTTGGCGTCCCTATCTTCACGTCTCTCGTCCCCCTTGGCCTTTCAAAAGGATTCCTTCCCGCAGCGTCAACCGCAGCCTGCAGTTCGTCTACAGGCAGCAGAGGCGGGCCACAACCGCACCGCACGGGGTAAATCACATCCCGCGCAGGAGTCAAAGCCACCTTCGCATAAATTGCTGGGTGCCGCGACATTCCGCAACAAACTTGCGTATCACGGCGGGCGCCGGAGCCATACCCCCGGATTTCTTCTGGCCCCGAATATCCCGCGGCGCGGCGCTCCGGCACCGGGCCGCCCGCCGGGGCGCCGCGCGGCGCCATCGCCTTGCCTGTCCCGCAAAACCGCGTCAGGGTCGGCGGCGACAGGAAAGGCATGGCATGCTCGACGGCAAACACGCGCTGGTCACCGGAGGCGGCACGGGCATCGGCCTGGCCATCGCCCGCGCGCTCGCCGCGCGCGGTGCCACCGTCACCATCGCCGGCCGCCGTCCCGAGGTGCTGGAACGGGCCGGGGGCGGCCTGCATCCGCTGGTCATGGACGTTGCCTCGGAACCCTCCGTGCGCGACGGCATCGCCCGCGCCGTCGCCGCGCTCGGCCCGGTGCAGGTGCTGGTCGCCAATGCCGGCCATGCCGAACAGGGGCTGATCCCCGACACCGGCCTCGACGCCTGGCGGCGCACCATGGCGGTCAACCTCGACGGCGCCTTCCTCAGCATCCGCGAAGCACTTCCCGGCATGACGCGCGCCGGCTGGGGCCGGGTGATCGCGGTCGCCTCCGTCGCCGGCATCCGGGGCATGAAACGCTGCGCGCCCTATGTCGCCTCGAAACACGGGCTCGTCGGCCTGATTCGCGCGCTCGCCGCCGATCACCTCGGCCAGCCGCTGACCTTCAACGCCCTGTGTCCCGCCTACGTGGACACGGTGCACGTGGCGCGGAACATCGAACGGGTGATGGCGCGCGACGGTCTCGACCGCGACGCCGCCACCCGTCTCGTGAACGGCGCCAACCCGCACAACCGCCTGATCGCGCCCGACGAGATCGCGGCAACCGCCCTCTGGCTCTGCGGTCCCGATTCGGGCAGCATCAACGGCCAGGCCATCCAGATCGCCGGAGGAGAGTTTTGACCGATTTCACCTGGACCCGCGAGCAGTTCCACCTGCCCCTCGGCATGATCTATCTCGACGGCAATTCGCTCGGCCCGATGCCCAAGGCCACCCCCGCCCGCATCGAGCGCATGCTGCACGAGGAATGGGCCGAGCAACTCATCACCGGCTGGAACAATTGCGGCTGGATGCAGATGCCCCGCCGCCTCGGCGACCGCATCGGCGCGCTGATCGGCGCGGCGCCGGGACAGACCGTGGTCGGCGACACGCTGTCGATCAAGGTCTTCCAGGCCCTGGCAGCCGCGCTCGACCTGCGCCCGGACCGGCGGGTGATCCTGTCGGATTCCGGCAATTTTCCCTCCGATCTCTACATGGCCGAGGGGCTCGTCCGCCTGACCGGAGACCGCCACGAGCTGCGCCTCGCCCGCCCGCACGAACTCGAGGACTCGATCACCGAAGAGGTCGCGGTCCTTCTCGTGACCGAGGTCGACTACCGCACCGGGCGGCGCCACGATCTCGCCGCGCTCACGCGCAAGGCACACGAGATGGGCGCGCTGGTGATCTGGGACCTGGCGCATTCCGCCGGCGCGCTGCCCGTCGACGTCACCGCGGGCGCTGCGGATTTCGCCGTCGGCTGCACCTACAAGTACATCAATGCCGGCCCCGGGGCTCCCGCCTTCATCTACGTCGCGCCCGACCTTTCCGAGGCGGCCGAACCGGCGCTGTCGGGCTGGCTCGGCCATGCCCACCCCTTCGCCTTCGAAAGAAGCTACCGCCCCGGCGACGGCATCGACCGGATGCGCGTCGGGACGCCCCCGGTGCTGCAGATGGCCGCGCTGGACGCCGCGCTCGACATCTGGGACCGGGTCGACATCCGCGACATCCGCAAACGCTCCCTCGCGCTCACCGGGTTGATGATCGAAGAGGTCGAAACCCACTGCCCCGGCGTGCGGCTCGTCACCCCGCGCGACAACGAGAAACGCGGCTCCCAGGTCTCCTTCCGCTTCGAGCAGGGCTACGCCACGATCCAGGCCCTGATCGACCAGGGCGTGATCGGGGATTTCCGCGCCCCCGACATCATGCGCTTCGGCATCACGCCGCTCTACATCACCGAGGACGACATCCGCGAAGCGGTGGAGACCCTCGCCCGCACCCTGCGCGGCGCGCTGTGGGACAATCCCCGCTACCGGCGCCGCCGGGCCGTCACCTGACACCGCCCCCGGGGCTTCTTCTTGTCGCAAATACGCCCTTTCCGGCAAGGCAACCCGCGCCCGATCCGGGCAAGCGCGTCAGGCCGCCACGCGCGGGGGCCGCAGGCCCCCCGTCAAACCTGCGCGCCGAAGGCGCACCGCCGGATCAGCCCCGCGTCGCGGTCATGCCCCGGCCGAACATCTGCGCCAGCACCTTGAGCCGCGCGCTGTAGGCCGAAAACGGCGGCACCTTCGCCCCCTTCAGCGCCGCCAGCATCGCATCCGCCACCATCTCGGGCGGCGCCGCCAGGCGCAGCGCCCCCGAGGTGACGCCCCGCGCCAGCCATCCGGCGTAGAGCCGCGCGAGCCGCGCCTCGCCCTCGGCCGAGAGATCCGCGCTCAGCGCATGCGAGGTCGACAGAAGCTCCTCCCCGTGCGGCGAGGCGATGAGAAGTTCCGCCATCTCGCCCGCCTGCGCCGCAAAGGCCCGGGTCAGCACCGCCTCGGGCGCGCCGGGCTGCGCCAGCGCCGCGGCGACGTCCCGCGCGACATCGGCATAGTATTCGGCCACCAGCGCCCGCAGGATCGCCTCCTTGTTGTCGAAATGAAGATACAGCGCCGGACGGGACATTCCTGCCCCGCGGCTTATGTCTTCCATCGAGGTGCGCCGGAATCCGTAGGCCGCGAATCCGCGAATGGCGGCAGCCAGGATCGCGGCGCGCTTCGGATCGGGATCGGGCTGCGCATCGCTCATGCGGACTGTCTGACACTTTCCCGAAAATCTGTCAATTGACACTCTGACAAAACTCGTTGATAATGTCAAAAATCACAGCCGGGAGTTTCCCATGCCGACCACCCTCACCGTCAACGGCCGCACACATGATGTCGACCTGCCCGGCGACGTTCCCCTGCTCTGGGTGCTGCGCGACGCGCTGAACCTCACCGGAACCAAATACGGCTGCGGTGTCGCGGCCTGCGGTGCCTGCACCGTGATGATCGACGGCGAGGCGGTGCGCTCCTGCCAGACCACGCTCTCCGACGTCCGGGGCGAGGTCACGACGATCGAGGGCACCGGCACCCCGGAGTTCCTGTCACGGCTGCAGCAGGCCTGGATCGACCATCAGGTCGCGCAATGCGGCTGGTGCCAGTCCGGCCAGATCATGCAGGCCTCGGCGCTTCTGGCGACCACCCCGCAGCCCACCGACGACGAGATCGACGCGGCGATGTCGGGCAACCTCTGCCGCTGCGGCACCTATCCCCGCATTCGCGCCGCCATCAGGTCGGCCGCCGGAATGGAGAGCTGAGCCATGGCAAGCATCGGAAAGATCGCCCGCCGCACCTTTCTCTTCGGGACCGCCGCCATCGCGGGCGGGGTCGCGATCGGCGCCTGGTACGTGGCCCGGCCCGCCGCCAACCCGCTGAAACCGGCCGAGGGCGAGACCGCGCTCAACGCCTTCGTGCTCGTCGACGGTGACGGCGTCACGCTGATCGCTCCCCGCGCCGAGATGGGACAGGGCACCCACACCACCTGGGCCGCGCTGATCGCCGAAGAGATGGACCTTGCCTGGGAAGACGTGCGGGTGATCCACGGGCCGCCCGCGCAGGCCTATTACAACAGCGCGATGATGGCCGATGCCCTGCCGGGCAAGCCCTATGACAAGAGCGCCTTTGCCCACAAGATGGGCGAGGTCGCGGGCCATCTCGGCAAGGTGTTCGAGATGCAGGTCACCGGCGGGTCGACCGCGATGAAGGACGGCTACGACCGCATGCGCGCCACCGGCGCGGCGGCCCGCGAGATGCTGAAGGGCGCCGCCGCGAACCGTCTCGGCGTCGACGTCGCCCGGCTGCGCACCGAGAACGGCGCGGTGATCGCCCCGGACGGCACCACGCTCGCCTATACCGACCTGGCCGCCGAGGCGGCGGGGATCGAACCGCGCGAGGTGCTGCTGCGCGAGCGCTCCGAGTGGAAGCTGCTGGGCAGGCCCTTGCCCCGGATCGACATGGTGGGCAAGAGCACCGGCACCGCGGAATACGCGATGGACGTGCGCCCCGAGGGGCTGAAATACGCCGCCCTGCGCATGTCGCCCCGCCGCGCCGGGATGACGCGGATGGATGCGCGGGACGCCGAGGCGATGCCCGGCGTCGAGAAGGTCGTCGATCTGGGCGACGGTTTCGCGGTCATCGCCTCGAACACCTGGCTTGCCATGCAGGCCGCCGACGCGGTCGAGGTGGAATGGGACCCCGCCCCCCATGCCGCGACCACCGAGGCGATCTTCGACGAGATCGCGGCGGCGTTCGACCTCGACCCCGACTCGACCCTGCGGGACGAGGGCAAGCCCGACAGCCTGCCCGCCGGCGCGACCGAACTGCGCGCCGAGTACCGCGTGCCCTTCGTCGCCCATGCCACGATGGAGCCGCTGAACGCCACCGCGCGCGTCACCGCCGAGGGGGTGGAGCTGTGGTCCGGCAACCAGCTTCCGACCTTCGTGCGCCGCGCCTGCGCCGAGGAAGCGGGCATCGACGAGGCGCGCATGACGGTGCACACCACGCTCATGGGCGGCGGCTTCGGACGGCGGGGCGAGCTGGACTTTTCGGTCCTCGCGACCCGCGTCGCCAAGGCGCTGCCGGGCGTCCCGGTGATGACCGTCTGGTCGCGCGAAGAGGACATGACCCACGATTTCTACCGCCCCGGCGCGCTGGCCCGGATGCGCGGTGCGGTGAAGGACGGCGCGCCGGTGCTGTTCGACGCCGCCGTGGCGGGCCCCTCGACCGCCCGGCAGGCGCTGAACCGCTGGATGGGCTTTGCCCCCGGCGGTCCCGATCAGGTGCATGTTGAGGGCCTCTGGAACCAGCCCTACAAGATCCCCGGCTACCGCGCGCGCGGCCACGTGGCGCCCGACCTGAACGTTCCGGTCGGCTTCTGGCGCTCGGTCGGGAACAGCTACAACGGTTTCTTCCACGAAAGCTTCATGGACGAGATGGCCCATGCCGCGGGGGCCGACCCGCTGGAGTTCCGCCTTGCCGCCGCCGACTGGGACCCCGCGCGGGAGGTGATCGAGGCGGTCAAGGAGATGTCCGGCTGGCCCGACAAGCCCGAAGGCACCGGGCGCGGCATCGCCATGTGCTACAGCTTCGGCACCCCGGTCGCCTGCGTGATCGAGGTCGCGGACGAGGAAGGCGACATCCGCATCACCCGCGCCTGGATGGCGGCGGATGTGGGCGTGGCGCTGGACCCCGGCATCATCGAGCAGCAGTTGGTGGGCGGCCTGGTCTACGGTCTGTCGGCGGCGATGATGGAAGAGATCACCTTTGCCGACGGCATGGTCGAACAGATGAATTTCTGGGACCACGACGCGCTCAGGCTGGGCCAGATGCCGGAGGTCGAGGTGCGCGTCCTGGAAAACGGCGCGCATATCAGCGGTATCGGCGAGCCCGGAACGCCCCCCGCCGCGCCCGCGCTGGCCAATGCGATCTTCGACCTGACCGGCGAACGCCACCGCGAACTGCCGCTGAACAAGGTGGTGAGCTTCGCGGTCTGACCCCCTGCCGCACCGGGGCCGCGCCCTGCCCTTTCCGGGGCGGGCGCGGCCCCGCACGGCGTTCCGCCACCGACCGCCCGGAGGCCTTCAAGCCGTATTTTAACCAAGTTCGCATCAAATTGGCGCCATCGAGGGCCTGTAGAGCTTTGCCCCTGAAGGTCCCGCGCAAGACGGGATCACCGGGTCAGAGTGGTCAGCAGTCTCGTAATGGCGACGTATTCAGTCAGCTTCTATACGATAGATCCGCGGACGATCCTGTCGACGGGGACCAACTCCACCTTCGTGTGGTCGGGTCCGACCGCCCGCACCGGCAGCGCGACCATCACCGACAACGAAAGCGGTATCGAGGGCCTCACCCTCGACGACGACAGCGCCGGGAGCGAAAGCGCCACCGCCACCGTCACCACCGCCGCGGGCACGTCGATCAACACCACCGTCGACGCGGAATCGGTCTGGACCCTGCGCGACACCGTCACCGGCAAGGTCTTTCAACTGGCCGAGTTCGACGTCGAGAACGGCGCCGCCTCGGGGCATTACACCCTGTCCGAATACCAGCTCGTCACCGGGCGCAGCTATCAGGTGCTGGACTACGACAGCAACCCGAACGCCGCGCGGGGCGACATCGCCTTCAATTACACCGAATACCAGGACGGGGTGGTCAACGGCACCGCGGGCGCGGACCTCATCAACGGCAGTTATGCCGACGCGCAGGGCGAAAGCATCGACACCAACCCGCTCGGGGTGAACGACAGCATCTCCGCCGGGGCGGGCAACGACACGGTTTATGGCGGCACCGGCAACGACACGATTGACGCGGGCGACGGCAACGACCTGGTCTATGGCGATTACGGCACCGAGAGCCCGGCCACCATCGCCGAGACCCTGCAATGGTCGAGCCTCGGCAACAACGGCACCAACCTTGCCGGAGGCTTCACCCGCGACACCGGCAATATCGACGTCACGGTCGGCTTCACCAACAACGGCAACAACAACCCCACCTACCAGGTCGATACGGACGACGCGCAGTATCACGCGGCCGGCGAGACCTATCCCGGCTATTCCTCGCTCTACCTCTACGGCCAGGGCGACGGCGCGACCTCGACCACGCAGATCTCGTTCTCGGCGTCGAGCGGCGCGCAGGTGGAAAACTCGGTCCGCAACGTCAGCTTCCGCATCAACGACATCGACTGGGGCGCCAACAACCACACTGACATCGTCACCGTCCTGGCCTATGACGCCAACGGCAACCCGGTCACGGTCACGCTGACGCCGTCGGGCGGCGACACCGTGTCCGGCAACACGATCACCGCCAACCAGGTCGCCGACACCGCCGCGCAGGCGGGCGGCTCGGTGCTGGTCGAGATCGCGGGGCCGGTCTCGTCCATCCGCATCGTCTATGCCAACGGTCAGGGCAACACCCAGGGCATCTGGGTCACCGATCTGCACTATGACGCGGTGGCGCTGAATTCCGGCAACGACTCCCTGATCGGCGGCGCCGGGGACGACACCCTTCTGGGCGGCGCGGGCAACGACACGCTCGACGGCGGAGAGGGCGCGGATTCCCTGAACGGCGGCACCGGAAACGACCTGCTGAACGGAGGCAACGGCAACGACACGCTGGAGGGAGGCGCCGGGGCCGACACGCTGAACGGCGGCGCGGGCATGGATTACGCCAGCTACGCCGGGTCCGATGCGGGGGTGACGGTCGACCTGTCCACCGGCACCTTCTCGGGCGGCCATGCGCAGGGCGACGCGGGCGGCTCCGGCATCGACGGCCTCATCGGCTCGGCATTCGCGGACAGCCTCACCGGCTACGACATGCAGGGGATCGACGACGGCATCGCCTGGACCAACGTCTTTTACGGCGGCGGGGGCAACGATACGCTCTCGGGCCTCGGCGGCGACGATCGGCTGCACGGCGACGAGGGCGACGATTCCCTGCTCGGCGGCGACGGCAACGACAGCCTCTACGGCGGTGACGGCGATGACGTGATCGCGGGCGGCACCGGGGCCGACCGCCTCGAGGGTGGCGCAGGCAACGACACGATCTTCGCCGGCAAGGGCGACACGGTGATCGGCGGCGACGGCGACGACGTCATCACCCTGGTGGATCTGGCCGAGGGCGGCGGACCGGGCACCATCTACATCGAAGGGCTGACCACCGGGCAATCCGGCGGCGACATCCTGAACCTCAACGGGCTGGTCGACCGCACCACGCTGACCATCACCTCCGACAACGGCGGAGAGCTGACCGGCAGCGCCTACATGTACGACGGCACGCTGGTCAGCTTCTCGAACATCGACAGCATCATCTGCTTCACCCCCGGCACCCGCCTCCTGACCGCCACCGGCTACCGCCCGGTCGAGTCCCTGTCGGTCGGCGACCTCCTGGTGACGCGCGACAGCGGGTTGCATCCGCTGCGCTGGATCGGTGCGCGCCGGGTGCGGGCCGAAGGCGCCTTCGCCCCGATCCGCGTGGCGCCCGGCCTGCAGGGTGCGAGGGCGCCGCTGCTGGTGTCGCCCCAGCACCGGATGTTGATCTGCGACCACCGCGCCGAACTTCTCTTCGGCACGCCGGAGGTGCTGGTCTCCGCAACCCACCTGGCCGATTGCGGGCTGGCGCGGGCGGTGCCGGGCGGCATGGTCACCTACCTGCACCTGATGACCGACCGCCACGAGGTGCTGATTGCCGAAGGCATGGCCACCGAAAGCTTCCACCCCGGCCCGCGCGGCCTTGCCGCGCTCTCCGATGCCTCGCGGCAGGATCTGTTCGCCGCCTTCCCGGAGTTGCGCGCCGACCCGACGCGCTACGGAGGCACCGCCCGGCTCTGCCTGAAGCGGCACGAGGCACGGGCCCTGCTCGACACCGGCAGGCATCACCGCGCCTACGACACCGCCGCCTGATCGGCGCACCGCGGCGCGTCCCGCGAGATCCGGTCAGGACATCCCGGCGCCCGCAACCGGGGCGCGGCCTGCGGCTATCAGGCCGAGATGCGCCGCGGCATGCGCTTGCCGGCGGCCCAGGCGCGCACCGCGTCGCCGAACGCGACGAACAGCGGGCGCGACACCGGATCGTTGGCGGCATCCCATTCGGGGTGCCATTGCACCGAAAGGGTGAACCCCGGCGCGCCCTTGACGTGGATCGCCTCCGGCGTGCCGTCCGGCGCATGGCCTTCGATCTCGATCCGGGCGCCGGGCGTCTTGATCCCCTGCCCGTGCAGCGTGTTGGTCATGACCTCGGTCGCGCCGAACAGGCGGTGAAACATGCCGCCCTCCTTCAGCGTCACCTTGTGGCGCAGCGCGAACTTCTCTTCCATCGTGCCGTCCGGGGGCATGCGGTGGTTCATCCGCCCCGGCAGATCCCGGATCTCCGGATAGAGCGTGCCGCCCATAGCGACGTTCACCTCCTGGAACCCGCGGCAGATGCCGAGGAAGGGCTGACCGCGTTCCACGCATTTGCGCACCAGCGGGAGGACGATGGCATCGCGCGCCCGGTCGAAGGCGCCATGCGCCTCGGTCGCCTCCTCGCCGTATTCCTCGGGGTGCACGTTGGGCCGGCCGCCGGTCAGCAGAAAGCCGTCGCAGGCCTCCAGCAGTTCGTCGACCCCGACGAAACGCGGGTCGGCACCGATGAGCAGCGGCAGGCAGTCGGAAACGCAGGATACGGCTTCGGCGTTCATCGCACCCCCCGCAAAGGCGGGATAGGTGTCGTTGAGCATGTGCTGGTTGCCGATGATGCCGACGACGGGGCGGGCCATTCAGAACCTCTTCAAGTCTGTCCCCCGCCTACATAATGCAACGGGAACCTTTTCGAAAGGTTCCCGTTTTGCCTCTGTGCCGCGGTGCAGAGACAAATGTGCATTTCTGCCCGACAATCAGGCAGAGACCGGCAGTCCTCAGACCACGGCGGTCAGCCCGGTGGCCTCGATCCCGGCCTTCGCCACGGCCGCATCGTTGTCCGAACTGTCCCCGGTCACGCCGACCGCGCCCAGCGTGCGCCCCTTGGCATCCTTGACCAGCACGCCGCCCGGCACCGGGATCAGCTTGCCGCCGAAGGCACCGTTGGCCGCCGCGATGAAATAGGCCTGTGCCTCGGCCCGCGCCATCTGCGCCGAACCGGGCATGCCCAGCATCACCGCCCCGTAGGCCTTGCCGAGCGCGATCTGGAACCGCCCCGGCGCCGCGCCGTCCTGGCGCTCGAAGGCCTGCACGTTGCCGCCCTCGTCCAGCACGATCACCGACAGCGGCTGCAGCCCCATCTCCTTGCCCGCCTCGAACGCGCGACGGATGATCGTCCGCGCCCGGCTCAGTGAAATTCCCGCCATGTCCCTCTCCTTCTTCGGTTTGACAAATATCCCGGGGGAGTCGCCGAAGGCGACGGGGGCAGCGCCCCCGACCGCGCGCCGCAGGCGCGCCCGCCCCGTACAGGCACCGGGTCCGGCTCCGCTCCCGACCCGCCCCTTGCTGCCGCGATCAACCGGCCTTCAACTCCAGCCGGCGCCGGTGCAGCACCGGCTCGGTGTAGCCCGAAGGCTGCACCCGCCCGTCGAACACCAGGTCGCAGGCCGCCCGGAAGGCCACGCCGTCGTAGCCCGGCGCCATCGGCACATAGGCCGGATCCCCGGCGTTCTGCGCGTCCACGACCTCGGCCATGCGCTTCATCACCGCCATGACCTCCTCTTCCGAGACCACCCCGTGATGCAGCCAGTTGGCGATGTGCTGCGACGAGATCCGGCAGGTGGCGCGGTCCTCCATCAGACCGACGTCATGGATGTCCGGCACCTTGGAACAGCCGACCCCCTGGTCGACCCAGCGCACCACGTATCCGAGAATGCCCTGGGCGTTGTTCTCGATCTCCTCGCGGATCTCGTCCTCCGACCAGTTCTGCCCTGCGGCGACGGGGAAGGTCAGCAGATCCTCCAGCGTGCCGCGCGCACCGCCCGCGGCGATCTCGGCCTGGCGGGCCAGCACGTCGACCTCGTGGTAATGCAGCGCATGCAGCGTGGCGGCGGTGGGCGACGGCACCCAGGCGCAGTTCGCCCCGGCCTTCGGCTGGGCGATCTTCGCCTTCAGCATGTCCGCCATCAGGTCCGGCATCGCCCACATGCCCTTGCCGATCTGGGCGCGGCCGCGCAGCCCGCAGGCCAGGCCGATATCGACATTGCGATCCTCGTAGGAGGTGATCCAGGGCGTCGATTTCATCTCCCCCTTGCGGATCATCGGGCCCGCTTCCATCGAGGTGTGCATCTCGTCCCCGGTCCGGTCGAGGAAGCCGGTGTTGATGAAGGCCACGCGGTGCTTCGCCGCGCGGATGCATTCCTTGAGGTTCACCGAGGTCCGGCGCTCCTCGTCCATGATGCCGAGCTTCACGGTATATTGCGGCAGGCCCAGCGCCGCCTCGACGAAGGTGAAGATCTCGTCCGCGAAGGCCACCTCTTCTGGCCCGTGCATCTTGGGCTTCACCACGTAGACCGACTCCATCACCGAGTTGCGCGGCCCGCCATCCTTCTGAAGATCGTGAAGGGCGATGGTCGCGGTGATCATCGCATCCATCAGACCCTCGAAGATTTCCGAGCCGTCCTTCAGCAGGATCGCCGGGTTGGTCATCAGATGGCCGACGTTGCGCACCAGCATCAGCGCGCGCCCCTTCAACTCCAGCGCGCTGCCGTCGGGCGCGGTGTAGCTGCGATCGGCGGCAAGCGTCCGGGTGACGGTCTTGCCGCCCTTCTCGAAACGGTCGGCCAGATCGCCCTTCATCAGCCCCAGCCAGTTGCCGTAGGCCAGCGCCTTGTCGGCGGCATCGACGCAGGCCACCGAATCCTCGCAATCCATGATCGCGGAGACGGCGGATTCCATCAGCACGTCGGCCAGGCCGGCGAAATCGTCCTTGCCGATGAAATGATCCCGGTCGATGACCAGTTCCGCATGCAGGCCATGGTTCTTCAACAGCACCGCCTCGGGGGCCGATGCCGCGCCGCGATAACCGGCGAACTGCGCCGGATCGACGAGGGGTCGCCCGCCGACCAGCAGCGCCCCGCCCTCGACCGCGTAGCCCGAGGCCCCGGCATGGGCCCCGCCGGACACCGGGAAGGTCGCGTCGAGAAACGCCTTCGCGGTCGCCACGACCTCGGCCCCGCGTGCGGCATCGAAGCCGCCCCCGGCCGGCCGGGAGCCCATGGCATCGGTGCCGTAACAGGCGTCGTAGAGAGACCCCCAGCGCGCGTTTGCCGCGTTCAGCGCATAGCGTGCATTGGTGATCGGAACCACGAGCTGGGGGCCGGGAACCGAGGCGAATTCCGGATCGGTGCCGGTGGTCTCGATCTCGAAGTCCGGGCCCTCGGGCACGAGATAGCCGATCACCTCGAGGAAAGCGCGATAGGCCGCGGCGTCATGCGGCTTGCCCGCATGCTCGCGGTGCCAGTTGTCGATGCTTTCCTGAAGCTCCTCGCGCCGCGCCAGAAGCGTCGCGTTCTTCGGGCCGAACTCATGCGCCAGTTGCGACAGCGCCGCCCAGAACCCGTCGGCATCGAGCCCGGTGCCCGGCAAGGCCTTCTCTTCGAGGAAATCGTGGAGCACGGGGTCGATCTGCAACCCATGGCGGTCGATACGGGTCGTCATGGCGGGCCTCCTGGTCAAGGTATGCAATGGTATGGGGTCGCCGACCCCTTTAGGCGCGTTTCCTATCGGAAACAAGGGCGGTCAGGAAACATGACCAATCCCGGGACGCCTTCGACAGTCCATCAGAAAACGCCCGCGCGCCCCATCGGTTGCGACGCGCCAAATTCCTTGAAAGGAATTTGCAAATCTTTTTGCAAAAGATTTGGTCAGGCGGCGACGTCTTCGGCCTGTTGCCGGGACCAGAGCTGCGCATAGCGGCCGTCCCGCGCCAGCAGCGATTCGTGCGTGCCCTGTTCGACCACGCGGCCCTGTTCCAGCACCACGATCCGGTCCGCATCGGCGATGGTCGACAGCCGGTGCGCGATGGTGATGACGGTACGGCCCTCGCCCGCGCGCTTCAGGGCGGTCTGGATCGACGCCTCGGTCTCGGTATCCAGCGCCGAGGTCGCCTCGTCCAGCAGAAGCACCGGCGGGTTCTTGAGCAGCGTCCGCGCGATGCCGACGCGCTGCTTCTCCCCGCCCGAGAGCTTCAGCCCGCGCTCGCCCACGGCGGTGTCGTAGCCTTCGGGCAGCGAAGCGATGAATTCGTGGATCTGCGCCGCGCGCGCCGCCGCCACGATCTCCTCCTCGGTGGCTCCGTCGCGCCCGTAAGCGATGTTGTAGCGGATGGAATCGTTGAACAGCACCGTGTCCTGCGGCACCACGCCGATCGCCGCGTGCAGGCTTTCCTGCGTCACGTCGCGGATGTCCTGTCCGTCGATGCGGATCGCCCCGCCCGCCACGTCGTAGAAGCGGAACAGAAGCCGTCCGATCGTGCTCTTGCCCGATCCCGAGGGGCCGACGAGGGCCACGCTCTCGCCCGCCCCGACCTCGATGCTCACACCCTTGAGGATCGGTCGCACCGGGTCGTAGCCGAAGGCGACCGCGTCGAAGGACACCACGCCGCCCGACACCGCCAGTCGCGGCGCGCCGGGCTTGTCCGAAACCTCGGCGGGCTGGTCCAGCAGGTCGAACATCTCTCCCATGTCGACCAGCGACTGGCGGATCTCGCGGTAGACCGTGCCGAGGAAGTTGAGCGGCATGGTGATCTGGATCATGTAGGCATTGACCATGACGAAATCGCCCACCGTCAGCGTGCCGTTCTGCACCCCGAGCGCCGCCATCACCATCACCGCGACCAGCCCGCCGGTGATCAGGAAGGACTGCCCGAAGTTCAGGAAGGCAAGCGAGGTGGTGGTCTTGACCGCCGCCGCCTCGTAGCCGCGCATGGCCGAGTCGTAGCGCGCCGCCTCGCGGGATTCGGCGCCGAAATATTTCACCGTCTCGAAATTCAGCAGGGAATCGATGGCCTTCTGGTTGGCGTCGGTATCCTGCTCGTTCATGGTCCGGCGCAGCTTTACCCGCCATTCGGTCACCTTGAAGGTGAACCAGACGTAGAGCGCGATGGTCAGGGCGACGACCGCCAGATACCAGACGTCGAACAGCCAGAACAGCACCGCCCCGACCAGAAGCAGTTCCAGGATCAGCGGCCCGACCGAGAACAGCATGAAGCGCAGAAGGAACTCCACGCCCTTCACGCCCCGTTCGATGATCCGGCTCAGCCCGCCGGTCTTGCGCGTGATGTGATAACGCAGCGAGAGTCGGTGGATGTGGTTGAAGGTCTCGAGCGCCAGCCGCCGCAGGGCGCGCTGGCCGACGCGGGCGAAGATCGCGTCGCGCAATTGCTGGAACCCGACCGTCATCAGCCTCGCCACGCCGTAGGCCACGGTCAGCCCGACCGCGCCCAGCATCAGGTCCGACACCTCGCCCGAGAGGCTGTCGACCGCGTCCTTGTAGAGGATCGGCGTGCCGACGGCGATCAGCTTGGCCACCAGCAGCAGCAGCATCGAGGCGACGACCCGCTTCTTGACCCAGCCCTGACCGTCCGGCCAGAGATAGGGCCCGACGCGCCGGATCGTGCGCCACCCGGAGCGGCGTTCTTCCTCGGCGATCCGGGCGGTGTCGGTATCAGGGGGCATGGGCAATCATCCTGCAAGACGTCCGGCAGGACATAGACCGCATGCGCGCCGGTGACCAGACCGCCGCCCCCCGCCGCGCGCCGGGCCGCCTCACTCGGGCAGGCCGAAGACCTGGCCGGGGTAGATCAGGTCCGGATTGCGGATCTGGTCCTTGTTGGCTTCGTAGATGCGCACATAGGCCATGCCCTCGCCGTAGCGGCCGCGCGCGATCGCCCAGAGCGTGTTGCCCGGCTGGATCGTCACCGCGGACACCGGCTGCTCGGTGCTGCCGGCCAGCGACGCAGCGGCGGCGAGGCGCTCGGGGTCCTCGCGCAGGAAGGGGCTCTCGGCCCGCGCGGTGACCTTGCCGGTCGCGTTCACCTGATCGACGCGCAGCGTGTAGGTGCCGCTTTGGACCGAGGGCAGCAGGGCGGACCAGCGCCCGTCGGCGGCGATGCGCGACACGGTCAGGGCGCGGTTGTCGAGATAGATACGCACGAAGCCGTCGTCGGTGCCGCGTCCGGAGAGCGAGACATCCCCGGCATCGTCGTAGCTGATCGCGTCGATCACCACGCCCACCTTCGGCATGGGACGCGCGGGCTGCATGACCTCGACACCGGTCTCGGTGGACAGCAGCACGGCGGGCGCTTGCGGCGCGGAACCCGGCGCCGGGGCGGGCACGGTGGCATCGGCCACGGCCGGGGCGCCGCCGGGGGCTGGTTCCGCGACCGGCCCGGGGGCGGCGGTCACAACCTCCGGCGCGGGCGCGTCAGGTGTCGCGGGAGCATCGGTCGCTTCCGGTGACGACGCTTCGGCGGTGGAACCGGTTTCCGTCGCGGCGGTGACGTCCGGCGCGGTCCGGTCCGCCCCGGGGTCGTCGGCAACGCGCGTGTCGGCAGCGGATGCGCCGGGAGCGGCCGGTTCCGGCGCCGGGTTGCCCGTGGTCGCGGTGTCGGCGGTCGCTGCGTCGGGGCCTGCGGAGACGGACGGCGTATCGGCGGAGGCGACGGCGACCGGCTCTCCGGTTGCGGACGGCTCACCGGCGGGCTGTTCGGCCGGGGCGAGGATCACCTCTTCGAGCGATTCAACCTCCTTGCCGTCGACCTCCATCCGCAGCCGCAGCACCCGCGCCACCGTGGCGGGCGGCAGGTCGAGCAGGCTGGCAAAACGCCCGGAGGCATCGGTCTTTTCCCAGGGTTGCGCCGCACCGTCGAGCAGCACCGCGACCCGCGCGTCCGGGGCGGCGATCCCGGCGACGATCACGAGGCCGCCCGGCTCGGCCCGCACCATGTCGAAGCGCGGCGGCTGCGGGGTGGCGGGATCGGATGGCGCGATCTGCGTGGCCGCGCTGTCCGTCTCCGGCCCGGCATCGGCTGTCCCGGCGGGATCGGACGGAACGGCGGCGGCGGCGGGCGCGGCTGCCGCATCCCCCGCACCGGGGCTGTCGGCCTGCGCCGTGCCTTCGGCGGCAGCGCTGTCCTGCGCGGGAACGGCGGCGCCGGCCCCCTCCCCCTCCGGTTCAGTCCCGGCCGTGGCATCGGACTCCGCAGACGCGGCGGGCGGCTCCTCCGCCGCTGCGGCTGTTTCGGGAGGGGGCGCCGCCGCGACGAGAGACGTGCCGGAATCGCCCGGCGCCCGGGGGGCATCCGGGGCGGTGACCGCGGCCTGCGGTTGCGGCGCGGCACCGGGGACGGGCTCCTGCGATGCGGCCTCCTCGGCGGGGACGACGATGCCGACCTCGCCCGGTTTCGGGCCGATCACACCGCCAAAAAACAGCCCCGCCGCGATCGCGACGACGCCAAGACTTCCCCAGCCGAGAGCTTTGGTCTGCATTGCTGTCCTTCATCCCCAGATACACCGGCGCGGGCAGAAGGCGGCACGGTTGAGATGGTATAACAATCTCGTTATCAGGGGTCAAAATGCCATTTTGTCAGGGGACTTGCCATGCACACCCGCTCTGTCTGCGTTTATTGCGGCTCGCGCCCCGGGCATGACCCGGCCCATGCCGAGGCCGCAGAGGCGCTGGGCCGCGCCATCGCGGCGGAAAACTGGCGGCTGGTCTACGGCGCGGGGGACGTGGGGCTGATGGGCACGGTCGCCCGCGCGGCACAGGCGGCAGGGGCGGACACCTTCGGCGTCATCCCGACGCACCTGCTGTCACTGGAGGTCGGCAAGCGCGACCTGACCCGGTTCATCGTCACCGAGACCATGCACGAGCGCAAGAAGGTCATGGTGATGAACGCCGATGCCATCGTGGTGCTGCCCGGCGGCGCGGGCACGCTGGACGAGTTTTTCGAGGTGCTGACCTGGCGCCAGCTCGGCCTGCACGAAAAGCCGATCGTGCTGCTGGATGTCGACGGGTTCTGGCAGCCGCTGCGCGGGCTTCTGACGCATCTTGTCGAGGCGGGCTTTGCCGATGCCTCGCTGCTCGACTTCGTTCAGATCGCCACATCCTCGGGCGAGGCCGCCGACATCCTGCGCCGCGCCTTTTCCTGACGGATCGAGCGGGTCGAATAGATCGCGAGGCCGGTCCAGATCAACCCGAATGCCACGGCCTGCACCGAGGAAAACCCTTCGCGGAAGATCACCACGGCGCAGAAGAACTGCAGCGTCGGGTTCAGGTATTGCAGCAGACCCAGCGTGGCGAGGTTCACCCGCCGCGCGGCGGAGGAAAAGAAGATCAGCGGCAGGGCGCTGATGAGCCCGGAGAAGATCAGCAGGAAGCTGGTGCGCAGATCCTGCCCGAAGGCGCCGCCGCCGGTGGCGTGGACCACGAGCAGGTAGCCCAGCGCCAGCGGCAGAAGCAGCAGCAGCTCGGCCGTGACGGAGGCGACCGGCCCCGCCGCGAGCCGCTTCTTGATGAGCCCGTAGAAGGCGAAACTGACGGCAAGGGTCAGCGACAGCCAGGGCAGATGCCCGAGCCCGATGGTCAGCACCACCACGGCGAGCGCGGCGAGGCCGACGGCGGCCCATTGCAGCCGGTCCAGCCGCTCGCGGAACACCACCACGCCGAGGAACACCATGATGAGCGGCATCATGTAATAGCCGAGCGAGGTTTCGGTCACCCAACCGAGCTGCACCGACAGGATGAACAGCCCCCAGTTCAGCGATATCAGCAGGGAGGCGAGGACCAGCGCGACGAAGCTGCGGGCATCGGCGAAATGGCGCAACTGGCGGGTGTCGCGCTGCGCCACGAGGACCGCGGTGAAGATCAGCGCGGACCACACCGTGCGATGGGCGAGCACCTCGAGCGCGGGAACCTCGGCGAGCAGCTTGTAATAGAGCGGGGACAGGCCCCAGATCACCGTGGCGGCAAAGGCCGAAAGCACGCCGGCTCTGGATGAAGTCATCGGGAAGGTCCTTTCCCGACACGCTTACCGCCCGCGTCGGCGGGCGGCAAGCAGGTGCGGGTCGCTCCGGTCAGGCGCTTTCGAGCGCGTCGTGGAGCAGGGACTCGATCTTGTCGATCGGATGGTTGGTCAGGGTCTTGTCGATTTCCGCGACGACCTTGTCGGCCACCTCCTTGTGCAGCTTGCTGCGCAATTCGCCGAGCGTGGCGGGAGGTGCGACCAGGACGATGCGCTCGTAGGCGCCCTTGTGGGCCTGCTGATAGAGCAGGTCGGCCAGCTCGTCGGCAAAGCGCTCCTTGGCCAGTTCGTGCCAGTCGGTGTCGTCATAGGCGGATTTCTGGCCCGGCCCGCCGTCCTTCATCCGGCCCGGCCGGTTGGCGGATTGCTCGCGGTCCGACGGATTGTCCTGCTGCTTGATTCGCACGACGTTGAGGTCGGGGTTCTCGGCATCGACGTCATTGCGCAGGAACAGCGCCTTTTCACCGTCCGCGACCAGAACCCAGGTGCCGTTTGTGAGAATCGCCATCACACCTTCTCCTTGTCGCCGCTGCCGTTCTTGTCCTGCCCTAGCGGGCGGGTCGCGCCGGAGGAGGTTTCGTCGTAGCGCTTGCCCTCGTCGCGGGTGCCGACCTTGCGCTGGAGTTCGCCGCCGCTGCGGCCCTGCTGCGCCGCGCCGCTGTCGGGCATGTCGTCGAGCAGGTCACGGGTTTCGCTGTGGCCGTCACGGGATTTCACACGGTCTGCCATGTCTTCCTCCTTCTGTGTGGATCTGGAGGGTCAACGCCGCGGGGAGGGTCGGTGTTCCGCCATGTGGGGCTCTGCCCCGTCGCGTTTCACGCGACTCCCCGGGATATTTTCGGCCAGAAGATGCCGGGGGATGCAAAAACGCCCCGCGGCGGAGGCGGGGCGTTTTCCTGTTCCGGTGGTGTCGCGCGCGATCACATGCGCGAGGCGACGTTTTCCCAGTTCACGAGGTTGTCGAGGAAGTTCGCGAGGTAGGCCGGACGCTTGTTGCGGAAGTCGATGTAGTAGGAGTGTTCCCACACGTCGCAGCCGAGCAGCGCGGTCTGGCCGAAGCACAGCGGGTTCACGCCGTTTTCGGTCTTGGTGACCTTGAGGCCGCCGTCGGTGTCCTTGACCAGCCAGGCCCAGCCCGAGCCGAACTGACCGGCGCCGGCGGCGGAGAAGTCTTCCTTGAACTTCTCGACCGAGCCGAAGCTGTCCTTGATCGCGGCTTCGAGTTCGGAGGGCATGGCGGATTCGCCGGGGCCCATCATTTCCCAGAACTGGCTGTGGTTCCAGTGCTGCGAGGCGTTGTTGAAGATGCCGGACTGGGCGACGGCGCCCTTGTCATAGGTGCCGGTGACGATGTCTTCGAGGGACTTGCCCTCCCACTCGGTGCCGGCAACCAGCTTGGTCAGCGTGGTCGCATAGGCGTTGTGGTGGAGGTCGTGGTGGTATTCCAGCGTCTCCTTGGACATGCCCTTGGATGCGAGCGCATCGTGCGCATAGGGGAGATCGGGGAGTTCGAATGCCATTGTCATATCCTCTCAATGATGAGCAACCTGTGCGACATTCCTAGACCTGCGCGCCGCGAGGTCAAGCTGCCGTCGGAGTCAAAACGCGGGCGGCGTGTCGGGAGTTCCGGGTTCGGCGGGGTCCGAGCGCGCGATGGCGCACAGCGCGGGCTGCGTCTGCGAACAGCCCCGCCGCGTCGGTCCGCCCGTCGGGGCAGGATCAGAAATATCCCGTTTCCGTACCGGGTTGTGCGGCGTTCTTCAGAAGGTCGAAGGCATAGACCGCGACCGAGCGGAAGCAGAAGAGCTGCGCCTCCTCCGGCGTGCGGAACCAGAAGGCCGCCGCCACCTGCGCGAGCTTGGTGCGGCGCAGCTCGCCCACCGGAAGCGCCTGCGGCGAGAGGTCTGCGGGCGAGAGCCTGGCCAGCACCTCGCGCACCGCGGGGCCCCGGAGCCGCAGGTGGGCGCGGGTGTCGGAGGTGTTCGCGACCAGCGCATGTTCCCCCGCGAGCCGGTCCGACAGCGCCGCCGTGACCGCCGCCGCCCGGTCGTAGGGCAGCAGCAGCAGCAGTTCGTCCGGAGAGAGCCAGAGCACCGAGCGTTCCGGCGTCCAGGTCGCGCAGCGCGGGGCGGGAAAGTCGATCCCCGCGGTATCCGTCACCGCATCTCGGAAGGGCGCGGAGGAAAAATCGCCGCGCAGGGTGATCTGGCCGACGGGGCCGAGATCCTCGACGCGGACGAGCCCGTCGAAACTTGCGCCGCCGAGCGGGGTTGCCACGTCAGACATCCTGCTTTTCTCCTGCCTTGTCGTAGAACACCGGATCGACGATGCGCGCCTTCACCACCTCGGGGTCGTTGGAATGGGCGTCGTAGCCTTCGGTGGTGAAGCTCAGTACCTCGCCCATGCGCTCCGGTCCGTTCAGCACCAGCCCCATGGCGATGCCCCTGCCCAGCGTCGGCGAGTGGTAGGTCGAGGTGACCCGCCCCTGCGTGGCGTGCTGGTGGTTCCTGGTGTGCCCCTCGGCCAGCGCATAGGCGCCGTCGGGCAGCACCGAGCCGTCGAGCGTTTCGAGCCCGACCAGCTTCCAGCGGTCGGGGCTGGTCATGTGGCTGCGTTCCTGCGCGCGCTTGCCGAGGAAATCGGCCTTTTTCTTAGACACCGCCCAGCCGAGGTTCAGATCCTGCGGGATCACCGTGCCGTCGGTTTCGTCCCCGATCATCACGAAGCCCTTTTCGGCGCGCATGACGTGCAGCGCCTCGGTGCCGTAGGGAGTGATGGACCATTCGCGGCCCGCCTCGATCAGCTTGTCCCAGAGCGCGCGGCCCATGTTGGCGGGCACGGCGATCTCGTAGCTGAGTTCGCCCGAGAAGGAGATGCGGTAGATCCGGACGGGAAGCCCCGCGAGGCTGCCCTCGGCCAGGGTCATGAAGGGCATGGCCTCCTTGCTCACGTCCATCCCGCCGAGCTTTTCCAGCAGTTTGCGGGCGTCGGGGCCGACCACGGCGATCTGGGCGTATTGCTCGGTGAGATTGGCGGTCCAGACCTTCCAGTCCCACCATTCGCATTGCAGCCAGTCCTCCATATGGGCGTGGATGTGGTCCGCACCGCCGGAGGTGGTGTGACAGAGCCAGCTGTCCTCGGACAGGCGCACCACGACACCGTCATCCATGAGGAAGCCGTTTTCGTTGCACATGAGCCCGTAGCGGCATTTGCCCACCGGCAGGGTCGACATCATGTTGGTGTACATCATGTCGAGGAAGCGGCCCGCATCCGGCCCCTTGACGAGGATCTTGCCCAGCGTGGAGGCGTCGAGGATGCCGAGGCTTCGGCGGGTGGCGTTGATTTCGCGCGCGACGGCCTGGTGCGCATCCTCCGCGGCGCGGGGGTAGCAATAGGGGCGGCGCCACTGGCCCACCGGCTCCCAGGTCGCGCCGTTGCCCTCGTGCCAGGCATGGATGGGCGTGCGGCGCAGGGGCTGAAAGATCTCGCCGCGCGCCTCGCCCGCGATGGCGCCGAAGCTGATCGGCGTGTAGGGCGGGCGGAAGGTGGTGGTGCCGGTCTGCGGGATCGGCTGCCCCAGCGCATCGGACAGCACGGCGAGGCCATTGATATTGCTCAGCTTCCCCTGATCCGTCGCCATGCCGAGCGTGGTGTACCGCTTGGCATGTTCGACGCTTTCGTAGCCTTCGCGGGCGGCAAGCTGGATATCCGAGACCTTGACGTCGTTCTGGTAGTCGAGCCAGGCCTTCGCGCGCAGATCCGGGTGCGCGCCCTGCGGCATGATCCAGACCGGGGCGAGGGGCACGATGCCTTCGGGCGTGCCGGTGGCCTCGGGCGCGGTGCCGGACCCGGCGGCAAAGCCTGCCGCCTCGGCGCAGGATTTTCCGGCCCTGTCGGCGCCTTGCAGCACCTCCGCCAGGCTGACATCGCCGTTCGCCGCACCGGCGGCGGTGACGAAGGGCAGACCGTCATGGCCGGTGGCGGGGCGCGCCGGGTCCGGGCGGAAGCAGGCGGCGGCCTCGTCCCAGAGCAGCTTGCCGCCGCAATGGGACCACAGGTGCACCACGGGCGACCAGCCGCCCGACATCGCCACCGCGTCGCAGGGGATGACCTCGAGCACGGCGCCCTGCCCGGCCTGGATGCAGGTCGCGACGCCTTCGACCCGCTTGCCGCCGAGAACCTTGGCGACGGCGCGGCCCGGTTCCACCCGGATGCCGAGTTGGCGGGCCTCTTCCATCACCCTGCCGCCGCCCATCGGGCGGGCGTCGAGGATCGCGGGCACGTCGAGCCCGGCGCGCTTGAGCAGCAGCGCCGTGGCATAGCCCTCATCGTTGTTGGTGACCACGACCGTGCGGTCGCCGGGGGCGACACCCCAGTTCACCACGTAGTCGCGGATGGCCGAGCCGAGCATGACGCCCGGCACATCGTTCCCGGCAAAGCTGAGCGGGCGCTCGATGGCGCCGGTCGCGGTGATGACCTGCCGCGCGCGGATGCGCCAGAGGCGATGACGCGGGCCGGAAGTGGCGGGCGCGTGGTCGGTCAGGCGCTCGTAGCCCAGCACGTAGCCATGATCGTAGACCCCGGCCCCCATGCAGCGCAGGCGGAGGGTGACGTTCTCCATCGCGTCGAGCGCGGCGACGGTGTCATTAACCCAGTCGTCGGGGTCCCTGCCGTCGATCTCGCCGCCGTCGACCGGCGCGCGCCCGCCCCAGAAGGCGGTCTGTTCCAGCACCAGCACCCGCGCGCCGGTTTCGGCCGCGGCCCGCGCGGCCTGCAACCCGGCGACGCCGCCGCCGATCACCAGGACGTCGGCGAAGGCGTGGAAATGCTCGTAGCTGTCCGCGTCCCGGCTCTCGGCCTGCGGTGCCTTCCCGAGCCCGGCCGAACGGCGGATGATCGGTTCGTAGATATGCTTCCAGAACCCCTGCGGGCCGATGAAGGTCTTGTAGTAGAACCCGGCCGGCAGGAACCGCGCCAGCAGCGAATTCACCGCGCCCACATCGGTTTCGAGGCTCGGCCAATGGTTCTGGCTGACGGCGGTCAGGCCCTCGAACAGCTCGGTCGTGGTGGCGCGCTGGTTCGGTTCGTAGCGCGCGCCCTCGCCCAGCCCGACCAGCGCGTTCGGCTCTTCGGAGCCGCTGCCGACCACGCCGCGAGGGCGGTGGTACTTGAAGCTGCGCCCCATCAGCATCTGGTCGTTGGCCAGCAGCGCCGAGGCCAGCGTATCCCCGGCAAAGCCGCGCAGGCGCTTGCCGTTGAAGGTGAAACTGACCTGGCGGCTGCGGTCGGTGAACCGCCCATCCCGGGCGAGACGCGTGCTCATGCCTGTGCCCCCGTATCCTTGCGTGTCATTGCCCGTCCCCGAAGCTTCCCCAGCGCCAGCCGGGCCGTTTTTCCGATATGCGCGCGCAGAGATCCTGCGGCGGCGCCTTGCTCTGTGCCGGGTAGGTGCCGAAGACCTCCAGCGTCGCGCTGTCGCGCGCCGCGAGGAACCACTTGCCGCAGCCGTAGGCGTGGCGCCAGCGTTCGAAATTCACGCCCTTGGCGTTGATGCGGTCGAAGAGATAGCCCTCGAACGCCTCGTCGCTGGCCCCCGGGCCTTCGCGGGTCACATGCGCCTCGCCCCCCGGCGAGAGTTCGGTTTCGCAGGCGTCGATGCCGCAGCAGGGGCAGGTGAGGATCAGCATGGGGCCGCTCCGTTCGTCAGGGTGGGACGGCAAGGCCGTGCGGACAGCGAAACGGCACCGCGGGCGGGTGCCGCGATGCCGTTCACTACATGAGGGGCGGACGCGCCGGAGGGGCGCGCCGCGATAGAATTACTGACCGTCGGTCGCCTGTTCGGCAGCACCTTCGGCCGCATTGCCGACGCTTTCGGCGGCATTGCCGATGCTTTCGGCAGCGCCCTGTGCCGCGTCGCCGGCGCCTTCGATGGTGACGGTGACATCGCTGTCACCGGCGCCGGATGCGGTCTCGCCGCCGCCGAATCCGCCGAAGACGACGAAGGCCACAACCGCGAGAACGACGACGACCGCGCCAAGGATGAACGCCATGCCGGAGTTGCCTCCGCCTCCGGTCGTGGTGGTCGTGGTGGTGGTGTGGTCGCGTGCCGGGATGTAGGCTTCACGGGTGGTGCGGTGATCGTAACTCTGGTCGGACATGGGTGCGTTCCTGTGCAATGGGGTATCGCCCAGACAACACCCGACATCGCGAAACCGTTCCATGCTTTGATCGGTGCGATTCCGCCAGCCCGCGCGCTGAGAACTGATGATGCGATTGAACCGTCAAGGCCAAGAATATCAGACATTATTTTCCGGCTCCAAGAATTGCAGGTTTGGAAATAGGTCACCAAATTCCTTACGGGCAGCTTCCTGGAACCGCGCCAAAAGCCTTCGCCCAAATACAACATCCCTGTCCAAGCGTTCCATAATCGTTCCGAGCAATCTTTGCAGAGCACCAATCCGAACGTCAGCAAGAATCGCCTCTCGTCCCTCCAGAACCGAAGTCAACACGGCGGCACCGTCAGTGTTCGCAGACACCGAGCCAGCCTCGAGCCTAGCAGTTAATTCCGCTCTTCGCTCGTTGTATAAACTTACTGCGGATTCCATTGATTCCGCGCGCCTCTCGAATATCAGTAAATCACCAAGAAGTTCGGCATCCGAACCGCGAAGGAGGAAAGTTATTTCTTCGGTGCGAAATCTCTCGAAATTAGCTCTCAAACTTCCGATTTCTTGAATTTTTTGTACAGGAAGTAGCGCACCATGCCCTTCCGCGTCCGCCTCATCGAACTGATCATCGATCGTACCCTTCATAGAATGCATGTAATTTGCGTACTGCAAAATTTTTACAAATGCACCCTGAGCTAGAGAGGCTCGAATTTCAGATCTATCAATTGCCTTCTGCTTCAAAGCGAATCTATTCGACTGAGATCTAGCAATGAAACTACTCACAATTGATATTGCCCCCCCTAAAATGAGGGAACCAACCGCGACCATTACGGTCAGCCTTTGATCGACGTTCAGGCTGGACCAAATATCCATCAATGCGCCACACCCGCCGCCACGCTTTCGTCGATGAACCGGCCCTCGCGGAAACGGTTGAGACCGAACTCCTCGCAGAGCGGGGAATGCCCTTTCGCCATCAACTCGGCAAAGCCCCAGCCCGAGCCCGGGATCGCCTTGAACCCGCCGGTGCCCCAGCCGCAGTTGACGAAACACCCTTCCAGCGGCGTGGTCGACAGGATGGGCGAGCGGTCGCCCGTCACGTCCACGATGCCGCCCCACTGCCGCAGCATCTTGAGCCGCGAGATCATCGGGAAGGTCTCGATCAGGGCGCGCACGGTCTCCTCGATATGGTGGAAGGAGCCGCGCTGCGTGTAGTTGACGAAGCCGTCCGTGCCGCCGCCGATCACCATTTCGCCCTTGTCGGACTGGCTCATGTAGCCGTGTACGGTGTTTGCCATGACGACCACGTCCATGCAGGGCTTGATCGGCTCGGACACCAGCGCCTGCAGCGCGACCGATTCCAGCGGCAGGCGGAACCCGGCCTTTTCGGCCAGCACCGCCGAATGCCCCGCCACCACGATGCCCAGCTTGCCGCAGCCGATGTCGCCCTTGGTGGTCGAGACGCCGGTGACCTTGCCGCCCTCGGAGCGCACCGCCGTCACCTCGCAATTCTGGATGATGTCCATGCCCATGTCGGAACAGGCCCGCGCATAGCCCCAGGCGACGGCGTCGTGCCGCGCGGTGCCGCCCCGCTCCTGCCAGAGCGCCCCGAGCACGGGGTAGCGCGGCCCGTCGATGTTCATGATCGGGCAGAGTTCCTTGACCCGCTTCGGGCCGATCATCTCGGTGCGGATGCCCTGCAGCAGGTTGGCATGGGCGGTGCGCCGGTAGCCGCGCAGCTCGTGCTCGGTCTGGGCCAGCATCATCACCCCGCGGGGCGAGAACATGACGTTGTAGTTCAGATCCTGGCTCAGCGTCTCGTAGAGCGACCGCGATCGTTCATAGATCGCGGCAGACGCATCCTGGAGGTAGTTCGAGCGGATGATCGTGGTGTTGCGCCCGGTGTTGCCGCCGCCGAGCCAGCCCTTCTCGATCACCGCGACATTGGTGATGCCGAAGTTGCGGCCGAGGTAATAGGCGGTGGCAAGCCCGTGCCCCCCCGCCCCGACGATGACCACGTCGTAGCGCGGTTTCGGCTCGGGCTTGCGCCAGGCGCGGCCCCAGCCGGTGTGATGACGTGCGGCCTCGCGGGCGATGGCAAAGACGGAATAGCGTTGCATGGGCCTCGAATCCGCTGAAGTTCCCTGGTGTTCTGTCTGCATTGCATCACGCCCGGCCCCATGACCGCAACCGTCACAATTCCGCATCTTTGCGACATGGCCAATTCGCCGCGCATCGCGGGCCTTTTTTCCGGGGCCCCGGCGCTATACATGACCCCGGAGGAAACACGGGACGAGGCATGGCGCTTTTCTGGACGATCTCGGCATGTGTGGCGCTGGCTGTGGCCGGGGTGCTGTCGCGCGCGCTGCTGCGCGGGCGGCGCGAACCCGAAGCGGCGGGCGCCTACGACCTGCAGGTCTACCGCGACCAGTTGAAGGAGATCGACCGCGATGCCGCCCGCGGCACCGTCGCTCCCGAAGAGGCCGCCCGCCTGCGCACCGAGGTCTCGCGCCGCATCCTCGCCGCCGACGACCGCGCCACCGTCCCGCCCCCCGAGACGCCGCGCGGCCCCCGGATCTTCGGCGCGGCGCTGGTGACCGTGGCGCTGCTCGCCGGGACATTCGCGCTCTACGCGCGGCTCGGCGCCCCCGGCTACCGGGATGTCGCCCTGTCCGACCGCATCGCCGCCGCCCGCACCCTGCGCGAGACCCGCCCCTCCCAGGCCGAGATCGAAGCCCGCCTGCCCGAAACCCCGTCCGCCGAGGCTCCCGCCGACTACCTCGCACTGGTCGAGCGCCTTCGTGCCGCCGTGACCGAGCGTCCGGACGACCTGCAGGGCCATGTCCTGCTCGCCCGCTCCGAAGCGGCCCTCGGCAACTACCGGCGGGCCTATGCCGCCCAGCGGCGCCTGATCGCCCTCAAGGGCGAGGCCGCGACCGCCGCCGATTACGCCGACCTGGCCGACATGCTGGTGATCGCGGCGGGCGGCTACGTCTCGCCCGAGGCCGAAGAGGCGCTCGACGAGGTGATGAGCCGCGACCCCGCCAACGGCGTCGCCCGCTACTACGGCGGGCTGATGATGGCCCAGTCCGACCGCCCCGACGCCGCCTTCCGGATCTGGGATCAACTGCTGCGCGAAAGCGGCGCGGACGAGCCCTGGGTCGCGCCGATCCGGCAGGAGATCGGCGACATGGCGATCCGCGCCGGCATCAACGACTACACCCCGCCCGACTTCGCCCTCCCCGGCCCCTCCGCCGCCGACATGGCCGACGCCGCCGCGATGTCCGAAGAGGATCGCGCCGCGATGATCCGGGGCATGGTCGACCGTCTCTCGGACCGCCTCGCGACCGATGGCGGCACCCCCGAGGAATGGGCCCGCCTCATCGGCGCCCTCGCCACCCTCGGCGAGACCGACCGCGCCTCCGCCATCCGGAACGAGGCCCGGACCGTCTTTGCCACCGACCCCGAGGCGCTCGCCACCATCCGCGCCGCCGCGGACCGCGCCGGGATAGCCGAATGACGGCCCCGGTTTCTTCTGGCCCGAAATATCCCGGGGGAGTCGCCGCAGGCGACGGGGGCAGCGCCCCCCGCAACGCAGGACGACCGCGATGATCCACGAAGAGATGACCGATTTCGCCGCCGCCCTGCCCGCGCGCCGCCCCCTCGCCGGGCTGGACCTCGGCACGCGCACCATCGGCGTCGCCGTCTCCGACCTCCTGCTCGGCGTCGCGACACCGCAGGAAACCGTGAAACGCAAGAAATTCACCGAGGATGCGCAGCGCCTCATCGCCATCCTCACCGATCGCGCCATCGGAGGCATCGTGCTCGGACTGCCGCGCAACATGGACGGTTCCGAAGGCCCGCGCTGCCAGTCGACCC
This sequence comes from Salipiger sp., assembly GCF_048261495.1. Taxonomy (GTDB): domain Bacteria; phylum Pseudomonadota; class Alphaproteobacteria; order Rhodobacterales; family Rhodobacteraceae; genus Salipiger. Next base: position 114,802 of record NZ_JBLXFX010000006.1, read on the forward strand.
GCGCCTTCGCGCGCAATTTCTCCCGCCTCTGGGACGGCCCCATCACCTTCTGGGACGAGCGCCTCTCCACCGTCGCCGCCGAACGCGCGCTGATCGAGGCCGACACCTCGCGCGCCAAACGGGCCGAACTGATCGACCACGTGGCGGCGGGCTACATCCTGCAGGGCGCGCTGGACCGGCTGCGCCACATCCGGAGCACGCCATGACCGACGAGATCTGGAAACGCGACGAGATCGAAAGCCCCTGCATCAAGATCTGCGTCATCCACCCCGAGGCCCGGCTCTGCACCGGCTGCCTGCGCAGCATCGACGAGATCACCGCCTGGTCGCGGATGTCCCCGGATGCGCGCCGGGCGGTGATGGCGGATCTGCCCGATCGCAAGGCCCGCCTGGCCGTGCGCCGCGGCGGCCGCCGCGCGCGGCTCGCCCGCGACGACTGACGCCGCGCCCGCCTGCCTTCAGAAGAAGGCCTTGCGCAGCATGTTGGCCGCCACGATCAGGATGAAGACCGCAAAGGACCGACGCAGCGTCGTGTCCTTGACCGAATGCGCCAGCTTCGCCCCCATCGGCGCCGTGATCAGCGTCATCGAGATGGCGACGGCAAAGGCCCCGAGGTTGACCGAGCCGATGGTCAGCGGCGGCCGCACCTCGGCCGGGATCGGCACCAGCAGGAAGGCCGCGACCGACGGCACCGCGATCAGCACGCCGAAGCCCGCCGCCGTCGCCACAGCCCGGTGCATCGGCACCGAGCAGAGCGACATCGTCGGCACCCCGAAGCTGCCCCCGCCGATCCCCATCAGCACCGACAGGAAGCCGACCAGCGGCGAAAGCGCCGCACGGCGCCAGCCGGTCGGCATCGCCGGGGCGAGCCGCCAGTTCTTGCCGCCGAAGGCAAAGTAGAGCCCGATGACGATCGCGAGACAGCCGAACAGGGCCTGCAGGAAATCCGTCCTCAGCCGCGCGGCCGTCGCGACTCCGATCAGCGCACCGATGGCGATGCCGGGCGCCCAGGTCTTGAGGATATCCCAATCCACCGCGCCCTTCTTGTTGTGCGACAGCACCGACCGGACCGAGGTCACGATGATCGTCGCCAGCGAGGTTGCCAAGCAGATCTGCATGAGCTGCGGGCTGTCGAAGCCCAGGGTCTCGAAGGTGAAGAGAAAGGCCGGCACAAGCACGATGCCGCCCCCCACGCCAAGAAGGCCCGCGATCAGGCCGGCAAAGGCGCTGGTGACCAGCAGCAGGCCGAGCAGGGGAAGAAGGGTCGAAAGGTCAAACATGCGCGCGTCCTCGAAACGGTCTCACGTGGGCTTAGACCCGCCCCCGGGCAGGTGCAAGCATCAGGCCGCGCACGCGAGCCCCGAAAGCGCCGCCTCGATCACTTCGGGGCCAGCGCCGCCGCGATGCGCCTCCTCCGACAGATGACGCCGCCAGGCCCGCGCGCCGGGCCGACCCGCGAACAGGCCCAGCATGTGCCGCGTCACCTGGTTGAGCCGCCCGCCCGCGGCCAGGTGACGCTCCACATAGGGCAGCATCCGGCGCGCGATGTCCTCCGGCTCCGGCGGGCGCGACGCTTCGCCGAAAATGCGTGTGTCCGCCCCGGCGAGCAGATCCGCCGGCCGCTGGTAGGCCGCGCGGCCGATCATCACCCCGTCGAGCCCGCGCGCAAGGAACGCCTCGGCCTCGTCCAGCGCGGTGATCCCGCCATTGATCGAGACATGAAGCTGCGGAAAGGCCTGCTTCATCCGCACCACGAGGTCGTGATCCAGCGGGGGAATGTCGCGGTTCTCCTTGGGGCTCAGCCCCTGCAGCCAGGCCTTGCGCGCATGGATCGACACCCGCCGGCACCCCGCCCGCTCCACCTGCCCGAGGAACTCCGGCAGCACGTCGTCGGGGGTCTGGTCGTCGACGCCGATGCGGCATTTCACCGTGACCTCGACCGACACCGCCTCGCGCATCGCCGCCACGCATTCCGCGACAAGGCCGGGCGATTTCATCAGCACCGCTCCGAAGGTGCCCGACTGCACGCGATCCGACGGGCAACCGCAATTGAGGTTGATCTCGTCATAGCCCGCCGCCTGCCCCAGCTTCGCCGCCTCGGCCAGCTCCACCGGGTCCGACCCACCAAGCTGGAGCGCCACCGGATGCTCGGCCGCGTCATGCTCGAGCAGATGCACCGCCCCGCCCCGCACCAGCGCCGGCGCCGTCACCATCTCGGTATAAAGCAGCGTGTTGCGCGACAGCATCCGGTGCAGATACCGGCAATGCCGATCCGTCCAATCCATCATCGGAGCGACGGAAAGTCGGGCTGCCGTCGCAAGGTCGGGTTGTTGCAAAGGGTCCGGGATCATCCTGTCATTCCGTTTCGGCGCTGTCCGCCCGTTCGTTCCGGGCGCATCTCGCGGGCCCTGCTCGGGAAACCGGGGCCATTGGGCCCGCATCGTTCGGGCGAGCGATACACCGAAACCGGCGCCTTTGACAAACGCAAGGCTGTGGAGATCAAGGGCAGGACGGGGAGAGCGCTGCGATCCGGAAGGCCGGAAGCACCGGAACGGCGCGCGTGAAGGCGAAAGCCGGGACGGAGGATCAATCTCCGTGGCGGACGAAGGTGGCGGCTTCGCGGCGCGCGGCCCTGGCCCAGGTCATCTGGTCTTCGGTCTCGACCGCGCAGGGGCGGATGGCGCGCAGCCGGGCGAGCGCATCGTCGCCGGCCTCGCCGGCCTCGATCATCAGGCGCAGCGCGACCATGCCGGAGCGTCCGCAGCCGCCGCGACAGTGGATCAGCACCCGGCCGCCGCCCAGGAGCGCCTTGCGCGCCCGCGCGCTGACCTCGGGCCAGTTGCGCAGGAACCGGTCGTCGGGAACGCCGAAATCGGGGATCGGAAGGTGGACCCAGCGCGTGCCGTGATCCTGCACATCCTGTCCGAGGCCTCCGGCGCCCGCCCCGACCAGTTCGGCCATGGTGACGAGCGACACCACCATGGCCGGACGCCATTCGGCGATATGCTGCAGATCGCCGGGGTAATCCCCGTCGACCCCGGGAAGCGGTGACAGGGCCAGGATGCCCCCGGAAACCGGCAGCGCGTGTATCGCCATTCCCGATCAGAGCCTTTCCGCGCCGAAGGTGTCGCAATCGGCGACCATGCCGCGATCGTAGCCGCGCTTGAACCAGCGCGACCGCTGCTCGCTGGTGCCGTGGGTGAAGGTGTGCGGCTGCGGCACCCGTCCGGCCGAGCGCTGCAGCGCATCGTCGCCGATCTGGCGCGCGGCGTTGATCGCCTCGTCGATGTCGCCGGGGTCCAGCAGGCCGTCCACCCCCTGGGCCCAGACCCCGGCGAGGCAATCGGCCTGCAGTTCGAGCCGCACGGTGATGGCATTGGCCTGCGTCTGGCTGGAGGAGGCGCGGATCTCCTCGACCTGGCCCAGCACGCCGAGCTCGTTCTGGACGTGATGCGCCACCTCGTGCGCGACGACATAGGCCGAGGCGAAATCGCCCTTCGCCCCGAAGCGCTGCGACAGCGTCGCAAAGAAATCGGTATCGAGATAGGCCTTCTGATCCACCGGGCAGTAGAACGGTCCGGTCGCCCCGCTGGCGCCCCCGCAGGGCGAGTCGGTCTGCCCCGCGAACAGCACGAGGACGGGGGGGCGGTAGGTGCGGTCCATCTGGTCGCGGAAGATGTCGGTCCAGACGGTTTCGGTGGTGGCCAGCACCCGCGAGGTGAATTCCGCCGCGCGCTCGTCCTCGGCGCTGACCTCGCGCGGGGCGCCGCCCTGCTGGGTGACTCCGTTCAGGATCGGAGTCACGTCGATGCCGGTGAAATATCCGATGGCCAGAACCACCAGCAGGCCGACCCCGCCGATGGAGGCACGACCGCCCCCGGACATGCGGCGGCGGTCCTCGATGTTGCGGCTTCCCCGTATTCCTTTCAGCCGCATGGGCCATCCCCTTCGTTGGCAATCCGGTTGCGGACGCGACCGCGACAATGTTGCACAGGTCACGGCGTCCGTTAAGGGAAATCCCGCGAGGGCCCGTCCGGTTCCATCGGCGGGTCAGACCACCTGCCCCGGATGCCGTGCGGCCCAGGCCCCCAGGAAGTCCGCGACGTCCTTGCGCCCCGCCCCGGACAACAGATCGCGGGGCAGCGCGACGCCATGGGTCAACACCAGATCGAGGCAGGCGAGATGATCGCGCCGCGCCCGGTCGGGCGCGTTTTCGGACCCGTGCAGGATCGTCGACAGCAGGGTGCCGCCATAGGCGTTCACATGGGTGAGGTCGGGCTTGAGGCTCAGCAGGTAGGCCAGGGTCTCGGGCACGCCGTTCCAGCCGGCGATCTGGACCGGCGTCACCCGCTCGTGCCCGTCCGGGCGGTCGTAGGGAATGCCGAGGCCGACCAGCGCGCGGATCTGGGGCAGACGCTCGGGCAGATGCGCCAGTTCGCGCAGGATGTCGCGATAGGCCGGGGCAAGCTGTTCGGGGTCGATGTATTCGCCGGGACTGTCGAGCCCCCGTGCCGCGCGCGCCAGCAGCGCCTCTTCGCGCGACAGCGGACCGCCGTGCCCGCGCGCCTCCAGCGCCTCGACGACGGCGGTGCTGCCGACGGCCCGGGCGAAGGCGTGAGGGCGCGTCCACTGCCATTCCGTGCGCGGGTCGGCACCGGCGTCGAGCAAGAGTTCGACCATGCGCCGGTCGCAGCCCCGCCGCGCGGCCTGGTGCAGGGCCGGGATCACGCGGGGCGCTTCTCCGCCGACCTCGGCCGGGTTGAAATCGTCCACGCGCGCGCCTGCGGCGATCAGCATTTCCACCGCGGCATGGTCGTTGAAGTCGAGCGCCCGGAGCAGCGCATTGGTGCCGCGGGGATCGGCGCCATGGTCGAGCAGCAGGCGCAGCCCCTCGTGGTGCCCGAGCTCGGTCGCATGGTAGAGCGATTCCCCGTCGTCGGGATCGGCCCCGTGACGCAGCAGCCACTCCGCCATAACCATGTTGTCCGCATGGCCGATGGCGCCGTAGAGGGCGCTGAGCGCGTGATCCGCGCCGGGGCTGACCGGATAGCCGTCGTTCACGTCCGCGCCATGGGCCAGAAGCGCGTCGGCGATGGCCAGCATGTCCTGCGCGAGGTCGGGTCGCTGGTGGATCCAGCGCGAAAAGGCAAGATGCAGGATCGGCGTGCGCAGACCGAAGCGCTCGGTCGCCAGCGCGGGATTGTCCGCGAGCGCGGCAAGGACCGCCTCGCGCCGGTAGAGCGCGCATTCCAGCCCGAATAGCCCGTCCGCGAGGTCGGGCGTTTCGGCCAGCAGCGCGGCCGCGGCCTCGTTCCGGCCGTGGAACAGCGCGATCTTCAGCCGCTGTATCCGGCCCGCGCGATCAAGGCCCTGCGCCTCGGCCGCGGCCTTGAGCCGGGGCCAGCTCTCGAACCCCTGCTCCTGGGCGATGACATGCAGGACATCGGCGCGTTTCAGCGCGGCGGTGCTTTTGCGCGGGGCGTGGCGGGCGATCCGTTCGATCGCTCCGGGGTCGCGGGCCATATAGGCGCGGTGCAGGCGCCGGGCCTCGCGGCGCAGGTCGTCGAGTGTCGCATCGGACATGAGTCGGGTTCCTCGAATGCCGCCCGATGGTCCGCTGTGCCGGGCGAGAGAAATCCGAATTTTCGTCGAAAATTCGCAGTATGGCAGGTGCGGGCGCTTTCCGCGGACCGGGCGGCCCCCTGCCGGAGGGCCTTCCGGTTCATACCCCGGAACGGCGCGCGGGAAAAGATGCCTCGCGCGGGGATGCGCATTCCGGGTCGCTGCCGGTTTACCTCGACCGGCCGCGCCCTTACCTTGGGCGGGTCCAGAGGAGTCGCCCCGCATCATGTCCGACAGCCCGAAGTATCAGGTGCTCGCCCGCAAGTACCGCCCCGAGACCTTTGCCGATCTCGTCGGGCAGGAACCGATGGTGCGCACGCTGAAGAACGCCTTCAAGGCCGGGCGCATCGCGCAGGCCTTCATCATGACGGGCATTCGCGGCACCGGAAAGACCACCACCGCGCGGATCATCGCCAAGGGGATGAACTGCATCGGCCCGGACGGCACCGGCGGCCCGACCACCGAACCCTGCGGGGTCTGCGAGCACTGCCGCGCCATCATGGAAGGCCGCCACGTCGACGTGATGGAGATGGACGCGGCCTCCAACACCGGCGTCGGCGACATCCGCGAGATCATCGACTCCGTGCACTACCGGGCGGCCTCGGCCCGCTACAAGATCTACATCATCGACGAGGTGCACATGCTGTCCACCTCGGCCTTCAACGCGCTGCTGAAGACGCTGGAGGAGCCCCCCGCCCACGTGAAGTTCATCTTCGCGACGACCGAGATCCGCAAGGTGCCGGTCACCGTCCTCAGCCGGTGCCAGCGCTTCGACCTGCGCCGGATCGAGCCGGAGGTGATGATCGCCCTTCTGCGCCGCATCGCCACCGCCGAGGGGGCCGAGATCACCGACGACGCGCTGGCCCTCGTCACCCGCGCGGCGGAAGGCTCCGCGCGGGATGCCACCTCGCTGCTCGACCAGGCGATTTCGCACGGCGCGGGAGAGACCACCGCCGACCAGGTGCGCGCCATGCTCGGGCTGGCCGACCGGGGTCGGGTGATGGACCTCTTCGAAAGGATCATGCACGGCGATGCCCCCGGCGCGCTGACGGAACTGTCCGGCCAATATGCCGACGGCGCCGACCCGCTGGCGGTGCTGCGCGACCTGGCGGAGGTCACGCATTGGGTGTCGGTGGTCAAGATCACCCCGGAGGCCGCCGAGGATCCGACGATCTCGCCGGACGAGCGCGCGCGGGGCGAAACCCTGTCGGCCAACCTCGGAATGCGGGCCCTGACCCGCATGTGGCAGATGCTGCTCAAGGCGCTGGACGAGGTCAGCCATGCGCCGAACGCCATGATGGCCGCCGAGATGGCGGTGATCCGGCTGACCCACGTTGCCGAACTGCCCTCTCCGGAAGAACTGATGCGCAAGCTTCAGGACAGCCCCCCGCCCCCGCCCGGCCCCGCCGGCGGTGGCGGAGGCCACCACGCCGGCGCCCCCGGCGGCCATGTGCAGGCCGCGGGCCAGCCGATGGCCAGGGCCACGCACCCCGGCCCCTCGGGTCCGTCGGCCTCGGGCGGGTCGGCGGCGCTGGCGGTGGCGGCGGACCATGCGCTGGCCCATTACCCGACCTTCGAACACGTGCTTGAGCTGATCCGCGCCAACCGGGACATGACGCTCTACATGGCGGTCGAAAGGGGCCTCAGGCTGGCCGCCTACCAGCCGGGTCGGATCGAATTCACCCCGGCCGAGGGCGCCGACCGCGACCTCGCGCAGCGGCTCGGCGGCGCGCTCCAGCGCTGGACCGGCAACCGCTGGGGCGTCTCGGTCGTGAACGATTGCGACACCCCGACGATCTACGAACGCAACCACGCGGCGGAACTCGCGCTCAAGGCCCGCGCCGCCGAACACCCTCTGGTCAAAGCCGCGTTCGATGCCTTTCCCGGGGCCCGCATCCTTGCGGTCCACACCCCGGAAGCGGCCGCGCGGGAGGCCGTCGAAGAGGCCCTCCCCGAGGTCGAGGACGAATGGGATCCCTTCGAGGAGGAATGACGCGCGGCCTCCGGAACGAAACCGCCACCCGCGCGGTTGTTCTGCAAACCCGGAGGACACGAATGCCCGAACGTACCGCGAACCTGCCCAGCCTTTCCCGCCCCGACAGCGTCCCCGAGACCATCACCCGCCGCGATCGGCTGATGCCGGTGCTTTTTGCCGGGGGTCTGCTGGCCGCCGGGGCGGTTCTGCTCAAGATCAAGCCGCATTTCGGAGAGGTGCCGCGCGCCAGCCGCTTCGGCGACATGGCCGGTCAGGGCCGGTTCCGCCGCGCCGCCTCGGCCACCCGAGATCAGGTCGAGGCCTTTGCCCCCACCAACGTGACCGACCAGATCGGCCGGTCGCTCATGCTCGGCGGTGCCGCGCTGCTGCTTACCCGCGTGCTCGACGAGGTGGCCGCGGCGCGACAGCGCAAGGGCTGAGGGCGCCGCGCCGGAAATCCGCGCTCAGCGTCTGCGGCGCAGGACCCGCGCCAGCCCCAGCGCGCCCAGCAGCAGCGGCAGGGTCGCCGGCAGCGGCACGGGCGACGTCGGCTCCGCTTCGAGGCTGTCGGGGCTTTCCGGCAGCGACGGGTTGCCCGGCGTGACCGGCACGAAGGGGCCGCCCGGAACGACCGGCCCGGCCGTGTCGGTCCCGGGGACATGGCCCTGGTAGCCGGTGCCCGAACCGTCCGGGGACTGGTTCAGCGCTGCCACCACCAGCACGATGCCCGCCACGATCACCACGGTGTAGAAGGCAGAAGATCCGCCGCCGCCCAGCCCCGCGACCGTGCCGTCGAGATAGCCCATGCCATCCGTCGCGCCGGAAACGAGGGGGATCGGATCCTCGGTAAAGTATTGCGTGCCCGGATCGTAACTGCCTGCGGATGCGATCCCCGGGACTCCTGCCGACACCATTGCCGCAACGCAGAATAGCGCTCGGACCATCTTGAACCTCGTCACCTTGAAAAACCTCGGTTCACTCTAGCAAGGATTCGGTCTGCCGCGATAGAGGCTTGCGGGAGCAGCGGCGCGCAGACGGGCGGCCTCGCGGCACGATTGACCGGGTTCGACGCAGGGCAAGCCTTGCCTTGCCCCCGCGCGCCCCATATTTCTGAGGCAACGATGCATGACGGAAGGTAGAGGATATGCTTAAGGGTTTGGGCGGTCTCGGCGACATGGCCAAGATGATGAAGGCCGCGCAGGAGATGCAGGGCAAGATGTCCCAGCTTCAGGACGATCTCAGGACCATGACCGTCACCGGCGAAAGCGGCGCGGGCCTCGTCAAGGCCACCGCCACCGCCAAGGGCGAGCTCAAGGGCCTCGACATCGACCCGTCGATCTTCAACACGGACGACAAGGAAGTGGTCGAGGACCTGATCCTCGCCGCGATCAAGGACGCCCAGGCCAAGGCGCAGGATCGCGCCGAGCAGGAAACGCGCAAGCTGACCGACGCCATGGGCCTGCCCTCGGACATGAAACTGCCGTTCTGAGCCGAGCTCCGGACCCATCCGCACACCCGCCCCGTCCTTCGGACCGGGGCCACCATCCGGCCGGACGATGCACGAACGCAGCGAGATCGACAGCCTCATCGACCTGATGGCCCGCCTGCCGGGCCTCGGGCCGCGGTCCGCGCGGCGGGCGGTGCTGCATCTCATCCGCAAGCGCGGCGCCCTGCTGCGCCCGCTGGCCGAAGCCATGATGCGGGTCGCCGAAACCGCCCGCGAATGCGTGAACTGCGGCAATGTCGGGACGGCCGATCTCTGCCCCATCTGCACCGACGCAAGGCGGGCCAACGGACTGCTCTGCGTGGTCGAGGATGTGGCCGATCTCTGGGCGATGGAACGCTCGGGCGTCTTCAAGGGGCGCTACCATGTCCTCGGCGGCACGCTGTCGGCGCTGGACGCCGTCGGCCCGGAAGAACTGCGCATCCCGCAGCTTGCCCGGCGGATCGAGGAGGAGGCGATCTCGGAAGTCATCCTCGCGCTCAACGCCACCGTCGACGGCCAGACCACCGCCCATTACATCGCCGACCAGTTCGAGGGCCGGGTCGAGTTGACCTCGCTCGCGCAGGGCGTCCCGATCGGCGGAGAGCTGGACTACCTCGACGACGGCACGATCACCGCCGCCCTGACCGCGCGCAAGCGGATCTGACGCCGGGCGCGACGCCGCGCAGGTTGCCCCGCGCGCGGCGGGTGGCGCCCGACCGGATCGGGCGCCGGGCCGCTCAGGCCGCCCGCAGGCGCCGGTTGGAGAGAAAGACCGCGAGTTCCGCCGCCGCCAGGATCAGCATCGAGAGGCCGACGAGCGGAAAGAACACCCCCGCCACGACCGCCATGATGAGGAGCGTGCGCGGGATGCGACAGTCGGCCGGAACCTGCGGCACCCCCGGGGCGCCGTCCGGGCGACGTTTCCACCACATCGCCGCTGCCGAGAGGGACAGCACCCCCATCGCGATGCAGGCGGCCAGCAGGACAAGCTGGTTGGCAAGGCCCCAGGCCTGCCCCTGGTGGATGCTGATCCCCCACTCCGCCGCCTGCCCCAGCCCGCCGAGGTCGCGCAACCCGGCATCGAACAGCACCTCGCCGCTGTACCGGTCGAGGTGGATGATCCGCTCTCCCCGGATGTCGTCGGGATAGACGGAGGCGGTATAGACCCCGTCCGCCGCCTGCGGCAGGCTCACCTCGTAGCCCGGCACGATGCCCCGCGCCTCGACCGTCGCGACGATCGCGTCGAGCCCCGCCTGCGCGCCCCTGACCGCCCCGGAGAGCGGCATCGGTTGGCGTTCCATGATCCAGGGCGCTCGGTTCACCGCCGCGCCGGTCGGCACGGTCGAAACCGGCGTCTCCGACCAGTAGCCGTCCGGCATCCCGAGGCCGAGCGCATGGGAATAGTCGTAGAACTTTCCGCCCCAGACCGCGGACCAGGGCAGCCCGGTCAGGGCGAGGAAGACCATGAAAGCGCCGGCGTAGATCCCCGTGACGGCATGAAGATCGCGCCACCACGGCCGCCCGCGCGCGGCCTTGACCGTCACCGTGCCGAGTCCCCGCCCCCGCGGCCACCAAAGATAGATCCCGGAGCCGACGAGCAGCACGATCCAGCCCGCGGCGGCTTCGATCAGCCGGTTGCCGACCCAGCCCACCTGGTCCAGCGAATGCAGCTTGCGGACGAGCAGCATCGCCGGGCTGCCCGACGCGCCCCCGTCCGGAAGGCTGCCGAGGACCGCGCCGGTGAACGGATCGACATAGACCGACAGCCGGTCCCCGTCCCCCTCCGCGATATCCACGCGGGCACTGCGGTCGGTCGAGGCCGGCGGCGCATAGGTCCTGATCCGACCGGGATGCGCCTGTTGCGCCGCCGCGGCGATCAGGGAGGGCGCGAGGGCCGCCCCGCCCGGCTCCACGAACCTGAGACGAGCATGGGCCGCGTCGTTGATCTCGTCCTTGAAGAGGTAGATGCCGCCGGTCACGGACAGGATCAGCACGAAGGGCAGAACCATCAGGCCGGCGATGAAATGCCAGCGCCAGACGGCGCGATAGAGCGCGGCACGGGCCGCGCGGGGTGTTTTGGTGCTCATGAAGTCATTCCGATTGGCCCGCTCCCGGCGGGCGATGCAAAGGCAGTCGGGCCCGGCGGCGGTCAGACCGGCGGGCGGGTGCGAAGGGGCTGCGGCACGGGGCCGTCAGATCGCGGCGGGAGGAGCTCTCGGGGAATGGTCGTGATCGCGCGCGCGGGCGGCGCGCAGCAACGCGTCATGGCACCGCCATCCGTCATGCGGCACGAGAGCCGCAAGCCGTCCGGAATGCCGGAACTCCGGCGCGTCGGGAAGACCGTGGCAGAAGGGGCAGCTGTGATCGTGGCCCCTGTCGCCGCCGCAGAAATCCCCGGCAATCGGCCCGTGGGCGCGTTCAAGCGCGGCGAGCGCGATTTCGGCCCTGTCGGGCGCCATCAACCCGGCCGAAGTCGCACCCGACAGCGCGACCAGCAGCGTCAGGACGAGACCGATGAGAGGATGGACGAAGCGGATCGACATGGCGGCGTCTTGCCATGCGGCGATGCCGTGAGGAAGCCGGAATGTCGCCGTCCGCAGCGACAAAAAAGGCGCGCCGGGTTGCCGGCGCGCCTGTCGGATGGACCTGATAACGGCTCAGCCGCGCGGGTCGTCGCTTTCATCCTCGTCCTCGTCCTCATCGGACCCGGACGGCAGGTTGAAGAAGGAATCCGCGTCCGAGAAATCGGACGGCCCGCGCTTGTCCTCTTCCTCGTCATCCTCGCCGCGCGGATCGGAGAGCGTGAAGGTCTCGAGCCCCTCGATGGCGGTGGGCAGGCGCGGTTCGGTATCCATGCCGAGGCTCTGCTCGGTCGACACCAGCTTGCGGCGCTCGTCGTCGGTCATCACGGCTTCGCGGCTCTTGGCCGCCTTGGCCACGGCGGCATCCAGTTCGGACTGGCGGCACAGGCCCAGCGCAACCGGGTCGATGGGCTGCATGTTCTGGATGTTCCAGTGCGTGCGCTCGCGAATCGACTGGATCGTGGGCTTTGTCGTGCCGACCAGCTTGGAAATCTGCCCGTCGCTCAGTTCGGGGTGGAATTTGACCAGCCAGAGGATCGAGTTCGGACGGTCCTGGCGCTTGGACAGCGGCGTGTAGCGCGGCCCGCGGCGCTTGTCCTCGTCGACGGCGGCGGCGTTGTACTTGAGCTTCATCTTGTGCAGCGGGTTCTTCTCGGCCCGGTCGATCTCGGTCTGCTCGATCTGGTTGTTGGCCACCGGGTCGAACCCCTTCACACCGCCCGCGACATCACCATCGGCGATCCCCTGGATCTCGAGCTCGTGCATGCCGGTGAAATCCGCGATCTGCTTGAAGCTGAGTGTGGTGTTGTCGACCAGCCAGACGGCGGTCGCCTTGGGGTGCAGCAGTTTGGCCATGGGTTTTCTCCTTGCAAATCTTCTCCCCGCCCCCGAACCTTCTCGGTCCGGGAGGTCCCGGAAACTTTCCGGGACGGGTTACCGTTGTCGGGGAACTTGGCGCCTATATAGTGGCGCAAAGCCGAAGAGTGAAGAGAAAATGCGCTGGTTGCTTGCCCTGATCCTGACCGCCTCCCTCGCCCGCGCAGACGGGGAGCCCGCCGGAACGTTCGATTATTACGTGCTGTCGCTGAGCTGGTCGCCGAACTGGTGCGCGCTCGAAGGCGACGCGCGCCGCTCGCCGCAATGCGATAGGCCGTTCGGCTGGGTGCTGCACGGGCTCTGGCCGCAATTCCACCGCGGCTATCCTTCCTACTGCCGGACCGCCGTGCGCCCGCCGTCACGGGCGGACTCCGCGGCAATGGCGGATATCATGGGAACGCCCGGCCTGGCCTGGCATCAGTGGAAGAAGCACGGAAGCTGCTCCGGCCTTCCGGCGCAGGATTACTTCGCGCTCGCCCGCAAGGCCTACGGGCAGGTCAACCGTCCTGAGGTCTTCCGCAAGCTCGACAAACCCGTCACCCTGCCCGCCCGCCTCGTGGAAGAGGCGTTTCTGAAGGCGAACCCCGGCTGGGAAAGGGACATGCTCACGATCACCTGCAGGGACGGGCACATCCAGGAGGCGCGCCTCTGCCTGTCCAAGGCTCTGTCCCCGGTGCCCTGCGGACAGGACGTCGTGAGGGACTGCACGATGACCGACGCCCTCTTCGCCCCGGTCCGCTGATCCCTGTGCGGCATGGTCTCACTCCGCTCCGCAAAACGGGGGGGCGCTGCCCCCTCGCGCGCCGGGGCGCGCTCCCCCCGGGATATTTCCGGCCAGAAGAAACCGAATATTAAGGTTAATGGGCGATTCCGGGATCACGGTACAGGCGGGGACGCCGATGACCGTGCCAGGAGAAGCCTCGCGCTTCGGCCCGCCCCTGATACGGGCGGGCTTTCCCTTGTGCCCTTCGTTTCTTCTGGCTGCAAATATCCCCGCCGGAGGCATCCGACCCAACCATCCCGCGGAAACGCCGGGGGCGGGGGTGGTCAGCCGAAGGCATATCCGAACCGCGATATGTCCTCGGCGCAGAGGCCGGCCACCAGCGCCGCCGTCCGGTCGGTGTAGTAGGGCCGGAAGTCCTCATGCCGCTCCGAGCGGTTGACCCGCCCGATCGCGGGCAGGAAACCGAGGTGGCGGGCGACCGGTGCCATGTCGCTGTCGAGATGTTCGAGCCGGACGAAGGCGGAGGCGCGCTCGGTGCCGGCGGCATCGCGCATGTAGCTGCCGTAGGGCGCGGCCTGCAGGCTCGCGCGGGTCTGCGGATGCGCCAGGAAGGCGTCGAAGGGCAGCGCCCGCGCGAGGGCGACCGCCGGGTGATCGAAATTCCGGACCCGCAGCCAGTGATAATAGCTCACCATCCGGTCCCACGGGTTGCGCACCAGGGTGAAACAGAACATCGCCGCCAACTCCTCGGCCGACAGCAGACCGTCGATATCCGCCAGGGTTGCATGTTTCCACAGCCTCCCGCCCGCGGCGAGGCGCTTCAGCCGGCCCTTGCGGGCCCGCGCCTTCGGGGTGTCGCCGATCAGGATGTCGTCCCGGTGCGCCCGCTGTTCCAGCGCCAGCGCCATCGAGGTGCCGCCGGTCTTGGGAATGTGAACGAAGATGTAGCCTCGACCCGGCGAAATGATCATGCCGACCTGCATAGCGCCGCATCCGCGGCACGAAAATCCCCCGAGGGGGCTTTTCCTGCGGCGATCCCCCGCGCAATATCCCCCGGACCGGATGGGGGAGACATGACATGGGTTGGCTTGCGGACGAAACGGGGCTGGAGAAATGCGCGGCGAATTACACGCCGCTGACGCCGCTGTCCTTCCTGCGCCGGGCCCGGCAGGTCTATCCCGACCATCCGGCGGTGATCTACGGGCCTCACCGCAAGACCTATGCCGAGTATTTCGAGCGGGTGAGTCGCCTCGCCTCGGCGCTGGTGAGGATCGGCATCCGGCCCGGTGACGTGGTGGCGACGATCCTGCCGAACATCCCCGCCCAGGCCGAGGCGCACTTCGGCGTGCCAGCCTGCGGCGCGGTGCTCAACACCATCAACACCCGGCTCGATGTCGACACCATTGCCTATATCCTCGACCACGGCGAGGCGAAGGTGGTGCTGTGCGATCCGCAGTTCCTCGGCCACCTCGCCGAGGCGATCGAGATCATGGATGGCGATGCCCCCCTGGTGATCGAGGTCGCCGACCCCCACGGCGGCGCGCCGGCCTATGGCAATTACATGGAATACGAGGATTTCCTCGGAACCGGAGATCCGGACTTTGCCTGGATCATGCCCGAGGACGAATGGGAGAGCCTCGCGCTCAACTACACCTCCGGCACCACCGGGCGGCCCAAGGGCGTGGTCTACCACCACCGCGGTGCCTATCTGAACGCCATGGGGCAGGTGCTGTCCTGGCGGATGGTGCTGCACCCGGTCTATCTCACCATCGTGCCGCTGTTCCACTGCAACGGATGGTGCCACACCTGGATGATGCCCGCCGTCGGCGGCACGGTCGTCTGTTGCCGCGACATCACCGCGAAGGCGCTCAACGATGCCTTCGCCGACGAGGGCGTGACCCATTTCGGCGGCGCGCCCATCGTGCTGAACATGCTGGTGAACGCCAAGGCCGAAGACCGGCGAGTCTTTCCCCAGACGGTCGAGGTCTTCACCGCCGGGGCGCCGCCAGCGCCCGCGACGCTCGCCAAGATCGAGACCATGGGTTTCAACGTCACCCAGGTCTACGGCCTGACCGAAACCTACGGACCTGACACCGAATGCGCCTGGCAGAGCGGCTGGGACGGGGTGACGGGCAACGACCGTGCCGCGATCAAGGCCCGGCAGGGCGTCGCCATGCCCTTCATGGAGCATGTCACCGTGATGGACGAGGGCATGGCCGAGATCCCGCGCGACAGCGCCACCAAGGGCGAGATCATGCACCGCGGCAACGGTGTGATGAAGGGATACTTCAAGGCGCCCGACGCCACCCGCGAAGCCTTTGCGGGCGGCTATTTCCACTCCGGTGACATCGCCGTCCTGCATCCGGACAGTTATCTCCAGATCGCCGACAGGGCCAAGGACATCATCATCTCGGGAGGCGAGAACATCTCCTCCGTCGAGGTCGAGAACACGCTGATGGCGCATGAGGCGGTGCTGCTCTGTGCCGTGGTCGCCAAGCCCGACGAGACGTGGGGCGAGGTGCCCTGCGCCTTCGTGGAGCTGAAACCCGGCCACGAGGCGAGCGAGAAGGACCTCATCGCCTTTGCGCGCGAACGGCTCGCGGGCTTCAAGACGCCGAAGCGGGTGGTGTTCGAGGAACTGCCCAAGACCTCGACCGGGAAGATCCAGAAATTCCAGTTGCGCGCCCGGGCCAAGGAGCTCTGAGCCCTACCACATCCGGGTTTTCGCGTATTCCGGATAGGCCGCGTCGTAGCCCGCCCCGTCGAAGGCGGGCTGCTGCGCCTTGACCATGTCCCCGGCGGTGGGCACGCGGCCGCTTTCGTCGCCGCTGCTCCAGAGACCGGAGCGCATGATCGCCTTGGCGCACTGGAAATAGACCTCGCGCAGGGTGATGACGATCACGGTGCGCGGCGTTTTCCCCTCGCGCGAGAAACTGGCGGTGAGCGCGGCATCGGCCGTCACCACCGCATCGCCGTTGATCCGCACGACATTGGTGCTGCCGGGGACCATGAACATCAGGCTCACCCGGCTGTCGCGCACGATATTGCGAAGCGAATCCAGACGGTTGTTGCCACGCCAGTCCGGCAGGTGAAGGGTGCGGTCGTCGACGATGCGCACCACGGGCCCGGCATCGCCGCGCGGGCTCGTGTCAGACCCCTCCGGCCCGACCGTCGACAGGACGGCAAAGCGCGAAGCGGCGACCCAGCGGTGATAGGCCGGCGTCAGCCGCGTGGCGACCTTGGTCAGCGAGGCGGGCACCGGCGCGCCGTAGAGCGCCTCGAGCGCCGCGATGTCGGTGAGATGATCCATGTCCGTCCTCCGGTCGCCGTGGTCGCGAAAGCCTCTCATTCCCCGGCGAGAAACACCAGAGCGGCCTGCCGCTTCGCATTGCTCCGCCGTCGGTCTACATGTTACCGTCTCGGGAAAAGAGGCGGGGCAGGCCCAGGAAATGACGGCACTCAAGGAGTATCAACGGCTCGAAGCAGCCGGACTCTGGCGGCCAGAGCCGCAGGTGCAGCGACGCGAGGTGATCGTTTCGCTGGGCGACGCGACGCTGACGATCTCCGAAATCTCGGGCCGGGCCCTCGCGCATTGGTCGCTGGCCGCGGTGGTGCGCGCCAACAAGGGCGAACTGCCGGCAATCTTCCACCCCGACGGCGACCCCGGCGAGACGCTGGAACTGCCCGCCGACGAACCCACCATGATCGAGGCAATCGAACGGCTGCTGCGCGTGATCGACCGCCGCCGCCCCAAGCCGGGAAAACTGCGGCTGCTGCTGATCGGCACAAGCGCCGCGGCGGTCCTGGCCGCCTCGCTGATCTGGCTGCCTGGCGCGCTGATCCGCCATACCGAAGGCGTCGTGCCACGGGTCAAACGGGCGGAGATCGGACAGGCCCTGCTCGAACACATCTCCCGCGTCGCCGGGCGGCCCTGCATGACCGAAGAGGCCCGCGACCCCCTGCGCCACCTCGCGTTGCGGGTGCTCGGCGAGAACCGGATGAACGCCCTGATCATCCTGCCGGACGGCGTGCGCGACACCGCCCACCTGCCCGGCCCGCTGATCCTGATGAACCGCGCGCTGATCGAGGATTACGAAGACCCCGACATCGCCGCCGGCTACATCCTCGCGGAAGCCGTCCGCGCCCGGAGCAGCGATCCGCTGGGCGAACTGCTCGACCACGCCGGGCTCTGGGCCTCGCTGAGGTTGCTGACCACGGGCAGCCTGCCGGACAGCGCGCTGCAATCCTATGTCGAGGACCTGCTTGCCAAACCGCCGGCCCCGGTGCCCGACGACGTGCTGCTGCGCGCCTTTGCCGCCAGCAACCTGCGCTCGACACCCTATGCCTATGCCCGCGACATCACCGGCGAATCCACCGTCGCCCTGATCGAGGCCGACCCCCGCGCCGCCGAGGGCAGCCAGCAGGTGCTGCCGGATTCCGACTGGCTGCGCCTGCAGGCGATCTGCGGCGGCTGAGACCGTCGGTCGCACAAAGCGCAACGCCCCGCCGGAGGGGCAGGGCGCGCGGTGGTTCACCGGAATTTCGGGATCAGCGCAGGTAGGCCCTGACGTAGCCCGTGGCGCGCACCGCAGCCAGCGCCGCCCCGAGATCCGCCTCGGAATGGTAGGGCCCGACGACGACGCGCTTCAGCGCGGTGCCGTCGCGTTCGAGCGTGCCGGTCCGAACGGGCAATCCCGCGCCGGTCAGACGCGCCACCGCCTCGCGCGCGCCTGCGCTGCTGGAAAAGGCACCGATCTCGACGTAGCGCGCGGCTCCGGAGACGCGCGGGCGGGTGGCCGGTTCGGACTTGGTCGACACGTAGACCTTCTTCGCGGTGCGGGCGCGATGACCCGGGGCAAGCTCGGGGCGGCTCACGGTGACTCGCTGCGCGGGCAGCAGCAGGATCGGGTCACGCACGCTGTGCGACCGCGAGCGGCTCACGGCACGGCGCGGCACCTTGTTCGTCCACCGCTGCTGCGTGGCATAGTAGCCCTCGACCGTCTGCCAGGCGCGGTAGGGGTTGAGCCGGTCGTCCTGCCAGGCGGCGCGGTATCCCTCCGGCACCACCGGGCGCTGCGGGTCGCGCGCCTCCCAGACATGGCGCGGAACGATGCGCTTTCCGTGAAGCTGCGTCGCCCGGTCGATCCTGGTCTTCGTGGCGGGCGCGGGCGCCGCGGTCCTGACCGTCATGCTCGGCGCCGGCCGTACCGCAGCGGTCATCGCCGGGCGCATGGGTTGCGGCGTCGCGCGCGGGGCGGGAATCCGGGCCACCATCTTCGGCGGCGGAGCCGACGGGGGCTTCGATGCCGGGGCCTTGACGACCTCGGGTGCGGCGGGCCGCGCCACGGGCTTCGGCGCAACCGTCTCGATCGGCGCGCCGACCCGGGCCGTTCGGGCGGGTTTGGACACCGCGGCCGGCGCGGCGGCGACGGTTTGCGGCGCCGATGCCGCCTCCCCCGCTCCGCTCAGGGACGGTTTGTAGCCACAGACCTGATCGCGGTCGCGGGTCACCCGCGGCACCCAGATCACCGCGTCGTCGAACCCGGCCCGGACAAAGACGCACCCCTTGCTGTCGACGTATTGCCGGGCGCCGTAGCTTGCCGGCGGCAGCTCTGCCGGAGAGTCGATCACGCCGATGGTCTGGGCCTGCGGCGCACCTGCGCCTAGCGTGGCCAGGGCGGCCGTCGTGGCGAAGATCGCCAGTCGTTTCAATACCATGTCTGCCCCCAGATATGTGGGCGAAGCATGCAACATCCACCCCTGCCTGTAAAGCGCGCCCGGTGTCTATTTGGTTCCGAACATCCGGTCCCCGGCATCCCCGAGCCCCGGAACGATATAGCCCTTTTCGTTCAGGTGGCTGTCCACCGAGGCCGTGATGATCGGCACGTCGGGATGCGCCTCCTGCATCCGCGCGATGCCCTCGGGCGAGGCCAGAAGGCAGAGGAACCGCAGATCCGTCGCGCCCGCCTGCTTCAGCAGATCCACCGCCGCGACCGAGGAATTGCCCGTCGCCAGCATCGGATCGACCGCGATCACCGTGCGGTCGGACAGTTGCTTGGGCACCTTGAAGTAGTACTGCACCGGCTCCAGCGTCTCTTCGTCGCGATAGAGCCCGACGAACCCGACCCGCGCAGCCGGGATCAGCTCCAGGATGCCGTCGAGCAGCCCGTTGCCCGCGCGCAGGATCGACACCAGCACCAGTTTCTTGCCCTCGATCACCGGGGCGTCCATCTCGCAGAGCGGCGTCTCGATCCGGCTGGCCGTGACCGGCAGATCGCGCGTCACCTCGTAGGCGAGCAGCAGGCTGATCTCGCGCAGGAGCTGTCGGAAGGAGGCGGTCGAGGTGTCCTTGCGGCGCATCAGCGTGAGCTTGTGCTGCACCAGCGGGTGATCGACGACGGTCAGGTGTGTCATGCGGTTTCCAGTCTTTTCAACAGCGCCGAGCGCGTGGTTTCGTCACAAAAGGCCGCTTCGGCCGAGGTCCGTGCCAGCGACCGGAACATCTCCGCGTCCCATCCGAAGGTCCGGGCGAGGGCTTCGTATTCGTCTGCCATGGTGGTGTGGAAAAACGGCGGATCATCGGTCGATACCGTGATCCGGACACCCCTTTCCCGAAGCTTTTCGACAGGATGCGCGGACATCTTCGGGTAAACTCCGAGCGTCACGTTGGAACCGGGGCAAACTTCGAGGACAATCCCCTTTTCCACAAGCATGTCCACAAGCGCGAGATCCTCGATCGCGCGCACGCCGTGGCCGATGCGCTCGACGCGCAGATCCTCGATCGCCTCCCGCACCTCGCGCGGGCCGCGCCATTCGCCGGCGTGGGAGGTCAGCCGCAGCCCGGCCTCGCGCGCCATGTCGAAGCTGTAGGCGAAATCCCGTTGCTTGCCCTTGTTCTCGTCCCCCGCCATGCCGAAGCCGACGAGCCAGTTCCCGGCCGTCTCGGCGGCGCAGAGCGCGGCGCGCTTCGCCTTTTCCGGGCCGAAGTGGCGGATGCAGGTGACGATGCCGCGCAGGGTGATGCCCATGTCGCGCTCGGCCTCCTCCGCCACCTCCATCATGGCGTGGAGATATTCCTTCCAGGCACCGGTATCGCCGCCCCCGCAGAAGTCCGGGGACAGGAAGGTTTCCGAATAGATCACACCGCTTGCCACGCTTTCCTCGAGCACCGCGCGGGTCAGGCGGGCGTAGTCCTGCGGGCTTTTCAGGACCGAGGTCGCCGCCTCGTAGACCGACAGGAAATGCACGAAATCGCGGTAGGCATAGGCGCCGTCCTCGCGGAAGACATTGTCCAGCCGCACCGATTTCTCCTGCGCGATGCCCCGGATGAAGGCCGGCGGCGCGGCCCCCTCGAGATGCAGGTGAAGCTCGACCTTGGGCAGCGCCCGGATCGTTTCGAGTTGTTCTTCATCCATCACAGGAAGGACCTCCCCGGACCTGTTGAGGCGACACCGAGATGTGCCGCGATGCTTGCGGCCACATCGGCAAAGCCGACCTGTCCGACGGACCCCGCGCCCCGGCCCGCGATCAGCACCGGCACGCGTTCGCGGGTGTGATCGGTGCCGTGCCAGGACGGATCGTTGCCGTGATCCGCCGTTATCAGGAAAAGATCGCCTTCGTGCAAGCGCGGGAGAAGCTTTCCAAGCTCGGCATCGAACCATTCCAGGGCCCGCGCATAGCCGGATACATCACGTCTGTGCCCGTAAAGGCTGTCGAACTCGACAAAATTCGCAAATGTGAGGGAGCCGTCCCCGGCCTCGTCCACCAAGGTTCCGAGATGCTGCATGAGCGTCGCATCATCGCCTTTGTGCAAGCTGTCGATGTTCATCATCGAGAAGATGTCGCCGATCTTGCCCACGGCGTGGACCTTGCCCCCGGCAGTCTGCACCCAGGTGGTCAGGATCGGACCCGGCGGACGGACGGCATAGTCGTGACGGTTGCCGGTGCGCCGGAAATTGCCCGGCGCGCCGAGGAAGGGCCGCGCGATCACCCGCCCGACCCGCATCTCGTGCAGGACCGGCGCGATCGCTTTGCAAAGATCGAGCAGCCGGTCGAGGCCGAAGGCCTCTTCGTGCGCGGCGATCTGGAAGACGCTGTCGGCGGAGGTGTAGCAGATCGGCCAGCCCGTCTCGATATGCTCCTGCCCGAAGCGGTCGAGCATCACGGTCCCGGAACCGTGACAATTGGCAAGCGTGCCGCCGGTCCCGGCAAGGTCGGCCACGCGGCGCATCAGGTCGGCGGGAAACGCGGGCTGGCGATCGGGGAAATAGTGCCACTCCCGGGGCACCGGCAGGCCGGCCAGTTCCCAATGGCCCGACGGGGTGTCCTTGCCGTTCGACACCTCGGTTGCCGCGCCCCAGAGCCCGCCTGCGCCCCGCCCCAGCCCCGGCGGGCAGGTTCCGCAGGCCAGTTCTGCCGCGCGCCCAAGCCCGAGCCCGTCGAGCACCGGCAGGTGCAGCGGCCCGCTTCGCCCCTCTTCCGCCGCGCCCCGCGCGCAGGCTTCGGCGATGTGCAGCAGGGTGTTGGCGCCGGTATCCGGCAGCCCGTCGTTGAAGAACGCCGCCGCGTCCGGGGCGCCGCCGATGCCGACCGAATCCATGACGACCAGGAACGCCCTCATCCGATGCGCGCCCTGACCAGCGGACCGGCGGTTGCCGCCTCGCCGATGCGAAAGGCGTCCCGGACGACGCGCACCGCCTCATCGGCCTGATCCTCGCGCCCGGCATGGACCCGCGCCAGCGGCTGCCCGCGTTCGACCGCCGCCCCGAGGCGCAGCACGTCGGAGAGACCCACGCCGGGGTCGATCATGTCTGTTTCGACCGCCCGCCCGCCGCCGAGACGCACCACGGCAAGGCCCAGCGCCTCGCCGTCGATGGCCGCGACATGGCCGGAGTCCGGCGCGGGCACCTCGCGGATGACATTCGCCTCGGGCAGGTATCGCGGCCAGTCCTCGACGAAATCGCGCGGCCCGCCGAGGCCGAAGACCATGCGGCCCATGCGCTCGGCGGCGGCGCCCGAGGCCAGCGCCTCGCGCAGCTTGTCCTCGCCCCCGGCGATCCCCGCCCCGTCGAGCAGCGCGCCCCCGAGGGCCAGGGTGAGATCGAAGAGCGCGCCCTCGCTCCGCCCGGTAAGCACCCGCATGGCCGCATCGACCTCGAGCGCATTGCCGATGGCCGAGGCGATCGGCTGATCCATGTCGGTGACCAGCGCCGTCGTCGGGCAGCCCGCCGCGTTGGCGGTGGAGACCAGCGCCTCGGCCAGGGCGCGTGCGTCGGCGTCGGTCTTCATGAAGGCACCCGAGCCGACCTTGACGTCCAGCACCAGCCCTTCGAGACCGGCGGCCAGCTTCTTGGACAGGATGGAGGCGGTGATGAGGTCGAGGCTTTCGACCGTGGCCGTTACGTCGCGCACCGCATAGAGCCGCCGGTCGGCCGGGGCGATCCCGGCCGATGCCGAGACGATGGCGCAGCCGGCCTCCTTCAGCACCGCGCGCAGCAGGGTTTCGTCGGGCGACACGGCATAGCCGGGGATCGCGTCGAGCTTGTCGAGCGTGCCCCCGGTGTGGCCGAGCCCGCGCCCGGAAATCATCGGCACATAGACCCCGCAGGCGGCGAGCGCCGGGGCGAGGACCAGGCTCACGCAGTCGCCGACGCCGCCGGTCGAATGCTTGTCCAGCACCGGCGCGTCGAGATCCCAGCGCATGACCTGCCCGGAATCCCGCATCGCGAGGGTCAGGGCGACGCGGTTGTCCTCGGTGAGCCCGCGCAGGCAGATGCCCATGGCAAAGGCCCCGGCCTGGGCCGCGCTGACCGTACCGTCGGCGAGGCCAGCGGCGAACCAGCGGATGCCCTCCGCCGTGGGCTCCTCGCCCCGGCGCAGGGCGGCGATGACGGTGCGCGCATCCATCAGCTTCGGTCCATGTGGTCCGTTGAGAAGGCGCCGGGCAGCAGCTCTGCCACGGTGGTCTGCAGCGTGGCGCCGTCGGTGGTGGCCATGGTCACGCGGACATGGCCCCTGGCGAATTCGGCAAGCTTCTGGCGGCAGCCGCCGCAGGGGGGCACGGGATGGGCGGCATCGGCGATGACATAGGCTTCGAGGATCTCGGTCTCGCCCGCCGCGACCATGGCGGCAATGGCCCCGGCCTCGGCGCAGGTGCCTTCGGGATAGGCGACATTCTCGACGTTGCACCCGGCGTAGATCCGGCCCGAGGGCGCGCGCAGCGCCGCGCCGACCTTGAAGCGCGAATAGGGGACATAGGCGTTCTCGCGCACCGCGCGGGCGGCTGTCTCGAGCTCCATGGGGGGCACCTCCGGTTGCGTGACGGTCCCGCATGTTTGCGAATCCGCGCCCCGGAATGCAAGCGCGCATTGCCCTGCCGCGAGGTCACGGATTTCGGTCGAAAACGCCGGCGCTCAGGGGGCCGGGGGCGGCGCGGGGTGGGTCGCGCGGTTGTAGGGGCCCCAGTCGGCGATGTCCGGATAGTGCCTCCGGCGCCACGCCCGGACCCGTGGGTTCATCACCCGGCGCCACAGCGGCGGGATCATCGCGACCATGGTCATCACCGGGTAGCCGTGGGGCAGTTGCGGGGCTTCGGACTCCTCGTAGGTCTGCAGCAGCGGATAGCGGCGGTCGGGCTTCACGTGGTGGTCGGAATGGCGCTGCAGGTTGATCAGCAGCCAGTTCGACGCCCGGTGCGCGGCGTTCCAGGAGTGGTGCGGGCGGACGCGCTCGTACCGCCCCTGCCCCAGGTGCCGCCGGGTCAGCGCGTAGTGTTCGACGTAGTTGGTCAGTTCCAGTTGCCAGATCGCGACCCCGGCCTGGATCAGGAAGCAGGCCAGCCCGGACCACCCGCCCAGCATCGCCGCCAGCGCCAGCATCAGCGCCTGCAGGGCGGCGTAGGTCCAGAACGGGTTGCGGCGGTGCCACCACGGCAGGCCGCGTCGGGCCAGCAGCGCCGCCTCGGCGCGAAAGGCCGAAGCCGGGCAGTCGCGCAGGACGCGCGGGTAGTAGCGGTGAAAGCCCTCGTTGTAGCGCGCCGTCACCGCATCGCGCGGCGTGCCGACCCAACTGTGATGGACCAACAGATGCTCGGAGCGGAAATGCGAATAGAGCACCATGGCCAGCAGCCAGTCGCCCAGCGCCCGCTCCACCCGGTTGCGCTGGTGCAGAAGCTCGTGCGCATAAACGATGCCGACCGTCCCGCTCATCACCCCCATGCCGAAATAGAGCCCGAACAGCTCCGTCCGTCCGAGATGCCCGGCCTGCCCGGTGTAGAGGATCAATCCGAAGAGCGTGACGCACTGCACCGGGGCCCAGAGTATCGTGGCCAGGCGATGCCAGAAGAGATCCGCGTCGGAGGTCCCGGGGTCGGCGTTCGCCCGGTTCAGCCCCAGCGCCAGGTCGAGCAGCGAGAACAGGACCCAGGTCGCCAGCGGCGGCAACAGCAGCCAGGCCCCGCCCTTTGCCGCCCCGAGCCAGACCAGGGGCGGCAACAGGTAGCTCAGCCAGAACGGCAGCGCCGCGCCGGCGCGCGCGGCCCGTGTCGGGGCGGTCATCTGGTCACGTCTCCTGCGGCGGCACCGGGGCAAGCTTGCCACGAGTCCGCGCGCGGATCGAGACCCCTCGGCCGCTGCCCGAGGCCCCGGCTGCGCCGCCGTCGGTGGTCATGCGCCGCGCGCGAGATCGAAGGCCTTGCGCATCACCGTGGGCAGATCGCCGGGGCTGAAGACCTCGGCCTCGACGAAATCGCCCCGCAGCGGCGCGCGGTCCATCGGCACCAGCGCCGTCCGCACCGTCAGGCGCAGGTGGAAATGGGTGAAGGTGTGGCGCGCCTCGCCCGGCAGGGTCTTCCACTCGGCACGGATCGGCGGCGCGTCCTCGGGGGCATCGCCCCAGTCGCTGCCCGGCCAGCCGAGCATTCCGCCCAGCAGACCCTTGTCCGGGCGCCGCTCCAGCAGCCAGGCCCCGTCTACCCGCCGGGCGAGATAGGCGATGCCGAGGCGCGTCGGCTTGCGCTTCTTGGGGGATTTCTTCGGCAGTTCCGCGGCCGTCCCCGCCTCCCAGGCGGCGCAGGCGCGGCGCCAGGGGCACAGCCCGCAGGCCGGGTTGCGCGGCGTGCAGATCGTCGCCCCGAGATCCATGACCCCCTGCGCGTAATCCCCCGGCCGGTGCGCGGGCGTCAGCGCGGCGGCTAGTTCGGTCAGCCTCGGCTTGGCCTGCGGCAGGGGCGTGTGCTCGTCGAAAAGCCGCGCCATGACGCGCTCGACGTTGCCGTCGACCACCACGGCGGGCAGATCGTGGGCGATCGCGGCGATCGCCCCGGCGGTGTAGGGACCGACCCCCGGCAGCGTGCGCAGCCCCTCGAAGGTCTCGGGAAAGCGGCCGCCGTGCTCGGTGGCCACCACGCGGGCGCATTTCAGCAGGTTGCGGGCGCGGGCGTAGTATCCGAGCCCGGCCCAGGCCGCCATGACGTCGCCGTCCTCGGCCGCGGCCAGCGCGGCGACATCCGGCCAGCGCGTCGTGAAGGCCTCGAAATAGGGCTTCACCGCGGGAACGGTGGTCTGCTGGAGCATGATCTCGGACAGCCAGACGCGATAGGGATCGGGCCGCACGCCCGCGCGCCGCGCCGCCGGAGCGACCCGCCATGGCAGGGTGCGGGCGTGGCGGTCGTACCAGTCCAGCAGATCCTCGGCCCGAGCTGCGTCACGCACGGCTGACATTCCCTTGATCGTTGCGATTCCGGGCTGGCGCCCCCGGGTGGGGTCACTAGAATAGTGCCAGCGCAGGGGATTCAAGATGGCAGTTCGCAAAGGCACCACCTACGGGTTCAAACAGACCTCGGGATTGCTCTCGGGGCAGATCCGCCGCGCCTCGGAAACCCGGGGCTTTGCGCAGTCGCGCGTCCTGACCCACTGGGAGGAGATTGCCGGCGCCGACATCGCGGCGATCTCGCGCCCGGTCGAGGTGAGCTACGGACGCGGCGGTTTCGGCGCGACGCTGACCCTGCTGACCACCGGCGCCAACGCACCCCTGCTGGAAATGCGCAAGGAAACCCTGCGGGAGCGGGTCAATGCGATCTACGGCTACAATGCCATCGCCCGCATCCGCATCACCCAGACCGCCGCGACCGGCTTTGCCGACGGCCGGGTCGCCTTCGAACACCGGCCGGCCGGCGCCGCCGACACCGGACCGCGCCCCGACATCGTCGCCGAAGCCCGCACCGCCACGGAATCCGTCGGGGACGAGGGGCTGCGCGCCGCCCTTGAACGTCTCGGCGCCAACGTCATAACGAAGGCACGGGGCTGACCCCCCGCGCATCTGGAAAGAAGGACTCCTGCATGAAACGCATTCTGACCACCGTCGCCCTCGCGGCAGCGCTGACCGCCGGCGGCGGCTGGCTTCTGACCCAGCAGCGCGGCAGCGGCCCCGAGATGGCCCTGCCCGGCGCGGCCTCGGCGCAGACCGCCGAAGCGGGCGATGCGGCGGCGGAAGCGATCGCCATTCCCGACATGGTGATGGGCAATGCCGATGCCCCGGTCGAGATCATCGAATATGCCTCGTTCACCTGCCCGCACTGCGCCCGGTTCTCCGAAGAGGTTCTGCCGAAGATCAAGGCCGACTACATCGACACCGGCAAGGCCAAGCTGGTCTTCCGCGAGGTCTATTTCGACAAGTACGGCATGTGGGCGTCGATGATCGCACGGTGCGGCGGCGAGCAGCGGTTCTTCGGCATCGCCGACATGATGTTCGAAACCCAGGGCGACTGGGCCCGCCAGTCCTCGGAGGCCGGGATCGCCGACGGGCTGCGCAAGATCGGCCTCATGGCCGGCGTCGGCAAGGACAAGCTTGAAGCCTGCCTGAACGACGGTGCGCAACTGCGCGCGCTGGTCGAATGGTATCAGGAGAACGCCACCCGCGACGAGATCACGGCGACCCCCTCCTTCATCATCGACGGCAAGCCCTACTCCAACATGGCCTATGACGATTTCGCCAAGGTCCTGGACGAGCATTTCGACGCCGCGCAATGACCTCCGCTCCGAATGGCCCGCTGGAAGGGCTGAAGGTCGTCGAACTGGCACGCATCCTGGCCGGCCCCTGGGCCGGTCAGGTGCTGTCGGACCTGGGCGCCGAAGTCATCAAGGTCGAGGCCGCGCGGGGTGACGACACGCGCCAGTGGGGCCCGCCCTTCATCGAGCGCGACGGCGAAAGATCCGCAGCCTACTTCCATTCCTGCAACCGCGGCAAGCGGTCGGTGGTGGTGGATATCTCGACCCCCGAGGGCCAGGACGAGGTGCGCGCGCTGGTGCGCGACGCCGACATCCTGATCGAGAACTTCAAGGTCGGCGGGCTGGCGAAATACGGCCTGGATTTCGCCTCGCTGGCCGAGGTGAACCCGGGGCTGATCTATTGCTCGATCACCGGCTTCGGGCAGGACGGCCCCTATGCGCACCGGGCGGGCTATGACTACATCATCCAGGGCATGTCGGGTCTGATGTCGATCACCGGCGATCCCGACGGCCAGCCGCAGCGCGCGGGCGTGGCGATCACCGACCTGTTCACCGGGCTCTACTCGGTCACGGGAATCCTGGCCGCGCTGCACCAGCGGGCCCGCACCGGGCGCGGTCAGCACGTGGACATGGCCCTGTTCGATTGCGCCGTCGCGGCGACGGCGAACCAGTCGATGAACTACCTCGCCACCGGCACGCCGCCGGGCCGGACAGGCAACTATCACCCCAACCTGACCCCCTACCAGGTCTTCGACTGCTCGGACGGCTTCATCATCATCGCCACCGGCAACGATCCCCAGTACCAGCGCCTGTGCCGCCTGCTCCGCCTCGCCGAGATGTCCGAGGCGCCGGAGTACCGGACCAACGCCGACCGCATCGCGAACCGCGACCCAATGATCGCGCGGCTGATGGCGGCGACGAAGGGCTGGACCAAGGCCGACCTGCTCGAAGGTTGCGAACGCGAGGGCATCCCGGCGGGACCGATCAACGACCTGGCCGATGTCATGGCCGATCCGCAGATCGTCGCGCGGGGAATGCAGATCGCACCGGACGGCGTGCCGGGGGTGCGCTCGCCCTTCCGGTTCTCGGATGCGGAGCTGTCGCTGGGGCGGGCATCGCCGAAACTGGGCGAGGGCTGACCCCGTTCAGGAGCGCGAGCCGCGCATCGCCGGCCCGCGGGATGGCGATGCAACGGCTGAACGGCGCGCTTTATGGTTGCCATGTCCGGACGACCTCACGGCGAGGTACTGACGTCACCAAATCGCCAGCCCGGGGGGCGGGCCGGCGATGCGCGGCGGCGTTCGGCCTTGATTCCGCGCAGGGAACCGCTCAGACCTCGTCCACCCGCATCAGGCGCTGCGCCAGCACCTGCACCTCGTCCAGCCAGCGCGTCACCAGCTTCGGGTCCGAGGGCGCGGCATGCACACCCGGCCCGATCTCGCGGTTCAGCACCGCCTCGATCGCCAGCGACACCGGCACCGACACGAGACGCGCCATCGCCGTGCCTCGCGCATCGCCCCAGGCATCCATCACCCAGGTCTTGTGCCAGACCACCGCCCCGTCCTTCTCGGCCTTGAGCGAGACACACAGGACCACGCGGTCCGGCTCTCCCCGGTCGTAGGCGTTCTTCTCCAGCAGATCCGCGGCAAGCGCGTTCAGCCGGGCATCGTCCGCGCTCTCGACCTCGGCGAAGATGTCCTTCCAGGCATCGGCCCAGCCGTTCAGCCGCAGCGTCCCCCGCACGAAATCCTTCACCTGCCAGTCGCTGCCGAAGCCGTATTCCGCCATGAACGGCAGCGAGTCGCGGTTCGGATAGACTTCGAAGGTCTCCGGCGGATCGAGCGGCGCATCGTAGCGCCCCAGCGCATCCCACGGCCGCTGCACCGTCAGCTCCGAGAAATGGCGGATGGATTTCGACGGCGACCGCAGCGCCTTCAGCACCCCGACCGGCGCCCAGGAGAACTTGTAGCGGAAGGCGTTGGCGACCTTCGGAACCCCGCCGCAATAGCTCAGGAAGGTGATCGCATTGGCCGCGTCGAAGGAGTCGGAGCCCTTGTAGGCCCGCACCAGGTCATGCGCCATCAGGTGATCTATGCCGGGGTCCAGCCCCACCTCGTTGACCAGCGCCACCCCGGCCACCTTTGCACTGGCGTCAAGCGCGCGCATCTCCGGCGAGATGTAGCTCGACGACACGAAATGCGCCCCGCGCGAGATCGCGATGCCGGCCAGCGGCACGTGCCAGTCACCCGGCAGCATGGAGACCACCACGTCGCCCGCCTGCAGGGCCTCTTCCAGCGCCTGCGGGTCGAAGACCCGGATGCGGTCGGTAAGATCGCCCACCGCCTCGCGCGCCTTGGCCACGGTCCGGTTCCAGACAGTGACCTCGTGACCGGCCTCGACCAGCCGCCGGAGTCCGGGAACCGAAGACAGCCCCGTGCCGCACCAATGGATCATGTCGTCACCTCGGTCATGTGTGTTCTGAACATCTTCTCCGCCCGTCCCCAGACACCGGCGCCGAGCGCATCGAGCGTTGCGAGGTGGGGCAGCAGCTGGCCCGCGAAATCCTTGCTGCTTTCCAGCGGCAGGAGCGAGGGCAGGTTGTCGATCGCCATCACGTCGAGCGGCGGCGCATCGTGCACCCGCACCACCGGCGCGGCCCAGTCGGTCGCACGGTCATAGACCTTGACGGGCGAGAAATCCGAGGTCGGATCGCAGGCGATATCCCCGATCACCGACAGCTTGCGCGTCGCCCCCGGAGCATCGGGCGCCACAAAGACCGGCGTGCCGGGGCGGGCGAGGATGCAGTTGAAGAACAGCTCGTGCGCCAGCACCTCGGGGAACGGCCCGCCCGAGGCGGTTTCCGCCATGTCCCACTGCGTGACCGCCACGCCCATGCGCTTGCAGAGATCGCTCGCCCCGGTGCCGACCCGGCCCAGCGCGCCGATCACCAGCGCGCTCGGGCGCGGCGCCTTGGCGGCATCGAGCGCGGCCAGCAGGTCAGCCTCCATCTCGGTCGCGTTCGTCCAGGCCGAAACCGGACCGCAGACCCCGCCCCGCTGCTGCGCCGCCAGCGCGAAAAGCGACACCGCCGCCCCCGCGTAGCCCGCCCAGTAGCCGAAGGCGGCGACCCTGCGCCCCTCCTCGTCGACGAGATATTCCAGGTCGAAAAGCGTCCCGCCGCCCGCGGCGAACCGTTCGAGCAGCACCCGCCCGGCGGGCTGCCCCTTGTAGGCATGTCCGAACATGATGTGACGATGCACCAGGGGCGTGCCATCCTCGGGCAATTCCTTCAGCCCGAAGATCAGCGCCTCGCGCGGGGACTCCGGCCAGCTGCCCTCGGGCGCGATCTCCGCCCCCGCTGCGGCATAGCCGTCGATGCCGACGACCCGGCTCCGGCTCTCCTCGACCGTCACGCGGATGCCCGCCGCGACCAGGGCGGCAACGCCCTCGGGCAGGATGCCCACGCGGTCCTCGTTCGGGCGCTGTTCCGCACGCACCCAGAGATGAGTCATGTCATCGTCTCCCCTGTCGGTCGCTGCCACGCTAGCCCGGGCCGCCGGCAAGGGAAAGGCGGCTCAAAGATGTGTGCGTGCGAATGATCTCTCCGCCCCGTCGAGATGCGGCACTGCGTTGAACAGCGTCAGCGCAAGGCCGGTCGGAAGCGGCTGGAAGCGGTGCAGCGAAGTGTTCTCGATGGCGAGACATGCATGGGCAAAGGCCGTCATGCCGAGCCCCATCGTCACCCGCATCGCCATGCCGATCAGCCCGCCCGAGGTGACGACCACCGCGCGCCCCTCCCCCGCGGCGATTTCGGAGATCACCGCGCTCACCCGCGATTCGAAGGACTCGAAACTCTCGGGCACATCGGCGATCCGCCCTTCGCGCCAGTAGCCGAACAGCCGCGGCAGATGCAGCACGAATGCCTCGCGGGTCTCCGGCAGGGCAACCCCGTGCTGCGCAAAGAGCAGCTGCGCCATGGTGAAATACTCGAGCTCGTCCAACCGGGCATCCCGCATCACCTCCAGCCCGAGGGCCATCTCCCGCGCCGTCTCGACATGGCGCTGGAGCGTACCGGAATAGGCGCGGGCAAAGACCTCGCCCGTGTCGCGCAGATGCGCCCCGAGCCAGCGCGCCTGTTCCCGGCCGAGATCGCTCAGCCGGTCATAACTCAGCTCGTCCCGCGCCGTGGTATTCGCCTGGCCGTGGCGGACCAGAGTGACATGTGACATCAGGCACCCCCTTTTGCGCGCCTCATACGCAGCGGCCGGGCCAATGGAAAGAACCCGGCCCTTCTTCTTGTTCCAAATACGCCTGACACAACGGCCGACACGGGCGCGACGGGCGTCCTTGGAACGCAAGCCCCCACACGCCGCCCGTCCCACCGACATTTGCCCGGGGCAGGTTCGGGACACCGCCACGGGCACCGGCCGCCGCCGGACGCCGAAGGCGGCCGGGGGCTGATCCTGCGCCGCAACGCGGCTCCGCTTCTTCAGGTTTGAGGGATCAGGCGGTGCCCTGCTGGCGCTCGATCCAGCTGCGCAGTTCCTCGGCCTCGTGACGCGCCTCGCGCAGGCCTTCCATGGCGGCCGAAAGCTCCGCTTCGGTCTGGGCAAGCTGGTTGGTCAGCTCCGCCTCGCGCTGCTGGAGATAGGTGATCGCCTGGTCGCGCGTCTCTTCCGCCTCGTGCAATTCCTGGCTCATCCGCTCAAGCTGGTCCACATCGGCCTGGCTGACCCGCTTGAAGCGGTGAATGAGCCAGTTGGCGAACCAGCCCATGCAGAATGCCACGAAAAGGATGATCGCCGTCGCGATCACGAATTCCGTCCGGTTCATTGATCTGTCCCCCCGGTTTCTTCTTGTTGCTGCTCGTCCTGCGGCGCATCCGTACCATCCGCGCCGTCGCCTTCAAGGGTCTCCAGCGTGGTGACCTCGTCTTCCACGGGTTCGGGGCGGATCAGGCGGAACTCGATCCGCCGGTTCGCCTCGCGGCCCTCCTCCGTGCCGTTGTCGGCGATGGGCTGCTCTTCCCCGTAGCCGGTCACACGATAGGAGGCGGTCAGCACCCGCCGGTTGCGCAGCGCGTCCAGAACCGCCTGCGCGCGCTCCTGGCTCAGCTGCTTGTTCATGGTCTCGCGGCCCTGGCTGTCGGTATGCCCCTGAATCTCGAGCGGGATGTCCCCGCAGAGTTTCAGCAGCTCGGACAGCTCGTCCATGATGTCCTTCGCCGACGCGTCGAGATTGGCCGACCCCGGTTCGAAGGTGATCTTGCGGTCGCCGATGATCTCGACGATCTGCGCTTCGCATTCCTCCGGCGACGGCAACCCGAGCGAGGCGTCGAGCTTTTCCTGATAGGTCACGTCGATGTCGAGTTCCGCCGTCTCTCCCAGCTTTTCCGCCAGCAGCCCGGCGATCTCGGCATTGGCCTCGGCATTGCCGGTATTGCCGGACACCTCGACCAGGTCCGGCGTCACACGGACAAACCCGTTGGACAATTCGCCCAGCGCCTCGAGCCCGGCCAGCACCCGCGCCGGCCAGCCCGAGGGCAGGCCGGTGTCCACCCGCGCCGCGGTGTAGACCTTTTCCGAGCCGAAGCGCGCCCGGGCAAAGCTGTCGGCGGTCTGGCGGGCGATTTCCGAATTGATCCGGCCGCGCAACTGCACGGCGCCTTCCGGGCTGAGGGTCGCGGTGAACTCCGGCGGCCCCTGGTCCTGCGGGTTCGGCGTTTCCGGCAGCACCGCGTGCAGCGCGAAGACCTCCGGAAGCGCGTTCTCCAGCTCTCCGACCACGCGGTCGAACAGCGCCTGGTCCGTCCCCTCGGGGACAAGCAGCGCGATGTCGGCATTCGAGAAGGTCACCGACCCGCCGCCGATCGTCGCCACCGCCGAGATCGCGAGGTCCGCCGCATCCGCCCAGCGGCGCGACGGCACCCCGAGCCCGATGGTGCAGCTTGCCTTGCCCTGCAGCCCGGCGCGGTGGGCGGCGGCCAGAATGCGGTCGCGCGCGACCTCGGTGTCGGCGGAACAGGCATCGAAGCGCGCGCCGTCCTCGTCGATCAGGAACCGCAGCGCGAAGGGCGTGATGACCGGGCGCGGCGCCGAGACGTCCAGCGCCAGCGTCACCTCTGCCGGGGCGCGGCGGGACAGGTCGGCGGAGAGGCGGCGCTTGGCGTCCTCGCTGTCGGCCATCGCCTTGATGCGCACGCGCCCGGCCTCGACCGAAACCTTGGAGCGCGGCAGGTCGCGCAGCGCGCGGGCGGCGAAATCCAGCGTCTCCTCCCAGGCTTCGGGGGCCGGGAAATCCGCCACCTCCAGCAGGTCGGAGACCTTGCTCTCGTCCCCTTCCAGCGCCACCAGCCGGGCCAGAAGCGCCTCGCGGTCGGTGGCCGAGGGGATCAGGCCGATGATCGACAGCCCGCCGTCGTTGCGCAGGATCTCGACCGAGAAATGCGGCGGCCGGATGTCCTCGGGCTCGGCCACAAGCATCTGGTCGATGACCCGGGCGGAATCGACCACCCCGCCGGCGACGGTGACGGCGCGGAACCGCTCCGCCTCGTCCGGGGCGGTGCCGATCAGAAAGACCTGCAAGCCGTTCACGTCGACTTCGGCCCAGCCCAGTTCCTGAAGGTCCAGCGAATGCATCACCCCGATGCGGGAACTGTCCTCGACCAGGCGGACGGCAAAGAAGGCTGCGACGAGGCACAGGAACGCGGCGGCAACAAGCGTCAGGGCCGGGAGCACGATCTTCGACAGTCGCATCGGCACGCAATATCCTTGATTGTTTTCAGTTCTGATACGCCCCGCATCCCCGGGGCGCAATCACGCGAGCAGGGCTACGGCGAAAAACAGCACGGGCAACAGGCCCGCATCGCGGTTGGAGCGGAACAGCATGAGAAGCCGTCCGTTGTCGTCGACGTCGAGTTTGCGCATCTGCCACATCATGTGCCAGCCCATCGCCCAGGGTCCGCCGATCAGGATCACGAGGGTCAGGATCTCGCCCCGCGGCGCGGCAAGGACGACGGCCAGGCCCATCAGCGCGACGGTGGCCACGAGAAAGCGCGCGAGCCATTTCGGCGTGGCCGCGTCTCCGAACAGGCGGGCGGTGGATTTCACCCCGATTAGGGCATCGTCCTCCTTGTCCTGGTGGGCATAGATGGTGTCGTAGAACAGCGTCCACGCCATGCCCGAGACATAGAGCACCACCGCCGGCAGCCCGAGCGAGCCGGTGTGCGCGGTCCAGGCCAGCAGCGCGCCCCAGTTGAAGGCGATGCCCAGAAAGACCTGCGGCCACCAGGTGAACCGCTTGGCAAAGGGGTAGATCGCTACCGGCAGCAGCGACAGCACCCCGAGCGCGATGGCGGCGGGGGGAAAGGTCAGCAGGATGCAGAAGGCCACCAGCGATTGCGCCACTGCCCAGGCCAGCGCCTGTTTCGCGCTCACCTGTCCCGAGGGGATGGGGCGCGACGCGGTGCGCGCGACCGAGCCGTCGATGTCGCGATCGGTGATGTCGTTCCAGGTGCAGCCCGCCCCGCGCATGAGGAACGCCCCGATCCCGCAACCGGCAAGGATCCATAGGTCGAACCAGCGTGCCTGCCCGTCGCCGACCATCGCCAGCAGCAGCCCCCACCAGCAGGGCAGCAGCAGCAGCCACGTCCCGATGGGCCGGTCCGCGCGCGACAGCCGCAGGTAGGGCCGCGCAAAGGCCGGGGCGTGATGATCGACCCAGTTTCCGCGCACCGCGTCGGAAACCTGGCCCTGCGGCTCTGGCGTTGCTCCGGGTTGGCTCATATGTTCCGCCTCATGGATGCCAAGGTTCGCCTGTTCATAGATCACCCGCTGGGCGCGGGACAACCTGTCCCTCTGACGCGGGAGCAGGCGCACTATCTCTTTTCCGTGATGCGGATGACCGAGGGCGGCGCCGTGGCGCTGTTCAACGGCCGCGACGGAGAGTGGCTGGCCGAGGTCTCCGAGGCCGGCAAGCGCGGCGGCACCCTCACCTGCGTGACGCATTCGCGCCCGCTGCGGATGCCGCCGGATGTCTGGCTGATGTTCGCGCCGATCAAGAAGGCGCGCACCGATTTCATCGTCGAGAAGGCGGTGGAAATGGGCGCGGCGCGCATCCTGCCGGTGCAGACCGCCTTCACCAATTCGGAACGGATCCGCCAGGATCGCCTGCAGGCCCACGCCGTCGAGGCCGCCGAACAATGCGGCGCGACCTACGTTCCCGAGGTGGCCGAGCTGCAAAAGCTCGACCGGCTGCTCGGGGACTGGCCCGCCGACCGGCGGCTGGTCTTCTGCGACGAGGCCGCAGCGGGCGAAAGCGCCGCCGCGCTCGGTCCGCGCGGCGGCAAGTGGGCGATCCTCATCGGCCCCGAAGGCGGGTTCGCAGAGGCCGAACGCACCCGCCTGCGCGCAATGGACACCTCCTGCCGCATCGCCCTCGGCCCGCGCATCCTGCGCGCCGACACGGCGGCGGTGGCGGCGCTGACCCTGTGGCAGATGTCCTGCGGGGACTGGGCATGAGCCTGATCCGCCCCAAGGCGCGCGCCGCGCTCTGGCAGTGGCGCGAGGCGCTGACCGGGCTCGGGGTGCTGGCGCTGGGTCTCTACTGGGGCCTGTTCACCGGCGGCGGGCTGTTGCACTGGATCGGCTACGCGGTGGCCGTGCTGGGCGTCCTGCTCGTCATCGCGGGCCTTCAGCGCGGGCGCTTCCGGCTGGGAGACGGCGGCCCCGGCGTGGTGCAGATCGTCGAAGGGCGCATCGCCTATTTCGGCCCGCTCACCGGCGGCACCGCCGATCTCGACTCGCTCAGCCGGCTGGTGCTCGATCCCGGCGCGCGGCCGCCGCACTGGATGCTGCACCGCCCCGGAGAGCCGCCGCTGGCGATCCCGCTGACCGCCGAAGGGGCGGATGCGCTGTTCGATGCCTTCGCCACCCTGCCCGGCCTGCGCACCGAACGGATGCTGGCCGAAATGCGTCGCGACGGCACCGCGCCGGTCACCATCTGGGAAGCCGCTCCGCGCAAAAGCGCACACCTCCGTCTGCATTGACAAGCCGGATCATTCCGCCCATCCCTGACCATTGACGCGCCCGGAGCGGCCACAGATCGGAGCCTTGTTTCATGTCCATCCCTCAATCCGGCGGCGGGCCGATCGAACGCCGGGACCAGTTGGCCGAGTATCTGGAATCGGGCTGCAAGCCCAAGGAAGACTGGCGCATCGGCACCGAACACGAGAAGTTCGGCTATCTTTCGGACACCCACGAACCGCTGCCCTACGACGGTCCGCGCTCGATCCGCGCGGTGCTCGAGGGGCTGCGCGACCGGCATGGCTGGGCCCCGGTCGAAGAGGGCGGCCACCTGATCGGGCTGACCAAGTACGGGGCCAACGTCTCGCTCGAACCGGGCGGCGCGCTGGAGCTGTCGGGCGCTCCGCTCGAGACCATCCACCAGACCTGCGACGAGGTGAACGTCCACCTGCGCGAGGTCAAGGGGATCTCGGACGAGCTCGGCGTCGGCTTCATCGGGCTCGGCGCGGCGCCGGAATGGATGCATTCCGAAATGCCGCTGATGCCCAAGGGCCGCTACAAGCTGATGGATGCCTACATGGGCCGGGTCGGCACCACCGGCACCACGATGATGCGGCGCACCTGCACGGTGCAGGTGAACCTCGATTTCGGCTCCGAGGCCGACATGGTCAAGAAGATGCGCGTTGCCCTGGCCCTGCAGCCGGTCGCAACCGCGCTGTTTGCCAATTCGCCGTTCTTCGAGGGCAGGCCCAACGGCCTCAAGAGCTACCGCTCCTATGTCTGGCGCCACCTCGATGACGCCCGCACCGGGATGCTGCCCTTCGTCTTCGAGGAGGGCTTCGGCTTCGAGCGCTACGTCGACTACATGCTCGACGTGCCGATGTATTTCGTCTACCGCGACGGCAAGTACATCGACGCGCTCGGCCAGTCGTTCCGCGACTTCATGGAGGGCCGACTGCCCGCGCTGCCGGGCGAGACGCCGACGCTGTCGGACTGGGCGGACCACCTGACCACCGCCTTTCCCGAAGCCCGCCTGAAGAAGTTCATCGAGATGCGCGGCGCCGATGGCGGCCCGTGGCGCAGGCTTTGCGCCCTGCCCGCCTTCTGGGTCGGGCTGACCTACGATCAGGGCGCGCTGGATGCGGCCTGGGACCTGGTGAAGGGCTGGGATACGGAAACCCGCGAGGCGCTGCGCGTCGCCGCCTCGGAACAGGCGCTGCAGGCGACGGTCAACGGCATCTCGATGCACGATCTCGCCGGAGAGGTCGTCGCCATCGCCGAGGCCGGTCTGAAGGCGCGCGCCTGCCCCGGCGCGGGCGGCCTGCTGCCCGACGAGACGCATTTCCTGAACGCGCTCAAGGAAAGCATCGAAACCGGACAGGTTCCGGCGGACGAACTGCTGGAGCACTACGAGGGCGACTGGAACGGCGACCTCGGCCGGATCTACGGCGCCTACAGCTACTGAGCGGCGCGCCGCCCCCGCCACGGCGCGGGCGGCGCTGCCGGATGCTGCCTATCCGGAACAAGAAGAAGCCGGGGGTCCGAACGTGGCCCCCGGCTTTTCACATCCGTCCGGACCGGATCAGGCGACCGCGCGGCGCGACACGTTGCGCTGGAAATACTCGTGGATCTCCTGCTTGCGCCGCGCCACCTCCTCGGGAGAGGGCTGGCGGTCGGTGTGCAGCAGCACCGCATAGGCATCGAGCGGATTGGACCGTCCCGGCCCGGAGGACGGGCGGCCGCTCTCGCCGCGGGACGCCACGGTGCCGAGGGGCGCGCGCGGATTGCCCCAGGAATTGTCCTGCTCGTCGCCCGGCAGCAGCAGCAGGACGATCTGCACCATCCAGCCGACCACCGGAACGAAGGCCACCAGCAACCAGAGCGCCGAGCGGCCGGTGTCGTGCATCCGGCGAACCGAGGAGGAGAGGTTCGGCACCAGGGTCAGCAGGTAGACCACCGGGCTCAGGTAGCTGGTGAAGCTCATCGGAATCATGCCGGTTTCCGTATAGGCGCGGTACAGGGTCACGCCGTCCACCACGAGCGACAGCAGCGTGATCGCGATGACGAGCAACACCGCCCACCAGTATTCCGAACGCGAGGCGCGTCCGCTGAAGTTGAAGGCGTTGAAGACGTAGGATTCGAGGGCTGCAAGAGGGCCGAACATGACGGTGGGCTCCGGTCTGGTTGCGGGGACGTTTGACCGGAGCTTGGGCAGGAGGTCGGGCGAAAGTCGGGCAGCGGGGCGGCAATTGTGGGGATTGCCGTGATTGCCGCCCGACCCTGTTCAGTAACCGATGGCGCAGCCGTCCTTGCGCGGGTCCGACGCGCCTTCGAGCACGCCGGATGCGTGGATCGCGATGGCCTGCGCCCCGCCGATGGGTGCCTCCGGTTCCACGACATCGTGGCCCATTGCGACCAGCGCCGCCCGCACGTCGTCGGCATATCCGCGTTCGAGCCGCAGTTTGCCGTCCTGAGGGAAGGCACGCGGCGCATCCAGCGCCTCCTGCGGCTCCATGCCGAAGTCGAGCAGGTTGGACACCACCCGCGCATGGCCGTTGGGCTGGTACTGCCCGCCCATGACCCCGAAGGGCATGGTGACGCGCCCCTCATGGCGCAGGATCGCCGGAATGATCGTGTGCATCGGGCGCTGACCGCCCTTCAGCTCGTTCGGATGCCCCTCGGCCAGCGTGAAGCCCGCCCCGCGGTTCTGGAACAGGATGCCGAACTTTTCCGACGCGATCCCCGACCCGAAGCCGTGGAAGATCGAGTAGATCAACGACACCGCCATGCGGTCGCGGTCGACGACGGTGATGTAGATCGTGTCCTTGTGCACCGCCTCGGACAGCTCGGCGGGCGAGGCCATGGCCCGCTTCGGGTCGATCAGCGCCGCCAGTTCATCGGCCAGCGCATCGCTCATCAGCCGGTCGAGCCGGGTCATCGTGGCCGGGTCCGACAGGAAACGGTTGCGCGCATCATAGGCCAGCTTGGCGGCCTCGGCCTCGATATGGGCGCGCTCGGCCCCGAGCGGGTCCATCGCGGCGATATCGAAGCGTTTCAGGATGTTGAGCAACAGGATCGCGGTGACACCCTGCCCGTTGGGCGCGTGTTCCAGCAATTCGTGCCCGCCGTAGCCGCCGGAGACCGGCGTGCCGACGGTGCAGCGGGTCGCGGCGAAATCCTCTGCCGTATGCACGCCGCCCATGGCGGTCAGCGTCGCCAGCATGTCCTCGGCCACTTCGCCCTCGTAGAACCCGGCGCGGCCCTCGCGGGCGATCCGCCGCAGCACCTCTGCCTGTCCCGGCAGCCGGAACAGATCGCCCGTCCCCGGCACTGCGCCGCCGTTCAGGAAATGTCGGCGGCCGTGGCCCTGCAACACGGCGGAATCGGCCTGCCAGTCAAAGGCGACGCGGGGTGCGACGGGAATGCCGTCCTCCATGTAGCGGATCGCCGGGGCGAGGCTGTCCGCCAGCCCGAGCCGTCCCCAACGGGCCGACATGTCGCAGAAGGCGTCGACCGCGCCGGGCAGGCTCACCGCCTCGACCCCGTGCACCGGCACGACCTCGTGCCCCTCGGCGCGCATCCGCGCCGCCGACGCCGCGGCTGGCGCGCGGCCCGACCCGTTGACGGCGATGACATCCTCGGTGCCCGCGGGCGAGATCAGCGCAAAGCAGTCGCCGCCGATGCCGGTCATCTGCGGTTCGGCCAGTCCCAGCAGCACCGCTCCGGCGATCGCCGCATCGACCGCATTGCCCCCCTGCTTGAGGATATCGACCGCGGCGGCGGCGGCCAGCGGGTGCGACGTGGCGCAAAGCCCGTTCGCGGCGTAGACGGCCGACCGGCCGGGTTTCTGGAAATCGCGCATATACTCTGCCTCCTGCTCGGTGGCCGAGCATAGGGGCGTCGCAGGCCGCGTCAATGGAGGGGAGTAGTCCCCGACGCCCCGCACTGGGTGGGGGCTGAAACGGCGGAGCGCCGGGGTGAAGCTTGTTGCAGCTACCCCGTCAATATCCCCTTGGTTTCGGGCAAAAATATGGTGAGGAGGAGGTCTTGTCAGGGCAGTCGGAACGCCGCGCGCCGGGCATGCGGACGGCCCCCGCCGGAACCGGGCGGAGGGCATTGCCGTACATGCGCCGTGGGGGGAAAGTTCCTCGGCGCCACGCACTGGGTGGGGGCTGAAACGGCGTGACGCCGAGGGAAGCCATAAGCAGCTACCCCTCCCTTTTGCCGGGGTATTGCGGCTGCATTGAGATGGGATTGAGGCCGATTCAAGGTATCGCGACCGGCGCGCCGGGCTCAGGCGTGACCCGCCAGATCGGCATTCTCGAGGGACAGGCCGATTTCCAGCCGATTACCGCCGTCCTCGCGACGATAGACAAGCTGGTCCGCCATGGTGCGGATGAGGAACCAGCCGAATCCTCCCTCCGGCAGATCGTCGACCGGAACATCGACATCCACGGGCGAGCCGACGGGCAGCCGGTCCCCCGGCATCCGCGCCCCGCGATCCCGGATCACGAGGTCCACGCGCTCCGGCCCGGCCCGGACGTCGATGCGGATCCGGCCACGCGGGCAGTCGCGATAGGCATGTTCCACGACATTGTTGAGCACTTCGGCAAGGACGATTTCGGTGAACCCGCAATGCCCCGGCGCGAATCCGCAGCGCAACAGCGCGGCGGTCGTCCGGTCGAGCGCCACGCGGACATCTTCCGGAGTGGCGCCGATGTCCAGCGTCAGGGTCGGCGCCGGTCCTGTGTCGGGCGAATCCGCCATCTGGCCTGGGGCCCTCCGGTCGCGGGTGGGCTCAGCCGACCTTTGCGGCGCGGGCGGCATCGAGCGACTCGTGAATGACGAAGATCGTGTCCATCCGGGTCATGCGGAACACCTTGTCGACGATCGGCGTCAACCCGGCAAGATCCAGCCGCTGCCCCTCGCCCATCGCCTTCATCGCGGCGACGATGGCGCCCAGCCCGCTGGAATCGATGAATTCCACCGCCGCAAGGTCCAGCACCACGCGCTCGGCCTCGGGCGAGACAAGTTCGCGGACGCGATCCTTGAACTGGATGGCGACGGCCGCGTCGATGCGCGATTCCCCCACCTGGATGATCTGCGGCTCGCCGCCTGCAAGAGTGGTCACGTTCATTTGCCCGGCCTCGTGTTCCTGTTCCGATGCACAGGCTAGACGGCGATCCTTACCATTCGGTAAGCAGGAGACGGACAGGAGAGGAGACAGGGCCATGGCAGACATCGTCATCACCGGCGCCGCACGCACCGCGACAGGGGGGTTTCAGGGCGCGTTTTCCGACCTCGCCGCCCCGGATCTCGGAGGCGCGGCGATTCGGGCCGCCCTCGCCGAGGCGGGCCGCCCGCCGATCGACGAGCTGGTGATGGGCTGCGTGCTGCCGGCGGGCCAGGGCCAGGCCCCCGCCCGCCAGGCCGGTTTCCGCGCGGGCCTCGGCAACGAGGTCCCCGCCACGACCCTCAACAAGATGTGCGGCTCGGGGATGAAGGCCGCCATGGTCGCCTACGACCAGATCGCGCTCGGCCATGCCGTGACGATGGTCGCGGGGGGCATGGAAAGCATGTCCAACGCCCCCTACCTGCTGCCGAAGATGCGCGGCGGGGCGCGGCTCGGCCACGACAGGGTCGTCGATCACATGTTCCTCGACGGCCTCGAGGATGCCTATGACAAGGGTCGCCTCATGGGCACCTTCGCCGAGGATTGCGCCGAGGGCTTCCGCTTCACCCGCGAGGCGCAGGACCAGTACGCCATCGCCTCGCTCGACAACGCGCTCGACGCCGAGCGCAGCGGCGCCTTCGTGGACGAGATCACCCCGGTCACCATCCATGCCCGCACCGGCGAAGAGATCATGACCCGCGACGAACAGCCTGGGCGCGCCCGCCCCGAGAAGATCCCGCACCTGAAACCCGCCTTCCGCAAGGACGGGACGGTGACGGCGGCCAATTCCTCGTCGATCTCCGACGGCGCCGCGGCCTTGGTGCTGACCACGCTGGACCATGCGGTAAGCTCCGGCACCGTGCCCCGCGCCCGGATCCTCGGCCACGCCACGCATGCGCAGGCCCCGTCGCAATTCCCCACCGCTCCGATCCCCGCCGCCCGCAAGCTCCTCGAGCGCATCGGCTGGAAAAAGGGCGATGTCGACCTCTGGGAGGTGAACGAGGCCTTTGCCGTCGTGCCCATGGCCTTCATGAAGGAAATGAGCCTCCCCCGCGACGTGGTAAACGTCAACGGCGGCGCCTGCGCCCTCGGCCACCCCATCGGCGCCAGCGGCGCCCGCATCATCGTCACCCTGCTGAACGCGCTCGAAAAACGCGGCCTGCGCCGCGGCATCGCCGCCATCTGCATCGGCGGCGGCGAAGGCACCGCCATCGCCATCGAACGCCTCTAGGCCTCTTCTGGCCGAAAATATCCCGGGGGAGCGCGCCAGCGCGCGGGGGCAGCGCCCCCACTCCGCCACCACAAGGAGCTGCCATGCAGGTCGACTACCCCGCCCTCGCCAGAACCGTCGCCGCGCTGACCGGGGGCGAGCGCGATTCCGTCGCGCTCATGGCCACCCTCGCCTGCGAGGTGCACCATTCCGACGACCGCTTCGACTGGACCGGGTTCTACCGGGTGACAGAGCCGGGCCTGCTCAGGATCGGCCCCTACCAGGGCGGGCACGGCTGCCTCGTGATCCCG
This sequence comes from Salipiger sp., assembly GCF_048261495.1. GTDB lineage: Bacteria > Pseudomonadota > Alphaproteobacteria > Rhodobacterales > Rhodobacteraceae > Salipiger. The sequence goes on from NZ_JBLXFX010000006.1 coordinate 157,789, forward strand.
TTCGAGCGCGGCGTCTGCGGCGCCTGCGCCCGCACCGGCACGGCGCAGATCGTGCCCGATGTCGATGCCTTCCCCGGCCATATCGCCTGCGCCTCCACCACCCGCTCCGAGCTGGTGCTGCCGGTGCGTGACGCCACCGGCGCGCTGATCGCGGTCTTCGACATCGACAGCAATCAGCCCGATGCCTTTGCCGAGGATGACGCGATCCGCCTCCAGGCGATCCTCGACGCCACCTTCGCCCGCTAGCCCCCTTGCCCCGCGCGCCCGCATTTGCAACAGGGGGCGCCATGACCGCCTACGATCCGCCCGGGGGAGAGATCCCGATCCTGCACGCCGACCACGAAATCCTCGTGGTCGACAAGCCCGCCGGCCTGCTCTCGGTGCCCGGCAAGGGTCCGGAGCTGGCCGATTGCCTGATCTCCCGGCTGGAACGGGCCTTTCCGACCGTGCGTCTCGTGCACCGGCTCGACCGCGACACCTCCGGGGTGATCGTCTTCGGACTGACGCCGCATGCCCAGCGTCACCTCGGCCTTCAGTTCGAGCAGCGCCGCACCCGCAAGACCTATGTCGCCCGCCTCGCCGGGCGGCTGGAGCCGCGGACCGGCACCGTCGACCTGCCGCTGATCGTCGACTGGGAAAACCGCCCCCTGCAAAAGGTCGACCACGAGACCGGTCGCCCCGCCCTCACCGACTGGCGGGTGATGAAGGCAAGCGACGAGGAAACCCGCGTCCGGCTCTTTCCCAAGACCGGGCGCAGCCACCAGCTCCGCGTCCACACGCTGGCGCTCGGGCATCCGATCCTCGGCGATCCGCTCTACGCGCCCGAAACCACGGCGACCCACCCCCGGCTGATGCTCCATGCCGAGGAACTGCGGCTCGCTCACCCGGACGGCGGTGTCGGAATGTCGTTCCGCTCGAAAGCCCCGTTCTGAAAACCCCGGCCGGGGCAGAATGTCCGTCCTGTCTTTGATCCGGCCCCATGACATTCCGCCGGTCCGCCCCTATCTTGCGCAACGAACCCGGACACAAGCATCCGGCAGACCGCAGGAAAGGAAGGCATCATGGCACTTCGCATCAACGACGAAATTCCGAACATCCATGTTTCCACGGACCAGGGCGATTACGACCTGCACGATTTCATCGGCGGGAAGTGGACGGTCCTCTTCTCGCACCCCAAGGATTTCACGCCCGTTTGCACCACCGAATTCGGGGCCGTGGCACAGCTGGCCGACGAATGGGCCAAGCGCGACACAAAGGTGATCGGCATTTCCGTGGACGGCGTCGAGGACCACAAGAAGTGGAAGGGCGACATCGAGAGCTTTGCCGGCAGCAAGGCGGGCTTCCCGATCATCGCCGATGAGGATCTCGCCGTCGCCAAGGCCTTCGACATGCTTCCCGCCGAAGCCTACCTGCCCGACGGCCGCACCCCGGCCGACAGCGCCACGGTGCGTTCGGTCTTCATCGTCGGCCCGGACAACAAGCTGAAGCTGATGATGACCTACCCGATGACCATCGGCCGCAACTTCGGCGAGGTTCTGCGCGCGCTCGATGCGCTGCAGTTGACCTACGGTGTGCCGCTGGCCACCCCGGCAAACTGGAAAGTCGGCCAGGACGTGGTCGTCGCCACCTCGCTCGACAACGAGCAGGCAAAGGAGAAATACGGCGAGCTGGACATCCGGCTGCCCTACCTGCGGTTCGCCAAGTCGCCGGCCTGATCGTCAGGCACCTATCCGGAAAGGCCCGCCCGCAACGGCGGGCCTTTTCACTTCGGCAGGATCAGGACGACGCGGCGAGGGACGAATCCGAACCGGTTTGCCACGCCCTCCACCAGCAGCCGGTCGCCGGGCCGGATCTTCTCCCACTGTGCCCGAGGAAGGCCGCAGATGTCGTTTGCGTAGAAGGGCAGGCCCGCCACTGTCAGCCCCTCGTTGCAATAGCGGCGGGAGGTGTTGCGGTGCAGCGCCGCTACCGTCAGTTCTGCGGTTGCGGGCGTCCCCGCGAAGCGGGTGACGATGCCGGGCAATGTGCTTTGCAGGCAGACAACCGTGCCCAGGGCAAAGGCCGCACAGAACGCGACGACGGCCAGCCGATAGGGTGCGTCGGCGCCGTCGACGGCCCGGGGCGCGCGCAGGTCGCGGCGGTTCAGCGTGCGCAGCATCCGCAGCCAGACCAGGGCGACGGGCGGCAGGCCGACCGCCAGCGCGGCCTGCATCCAGCCGGGAGACGGCAGGAATCCGGGCCTCAGGAAGAATTCCAGCGCGGCGGTCACGATCACCAGCCACGCCCCGAGGTGCATGACCACGTTCGTCGCCTGCGACCCGCGAACCGGGGCATCCGGGGCATTACATCTCATAGTCATAGACTCCGTTGCGCCGGCGCGGGATCGACGGGCGCTCGAGCATCCGCCGCGTGTGCGGCTTGGCCTCGCCCCGGTGCAGGGTCAGCAACTGCTCCCAGCTGCCATGGTCGGATTTCGTCCGCCGGGTGTTGTGGCGCACATAGTCGACCCAGGTGGGGACATGATAGGTCTCCTCCCAGATCCGGGGATTCTCGAGGTCGCGCATCAGCACCCAGTTGCGCGCCCCGTCGCGAATGCGCACCCGCCGCCGCTCGGCCATGATTTCCAGAAAGCGGGGCACGTCCTCGGGGTCGATCTCGAACTGGGTCACCGCCATGATCGGCCCGCTGCGCGGCTTGAGATCGAGCTGCAGGATCGGTTCGCGGAACCGGTCGAGCGGCGTCATGTCCAGATCGCCGTATTCCGGCAGCGGCAGGCGCCGGCCCAGCAACCCGCCGAAGGCCAGCACCGCCGCCGCCGCGGCCAGCGCGACCCCGGTGCCGCCGTGGTCCGACACCGTCCCCCAGAGCCAGCTTCCCGCCGCCATCCCGCCGAACGAGGCCGACTGGTAGAGCGCGATCGCCCGCCCCACGACCCAGCGCGGCGTCGACAGCTGCACCGTCACGTTGAACAGCGACATGCCCACCGTCCAGGCCATGCCGTTCAGCATCAACGCCGGGGCGGCGATCAGCAGGTCAGGTGCCAGCGCGAGGACCGCCGTGCCGATCATCGCGCCGAAAAAGGCGATCTCGACCATGCGTTCATTGTCGAACCTCGCACGCAGCCGCGCGTTGTTCAGCGCCCCGAGCACGGCGCCGAAGCCGAAGAACCCCAGCATGATGCCGTAGATCGTGGCATCTCCGCCCAACCGTTCCTGCGCCACGATGGGCAGCAGCGACAGCACCGACACGCAGGCAAGGCCGAAGATGAAGGCCCGCCCCATCACGTTCAGCAGGTTGGGCGACATCGCGACGTAGCGCAGCCCCGAGCGCACCGCGAAGGTCAGCGGTTCCCGCGGCAGCTTTTCGTCGCTGGTCGGGGATTTCCAGAACCACAGCACGACGATCATCGCCACGTAGCTGACCGCGTTCATCGCAAAGGCCGCGGCCGCCCCCGCCGCCGCGACGATCAGCCCGCCGATCGCCGGCCCGACCGAGCGCATGGCATTGAACCCCATGGAGTTCAGCGACACCGCCGCCGGCATGTCGTGACGCGGCACGATATCCCCGAGAGAGGCCTGCCAGGACGGGTTGAAGAAGGTGCTGCCGGTGCCGATAAGGAAGGTGAGCAGGAGCAGCATCCAGGGCGTCATCAGCCCCAGGTAGGCCAGCGCGGTCAGCAGCGCGGCCGCGGCCATCATGAAAAGCTGCGCGCCGATCATCACGTTGCGCCGGTCGTATTGATCCGCAAAGGTTCCGGCCAGCACCGCGAACAGCATGGTCGGCACCGTGACCCCCGCCTGCACCAGCGCCACCATCGTGTCGCTGTCGCTGATCCGGGTCATCATCCACCCCGCGCCCACCGACTGCACCAGCGTCCCGAGGTTGGAGACAAGCGACGCAAGCCAGCGGTTCCGGAAGGCCGCGATGCGCAGCACGGACAGGGACGTGGGCGCCGGAGCGGGCCTCGGAGGTGGGGGGGACAGGACCATGTGTGCGATGGTAGACCGGAGGCCACCGGGCCGCCAGAGGCCCTCGACCGGGATATCGTGCTCCTGCGTCGAATTTCGCGACTCCGGAGGCGCGGGGCCACCTTCAAGCGGTTTGCCACCGCTCCTTCCCGCGAAGCCGCACGGCCCGCCTGGTCTTGCAAAATGGAAAGCGGGCCCTCGGGCCCGCCTTTGCAGTCGCCGTGATCGGGTTTGTCAGGCCGCAGCCTTGCGCTTCTTGCGCCACCCGAAGAAGCCGAGAAGCCCCAGGCCACCGCCCAGCAGCGGAGCCGCCGCCGGCAGAGGAACCGTGGAAGCTCCGGAAATATCGGTGTTGATCGTGAGCGTGTAATTCATCGGGAGATGATCGTGATCAGTTGCAATCGCGTTCGACCCCGTATCCCAGTACGAGCCGTGCGACGTGATCCAGGCGGTATAGGTTCCGATGGCCAAGGTCGACGACAGGAAACTGTTCAAACCGCCGCCGCTGTCATCGTCCTGTGAAATGAAGGTACTGTTGTCGAGGACGCCGTTCCCCGAAAAAAGACCGAGGAAGGCGTCGCTGTCGCTCGAGAGCTGCAGCGTGGTGGTGCCTGCAACATCCACGTCGAAGACGAAAAGTTCGTATGCACCCACCGGCGGGGAAGTCAAAAGTCCGCTCGTGGTAAACGTAGCGGCCTGCGCTTCTGACGTCAGCCCACCGACAAACAGCGCACCTGCTACTGCAAGTAGCGAAAGCTCTTTCATTATCTGGCTCCAAATCATGCTCGATGACCAAGTGACCCAGCGTTAGCCGTCAGGATTTCCTGCGGCAAGAAATATCGTTCGGCAGTTGAAGAATTTTGAATTCCGTATCTCTGGCCCGTCTGCCGACCGAAGCGGATCTTGTCCTTGCAAGGCATGGCCTTGGCCCGCCCTGCTCCCGGGGCGGGTTCGATCCGGCGCTTTCCGGTTTTCACAAGACTGACGGATCGCGGGTTCCGGAGCTCGGTGCCCCCGCGGCGCGCAACCACCTCCCTTCCGGAGAACCGACTCGACACGGAAAAGGGGCCGGAGATCGCTCTCCGGCCCCTTCGATCGCGATGATCTGCCACTCAGAGCGTGGGATAGATCGGGAAGCGCTTGAGGAAGGCTTCGACCTCGCCCTTCACCTTGGCCTCGACCTCGGCGTTGTTTTCCTCGCCGTTGGCGGCCAGACCGTCGACAACCTCGATGATCCAGTCGGCGATCTGACGGAACTCCGCCTCACCGAAACCGCGGGTCGTTCCGGCGGGCGACCCCAGACGGATGCCGCTGGTGATGGTCGGCTTTTCCGGATCGAAGGGCACGCCGTTCTTGTTGCAGGTGATGTGGGCGCGACCGAGCGCCTTTTCGGTGGCGGTGCCCTTGACCCCCTTGGGGCGCAGGTCGACCAGCACCACATGGGTGTCGGTGCCGTGGGTCACGGTGTCGAGCCCGCCCTTGATGAGCTGATCGCTGAGCGCCCGCGCGTTGGCGATGACCTGCTTGGCGTAATCCTTGAAGCCGGGCTGCAGCGCCTCGCCGAAGGCGACGGCCTTGGCCGCGATGACATGCATCAGGGGGCCGCCCTGGATGCCGGGGAAGATCGCCGAGTTTACCTTTTTGGCGATATCCTCGTCATTGGTGAGGATCATGCCGCCGCGCGGACCGCGCAGGGTCTTGTGGGTGGTGGTGGTGGCCACGTGCGCATGCGGGAAGGGGCCGGGATGTTCCCCGCCGGCGACGAGGCCGGCGAAATGCGCCATGTCGACCATGAGGTAGGCCCCCACGCTGTCGGCGATCTCGCGCATCCTGGCAAAGTCGATCCTGCGCGGAATGGCCGAGCCGCCGGCGACGATCAGCTTGGGCTGGTGCTCGGTGGCGAGTTCCTGCACCTGGTCGTAGTCGAGAAGGTTGTCCTGCTTTCGCACGCCGTACTGGATGGCGTTGAACCACTTGCCCGACTGGTTGGGCTTGGCGCCGTGGGTGAGGTGCCCGCCCGCGTCGAGGCTCATGCCGAGGATGGTGTCGCCGGGCTTGATCAGGGCCTGGTAGACGCCCTGGTTGGCCTGGGAGCCGGAGTTGGGCTGGACGTTGGCGAAGGCGCAGCCGAACAGCTCCTTGGCGCGGGCGATGGCCAGTTCCTCGGCCACGTCGACCCAGTCGCAACCGCCGTAGTAGCGGCGGCCCGGGTAACCTTCGGCGTACTTGTTGGTCATCACCGACCCCTGCGCCTGCATGACCGCGCGGGAGACGATGTTTTCCGACGCGATCAGCTCGATCTCGTCGCGCTGGCGACCGAGCTCGCCGGTGATCGAGGCAAAGACTTCGGGATCGCGGGAGGACAGCTCTTCGGTGAAGAAGCCGTTGTCGCGGGTGGGGGCGTTCATGGGCCGGACCTCCGGTTGGATTCGGGATGTGGCGCCTAGGTAAAGGAAACATGACGCGGGGCAAAGCCATCAAAGCGACCGGATGGGTTTCAGCTGCGCCATGGCTGGCAGTACGGGAAAACTTGTGCTTGTTTCGGAAAGGTCGGGAGAGGTCAGGAAACTGCATGACGCTTAGAATTGCCTTCTGCGCCTCGCGCGCGCCCATCGCCCAGGCGGCGCTGGCCGGGCTGACGCGCCGCTACGGCAACCATGCCGAGGACGGGGCGGAGGTGATCGTGGCGCTCGGCGGCGACGGATTCATGCTGCACACGCTGCACCGGACCGAGGAACTGGCCGTGCCGGTCTACGGCATGAACAGGGGCACGGTCGGCTTCCTCATGAACGAATATTCCGAACATGCGCTCGAAGAGCGGCTCGGCGCGGCGGAAGAGGCGGTCATCAACCCGTTGACGATGCGGGCGCACCTGGTCGACGGCACGGTGCACCGGGCGCTGGCGATCAACGAGGTGTCGCTGCTGCGCACCGGACCGCAGGCGGCGCGGCTGGCGATCTACGTGGATGGCAAGCTGCGGATGCCGGAACTGGTCTGCGACGGCGCGCTGCTGTCCACGCCGGCGGGATCGACCGCCTACAACTATTCCGCCCACGGTCCGATCCTGCCCATCGGGTCGGAGGTGCTGGCGCTGACCGCGGTCGCGCCGTTCCGGCCGCGTCGCTGGCGCGGGGCGCTGCTGCCCAAGGCGGCGGAGGTGACCTTCGAGGTGCTGGAACACGAAAAGCGCCCGGTCATGGCAGAGGCGGACAGCGATTCCGTGCGCGACGTGGTTCGGGTCGACATCCGGTCGGAACCCCGTGTCGAACACCGGGTGCTGTTCGACCCCGGCCACGGGCTGGAAGAGCGCCTGATCCGCGAACAATTCGTCTGACGTCGTCCGGCGCTCGGCCCGGTCGGTGACCGGACCATCGCCCCGCCCGCCGTCCCGCCGTTCCGGCTCAGGCGTAGGCGTCCAGCACCGGGGTGGCGCGGAGCATGGTCACCCCCTCCTCTCCCGCGCGGACGAGGCCGATGGCGGCGGCATCGGTCGCACCTTCGAACCGGATCGAGCCCTCGCCGAGATGCAGGATCAGCGCATTGCCCTCCTCGGTGAGCGACCAGTCGCCGACATCCTCGCCCAGCCGGATCACCACCTCCGCCCCGTCCGAGAGCATGACGGTATCGTTGCCGTCGCCCGCATCGTAGCGCAGCGCCACGGTTCCGCCTTCGAGCAGGATGGCATCGTCGCCGCGTCCCGCCTCCAGGGAGAGCACCGTCCGTACGTCTAGGGTGATCGCATCGTCGCCCGAACCCGTGTCGACATCGGCACCTCCCGCGACCGCCGACAGCATCCGCGCCTCGGCCGTGTCGCCGGGCGTGTAGGGATCATCCCCGACCAGCGTACCGACCTGAGAGGCGCCGACCACGGCCCGGACGGTGACGGCATCGTTGCCGCTGCCGGTGCGGATGTCGCCCACAAGTCCCGCGTCGAGGGTCACCGCATCGCTGCCCGCGCCGGAATGGACCCCGACCACCGCGTCGGCGTCGATGGCGATGGCATCGGCCCCCCTGCCCGTGTAGATGCCCTGCGCGAGCGCGGCCCGGATCGCGACCGCGTCGTCGCCTCCCCCGGCGCCGCGATGCCTCGGATCGGTGTGGACGCCGCGCACCACCTCGGCGGAGAGCGTCACCGCATCCGATCCGGCACCGGTGCGCAGGCCGTAGACGGCCCCGGCGGTGATCGAGACCGCATCGTTGCCGCGCCCGGTATGGATCGCGCCGACGGCGCCATCCGACCTTGCGGTCAGCGTGTCATTTCCGCGACCGGTGTAGATCGTCACGCCGCGCCCCTTTCCGGGGTGCCCGCCCATCAGCCGTTGCAGCGCCTTGCCGAGCTGGACCATCCGTTTGCGCATCCGGTGCAGGCCGCGATCCCGTGCGCCGGACAGGGTCTGCACGTCGCGCGCGGCGGCCGAACCCGCCTCTTCCCGGTCCCTGGCGGCGCGGAGCAGCGCGCCCGCGTCGCGCGCCGCCGTGGACTCCGCACCGGCGGATCCCGGATCCGCATCCGCTTTGCCGCCGTCCGCCGAACCGGCGACAAGGCTCACGTCGATGACCGCGGACCCGACCGAGGCCTGCGCCCCGTTCGGCCCGGTGCTCGCCTGCAGCAGGCTGACGGCGGTGTGACTGGTGTAGGCGATGAGGGACATCGGCGGCACTCCTTTTCGGGAAAGGGTGCGGCGGGCAGCTTGAAATGCGTTTAACTGTCCAGCGGGAAATGGCTAAAATGCCGGAAATCCTGCCCGCACCAGAGAAAGGACAGCCTCCGAATGTTCCGGGGAATCCACCACATCGCGTTGATCTGCAACGACTATCCCCGCAGCAAGGCGTTCTACACCGAACTTCTCGGGCTGCGGATCCTGGCCGAGACCTGGCGCGCGGAGCGGCAGAGCTGGAAGCTGGATCTCGAGGTGCCGGGCGGCGGGCGGCTTGAGTTGTTCTCCTTTCCCGACGCGCCGCCCCGGCCGTCGCATCCGGAGGCGCGCGGCCTGCGCCATCTCGCCTTCGCGGTGGAGGATGTGCGGGCCGCCGCGGACCGGCTGACCGGCCTCGGGATCGCGGTCGAGCCGATCCGGCGCGACGCGCTCACAGACCGGCTGTTCACCTTCTTCGCGGATCCGGACGGCCTGCCGCTCGAACTCTACGAGCTCTGAGGCGATACCCCGCCCGCGCGCACACGCAGGGGACGAAAGCAAAGATGCAATCCGCCCACACCTTGCCGCCGGTTGCGGCGGTTCGGGGGAATGCCTTTCCTCGGCCGGGGCAAACGGCTAGGATTCAAGGGAATATCCGAAGGTGGAAGGCGGGTGGTCATGTTCATGCGTATCGGGATCACACTCGCCTGCCTGCTGCTTGCCGGATGCGACGGCACGGCCGATGGAAAGGGCACCCGGATCGACGGCTACGAACTGATCCGCATCGCCCGTCAGAACCCCTATGGATGCAGTGGCTACGATCCGGTCAGCGACACCTGTTCAAGCCTGTCGACCATGACCCCGGACGGCGCCACCTTCTACAGTCAGGGCAAGGTGCTGTTCCCCGCCGATCCGCCGATCGAGGTCACCGGCGGCATGCGGTTCATCATGACGGCGGACGGTCGGCTCTGCGGGTATGGCGACAAGCCCCGCGCGCGGGCCACCGGCGGCACGGCGGACCAGCGCAAGGCGGCCGAAGCGGTGATCAAGGGCAGTTTCGAAGCCTTCCGCCTGCTCTGCTCCACCTTCTACGAACGCGACGACGGGCAGATCTACAGCCTGATGACCGATGCCGACGGGCGCAGCGTGCCCATCGGCGAGGAGATCGTCTATTTCTTCGACCGGCCCAAGACGCTGCGTCCGGCGTTCTGAGTCCGGCGTTCCGACGGCCCCGTCCCGAGACGGGGCCGCCCCTGTCTCAGCCCGGCTCCCCGGCATAGCCGAGGGCGCGGAGCGCCACCTTGATCTCGTCCAGGATGGCGGGATCGTCGATGGTCGCGGGCATCTTGTAGCTTTCGCCATCGGCGATCTTGACCATGGTCGCGCGCAGGATCTTGCCCGAGCGTGTCTTGGGCAGGCGATCCACCACGGTGCACAGCTTGAACGCCGCGACCGGGCCGATCTTGTCACGCACCAGCTTGACGGTCTCCTTGCAGATCTCGTCATGCGGGCGGTTCACGCCCGAGCTGAGGCACAGGAACCCGAGCGGCATCTGACCCTTGAGCGCATCCGCGACCCCGATCACCGCGCATTCGGCCACGTCGGGATGCGAGGCCAGGACCTCTTCCATCGCGCCGGTGGACAGGCGGTGCCCCGCGACGTTGATGACGTCATCGGTGCGCGACATGATGTAGAGATAGCCGTCCTTGTCCTTCATGCCCGCGTCGCCGGTTTCGTAGTATCCGGGGAACTGGGTGAGGTAGCTTTTCTTGTAGCGCGCCTCGGCATTCCAGAGGGTCTGGAGCGTGCCCGGCGGCAACGGCAGCTTGATCGCGATGGCGCCGAGCGTGTCGGGCGGCAGTTCGTGCCCGCCCTCGTCGAGGATGCGCACGTCATAGCCCGGCATCGGCACCGAGGGCGAACCGAGCTTGACCGGCAGTTCCTCGATCCCCATCGGATTGGCGGCGATGCCCCAGCCGGTTTCGGTCTGCCACCAGTGGTCGATCACCGGAACCCCGAGGTGCTTCTGCGCCCATTTGATCGTGTCGGGATCGGCCCGTTCGCCGGCGAGGAACAGCGCCTGCAGGTCGTGCAGCTTGTAGCGCTTGATCCATTCGCCCTCCGGGTCCTCGCGGCGGATGGCACGCAGGGCGGTCGGGGCGGTGAAGAAGCTCTTGATCCGGTGGTTCTGGATGATGCGCCAGAACACGCCCGCGTGGGGCGTGCCGATGGGCTTGCCCTCGAACACCACGGTCTGCGCGCCGGCGATCAGGGGCCCGTAGCAGATGTAGGAATGCCCGACGACCCAGCCCACGTCGGACGCGGCCCAGAAGCGGTCGCCCGCCTCGATGTTGTAGATGTTCTTCATCGACCATTGCAGCGCGACGAGATGCCCGGCGGTCGAACGCACGACGCCCTTGGGCTGGCCCGTCGTGCCCGAGGTATAGAGGATGTAACAGGGGTGGTTGCCCTCGACCGGCACGCAGTCGGCCGGTTCGACCCCGTATTGGAAGCCGTGCCAGGACACGTCGCGCCCCTCGACCAGCTTGGCCACTTCCTGTTCGCGCTGGAAGATCACGCAGAAGTCGGGCTTGTGGCGCGCCTGCTCGATGGCGCCGTCGAGCAGCGGCTTGTAATGGACGACCCGGCCCGGCTCCAGCCCGCAGGAGGCGGCGATGATCGCCTTGGGGGTGCAGTCGTCGATGCGGACGGCCAGTTCGTTCGCCGCGAACCCGCCGAAGACCACCGAATGCACCGCGCCGAGCCGGGCGCAGGCCAGCATCGCCTCCAGCGCCTCGGGGACCATCGGCATGTAGATGATGACGCGGTCGCCCTTCTCGATCCCACGCGCCCGCAGCGCCCCGGCAAGCGAGGCGACCCGCGCCTGCAGCTCGCGGTAGGTAAAGCCCTTGGTCGCATGGGTGATCGGGCTTTCGTGCATGATCGCGATCTCGTCGCCGCGCCCGGCCTCGACATGGCGATCCACGGCGTTCCAGCAGGTGTTGACCATGCCGTCCGAGAACCACTCGAACATGCCGTCACCCTTGTCGAACAGCGCCTTTGACGGAGGTTTCGCCCAGTCGATCGCCTCGGCGGCCTTCATCCAGAAAGCCTCCGGATCGGATTGCCAGGCGCCGTACACTTCCTTGTAGCCCATGGAACTCCTCCTCTCGTCCTGTTTGCAACGGATACGGGCCGGGGGGGCTTTCGGGCAAGCGTGTTAGCGGATGACGGGACAGAACGACGCGGAAAATTTGCGGTTTTCGCGGGAAGTGGCCTGCAAATTTTTGCAAACCTGCCCAGTTTCTGCGGTGATTTGCGAAGTTCCGATGACTTTGCAAATTCTGCGAATCAGACCCTGCAAATCCGGCCAGCAGACCATGAGGCGTTCCGGCGGCGGCAAGAAGCAGCGGCCCGCCCGCAGGCAAGGTCACCGAGGCGTCGAGGGAGAAGGTCGCAGAGCGTTCCGCCGACCCTGCCGATCGGTGCAATGCCCCGAAGCAATCTTGCCGGACGTGCATTTGCACATCCGTATCCGGCAGGCGACAGAGGTATGGTCGCGCGTTCGCCAGCGCGCGAAAAAGCGGCCCGCCGGATGCACCCGGCGGACCGGGGCGCCTCAGCCGTAGGCGGCGACCGGCGTTCCCGCGACGGCGGCCATGTTCAGCAATCCGCGCGGGGTGATCGACGGCGTGACGATGTGGGCGCGGTTGCCGAGCCCCATGAGGATCGGCCCGACTTCGAGCCCGCCCGCCTTCATCCGCAGGATGTTGCGCACGCCCGACGCCGCGTCGGCCTGAGCAAAGATCAGTACGTTCGCCGCACCTTCGAGCCGGTTCTCGGGCATCAACCGCGAGCGCAGTTCGGGGTCGAGCGCACTGTCCACATGCATCTCGCCCTCGTACATGAAATCGCGCGGCTGGCTGTCGAGGATCTCGATCGCCGAGCGGATGCGCGGGCCGGAACCGTCGCTCTGATTGCCGAACTGCGACCGCGAGCACAGCGCGATCTTGGGCAGCAGGCCGAAGCGGCGCACGTGGCGGGCGGCCCCGATGGCGGTCATCGCGATCTGCTCGGGCGAAGGCTCGGTCCAGACCTGGGTATCGGCAAGGAACAGCGGGCCGTCTTCGAGGATCATCAGGGACAGCGCACCCTGCGGCTGCAATCCGCCGCCGCCCAGAACCTGCGTGATGTAGTTGAGATGCCAGCGGTATTCCCCGAAGGTGCCGCAGATCATGCTGTCGGCCTCGTCGCGGTAGACCATCAACGCCGCGATGGCTGTGGTATTGGTGCGCAGGATCGCGCGGGCCAGATCCGGCGACACGCCCTGACGCGCCATCAGCTTGTGATAGGTTTCCCAGTAATCGCGGTAGCGTGGATCGTTTTCCGGGTTCACGACGTGGAATTCGCGCCCCGGCTTGATGGTCAGGCCCATGCGTTCGCAACGGGCCTCCATCACGTCCGGGCGACCGATGAGGATCGGCTGTTCGGTCGTCTCTTCCAGGATCGCCTGCGCCGCGCGCAGCACCCGCTCGTCCTCGCCCTCGGCAAAGACGATCCGGCGCGACGCGGTGCGCGCCGCCTCGAACACCGGGCGCATCAGCAGCGCCGACTTGAAGACCGACGCGTTGAGCTTGTCCTTGTAGGCCTTGAGGTCGGAAAGCGGCCGCGTCGCGACGCCGGACTCCATCGCCGCCTTGGCCACGGCCGAGGACACGACCCCCGACAGGCGCGGATCGAAGGGCTTGGGGATCAGGTAATCCCGCCCGAAGGTCAGCTGTTCGCCATGATAGGCGGCGGCCGCTTCGGCGCTGGTGGTGGCGCGGGCCAGGGCCGCGATGCCCTCGACACAGCCGATCTGCATCTCGTCGTTGATCTCGGTCGCGCCGACATCCAGCGCGCCCCGGAAGATGAACGGGAAACACAGCACGTTGTTGACCTGGTTGGGAAAATCGCTGCGCCCGGTGGCGATGATCGCATCCGGTGCGACCTTGCGCACCTCGTCCGGCATGATTTCGGGCGTGGGGTTGGCAAGGGCGAAGATGATCGGCTTGTCCGCCATCCGCGCCACGTGCTCGGATTTCAGCACGCCGGGCCCGGAAAGGCCGAGGAACAGGTCCGCGCCGTCGATCACGTCCGACAGCGTGCGCAGATCGGATTTCTGCGCAAAGGCGGCCTTCTGCGGGTTCATGTCTTCGACCCGGCCTTCGTAGACCAGCCCGTGAATGTCGCAGAGCCAGATGTTCTCGCGCTTCACGCCCAGCTTCACCAGCATGTTGAGGCAGGCAATGCCCGCCGCCCCGCCGCCGGTCGAGACGATCTTGATATCCTCGAACGCCTTGCCCGAGACGTGCAGCGCATTGGTCGCCGCCGCGCCGACCACGATGGCCGTGCCGTGCTGGTCGTCGTGGAACACCGGGATGTTCATGCGCTCGCGGCAGATCTTCTCGACGATGAAGCAGTCGGGCGCCTTGATGTCCTCGAGGTTGATGGCGCCGAAAGTCGGCTCCAGCGCGCAGACGATCTCGGCCAGCTTCACGGGATCGGGCTCGTTCACCTCGATGTCGAAGCAGTCGATGTTGGCGAATTTCTTGAAGAGGACGGCCTTGCCCTCCATCACCGGCTTGGAGGCCAGCGGCCCGATATTGCCCAGGCCCAGCACGGCGGTGCCGTTGGTCACCACCGCGACGAGGTTGCCTCGCGTGGTGTAGCGGGCGGCGGTGGTCGGGTCGGCCTTGATTTCGAGGCAGGCCTCGGCGACCCCCGGCGAATAGGCGCGCGACAGGTCGCGGCCGTTGGCCAGCGGCTTGGTCGCGCGGACCTCGAGCTTACCGGGCTTCGGATTCTCGTGGTAGAACAGCGCCGCCTGACGCAGCGACTCCTGAGCGGATTCGGACATGTGGCGCCTCCCCCTTTTCGTGCATTGTTTAGCACTAAACTATCGCGCCGGCAAAGCGCGTCGGGGTCGCATTATCAGGAGTCGAGACAAGCTGTAAACGAAAAAGGCCCGGTGCCCGCGGCACCGCGCGCAACGGCCCGCCTACCAGGCGACCGCTTCGAGCTCTTCGATCCGGTGCTCGGCCTGCCGCATGGTCAGGTCGGTCTCGACCGGGACGCCGGCGCGCTCGGCCAGCTCGCGCAGGCGGACGGCCTGCACATCGGTCATGGGGCCGCGCGGATCGGGCGGAACATCGAGGGCGGCGTCGATATACATCGGGCGGGCAAGGGCATTCATCGGTTTAACCTCCGTTTGATCATGCAACGCGAAGCCGCTCGCCCGGGTTCCCCGCCGCGGCAGCCGCGGCATTTGGACGGGTGACAAGCGCGCGGCCCGCTCCTATAAGGCGCGCGAAATCCGATACGCACCCAAGGAGCTTTTCCGCCATGACCACCCTCGTTTTCGGCCACAAGTCCCCCGATACCGACTCAACCGGCAGCCCGATCATCTGGGCCTGGTATCTGAACGAGGTCAAAGGCGAAGCCGCGGCCCCCGCCCTGCTGGGAGAGCCGAACACCGAAGCCGCCTTCATGCTGACGCACTGGGGCCTCGACAAGCCGCAGATCATCGCGGACGTCGACGCGGGCGCACCCGTCGTGATCGTCGACACCAACAACCCCGCCGAACTGCCCGCCGGGATCAACGGCGCCGACATCCGCGCCATCATCGACCACCACAAGCTGGTCGGCGGGCTGGAAACCAAGGGCCCGATCGACATCACCGTGCGCCCGCTGGCCTGCACCGCGACCATCATGGTCGACCTGATCGGCGACGACATGGCGAAGATGCCCGAGGCCGTGAAGGGCGCGGCGCTGACCTGCATCCTCTCCGACACGCTGGAATTCCGCTCGCCCACCACCACGGATCACGACCGCGCCGTCGCGGAGTCGCTGGCCAGGGATCTCGGCATTTCCATCCCCGACTACGCGGCCGAGATGTTCGCCGCCAAATCCGACGTCTCCTCCTTCTCGGATGCGGAACTGCTGCGGATGGATTCCAAGGAATACACCGTCGACGGCAAGGACTTCCGGGTTTCGGTCCTCGAAACCACCGCACCGAAGACCGTGCTCGACCGCAAGGACAGCCTGATGGCCTCCATGGTCGATGTCGCCAAGGAAGACGGCGCCGACCAGGTGCTGCTGTTCGTGGTCGACATCCTGAACGAGGAAGCGACGCTGCTGGTCCCGAACGACCTGGTCAGGACCGTGGCCGAAAAGAGCTTCGGCGCCACCGTCACCGGCGACACCGTCGTGCTGCCCGGCATCATGTCGCGCAAGAAGCAGATCATCCCCAACCTCAAGGTCTGATCGACCTGCCGACCACCGGACGGGGGGCGCCTTTCGGGGCGCCCTTTTCCGTTCCGGTGCCCCGGCCCTCTGGCCAGTTGCCCGCGCATTGCCTATCAAGGCCGCAACGCAGATTTCCGGAGGCCACATGTCCCAGATCATCGAACACCTGTCAGAGATTTCCGACCGCTACGAGGCGCTGTTCGTCGACCTCTGGGGCTGTGTCCACAACGGCATCACCGCCTATCCCGAAGCGGTCGCGGCGCTCCAGGCCTACCGCAAGCGCGGCGGCATCGTGGTCCTGCTGACCAACGCCCCCCGCTCGCGCCACGAGGTCGCCAAGCAGCTCGACCGCTTCGGCTGCCCGGAAGACACCTGGGACAACATCGCGACCTCGGGCGATTCCGCCCGCACCGCGATGTTCACCGGCGCCGTCGGCAACAAGGTCTACTTCATCGGGACGGAATTCGACCTGCCCTTCTTCGAGCCGCTGAAACTGATCGAAAACCCGGTCGAGATCGAGCGTGTCGCGCTGGAAGACGCCGAAGGCATCGTCTGCTGCGGCCCCTTCAATGCCCATGACGACCCCGACACCCTGCGCCCGCAGTTCCTCTATGCCAAGCAGAAGGGGCTGAAGCTGCTCTGCGCCAACCCCGACATCGTGGTCGACCGCGGCGAAACCCGCGAATGGTGCGCCGGCGCGCTGGCCCAGCTCTATACGGAAATGGGCGGAGAGAGCCTCTACTTCGGCAAGCCGCACTCGCCGATCTACGACCTGGCCCGCCGCCGCCTGTCCGAGATCAAGCCCGGCATCCCCGATTCCGCCATCCTCGCCGTGGGTGACGGGGTGAAGACCGACATCGCCGGCGCCATGGGCGAGGACATCGATTCGCTGTTCATTTCCGGCGGGCTCGCCGCCGCGCCGACCAGGACGGATCGCCAGCCCGATCCCGAGGCGCTGGAGATGTACCTGGCCGAGGAAGCCTCGTCGCCGACCTATTCGATCGGCTACCTGCGCTGAAACACGCAGCTTATCGCCTTCCGGAAAGGGCCCGCGTCCCCGCGCGGGCCCTGTTCTTTCGTCGCACCCCCACATTTCCCGCTTGATTTTCTGCACCAGCAAAGTAATTAAATTACCAGAGCGATCACCATATCGCACATTTGTTACCGGAACAGGGAATCATGGAGGGCGAGATGCTGGACAACCTGCCTCGCGGCACGATCTGCATCGAAGACATCGAGATGGGTATGACGCGCTATCTCCAGAAGCGCGTGACCGACCGCGACATCGAGCTCTTTGCCGAAGTCTCCACCGACCGGAACCCCGTGCACCTCGATGACGACTATGCCCGCGATACCATCTTCGAAGGTCGCATCGCCCACGGCATGCTGACCGCCGGGCTGATCTCGGCCGTCATCGGCGAACAACTTCCCGGCCACGGGACGGTGTACCTGGGCCAGTCCCTGAAATTCATCGGCCCCGTCCGCCCCGGCGACGTGGTGCATGCCGAGGTCACGGTGACCGGTATCGACTTTGCCAAGCGCCGCGTCACGCTCGATTGCGCCTGCACGGTGGACGGAAAACCGGTTCTGGTCGGCGAAGCCAAGGTGCTCGCCCCTTCCCGCAAGTTCGACTGACCCCCGCCCCCGGCGCCCGGCCGCAGCGTCGGATGCCTCCGGCGGGGATATTTCGGGCCAGAAGAAACCGGATGAACCGCCCGGGCTTTCTTCTGGCAGGAAATATCCCGGGGTGAGCGCGCCCGGCGCGCGAGGGGCAGCGCCCCTCAGAGCGAGTCCTCCACCCGAAACCCGTCGGGGATTCCGTCGCGCCCCTCCAGCACGAGATCGGCCATGACCTCCGCCACTTTCGGGGCCATGCCGAAGCCGATCTTGAAGCCGCCATTGGCGATGAACTGGTCGCGGCGGTCCGGCCAGCGGCCCAGCATCGGCGCGCGGGTCCGTGCGCGCGGGCGGACACCTGCCCAGCGCTCGATCTCCTCGGCACCGTGCAGGACAGGCAATACCGCGACGGCGCGCTCCAGCAGCGCATCACATTGCTCATCCGTTCCGGCGGGATCGTCGAACGCCCGCTCCGAGGTCGAGCCGATGGCCACGGTTCCGTCCTCGTGCGGGATGATGTGCAGCCCGCCCGCATAGATCTGCGGCCCGGTGCGGACGTCGTGCCGCAACAGGACGGACTGGCCCTTGACCCCGGTGCCGGCGGCGCGCCCCGTCTCCTTCGAAAGTGCCTCCAATCCCTGCCAGCCCGTCGCCCACACCAGAACGCCGGGATGTTCCGGCATGTCGGTGTCGATACCGATGCCGCGGACGGCCAGGGCTGCGACGAGCGCGGCGCAGGCCCGGCGCGGAGAGAGCCGCGCGCTGAGCGTGTCGCGGATCAGCCAGCCGGTCGGCGAGACGGGCGCCCAGGCGCCGGCGTCGGCGGCGGGGATCACCTCCCAGGTCGCGGCATCGCCCCAGAGCGCCCTTGCCGAGGCGCCCCGATCGCGGGCGAGGGCCAGCCCGGCCTCGTCCGGCACCGGCTGGAGGCGGCCGGCACGGGCATAGCCGGCGGAGACGCCGCTTTCGGCTTCGACCCTGTGCCAGAACCCTTCGGCCATGAGCAGGCTCTCAAGCTGGAACGCCTTCTTCGGATTCCAGTTCTCCGGCACGTGGGGGGCCAGCGCCCCGACCGTGCCCCCCGAGGACCCGGAGCCCGCGCCGAAGGGGTCCACGACCCGGACACGGGCCCCGCGCGTCGCGCATGTCCAGGCGATGGACAGGCCGAAGATGCCCGCCCCGCAGACCGTCACGTCGATGCTTGCCATTCCCCGCCCTCCGCTTCATGGTCGCCTTCGTATCTAGGACAGGCGCAACCGATGAACCAGCCCGACGCCCCGCTCTGGCGCGAAGGCGGGGTCCCCGTCTCCCCCCGATTCGACGACCCCTATTATTCGCTCGACAACGGGCTGGCCGAGACCCGGCACACCTTTCTGGCCGGAAACGGTCTTCCGGGGCGGTTCCGGGACGGCTTTCACGTCGCCGAGACGGGCTTCGGCACCGGTCTGAACCTGCTCGCCTGCCTGACGCTCTGGCGGCAGAGCGGGGCGCCGGGTGTGCTGCGGTTCACCTCCTTCGAGGCCTTCCCCCTCGCCCCCGGCGACATGATCCGCGCCCAGGGCGCCTTTCCCGAGGTGGCCGACGCGGCCGGGGAACTGGCGCCGTTCTGGCATGACGGCGCGCGGGAGGTCCGTTTGCGGGACCTCCATTTCGTCCTGGTGGAAGGCGATGCGCGCGACACCCTGCCGCCTTGGGAGGATCGGGCCGATGCCTGGTTCCTCGACGGTTTCTCGCCCGCCAAGAATCCCGAACTCTGGGGGGCGGCGCTGATGGCCGAGGTCGCGCGCCATACGGCGCCGGGCGGCACGGCCGCGAGCTACACCGCGGCCGGCCATGTCCGGCGGGCCCTGGCCGATGCCGGATTTGCGGTCGAGCGGCACCCGGGCTATGGGCGCAAACGGCACATGACCGTCGCGAGAAAGATCTGACATGGCACAACAGAACCTGAAACTGGGCATCTGGCTCATGGTCGCCACGACCTTCGTGTTTGCCATGCAGGACGGCCTCTCGCGCCATCTCTCCGGGGAATACAACGTCTACATGGTGGTGATGGTCCGCTACTGGTTCTTCGCGGCCTTCGTCATGGCGGTGGCCGGGCGCCAGGCGGGCGGGCTGAAGGCCGCCGCCAGCTCGGCGCAACCGCTGTTGCAGGGCTTCCGGGGCGTGCTGCTGGTGGTCGAGATCTGCGTCATGGTCTCGGGGTTCGTGCTGCTGGGTCTGGTGGAAAGCCACGCGGTCTTTGCCTGCTACCCGCTGCTGGTCGCGGCGCTGTCCGGGCCGATCCTCGGGGAAAGGGTCGGCTGGCGGCGCTGGACGGCCATCGGCCTGGGCTTCATCGGGGTGATCATCATCCTGCAGCCCTCCGGCGGGGTGTTTTCGCCGTTCGCGATCATTCCGCTGATCGCCGCCTTCATGTTCGCGCTCTACGGGCTGCTGACGCGCTACGTCGCCCGCAAGGACATCGCGGCGACCTCGTTCTTCTGGACCGGCACCTCGGGCGCCGTCGCCGCCACGGTGATCGGCATCTGGTTCTGGGAGCCGATGACCGCGCCGGACTGGGGCTGGATGATCCTGCTCTGCATCTCGGGCGCGCTGGGGCACTATACGCTCATCAAGTGCTACGAGGTGGCCGAGGCGAGCGCGGTGCAACCCTTTGCCTACCTGCAGCTGGTCTTTGCCTCGGCAATGGGGGTCGCGGTGTTCGGCGAGACCATCCGCCCCAACGTGGCGATCGGCGCGGCGATCATCGTGGCGGCCGGGCTGTTCACCCTGTGGCGGGCGCGGGTCAAGGGCTGACCAGGGCCGAGCGGCGCGCGGATCCGTCGTCGAAGGATCGCCCCCCGGCCCCCGCCTCACTCGCCCGCCATGGCGATCCGCTTGAGGGTCGAGCCGACGAGTTCCTTGCTGAACGGCACCGGGTGCGGATCGGCCCCGAGGCGGGCGCGGTAGACCGGCAGGCTTTCGGTCACGCGCATCACGTAGTTGCGGGTTTCGTCGAAGGGGATCATCTCGATCCAGTCGACGATGTCGATGTCGCCCGCGCGCGGATCGCCATAGGCCTCCATCCACTGGATCGGACGCCCCGGGCCGGCATTGTAACCGGCGGCCATCATCACCGCATTGCCGCCGAACCGGTCCGCGAGCCGCGCCAGGTAGGTCGAGCCGAGCCGCGCGTTGTAGCCGGGATCGCTCAGCAGCCCGTCAAAGCTGTACTCCAGCCCCAGCCAGCCCGCGACCTCCTTGGCGGTGCCGGGCATGAGCTGCATCAGCCCGCGCGCACCCGCCCCCGACACCACGCCGGGGTCGAATTCCGATTCCCGCCGGGCGATCGACAGGACCAGTTCCTTGGGCACGGGAAACTCGGATCTGAGGATGTCGGGATGCAGCGCATAGTAGGGCCCCGGCAATTCCATCCCGGCCTGCGCCGCGCGCTTGCCCAGCATCACCTGGACATGCGGTCGCTTGAGTTCGGCGAGCATCTCGCCCAACTGCCCGACGCCCTGGCGGTCCAGACCCTCGGAGAGGTGGGTCAAAAACCTTTCTCCGAGATCGGTCTCGCCCGAGGCCAGCAGCAGCACGGCGGCCTTGTAGACCGAGGATTGGGTGAACGGCGCCGAGCGCCAGTCCGGAAAGCCCTCGCGGCCGGTAAGCCGCGGGTCCGGGTCGACCCCTGCCCGTTCGGCGGCGAGCAGCCCGTAGAACGAGGTCTGGTAGCGCGCGCCCTCGGCATAGGCCTGCTGCGCGGCCGCCTTGTCGCCCATCGCCTCGAGCGCACGGCCCCGCCAGTAGCCCGCCCGGCCCAGCGAGATCGGCGAGGCGACGGCATCGCGGTGATTGGTGAAGTGGCGCAGGGCGGTCCGCGGGTTCTGCAGGAAGCGCAGCGAGATGTAGCCGGCGAGCCATTCCAGTTCCGCGTAGTCGCTGCCCTCGGTCAGCCAGTTTTCCGCGGCGATGCGGTAGGCTTCCTCGTAGGCGCCCTCGCGCATGCGTTCATGCGCCAGGTCGTGACGTCGCTGCGCCCAGGCCCAGGGCTCTCCCAGGCTTTCGGCGCTCTTGGAGCGTTCCAGCAGCAGCGCGATGGCATCGGCGTCGCGCCCCTTGCGGACCCGCCACAGGAACCGCTCGTAGGCCAGCCCCGGATCGTCCTGCAGCTCTGCCGGGACGGCGGCGATCAGCGTGTCGACCCCCGCCGCCATGTCGCGCAGCCCCATCCGCGCCAGCGCCAGCTTCTGCCGGCCCTCGCCGACCAGCGGCAGCATCGCGCGGGTGTTGCTTTCCCAGCCCTTCCACAGCGCCATGTCGAGCCGCGCCGCGTGCTGCGGTTTCAGCACCTCGCCCCACTCGGAAAGAAAGGCCGAACGTTCCTCGGGCGACAGCGCGAGGGTGCGCCAGGCCAGGACCACCTCGGCCTCGGCGGCGCCGCGTTCGCCCTTGGCGACCTCGGCGCGCGCAACCGCCAGCGCGCCGGCGCCGGTCTGAGGGCGATAGCCGTCGAAGAACCGGGGCACGACGTCGCCGCCCGCCTCGGAAATCGCGATCTCGCTCTTTTCGCGCAGGTAATCCATCCCCGGCCAGTCGGGATTGCGCGAGATGAAATCCATGATCTGCGTCGCGTCCCCGCGGCTGGCCCGCAGGTAGTGCCACAGGATCACGTCCAGCGCGACCTGACCGTCGCCCCGCGAATCGATCAGCGCGGCCGCCCAGTTGCCCTCGCGCATCTCCTGCATGGCACGCGCCAGCGCCCGGTCCTGCTGGGCAGGGGCGGCGGAGGCGGTCATCGAGAGGGTCAGAAGGACGAGAACGGCCAGAAGGCGCGACATGAGCTTGCAATTTCTCCGCTGAGAAGGAATAGACACGCCCCAGACGATACCGCGCCGCGTGTGGGCTTCCAACTCACATTCCGATCAGGCGGCGGGGTTTCGCGGAGGAACGACAGCAATGAAGGAGTGTGTGATGTTGAAAGGTTCCATGCCTGCCCTGGTCACGCCGTTCAAGGACGGCGCAGTGGACTTCGACACGCTCAAGAAACTTGTCGAATGGCACATCGCCGAAGGCAGCCACGGTCTCGTGCCGGTCGGCACCACCGGCGAAAGCCCCACCCTCACCCATGAGGAGCACGAGGCCGTCATCGACTGCGTCGTGACCGCCGTGAACAAGCGCATCCCGGTGGTGGCCGGGGCCGGGTCGAACAACACCGCCGAGGCGATCCGCTTCGTGCAGTTCGCCGAAAAGGTCGGGGCCGATGCGGCGCTGGTCGTGACGCCCTATTACAACAAGCCCACCCAGTCGGGGCTGATCGCGCATTTCACCGCGCTGCACGAATGCGCCGACCTGCCCATCGTGATCTACAACATCCCCGGCCGTTCGGTCGTCGACATGCTGCCCGCGACCATGGGGATCCTGGCGAAGCTGCCGCGCATCATCGGGGTCAAGGACGCGACCGGCGATCTGGCGCGGGTCAATGCGCAGCGGATCACCTGCGGCAAGGACTTCCTGCAGATCTCCGGCGAGGACGGCACCGCCCACGGCTTCAACGCCCAGGGCGGCGTCGGCTGCATCTCGGTCACCGCGAATGTCGCGCCGCGCCTCTGCTCGGAGCTTCAGGTGGCAACGCTGGACGGCGACTATGCCCGCGCGCTGGAAATCCAGGACCGGCTGATGCCGCTGCACCAGGCGATCTTCACCGAGCCGGGCCTCTGCGGCGCGAAATACGCGATGAGCCGTCTCGGCCTCTGCTCCGAAGAGATCCGCCTGCCGCTGGAGCCGGTCACCGCCCCGACGCGCGCGCTGCTCGACGGTGCGCTGCGCCATGCCGGCCTGCTGAACTGATCCCCTGCGGGGACGAATGACGGGGGGCGGGTCCGCAGGGGCCCGCCCCTTTTGCATGGGCAAGACGGCAGCGCCCTACCCGGGTCAGTCGTCCTGCGGGCCGGTGGTGGTGCGATCCCGCGCGTAGCTGTGGCGCAGCGGGAAGGCGGGCAGCCAGCTTTCCCGCCGCAGGGTCCAGTTTTCGTAGCCGGGCGCGAAGCGGTCCGGCGCGTCGAGCGTGCCGAGGTGGACCTCGATCTCCGCGCCGCTGCGGGCAAAGACCGACGAGCCGCAGCGCGGGCAGAAATGCCGGCCCGCGTACGCGCCGGTTTCGCCGGTGACCGTGACCGCCCCGGCGGGAAAGATCGCGGCGGCATAGAACAGCGCCCCGTGGTGCTTGCGGCAGTCGAGACAATGGCACAGCCCGACCCGGTGCGGTGCGCCGGTCGCGACGATGCGCACCGCGCCGCAGAGGCAGCCGCCCCGCACCGTGTCCGTCATGACGCCCGCCTTTGCCGCGCCCGCCGGCTCATCCGCGCCGCGCCGCTTCGATGGCGGCGACGTCGATCTTCGTCATCTGCATCATCGCCTCGAAGGCGCGCCGGCCCTCGTCGCCGCCGGCGGCGAGCGCTTCGCTCAGCACCCGCGGCGTGATCTGCCACGACAGGCCCCAGCGATCCTTGCACCAGCCGCAGGCGCTTTCCTGCCCGCCGTTGCCGACGATGGCATCCCAGTAGCGATCGGTCTCTTGCTGCGTGTCCGTCGCGATCTGGAACGAGAACGCCTCGCTGTGGCGGAACACCGGCCCGCCGTTCAGGCCCAGGCAGGGGACACCGGCGACGGTGAAGGTGACGGTCAGCACGTCGCCCGCCTTGCCGGAGGGGAAATCCGCCGGGGCGCGAAAGACGTCGCCCATGGCGCTGTCGGGAAACAGGCCGGTGTAGAACCGTGCCGCCTGCTCGGCCTCCGAATCGAACCAGAGGCAGATGGTGTTCCGGGGAATGCTCATGGCGTCTCCTCTCGCCGCTGCATCGCCCCGACCCAGCGCCGGGGCGCATCCTGCTGCGCTCCCGTCACTGGACGGGGGGCGTATCCTCGATCCCTTCGGGCTGGCCGACGACGACAAAGCGCAACTCGTCCGGTTTCAGCAGCCGCGCGGCGACGCGCTTCACGTCCTCCAGCGTCACCGCCTCGATCTTCGCATTGCGCGAGGTCACGTAATCCGGCGTCAGCCCGTCCATCTGCATCCCGACGAGGATGCGCGCGATGGGGCCGTTGCCGTCGAAGCGCAGCGGATAGGCGCCGGTCAGGTATGTCTTGGCATCGTCCAGCTCCTGCTGCGTCACGCCGTTTTCCGCCAGCTTCGCCCATTCGGCGCGGATCACGTCGATGGCCTCCGCCACGCGGTCATTGGCCGACGCGACGCGGCCGAGGTAGAGCTCGGCGTGATCCATCGGCAGCAGGTAGGAATAGACCCCGTAGGTCAGGCCGCGCTTTTCGCGGACCTCGTGCATCAGACGCGCCTCGAAGCCGCCTTCGCCGAAGATCGTGTTCATCACGTAGGCCGCGAAGAAATCGGGATCGTCCCGCTTGAGGCCCTTCTGACCGAACAGCGCAACCGATTGCGGCGTCTCGAAGGGAATGACGGTGGTGCCGGCGGTGGTCGACACGTCCTTGTCGGCGGGCATCGGCGCGCCGGTCGCGGGCAGATCGCCGAGCAGGCTGTCGATCAGGGCCGACAGTTCCTCGGGCGAAATGTCCCCGGTGGCCGCGATATAGACGCGGTCCTTGGCCATCGCGCCCTTCCAGGCGGCGACGATGTCGTCGCGGGTCAGGGCGGTCACGGTTTCCTCCGTCCCTTCCGAGGGGAAGGCATAGGGATGATCGCCGAACACCATGGTGTTGAAGGCGTCGCTGGCGATCGAATCAGGGTCTTTCAGATCGCTGCGGATTCCCGAAAGCACCTGCTGGCGCACGCGCTCGATCGACTCCTCGTCGAAGGTCGGGTCGATCAGGCTTTCGCGCAGCAGCGCCACGGCCGCATCGCGGTTCTCGGTCAGGAAGCGGGCCGACACCGACACCGAATCCCGGCCCGAATCATAGTCGAAATCGGTGGCGAGGCTTTCCGCCGCCTCGGCAAAGCCGTTGGCGTCATACTCGCCCGCACCCTCTTCGAGTAGCCCGACCATCAGGTTCGTCGCGCCGATCTTGTCCGGCGCATCCAGCGAGGTGCCGCCCTGAAAGCGGATTTCCAGCGCGGTGAAGGGGATCGAGGGTTCCTCGACCAGCCAGGCGTGGAAGCCGCCGGGCGTGTCGACCTGGCGGATGTCGATTTCGGCCAGCGCGGGCGTGGCAAGGAACAGCGTGCTGAGAAGGATGGCAAAGGGCTTCACTGGATCACCTCCGGCTGGGCGGATTCGTCGTCGGGCGGCATGAGGTAGCCGGTCACGGCATGGTCGAGGTCGAAGACCCGGCGCGCGGCGGCGACGATCTCTTCCCCGGTGATCGACTGGACGATGGCGGGCCATTCGCGCACGTCTTGCACCGTCAGCCCGGAGGTGAGCGCGCTGCCGTAGCGCCGCGCGATGGAATTCACGTCGTCCCGGGCGTAGATCTGCGAGGCACGAAGCTGGAACTTGATCCGGTCCAGCTGCGCCGCGTCCACGCCGGTCTCGATGAACCGGGCTAGCGAGGCGTCCAGCGCCGCTTCCGCCTCTTCCAGCGTGACGCCCGGCGCGGGCACCACGGCAAAGCCGAAGCTGCTGTCGTCATAGGAGGTGCCGTCGTAGAAGGCACCGGCATAGATCGCCTTCTTCTGCTCGAACTGAAGCTCGCGGTTCAGAACCGAGGTCTGACCGCCGCCGAGGATCTCGTCCAGCAGCGTCAGCGCGGCGGCTTCGCGCTGATCGCCCGGATCGCGTTCGGGCGCGAGGTAGCGGCGCATGACATAGGCCTGCGCCACCCGCGGATCCTTGAAGACCAGCCGACGCTCGGCCATCTGGCGGGGCTCCTGCGGACGCTCGCGCGGGGCGCCGACCTCGGGATTGGCGGGCAGCGGGCCGTAATTCTCTTCGGCCAGGCGCCTGACCTCGTCCGGAGTCACATCTCCGGCCACGACGACGATGGCGTTGTTGGGGGCGTAGTTGCGGTGGTAGTAGGCATAGGCATCGTCGAGACCGAGCGTCTCCATCTCCTCGCGCCAGCCGATCACCGGCACGCCGTAGCGATGGTTGAGATAGAGCGCCGCGCCCATCTGCTCGCGCAGCAGCGCGGCGGGGTCGTTCTCGGTCCGCATGTTGCGTTCCTCGATGATCACCTGGCGCTCGGTCAGGATATCCTGCTCGGACAGCTCGAGGTTGACCATGCGGTCGGCCTCCATCTTCATCATCAGCCCGAGCCGGTCCGCCGCGACGCGCTGGAAATAGGCGGTCTGGTCGTAGGAGGTGAAGGCATTGTCGGTGCCGCCGTTCTCGGCCACGACCTTCGAGAACTCGCCCGGCGCCAGCGTGTCGGTGCCCTTGAACAGCAGGTGTTCCAGAAAGTGCGCCACGCCGGAATGGCCCGGCGTCTCGTCCGCCGATCCGGCGCGATACCAGACCATGTGGACCACGACCGGAGCGCGGTGGTCTTCGATCACCACGACCTCGAGCCCGTTGTCGAGTTCGAAGGTCGTCACCTGGTCGTCGATCCCCTCGGCGGCGGCTGGAAGCCCCGTCAGGACAAGGGCGGCAAGCGCCGCGGCCAGTCTCATCATGTGCCAAATCCCGCAATGAACGAATGTTCCGTCCAACCTACGGGGCCGGCGCAGGACTTCAAGCTGCGCTTTCGCTTTCGTGATGCCCGGTCAGTAGCCTTCGGGCGGCGCGGAGGGGGTGCGCACGCCGCGCGACCGGAAATATCCGAGCGTGTAATAGGGATCGAGCGCTTCGCGACGGTAGGCGCGGATATACTCGTCGTCCGGGAAAAGTTTCCAGGAAAACAGCTGCTTGCGCTCGCGGAAGGCAAGGTCGGTCTGCGCCAGTTCGGTACGGATGCCGGCGTCGCGGCCATAGCGCGACGCGCGGTTCACCAGCGCCGAATCCCCGGCCGGAACCGCCCCCGGAACCAGCCGCGCCGGATTGCCGCCCAATGCCGCGACGGCGTCGGACAGCGGCGTCTGGTCGCCGCGGTTGGCAGCCCCCGGAGTCGGCGCGGGAAGCTCCTTGTAGCTCGGCGGCTGGACGAGCGGCTTGTTCGGCACGATGGCAAATTCCTCGGGCGTGCCGCTGTTGCTGCGCAACTGGTGCAACGACGTCTCACCCGGAGCGCGGTCCCGCGACGAACAGGCAGAAAGCCCCACGAGCCCCACCATCAGCACGATCTGCGCCAGCTTCATTGCCACCCTCCGGTCCTTGCCTTCCAGACGTTTACCCCATCTCCGCCGCCCCGTCACGGGGCCTTTTTCCCGGCTTTTCGGCGGGGTTTCGCCCCCGCCTTGCCGCCCGGCGCCAGAACCAGGCCGATCGCACCGGCAAATATCGCGATATCCGCGACGTTGAAGGCGAAGGGATTGTCGATCCCGCAGCAGGACATGTTGAGGAAATCCGCCACCGCACCGTAGAGCACGCGGTCGACCACGTTGCCCAGCGCGCCGCCGATCAGCAGGCCGCCCGCGATCAGCCCGAGCCGCCCCGGCGGATCGCGGCGCAGCCAGACCAGCACGAACAGCACGATTCCCAGCGCCACCGCGATCAGCACCCATTTCGTCGCCGCCGCCTCGCCCCCGAGCAGGCCGAAGTTGATGCCGTAGTTCCACGCCATGCGGAAGTTGAGGAACGGCGGCAGCACGTCGATCGCCTGCGACGAGGCCAGCCCCATGACATGCACCACGAGCCATTTGCTCAACTGGTCGATCAGGAAGGTGATCGCTGTTGTGATCGCGACAATCCGCATCGTGCGTTTTCCAATTGTTGACAGCGCCATGGCTCTACCCTCCGGGTCCGCGGATGAAAAGCGCCCGGGCGATCACGGAAGCCTGACCAGGGTGTTGAGCAACTCCGAAAACGCCAGAACCGCCGAGGTTTCGTCGATGTCCGGATCGTTGACGGTGAGCGCCGCGCAATGGCGGCGGCCCCGCGTGTCGGTTGCCGAGAAGGTCAGGTTCACAACCCCGCCTTCCGAGCCGCCCTTGAAGGCCGCGCCCTGCCAGCGGGGATCGCCGCGCGCGATCACGCCGGGGTTCACCTGCATCAGCGGCAGTTCCCCCAGCGCGTCGATCAGCGTGCAGAGCCGGTCAAGCGGCAGATACCACTCCAGCCCCTCCTGCAGCGGCCCGAGCGCAATCGCGTCGAGCTGCACGGTCGCCGCCGCCTCTGCCGCGAGGGCGGGCTTGTCCTGCCCGGTCGCGTCCCGCCATGCCGCGGCACGCGCCGCATCGAGCTTGAGCGCGAACATCTCGCGCGTCGTCAGCAGGCGTTCCGCCGGGATGCCCAGCGCGGCGGCCACGGCGTCGCGGCCCGCGACCTCGATCAGCAGGTCGGTGGCGGTGTTGTCGCTTTCGGCGATCATGGCGAGGGCAGCGGTGTGCAGCGTCACCGGCGCGCCTTCGGGGAAATCCTGCATGCGCCCGGTGGGCAGCGAACGATGGCGCGATTCGATCCGCACGACATCCGCCCAGTCCCGCGACCCGCTGTCGATCAGGTCGACCAGCGCCCGCAGGACCCCGAGCTTGAAAGCCGAGGCGACGGCAAGCGGTTCGCCCGCGCGCTGCCCGGCCAGCCGTTCTCCGTCACGCAGGACGAGATAGGCAACCTCCGCGCCCAGGGCGTCGAGACGCGCCAGCGCGCCGGGCAGATCGGCCTCCATCCGTTGCGGCGCCTCGAAGCGCAGCAGCTTGATGCGGCCCTCGTCGTCCAGCGCGAAGGTGACGGGCAGCCGGTGCGTGGCCGAGAGGATCTCTCCCGTCGTGCCGCTGAGGCGCACGTCCGTGACCGGACCGATGTCGCCCCCGAACCTGTCGAGCACCCGCTTCAGCGTCGCCTCGGACACCTGTTCGCGGAAATGCTCGGTGAAGGTGACGGCGTCCGGCCCCTCGGTCATCAGCGTCAGCAGCGTGTCCTCGGCCTCATCCGCCAGAGCCGGCAAGGCGGCCCCCAGCGTCAGGGCCAGCGTCAGAATGCGCGTCCATGCCATGCGGTTCTCCGGCGTTTCGGGCAAGGCGGAGGGTAGCGCCCCGGCGCGCGAAGGAAAACACCTCCGCCCGGGCACGCTGCCGCTCCGTGCCGGCCGCTCAGTGCCGGAAGTGGCGCATTCCGGTGAAGACCATCGCAAGCCCCGCCTCGTCCGCCGCCGCGATCACCTCGGCATCGCGCATCGAGCCGCCGGGCTGGATCACGGTCGAGGCCCCGGCTGCGGCCGCTTCGAGCAGGCCGTCCGCGAAGGGGAAGAAGGCGTCGGAGGCGACCGCCGACCCCTTTGTCAGCGCCTCGGGAAGGCCCATCGCCTCGGCCATGCGCTCGGCCTTCTTGGCGGCGATCAGCGCCGAATCGAGGCGGCTCATCTGGCCCGCGCCCACGCCCACGGTGGCGCCGTCCTTGACGTAGACGATGGCGTTGGATTTCACGTGCTTAGCTACCTTCCAGGCAAAGAGCAGGTCGGCCAGTTCCGCATCGGTCGGCACCCGCTTGGTCACCACCTTGAGATCCGCCGCGGTGATCCGCCCGTTGTCCCTGTCCTGCACCAGCAGCCCACCCGAGACCTGGCGCCAGGCCAGCCCGGCATCGGACGTGTCGGCAAGGCCGGACGTGGTCAGCAGGCGCAGGTTCTTCTTGCGGGCGAACACGGCCTTTGCGGCGTCATCGGCGCCCGGAGCGATCACCACTTCGGTGAAGATCTCGGCGATCGCCTCGGCCGTCTCCGCGTCGAGCACCTGGTTCAGCGCCACGATCCCGCCGAAGGCCGAGGTACGGTCGCAGTCGAAGGCCTTCTGGTAGGCCTCCTTGAGGGTCGCGCCGCGCGCCACG
This sequence comes from Salipiger sp., assembly GCF_048261495.1. Classification (GTDB taxonomy): domain Bacteria; phylum Pseudomonadota; class Alphaproteobacteria; order Rhodobacterales; family Rhodobacteraceae; genus Salipiger. The sequence goes on from NZ_JBLXFX010000006.1 coordinate 188,107, forward strand.
CCGCTCGGGTTGGCGTGCTTGATGATCGCGCAGGCCGGGCCGTCGGAGGGCAGGAATTCCGACACCAGCTCGAAGGCCGCGTCGGTGTCGTTGATGTTGTTGTAGCTGAGTTCCTTGCCCTGGTGCTGCACGGCGGTGGCAACGCCGGGACGGCCCGAACCGTCGGTATAGAAGGCCGCCGCCTGGTGCGGGTTCTCGCCGTAGCGCAGGGTCTGGGCCAGCGTCCCGGCAAAGGCGCGGCGGCGCGGCGCGGGCTCGTCGATGGCGCCGGCCATCCAGGCCGACACCGCCGCGTCATAGGCGCCGGTGCGGGCGTAGGCGGTCAGCGCAAGCTTCTGGCGGAAGGCGTAGGAGGTCGCGCCGTCGTTCGCCTCGAGTTCGGCCAGCAGCGGCGCGTAATCCTCCACGTCCACCACCACGTTGACGAAACCGTGGTTCTTGGCCGCCGCGCGGATCATCGCCGGGCCGCCGATGTCGATATTCTCGATGCAGGTCTCGTAATCCGCGCCCTTGGCGACGGTTTCCTCGAAGGGGTAGAGATTGACCACCAGAAGGTCGATTTCGGGGATGTCATGGCCCTTCATCGCGCCGCGATGCTCGGGGTTGTCGCGCAGCGCCAGCAGGCCGCCGTGGATGCGGGGATGCAGGGTCTTGACCCGGCCGTCCATCATCTCGGGAAAGTCGGTGACCTCGGCCACGTCGCGCACCGCGATCCCGGCCTCGCGCAGCGCCTTGGCGGATCCGCCGGTCGAGAGAATCTCGATCCCGCGCGCGGAGAGCGCCTCACCCAGCTCGGTGAGGCCGGTCTTGTCGGAAACGGAAATGAGGGCGCGGCGGACGGGGTGCAGATCGGGCATAGGGTCGGGTTCCGGAATGGTTCATGTCGACGGCTCCGCCTCATCCGTGACCAGATCGCGCACCGCGATCGCGGTGTCCTGCGCCTTGGCCAGGGACCAGCGGACGCGGGTCGCATACTCCATCGCGCGGCCGGATAAAACGACCTGTTTCGACGCACGGGGCCTCAAACGCCCCTTTTCAAGGTAAACCGACGGTTCCAGCGTCAGATCCGGGCCGGGATCGTGGCGGAACACCCAGATTTCGCCCGACCTCAGCGCCATGGACACGGCGCTGCCGCCCATGTCGATCTCGGCATCCACGTCGGGATGCAGGTGAAACCGGATCTGCCAGGGCAGCCCGGACAGGCGCACCGAATCCAGACGCCGGTCGAACAGCTTCTTGTCGACGTCGTTGAGGGTGAGAAGCATGTCCTCGCCCACCAATCCGCGCCCGTCGAAGGTCAGCTCCAGCACCCGCGCATGGGTCAGCCCGTGGGTCTGCACGAAACCGTCGTGCCCGCCCTCGAAGCGCAGCCCGTCGGCGGCGGGGTCGATCTGGACCGGCACCTTGCCCGGGGCATCTTCGAGCAGCTCGCGCTCGGCCCCGCCGATCCAGCGCGGCGCCCCGAGCCGGGCCGAGGAATAGCCGTCGAGGCAGAGCGTGGAATGCGACGGGGTCGCCCGCCCCGCGCGGCGCCAGTCCTCGCCGAACACCGCGCCGGAGCCGCAACTGACGATCAGCGGGCGCCGCCCCGATGTCAGTTCGAAGGCGAGGGTCGAGGCATGGGCATCCGCCGAGGCCTTGCCCGAGGGCGGCGGCGCGGCGTCGATCACCAGGCTGGTGCGCCCGGCGGACAACCGCGCGTAGCCCATCGCCAGCCCGTCCGCCTGCCGCTTGCGGACCCCCGAGGCGGCCAGCGCCTGGTCGAGCCGCCCGTCGATCCCGCGCCCGCCGCCCTGGAACCGGGCCAGCCCGCCGTCGGCGTGACGCAGGGTGCGCAGGGTCGGCGCGATGCGGGCGATCGCCGAGAGGTGGCGGGGATCGGCGTCGCGGTCGGCCTCGTCCAGCGCGGCGGCGGCCCAGGTCAGCAGGGTGAAGACTTCGAGCAGTTCCTCGGGATTGCGGGTCGGAATGCCGCCCTGTGCATCGACCTGCCGGGCGCATTCCGCGCCGAGCGCGCGCCGCGCCGGGTCCACATGCGCCTCCATCCCCTCGAGCGACAGGCCCGCATAGACCAGCCCGGTCAGCGCCTCGAACCGGGGCAGGCCCGGCGGGGTGGCGCCCCAGCGGCGGGACAGGAACACGGTCTGGCGGGACAGGGCCTCGTAGAACCGGCCCGAGCGTTCGCTGTCGATGCCGCGCAGCACGAAGATCGCATGGTGAATCCAGCGGATCAGGCGCTGCCCGGCAAGATCCGGGCTCCAGCCCGCACCGCGCCCGCGTCCGTAGCGGTCGATCCAGCCCCAGAGCCACTTCTGCGCCAGTACACGGGTGCGCGGATCGCCCACCGCCGCAAGATCGTCGAGCCAGCGAAAGCCGTGTATGTCCGCATCCCACCCCGGACCGGGCGCGTCGAGATCCCAGAGCATCGCGTCCCGCGCCTCGACCAGATGCCCGGCGAACATCAGGTTCCCCGCAAGCAGCTGACGCCCCCGTGCAAAGGCCCCGGTCGAGCGCGGTTCGGGCTGGGAGACAAAGCCGGTGGCCGCGTGACCGCGCGCCGCGAGGCGCGCATGCACACGGTTCAGGAACCGCGATGCTGCGGCTGGCCAGCTTCCCAGATCTGACATGCGCTCTTGCCTCTCGCCCGCTGTCATCGCGGCAGTCTTTTGCCGGGATGATAACGCGCAAGGGGACTCAAGTCACCTTTGAAAAGCCCATGCGGCCGTGCGCGGCCGCCGCCGCCTCATTCCGCGGCGGGCAGTTCGACCTCGTCGCCGCGCGCGGTCACGATCTCGACCGAATGGGCGGTCTGGCTGCCCGCGGTAAGCTCGGTTTCCGTGGCCGAGATATTGCCGTCGGCATCGAGGTAGAAATCCTGGTGCACCTGCAGGTTCGGCACCGGCACCTGAACCACGAGATCGGCGGAAACCTTGCGGTAGGTCTTGCCGTAATAGCGCACGTCGTCGGTGCAGGTCACGTGGGTGGCGGTGTCGGCGGCCTTGGCGAGCAGGGTCTCGAAGGTTTCCCAATGGCCCTCCGGCAGGGTCCGCTCGACCTTCCAGGTCTCGCCGCCATCCTCGGACACCGCCTGTTCGAGGCCCATGGTCCGCATCATCAGCCCGTCTTCCAGCGTCGCGTAATGGCGGTCCCGCGCCAGGGAGATGGTTCGGATCACCGTGGCGGTGCCGTCGGGGGCGGTGCGGGTGGTGGCCGTGGCGACGGGATAATCCCGCCCCGCGTCATGGGCATAGAGCGCGGTGAACAGGCTGGCGCAGTCCTCTTCCGCCTGCGCGGCAAGCGGTGCGGCGGCAAGGGTCAGAAGCAGGCTCAGGGTCGGGAGGGCGGATCGCAAGGCGGTGTCTCCTTCGGTCGGTGACGTCGGCGTCGGACGGGACCCGCACCCTATCAGCGCGGGGCGGAGCGGCAATCGCCCCTCACGATGTTGTGCGCGGCCCCGGCGTCAGGCCGGTTTGCCCAGCACCGCCATGTAGAACCCGTCCATCCCGCCCTGTGCGGCCCAGAAGTCCGGGCGCAGGCGCAGACCGCCTTCGCTGCTGCGCCAGCCATCCTCGATGCCCGGCGCCCCGGCGGGCAGCACGGTCAGGCCGGGGTGGCGGGCCAGCGCCTCGTCGACCTGGCATTCGCCCTCGTCCGGGATCAGCGAACAGGTGCAGAAGACCAGCCGCCCGCCGGGTTTCAACAGGCCGAGCGCGTGGTCGATCATGCGCGCCTGCAGGGCGATGAGATCCGAGATCCCCTCGCCGGTCTTTGCGTGCGGCAGGTCGGGGTGCCGGCGGATGGTGCCGGTCGCGGAACAGGGCGCGTCGAGCAGGATCGCGTCGTAGCGCCCTTCGTGGCTCAGCGCGTCGCCCGCGACGCAGGTGGCCTCCAGCCGCGTGCGCCCGAGGTTTTCCCGGACCCGGCCGAGCCGCGCCTCGGAGAGGTCGAGCGCGGTGACGCGGGCCCCCGCCGCCGCCAGTTGGAGGGTCTTGCCGCCGGGCGCCGCGCACATGTCTAGGATGTCGAGCCCGGCCACCTCGCCGAGCAGGCGGGCGGGCAACGCGGCGGCGGCATCCTGCACCCACCAGTCGCCGGTGTCGTATCCCGGCAGGGCGGTGACCTGCGCCCCGTCATGCAGGCGGACCGAGCCGGTGGGCAGCAGCGTACCGCCGAGCGTTGCCGCCAGCGCCGCCGGGTCGCCCTTGGCGGTGAGATCGAGGGGGGCCCCGGCGAGATGCGCCGCCTCCATGGCGGCCATCGCCTGCGGCCCCCAGGCCGCGACCAGCGGATCGCGCAGCCAACGTGCGAGGCGCGGCACGCGCAGCGTCGGCCAGAGCGCCGGACCCTGTTCGGAAACGCGGCGCAGCACGGCATTGACCATGCCCTTCATGGTGTGGGCCTTGCGATGGGCGGCGATCAGCGCGACGCAGTCGTTGACCACGCCGTGCGCGGCCCCGCCGGTGCAGAGTTCGTAGGCTCCGAGGCGCAGGACATTGCGCGCCACCAGCGGCGGCGCCTTCTGCAGAAGCGGTTTCAGCACCCGGTCGGCGCGATCGAGATTGCGCAGCACGTCCGAGGCCAGCCGCTGCGCGGCGGCCCGCTCGGCCGGGGCGAGACGCTCCCAGGCGGCGCCGGACATGGCGTCGGACAGCAGCTTGCCCTGCCCGAGAACCTGCCCCAGCAGGGCCACTGCCTGCGCGCGCGCCGGGCTTGCCGTTTCGGCCATGAATCTGGTCTCCGGGATCGGCGGGCGCGGCCCGCAACCTAGGGGCGCGGGGCTTGCCCGCGGGGTGCGGCGGCGTATAACAGGTGGGACCGATGCAGGAAAGCCGCCATGTCCGAGCCCCGTCCAGACCTTCCCCCCGCCGCGCAGCGCGCGCTTGCCGAAGCCGAGGAGCGCCGTCGCGCCGCCGAGGCGGAAGCCGCCGCCAACCCGCGCCCCGCGGAATACGGCGGCCGCGACGGGCTGGACCCCGCGCGCTACGGCGATTGGGAGAAGAAGGGCCTCGCCATCGACTTCTGAGGTGCGGCCTGCCGGGGTTGCGCCGCGGCGCGGCCGCGTCGCCGGGGGCGCGCCCGTTCCGGGCGCGAGGGGCGCTGCCCCTCTGCGGCCGTAGCCGCATTCACCCCGGGATATTTCCGGCCGGAAGAAAGCCGCGGGCCTGGTCGCGGTGGCCGCTGCGGGAGGCTTCGGGGAACCTTTTGGCGGATGGTGCCGTTTTCGTGATGTCGATCACGTGCCGGTTCCGGGGCGGGTCGGCCGCCAAAGGGCCCGGAACGGGACCCGCAAACGGACCCCGAAAGGACCTGCCATGAACCGCATCATCTATCTCGTCGGCCTGATCGTCATCGTGCTTTTCATCCTCGGCTTCCTCGGCCTGCGCTGAGGGCGCCCGGCGGGTTCAGCCCTTGAGGCCGAGCACGTCGAGCATGTCGTATTCGCCCGGACCCTTGTCCTGCCCCCAGAGCGCCGCCTTCAGCGCGCCGCGGGCGAAGAGGGCCCGGTCCGACGCGATGTGGCGGATGGCGATGCGTTCGCCGGCGGTGGCGAAGATGACTTCGTGTTCGCCCACGACATCCCCGCCGCGCAGGGCGTGAAAGCCGATGTGGCCGCGTTCGCGCTTGCCCGTGATGCCGTCGCGGCCGCGATCGGAGACCTCCGGAAGCGCGACGCCGCGGCCTTCGGCGGCGGCCTCGCCGAGCATGAGCGCGGTTCCGGAGGGGGCATCGACCTTTTGATTGTGATGCGATTCGACGATCTCGATATCCCAGTCCTCGTCGAGGGCGGCGGCGATCTGCCGCGTCACCTGCGTGAGGAGGTTGACCCCGAGCGACATGTTCCCGGCGCGCACGATCACCGCGTGGCGCGCGGCGATGCGCAGGCGCGCGAGATCCGCGTCGGAAAGCCCGGTGGTGCCGATCACGTGCACCGCGCGGGCCTGCGCCGCGAGATCCGCGAAGGCGACCGTCGCGGCGGGCGCGGTGAAATCGATCACCGCCTGAGCACGCGCGAAGGCTTCGAGCGGATCGTCGCTCACCAGGACGCCGAGCGCGGTGCCTCCCATCATCTCGCCCAGATCGCGGCCGACCCAGGCGTGTCCCTCGCGTTCGATGGCGCCCGACAGGGTCAGGCGGTCGCTTTTCAGCACTTCCCGCACGAGCATCTGCCCCATGCGGCCCGAAACTCCCGTCACCACGACGCCCGGCTTGTCGGTCATGCGATCCTCCATCAATCTGCCGGGTCTCATTACCTTGCCCGGCGTCGCTTGGCAAAGGCCGGCGCAGGGACTAAGTGAGGCATATGGCACGCAATCGATTCCACGACGGCGCGGGACCCAGCCAGCGCCAGCTCCGGGTCGGCGAACTCATTCGCCGGACCCTGTCCGACGTGCTGAACCGCGGCGACATCCACGACCCCGAACTCAACCGGCTGTCGATCACGGTCGGCGAAGTCACCGTGTCGCCCGACCTCAAGGTCGCGACGGCCTATGTGGTGCCGCTCGGCGGGCGCGATCACGATCAGATGTTCGAGGCGCTGAAGCGCAACCAGTCCGAGTTGCGGCGCGCGGTTTCCAAGGGTCTGACGCTGAAATACGCGCCCGAGCTGCGGTTCCGCCTGGACGAGACCTTCGACCGGCTGGACGAGACGCGGCGCCTGTTCTCCCAGGACGCGGTGCGCCGCGATCTGGAGGACTGACGCCATGCGGGCCGGACTGGTCCTTGCCGCGGCGGTCGCGCTGGCGGTGATCGGCGCCATCCGCGCCGAGGCGCTGACCTGCGAACAGACCACCTTCGAGCGCAACCGCTACACGCTCTGCACCGTCTCTCCCGCCCGCGAGGATCTGCGCACCTTCCTGAAGGCGCCGAACGGCACGCCCTGGGGGCAGTTCACCACGCTGGACGCGGCGCTGCAGGCCAGGGGAAAGCGCCTCGCCTTCGCCATGAACGGCGGCATGTATCACGAGGACCGGGCCCCGGTCGGCTACTATGTCGAGAACGGCCGCGAGGCGATGCGGGTCATTTCCTCGGCCGGTCCGGGCAATTTCGGCCTGCTGCCGAACGGCATCCTCTGCATCCGTGCCCGCCGCGCCGACGTGATCGAGACCCGCGCCTTTCTGCGCCGCAAGCCGCGCTGCGATTTCGCCACCCAGTCGGGCCCGATGCTGGTGATCGACGGAGAGGCGCACCCGCGCTTCCTCAAGGACAGCACCTCGCGCTATGTGCGCAACGGGGTCGGCACCTCGGCGGACGGCAGGACGGCGGTCTTCGCGATCTCCCAGGGGGCGGTGACCTTTTACGAGTTCGCGCGGCTGTTCCGCGACCGGCTCGGGCTGCCGCAGGCGCTGTTCTTCGACGGCAACGTGTCGCGGCTACATGCCCCGTCCATCGGACGCTCTGACATCGGGCGGACGCTTGGGCCGATCGTCGGGGTGGTCGAGGACGCCAAATAGCCTGCCGCTCCGGCCCGCCCGCGGGCGGGGCGACGGGCGCGCCGATCCGCAGCCAAGCCTTGCGTCCCGAAGCCGCGCGGCCTACCTCGGAGGGCAACAGTTCACCGGAGTTCCCATGTCCGACACGCTTTCCCGCCTGACCGAAACCATGCTCTCCGCCGCCGCGCGGGCAGGAGCGGATGCCGCCGATGCCATGGCGGTCGACGGCACCTCGCTCAATATCGACGTGCGCGCGGGCAAGCTGGAACAGGCCGAGCGCTCCGAGGGCACGGACATCGGGCTGCGGGTCTTCGTCGGGCGGCGCAGCGCGGTGGTCTCTGCCTCGGACACGCGCGAGGAAACCATCGCGACCATGGCCGAACGCGCCGTCGCCATGGCCCGCGAAGCGCCGGAGGACCCCAATGCCGGGATCGCGGACCCCGATCAGCTGATCTGGCAGTGGGACATCGGCGCGCTGGAACTGGCGGACGGCAGCCCCGAGCCGGCCCCCGCCGCGCTGGAGGAGGACGCCCGCCGGGCCGAAGCCGCGGCGCTGGCGGTGACGGGCATCGCGCAGGTGCAGTCCGCCTCGGCGGCCTACGGGCGCCAGAACGTGCACCTTGCCGCGAGCAACGGCTTTTCGGGCGGCTATGCGCGGACCTCGCGCTCCACCTCCTGCGTCGCCATCGCGGGCGAAGGGCTGGGGATGGAGCGGGACTACGACGGCGACGGGCGTACCTTCCAGGCCGACCTGCGCAGCCCCGAAGAGATCGGCCGCAGCGCGGCGGAGCGCGCGCTCGAGCGGCTCTCGCCCAGGCGGCCGAAGACCGGCGCCTACCCGGTGCTGTTCGACGAACGCATCGCCTCCTCGCTGATCGGTCACATGATGGCGGCGATCAACGGCTCGGCGGTCGCGCGCGGAGCGTCATGGCTGCGGGGCGCCGTGGGCGAGCAGGTGCTGCCCGACGGCCTGTCCCTGATCGAGGATCCGCACCGCCCGCGCGCCTCGGGCTCGCGGCCCTTCGATGCAGAAGGTCTGGCCACGCAAAGCCGCGCCGTGATCGAGAACGGCATCCTCACCGGCTACACGCTCGACCTCGCGACGGCGCGCAAGCTCGGGCTGCGCTCGACCGGGAACGCGGCGCGGGGCACCTCTGCCGGGCCCTCCCCGAGCGCGTGGAACCTGGAACTGACGCAGGGGACGCGGGGACGCGACGCGCTGATCGCCGAAATGGGCACCGGGCTGGTCGTCACCTCGATGATCGGCGCGACGATCAACCCCAACACCGGCGATTATTCCCGTGGTGCCGCCGGGTTCTGGGTCGAGAACGGTGCGCTGGCCTATCCGGTGTCGGGCGTGACCATTGCGGGCAACCTGCGCGACATGCTGCGCCGGATCACCCCCGCCGACGATGCGCGGCCCTGGCTGTCGCGCGTGGTGCCGTCGCTTCTGGTCGAGGGGCTCACCCTTGCCGGAGAGTGATCTCGCGCTGCTGACACGGGCCGCCCGCGCGGCGGCGGAGACTGCGCTCACCTACACCGGCGAGGCGCTGAACGTGCGCTACAAGGCCGCCGACGGCAGCCCCGTGACCGATGCGGACATGGCGGTGAACCGCGTGCTGTCCGGCATCCTGCGCGCGGCGCGGCCCGACTATGGCTGGCTCAGCGAGGAAAGCGCCGACGATCCGGCAAGGCTGTCCGCCGGGCACGTGTTCATCGTCGACCCCATCGACGGCACCCGCAGCTTCATCGAAGGGTCGGACAGCTGGGCGCATTCGCTGGCCGTGGCGCGGGACGGCGCGGTGACGGCGGCGGTGATCCTGATGCCGATGCGCGACCGGCTCTACAGCGCGGCGCTCGGCGAAGGCGCGACGCTCAACGGCACGGCGCTTGCCGCCTCCGGGGTGGCGGACCCGGAGCAGGCGCAGGTGCTCGCCACGAAACCCGCCGCCGATCCGAAGCACTGGCAGGACGGCACGCCGGGCTTTCACCGCGTCCACCGCCCCTCGATCGCCTACCGGCTGGGGCTGGTGGCGGAAGGGCGGTTCGACGCCATGGTGACCTTTCGCGCGACCTGGGAATGGGACATCGCCGCCGGCGCGCTGATCCTCTCCGAGGCCGGGGCCCGGATGACCGACCGCAGCGGCGCGCCGATCCGCTTCAACGCTCCGGTGCCGCAGCACGACGGCATCGTCGCCGCGAATCCCGCCCTGCATGCCCGTCTTCTGGCCGCCATCGCGCCCCGTGTCTGAACCTGCGCACCGCAATGGCCGCGCCCGGTCCGCGCGGCCTTGACCCCGCGCCCGCAGCCCGTAGGTTGCACGTGAACCCGAAAGGAGAACCCATGGTCCAGCGGCTCCACCTGGTCTTCGGCGGCGAACTCGTCACGCCGGAAAAGACCACCTTCAAGGACGTGAACGACATTCACATCGTGGGCATGTTCCCCGATTACGCCTCGGCCCACGACGCCTGGAAGGCCGAGGCACAGCGCACCGTGGACAATGCCCACATGCGGTACTTCATCGCCCATATCCACCGCCTTCGCGACGAAGAGGCCGAGGCCTCCTCGACCGAGGAATTCGGCTGAGCGCCTTGGCCCGCAGGCCGTTCCCTCTCTCGGCCTACCTGGCCTATGCCCGCAGCCGCCAGAGCCTGTCATCCCAGGGCGGCAGCCCGGCGCCGCGTCCGGGCGGTCCGCTGATCTGGATGCATGCCGACAGCCCGGATGCCGCCCGCGCCCTCGGCGCGCTGGCATCGCGGCTGACCGCCAACCGCGGCGAGGTGGCGGCCCTGCTGACCGGCCTTCCGGCGGGCGTCACCTGCGGCACCGTGCTGACCGCCACGCTCCCCGAAGACATCCCCGCCGACGTGCGCGCCTTCGTCGATCACTGGCGCCCGAGCGTCGCGATCACCACCGGGCAGGCGCTGCGCCCCGTGCTGCTGCACCGGCTCAAGGAAACCCGCGCGAAACTGGCCCATGTCGGCGCGCGCGACGATGCCTTCACCACCCCTGCCCCGGTCTGGGTGCCCGACCCCGGCCCCGCCACGCTGGCGCTCTACGACCGCATCTTCGCCGAGAACGACGCCGCGCTCCGTCGCCTGCGGCGGCTCGGCCTCTCCGACGAGGTGCTGCGCCCCGGCGGTGTCCTGAGCGAGACCGCCCCGCCGCTGGACTGCTCGGACCGCCTGCACCAGGAACTGACCGCCGCCCTCTCCGGCCGCCCCGTCTGGCTGGCGGCGCGGGTGCGCGGCTCCGAGGCGGGGGACATCCTGCGGGCCCACCAGCGTGCCGTGCGGCTGGCCCACCGGCTGCTGCTGATCCTCGTGCCGGAATCCCCCGGCGACGCGGTCGAAACCACCGCCGAGGCGCGCGCCTCCGGGATGCGCCTCAGCCACTGGGAGGCGGGCGAGACGCCGGACGAGAACACCCAGGTGCTGGTGACCGAGAACACCGCCGAACTCGGCCTCTGGTATCGCCTCTCGCCTGTCGCCTTCCTCGGCGGCTCGCTGCTGCCGGGGCACGGCGGCACCGATCCGCTCGAGGCGGCGGCGCATGGCACCGCGATGCTTTACGGGCCCAATGTCGGGCGGCACCTGTCGGCCTATTCAAGGCTGGTCGATGCGGGCGCGGCGCGGATCGTGCGGGATTTCGATTCGCTCGGCTCGGCGGTGATCCAGCTCATGGCGCCGGACCGTGCCGCCGCGATGGCCCATGCCGGGTGGGACGTGGTGAGCCAGGGCGCCGCGCTGACGGACGAGGTCATCAGCCTCGCCTGCGACTGGCTGGACGAAGGGCAGGCCGCCTGATGCGTCCGCCGTCCTTCTGGGATACGCCCCCCGCCCGCCCCGCCTGGCAGGCCCGCGTGCTCGCCCCGCTCGGCGCGCTGACCGCCCGCGCCACGGCGCACCGCGTCGCCCGCCCCGGCGAAGCGGCGGGGGTGCCGGTGATCTGCGTCGGCAACCTCAACGCCGGGGGCACCGGCAAGACGCCGGTCGCCATCCACCTGACCGAACGCCTGACGGCCATGGGCCGGGCGGTGCATGTCGTCTCGCGCGGGTACGGCGGCAGCCTCGCCGGGCCGCTGCGCGTCGATCCGATGCGCCACACCGCCGCCGAGGTCGGGGACGAGCCGCTGCTGCTGGCTGCCTTCGCCCCGGTCTGGATCGCCCGCGACCGCGCCGCCGGGGCCCGCGCCGCCGTCGCGGATGGCGCCGGGGTGATCGTGCTGGACGACGGCTTTCAGAACCCCGCACTGGTCAAGGATCTGTCGCTGGTCGTGGTGGATGCTGTGAAAGGCTTCGGCAACGGCCGCTGCATGCCCGCAGGACCGCTGCGCGAGCCGGTGAGCGCCGGCCTCGCCCGCGCCGACATCGTGATCTCCATCGGGCAGGACGAGGCACAGGCACGCTTCTCCGCGCTCTGGAGCCATGCCATCCCCGTCCCCCACCTGCGCGGCCACCTCGCGCCGCTGCAGACCGGCATGGACTGGAACGGGTTGCCCGCGCTGGCCTTTGCCGGGATCGGCCATCCGGAGAAATTCTTCGCCACGCTGCACGGGCTCGGCGCGATCCTCGCCGGGACCGTGGCGCTCGACGATCACCAGCCGCTGTCCGCCGCCCTGCTCAACCGGCTGGAAACCGATGCCGCCCGGCTCGGCGCTCAGCTTGTCACCACGGAAAAGGACGCGGTGCGCCTGCCCGACGACTTCCGCCCCAAGGTCCTGACCCTGCCCGTGCGGCTGGCCCTGCCCGAACCGGCGCCGCTCGACGCCGCGCTCGCCGCGCTGTTCGACTGAAGGCCCCCGCCCTATTCCGCCGCGAGCGGCTGTTCCCGGTGCCCGATCGCCGAAATCTCGGCGATCACCGCGCGCAACCTGCGGCGAACGGCATGGAACTCCTCGCTCGGGCGAATCGACTTCTCGTCCATGTAGAGCGCCCGGTCGATCTCGATCTGCACCGCGTGCTGGCGGCGCGACGGGCGCCCGTAATGCTGGGTGGTAAAGGCCCCGGCAAAGGGCGTGTTGCGCATCACCGCGAACCCGGCGCGGGCAAAGGTCGACTCCACCCGCTCGACGATCGCCGAGGTCGCAGAAGCGCCGAAGCGATCCCCGATGACGATTTCCGGCCGCCGCCCGGACGACCGTCCGACGCTCTCCACCGCCTCGTGCGGCATGGAGTGGCAGTCGATCAGGATCGCCTCGCCGAACTGCGCGACGGCCTTGTCGAGCAACCCCTGAAGCCGCGCATGATAGGGCCGCCAGTAGAGGGCGATGCGGCGCTCGGCCTCGGCCATCGGCAGCTTTCCGCGATAGATCTCCCGCCCGTTCGCCACGACCCGCGGCACGACCCCCAGACCGCTCGCCACGCGGGGATTGTGCCCGCTGCGACGCACACCCTCGATCAGCGCCGGGTCGAGCTCGTCCGCCGCCCGGTTGAGGTCGATGAACGCCCGCGGTGCCCCGGCCCGCAGCAGCGGCGCCCCGAACTGCGGTGCGCAATCGAACAGCCGGTCGACAAAGGCATCCTCCGAAGACCGGATGGAATGCTCGTCCAGAACCGTGTTGCGCAGGAAGCTCCAGGGGTAATCCCGCCCGGAATGCGGCGATGCGAAGACCACGCACGAGGTTGCGACATCCGGCAGATCGAGATGATAGGCAACTTTCGGCATGGGGGCTCCTTCCCCGATAACATAGCGCGAAAATATTGCTGTCCAAAAGCCCTTGATCCCGCTTCCGACTCCTTTTATAGCACCCGTCACCGGCGCGGATCTCCGCGCCCCTTGCTTGTCGGGGGGACGGGTCGCACGGGACTGTGGGCGGTTAGCTCAGCGGTAGAGCACTACGTTGACATCGTAGGGGCCACTGGTTCGAACCCAGTACCGCCCACCATCGAATTCGAACCGTCGCGATGGCTCCGGCCCCGTGGCAGACCGCAACCGTCTGGCGCTCGCGCGCCGCGAACAAGAGGGGAGACCACCATGAAGGTCGCAAACTCGCTCCGCTCGCTCAAACAGCGCCACCGCGACTGCCGCGTTGTGCGTCGCAAGGGCCGCGTTTACGTGATCAACAAGACCCAGCGCCGTTTCAAGGCCCGCCAGGGCTGAAACCGCAGGGTCCCGACGGACCATGTTGCAAAGGCCACCCCTCGCGGGTGGCCTTTTGCATTGCCCGATCCTGCTCCGTACAGCCGTAGCACGGTCTAAAATGCCCCGCCCGGTTCAGAGCCGCGGCACCGCCCCGGCCTCCGACGCCGCCGCCACGAAATCCCGGATGAGCCCGCCATCCTTCCGCCCCGGCGCCGTCTCCACCCCGGAGGACACGTCGACCTGCCGCGCCCCGGTCATCGCCACCGCGCGCGCCACGTTCTCCGGCGTCAGCCCGCCCGCCAGCATCCAGGGCACCGGCCAGCGCCGTCCCGCGATCAGCCGCCAGTCGAAGGCAAGCCCGTTGCCCCCCGGCAGCACTGCCCCCTTCGGGGCCTTGGCATCGACCAGCAGTTGATCCGCCACCCGGCCGTATTCCAGCAGCGCCGGCAGATCCGCCTCCGAGGCCACCCCGACCGCCTTCATCACCGGCAACCCGTAACGCGCGCGCACCTCGGCCACCCGCGCCACGCTCTCCCTGCCGTGCAGTTGCAGCATGTCCAGCGGCACCGCCCCGACGATCTCGTCCAGCAGCGCGTCCTCTGCATCCACCACCAGCGCCACCTTTGCCAGCCCCGGAGGCGCCCCGAGCGCCAGTTCCCGCGCCACCGCCGGTGTCACCGACCGCGGGCTCGCCGGAAAGAACACGAAGCCCGCATAGCGCGCGCCCGCCGCCGCAACGGCGGCGACGTCCTCGGGCCGCGTCAGCCCGCAGATCTTCACTCGAATGTCATGCATCAGCCGATCCCACCACGCCCCGGATTTCTTCTGGCGTCAAATATCCCGGGGTGAATGACGCCGGAGGCGGCAGAGGGGCTGGCCCCTCACGCCCTGCCGGATCGCTCAGGCGCTCTGGTCGAGAATCGCCAGAACCTCGTCCTTGTCCTTGTCGCGCTCGGCCTGGGTCTTGCGCAGCTCGCGGGAGAGCTTGCGCACCTCCGCACGATTCTCCGACGCCGCGGCGCGGTGCTTGTGCTCGCGCAGCCATTCCCAGACGAAGCCGATCAGCAGACCGGCCACGATGCCCGCGAAGAACACCAGGAAGACCGGCACCGACACCGACCACTGGAATTCCAGCAACGCGGCAAGATCCGCCGGCAGAAGATGCAGGGCGACCAGATCGCGGTTGGCCAGCGCGATGGCGATCAGGACAACGGCAAGGGCACCCCAAAAGGCATAACGGATGTAACGCATGTCGTGTCTTCTTACTTTCCGTTGAGGCGATCGCGCAGCAGCTTGCCGGTCTTGAAGAACGGCACGTGCTTCTCTTCCACCTCGACCGCGTCGCCGGTCCGGGGGTTTCTCCCCAGCCGCGCGTCCCGCTTCTTCACGGAAAACGCGCCGAACCCGCGCAGCTCGACACGGTCGCCCCGTGACATGGCGTTGGTGATTTCCTCGAAGATCGTGTTCACGATCCGCTCGACGTCGCGTTGGTAGAGATGCGGATTCTCATCCGCTATTTTCTGGATCAATTCCGACCTGATCATCCTCACTCATCCCCCTGAGGCGTCTTGGCGCGCTTCGGTGTTGTACGACTATACGGCGAGACTCGCCAAACGGAAACCGGCCTGTCGGGAAAAAAACTGATCGCTGGCAGCACATTGGGGGCCTCTCCGCCCCGATCCGGCAGGTTCCCGCGCAGCCCGGCGGACCGTCCCGGGCTTTCCGGGGCCGCGTCCGGCACCCGCCCGCGCCCGATTCGAGCCGCGCCGCGCGGGCGCGCGTCCTCCCGCCCGCCGGGGACTCAGCCGCGGCGGCGGCGCAGCCCCGCCAGCCCGCCGAGGCCGAGAAGCAGCACCAGCCCGGAGGCGGGCAGCGGCACGTCCGGGATCTCGCGCACGAGAAAGACCCCCACGCCCGAGATGCCCGAGGTCGGCGCCAGCCAGCCGGAGGCGTTCAGTCCGGTGTAGATCTGCGCCTCGGGCGTCGCGGTATCCGCGTCCCGCATGGCGACGAAGGGATCGTTGTAATAGGTCCCGCCGTGCCCCAGCACCTGCCCCTGCACCGCATAGGACGACACGCCGTCCACGGTGCGGCCCAGCAGCGAGATGAGCGCCTCCGCGGCGGCATTCAGCGTCGCGGAGCGGACCGAGAACACGGGCAGGTCGGCATTGGCGAACAGCGACATCACCTCGTCCTGCGTCGCGACCCGGTAGGCGGCGTGATCCGTCACCGCCTCGATCGCGGAATCGCCTTCGGTTTCGGTGAGGTCGAGCCAGGCGAGACCCGAAAGCGGGTCCCAGGTTTCGAGCCCGCGATCGATCAGCGTCGAGGCGGACGCGCCCCCCGCCGTCAGGGCAAGAACGGTTGCAACAAGTCTTAGAGAAAAAATCATGACCGGGTAATCCTGAACGAGGCACAATCGAGAAGGGCAGATTGGCAGAATTTCCGACCTTCGCAATCCCGCAAATATCGGGCCCGCTCGGCCGGACATGAAAAAGGGGCCCGGAGGCCCCTTTTCGCGTTTCGTCCGCCGTTCGGCGGGATCAGCGGTCGCCCTTGAGCGCGGCGCCGAGGATGTCGCCCAGCGACGCACCCGAGTCGGAGGAACCGTACTGTTCGACGGCTTCCTTCTCTTCGGCGATCTCGCGTGCCTTGATCGACAGACCCAGACGACGGGTCTTGGAGTCGATGTTGGTGACGCGCACGTCGAGGTGGTTGCCCACCGAGAAGCGCTCGGGGCGCTGGTCGGCACGGTCACGGGCGAGGTCGGAACGGCGGATGAAGGACTTCATGCCTTCGTATTCCACTTCGATGCCGCCGTCCTCGATCGCCGTCACTTCGACGGTGATGATCGAACCGCGCTTCACGCCGCCCACGGCATCAGCGAACTTGTCGCCGCCCAGAGCCTTGATCGAGAGCGAGATACGCTCCTTGTCGGTGTCGACTTCGGTGACGACCGCCTGAACGATGTCGCCCTTGCGGTATTCCTGGATGGCTTCTTCGCCACGCTGGTCCCAGGACAGGTCCGAAAGGTGAACCATGCCGTCGATCTCGCCTTCGAGGCCGATGAACAGACCGAATTCGGTGATGTTCTTGACTTCGCCTTCGACCGGGGTGCCCTCGGGGTGCGTTTCCGCGAACACTTCCCACGGGTTGCGCATGGTCTGCTTGAGACCGAGCGAAACGCGACGCTTGGCGGCGTCGATTTCCAGCACCATGACGTCGACTTCCTGCGAGGTCGACACGATCTTGCCGGGGTGCACGTTCTTCTTGGTCCAGGACATCTCGGAGACGTGGACCAGACCTTCGACACCGGGCTCCAGCTCGACGAACGCGCCGTAGTCGGTGATGTTGGTGACGCGACCCTGATGCACCGAGCCCAGCGGGAACTTGGCGGCAACCAGATCCCACGGATCTTCCTGGAGCTGCTTCATGCCCAGGGAAATACGGTGGGTGTCCTTGTTGATCTTGATGACCTGGACCTTCACGGTCTCGCCGATCGACAGGATCTCCGAGGGGTGGTTGACGCGGCGCCATGCCATGTCGGTGACGTGCAGCAGGCCGTCGACACCGCCCAGGTCAACGAACGCACCGTATTCGGTGATGTTCTTGACCACGCCGTCGACCGTCTGGCCTTCGGTGAGGTTCGAGATGACCTCGGCGCGCTGTTCGGCGCGGCTCTCTTCGAGGATCGCACGGCGCGAGACAACGATGTTGCCGCGACGACGGTCCATCTTGAGGATCTGGAACGGCTGCTTGAGACCCATGAGCGGGCCGGCATCGCGCACGGGGCGCACATCGACCTGCGAACCGGGCAGGAAGGCCACGGCGCCGCCGAGATCGACGGTGAAGCCGCCCTTGACGCGGCCGAAGATCGCACCTTCGACGCGGGCGTCGTCGGCATAGGCCTTTTCGAGACGATCCCAGGCTTCTTCGCGGCGGGCCATCTCGCGCGAGATGACCGCTTCACCG
This sequence comes from Salipiger sp., assembly GCF_048261495.1. Lineage (GTDB taxonomy): Bacteria > Pseudomonadota > Alphaproteobacteria > Rhodobacterales > Rhodobacteraceae > Salipiger. Next base: position 205,594 of record NZ_JBLXFX010000006.1, read on the forward strand.
CGCGCGTTCTCGGCGGAACGCAGGAACACTTCGACTTCGTCGCCGACGCTGATGTCGGGATTTTCGCCGGGGTTCGCGAATTCTTTCAGATCGACGCGGCCTTCCATCTTGTAGCCGACGTCGATGATGGCTTGTCCCGCTTCGATCGCGATGACCTTGCCTTTGACAACAGACCCTTCGTCGGGCGTGTCCATTTCGAGGCTTTCGTTAAGGAGGGCCTCGAATTCCTCCATGGTGGTATCAGCCATGTGGCGTGTATGTCCTTTTCATCTTCGGTTTTTCTGGCCGGGCGGTTGTCTCCGCCGGTCTTGCGGTTGGTCTTTCGGGCGTCTGCGTAACAAAAGAGGGCCGGTGGTCCGGCCCTGCTCGACTCTTCGTTTCGCGGCATTATTTGCCTTGCTTGACGCGCGCGATATAGCCCCGCACGGCGCGCGAAGCAAGTCAAAAGCCCTCCGGGGGCCTTTCAGGGGCGCTTCGCGCGCCGGCTCGGCCCGCCGCTGCTCTCAGCAGTAGTTCTGCGGTCCGATCCACTGTGCGGTCGAATAGCGGTCGCCGTGGGCCCAGCCGACCGGCAGGACCTCCTCGATCCGCACCATGTCGGCCTCGGTCAGCGAAAGCCCCGCCCCCTGCGCAAGTTCCGAGAAATGCTCGGTCGAGCGGGTGCCGGGGATCGGGATCACCCGGTCGCTCCGGTGCAGCAGCCATGCGATGGCAAGCGCCGCCGTCGGCACCCCCATGTCAGCCGAAAGCGACCGGAATCCCTCGGCGAGGTGCAGGTTGGCGGACAGGTTCGGTTCCACGAAGCGCGGGTTCACCGACAGGAACGGACTGCTTTCGATGATCTCGTGCGGCACGGGCGAATCCGTCAGCAAGGAGCGGCCGACCGGTGAAAACGCCACGAGCGAGATGCCGAGGGCGTCACAGGTCTGCACCAGCCCCAGTTCCGGCGCACGGGTCGAGAGCGAATACTCCGACTGGATCGCGGCGACCGGATGCTCGGCATGGGCGCGGCGCAGGGTGGCGGGGGCGATCTCGGAGAAACCGATGGCGCGGGCCTTGCCCTTGGCGACGAGCCTGCCCAGCGTGCCCGCCACCTCCTCGACCGGAATGTCGGGCTGATAGCGATGGGCATAGTAGAGATCGACGCAGTCCACCCCCAGCCGCCCGAGCGAGGCATCGAGCGCCCCCTCCAGATGCGCCGGCGAATTGTCGAAACAGCGCCGCCCCTCGGCATCCTTGGTGATGCCGCCCTTCGTGGCGATATGGACCCCGTCGCGCGCGCCCGGATTGGCCGTCAGCCACTTCCCGATCGTGGTCTCGGACCGACCCATGCCGTAGACGTTGGAGGTGTCGATATGCGTCACCCCGAGTTCCCGCGCCATGTCGAGAACGGCAAAGGAATTCGCTTCCGTCGTTTCGCCGTAGAAATCGGCAAAGGACATCGCGCCGATGCCGAGGCAGGAGACCTGCGGCCCGCCGGCCCCCATCTGTCGTTGCTTCATGCCGTCCCCCCGTTCAACCGGCGGACATGCCCTGCCGCAGGGCGTCCACCGCTGCGATGGCCGCCGCCACTGCCGCGCCGACATCCAGCGCCGACGTGTCGAGGATCACCGCATCGGCCGCCGGGCGCAAGGGCGCATCCGCCCGCGTCGCGTCGCGCTCGTCGCGTTCGCGGGTTTCGGCCAGGACGGTATCGAAATCGGTCTCGGTGCCGTTGCCCAGCAATTCCTCGAACCGCCGCCGGGCGCGGACCTCGGCGCTGGCAGTCACGAAGATCTTGGCCTCGGCCTCGGGGCAGATCACCGTCCCGATGTCGCGCCCGTCGAGAACCGCGCCGCCGTCGCGCCGGGCAAAGGCGCGCTGGAAGTCGAGCAGCGCCGCCCGCACCTCGGGGATCACCGCGACCTTGGAGGCGGCCTGCGCCACCTCGGGGCTGCGCAAGCCGTCGTCGCTCAGATCGCCCGCCATCAGCGCCCGCGCCGCTTCGATCGGTTCGACACCGTCGAGCATGCGCTTGCCGACCGCGCGATACAGCAGGCCGGTATCCAGATGCGCATAGCCGAAATGATCGGCCACCGCGCGGCTGAGCGTGCCCTTTCCAGCGGCCGCGGGGCCGTCAATCGCGATGGTAAAGGCCATGTCTTTCGTTCCCAGATCGTTCCGGCGTCTTTATGCCGTCCCCGGCGCAGGGCTTCAACCGTCGTCGGACCGGCGCCGCCCGAGACCGGCCAGCACCAGCGCGGTCACCAGGAGGAAGGCGAATTTCAGCCGGGTGAACAGGCTCGCCCATTCCGCGAGCCGGGGCGAGAAATTCTCGGCGTTGCGACGCAGCATCTCCTGCACGGTGGCGTTCTCGGCCAGGTCCGCCCCGAGATAGGCAAGCACCGGCACCAGCAACAGAAGCCGCAGCCCCCTGCGCCGCCCCCGCGTCGCCACCACGATTCCCAGCCCGGCCGCCAGCGCCGCCACCGGCGGAAAGGCGGTGTCGAGCCAGTGCATCTCGAGCAGGTAGACCGCCCGTCCGCTGCTGTCGAGTTGCCGGAGATAGGCGAGCGCCTCCTCCGGGTCATAGCCGAAGGGGCGCGCGTCGAAAGGCAGCAACCCGCCCGCCGAGGGCACCAGCACCTGCCAGGAATACCAGATCATGCAGAGCAGCAGGGCAAAGGCCAGCGCCGCGGCTATCGGGATGATCCGCCTCATGCCTCGCGCGCCAGATCCGCCCCGAGGGAAGTCATCAAGGGCTCGAAGATCGGGAAGGACGTGGCGATCGGCCCGCCGTCATCCACCCGCACCGGCTGCTGCGTGGCAAAGCCGAGCACGAGAAAGGACATGGCGATGCGGTGATCGAGCCGGCTTTGCGTGATCGCCCCGCCCGGCACGCTGCCATGACCGAGCCCGTGCACCGTCCACCAGTCCTCGCCCTCGTCCACGGTGATCCCGCAGGCCCGCAACCCCACCGCCATGGCGTCGATGCGATCGCTTTCCTTGACGCGCAATTCGCGCACGCCGGGCATGTGGGTCTTGCCCGAGGCAAAGGCCGCAACCACCGACAGCACCGGGTATTCGTCGATCATGCTCGCCGCCCGCTCCGCCGGCACCTCGATCCCCTTGAGGTCCGGAGAGAACCGCGCGCGCAGATCGGCGGCGGGCTCGCCCCCTTCTTCGCGCATGTTCTCGTAGGTCAGATCCGCGCCCATGTCGCGCAGCGTCTCGAACAACCCGGCGCGCGTGGGGTTGAGCCCGATGTTGGGCACCAGGACGTCCGAGCCCTCGGTGATGAGCGCGGCACAGACCGGGAAGGCGGCCGAGGACGGATCGCGCGGCACGGCGATGGTCTGGGGACGCAGCTCCGGGCGGCCGCGCAGGGTGATGACGCGCCCCTCCGGGGTGATCTCGGTCGAGACCTCGGCCCCGAATCCGGCCAGCATCCGCTCGGAATGGTCGCGCGTCGCCTCGCGCTCGATCACCACGGTTTCGCCCGGCGCGTTGAGACCGGCGAGCAGGACGGCGGATTTCACCTGGGCCGAGGGCACCGGCGTGGCATAGCGCACCGGAAGCGGGTTCCGCGCGCCGAGAATGGTCATCGGGAGACGGCCGCCGCTGCGCCCGTAGGCCCGCGCGCCGAACAGCGCCAGCGGGTCGGTCACCCGCGCCATCGGACGCTTGTTGAGGCTGGCATCCCCGGTGAAGGTCGCGGCGACGGGCGTCGTCGCCATAGCCCCCATGATCAGCCGCACCCCGGTGCCGGAATTGCCGCAGTCGATGACACCCTCGGGCTCGGCAAAGCCGCCGACGCCGACGCCGTGCACGTGCCAGGTGTCGCCGCGTTTCTCGACCTCTGCGCCGAAGGCCTGCATCGCCTTCGCGGTATCGAGCACGTCCTGCCCTTCGAGCAGACCCGTCACCCGGGTTTCGCCGACCGCCAGCGCGCCGAGGATCAGCGAGCGGTGCGAGATCGACTTGTCGCCCGGCACCTCGGCGACCCCGGTCAGGGGACCGGACCGGCGGGCAATCATCGGAATAGGTTCACCGTGGCTCGACATGTTTCCCCCCGTCCTTGGTCGCGGCCTGATAGCAGTGGCCGCAACTCTCGTCCATCGCCCGCGTCTTCTTCTTGTTCCAAATACGCAAATCCGGCCTCACCGCCGCCGGAACGTCAGGTAGTGCGGCACCCGCCCCTCGCGCAGGGCCTTCTGTTCGTAGCGGGTGGAATGCCAGTCATCCCAGGGCGCGCGCCAGTCCTGCGGCTGCTCCGCCAGCCATTCGAAGCCCGCGCGGGGCACCTCGACGAGGGTCTGGCGCACGTAGTCGGGAATATCCGTGGCGACGCGGAATTCCGCGCCGGGCTTCAGCACCCGCGCCAGGGGTTCGAGGTGGTCCTGCGTCACGAACCGCCGCCTGTGATGGCGTTTCTTGGGCCAGGGATCCGGGTAGAGCAGAAAGGCCTTGTCCAGCGAGGCGTCGGGCAGCACGTCGAAGAGATTGCGCACGTCCCCCGGATGCACCCTGAGGTTTTCGACACCGGCATCGCGGATCTTGCCCAGCAGCATGGCCACCCCGTTGAGGAAGGGTTCGCAGCCGATGATGCCCACCTCGGGATAGGTCGCGGCCTGGTGCACCATGTGCTCGCCGCCGCCGAACCCGATCTCGAGCCAGACCGGCCGTCCCGCGAAGAGCGCCCCGACATCCAGCGGATGACGTTCCGGGTTGACCTCCCAATCGACGGGACCGGGAGACAGGGCGTCGAGATCCTCGTCGAGGTAGGTTTCCTGCGACGGGCGCAACGTCTTGCCGCGGATGCGGCCGTAGAAATTGCGCCAGGGCGCGTCGGGGTGCTTGTTGGACGTGGTCATGGCTCGGCCATGTATCCAAACCGGCGGCGCGCGGCAATGCCGTCGCGCAAGTCGCGCGCCCCGGTGGTCAGCTCATGGCGCGCAGCATCGCGGTGTTGGACTGGATCACGGTGTTCAGTTCGACGATCTTGGCGAGGCGCGCTTCGATCTCGTCCTGGCCGGCGTCGAGCTGATCGACGATGCCCGACAGGGAATCCCCCGAACCGCTCAGCGCCGCGCTTTCGATCTTGCACATCATCCGGGTCGAGCTGAGCCCGGTCACGTAGCGCTTCATGTCGAGCACCGACCGGCCGAGCCGCGTCGCCTCGATCTCGACCACCTTCAGCGCCTCGATCGCCGCCTTGTTGTAGGAGACCGCCTCGCGCTCCAGCGTCTCGCGATCCTCGGTCAGGGCACTGATGTCCTTGGCCGCGCGCATGTCCTGCTCGAACAGGGTCGACATTTCCCGCTGCAGGGAGGCGGCACAGACAAGAAACTGCCCGCGCTGGATGGTGTTCAGCATCCGGTTGTAGGTGCTGTCGCCGCCTTCGATGAAGCCGCGCACCCAGCTTGCCATCTCGTCCAGCATGGAGCCGTAGTTGACCGAGATCGCGCTGATCGGACCACCGGCATTTTCCAGCCGGGAGGCGAGGATGCGCATGTTCATCGGCACCGTGCGGATCGCCTTGATGATCTCGGTCATGCGATCCGTCTCCTCGCGGATCTGGAGGATCGTGCGGGCCATGGTGAGAAAGCGTTGCTGGCGTTGATCCAGCGGGCGGGACACGGCGCGCGAGCGTTCCTCCATCTCGCCGGCAAGGGCGGCGGACATGAACGCCTCGTAAGAGGAATAGCCCGCCTCCTTCAGTCGCTCGACAAGGCGTTCGGAGCTCTTTTGCGGTGTCAGACCGCCGTCGCGCTCCGCCTCGCGCAGGTCCTCGTAGATCTGGATGACGGACTGGAACAGCTCGCTGTGCGGCTTGATCCGGACCGAGAGGTAGCCGCCCTCGATCGGCCAGGCGACTGCGAAGACCCAGTAGAACCGCCCGTCCTTCGTCTTGTTCTTGACGTAGGCGCCGACCTGTTTTCCGGCCTTCAGCCGGTCCCAGTAGAGCTGGAAGACGCCCTTCGGCATGTCCGGGTGGCGGACCACCTTGTGCGGCGCGCCCTTCAGCTCCTGCCAGCCGAAGCCGGAGATCCGGCGGAAGATCGAGTTGCCCTCGATGATCACGCCGCGCGGATCGGTTCGGGAATAGAAGAGATCCTTGGCATCGAATGACACTTCCCCGACGCCGCCGCTGCGTGTCTGGGCAATCATCTGCGCATCGTGTTGAGTCATCCTGGCCTCGTCCTCTGGAAACCCCGTTGCGGCAGGATGCGCGGTCCCGGTTTCCAAAACGTGAAGAGGCGCGGGTTTTCCGCGCCTCTTTTCGGAAGAATGTCGCAGGCTTCAGCCCGGGCTGAGGCCGCGCAGTCGTTCCGAGCGGCGGCGCAGGATCTCGACCGTGGTCAGCAGCAGGATCGAGATCCCCACCAGGATCGTTGCCGCGGCCAGGATGGTCGGCGAGATCTGCTCGCGCAGGCCGGTGAACATCTGCCAGGGCAGCGTCTGCAGTTCCGCAGAGCCGATGAACAGCACCACCACCACCTCGTCGAAGGAGGTGATGAAGGCGAACAGCCCGCCCGAGATCACGCCGGGCAGGATCAGCGGCATCTGCACCCGGAAGAAGGTCGTCACCGGGTCCGCGCCCATGTTCGCCGCCGCGCGGGTCAGCGAGCGGTCGAAGCCCACCAGCGTCGCGGTGACGGTGATGATGACGAAGGGAATGCCCAGCACCGCATGGGCGAGGACGACGCCCCAGTAGGTGCCGACGATACCGATCTTGGAGTAGAAGAAATACATGCCGGTGGCCGAGATGATCAGCGGCACGATCATCGGCGAGATCAGGATCGCCATGATCGCACGCTTGCCGGGCACGTGGCTCTGCGACAGGCCGATGGCCGCCAGCGTGCCCAGCGACACCGAGATGATCGTCGCGACCGGCGCGATCATCAGCGAATTCTTCACCGCGTTGGTCCATTCCGGGTTGGTCAGGAAGTCGCGGTAATGCTTCAGCGAATAGCCCTCGGGGTCGAAGCGCAGCATGGCCGGGGTGAAGGTGAAGAAATCCTCGGCGTTGAAGCTGAGCGGCATCACCACGAGGATCGGCGTGATGAGGAAGACGAAGATCGACCCGGCGATCACCACGAAGGCATAGTGCCAAAGCACCTGCCCCGCGGTCAGGTAGGGCACCAGCTTGACCCGGTAGCGCCCGAAGCCGACCCAGTAGGCGAACCAGCCGAAGAACCAGCCGAACAGCGCCCCGATCACCCCGCCCGGCAGACCGCCGAGCAGGAAGCCGATGAGGGCGAACGCCACGATCAGCGCGATGCGGACCGGCTTTTCCTGTTCCTTGGGCAGGACCGACATGACGACGAAGCCGAGCGCCGCCATCACCGCCGCGCCCAGCAGCAGCCCCAGCAGGACCGACCCGTTGGCCGCCCCCACGAAGATGCCGGCAAAGGCTCCGGCGGCGGCAAGAACCGGCAGGGTGAAGTTCAGCGGCATCTTCTTGGCGGGGGTCAGGATCACTTCGCTCATGGTCTTATCCCAGCTTCACGTTGTCGATGCCGACGATCTTGTCGTAGGCCCAGTAGAGGATGAGGACCACCGCCAGCAGGATCGCCCCCAGCGCGGCCGCGAGGCCCCAGTTCAGCGAGGACGAGATGTGGTAGGCGATCCGGTTCGAGATGAACGTGCCGGTGGTGCCGCCGACGATCTCCGGCGTGATGTAGTAGCCGATGGACAGGATGAAGACGAGGATCGAGCCCGCCCCGATCCCCGGGATCGACTGCGGGAAATACACCCTCCAGAAGGTCGTCCAGTCCGTCGCCCCCAGCGATTTCGCTGCCCGGACGTAGCTTTGCGGGATGGTCGCCATCACGGAATACATCGGCAGGATCATGAACGGCAGCAGGATGTGGGTCATCGCGACGATGGTGCCGAACTGGTTGTTGATCATGACCAGCCGGTCCGCGTCTCCCACGAGGCCGAGCCAGACCAGCACGTCGTTGATGACGCCCTGCTGTTGCAGCATCACCTTCCAGGCCGAGGTCCGCACCAGAAGCGAGGTCCAGAACGGCAGCAGGACGAGGATCATCAGCAGGTTCGCCTTGCGCGCGGGCAGGTTCGACAGAAGGTAGGCCACCGGATAGGCGAGCAGGATGCAGCTCAGCGTGATGACGAGGCTCATGTAGAGCGTCCGCTGGAACAGGAACATGTAGATCCGCTGGTTCGCCGGGCGCGGCTGGATGCCGTCCGGGGTCAGCTGCATGTCGATCGAATTCAGGAAGTACCCGGAGGTGTAATTCGGGCTGTAGAGCTTGATCGTGCGCCAGATCGGGGGTTCTCCCCAATCCTTGTCCATGTCGACAAAGCCGTCCTGAAAGCTGACGGTTTCGAAATCGGCGCTGTCGACCAGCGCATCGGCAGCCTTCAGCATCTCGGCGCGGGGGCCTGTGTAGCCGGACAGATCCGCGGTCTTCAGATCCTCGTAGAGCGCGGTATGCACCGCCGTCCAGGGCTCTTCCTTCAGCGGGCTGCGGTTTTCCTCTTCCTGCTGGTAGAGCGCAAAGATCTGGTACTCGCGCGCGGCGGTGGGCAGGATCTCTCCGATGCCCTCGCGCATCACGAATTCCGGCTGGTCCTCGCCCTTGGTCCAGGCGGACTGCTCGGCCAGCCACTCGGGATCGCCCATGATCTCGGCCCAGGGTTCGGCATCGTCCCAGGCCTTGTCGAGATCCTTGAACTGGTCCTGATAGACCTCGCCGATGTCGTCCAGCCCGCGGCCGGACTTGCGGAACAGCGACGAGGCGCCGGTGAGTTCGTAGTTCAGGCGGGAGCCGAGGCGCGTGTGCAGCTTGCGCTCCGCGGCCAGGAAAATATCGTAATAGGCGGCCTCGAAGGCGCTTTCCGGCGGCAGCCCCTGCCCGTCCCAATCGGCCAGCGCCTCGGTCGTGCGCGGCAGGGTGTCGGAAACGATCTGGTTCTCGACCGAGCGGAACAGCATGTCGCCGATGGGGGCGATGAAGCTCACGAGGACAAAGATCAGCAGCGGCGCGATCAGCAGCAGCGCCCGGATCTTCTGCGCCCGAAGCGCCCGCGCGAGGCTTTTCTTCAGCGGTCGACCGTCGGCGGCCAGCATCGGGCCCGATGTCTGCCCGGATTGTCGCAGCGCGTTGTCCGGCGTCGGTCCGTCAAATTTGTCTGGCCCCGTTGCGTCGGTCATGCTGTCCCCATCCCGGTTTGTGCTTGCCTCGTGGCGGGCAATGTCTCGTGGTGGTTGCGGGAAGGGGCCGGCAGGCCCCCTCCCAGAGGTGTCAGGCGCGCCTTACTGGGCGAGCCATGCCTGGAACTTCGCGTCGATGTCATCGCGATAGTCGGCCCAGAACTCGTAATTGTAGAGGAACGTGTTCTTGGCGTTCTCGGGATCGGTCGGCATGTGCGGCGCCATCTCGATGCCGAGCTCGGCGTGCTGGCCGACCAGCGGAGCGGACGACAGGCGTGCCGGGCCGTACGAGATGTACTTGGCCTGATCCGCCAGGCGCTGGGTGTCGGTGGCGAACTTCACGAAGTCCTTCACGCGGGCCAGGGCGGCATCGTCCAGACCGGTCGGAATGATCCAGCCGTCAAGGTCGAACACCTGCGCGTCCCACATCATCGCCACGGGCTGCTTCTGCTCTTCGATGACCGAGAACAGGCGACCGTTGTAGGTCGACCCCATGAAGATTTCGCCATCGGCCAGAAGCTGCGGCGTATCGGCACCGGCGGACCACCAGATCACGTCGTCCTTGATGGTGGCGAGCTTGGCAAGCGCCTTGTCCTGACCTTCGGGAGTGGCGAGAACGTCATAGATTTCGTCCTTGGCCACGCCGTCGCAGAGCAGCGCCCATTCCATGTTGTTGATGGGGCGCTTTTCCAGCGCGCGCTTGCCCGGATAGGTCTCCAGGTCGAAGACCGAGCAGATCTCGGACGGGGGCTCGACACCCTCGGGAACCATGTCGGTGCGATAGCCGAAGGTGGTCGAGTAGACGATCTGCGGGATGAAGCAGTCGGACACGATCAGATCGCCGAAATCGTCCTCGGCAGAGGAGCCGTCATCGCCTTCGGCGAGCAGCTCTTCGGGATCGTATTCCATCGCGAGGCCTTCGTCGCAGAGGCGGATGGCGTCGGAGGCGACCACGTCGACCAGATCCCAGGTGATGTTGCCGGCCTCGTTCATGGCGCGCAGCTTGGCCACGGCCTCGTTCGAGCTTTCGTCCCAGGACACCGAAACCTCGGGGTGCATTTCGACGTAGGGCTGCGCATAGGCCTTGTCCTGGCTGGCCTGATAGGCCCCACCCCAGGACACGAGCGTCATGCTGTCAGCCATGTTGCCATGGCTCTCGGCCAGTGCACCGCCTGCGGCGACAGTCAGCGCGGTCGTGGCCAGAAGTGTTTTCGTCAGTTTCATGTATTGCTCCCTAGTGAACCCGTGTTGACGGCGGAACCGGCCCACGGGCCAAGGCTGCGGTCCCTTTCCATGCGCCGCGCCACCTGTGACAGGGCCACGGGGCAGCGCGGGCGGTTCCTCAATCCTGCGGCGCGTCCAGCGCGCGGCAGTCTTCGGGAAGCCAGCCGATCTCGATCTCCTCGCCGGGGCGAAGCCGGACCTGATCGGGGGCGTTCCGGGTCTTGATGACGAAATCGCGGTTGCCCGCGACCTCGAGCCGGGTGCGGAAGATGTCGCCCATGTAGACGAATTCCAGCACCTTGGCCTTGAGCGTATGGGCGCCCTCCTGCAGGCGCTCCTTGTTGAACTCGACCCGCTCGGGGCGGATCGACACGCGGGTGCGCTGCCCGACCTCGGTCACGTTGACCGGCTTGGCGACGATGATCTCGCCGTCGTTCAGACGCACCGTGCATTCGTTGCCGCGCATCTCGGTCACCACGCCTTCGAGCGTGTTGTTCTCGCCGATGAACTGCGCGACGAAGCTGTTCTCCGGCTCCTCGTACAGCTTGTCCGGCGGGGCAAGCTGCTGGATGCGGCCGTCGTTGAACACCGCGACCCGGTCCGACATGGTCAGCGCCTCGGTCTGGTCGTGGGTCACGTAGACCACGGTGATGCCCAGACGGTGCGCAAGGTCCGTGATCTCGAACTGCATCTTCTCGCGAAGCTGCTTGTCGAGCGCGCCGAGGGGTTCGTCCATCAGCACCAGCTCGGGTTCGAAGACCAGCGCCCGCGCCAGGGCGATGCGCTGCTGCTGACCGCCCGAAAGCTGCGCCGGGCGGCGGCCGCCGAAGGCGCCCATCTCGACCATGTCGAGCGCATGCGCCACCTTCTTCTCGCGTTCCGACTTGCCGATCTTGCGCACTTCCAGCGGGAAGGACAGGTTCTCGGCCACGGTCATGTGCGGGAAAAGGGCGTAGTTCTGGAACACCATGCCGATGCCGCGCTTGTGCGGCGGGATGTTGTTGATGCTTACCCCGTCGAGCTTGATCTCGCCGTGGGTGGCGGTTTCGAACCCCGCAAGCATCATGAGGCAGGTGGTCTTTCCCGAACCGGACGGCCCGAGCATGGTCAGGAACTCGCCCTTGGGCAGGCTCAGGTTCAGATCCTTGACGACAAGCGTCTCGCCGTCATAGCTCTTTTGCACGCGTTCAAAGGCGACGAAAGCGTCGCTGTTTCCGGTATCTGGCAAATCCGGCTCCCCGTGTGTGTCGCGGATTGTTTCCGCTGTCTTGGTCCTCTGACTAAACCGCGTCGAACCCTGTCTTGCAACCAGATTGACGCGAATCGCCCGGGCCGACGGCAAACGCGGGAGGTCCGGTCACGAAAGCGGCATATCTCCCCGAAAAAACGCCACCCGAACGCGGTGATGCAGGACAATCGACTGCACGCAAAAACGGCAGATCGCCGCGTTTGACCCGGCGTCACCCCTGCCCTGCCGCCAGAATCGACGGGGATTCTGCGCGGTTGACCCGAAATTGACGCCCATGGGATAAGCACTTGCCGGGAAAATCGTCGTTTTTTCCGTTCCCTGCCGCTCGCGTGTCGTTTTTGACGGGCACCCGCCCCCGGTTCCGCGTTGTTCTGCAGGCAGGAAAGTACCAGGTGACCCTCGATGCCCCAACACAGATTCCAGAAAGCCCTGCCCTTTACCGAGGCAGAGTACCAACGCCGCCTCGCGCTCACCCGGAAGGCGATGGAGCGCGCGGGCCTCGAGGTCATGCTGCTGACCGACCCCTCCAACATGGCCTGGATCACCGGCTATGACGGCTGGTCCTTCTACGTGCACCAGGGGGTTCTGGTGTTCCACGATGCCGACCCGATCTGGTGGGGACGCAACCAGGACACCAACGGCGCGGTGCGTACGGTCTGGATGGGCGATGACCGGGTCATCGGCTATGCGGACCACTACGTCCAGTCCACCATCCGCCACCCGATGCAGGACCTCAGCCAGCGGCTGATCGGTCTCGGCCACGAACGGGCCCGGATCGGGGTCGAGATGGACAACTACTATTTCTCTGCCAAGGCGCATGTGGCGCTGGTGGAGAGCCTGCCCGAGGCCGTCTTCGTCGATGCGACGGCGCTGGTGAACTGGCAGCGCGGCATCAAGTCGGCGGAGGAGATCGCCTTCATGCGCAAGGCGGCGCGGATCTCGGAAAAGATCGTCGACGGGCTGATCGAACGGGTCGAACCCGGCGTGCCCAAGAACGAGGTGGTGGCCGAGATCCAGCGCGACGCGATCCGGGGCGTCGACGGCGATTGGGGCGACTATGCCGCCATCGTGCCGCTGCTGCCCTCCGGGTCCGACGCGGCGGCACCGCATCTCACCTGGAACGGCGACCCCTTCCGCAAGGGCGAGGCCACCTTCTTCGAGATTTCCGGCTGTTACCGGCGCTATCACACGCCGTTCTGCCGCACGATCTTCCTCGGCGAGCCGCCGGATTTTCTGCGGGCCGCCGAAACCGCGCTTGTCGAGGGGCTCGAGGCCGGTCTGGAAGCCGCCCGCGCCGGCAACCGCGCCTGCGACATCGCCAATGCCCTCGCCGCCCCGCTCGAGCGCGCCGGCATCGAACGCGGGGCGCGCTGCGGCTATCCCATCGGACTCAGCTATCCGCCGGACTGGGGCGAGCGCACGATCTCGCTGCGCTCAGAGGACGAGACGATCCTGCAACCCGGCATGACCTTCCACTTCATGCCCGGGCTCTGGATGGCGGACTGGGGGCTGGAGATCACCGAATCGATCCTCATCACCGAAAACGGCGCCGCCGAGTGCTTCTGTGACCGGCCGCGCAGCATGATCGTGAAGACATGACGCTACTGACCGATACCGAAACCATCCTCGAAGACCTCATCGCCTTTCCCACCGTGTCGACGGACAGCAATCTCGACATGATGGCGGCGATGGCCACCCGGCTCGAAGGGCTGGGCGCGCGGGTCGACCTGTTCCACGATGACAGCGGCACGAAGGCCAACCTCTTTGCCTCCATCGGACCCGATGTGCCGGGCGGGGTGGTGCTGTCGGGGCATTCCGACGTGGTGCCGGTGACCGATCAGGACTGGACCAGCGATCCCTTCGCCCTCACCCGGCGGGGGGACCTGCTCTACGGGCGCGGCACCTGCGACATGAAGGGCTTCATCGCCGCGGCGCTGGCCATGGCGAAACCGCTGTCGCGCACCCGCCTGCGCCGCCCGGTGCACCTGTGCTTCACCCACGACGAAGAGGTCGGCTGCCTCGGCGCGCGCAACCTCGTGCCGGAGCTCAAGGCCCGGGGCTACGCGCCGCGCATCGCCATCGTCGGGGAGCCGACGCTCATGCACATCGTCGAAGGCCACAAGGGCTGCTGCGAATACACCGCGCGGTTCACCGGACTCGAAGGGCACGGCTCCGCCCCCGACCGGGGCGTCAACGCGGTGCTCTACGCGGTGCGTTACGTCAACCGCCTGATGGAACTGGCCGAGGCGCTCAAGGCCCGCGCCCCGCGCGATTCCCGCTTCGATCCGCCCTGGACCAGCGTCAACGTCGGCCGCCTTTCGGGTGGGGTCGCCCACAACGTCATCCCCGGCAAGGCCGAGATCGACTGGGAAATGCGGCCCGTGCAGGCGGGCGATGCGGATTTCGTCAAGGAAGCCATCGCCCATTACGTCGAACATGAACTGCTGCCCGCCATGCGCGCGGTCACCCCCCAGGCCGACATCACCACCGAGGTGATCGGAGAGGTCGTCGGCCTCGAACCGATGGACGACAACGCGGCGCGCGACCTGGTGGCGCAACTCACCGGCGCCAACGCCGCCGAGGTCGTCCCCTTCGGGACCGAGGCCGGGCTGTTCCAGGAAATGGGCATGTCCGTCGTGGTCTGCGGCCCCGGTTCCATCACGCAGGCGCACAAGCCCGACGAATACATCGCCCGCGACCAGCTTTCGCAATGCCTCGACATGCTGCAGGGGGTGACGCGGTCGCTTGCCGCATGACCGCCGGGCTGAAGCCCCCGGCTTGACCGCATTTCGTTGACAGACCCCGCCGGGGTCCGAATACTTTCGGTGTACATTGACCGGAAAGGATTTCGAAATGAAATACGTTCTTCCCGTCCTCGCCGCGCTGGCCCTGCAGACCGGCGCCGCGCAAGCCGAGTTTTCCATCAGCTTCGCCTGGGGCGATATTCCCCGCTGCACCTCGGGACGTCCCGGAACGGTGCCCTCCCCGGCCTTCGCGATCAGGGACCTGCCCGCCGGGACAACCTCGGTCGAGTTCCGCCTCAGGGATATCAACGTTCCGACCTTCAATCACGGCGGCGGCAAGCTGAAGGTTTCCCGCGCCGGACAACTGCCCGCCGGGGCCTTCAAGTACAAGAGCCCCTGCCCGCCGAACGGGGCGCATGTCTACGAATGGACCGCCACCGCACGGGCCGGAAACAAGGTCGTCGGCAAGGCAAGCGCCCGCCGCAACTACCCGGAATAGGCCAGGCCCTCGGGCACCACCAGCCGCGTCCCAGGCGCGGCAAGCGCGGCGATGCGCAGCAGATCCCGGCGCGCAAAGGCAATGCAGCCGGCGGTCGGCCGTCCCCGCCCGCGCCACTGGTGCAAAAAGATGGCCGAGCCGCGCCCGGCCTGCGCGTCGGGCCAGTTCCAGTCGGTGAGCAGAACCACGTCATACATCGGGTCGGCGCGGCGCATGTCCTCGTGGCTGTGCGGATAGGGCGCCCGGACGAGGTGGTTGTACTCCGGCTGGCCGGAGGCATCGGACCACAGGTCGCCCGGCAGGATCGGCTCGGCCCAGGGGGCGGGCGTCGCAAGCCGGTCGGGGCGGTAGAGGCAGCCGACGATCCGATGCACCCCCACCGGGGTTGCCCCGTCCCCCTCGGACTTGTCCGTCCGGATGCCCCCCCGCCCGACCGTGCAGGGCCAGAGGCGACCGGCATAGCGCAGCCCGCTCCGCGTCAGCACCATGTCCGACGCGCTCACAGCAGGTGCCCCGACTTCGCGGCCTTGGTCGCGAGGTAGGCCGCGTTGTACGGATTCTCTCCGACCTTCAGCGGCACCCGCTCGGTGACATCAATGCCGCAGCGCTCCATCATCGCGATCTTGCTCGGGTTGTTGGTCAGCAGGCGCACCGCACCGAAACCCATCTTGCGCAGGATCCCGGCGCCGAGGCGGAAATCGCGCTCGTCATCCTCGAACCCCAGCCGGTGATTGGCCTCGACCGTGTCGAACCCCTGATCCTGCAGCGCATAGGCCCGCATCTTGTTGGCCAGGCCGATCCCCCGCCCCTCCTGGTTGAGATAGAGCAGCACCCCCGCCCCCTCCTGCCCCATGCGCGCCAGCGCGGCGTTCAGTTGCGGACCGCAATCGCATTTCAGCGACCCGAGCAGGTCTCCGGTGAAACAGGCCGAATGCAGCCGTGCCAGCACCGGGGCGGCGCGATCCGGGCGACCGACCTCGACCGCGTAATGCTCGTCCGAGCCGTCCTCGGGGCGGAAGATGTGCAGCCGGGCGTTTTCGGCGGCGCGCAGCGGCACGCGGGCCGAGACCACGTGATCGAGCGCCGCCAGCGTCAGCATGTAGGGCGCCGCCGCCGCCGCATCGACAAGCGTCAGCCGCTCGGCCTGCGCCAGTGCCGCCGGGTCGGCAAGCGGCAGGACGAGGACCGCGGGCAGTAGCCGCGCCGACTTCGCCAGCGTCACCGCCAGCCTGTGCAGCGCGGCGTCGCCCTCGCGCCGGGTCGCCAGCGGCCCCTTCATCGGCATCGCGAGGTCGTCGGCGGGGTCGGCGATCCCGCGCAACCAGAGCACGTCGGCATCCTCGGGCAGGATCACCCGCGCCACATCTCCGTCATAGGCCCGCGCCTTGAGCGTCTCGGCCCGCCGCGCCGTCAACACGAGGTCCGCGCGCCCCATCCCGCGCACCAGCGCAAAGCGCGCCGCGCTGAGGGTTTCGGCCGCCAGCACCAGCGCGCCGCCCGCAGCGCCGGACAGAACCACCGGCACCCCCATGCGCAGATCGGCACGGGCCCGCGCGAGCGTTTCGGCTAGATCGGGGGCAAGCGGCATGGCGAGGTCCAGTTTTCCGGCATGGGCAAGGGGCGGACTGACAGATGCGCCCGCCGATCCTGTAACAAAAGCCCCCGCCGGACACGAGGGCGTGAAAGTCGTGACGCAAAACTTGCCGACACGCAACGGTGTATCCATGTGAAGTCACAAGACAGAAGGAGGCGCCAAGATGGCTCAGATCAAAAACATTCTGCTCGTGGACGATGACGACGACCTGCGCGAGGCGCTGGCCGAACAACTCGTGATGACCGAGGATTTCGAGGTCTTCGAAGCCGACAGCGCCGCCGCCGCCATGCCCCGCGTCAAGGAGCAGATCTACGACCTGATCATCCTCGACGTGGGTCTGCCGGACACCGACGGGCGCGAACTCTGCAAGCTGCTGCGCAAGCAGGGCATCAAGTCGCCGATCATCATGCTGACCGGCCACGACACCGATGCCGACACGATCCTGGGTCTCGACGCCGGCGCGAACGACTACGTCACCAAGCCCTTCAAGTTTCCGGTCCTGCTGGCCCGCATCCGCGCCCAGCTGCGCCAGCACGAACAGTCCGAGGATGCGGTCTTTGCCGTCGGGCCCTATACCTTCAAGCCCGCGATGAAGATGCTGGTGACCGAGGACGACCGCAAGATCCGCCTCACCGAGAAAGAGACCAACATCCTGAAGTACCTCTACCGCTCGACCGAGGGCGTGGTGCCGCGCGACATCCTGCTGCACGAGGTCTGGGGATATAACGCGGGCGTGACGACTCACACGCTGGAAACGCACATCTACAGGTTGCGTCAAAAGATCGAACCGGACCCGTCGAACGCGCGAATTCTCGTGACGGAATCCGGAGGCTACCGGCTTGTTGCCTGAAAACATGGCAGAAAAGTTAACGTGTTGCATTTCTGCCGGTCGGCAAAAGGTCGCGCTTTGAGGTTTACGTAACTCAAAGTAAGATCAACCTGTCGGATCGTGAAAATTCGACACAAGTTCCCGTTGCATGTGCGGGTCATCGCATGCACCTCCCTGTTGGACCTGGCCGGGCATTTTGCCCGGCCTTTTTTTGTCCGCCGCGTCCCGTTGCGGCTGCGTCGGCGCGCCGGGATTCACCCCGAGGTTGACCTTCGCCCCCAGCCTCATGCCACGATTCCGCAGCGACAGGGTGGCCGCTGAAACGCAAAACGCCCCGGCGCATCGGCCGGGGCGTTCCGAAAGATCGCTGCGGACGGGTCCGCGGCGCGAAAGGCCTCAGCCCTCCGCCTCTTCCTTGTTCTTCTCTTCGACCGCGGGTTCGCCGGTCTCCTGGTTCACGACCTTCATCGACAGGCGCACCTTGCCGCGATCGTCGAAGCCCAGCAGCTTGACCCAGACTTCCTGGCCTTCCTTCAGCACGTCCGACGGATGGTTCAGGCGGCGGTTTTCGATCTGGGAGACGTGCACGAGGCCGTCACGCTTGCCGAAGAAGTTCACGAAGGCGCCGAAATCGACGATCTTCACGACCTTGCCCTTGTAGATCCCGCCTTCTTCCGGCTCGGCCACGATGGACCAGATCATGTCGTAGGCCTTCTTGATGGCTTCGCCGTTCGGCGATGCGATCTTGATGATGCCGTCGTCGTTGATGTCGACCTTGGCGCCCGACACTTCCACGATCTCGCGGATCACCTTGCCGCCCGAACCGATCACTTCACGGATCTTGTCGGTCGGGATCTGCATGGTCTCGATGCGCGGTGCGTGGACCGAGAATTCGGCCGCTTCGGTCAGCGCCTTGGCCATCTCGCCCAGGATATGCATCCGGCCGTCCTTGGCCTGTGCAAGCGCCTGCTTCATGATCTCGGGCGTGATGCCCGCGACCTTGATGTCCATCTGCAGCGAGGTGATGCCGTTTTCGGTGCCCGCGACCTTGAAGTCCATGTCGCCGAGGTGATCCTCGTCGCCGAGGATGTCGGTCAGGACGGCGAACTCGCCGTCGTCTTCCAGCACGAGACCCATGGCGACGCCGGCCACGGGCGCCTTGAGCGGAACGCCCGCATCCATCATCGACAGCGAGCCGCCGCAGACGGAGGCCATCGAGGACGAGCCGTTGGATTCGGTGATCTCCGACACGATGCGGATCGTGTAGGGGAAGTCGGTCGCGGCGGGCAGAACCGCCTGCAGCGCGCGCCAGGCGAGCTTGCCGTGGCCGATCTCGCGACGGCCCGGGCTGCCCACGCGGCCCACTTCACCGACCGAGTACGGCGGGAAGTTGTAGTGCAGCAGGAAGTTGGACTTGAAGTTGCCGTGCAGCGCGTCGATGAACTGCTCGTCGTCGCCGGTGCCGAGCGTGGTCACGACCAGCGCCTGGGTTTCACCGCGGGTGAACAGGGCCGAACCGTGGGTCCGCGGCAGCAGGCCGGTTTCCGACAGGATCGGGCGGACCTGATCCAGCGCGCGGCCGTCGATGCGGCGCTTGTTCTTCACCACGTCCGACCGCAGAACCGTCGATTCCAGCTTCTTGATGGCGGAGCCGAGGTTGGAATCCGCCAGTTGCTCTTCGGAAAGCTGCGCCTTGATCTCGTCCTTGGCGGCAGAGACCGCGGCAACCCGCTCCTGCTTGTCGGTGATGGCGTAGGCCGCCTTCATCTTGTCCTCGCCCACGGATTTCACCGCGGCGAACAGCTCGGAGTAATCCGGCGCCTGGAAGTCGAACGGCTCCTTCGCGGCGGTTTCGGCCAGCGAGATGATGAGGTCGACAACCGGCTGGATCTGCTCGTGCGCGAAGACGACCGCGCCCAGCATTTCGTCCTCGGTCAGTTCGTAGGCTTCCGATTCCACCATCATCACGGCGTCCTTGGTGCCGGCGACGACCAGGTCGAGACGCTGCTCGGGGTTGTTGCGCAGCCCCTGCATGTCGTCGACCGTCGGGTTCAGGATGTATTCGCCATCCTCGTAGCCGACGCGGCAACCGGCGATCGGGCCCATGAACGGCACGCCCGAGATGGTCAGCGCGGCGGAGGCGGCGATCATCGCGACGATGTCGGGATCGTTGACCAGATCGTGGCTCAGCACCGTGCACATCACCAGCACTTCATGCTTGAAGCCGGGAACGAACAGCGGGCGGATCGGACGGTCGATCAGGCGGGCGGTCAGCGTTTCCTTTTCGGTCGGCCGCGCCTCGCGCTTGAAGAAGCCGCCCGGCACCTTGCCGGCGGCATAGTATTTTTCCTGGTAGTGGACGGTCAGCGGAAAGAAATCCTGACCTTCCTTCGCGGCCTTGGCGAAGGTGACGTTGGCCATGACGCTCGTCTCGCCCAGGGTGGCGATGACGGTTCCGTCGGCCTGACGGGCAACCTTGCCCGTTTCCAGAGTGAGGGTTTCCTCCCCCCACTGCATCGATTTCGTCGTAACGTTGAACATTTGAGTATCCTGTAAGGGAGCGCTCCCGGCCCTCCGGGTCTCCCGTTTTTCATGGCGGCCCCATTGCCGCCGCCCCCTATCCTGTTGCACGCGCCCGGGGGCCCAAAGGCGTCACGTCTCAGATGGGGGGCCAATACAGGAAGTTGAAGCCCTTTGGAAGCGGGAATGCCGGGCCGCATCCCCTCCCGCGAGGGCAAACTGCCGGTTCCCCCGCGGCGGCGGGATTGCTACACCCGCAAGAGGATCTTTCTTCAACGCGTTGCACAGGACGGCTGGACCGGATGACCATTCTTCAGATCGCCTCCCTGCTCATCGTGCTGGCCGGAATTTTCGGCTCGATCAACTACCTGTTCCTCAAGCTGCCTTCCTCCATCGGCATCCTCGTGGTGGCGCTGTTCACCTCTTTCGTGACGCTGCTCGCCGACTGGGTGCTGGATCTGCGCATCGCCGACCAGATCCGGACCCAGATCCTGGAGATCGACTTCTCCGATGCGCTGCTCGAAGGGATGCTGGGCCTGCTGCTCTTTGCCGGGGCGCTGCATGTGAAGCTGTCGGACCTGCGCAATGTCTGGCCGGTGGTGCTGCTGATGGCGACGGTCGGCGTGGTGCTGTCGACCGCCGTGGTCGGGGTCGGGTTCTCCTGGCTGACCGGCGCACCGCTGGCGGTGGCGCTGGTCTTCGGGGCGCTGATCTCGCCCACCGATCCGGTGGCGGTGCTGGGCGTCCTGCGCGAGGCGAACCTGCGCAAGTCGCTGGAAACCCAGATCGCCGGGGAAAGCCTGTTCAACGACGGCGTGGGATACGTGGTCTACCTGATCCTCGTCGGACTGGCCTTTCCCGCCGTCTCGCACGGCAGCGCGGAGGCCGGCGGGCTGGCCGGTGCGCTGACGCTGTTCCTGCGCGAAGCGGTGGGCGGGGCGGCGCTCGGCCTTGCGCTCGGCTGGCTGGTGTTCCGCGTCATGCGGCGGATCGACGACTACGCGCTCGAGGTGCTGCTGACCCTCGGGCTGGCCTTCGGCGGCTACGAACTTGCCATCGCCCTGCACGTCTCGGCCCCCATCGTGGCGGTCTGCGCCGGGCTGCTGATCGGCGACGTGGGGTCGCGCTACGGGATGAGCGAGGAAACCCGCAAGTACGTCGAGGCCTTCTGGGTGCTGGTGGACGAGATCCTGAACGCGGTGCTGTTCCTGATGATCGGGTTCGAGGTCTTTGCCGTGGCGCTGGAGCTCGATTTCCTGGTGGCGGCGACGGCCTCGATCCTGCTGGCGCTTCTGGGCCGGCTGGTGGCGGTGGCCGTGCCGGTCCTGATGCTGCGTCCCTTCCGCGACATTGGGCCCGGCGTGATTCCGATCATGACCTGGGGCGGGCTGAAGGGCGGGATCTCGGTCGCGCTGGCGCTGGCGCTGCCGGACAACGACTGGAAACCGCTGATCCTGACCGCGACCTACGTGGTCGTGGTATTCTCGATCATCGTGCAGGGGCTGACGGTGGCGCGGCTGGCCGGGAAGGTC
Organism: Salipiger sp.; assembly: GCF_048261495.1. Taxonomy (GTDB): domain Bacteria; phylum Pseudomonadota; class Alphaproteobacteria; order Rhodobacterales; family Rhodobacteraceae; genus Salipiger. The sequence continues at coordinate 226,945 of NZ_JBLXFX010000006.1, forward strand.
GGACGCGAGCCCGAACTGATGTGATCCGCGGCTTGTTTCAGGCGAATCCTGTCCGGAATGAAGATGCGGCTCAGTCCCACGCCGAAGCGCAGGGGCGAAGATATGTTTTCCACCCGCGCGGCGGGCTGATCCGGCGGACGGTTGTCGGGCTGGACCACGAAATCGGGCGCGATCCGTTGTGCGAGGTGGTTCAGCAGCGCGGGGGTCACCTGCGCCAAGGCGGCTGGCAGGTCATCATGGGCGGACACCGCGCCCCGATCCGCGAACTCCCCTGACCGGGGCGCCCGAAGTTTCGTCGAAGAATTCCGTCCCTGCCGCTGCGGCGCCCGGACAGCAAAACGCCCGCTCCTTTCGGAACGGGCGCCTGAAGCCTGTGCCGGGCGGGAAGTCCCGCCCGCGGACTCAGCGACGGATGCCGAGGCTTGCGATCAGCTTCTGATAGCGCTCTTCTTCCTTGCCCTTCAGGTAGTCCAGCAGCTTGCGGCGCTGGGCCACCAGCTTCAGAAGGCCACGACGCGAGTGGTTGTCCTTCTTGTGGGTCTTGAAGTGCTCGGTCAGGGTGGTGATGCGGCTGGTGAGGATCGCAACCTGAACTTCGGGCGAACCGGTGTCGCCGTCCTTGGTCGCGTATTCCTTCATCAGGCGGGTCTTTTCTTCGGCAGTGATCGACATCGGGGTCTCCTTCTGGGTTGGAGTGGATGGCGCAAGCCGGGATGTCGTCCAGCAGGGCCCATGGAGAAACCCGCCCCGTATGGGCGGATGCGCGCGTATAGGGTGATTCCGGCGCGATGGAAAGCGAATTTGCCGCCGGGCCCGATGCGCGTGGACCGGGCCGGCCATCGGTTCTGCCCGATGCCTCAGCCGCCGGCGATCATTTCCCCGGCGACGCTTTCGCCGATCAGGACGATATCGCCGGGGTCGGGCGCCTCGGCTCCCGGCATGACGGCAAGCACCTCGCCGTCAACCAGGAGTTCCATCATGCCCGGCTCGGTCGGGCTGTCGCGCAGTTGCACCTCCGGCACCGCGCCGGAGCGGTCGTCATAGACCACCACGACCTGATCCTCGACCGCATCGAAATCCATCAGCGTCGCAGCTTCTCCGCCGGAGGAGGAGGACAGGCTCATCAGGAAATCGTCCGCGCCCGCGCCACCCGTCGCGACATCGCCGGCGCCCACCAGCAGGCTGTCGGCGCCATCGCCCGCGTTGAGGTAGTCGGTCACGCCATCCTCGATCCCGGAGAGTACATCGTCCCCCGCGCCGCCCATGAGCGTATCGCTGCCCGTGCCGCCGAAAAGGGTGTCGTCGCCCTCGCGGCCGTGAAGGGCGTCGTCGCCGTCCCCGCCGTCGAGAAATTCGTCGCCCGATCCGCCGTTCAGCACGTCGTCGCCGTCATCCCCGAGCAGGGTATCGGCGCCTGCATGAGCAAAAAGCGCATCGTCCCCCGCCCCGCCGGAAAGCAGATCGTCGCCGTCGTCGCCGTGCAGCGTGTCGTTGCCATCGCCGCCCAGCACGGTATCGGCCCCCGCGCCGCCGAGAAGTTCGTCATCCGCGCCCAACCCCTGCACGAGGTCGTCGCCGCCGGCCCCGCCGAGCAGGTCGGTCATCGGCGTTCCGGTCAGGGTCTCCGCGCCGTCCGAGCCGTCGAGGACAAGGCCGCCGGGCGCATCCGCATCGCCCGCGACGCCGCTGGCCGCCTCCTCGGGCAGGGGATCGTCGGACACGGCGTCGCCGCCTTCGACGTCTTCGTCCCGATCCTCCTCACCCTCCTGCGTGCTGATGACGGCGATCGAGCCCAGCATCATCATTCCCATCAATCCCGCAAGCCAGAGCATCGGCCAACCCTCGTTACCCGCGCGACCGGAGCTTGCCGGATCGCGCCTTTCCCCTGACATCGCTCATTCGGGTTAATGTCAGGAAAACGTTCCCCCGCCATAGCGCATCGGAACGGGCCAGCACAGCGGAACGGCATCGTTGCGAAGGTAGAGCGGGTGGCGCGGATGGCCGTCGCGGGTCAGCCCGAGGTGATGCAGCCGCCCGGCAAGCCGCGCGGCCATCGCGGGACCGCGGCCGAGATAGGCCCCGTGCACGCCCCAGGCGGCAAGGGTCATGCCGGCCTCCGCGTGCCACTCGGAAACGAGCGCGTCGTTCTCCGGGCCGACCGGCGCCTCCGCGCGGCGCAGATCCTGCGGCCGCGTCGCCCGGTAGGCAAACAGGTTGGCGATCCGCATCGCGCCGAACCCCAGCCGGACCGCGCGGCGCTGGCAGCGTTCGATGGTGGGGTCGTTGCGGGTCTCGTCGGCGGTCGAGGGGTTCAGCATGACGTAGAGCAACGGCGCCCCCGTGGCCCAGCGCCGCTCCAGCCCGTAGCGCCACGTCCCGCAGCGCGAAAACAGCGCCCGCGAGGTCACGCCGTCCTGCTGGTGCAACCGCTCGATCATGGGTCCGCAGGGTGCCGCCGCACGGCGCGCGCCGCAACCCCCGCCGCACCCCGTTGACACCCCCGCGTCACAGGCTAACCCTGCGCCGCAAACGACGAGGACAGGACAGCCCATGGATATCGCCCGCATCGAAGCCGCCGCGCAACGTCTCGAGGGGCACGCCCGCCGTACGCCGATGCTCGGCTCGCCCTTCCTCGACGAGGTCGCTGGCCGCCGCGTCCTGGTCAAGGCCGAGTGCCTTCAGCACACCGGCAGCTTCAAGTTCCGCGGCGCATGGTCGGCGATTTCCGCGCTTCCTCCGGAGGTGCGCAAGCGCGGAATCATCGCCTTTTCCTCCGGCAACCATGCACAGGGCATCGCCGCCGCGGCGCGTGCCCATGGCGCTCCGGCGGTGATCGTCATGCCCTCGGACGCGCCCGCCGCCAAGATCGCCGGGACGCGCGGGCTCGGCGCCGAGGTCGTGCCCTATGACCGCGCGACCGAGGATCGCGACGAGATCGGCGCGCGGCTGGCGGCCGAACGGGGGCTGACGCTGGTCAAGCCCTTCGACGAACCCGAGGTGATCGCCGGTCAGGGCACCTGCGGGCTGGAAATCGCGGAACAGGCGGCGGAGCTGGGTGTGACCGGGGCCGATGTCCTGGTCTGCTGCGGCGGTGGCGGCCTGACCTCGGGGATCGCGCTGGCGCTGGAGGCCCGCGCGCCCGGCCTGCGCCCCCGTCCGGCGGAGCCGCAGGGCTTCGACGACGTGAAACGCTCGCTGCTCTCGGGGCGGATCGAGCGGAACCCGCAGCTTTCGGGCAATATCTGCGACGCGATCATCACGCCGCAGCCCGGCAACCTGACCTTTCCGATCATGGCACGCCTCTGCGGCCCCGGCATCGCGGTGACCGAGGACGAGGCCCTGCGCGCCATGGCGCTGGCCTTCCGGCATCTGAAGATCGTGGCCGAACCGGGCGGCGCCGTGGCGCTGGCCGCCGCGCTGTTTCACGGCGCCGAGATCGAGGGCGACGCCGTGGTCTGCACCGTCTCCGGCGGCAATGTCGATGCGGAAATCTTTGCCCGCGCGCTGACCCTCGCCTGAGTGCCCCGGCGCCTCCCCGAAGGGATCAGGGATCGAGGCGGCGCGCCTCGTCCACCAGCATCACGGGGATGCCGTCGCGGATCGGATAGGCGAGGTTCGACGCCCGGCTGACGAGTTCCTGCCGCTCGGCATCGTATTCGAGCGCGCTCTGCGAGGCCGGGCAGATCAGGGCTTCGAGCATGCGTCGGTCGAAGGCGGGGTCGGTCGGGGCGGTCATTGCATCGGGTCCTCGTGGCAGCCGCCCCTCAGGGCGTATTCGATCAGGGTGACAAGGGTTTCGCGCCGCGTGCTGAGCGACGGCGCCTCGAGCAGCGCCTGCTTGTCCTCCGGGGCGAAATCCAGCAGCATCGACAGGGAGTTGATGAGCAGCTCGTCCTCGGCATCCTTCAGCGTGTCCCAGTCCGCCGACAGGTTCTGCGCGGCAAAGAAGCGGTCGAGGATGCGCAGGAAGGCCTTGCGGTCGAAGCCGGTGTCGTGGTCGGAGGTTTCGAGATCCCGTCCGAAGCCGTCCCAGCTCACCTCGCAGCGGCGGTATGGGGTGAAACCGTCGACCTCGGACCGGACCCGGAAGCGCGAGAGGCCGGTGAGCGTGATCATGTAACGCCCGTCCTCGGTTTCGGAAAACTGGGTGATGCGCCCCGCGCAGCCGATCTTTTGCAGCCCCTTGTCGCCCGGCCCCGAGGGCTGGATCATCCCGATCACCCGCGCCTCGGCCTTCAGCGCATCGTCCAGCATCGCGAGGTAGCGCGGTTCGAAGATGTGCAGCGGAAGTCGCGACCGGGGCAGCAGCAGCGCCCCGGGCAACGGAAAGACCGGGAGCACCCCCGGCAGATCAAAACGCTTCGCCATATCAGGCGAGCTAGTCCGCGCGGCCCATCAGGCAAATATCATCGAGCTGAGTTTCCGCCGACCGGCGAGAACCACCGGATCGTTCGGCTTGAGCGCCTCGAAAATGGTGAAGAGCTGCGTCTTGGCCGCGCCCTCGTTCCATTCCCGGTCGCGACGGAACAGTTCGAGAAGCTGCGCCACCGCGCCCTCCGCGTCGCCATGCGCATAAAGCGCCTGCGCAAGGTCGAAACGGGCCTGATGATCGGAGGGGTCGGCCTCGACCTTCTGGGTCAGTTCGGTGACCGGACCGGCATTCGCCGCCTGCCTCGCCAGTTCGAGCTGGGCATGAGCGGCTTCCAGCTCGGGAGCGCGGGAAATCGACGCCGGGGCGCCGTTCAGGATCGCCTCGGCCTGGTCGAGATCGCCCATCGCGATATGCGCCCGCACCATGCCGCCATAGGCGCCCGCATGTTCCGGTTCCTCTTCGAGGATCGCGGCGAACACCTGCGCGGCATCGACGGCGGCGCCCTGCTCCAGCATTTCCTCGGCGGCGGCGATGGCATCGTCGAGACCGCCGCTCGCATCCCCGCCCGAGGCCTGCACGACACGTTCGACAAAGGCCTTGATCTCGGACTGCGGGACCGCGCCCTGGAAACCGTCGATCGGCTGGCCCTTCCAGAAGGCATAGACCGTCGGGATCGACTGGATGCGCAACTGGCTCGCGATCATCTGCGCTTCGTCCACGTTGACCTTGGCCATGCGCACCGCGCCCTTGGCGGCGGTCACCGCAGCCTCGAGCTGCGGGCCGAGTGTCTTGCAGGGGCCGCACCAGGGCGCCCAGAAATCGACGATCACCGGAACCGTCTGGCTCAGTTCGACGACCTCGGCCATGAATTCGGCCTCGCTTACATCCTTGATCAGATCGGCAGCGGGTGCCGCCGTCTTGGTGCCCAGTTCCAGCATGTCCATATCCTCCGCCTTTGCGGTCACATCGCTGAGACAGATGGCCCATGCTTTGCCATGTTGCAAGGGCGACATGCCCCTTCGTGGCGCTTCAGGCGATCGCCACCCGTGCCCAGATCGGCAGATGGTCCGAGGCATGGCGGGCCGCGCCCTCGCGCACGACGCCGGCCCCGTCGAGCCGCAGGGCACCGCCGTAGGCAATGCCGTCCAGCGCCACGAAGGGGCGCGAGGCATGGTAGCTGCGCCCCGGCAGGACGAGGGTGAAGGCCCCTTCCCAGGGTTCGTAGCCGCGCACGTCGGACCATTCGTTGAAATCGCCGAGGATCACGGCATTGGCGCAATCCTTGCCCAGCGCGCGGCGGATCTCGGTCATCTGGCGCAACCGCCAGCGTCGCAGCAACCCGAGATGGGCGCCGACGATGACCATGCCGCCGACGCGGACGGCGACCGCCCCCCGCGGCTCCAGCCCCGGCAGGTCGAACTGGCGCACCTCCTCGACCGTCAGCCCCTTGCGCACAAGCACCGCGTTGCCGTGCCAGCCGAGGCTGACATCGTTCTTGGCAAGGTCCGTGATGGCGTAGTCCGTCTCCTGCTCGATCAGAAAGCGCGGGATGGCGGTGGGCCGCGCGCCGAGACGCAGGTCGGCCTCCTGCAGCACCGCCACGTCGGCCCCGATGTCGTTCAGCACCTTCAGGATGCGCGCCGGATCGCGGCGGCGGTCCAGCCCGACCGCTTTGCGGATATTGTAGCTCGCGATCTTCATCTCACCCCTTGTCTCACAACACCGGCGACAGCAGGCGGGCCAGCGGCGCCCCGAGCCGGACCTTCCACTTCTGTTCCGACAGGTCCTTTTCCAGTGGCAGCGCGCGGGCGATGTCGGCCTCGAGCATCGCCGCGACCTGCCCCGCGAAGGCGCCGTCGAACACCATCGCCATGGTTTCGAAATTCAACCGGAAGGATCTGTTGTCGAAATTCGCCGTTCCGACGGCGGCGATGCGATCGTCGATCAGGACCACCTTCTGATGGGTAAAGCCGCTGGTGTAGCGCCAGACCTTGACCCCCGCCGCGCGGATCTCGTCGAAATAGGCGAAGGCGGCGAGCCAGGGCAGCGTGTGGTCCGCAACGTCCGGCACCAGCACCCGCACGTCCACCCCCCGCAGCGCGGCGACCTTGAGAGCCGAGAGCACCTCGGCATCGGGCACGAAATACGGCGAGGCGATCCACAGCCTCTCGCGCGCCTCGGCGATGGCGGCGGCAAAGAACAGCGCCCCGGTGTCGAAATCGTCGCCCGGCCCGCAGGGGACGATCAGCGCCGCGAGGTTGGCCTCCTCGTCCACGGGCCGCCAGTCGAGCCCGGGCCCGATCTCGTGACCCGTGGCCCAGTGCCAGTCCTCGGCAAAGATCAGCTGCAACTGCGCCACCACCGGCCCGCGCAGCGCGAGGTGGGTGTCGCGCCAATGGCCGAACGGGCCCTTGCCCACATAGTCGTCCGCCACGTTCAGCCCGCCGACGAAGCCTTCGCGCCCGTCGATCACGATGGTCTTGCGGTGGTTGCGGAAATTCACCTGCCGGCGCGAGGTCGGGCCGCGCGCCTCGTGGGGGTCGATGGTCTCGATCCCGCCGTCGCGCAGGCGGCGCGTGTAGGCGGAGGACAGCCCGTAGCTGCCGACCCCGTCATACATGACCCGCACCGTCACCCCGCGCGCGGCGGCCGCGATCAGCCGGTCGGCAAAGCGCCCGCCCAGGTCGTCGTCCGCAAAGGTGTAGAACTGCACCAGCAGGTAATGCTCTGCGCGGTCCATCGCGGCCATCATCGCGGCAAAGGCGTCGTCTCCGTCGATCAGCAGATCGACCGAATTGCCTCCGACCGCCGGCATGTCGGCCAGCCGCTCGAACGCGCCCTGCCCGAGGTCGGCATCCTGGCTCACCGGGTGTTCATCGGCGAAGTCGGCCAGCGCCTTGACCACGCGGCGGCTGTCCCGCCGCGCGGCCTTGTAGCCCCGCACCTTGTGGTGGCCGAGGATCGCATAGCTCGGCAGCGCGAACCACGGCGCGGCCAGCAGGAACACCACCCAGGCCACCGCCCCCTGGGGCGTGCGCGCCGAGGTCACCGCCCGCCAGATGCAGAAGGCCACCGCGAGCGGCACCAGCACGGCCGCGACCGCTATCAGATGTGGGTAGATCGACCCCAGTGTCACGCCCATGTCGTTCCCGCTCAAGACCCCGCCGCAGACCCCAACGCGCGATGTGCCGAAGCGTTCATTCGTCCGCGGGCGAAAGCCCTGCGATCATGGCACCGTTCCGGCGTGCCGCGCAACACGGCCCGCCCCCCGGCGGGCGCAAGGCGCGCCGCGGCCCGCTCAGAGGTCGAAGGAGGCGAAGACCGGCGCGTGGTCGGACGGTTGCTCCCACCCCCGCACCGCCCTCAGGATGCGCGAGGAATGCCCGGAATTGGCGATGTCCTGCGTCGCCCAGACGTGATCCAGCCGCCGCCCCTTGTCCGCGGCATCCCAGTCCGAGGACCGGTAGGACCACCAGGAATAGAGCAGCCCCTCCGGCAGATCCTGCCGCGTGATGTCGACCCAGCCCCCGGCCTCCTGCGCCTGCGCGAGATGCTCGACCTCGATCGGCGTATGGGAGACGATCTTCAGAAGCTGCTTGTGATTCCAGACGTCGTCCTCGCGCGGGGCGATGTTGAGATCGCCGACGAGGATCGCCTTCTCCGGCTTTTCCGAGCGGAACCAGTCGCGCATCTCGGTGAGATAGTCGAGCTTCTGACCGAACTTCTCGTTGATCTCGCGGTCGGGCTTGTCACCGCCGGCAGGGACATAGAAGTTGTGGATCGTCACGCCGTTTTCCAGCTGCCCCGCGATGTGACGCGCATGGCCGAGCTGCGCGAAATCCCGGTCGCCGACATCGGTGATCGGCAGTTTCGACAGGATCGCCACGCCGTTGTAGCCCTTCTGCCCGCGCGCGATGATATGGGTGTAGCCCAGCGCCCGGAACGTCTCGAGCGGCATCTTCTCGACCGGGCTCTTGCACTCCTGCAGGCACAGTACGTCCGGCATCTCCTCGGTCAGCAGGCGCGACACCAGCGCCTCGCGCAGACGGACGGAGTTGATGTTCCAGGTGGCAAGGGTAAAGGCCATGTCGACGCTCCTCGGATTTGCCGCGCGACCCTGCCCCCAAGGGGCGGCGGGCGCAACCCGGAAGCGGCGCTAGGGCCGGAGAACCAGCACCAGGAGGAGGATGGAAAGCGCAAGGAACCCGATGCCCGCCAGTTCCCGGCGGGTGATCCGTTCCTTGAAGAACAGCACCGAGGCCATGAGCGAGAACACCAGTTCCACCTGCCCCAGCGCCTGGACATAGGCCGCGGTCTGCAGCGTGAAGGCGGTGAACCACGACAGGCTGCCCGCCATCGAGGCCAGCCCGAGCCAGAGCGCCGTCCGGCGGGCGCCCCAGACCGCGGTGATCTGCCCCGGCTCGACGATGCGCAGCCAGACCGCCATCGCGATGGTCTGCGACAGGGTGACCATGGACAGGGTGACGCCCGAGCGCACGAAGGGATCCACGCTGTCGATCTCAAGCGACGAGGCCCGGTAACCGACGGCGGAGAAGGCAAAGAAGAAGCCCGACGCCAGCCCGAGCGCGACTGCCCGCGTCATCATCCGCTTCAGCAGGTTGCCCGCGCCCGGCGTGTCCGACAGCAGCAGCACGCCGACGAGACCGATCAGGATCGCCCCCCAGCCCGCGGTCGAGATGCGTTCCCCCAGGATCAGCAGCCCGACGATGGCGGTCTGGATGACCTCGGTCTTCTTGAAGGTGATGCCGACGGCGAAATTGCGCTGCCGGAACAGCGCCACCACGCAGATCGTGGCCAGGATCTGCCCCAGCGCGCCCATCCAGGCATAGCCCCAGAACGCCGGGCCGAGCTCCGGCCAGGGCTGCCCCGTCAGCCGGAGGTAGAGCCCGATGGCCAGCGCCGCGGCGGGCATCGCGTAGGCGAAGCGCGCAAAGGTGCTCCCCGTCGAGGTCAGCGTGCCCATGCTCAGCACCTTGTGCAGCATGAAGCGCAAGGTCTGGAAGAAGGCGGCAGAGATGGTGAAGGCGATCCAGAGGTCCATGCGGGCAGGAATGCCCCCGAATCAGGGCTTTGGCCAGAGCGGATGCGGCACCGGATCCTTGGATTTCAGAAAATGCCGGCGGAAGATGCAGGCATAGGACGGGTAGCGGTAGCCCTCGTTGCGATCGAGATAGCGCGCCCGGTTGCCGTAGTAGAGCCCCGGAAGCCTGTACCAGGGGACCTTGGGGTGCATGTGGTGCACCACGTGCAGATTGTTGTTGAGGAACAGCAGCGCGAGCGGGCCCCTGTCCTCGATGATGACGGTGCGGCCCCGCGCCTTTTCGTGCGCCTGGTGTTCGAGAAAGGTGCGGATCTTCAGCACCGCGAGGGCGCCGTAGACCGAGAGCGCGAAGGCCGCGGGCGGCATCTGACCGACCGCGACCATCCACCAGATCACCAGCCCCGCAGCCGGCAGGTGCAGGAGCCAGCCGGCAAGGACGCGCCGGTCCCCTCCCAGCGCGGCGCGCAGGTCCGCAGCGGCAAAGGCGGCGGTCCCGAGCAGCGGCCCGAGCAGCAGCCGCCCCGCCAGCGTGTTGTTCACCCGCAGCGCCAGCCGCACCGGCGCGGAGAGCCGCGCCCAGACGGCCGGGTCCAGGTAGTTGCTTTCGGGATCGTCATAGGGATCGGTCAGGATGGAATCGCGGTGATGGGCAAGATGCGTGTCGCGGAACCTCAGGTAGGGTACGACCATGGTCAGCGCCGGAAAGACCAGCGCCGCGTCGAGCCACGGCAGGCGCGTCGGATGGCCGTGCAGCGCCTCGTGGCTCAGCGAGGAATGCAGCGCCCCGGCAAGCACGGTCAGGGCGATCCCGGCGGGCAGGCTCCACTCCGCGACCGCCGTGGTGCCGAGCGCCCAGATCCCGTAGCACAACGCCAGAAGCGCGATCGTCGGCCATTCCCGGGACGATATCCTGCTCCCCACCGATGTCCGCATCCGGTCCTCCTGTCAGATTGTGTCCGGAGCGACTGTTAGGGCGACGGCAGGGGATCGGGCAGTCGGAATGTGATTAACAGAACGCGACATCGGTGATAATTGTCACCACATCATGCAGAATATCGACAAACGTGCACGCGCCCTGCTGTTCCGGACCCGCCTCGCCCGCGCCATGACCCGCTCGGGCAAGAGCCAGGCCGCACTCGCCCGCGAGGCCGGGATCGACCGCTCGACGGTTTCGCAGTTGCTGACGGGAGATGGCGCACGCCTGCCCAACGCCCATGTGGTCGGCTGCTGCGCCACGGCCTGCGGCGTTTCGGCGGACTGGCTGCTGGGCCTGTCGGAACGGCCCGAAAGCGCGGCGGACCTGCTCGCGACCTCGTTGACCCTGACCGAGGCGCCCCGCGCGCTGGTCGACGAACAGATCTTCGCCTGGCACCGCGAGGCCGCCGGCTACAAGATCCGCCACGTGCCCGCCGGGCTGCCGGACATGCTCAAGACGCGTGCGGTGCTGGAATGGGAATATGCGCCCTCCCTCGGCAAGACCGCACAGCAGGCGATCAACGCGTCGAACGACCGGCTGGAATGGATGCGCCAGTCGGGCTCGGACTACGAACTCGCGGTTCCCCTGCACGAACTGGACGCCTTTGCCCGCGCCACCGGCTACTACACCGGCCTTCCGCGCCGGATGCGGCTGGAGCAGCTCGACCACCTCGAGACACTGACGGCGGATCTCTACCCCCGGCTGCGCCTGTCGCTCTTCGACGCGCGCCGGCTCTATTCCGCGCCGCTGACGATCTTCGGCCCGCTGCTCGCCGTGCTCTACGTCGGACGCAATTACCTCGCCTTCCGCGACAACGCGCGGGTGACGGCCTTCACCGGCCATTTCGACCAGCTGGTGCGCGAGGCCGGCGTCGGCTCCCGCGCCGCGCCCGCGCACCTGCGGTCGCTGCGCGGGAGCCTCAACTGACCATGGAACCGCGCCGCCCGCTTCCCCCGGGCGCCGCAAATCTTTTTCAAAAGATTTGCAAATTCCTTGAAAGGAATTTGCGGCTCAGTACGGCATGGGGTGCGCGTGGTGGACCGCGTTCAGCGCCTTCAGCACCTCGTCGCTCAGCACCAGTTCCGCCGCGGGCAGCAGGTGTTCGAGCTGCTCCAGCGTCGTCGCCCCGAAGATCGACGAGGCCACGAAGGGGCGGCGCAGCGTCCAGGCCAGCGCCATCCGCACCGGATCGAGACCGAAGTCCCGCGCCACGCCCAGGTAGGCCTCGACCGCCGGAAACACCCGCTCGGACTTGCGCCCGCCGAGATTGCCGTTGAGATCCATCCGCGATGCCGCGGGGATCGCGCCGCCCTGGTACTTGCCCGTCAGCAGGCCCGCGCCCAGCGGCGAATAGGGCAGCAGGCCCACCTCCTCGTTCACCATCAGTTCGGCCAGGTCGGTGTCGGCCAGCCGGCAGACCAGCGAATATTCGTTCTGGATCGACACCACGCGGGGCCCGCCGGTCTCTTCCGCCACCTTCAGCCACATCGCCGTGCCCCAGGTGCTTTCGTTCGACAGCCCGAAATGCCGGATCGTGCCGCGCACGACCTCGTCCCGCAGGGCGCCCAGCGCGTCGTGCATGTGCTGGAGCGTCGCCGCCCGGTCCCCCGGCCAGGGCTCGTACTCCCAGTTCTGCCGGAAGGCATAGGAGCCCCGGTTCGGCCAGTGGAACTGGTAGAGGTCGATCACGTCGGTCTTCAGGCGCTTCAGCGAGGCCTCGATGGCGGCGGGGATCGTCTCGGCGGTGATCGGCGCGCCGTCGCGCACCGCCTTCTGCCCCTCGCCGGTATGCTTGGTGGCGACGATCCAGTCGCCGCGCCGGCCGGTCTTCGCGAACCAGTCCCCGACGATCTCTTCGGACCGCCCGACCGTTTCGGCGCGGATCGGGTTCACCGGATACATCTCGGCCGAGTCGAGAAAGTTTATCCCGGCCTCGGAGGCCCGTTCGATCTGGGCATGGGCGTCCTCCACCCCGGTCTGCGTGCCGAAGGTCATCGTGCCGAGGCACAGTTTCGAAACCTCGAGGCCGCTGCGGCCGAGCGTGGTCATCTGCATTGGGATCTCCTGTCCTGTTCCGGCGCCACCCTAGCCTGCGGAGCGGGGAAGCCAAGCCTTGCCGGGCCGGAAAACCGATTGAGAACGAAAAGAGAACATATATACTGCAGGGCATGAGTCCCGACGATCTCCTCCTGCGGCGCAATCCCCCCCGCACCGCGCCCGCGCTCACCCTCTGGGACGAGATCGTGCTGATGCTTGCCCGGGTGCACGAGATCTGCGGCTCCTCCCGGCGGACGCTGGCGCTGCAGGTTGCGGCACGGATCGGCGCGCCGGTGTTCTGGATCGCGCCGACCTGGGGGGCGGACCCGCTGAACACCGACGGGGTGGCGCCGATCTGCCCGCCGCAGGCGCTGACCTTCCTCGCCCCGAAGCGGCCCGAGGACATCCTGTGGTGCATGGAGGAAACGCTGCGCGCGGGCTGCGTGCCGCTGGTGGTGGCCGACCTTCCCGAACCGCCGGGCCTGACCCCGGTGCGCCGCCTGCACCTGGCCGCCGAGGCCGGGGCCGGCCACGGCCGCTGCCGCCCGCTGGGCCTGCTGCTGACCCCCTGGGACGGCGGCGCGCCGGGGGTCGAGACGCGGCTGCGCTGCAACCCCGATCATGGCCCCGGCCGCACCGCCTGGTCGATCACCCGCCTGCGCGCCCGCATGGCGCCGCAGAAGGCCTGGACGCTGGAAGACGACAGGCTGGCCCCCGCGCCCTTGCAGGAGATCCGCCCCCCCGGGTGAAACGTTCCGGGCCGATCCGCACACCGGCTCTGCAGATCGGACGATTGCACCCGCCCGCGCGGGGCACCAGATCTTTCCCGCAAGAGAAAGAAAGGGATGACGCTCATGAATTTCCGAAACAAGACTGCCATCGTCACCGGCGCGGCCTCGGGCATCGGGGCCGCCGTCGCGGACCGTCTCGCCCGCGAAGGCGCCACGGTCATCGTCGCGGATCTCGACGCGAAGGCTGCCGAGGCCAAGGCCGCAACCCTGCCCGGAGCCATCGGCCTCGCCGTGGACGTCGCGGACGAACGCTCGGTCGCCGCGCTGGTCGACGAGACCGTCAAGCGCACCGGCGCCCTGCACCTGCTGGTCAACAACGCCGGCATCGGCGGCGCGGCGGCCCCGACCGGGGCCTATCCCACCGAAAGCTGGCGCAAGGTGATCGACGTGAACCTCACCGGGGTGTTCCTCGGGCTGCGCTTCGGCATTCCCGCGATCAAGGCGGCGGGCGGTGGCGCCATCGTCAACGTCGCCTCGATCCTCGGCTCGGTCGGCTTCGCGCAGTCCCCCGCCTATGTTGCCGCCAAGCACGGCGTGGTCGGACTCACCAAGAGCGCCGCGCTGGAACATGCCGCCGACGGGATACGGGTGAACGCCATCGGACCGGGGTTCATCCAAACGCCGCTGATCGACAGCAACATGGACAAGGCGACGCAGGAGCATCTCGCCGGGCTGCACGCCCTCGGACGCCTCGGCACCCCGGAGGAAGTCGCCGCCCTGACCGTCTTCCTGCTCTCGGACGAGGCGAGCTTCATCACCGGCTCCTACCACCTGGTCGACGGCGGCTACACCGCCCGCTGACCCCCGCGGGCCGGGCGGCGGGCCGCCGTCCCGGCCCGTCGGCCCCATCCCCCGAAAACGACACCGAAAAGTCGAAAAAGGCCGCGACAGGGCGTGCGAAGCAATGGCTCTAGAGAGCCATGCGATTGCCCCTCTCCTTTGCCGCCCTCGTGCTCTCGACGATCCTGCTCCAGCTCTCCTCCGGGACGGTGGCACCGCTGGACGCCCTTGCCGGAATCGGCGCGGGTTTCAGCACCACCCAGATCGGCCTGCTCGGCTCGGCGCATTACCTGGGGTTCTTCGCGGGCTGCTGGTGGACGCCGCGCCTGCTCGGCAGCATCGGACCCTCGCGCGCCTACGCGGCCTTCACGGCGCTCGGCGCGATCGGACTGCTGGCGCATACGCTGGTCAACGACCCCTACGCATGGGCCGTGTTCCGGATGGCCACGGGGGTCTGCGTCGCCGGTTGCTACACGGTGATCGAGGCCTGGCTGCAGGCCGATGTCACGAACGAGAGCCGCGGCCGCGCCATGGGCATCTACCGGGTCGCCGACCTCGGCACCGCGCTGGTGGCGCAGCTTCTCATCGGCGTGCTCGATCCGCAGAGCTACGTCAGCTACAACCTGCTCGCCATGGTGTGCTGCGCGGCGCTGCTGCCGCTGACGCTGACCACCTCGCGCCCGCCGGTCATGCCCGCGACACCCCGGCTCGAGCCGGGCCTCGCCTGGCGGATCTCGCCGCTGGCGGTGGCGGGGGTGCTGACCTCGGCCCTGTCGGGTGCCTCCTTCCGCATGGTCGGCCCGATCTACGGCCAGGAAGTCGGGCTGAGCGCGGACCGCATCGCCGTCTTCCTCGCCGCCTACGTTGCCGGCGGCGCGGCGGCACAGTTCCCGGTGGGCTGGCTGGCCGACCGCTACGACCGGCGGCATGTGCTGATCGGCCTGTCCGCCGCCGCCATCGCCGCCTGTACCGCAACCGCGCTGATGTCCGATGCCTCGCCCGGCACGATCTATGCGCTGGCGGCCTTCTTCGGCGTGACCACCTTCCCGATCTACTCGATCTCGGCCTCGCACGCCCATGACTTCGCCGAGAGCGGGCAGCGCGTGGCGCTTTCGGCGGCCCTTATGTTCTGGTTCGCCGTGGGCGCCATCGCGGCGCCCTATGCCGCCTCCGTCCTGCTCGGCCGCTACGGCCCGCCCGCCCTGTTCATCCTGATCGGCATCGGGCATGTCGGACTGATCGTCTTCGGCCTTGCCCGGATGCAGGCGCGGCCCACGACCGACGACCGCACCCCCTATGTCTACGCCCCCAGAACGAGCTTTCTGATCGGTCGCCTGCTGGGCCGTTTCAGGGACCGCTGAGCGGCCGGGGCCCCACCGGGGCAGTCAATTCCCCCGCATGCCGCCCGCTTTTTCGGCAGCTGCACAGGCGCGGGACTCCGCCGCCGATCACATCCGCGTGTAGGGCGCGGGAAACCCCTCTCGGGGCGCGAAATTCCCCTTGCCGGAATCGCGGATTTCACTCCAATGAGCAGTCGACATCCTGCGGAAAACCACTCTCTCCAGAGGGCCATCCGAAAGGCGTTCCCACCCCCGGTTCGTTTGAGGTATTGGTATGAAGACTTTCGCACTCGCCCTGGCGCTGGCATTCGGCGCAACCGCCCCCGCCCATGCGCTGACCTACAACGCGGCCTTTTCGGTCGAGGCGGAAAATTCCTACACCTACGGCCAGACCATGGCGCCCAACAGCACGGCGACCTGGACCATTACCGCGCTCGAAGACCTGATCGTCACCTCGATCAGCGTCGGCGCGACCGGCTCGAACTACGGGCGCGACCTGCCGAAACTGACCTACAGCGTCGACGGCGGCACGCCGATGACCCTGGACTACTACCTCAGCAACCCGGCCGTCAGGAACTCCAGCGGCGGCGGCCTCTACGTGATCCCCATGCCCGTGTCGAGCGGCCAGGTCTTCACCTTCCGCTTCATCACCGGGACGAGCACCAACAACATCGGGACGACCTTCACGCTCGACACCGATCTTGCCGCGACGATCCCCCTTCCCGCCGGCGGGCTGCTTCTCGGCAGCGTGGTCCTGCTCGGGGCCGGCGGGGCGCTGCGCCGCCGCAAACGTCCGGCCTGAGCCGGTCCGGGGCCGGCGGAACGTCGGCCCTCTGGCGCTTCCGCCGCCCGGCCTGTAAAGGGGCCTCAGGACATCGTTCGGAGGCTCTCGAATGGCTCGCCACCTCATCACTTCGGCCATTCCCTATATCAACGGGATCAAGCACCTCGGCAATCTCGTCGGATCGCAACTTCCGGCGGACCTGTTCGCCCGCTACCAGCGGGCGCGCGGCAACGAGGTGCTGTTTCTCTGCGCCACCGACGAACACGGCACCCCCGCCGAACTGGCCGCCGCCAAGGCGGGCCAGCCGGTCGCCGAGTACTGCGCCGAAATGCACGCGGTCCAGTCCGGGATCGCCGAAGGCTTCCGCCTGTCCTTCGATCACTTCGGCCGCTCGTCCTCGCCGCAGAACCACCGGCTGACGCAGCATTTCGCGGGCGTTCTTGCCGACCGCGGACTGATCCGCGAAGTCTCCGAAACCCAGATGTATTCGCCCACCGACGGCCGCTTCCTGCCCGACCGCTACATCGAGGGCACCTGCCCCAATTGCGGCTTCGAGGATGCGCGCGGCGACCAGTGCGACAACTGCACCAAGCAGCTCGACCCGGTGGACCTGATCAACCCGCGCTCGGTCATTTCCGGCGCGACCGACCTCGAAATGCGCGAGACCAAGCACCTCTACCTGCGCCAGTCCACCATGAAGGACCAGCTCGAAGAGTGGATCGACACCCGCGAGGGATGGCCCGTGCTGACCACCTCCATCGCCAAGAAGTGGCTGAACGACGGCGACGGGTTGCAGGACCGCGGCATCACCCGCGATCTCGACTGGGGCATCCCGGTGCGAAAGGGCGATCAGGACTGGCCGGGCATGGAGGGCAAGGTCTTCTACGTCTGGTTCGACGCGCCCATCGAATACATCGCCTGCGCGCAGGAATGGGTCGACGCGGACAAGGGCGACGACTGGGAACGCTGGTGGCGCACCGACAAGGGCGCCGAAGACGTGACCTACACCCAGTTCATGGGCAAGGACAACGTGCCCTTCCACACGCTCTCCTTCCCCGCCACGATCCTCGGCTCCGGCGAGCCCTGGAAGCTGGTCGACTACATCAAGTCGTTCAACTACCTGAACTACGACGGCGGCCAGTTCTCCACCTCGCGCGGACGCGGCGTCTTCATGGACCAGGCGCTCGAGATCCTGCCCGCCGACTACTGGCGCTGGTGGCTGCTGAGCCACGCGCCCGAAAGCAGCGACAGCGAGTTCACCTGGGAGAATTTCCAGGCAAGCGTGAACAAGGACCTCGCCGACGTGCTCGGCAACTTCGCCTCGCGGGTGACCAAGTTCTGCCGCTCCAAGTTCGGCGAGACGGTGCCCGCGGGCGGGCTGCCCGGCGACCGCGAGGCCGCGCTCGTCACCGCGCTGACCGGCAAGCTGCGCGAATACGAAACCCACATGCAGACCATCGAGGTCCGCAAGGCCGCCGCCGCGCTGCGCGCCGCCTGGGTGCTCGGCAACGAATACCTCCAGGACGCCGCCCCCTGGACCACCTTCAAGACCGACCCCGAGCAGGCCGCGATGCAGATCCGCCTCGCCCTGAACATGATCCGGCTCTACGCGGTGATCTCCTCGCCCTTCATTCCCGACGCCTCCGCACAGCTCCTTGCCGCCATTCGCAGCGGCGACGACAGCTGGCCCGAGGATGTCCCGGCCGCCCTGTCGCTCCTCCCCGAGGGCCACGCCTTCGACGTGCCCGACGTTACCTTCCGCAAGATCGCCGACGAGGAGCGCGCCGGCTGGCAGGAGAAATTCGCGGGCCGGCGCACCTGACCCCCCGCGGGGATCGTCACGGCCCGCAGGATCCGGAGAATCCCCCGGATTTTCTTCTGGCCCGAAATATCCCGGGGAGTCGCGCGGAACGCGCGGCGGGGCAGCGCCCCCGCGGCGACGGGGCCCGCGCCGGCGCCGGAATTGACAAATCCCCCGGCGGCTTGCTAGCAGACGCGCCGCACACCGAACGAAGGGCAGAGCATGGCACGCAAGACAGGCCGCGACATTTCCGGCTGGCTGATCGTCGACAAACCGGCCGGGATGACCTCGACCTCGGTCGTGAACAAGGTCCGCTGGGCGCTTTCGGCCAGGAAGGCCGGGCATGCCGGAACGCTCGACCCCGAAGCCACCGGCGTGCTGGCGGTCGCCCTCGGCGAGGCGACCAAGACCGTTCCCTTCATCACCGAGGCGCTCAAGGCCTATCGTTTCACCGTCCGCCTCGGGCAGGCGACGAACACCGACGATGCCGAGGGCGAGGTCATCGCCAGTTCGGACCTCCGCCCCTCGGACGAGGAGATCAAGGAAGCCCTCCACGCCTTTGCCGGTGACATCATGCAGGTGCCGCCGCAGTTCTCCGCCGTGAAGATCGACGGCGAGCGCGCCTACAAGCGGGCGCGCGACGGCGAGACCATGGAGATCGAGGCCCGCCCCCTTCTCGTCGAGGAGCTGGTGATGACGGGACGCCCCGATGCCGACCACGTGGAGCTCGAGATGACCTGCGGCAAGGGCGGCTACGTCCGCTCCATCGCCCGCGATCTCGGGGCGGCGCTGGGCTGTCACGGCCACGTGCTGCGCCTGCGCCGGATCTGGTCCGGGCCGTTCGACGCCGCCGACGGCATCACGGTCGAACAGATCGACGCCCTCGCCCGCACGCCGGAGCTGGACGAACGGCTTCTGCCCCTCGAGATCGGCCTTGCCGATCTGCCGGAGCTGCGCTGCACCCCGGAAGGCGCGGCACGGCTGCGCAACGGCAATCCCGGCATGGTGATCCCGGGAGAGGTGGAGTACGGCGAAGAGGCCTGGGCCTCGCTCGACGGGCGCGCGGTTGCGGTGGGGATCTACAGGGCCGGCGAACTTCATCCCTCGCGGGTCTTCGTTCAGGGCTGACAACCGCGCCGCCCCGGTGCAGGGTGGCGGCATGAAAACCCTGCGTCGCGCCGCCGAAATCCGGGACCTCCGCCGCCTTGCCCGGCGCCGGTTGCCGCATGCCATCTTCGAATTCATCGACGGCGGCGCCGGCAGGGAAATCACCCTGCGCGCCAACGAGGACGACTTTGCCCGGATCGGGTTGTCGCCCCGCGTCGGCGTGGATGTCGCGACACGACGCACGCGACGCGACATCGTCGGCTTCGATTCCGCCCTGCCGGTCATGCTCGCGCCGACCGGGCTTGCCGGGCTCTACTGGCCGCAGGGCGAACAGGCGGCGGCGCGGGCGGCGCGCCGTGCGGGAGTCCCGTTCTGCCTGTCGACGAATTCCGTCGCCTCCATCGAGGAGGTGAGCGCCGCTGCGACCGGCGCGGATCTGTGGTTCCAGTACTACTTCCTCAAGGACGAAGGGCTGACGGACCGCATGCTGGCCCGCGCCAGGGCGCATGGCTACCGGGTGCTCTGCATCACGCTGGATCTGCCGGTCCAGGGTCGGCGCCACAGGGACGTGCGCAATGCCTTCGTCGTCCCGCCCAAGGTGACGCTGCCGACGGTGCTCGACGCCCTGCGCCGCCCCTCATGGGTCGCGGGATACCTGCGCCACGGCGTTTCCTTCGGGAATTTCGAAACGCATCAGCTGGGCGGCGGGTTTTCCACCATCGCGCAGCACATCGCCTCGCTCTGCGACGCGGGGGCCGACTGGGAGACGGTCCGGCGCATCGCGGAGAAATGGGGCGGCCCCTGGGTGGTCAAGGGCGTGCTGCATCCCGAGGACGCGCGCATCGCGGTCGGGCTCGGGGCCTCTGCGGTGGTCGTGTCGAACCACGGCGGGCGGCAGCTCGACGGGGTGCCCTCGGCGATCTCGGCCCTGCCCGCCATTGCCGCGGCCGTGGAAGGCAGGGCGCAGGTGCTCCTCGACGGCGGGGTGCGGCGCGGAACCGACGTGCTGAAGGCGCTGGCGCTCGGGGCGGATGCCTGCATGATCGGGCGCGCGTTCCTCTGGGGGCTTGCCGCCGCCGGCGAGGCGGGCGTGGACAAGACCCTCGCCCTGCTCGGCGACGAGATCGACAACGCGCTCGCGCTGCTCGGGGTGCCCGATGTGGCGGCGATCGGACCGCAGATCCTGACCCCCGGCGGCGCACCCGATTTTTCGGCGAAGATGCGCGACCCGGCCTAGCCCAGCATGTTGAGCCAGCGCCGCAGCGCGTCGAGCGCCTCGGGTTCGTCGAGATAGGGAACATGCCCCCGGCCCGGAACCTCTGCCGCGATCATGTCGGGGCGGCGGGCCCGCATCCCGGCAAAGGTTTCCGCGGACAGCAGGTCGGAATTGGCACCCCGGATCGCACAGAGCGGCAATCCCTTCAGCGCGTCGAACAGCGGCCAGAGATCCGGCGCCGGTTGCGCCCCGCTTCCCAGAACCGCATCGCGCAGCTTCGGATCGTAGGTGATGACCAGCCCCTCGGGGGTTTCGCGGTAGAACCTTTCGGCATCCTCCCGCCAGCGGCTTTCGGGCACGCCCTCGAAGGCGGTCATCGCGGCGGCGCGCTTGACCGCGGCCTCGTCAAGGGTCTTCCACGGCGGGTTGCGCCCCAGGTAGCCCTTGATGACCTCGAGACCGGTCTCGGCGATTTCCGGGCCGATGTCGTTCAGCGCCACCCCGAGCAGCCGCGCCTTGGCCGTGGCGGCGAGCACCATCGCGATCAGCCCGCCGCGCGACGTGCCGAGCAGTGCCGACGCCTCGATCCCGAGGTGGTCGAGCAGTTCGAGCCCGTCGCGCCCCTCGACCGGAATGGTGTAGCTCGCGGGGTCGCCCCAGTCCGATTGCCCCCGCCCCCGGTAGTCGAGCCGGATCAGGCGGACACCGTCCAGCGCGGGGGCGACGTAGTCGAAATCGCGCCCGTCACGGGTCAGCCCGGCGAGGCAGAGCAGCGGCAGGCCGTCTCCCTCGTCCGTGTAGTGAAGGGACAGGCCGTCGGACGTGGTGAATCGCGGCATCAGACAAGCTCCGGAATGGCGGTGAGATCGGTCAGGACATGGTCGGGACGGCCGGACAGCCGATCCACGGGCAGGCCCGCGCGATTGACCCAGGCCGTCGTGAAGCCGTAGGCGGCGGCGCAGGCCGCGTCCCAGCCGTTGGAGGACACGAAGAGGACCCCGGAGGTTTCCGCCCCGAGGCGCGCGCCGACAAGATCGTAGACCGCCGCCGCCGGTTTGAAGATGCCCACCTCCTCGACCGAGATCACCGCATCGAGCCAGAGCGCCAGCCCGGCGCTGTCGACCGCGCCCTCCAGCATGTCGGGCGAGCCGTTGGACAGGATCGCGCAGGACAGTCCCCGCGCCTTGAGCGTGGCGAGCATCTTAGGCACCTCGGGATAGGCGGCCAGTTCCCAGTAGAGCGCGAGCAGGCGTTCCCGCAGTTCGGGATCGTCGAGACCGTGGCGCTCCATCGCCCAGTCCAGCCCGTGCCCCGTCACCGACCAGAAATCCGCGTGATCCCCGGTGATGGCACGCAGCCAGGAATATTCCAGCTGCTTGGCCCGCCAGTCGGCCGCGAGCGGTTGCCAGACGGCGGCCAGCGCATCCTGCCCCGGCTCCCCGGCGGCGCGGCGCGCCGCGGCCGAGACATCGAACAATGTGCCGTAGGCGTCGAAGACGCAGTGGGTGATGGTCATGCGGCTCTCCTTGTCGGGCGGAGCCTAGGCCGGGCGGCGGCGGGGGAAAAGGGCGGATTGTCCGCATCCGTTTGCAATTTGATGCCCGCGCCACTAACTTGGGGGCAGCGATACGAGCACCCGCGACAGGCGGCCTCGTCCATTCACGCAAATTCCCCTCAAAAGGAGATCCACATGACGCAGGTCAAATCCGGCGACAAGGTCAGCATTCATTACACCGGCACCCTCGGCGACGGCACCACCTTCGATTCGAGCGCCGGGCGCGATCCGCTGGAATTCACCGTGGGCGAAGGACAGATCATTCCCGGCCTCGAAAAGGCGATCCCCGGCATGACCGTCGGCGACAAGAAGGTCGTCGAGGTGCCCTGTGCCGAAGCCTATGGCCCGGTGCATGACGAGGCGCGCCAGACGGTGCCGCGCGGCGAGATCCCGGAGAACATCCCGCTCGATCTCGGCACGCCGCTTCAGGTGCAGACCCCGACCGGCCAGGTGGTGCAGGTGACGGTGGCAGAGGTCACGCCGACCGAGGTGACGCTGGATGCCAACCACCCGCTGGCGGGCAAGGATCTGACCTTCGACATCGAACTGGTGGCGATCGGCTGATCGGCCCATCGGCCGCCGCGCGAGACGTCCGAAGCAGACACAGAGCCCCCGGCGCCGAGATGGCGGCGGGGGTTTTTCTTCGCTCGGGCGGGGCCGCAAGACGGCCGGGCCGGGTCGCTTCGGGCAGGGCGGTCTTTTCACCGCTTCCGGCGGGCGCTAGGGTCCGTCGAACGCGACATACGGGAGGGCGCAACATGCTGATGGCAGATCTTGGCGACATTCGTCTGCACTACCGGATCGACGGGCCGGACGACGGCGCGCCGCTGGTCCTGGCGAATTCGCTCGGCACCGATTTCCGGCTCTGGGACAAGGTGGTGGCACGCCTGCCCGCCGGGCTGCGCATCCTGCGCTACGACAAGCGCGGTCACGGCCTGTCGGATGCGCCGGAGGGGCCCTATGCCATGGGCGCGCTGGTGCGCGATGCCGAACGGCTGATGGATCATGTCGGCATGTCCGGCGCGGTCTTCGTCGGGCTCTCCATCGGCGGGCTGATCGCACAGGGTCTGGCGGCAAAGCGGCTCGACCTCGTGCGCGCGCTGGTGCTGTCCAACACCGCCGCCAAGATCGGCACCCGCGACATGTGGGGCGCGCGCATCGCGGCGATCGAGGCCGAGGGCATCGGCGCCATCTCGGAGCCCACGATGGAGCGCTGGTTCGCCAAGCCCTTTCACGCGACCGACGAATTCCCGGCGTGGAAATACATGCTCGAACGGACCGACAAGGCCGGCTACATCGGCTGCTGCCACGCCATCGCCGGGGCGGATTTCATCACCCCCACCTCCGGGCTGCGCCTGCCTGCCCTGGGCATCGCCGGTTCCGAGGACGGCTCGACCCCGCCGGATCTCGTGCGGGAGACCATCGAACTGATCCCCGGCTCGGATTTCCGGCTGATCCGCGGCGCGGGCCACCTGCCCTGCGTCGAGAAGCCCGACGAATATGCCGAGCTGCTGACCGCCTTCCTGACCGCGCAGGGGCATATCTGAGAATGTCGACCTTTCTGCTGATCCATGGTTCGGCCCACGGGGCCTGGTGCTGGCGCGATCTGGTGCCGGAGCTATCCGCCCGCGGACACCAGGCCATCGCCATCGACCTGCCCTCGCACGGCAATGACCCCACGCCGCCGGAGGAGGTCGGGCTGGAAGACTATGTCTCGGCCATTCTGTCCTCCGTCGACACGCCGGTGATCGCCGTCGCCCACTCCTCCGGAGGGGTCGCGATGACCCAGGCGGCGGATCGGGTGCCGGACCTGTTCATGCGGCTGGTCTATCTCTGCGCCTATCGGCCCGAGGACGGCGACAGCGTGGCCTCCCTGCGCAGGGCGGGCCCGTCGCAGCCGCTGCTGTCGGCGATCAGCCGGGCGGCGGACGGCGTGACCTTTTCCTTCAACGATCAGGCCGAGGAGAAGCTCTACCAGGATTGCCAGCCCGAGGCGGTCGCCCATGCCCTCGCCCATCTCGGGCCGCAGCCGATCCGCCCGCAGGAGGAAGCGGTATCGCTCTCGGGCGCCGCGCACGGGCTGCCGCAAAGCTATATCGTCTGCACCGAGGATCGCGCCATTCCGCCGGACTACCAGCGC
Source organism: Salipiger sp. (assembly GCF_048261495.1). Lineage (GTDB taxonomy): Bacteria > Pseudomonadota > Alphaproteobacteria > Rhodobacterales > Rhodobacteraceae > Salipiger. The sequence continues at coordinate 250,906 of NZ_JBLXFX010000006.1, forward strand.
CGGATGGCGCAGGCCCTGCCCGAAAGCCATCGCCACGAACTGGCGCTGTCGCATTCGCCCTTCCTCGCCGACCCCGCGGGGCTGGCCGACCTGCTCGACGACATCGCGCGCGGCTGAGCCGCGCTGGTGCACGGGCGCCCCGCCCCCTATAGAGACGCCATCGGACCGGAGATCAGAGCCATGACCGCAACGCCTTTCGACAGCGCCCACCTGCACCGCCTCTTTCCCGCCGGAGAGATCGGCAAGCTGTTCTCGGACAGCGCCGAGATCCGCGCCATGATGCTGGTCGAGGGCGCGCTGGCCAAGGTGCAGGGCACCGCAGGGGTGATCCCGGAAACCGCCGGGCAGGCGATCCACCGCGCCAGCCTGGAGCTGCAGATCGACCCGGCCGGGCTCGCCGATGCCACCGGCTCGAACGGGGTGACGGTGCCGGGGCTGGTCGCGGCCTTTCGCGGCCTCATGCAGGCGCCCGACCATGCGCAATACCTGCACTGGGGCGCCACCTCGCAGGACATCCAGGACAGCGGGCTGATGCTGCGGCTTCGCCAGGTGCTGACCCTGGCGGAAACCGACCTGCGCGCGACGCTGGCCGCGCTGGCCGCGCTGGCGGACACCCATGCCGATACCCCGATGGCCGCGCGCACCTACGGCCAGCACGCGACGCCGACCAGCTTCGGCGTGATCGCCGCCGGATGGGGCTGGCCGCTGCTGAGCCTGCTCGAAGACCTGCCCGCCCTGCGCGACGGCGCGCTCTGGGTGTCGCTGGCCGGGGCCTCGGGCACCGCATCGGAACTGGGGGCGGATGCCCCGGCCCTGCGCGCGGCGCTGGCCGAGGCGCTGAACCTGCGCGATCCGGGCCGCAGCTGGCACACGGACCGCACGCCGATCCTCAGGATCGCCGACTGGCTGGGCCGCCTGACCACCGCTTTCGGCAAGATGGGCGAAGACCTGGTCCGCGCCACCCAATCCGGCATCGGAGAGGTGCGGCTGGGCGCGTCCGGCGCCTCTTCGACCATGCCGCAGAAACAGAACCCGGTCGGCCCCTCGGTGCTGGTGGCGCTGGCGCGCCATGCCTCGGGCCTCGGCGCAACGCTGCACCTGCCCCATGCGCAGCAGCGCGACGGCGCGGCCTGGTTCACCGAATGGCTGTGCCTGCCGCAGCTCGTCCTGACGGCGGCCGCCGCGCTCGGGCACGGGCGCAAGCTGGCCGAGAGCCTTACCCCCGACGCGGAGGCGATGGCGGCCACGCTCGCCGCGTCCAACGGGCTGATCCTGGCCGAGGCCCTGTCCTTCGCGCTGGCCGAGACCATGCCGCGACCCGAGGCTCAGGCCGAAACCAAGCGCCTTTGCGCGCTGGTGCGCGAGACCGGGCGGACCCTGGCGGAGGTCGCCGCCGAGGCCCATCCCGCCATCGGCGCCGAACGGCTCGACCCCCTGCGCCAGACCGGGCAGGCCCCGGCCGAAGCGCGGGCCTTTGCCGAGCGGGTGCGCGCCCTGGCAGACTGACGCCCGCGCGCCTCGCATTCGATTCCGAAGGTGCTATATACCAGCGGCAAACGTGAAAAGGTCCGGACCTCCGATCATGCAAGAGACGATCACCGCGCCCCCTGACGAGATGGCGACCAACGCCCGCAACGCGGCGGCATTTCTCAAGACCCTGGCGCACGAAGGCCGCCTGATGATCCTCTGCCACCTCGGATCGGGCGAGAAATCCGTGGGCGAACTGGAAAGCCTGCTCGGCATCCGGCAGGCGGCTGTGAGCCAGATGCTCGCCCGGCTGCGCGAGGAAGGGCTCGTCGCCACGCGGCGCGACGGCAAGACGATCCACTACTCGCTCGCCAACGACGACACCGGGCGCGTCATCGCCCTGCTCTACGACATTTTCTGCGCCGGGTGATCCGTCAGGTCTCCGCGCCGGAGGCGGCTTCCCAGCTGTAGGCCCAGTGCTGCAACCCGGCGTGCCCGGCGTCGGTCAGCGCGTAGACCCCCGTGCCGCGGCGTTCGAACCAGCCGTAATGGTTGTCCCGCATGATGCGCGTGGCCTGCGGGACCGCCGCCGCCGCCGCCACGTCGCGCCCCCGCGACGGGCCGTGTTCGGCAAGATGCGCGGCGCAGCGCAGCGATTCCTGGCGATACCCGGTCACGATGCCGTGGCGCGTGGCGCCGCCCTGGTTCGGATCCCCGTCGAGCCGATTGAATTCCCGCAACAGGCGCGCGGTCCTGGCCTTGGCCCTGCGCGGCGCATGTGCGCCGGGATCGCACAGCACCTCGGCAGTCGTCCCCTTGACCACGATGAACCCCAGCCCGAGGCGGCGGCACATGGCCAGGTTGTCCTTCAGCGCCCGGCGCGCGGTCTTTCCGGCGGGTTTCGGCACCGCGATGTAGACCAGGTCGCTCAGCCCGAGCCGCGCGACCGCCTGGTGATAGAGCGCCAGCGTGATGCGCAGCTTCAGCTCCACGATCACCGGAGGCTCCGCACCCCTCACCGCGACGAGATCGGCAGCTCCGACCTCGCCCTTGACGGCATAGCCCTGCCGCACGAGCAACGCCTTCACCGGCGCATACAGATCACTTTCCCGCTCCATCGCCGCTATCCTTGGCCAGCCGCTTGCCGCTGTCCAGACCCTGTCCTAACCTGCCGCGACACCAACCGGAGCCGTCCCGCATCATGTACCGCGCCGCCTGCCTCTTCGCCCTTGCTCTCATGGTTCCGCTGGCCGCCGCCGCGCAATGCACCGGCGAGGATCTGCGCGCCACCCTCACCGACGCCGAGCGATCGCGGCTCGACGCCGCCGTCGCCGCGACCCCCTATCCCGAGGGCAACCACTGGCGGGCCGAGAAGGCGGGCGAGGTGCTGCACCTCGTCGGCACGGTGCACCTGTCCGATCCCCGGCTGGATGCGCCGATGGACCGGCTCCGGCCGCTGATCCCCGAGGCGGGGGCAGTGCTGCTGGAAATGACCGGGGCCGAGCGGAGCGAACTGACCGAGGCCATGCGCAACGACCCGGGGTTGCTGATGCTGAATGGCAAGACCCTGCCGGAACTCCTGCCCGAGGCGGACTGGCAGGCGCTGGCCGCCAAGCTGTCCGAGCGGGGCATCCCGTCCTTCGTGGCGGCCAAGATGCAGCCCTGGTATCTGATGTCGCTGCTGTCCCTGCCGCCCTGTGCGATGGACGCGATGAGCGAACAGAACGGGCTAGACACCCGGATCGAGGCGGCTGCCGACGCCTCCGGCGTGCCGACGCGGGCGCTCGAACCCTTCGATGCCGCGCTGAAGATCCTCGGGGACGGTCCGGTCGAGAAGCAGATCGGCTACCTCGACATGGCGGCGGCGGCATCCGAACAGGACGGCGACGGGCTGGTCACCACGCTCGACGCCTATTTCGACGAGCGCCACGTCGAGTTCTGGCAGTTGACGCCGATCCTCATGGCCCGCACCGACGACCATTACGCGGGCGAGGCGCAGGACCTCGCGGAGGATTTCGGCGCGGCCATGCTGGCCGACCGCAACCGGGCCTGGCTGCCGGTGATCCTGGACACGCTGGCCGGGACCGACAAGCCGGTCATCGCCGCCTTCGGCGCGGCGCATCTGGGCGGGGAGGACGGCGTGCTGAACCTGCTCGCGCAGGAGGGCTTCACCCTCACGCGCGAGCCGTTCTGACGGCGGGCACCGAAACGGCACCCGGCCGCCGCGGCGGGATCAGGCGGCCAGCCCCCGCCCCTTGAGCAAGGCATCGACCCCCGGCATCCGGCCGCGGAAGGCGGTGTACAGCTCCTCGGCCTCGACCGAGCCGCCGCGCGACAGGATGAATTCCTCCAGCTTGCGGGCGGTGGCGGGGTCGAACGCATCGCCGGCCTCCTCGAAGGCGGCAAAGGCGTCGGCATCCATCACCTCGGACCACATGTAGCTGTAATAGCCCGAGGAATAGCCGTCCCCCGCGAAGACATGGGCGAATTGCGGCGTGGCATGGCGCATGGAGATCGCATCGGGCATGCCGAGCCCCTCCAGCACTTCGGCCTGCCGGGCCATGGGATCGGCGGGCGCGGGGCCGTTGTGGAACTCCAGATCCACCAGCGCCGAGGCGACATATTCCACCGTCTGGAATCCCATGTCGAAGGTCGCCGCCGCCAGCACCTTGTCGAGCAGCGCCGCGGGCATCGGCGCGCCTGTGTCGGCATGGGTGGCGAATTCGGACAGCACTTCCGGCACTTCCAGCCAGTGTTCGTAAAGCTGCGAGGGCAGTTCGACGAAATCGCGCGCCACCGACGTGCCCGAGACCGAGCCGAAGTCCACGTCCGACAGCATCTGGTGCAGCGCATGGCCGAATTCGTGGAACAGCGTGCGCGCGTCGTCATAGGACAGCAGCGCGGGCTTGCCGCCCGAGGGTTTGGCAAAGTTGCACACGTTGATGACGATGGGCGCCTTTTCGACCGGCCGCCGGGCCTGGCTCTGCATCGCCGAGCACCACGCGCCGGATCGTTTCGAGGCGCGGGCAAAGTAATCCGCAATGAACACCGCCAAGTGCCTGCCGTCGCGCGTCACCTCCCACGCCCGGCAATCGGGGTGGTAGAGCGGCAGATCGAGCGGCGCGAACGCGAGCCCGAACAGACGGCTGGAACAGGTGAAGGCCGCCTCGATCATCTTGTCGAGCTGCAGGTAGGGCTTGAGCTCGGCCTCGTCGAGGTCATGCAGCGCGTGGCGCCGCTTTTCGGCGTAGTAGCGCCAGTCCCACGGCCGGAAGGGGCCGTTCACCCCGTCCGCGCGCAGCATCTCGGCCATTTCCGCCTGATCGGCCATCGCCGCCGCGCGCGCCGGTTTCCAGACCGCCATCAGCAGGTCGCGGACGCGGTCCGGCGTGTGGGCCATCTCCGTTTCCAGCTTGAAAGCGGCGAAATCCGGATAACCCAGCAGCTTGGCCCGCTCCTCGCGCAGGGCGAGGGTCTCGGCGGCGATGGCGCGGTTGTCGGTGTCGCCGCCGTTGGCGCCGCGCGCGGTCCAGGCGCGGTAGGCCTTTTCCCGCAGGTCGCGGCGGGGCGAGAATTGCAGGAACGGCACGATGAGCGAGCGCGACAGCGTCACCACCGGCCCCTCCCGGCCCAGCGCCTCGCCGGCGGAGCGGGCGGAATCGACCACGAAGTCCGGCAAGCCTTCGAGATCCGCCTCGGAGAGCGGCATGAACCAGTCCGCCTCGTCCTTGAGCAGGTTCTGCGTGAAGGAGGTGCCCAGCACCGCCAGCCGCGATTTGACCTCCTTCATGCGCTCCGCCTCCGCCCCGGTGAGCGCGGCACCGGCGCGCACGAAGCCGCGCCGGGTCAGGAAGAGCACCCGCGCCTCCTCCTCGCTCAGCCCGAGACTGTCGCGCCGGTCCCAGAGATCCTCGATCCGGGCAAAGAGCGCGGCATTGGCGTAGATCGCCGAGGAATGCGCGGCAAGCCGGGGCGAAAAGTCGCGCTGAAGGGCCTGCCGCGCGTCGTTGCTGTCCGCGCCGGAGACCGTGAAGAACACCGACAGCACGTTGTCGAGCACCTCGCCCGCGCCCTCCATCGCCTCGATCGTGTTGGCAAAGGTGGGCGGTTCGGGGTTGTCGGCGATGGCGTCGATCTCGGCCAGGTGCTCTTGCAGCCCGACCGAAAAGGCGGGGGCGAAATGGTCGTCCTGGATCAGGTCGAACGGGGCGAGGCCGAACGGCCCCTCCCGGGTTTCGAGCAGGGGATTGGTCATGTGAAGACTCCTTTGGCCCAAGCTAGGCCCGCGCCGCGCGCCCCGCAATGGCGGGGCACGAGGTTCTTTCGCCGCTAGGCCGCCCGCCGCGACGGGCGGCGCGTCTCACAACCCCTTGGCGCGGTAGCTGCTGGCGACGCGGTCGATGGCGACGATGAAGGCGGCGGTGCGCAGGTCGGTCACGTCCTCGCGCCCGTGCCAGACCTCGCGCATCGACTGGTAGGCGGTGCGCATGGTGTCATCCAGCCCCGAGCGCACCAGTTCCAGTTCCCCGGCGCCGCGCAGGTATTTCTCCTTGAAGCGCGGATCGAGGTTCCAGGTGTCGCCCATCGCGAGGTCGAGCCGTTCGAGTTCGCCCACCACCAGTTCGTGCCGCGCCTCTTCCTGACGCCGCTGCATCCGGCCGAAGCGGATGTGGCTGAGGTTCTTGACCCACTCGAAGTAACTGACCGTGACCCCGCCCGCGTTGGCAAAGAGGTCGGGAATGATGACCTTGCCCCGCGCGCGCAGGATGTCGTCGGCCCCGGCGGTGATCGGCCCGTTCGCCGCTTCGAGGATCAGCGGCGCCCGGATATTGTGCGCATTGGTGAGGTTGATGACCCCTTCGAGCGCGGCGGGGATCAGGATGTCGCACTCCGCCTCCATCACGGCACCGCCGTCGGCGGTGTGCCCGGCGTCGGGATATCCGGTCAGCCCGCCGTTGGTCACCATCCAGTCGCGCACCTTGTCGACGTCGAGCCCGGCGGGATCGAACAGCGCCCCGTCGCGTTCGATGATGCCGGTGATGATCGCGCCGTCTTCCTCGGACAGGAATTTCGCCGCGTGATAGCCCACGTTCCCGAGACCCTGCACGATCACCCGCTTGCCGTCGAGCGTGCCCGACAGGCCGGCCGCGGCCACGTCCTCCGGGTGGCGGAAGAATTCGCGCAGGGCGTATTCGACCCCGCGCCCCGTCGCCTCGACCCGCCCGGCGATGCCGCCCGCGTTGAGCGGCTTGCCGGTGACGCAGGCACGGGCGTTGATGTCGGTCGTGTTCATCCGCGCATACTGATCGGCAATCCAGGCCATCTCCCGTTCGCCGGTGCCCATGTCCGGGGCGGGCACGTTCTGCGAGGGGTTGATGAGGTCGCGCTTGATGAGTTCGTAGGCAAAGCGCCGGGTGATCAGTTCGAGTTCGTGATCGTCATAGTCCCTCGGGTCGATGCAGAGCCCGCCCTTGGAACCGCCGAACGGCGCCTCGACCAGCGCGCATTTGTAGGTCATCAGCGCGGCGAGCGCCTCCACCTCGTCCTGGTTGACCGAGGGCGCGAAACGGATGCCGCCCTTGACCGGCTCCATGTGTTCGGAATGGACCGAGCGGTAGCCGGTGAAGGTCTGGATTCCCCCGCGCAGGCGGACCCCGAAACGGACGGTGTAGGTGGCGTTGCAGACGCGGATCTTTTCTTCGAGCCCTGGTGACAAGTTCACCAGCGCCACCGCGCGATTGAACATCAGGTCGACGCTCTGACGGAACGTCGGCTCATTGGCCGGTGCGGCGCTCATGGTTCCTCCCTTCGCAAGCTGTTCTGGCGGGACCCCGCCGGGCGGAAAGCCTTATGCCTGCGCTGTAACGTTAAGGTTAAGTTTTCCCGCCCGCTCGGCAAATGACTTTTTGGCCTGATTTCGACGCCTCCTTGCCGCGCCATTAACGATATACCCCCCTCATTGTCCGCATTGGCGAAACAGCCTCGGAAAAACGGCCTCTTTGTTACTGAAAACCAAAGAAAAATCTCTCCATCACGATAAAATTCGCCCAATTTTGGCCATCATGCCACGGCATAAATTCCAACATCGCAACGTGAGTCTGGTGGGGCATTCCGGGTTTGCCCGGATGAAAGGAATCGGGATGAATAAGAAACTTTCTGCCTTGGGGAGCGGTGGATTCAGACGGTCGGAAACCTCTGCCTCCGCCCTGAATGCCCGAACCCGCCGCTTCGCCAGAGACGAGTCGGGAAGCATGTCCTACATGGCCATCGCAATGTCGCTGGTCATGATGGTCTTCGGGGGGATCGGGATCGACCTGATCCACGCCGAACTGAACCGGAACAAGCTTCAGAACACCCTCGACCGCGCCGTTCTGGCCGCTGCCGACCTCGACCAGGAGCTCGAGGCGAACGGCGTGGTGCAGGACTACACCGCCAAGATGGGGCTCGACGGGGCGCTGACCTCGGTCAACATCGACGAGGGTCTGAACTACCGCACCGTCACCGCCGACGGCCGGATCACCATGTCGACCAACTTCATGGAGATGCTGGGCGTCGACGACCTCCAGGCCGAAGCGCATTCCCAGGCGTCCGAGCGCATCAACAAGGTCGAGATTTCCATGGTGCTCGATGTTTCGGGCTCGATGGACGACAACTCGAAGATGGCGAACCTCAAGACCGCCGCCGACGAATTCGTCGACACCCTGCTCGCCGACACCTCCGAAGACCTCGTGTCGATCTCGCTCGTGCCCTATTCCGAGCATGTGAACGCCGGCCCCGAGATCCTGAGCTATCTGAACGTCAACTGGAAGCACGGTTATTCGCACTGCATCGAGATGCCCGACAGCGTCTTCGGTTCCGCGGCGCTGGACTTCTCGCGCACCTACGACCAGATGCAGCATTTCCAGTGGAACTACTTCGGCTCGAACGAGCGGACCGACACCGTCTGCCCGCGCTACACCTACGAGCGCATCCAGCCCTGGAGCCAGAACGCCAACGCGCTCAAGAGCCAGATCAACAAGCTGACGCCGCGCGCCGGTACGTCGATCTTCATGGGGATGAAATGGGGCGTGGCGCTGCTCGACCCGTCGACCCGGCCGATCGCCAGCGGCATGATCGCCAACAATACCGTGTCCTCGGCCTTCCAGGGACGCCCGGTGTCCTATGACGATCCCGAGGTGCTCAAGACCGTGGTGCTGATGACGGACGGTCAGCACGACCGCTCCTACCGGATCCAGGAATGGGCCTACAACTCGGACTCCGAGTATGCCCACTGGGACCGCTACAACCTGTGGTACTATCTGGCCAACAACGTCAGCTCGCGCGACCGCTCCAGCTTCTACTACCAGAAGTATGATGCGACGACCGGCGACTCGCTGCTGCACAACGTCTGCAACGCCGCCAAGGAACAGGGCATCCTGATCTGGGCCATCGGCTTCGAAGTCACCGACCACGGCGCCGACGTGATGCAAGACTGTGCCTCCTCGCCCGCCCACTTCTTCCGCGTCGAAGGCGTCGAGATTTCCGAAGCCTTCTCCACCATCGCGCACACCCTCAACCAGCTGAGGCTCACTCAATGACCCGCTTCATCAAGACTGCCCTCCGTCGCTTCCGCGACAGCGAGGAAGGGTCGATGGTCGTCCCCTTCGCCCTCTGGACCCCGCTCTTCGTCGGCCTCGTGCTGTCCACCATCGAGCTCGGCACGCTCACCCTGCGCCACACCGTTCTGGAACGGGCGCTGGACCAGACCGTGCGCAGCGTGAAGCTCGACACCGGGCGCGCCTACTCGCACGAGGTGCTCAAGTCCAAGATCTGCGACCGCGCAGCCGTCCTGCCGGACTGCGTGAGCAAGATCCATCTCGAGATGATCCAGCTCGACATGCGTGCCTGGACGGAACCGCCGCACACCGCGGATTGCGTCGACACCGCCGCCGAAGTGACGCCGCAGCGTACCTTCACCTACGGGGCAGGGCACGAGATGATGCTGCTGCGGGCCTGCTACAAGTACCGCCCGATCAGCCCCTCGGGCTATCTGAGCAGCAGCCTCCCCACCGACGATCAGGGGTACACCGCTCTGGTGTCGACCACCGCGTTCGTCACCGAACCGATGTAAGGGCATACCGATGATTAAGACTTTCATAAAATCTCGCCTTCGCCGGTTTGCCTCCGACAACGACGGATACGTGTCGGTCGAAGCGATGATCGTACTTCCGGCGCTGATCGTCCTGTTCGCGCTGTCCTGGGTGTACTTCGACGTCTTCCGCCAGCAATCGGTGAACCAGAAGGCCAACTATGCCATCGGCGACATGCTCTCGCGGGAAACCGATGCGGTCGACGACACCTACATCGACAACGCCTTCCGGCTGCTCGGGCTGATGACCAAGACCGACATCGACCTGAACGCGGTCGTGTTTCCGACCGACCTGCGCATCACGGTGGTGAAGTACAACGCCAGCAACAGCAAGTATTCGGTGGTGTGGTCTGCCGCGCGCGGCGATCCCCAGGTTCTCACGACCGGAGATCTGACCAACTATACCCACCGCCTGCCGATCATGACCAACGGGGCGCAGACGATCATCGTCGAAACCTGGGACCAGTACGATCCGGTGTTCCGCGTCGGCCTCGATCCGTTCGAGATCAAGACCTACAGCTTCACCCACCCGCGCTATGCGCCGCAGGTGCTCTGGGCCGGTCAGAACAACGGCTGGGGCAATGGCGACCAGGACGCGCCGGGCAACTCGCTCTGCAACAACAGCGCCGAGAACGAGACCGATTGCACCAACGAAGACGGTTCCCAGAACCTCGAACCGAACAAGAAGCGCAGCCGGACCTGACCGGCGCGCAGGAGACCGGGGGCCGCGGCGAAAGCTGCGGCCCCTATTCCATGCGCGCCGGGCGGTGCCGCTATTCCGGGAAGTTTCCGTCGCGCCGCGCGACGAGCAGCGTCATCGCATCGGCCATCGGCTTGGTGTCGCGCGCGGCGGTGACACCGCCGACGGCGACCCGCCGCCCCGTCCGCCACCAGAGGCCCGGCCGCCAGACGCGCGGGGCCGGTTGCTTGAGCAGGATGAGAAAGCCGTTCGAGGGCTTCATCGCAAAGGCGGAACGGTCGACCCGCGCGATGTTGTCGATGGTGGCGAGCACCTCGCCGGTGCTGTCGCGCAGCTCGGTCTCGGTCAGGATCAGACGGGCCGCGGTGGCGCGCCACATGATCTGCGCCCCCCAGAGCGCGGCAACCCCGACCACGATCAGGAAGATCCGCCATCCCATCGCCGCCGGCGGTTCGACGATGGCGAGCCAGAGCACGAGCACCCCGAGCCCGCCCAGTGTGCCGACCCCGATCAGCCGTCGCGGTCCGGTCGCGCCGACCGTTGCCAGAATGTCCTCGTCTTTCATGCAGCCCCCTGCCCCGCGCGTCAGTCGCGCCGCGGATCGCGGGGATAGACGCCGAGGATTTCAAGTTTTTCGGTGAAATATCCGAGTTCCTCGAGCGCGAGTTTCACGCCCGGATCGTCGGGATGGCCTTCGATGTCGGCATAGAACTGGGTCGCGGTGAACGACCCTCCGACCATGTAGCTCTCCAGCTTGGTCATGTTCACGCCGTTGGTCGCAAATCCGCCCATCGCCTTGTAGAGCGCCGCCGGAATGTTGCGCACCTGGAAGATGAAGGTGGTCATCATTCCGTGATCGCCGCGCCGGCTCAGATCCGGGGTCTTGCCCATGATGAGAAAGCGGGTGGTGTTGTGGTCATGATCCTCGATGTGCCGCGCGAGGATGTCGAGCCCGTAGATCTCTGCCGCGAGATCCGAGGCCAGGACGCCGACCTCGGGCGTGCGGTCCTCGGCCAGTTCCGCCGCCGCGCCCGCGCTGTCGGCGGCCGCCTCGCCGGCGATGCCGTATTGCGACAGGAAGCTCGCCGCCTGCGGCAGCAGCACGACGTGGGCGCGCACCTTCTTCAGATCCTCGATCGCCACGCCCGGCAGCGCCATCAGGCTGATGTGGACGCGCACGAAGGCCTCGTCCTCGATCCGCAGGCCGCTCTCGGGAAGCAGGCGGTGGATGTCGGCCACGCGCCCGTAGGTGGTGTTCTCGACCGGGAGCATGGCAAGCTCCGCATCGCCGTTGCGCACGGCGGCGATCACGTCGTCGAAAGTGCCGCAGGGCAGCGCCTCCATCTCCGGCCGCGCCTCGCGGCAGGCCTGATGGGAATAGGCGCCGGGTTCGCCCTGAAAGGCTATACGTCTGTTCATGCCGTTGCACTGCCCCGTATTCGTGACATAATTTACCCGAGCGGGCGTTTGGTCGCGGCTTCTATACCTTGCCAGACGGCAAGGGAAGCCGTAGACAACCGCCCGACGGACATCTTTGGGACACGCACACATGCTTGACACGATGACAGTTACCAAGGCCGTGGGCGGCGTTTGCGGCGCCTTCCTGATCTATCTGCTCGGAAACTGGGCGGGAGAGTTGCTCTTTACTGTGGGCGGCGGACATGGCGAAGAGCATGCGGCAGCCTACGTGATCGAGGTCGAGGAAAGCGGCGGCGACTCGGGGAGCGAGGAAGCCGTGGACTTCGAAACCCTCTTCGCCTCGGCCGATGCGGCCAAGGGCGAGAAGGTCTTCGGCAAGTGCAAGGCCTGCCACAAGCTCGACGGCAGCAACGCCACCGGCCCGCACCTCGACGGCGTGGTCGACCGCGCCATCGACTCGGTCGACGGCTTTGCCTATTCCGGCGCGCTCGAGCAGGTCGGCGAGACCTGGTCGCCGGAGAACCTCTTCCACTTCCTGGAAAGCCCGAAGGGCGTCGCACCGGGCACCAAGATGACCTTTGCCGGTCTTCCCAAGGCCCAGGATCGCGTCGATCTGATCGCCTACCTGCAGCAGCAGGGCGGCTGAACCAGCCCTTTCCGGACCATCCGAAAGGCCGCGGCACCGTTCCGCGGCCTTTTTTGGTGCCCGGCCCCCGTCCGGTGGGCAAATCGCGCACCGATCACGCATTCGCCAACAACTTGCGCTTGAATGTGGTCGGGCCCGCCCCTTAGCTTACATCAAACGGCACAAACACGCCGCAATATAGGGGAGAGCACATGAACCGGACGACGCCCCGCGCCGCCGCCATCGCCGCAGTGATCGACACGAAGCTGTCTCGCAGAACCCTGTTCGCCTCGCTGACCGCGATGGGTCTCGCGCTCGCCGCAGGCTCCGTCCGGGCCGAGACCGCGGAAGGGACCGCGACCGAGGCCTCTGCCGAAGAGCAGAAGATCATCACCGCCCACGGCTATTCCTACTTCGGCAACCTCGCCTACCCCGCCGACTACCCGCATTTCGACTTCGTCAACCCCGACGCGCCCAAGGGCGGCGAACTGGTGGTCGACAGCTCGGGCACCTTCGACAGCCTCAACCCCTATTCCCGCAAGGGCCGCCCCGGCGCGCTGACCTCGATCCAGTACGATTCCCTGATCGAGTCGGTCGAGGACCAGGTCGGCGAATATTACGGCCTGCTGGCCGAAAGCCTCGAATATCCCGAGGACAAGAGCTGGGTCATCTTCCACATGCGCCCCGAGGCGACCTTCTGGGACGGCTCGCCCGTCACGGCCGAGGACGTGGTCTATTCCCACAAGCTGTTCATCACACAGGGCCTGCCCTCCTACGCCGCCGCCGTTTCCGAGATGGTGACGAGCGCCGAGGCGCTGGACGAACATACCGTCAAGTTCACCTTCAACACCGAGCTGACCAAGCGGTCGCGGATCGAGACGGTCGGCAACACCACCGTGTTCAAGAAGGCCTGGTTCGAGGAAGACCCCGAGAACCGGCGCCTCGACGAGCCGCGGATGGAGGTCGCCATCGGCTCCGGTCCGTTCAAGCTGGACAGCTACGACGTGAACCGCCGCATCGTCTACAAGCGGCGCGACGACTACTGGGGCAAGGACATTCCCTTCAACAAGGGCCGCTGGAACTACGACACGATCCGCGTCGAGTATTTCGCCGACCAGACCGCCGCCTTCGAGGCGTTCAAGGCGGGCGAATACACCTTCCGCCAGGAAACCGATCCGCGGCTCTGGGCCACCTCCTACGATTTCAACAAGATCCGCGACGGCGTGATCGTCAAGGAAGAGATCCCCGACGGCAGCCCGCCGAACCCCACCGGCTTCGTGTTCAACCTCGCCAAGCCGCAGCTCAAGGACAAGCGCGTCCGCGAGGCCATCGCGCTGGCCTACAATTTCGAATGGTCGAACGAGAGCCTGCGTTTCGGCCTCTATTCCCCGCGCAGCTCCTTCGTCGAGGGCACGCATATCGAGGCAACCGGCAAACCCGAAGGCGCGGAACTGGCCTTTCTCGAAGGGCTCGGCGACGTGGTGCCGCAGGACCTGCTCGAAGGCGACGTCTGGACGATGCACGAGTCCAGCGCCACCGACCTTCTCGACCGCGGCACCAAGCGCAAGGCGACCCGGCTGCTCGAGGATGCGGGCTGGGTTGTCGGGTCGGACGGCCTCGCCCGCAACGAGGCGGGCAAGACGCTGGCCCTGAAGTTGCTGCTGCCGACCAATATCGAAAGCTCGGTCGAGTCGATGCACGAAACCTTCGTGCAGAACCTGCGCGCCATCGGTGTCGATGCCAGCTACGACAAGGTCGACCCCTCGCAATACACCAACCTCCGGCGCGACCGGATGTACGACATGCTCTATTCCACCCGCTACGGGGCGTTCCTGTCCACCGGCGGCGGTCTGACGCAGATGTACGGCTCCCGCGAGGCGGAGTTCAGCCTGTTCAACCCGGCCGGGCTGGCCAGCCCGCTGGTCGACGCCATCCTCGCCGCGTCGTTCGAAGCGTCGAGCCAGGAAGAGACCGATGTCGCGCTCAAGGCGCTGGACCGGGCACTGCGGTACGAATTCTTCATCATCCCGGACGGTTACATCGCGGATTACTGGGTCGCCTATTTCGACATGTACGAGCACCCGGAGAACCTGCCGCCCTACGATCTGGGCTATCTCAACCTGTGGTGGGTCAATCCCGAAAAGGAAAAGGCCCTGAAAGAGGCTGGCGAACTGCGCTGATATGGGAGCCTACATCCTCCGACGCCTGCTGCTGGTGATCCCGACCCTGCTCGGCATCATGGTGGTGAACTTCGCGCTCACGCAATTCGTGCCCGGCGGGCCGATCGAACAGATCATCGCCCAGATGGAGGGCCAGGCCAACGTGTTCGAGGGCTTCTCGGGCGGCGGCGGCAGCGTCGGCGACATCGGCGCCGAACTGGCCCCCGGCGGCAACGAGAACTACGCCGGATCGCGCGGGCTTCCGCCGGAATACATCGCCAAGCTGGAAAAGGAATTCGGCTTCGACAAGCCGCCGCTTCAGCGTTTTCTCGGGATGCTCTGGAACTACGTGCGGCTGGATTTCGGCGAAAGCTACTTCCGCTCGATCTCGGTCTTCGACCTGGTGATGGAAAAGATGCCGGTGTCGATCACGCTCGGCCTCTGGTCGACGGTGATCGCCTACGCGGTGTCCATCCCGCTCGGCATCCGCAAGGCGGTCAAGGACGGCACGGCCTACGACACCTGGACCTCGGGCCTCATCATCACGGCCTATGCCATCCCCGGCTTCCTCTTCGCGATCCTGCTGCTGGTGCTGTTCGCGGGCGGGTCCTACTGGCAGATCTTCCCGTTGCGGGGCCTCACGTCGGACAACTGGCAGTCGCTGTCCTGGCCGATGAAGATCGCGGATTACTTCTGGCACATCGCGCTGCCGGTGCTGGCCTCGACCATCTCGGCCTTTGCCACGCTGACGCTGCTGACCAAGAATTCCTTCCTAGACGAAATCAAGAAGCACTACGTGATGACCGCCCGCGCCAAGGGCCTGTCGGAACGGCGGGTGCTTTACGGCCACGTCTTCCGCAACGCCATGCTGATCGTCATCGCGGGCTTTCCGGCGGTGTTCATCGGCGTCTTCTTCGGCGGCTCCCTCATCATCGAGACGATCTTCTCGCTCGACGGACTGGGGCGGCTCGGCTTCGAGGCGGCGCTGCAGCGCGACTACCCGGTGATCTTCGGCACGCTCTTCGTGTTCAGCCTGATCGGCCTCGTGATGGGCATCATCTCGGACCTGATGTACGTGCTGGTCGATCCGCGCATCGACTTCGAAAAACGGGAGGGCTGAGCCATGACGGACACGACCGCACCCATCGCACCGCCCCCGCCCGGCCGCTTTGCCCTGTCGGCGCTGAACCGGCGCCGCTGGCGCAACTTCAAGCGCAACCGCCGCGCGCTCTGGTCGCTGGTGATCTTTTCCATCCTGTTCGGCCTGTCGCTGTTCGCCGAATTCCTCGCCAATGACAAACCCATCCTCGTGAGCTATCGCGGCGAATTGCGGATGCCGATCTTCACCTTCTACTCCGAGACGGAGTTCGGCGGCGATTTCCGCACCGAGGCGGCCTACCGCGATCCCGAGGTGCAATGCCTCATCGTCACAGGCGGGCTCGAGGACTGTTTCGACGAGCCGGACGAACTGATCGCCGAGGTCGACGCGGGCGGCGCGCCGGGCGAGGATTTCGCCAGGGGCTGGATGATCTGGCCGCCGATCCCCTACAGCTACAACACCCCGGTGGACCGCCCCGGCGCGGCGCCGCTGCCCCCGAACGAACAGAACTGGCTCGGCACCGACGATACCAAGCGTGACGTGGTGGCGCGGGTGATCTACGGCTTCCGGCTGTCGATCATCTTCACGCTGGTGGTCACGCTGTTCTCGTCGGTCATCGGGATCTTTGCCGGCGCGATCCAGGGCTATTTCGGCGGGGTGCTCGACCTCATCTTCCAGCGCGCGATCGAGATCTGGTCCTCGACCCCGTCGCTCTATGTCATCATCATCCTGTTCGCGATCCTCGGGCGCAGTTTCGGCCTGCTGATCTTTCTCATGGTGCTGTTCGGCTGGGTCTCGCTCGTCGGCGTGGTGCGGGCGGAATTCCTGCGCGCGCGCAACCTCGAATATGTCCGCGCGGCCAAGGCGCTGGGGGTCTCCAACCTCACCATCATGTTCCGCCACATGCTGCCCAACGCGATGGTGGCGACGGTCACCATGCTGCCGTTCATCGTGACCGGCACGATCTCGACCCTCGCCACGCTCGACTTTCTCGGCTTCGGCCTGCCCTCCTCGGCACCCTCGCTGGGCGAGCTGACCCTGCAGGCCAAGCAGAACCTCCAGGCGCCCTGGCTCGCCTTCACCGCCTTCACGGTCTTCGCCGTGATGCTGTCCCTGCTGGTCTTCATCTTCGAGGGCGTGCGGGATGCCTTCGACCCCAGAAAGACCTTCTCATGAGTGCATTGCTGGAGGTGAAGGACCTCGAGGTCTCCTTCCGCCAGGACGGCAAGGAGACCCGCGCGGTCAAGGGCGTGTCCTTTCACGTCGACAAGGGCGAGACGGTGGCTCTGGTCGGGGAAAGCGGGTCGGGCAAGTCCGTCACGGCGCTGTCGACCGTGTCCCTGCTGGGCGATGCGGCGCGGGTGCGCGGCTCCGTCACCTACAACGGGCAGCAGATGATCGGGGCCTCGGACAAGCTGCTGCGCGAGGTGCGGGGCAACGACATCAGCTTCATCTTCCAGGAGCCGATGACCTCGCTCAACCCGCTGCACACGCTGGAAAAGCAGCTCGGCGAAAGCCTGGCGCTGCACCAGGGGCTGACCGGCGACAAGGCGCGCGCGCGCATTCTCGAACTGCTGACCCGGGTCGGCATCCGCGATCCCGAAACCCGGCTCTCGGCCTATCCGCACCAGCTTTCGGGCGGCCAGCGCCAGCGGGTGATGATCGCCATGGCATTGGCCAACGGGCCCGAGCTGTTGATCGCGGACGAGCCGACCACCGCGCTCGACGTGACGATCCAGGCACAGATCCTCGAACTTCTGGCCGAGCTCAAGGCCGCCGAGGACATGAGCCTGCTGTTCATCACCCACGATCTGAACATCGTCCGCCGCTTTGCCGACCGGGTCTGCGTGATGAAGAACGGCGAGATCGTCGAGCAGGGCCCGACGAAGGAGATCTTCGCCAACCCGCAGCATCCCTATACGCGGATGCTGATTTCCGCCGAAAGCACCGGCATCCCCGACCCGGTGGATCCCTCGGCCGAGGTGATCGCCGAGGCGGATCACCTCAAGATCTGGTTCCCGATCCAGCAGGGCTTTCTCAAGAAGACGGTCGGCTACGTGAAGGCGGTCAACGACGCCAGCTTCGCGGTGCGCGCGGGGGAAACGGTGGGAATCGTCGGGGAATCGGGCTCGGGCAAGACGACGCTGGCGCTCGCCATGATGCGGCTGATCCGTTCCGAAGGCGGGATAACCTTCCGCGGCCAGGATGTCCGCAAGTGGTCGACGCGCGAATTGCGGCGGCTGCGGTCGGAAATGCAGATCGTGTTCCAGGACCCCTTCGGATCGCTGTCGCCCCGGATGACCTGCGAACAGATCATCGCCGAGGGTCTCGGCGTGCACGGCTCTCCGGACGGGAGGCCGCGGGACGCGGTGGTCGAGGAGGTCATGGTCGAGGTCGGCCTCGACCCCGCCACCAAACACCGCTACCCGCACGAGTTTTCCGGCGGTCAGCGCCAGCGCATCGCCATCGCGCGGGCGATGGTGCTGCGGCCCCGGCTGGTGGTGCTGGACGAACCGACTTCGGCGCTGGACATGACCGTGCAGGTGCAGATCGTGAACCTTCTGCGCGATCTGCAACGCAAGCACGACCTGGCCTACCTGTTCATCAGCCACGATCTGAAGGTGGTTCGCGCGATGAGCCACAAGGTCATCGTGATGAAGCAGGGCGACGTGGTCGAGGTCGGAAGCTCGGAAGAGATCTTTGCCGACCCCCGCACCGAATATACCCGCACGCTCTTTTCCGCCGCCTTCGAACTCTCGATCTGAACCGGGCGCCGCAATTTCGACGAGGATTCGTTCCCCGGTCAGATGGCGGAGCTGTGGCCGGCCTTTGACAGGTCGTAGGCGTCCAGCGCCCGCGCCACGAGGCGCGTCAGCGGGCGCACGTCCGGCGGCAGGAACAGGCCTTCGTCGTCGAGCACCGGCAGGGAGTCGAACCGCCGGCAGATCGCCGCGAATTCCTCGCGCAGGCGTGTGGCCGATGCGCCGTAATCGCGCACCAGCTCTTCCGTGCGGATGCGGAAATCGCACATCAGCATCTCGATCATCCGCGACCGCAGCCGGTCTTCGCCGCCGAACACGTGCCCCCGCACGGTGGAGAACCGCCCCGCCCTGATCCGCGCCGTATGCGCCGAGGTCGCCGGGGCATTCTGGGCATAGCCTTGCGGAAACCGCGAGATGGCAGAGGCACCGAGCCCGATCAGCACCTCCGAGGTGTCGTCGGTATAGCCCTGGAAATTGCGCCGCAGGCGTCCGGTCTTCTGCGCGACGGACAAGCCGTCCGACGGCGCGGCAAAGTGGTCGATGCCGATCTCGCAATAGCCGTCCCAGACAAAGAGGCTGCGGGCGGTCTCGAACAGCGCCAGCCGCTCGTCCGGGCCGGGAAGCTTGTCCGAGGGGATCATCTGCTGGCGCTTAGCCATCCACGGCACATGAGCATAGCCGTAGAGCGCCACCCGGTCCGGCGACAGGGACAGCAGTTTCTGGACGGTCTCGGTGATGCGGGCGCGGCTCTGGTCCGGCAGTCCGAACAGGATGTCCGCGTTCAGGCTCGGCACGCCGCGCTCGCGGATCATGTCGACCGCGGCCCTCGTCACGTCATAGCCCTGGTCGCGCCCGATCAGGCGCTGGATCTCGTCGTCGAAATCCTGCACCCCGATGGAGGCGCGGTTCAGCCCCCCGGCGACCATCACGTCGAGCCGCTCGCGGTCGATCTCGTTGGGGTCGATCTCGACCGAGAACTCCGCGTGATCCGCGAAGGGCGCGACCTCGGCCACCTTGTCGATCAGGCGCCGCATCATGTCGGGGGTCAGCAGCGTCGGGGTGCCCCCGCCCCAGTGCAGGCGCGACAGCGTCACGCCGCGCGGCAGTCGCGCCTTCAACAGGTCGAGTTCGCGGATCAGCGTCCCGACGTAGCTTTCGACCGGGGACAGCGTCGCCGTGCCCTGCGTGCGGCAGGCGCAGAACCAGCACAATCTGCGGCAGAATGGCACATGAAGGTAGAGCGACACCCGGCTGCCTTCGGCAAGGGCGCCGATCCAGTCGGAAAATGTCCGGTCGTCAACCGCATCCGAGAAATGCGGAGCGGTCGGATAGCTGGTATAGCGAGGCACCTTGGCATCGAACAGGCCCAGCCGTGAGAGTTGTGTTCGCGTGATCATGGGCCTACATCTAGGTATCTGACAGGAGCGGGACATTGACCCAGATCAAACGCCCGGAAGGATCATGTTGAACGAACGCAGCCTCGCCGTTTCGCAGCAATGCGACGACTGCCCGATCCGCCACCGGGCGGTCTGCGCGCGTTGCGAGAGCGACGAACTCGATCGCCTGGAAGAGATCAAGTACTATCGCAAGTTCGAGGCCGGTCAGACGGTCATCTGGTCGGGCGACCGGATGGATTTCGTCGGTTCGGTGGTGTCGGGAATCGCGACGCTGACCCAGACGATGGAGGACGGCCGCACCCAGATGGTCGGCCTGCTGCTGCCGTCGGATTTCGTCGGCCGCCCGGGGCGGTCCTCGGCGGCGTATGACGTGGTGGCGACGACCGATCTGGTGATGTGCTGCTTCCGCAAGGCGCCGTTCGAACAGATGATGTCTCAGACCCCGCACATCGCCCAGCGCCTGCTGGAGATGACGCTGGACGAACTCGACGCCGCACGGGAATGGATGCTGGTCCTCGGCCGCAAGACGGCGCGGGAAAAGATCGCCTCGCTGCTGTCGATCATCGCGCGCCGGGATGCCTCCATCAACCAGCGCGGCGCCGATGCCCCGGTCGCCTTCGAGCTGCCCCTCACGCGCGAGGCGATGGCCGATTATCTCGGGCTCACGCTGGAAACCGTCAGCCGCCAGGTTTCCGCCCTCAAGCGCGACGGCGTCATCACGCTGGAAGGCAAGCGCCGCGTGATCGTGCCCGACATGGGCCGCCTGCTGGAAGAAGCCGGCGACGACGCGGACGGCGGGATGGTTGACTGAGCGGGGCCTGTCAGGCCTCGAAGATCGTGTCGAAGCCGCCGAAGATCATGCGCTTGCCGTCGAAGGGCATGTCCATTTCCTTCCAGCGCGGGTCCGTCTCCATCGTCGCCCAGCAGGCGTCGGCCGTCGCCTTGTCCGGCCAGACGATCCAGGAAAAGATGATCGATTCCCCCTCTTCGCGCTTCACGGCGAGCGGAAAGGACGTCACCTGCCCGTCCGGCACATCGCTTTCCCAGTTTTCCAGCATGGACAGCGCGCCGTAGTCCTTGAACAGCGGCCAGCTTTTTTCGGCACTGGCAAGGTAGGCCGATTTGTTGGCGGTCGGAACGGGGGCAAGGAAGCCGGAAACATAAGTCATATTCGATTCTCCCTATTGTATGTCGGGAAGGATATGCCGATAATTGAGTTGATATCAACTTGAATGCAGGCATGGACCCGGATCTTCCCATCGAAACCACCTTCGAAGTGCGTGACCGCTGCCTGTGCCTCGTCGTGCAGCGGGCGGCGCGCGTGCTCGCGCGCCGTTTCGACCTGGCGTTGAAGCCGGTGGGGCTGAGCAACGGGCAGTTCTCCATCCTGATGTCGCTCAACCGGCCCGAGCCGCCGCGGATCTCGGACCTCGCGCCGTTCCTGGCGATGGATCGCACCACCCTGACGGCGGCGATGAAGGTGCTGGAGCGGCGCGGCCTGGTCGAGTCCGTGACCGACGACGCGGACAAGCGGAACCGGCGGCTGAAATTGTCGCAGGCGGGGCGCGACCTCTTGAAACGTGCGGTCCCGATCTGGCGCGCGGAACACGATGCGGTCGACGCCCATATGGAGGGCGTCGACCTCGGGCAACTCAAGGCAATGCTGCGCGGGCTCGACTGACCCGGCGCGGCCGCCCGCCCGTCAATGCGCCATGAAGACCGGGATCACGGCCTGTTCGAGCATGTTGCGCGTGGCACCGCCGAGGATGGCCTCGCGGAAGCGCGAGTGCCCGTAGGCCCCCATCACGATCATGTCCGCATCCACATCCTGCGCATGCCGGCAGAGCACGTCCGAAACCCGCGGCATCGTCCGGGAAAGGACGTCGATTTCCGCCTTTACCCCGTGCCGCGCGAGATATTGCGACAGCATCCCGCCGGGGTCCGAACGGTTCGGGCCGTGCTGGGGCGGGTCGATGACGACCACGTGGACCTTTTCCGCCCCGATCAGCATCGGCATCGCCGCCCTGACCGCGCGCAGCGCCTCGGCCCCCTCGTTCCAGCCGATGACGACGCGGGACGGGGTCGCGGTCGGCATCACCGCCTGCGGGACGGTCATGACCGGGGCCTGGCCTTCGAACAGCGCACCCTCGACCACCGGCTCCAGTTCCACCCCGCGGTCCTTGCCGTAGGGTTTCGGCAGCACCACGAGGTCCGAGAACCGCGCCCGCCCCGCCACGTGGCGGCCGATGTCCACAAGCTGCGCAACCCCGCTTTCCAGCGACCAGCGCGTATCGCGCTGCTCCAGCGCGGCGCGCGCGGAGGCGGCAAGCGCCTCGCCCTCCTCGGTCGCGCGGGACAGCGTCTCCTGGAGGATCATCGCATTGGCGCCCGCGTAGTAATAGCCGCTCTGCGTGCGATCCACCCCGAAGCACAGCACGTCGAGATGTGCGCCGCAGCCATCCGCGACGGCGCCCGCGTGGTCGATGGTCGTCTTGATGAGAGACGCGTCGGTGACGACTGCAAGAATTGTCTTATAGCCCATGATGCTCTCCTCGGAAGTGCAGGGACTCGGCATGTCCGGACAACGGGCCCGGACGGGTGATCGCAGATCAACCATGGTCGATAGAGAGGTGGACGCTCCTTGATGCAGATCAAGGAGCGGCGCCGATCACTTCTTCAATAAGCGTGCAGTCTGAAACCGCCCGCGCGGCAGACGAATCGCGCGCGGCAGACGAAGGGACGAAAAATGCTCAACTATATCAAGCTCGTCGTGCTTGGGCTGATCGCGATCCTCGCCTTGATCGCCGCCAACTATGCACGTGACGTGGCTTACATGGTCCATGCCATCCTGATCTTTCTGGTGGCCTCAGGTCTGTTCCTGTGGACCCTTCGCCACACGGATGAACCGACTCCGGCGCGGGAATTGCAACTTTCCTACATGGACGGCGTGATCCGCTACGGCGTCATCGCCACCGCGGCCTGGGGCGTGGTCGGCTTTCTTGCCGGGACGTTCATCGCCGCACAGCTCGCCTTTCCGGGGCTCAACTTCGACTGGGCCGACGGCTACCTCAACTTCGGGCGCCTGCGGCCGCTGCACACCTCGGCGGTGATCTTCGCCTTCGGCGGCAACGCCCTCATCGCGACATCGTTCTACGTGGTGCAGCGCACCAGCGCGGCGCGGCTCTGGGGCGGCAACCTCGCCTGGTTCGTGTTCTGGGGCTACAACCTGTTCATCGTGCTGGCCGCCACCGGCTACATCCTCGGCGGCACCCAGTCCAAGGAATATGCCGAGCCCGAATGGTACGTCGATCTGTGGCTGACCGTGGTCTGGGTCGCCTATCTCGCGGTGTTCCTCGGCACGATCATCAAGCGCCGCGAACCGCATATCTACGTGGCCAACTGGTTCTACCTGAGCTTCATCGTCACCGTCGCCATGCTGCACATCGTCAACAACCTGTCGATTCCGGTCAGCATCTTCGGCTCCAAGTCGGTGCAGGTCTTTTCGGGCGTGCAGGACGCCATGGTCCAGTGGTGGTACGGCCACAACGCCGTGGGCTTCTTCCTGACCGCGGGCTTCCTCGGCATGATGTACTACTTCGTGCCGAAGCAGGCCGAACGCCCGGTGTTCAGCTACAAGCTGTCCATCGTGCACTTCTGGGCGCTGATCTTTCTCTACATCTGGGCCGGTCCGCACCACCTGCACTACACCGCCCTGCCCGACTGGGCCTCGACCCTCGGCATGGTGTTCTCGATCATCCTGTGGATGCCCTCCTGGGGCGGCATGATCAACGGCCTGATGACCCTTTCGGGCGCCTGGGACAAGCTGCGCACCGATCCGATCATCCGCATGATGGTGATCTCCATCGGCTTCTACGGCATGTCGACCTTCGAAGGCCCGATGATGTCGATCCGCGCGGTGAACTCGCTGTCGCATTACACCGACTGGACCATCGGCCACGTGCATTCCGGCGCGCTCGGCTGGAACGGCATGATCACCTTCGGCGCGCTCTACTTCCTCGTGCCCAAGCTCTGGAACCGCGAGCGGCTCTACTCGCTCGGCCTCGTGTCCTGGCACTTCTGGCTCGCCACCATCGGCATCGTTCTCTACGCCGCCGCCATGTGGGTCACGGGCATCATGGAAGGCCTTATGTGGCGCGAAGTCGACGCCAACGGCTTCCTCGTCAACAGCTTCGCCGACACCGTCGCCGCCAAGTACCCGATGTACGTCGTGCGCGCGCTGGGGGGCCTGCTCTACGTCAGCGGCGCGATCATCATGTGCTACAACCTTTGGATGACCGTCAGACGGTCTCCGGCGGTCGAGGCCCGCGCGGCCGCGGCACACGCCACCCCGGCCGAATAAGGAGGGCCAGGATCATGTCCATTCTCGACAAACACGGCGTGCTGGAACGCAACGCGACGCTGCTGCTGATCTTCAGCTTCCTCGTCGTCACCATCGGCGGCCTGGTGCAGATCGTGCCGCTGTTCTACCTGGAAAACACCATCGAGGACGTGGAGGGCATGCGCCCCTACACCCCGCTGGAACTGGCCGGGCGCGACATCTACGTGCGCGAGGGCTGCTATGTCTGCCACAGCCAGATGATCCGCCCCATGCGGGACGAGGTCGAACGCTACGGCCATTACTCGCTGGCGGCGGAATCGCAGTACGATCACCCGTTCCAGTGGGGGTCCAAGCGGACCGGGCCCGACCTTGCCCGCGTCGGCGGCCGCTATTCGGACGAGTGGCACATCGACCATCTGACCGACCCGCAATCCGTGGTGCCGGAATCGGTGATGCCGAAATACGGCTTCCTCGACGCCCGGCTGATCGACGGCGAGCACGTTCAGGACCTGCTCAAGACCCATCGCATGGTCGGCGTGCCCTACACCGACGAGATGATCGAAAACGCCTGGTCCGATTTCACCGTGCAGGCCGATCCGGACAAGGATTACGACGGTCTGCTCGAACGCTACGGCGACACGGTGAACGTGCGCAACTTCGACCGCCGCCCCGGCATCACCGAAATGGATGCGCTGGTGGCCTATCTGCAAATGCTCGGCACGCTGGTCGATTTCTCGACCTTCACGCCGGACGCCAGCCGCTGAGGACCGGATCATGGAACATTATTCCCTCCTTCGCGAATTTGCCGACAGCTGGATGCTGCTTGCGCTGTTCGTCTTCTTCGTCGGCGTGATCGCCTGGGCCTTCCGGCCCGGTTCGACCAGCGCCTACGAACGGACGCGCACCATCCCGTTCCGGCATGACGACAAACCGATGGCGCCCGCGACGGGTGCCCCCGCCCGGACAAGGGAGCCGAGGACATGAGCGACCACAAGAAACCGGACCAGGACTACGAAACAACCGGTCACGAATGGGACGGCATCCGCGAATACAACAAGCCGCTCCCCAAGTGGTGGCTGATGGTCTTCTATGCCACGATCATCTGGGGCGTCGGCTACACCATCGCCTATCCGGCCTGGCCGGGCGTGAAATCGGCCACCGCGGGCGTGCTCGGCTGGTCGACCCGCGCCGACGTGGCGGCCGAGATCGAGGCGCAGGAAACCACCCTCGCGCCGATCAACGACCGGCTCGCCTCGGTCGAGCTGACGGCCATCGCCGGGGATCCGGAGCTGTCGAACTACGCGATCAACGCCGGGGGCGCGGTGTTCCGCACCTTCTGCGCCCAGTGCCACGGGTCGGGCGCGGCGGGGGCCAAGGGCTATCCCAACCTGCTGGACGACGACTGGCTCTGGGGCGGCACGATGGAGGACATCCACACCACCATCAGCCACGGCATCCGCAACGAACAGGATGACGAGGCGCGCTATTCGGAGATGCCTGCCTTCGGACGCGACGGGCTGCTCGAACCCGAACAGATCGACCAGGTGGTCAACTACGTGATGACCCTGTCGGGGGAAACGCCCGCGGACGCGGAGCTGGTGCAGGCGGGGGCGGCGGTCTTTGCCGACAACTGCGCCGCCTGCCATGCCGAGGACGGCACCGGCGACCGTTCGCAGGGTGCGCCGAACCTGACCGACGCGATCTGGCTCTATGGCGGCGATTTCGGCACGATCCGCGAAACCGTTGTGAACGCCCGCTTCGGCGTGATGCCCCCGATGGGCGGCGCCCGGTTGAGCGAGGCCGAAATCCGCGCCGTGGCCACCTATGTGCACGGTCTCGGCGGCGGCGAGGCCGACGCGGCGGAATAACTCACCGAGACACCCGCGCCCGCAACGGCGCGGGTCCGGCGCCGCCGCCCCCTCCGGTTCCCGCGTCTCTCGGGGGCGTCGGCATCGAAACACCAAAGGCCGCCCCCGGGGGCGGCCTTTGCGCATCTGCCATCGCGGCATTCCGATGGTTGAGAAAAAGCCCTCCGGGACCCCGTTTCGCCGCAGACCAGGGGAGCGCGGCCTGCGACAAGGTCCGGGAGGGGGCCCGGAGGTCCGGGATCAGTCGTCGAGCCCGTGGCGCGTTCCGGCGTGGCGGGCAAAGGGCAGATCCTCCGTCAGCCAGGTCCTGCGCGGGGGCTGCCAGCGCGGATCACGGGGCTCCTCCGGGGTATTCCGCGTTGCGGTCATGAAAGATTTTGCAAAGATACCCAACATCGCCGTTCTCCTTTCGCTTGCTGTATCTGGCACCAATATTGACTCAGGCGCGATTCAACGCCAGTCAGGAATAAATTCCATATGTAAGCTGAACTGACATGACAGACTGGACCGCCCTGCCCCCGCTCTCGTCGCTGCGCGCCTTTGCCGCCTATGCCGAAACCGGCTCCGTCGCGCAGGCTGGGGTGGCGCTCAACGTGAGCCATGCGGCGATCAGTCAGCAGATCCGCAATCTCGAAAGTCACCTCGGGCTGACCCTGCTCGACCGTTCGTCCCGCCGCATGCAACTGACCGCCGAAGGTCAGCGCCTCGCACTGGCGCTGTCGCAGGCCTTCGGCAATATCTCGCAGGAGATCGAGGAACTGACCGGGCGCGACCTCTGGCGGCCGGTGCTGGTTTCCTCCACGCCCAGCTTCGCCTCGTCCTGGCTGATGCCGCGGCTGTCGTCCTTCCGCGCCGCCCACCCCGAGATCAGCCTGATGATCGACCCCTCGGTCGAGGTGAAGACGCTGGAACCGGGCGGTATCGACGTCGCGCTGCGCTATGGCGCGGGACAGTGGCCGGGACTCGACGCCGAAGAACTCGTCCGATCCCCCATCGTCGTCGTCGCCGCCCCGGGGCTGGTCGGGGACCGCGAGATCGCCTCGGCCGAAGATCTCAAGGATCTCCACTGGTTGCAGGAATTCGGCACCTCCGAGGTCTCGGACTGGCTGACCCGGCAGGGGGTGACCCAGGACCGCAAGCGCACGATCACCGCGCTGCCCGGCAACCTGATGATCGAGGCCGCCCGGCAGGGTCAGGGCGTCGCGATCTCGGCCAAGGCCTTCATCCAGGACGACATCGCCGCCGGCCGCCTGCGCCTGCTGTTCGAGGACGACCGCCACAAGGGCTACCACCTTGTCACGCGACCGGGGGTGCAGCGGCTTCCCGTGCGGAATTTCATTCGCTGGCTGCGCCGGGAGGCGGGAAAAAGCTGACTGGCAGATGCAGTATTTGATGCAGGTCAAGGTCGGGAGCGCCGGCGCGGACCAGAACGGCGGGGACAGGCAATAACGAAGCGGAGCGATTCCCGTGGCCGAAACCCCAGAGCCAGCCCCCTCACTCTATGCCGCGCGCGAGCCGATCTTTCCGCGCCGGGTCAGCGGGCCGTTCCGAAACCTGAAATGGGTCCTCCTGACGCTGATGCTCGCCATCTATTACGTCACCCCGTGGATCCGCTGGGACCGCGGGCCGGAATTGCCCGATCAGGCGGTGCTGCTCGATCTCGCCGGCCGCCGGTTCTTTTTCTTCTGGATCGAGATCTGGCCCCATGAATTCTACTTCGTCGCGGGCCTGCTGGTCATGGCGGGGCTCGGCCTCTTCCTGTTCACCTCGGCGCTCGGCCGGGTCTGGTGCGGCTATGCCTGCCCGCAGACCGTCTGGACCGACCTGTTCATCCTCGTCGAACGCTGGATCGAGGGCGACCGCAACGCGCGCCTGCGCCTGCACCGCCAGAAGGCATGGGATCTGCGCAAGGCCCGCCTTCGGCTGACGAAATGGGTGGCCTGGTTCCTCATCGCACTGGCGACCGGCGGGGCCTGGGTGTTCTACTTTACCGATGCGCCGACGCTGGCGGTGGATCTGGTCACCGGCAACGCCCATCCCGTCGCCTACACGACCATGCTGATCCTGACCGCGACGACCTTTGCCTTCGGCGGCTTCGCCCGCGAACAGATCTGCATCTATGCCTGCCCGTGGCCGCGCATCCAGGCCGCCATGATGGACGAGGACACCCTCACCGTCGGCTACCGCGAGTGGCGCGGAGAGCCGCGCGGCAAGCACCGCAAGGCCGGGGGCGCCGAAAAGCTGGGCGACTGCATCGACTGCCGCGCCTGCGTCAACGTCTGCCCGGTGGGCATCGACATCCGCGACGGCCAGCAACTGGCCTGCATCACCTGCGCGCTCTGCATCGACGCCTGCGACGACGTCATGGCCAAGATCGGCAAGCCGCGCGGGCTGATCGATTACCTGGCCCTGTCCGACGAAACCCGCGAGCGCGCGGGGCACGAACCGCGCTCGGTCTGGAAACACATCTTCCGCCCGCGCGTGATGCTCTACACGGGTCTGTGGTCGCTGGTCGGCGTCGGTCTGGTCTTTGCCCTGTTCATCCGCCCCGAGATCGAGATGACCGTCGCGCCGGTGCGCAACCCGACCTTCGTGGTCCTCTCGGACGGCTCGATCCGCAACACCTACGACGTGCGCCTGCTCAACAAGCACGGCGAGGACCGACCCTTTCGCATGACCCTGACCGGAGACGACCGCCTGCGCGTGCAGCTCGAAGGGTCGCCCTACGAAACGGTCACGGTGCCCGCCAACGAAACCTATCTGCAAAGGGTCTACGTGATCGCGCCGCGCGGCTCCGATCCGGCCCGGGACGAACGCACGCCGTTCCGCTTCTGGGTCGAGGATCTGACCAACGGCGACCGCGCGCACAAGGACACCATCTTCAACGGGACGGAAAACTGATGACCGCAGAGCGCAAACTCACCGGCTGGCACGTGCTGGCGATCTTCACCGGCGCCTTCGGAATCATCATCGCGGTGAACCTGACGCTGGCGTGGAATGCCGTGGCCACCTTCCCGGGGCTGGAAGTGGCGAATTCCTACGTCGCCAGCCAGACCTTCGACGCGCGTCGCACCGCGCAGGAGGCGTTGGGATGGTCGGTCGCCGTCACGGACGACGACGGCACGCTCACCCTCGCCATCACCGATCAACGCGGCTACCCGGTGCAGCCCGCCGGTCTCTCGGTCAAGGTCGGGCGCAGGACGTCGGCGCGGGACGACCACGCGCCGACGATGCGCTTCGACGGGGTCGGCTACAGTGCCGCCGATCCGCTGGCGCCCGGCTACTGGAACGTGTGGGTCAACGCCCGCGCCCACGACGGCACGCCGTTCGAACAGCGGCTCGACATCTTCGTGAAGGAGTGACGCAGCGATGAGCGCCGCGATACGGCCCCGAATATCGGCATGCCCGGCCTGCGCCGCCGCCCCTGCCGCCGAAACGCTGGCCGCCCGCGCCGCGCCCCGGGGCGCGACGCTGGTGCTGTCCCTGCCCACCATCCATTGCGCCGCCTGCATGGCCGCCGTCGAGGATGCCCTGACCGGCGTTCCCGGCGTCGCCTCGGCGCGGGTCAACCTCACCCGGAAACGGGTCAGCGTCGAAGCCGCGCCCGGCGTCACCGCCGGGATGCTGATCCCGGTGGTGCAGGCGGCGGGCTACGAGGCGCACGAGCTCGACGCCTCGGCATTGCAGGCGACCGCCACGGATACGGCCGGACGCGAGCTGCTGATGCGGCTGGCGGTGGCGGGCTTTGCCATGATGAACGTCATGCTGCTGTCGGTGGCGGTCTGGTCCGGCGCCGAGGGCCCGACGCGCGACATGTTCCACTGGATCTCGGCCGCCATCGCCCTGCCCACCGTCGCCTTCTCCGGCCAGCCGTTCTTTCGCAGCGCGATCGGCGCGCTGCGCGCCCGACGGCTCAACATGGATGTGCCGATCTCGCTCGCCATCCTTCTGGCGCTCGGCACCTCGCTTCGGGAAACCTCGTTGTCGGGGGAACATGCCTATTTCGAT
Source organism: Salipiger sp. (assembly GCF_048261495.1). Taxonomy (GTDB): domain Bacteria; phylum Pseudomonadota; class Alphaproteobacteria; order Rhodobacterales; family Rhodobacteraceae; genus Salipiger. The sequence continues at coordinate 280,877 of NZ_JBLXFX010000006.1, forward strand.
GCCGCGGTATCGCTGACCTTCTTCCTGCTGATCGGGCGCTATCTCGATCATCGCACCCGGTCCGTCGCCCGCTCCGCCGCCGGGGAACTCGCGGCGCTCGAAGTGCCCCGCGCCTGGCGGGTGGACGGGACCGGGGCCGAGGAACAGGTGCCCGTCGCCGCCCTCGCCGTCGAGGATGTGCTGCGCATCCGCCCCGGCGGCCGGATGCCCGTCGACGGCACGGTGGTCGAAGGCCTGTCCGACCTCGACCGTTCCCTGCTGACGGGCGAGACACTGCCCGTTCCCGCGGGACCCGGCACCGAGGTCAGCGCCGGCGAGGTCAACCTCTCAGGCCCGCTGCTCGTGCGCGCGTCGGCGGTCGGACGCGAAACCTCGCTGCATCGCATGGCGGAACTGGTCGCCGTCGCCGAATCCGGGCGCGCGCAGTACACCCCGCTGGCCGACAAGGCGGCCAGGCTTTATGCGCCCGGCGTGCACATCCTTGCCGCGCTGGCCTTTCTCGGCTGGCTCGCCTGGAGCGGCGACCTGCGCATCGCGGTCAACATCGCCGCCGCCGTGCTCATCATCACCTGCCCCTGCGCGCTGGGGCTTGCCGTGCCCGCCGTGACCACCGCCGCCTCGGGCCGCCTGTTCCGCAGGGGGCTGCTCATCAAGGATGCCACAGCCCTCGAACGCCTGGCCGAGGTCGATACCGTCGTGTTCGACAAGACCGGCACACTCACCACCGGCACCCCCCGCTGTACCAACATCGACGGGATGGACCGGGAGGAGCAGGCGATCGCCCTCGCGCTGGCGGAGGGAAGCGCCCATCCGCTGGCCGTCGCCCTAGCCGCCGCGCTGCGCCGGTGCGACGTGGTGCCCGCCCCCGTGACCGGCATGCGCGAAGTGCCGGGCCAAGGCAGCGAAGGCCATCTCGACGGCGTGCCTGTCCGGCTCGGCCGGCTGCCCGCAGGGCACGACGCGACAGAGCCGGAGGTAACCACCACCTGGCTGTCGGTGGGGGATCGTCCGCCGCGCGCCATCACCTTCGCCGACACCCTGCGCGACGGCGCCGCAGAGGCCGTGACCGCCCTCCTCGCCGAAGGCAGGACGGTGATCCTGCTGTCCGGCGACACCGCCCCCGTCGTCCGGACGCTGGCGGCACAACTCGGCATCACGGACTGGCAGGCCGGGGTCCTGCCGCAGGAAAAGGCCGCCCGGGTGAAAGCGCTGAGTGACGGCGGGCATCGCGTCCTCATGGTCGGGGACGGGCTCAACGACACGGCGGCGCTTGCCGGCGCCCATGTGTCGATCTCGCCCGCCTCGGCGCTCGACGCGGCCCGGGTCGCCTCCGACATCGTGCTGCTGGGGAAATCCCTTGCCCCGTTGCCCGAGGCCATGGCGACCGCCCGGACCGCCACGCGGCGCATCCGCCAGAACTTCGCGCTCGCGTCGTGGTACAATGTCATCGCCGTGCCGCTGGCCATCGCGGGATTGTGCTCTCCCCTCATCGCCGCCCTGGCGATGTCGGCCTCGTCGGTGACCGTGTCGCTGAACGCCTTGCGATTGAGGTGATGCCATGAATGTCCTGAGCTACCTGATCCCGATCTCGCTGATCCTCGGCGGTGCCGGGCTGTTGTTCTTCGTCTTCACGGTGAAATCGCGGCAATACGACGACCCCGATGGCGACGCCCGGCGCATCCTGTCGGACCGCTACGACGACCACCCGAAGCCGTGACGGCCCCGCCGGGACCCAAATCTTTTTCAAAAGATTTGCAAATTCCTTGAAAGGAATTTGGCGCCCGGTTCAGGCGCCGAGCATGAGGTCCGCGGCCTTTTCCGCGATCATGATCGTCGGCGAATTGGTGTTGCCCGACACGATCCGCGGCATCACGCTCGCATCCACCACCCGAAGACCGTCGACACCTCTGAAACGCAGATCGCCGTCCAGCGGCGCCGAGGCCTCCGTGCCCATGTGCACCGTTCCGACCGGGTGGAAGATCGTGGTCCCGATCTCTCCCGCCGCCGCCTTCAGGTCGGCGTCGCTGTCCCGCGCTCTCCCCGGCTTGACCTCTTCCGGGCGATACCTCGCCATCGCCTCCTGCGCCATGATCCGCCGCGTCAGCCGGATGGCATCGACAGCAACCCGCCGGTCCGCATCCGTCGAGAGGTAGTTCGGCGCGATACGCGGCGCGGCCTCCGGGTCCGGTGAGGTCAGCGACACGGTGCCCCGGCTCTCGGGACGCAGGTTGCAGACGCTCGCCGTCACGGCGGGGTAGGCGTGCAGGGGTTCGCCGAAGGCATCCAGCGACAGCGGCTGCACGTGATATTCCAGGTCCGGGGTTTCGAGCCCCTCGCGCGAGCGTGCGAAGGCGCCGAGCTGCGACGGCGCCATCGACATCGGACCCGACCGGCGCAGCAGGTATTCGAGGCCGATCATCGCCTTTCCGACCATCGAATTCGCCAGTGTGTTCAGCGTCTTCGCGCCGGCAAGCCGCCAGGAACAGCGCAACTGCAAATGATCCTGCAGGTTCGCTCCGACCGCAGGAGCATCCCGGATGACATCGATCCCGTGTGCGCGCAGGCTCTCCGCCGGGCCGAGGCCGGAGAGCTGCAGCAGGTGGGGCGAATTGATCGCCCCGGCGGAGAGGATCACCTCGCCGCCGCAGCGTGCCTCGCGCAGCGCGTCTCCCTGCCGGTAGGCGACCCCCACGACGCGGTGCCCGTCGAAGATCAGCCGCCGGACGCGGGCAAGGGTTTCGACGCGCAGCAGATCCTTCGGCGCGGTGCGCAGGAACGCCTTGGCGGTGTTCATGCGCCACCCGTTGCGCTGGTTGACCCGGAAGTATCCGACCCCCTCGTTGTTCCCGGTGTTGAAATCACCGACACGGGGGATGCCCTCGGCTTCGGCGGCGGCCATCCAGTCGTCGAGCACATCCCAGTGCAGGCGCTGGTTCTCGACCCGCCATTCCCCGCCGGCGCCGTGAAACGCGCTCTCGCCCTCGACGAAATCCTCGGACTTGCGAAAATACGGCAGGACATCGTCCCAGCCCCAGCCCGTCAGCCCCGACTGGCGCCATCCGTCGTAATCCGCCGCCTGGCCGCGCAGGTAGAGCATGCCGTTGATCGAAGAACACCCGCCCAGCACCTTTCCGCGCGGATAGAGCAGCGAGCGCCCGTTCAGGCCCGGCTCCTCGGCGGTGCGGTAACACCAGTCGGTGCGGGGATTGCCGATGCAATAGAGATATCCCATCGGGATATGCACCCAATGGTAGTTGTCCCGCCCCCCCGCTTCGAGAAGAAGCACGCGCCGCCCCTTCTCCGTCAGGCGTTTGGCCAGAACACAGCCCGCGCTGCCCGCGCCGACGATGATGTGATCCCAGGACATGACGCTTCCTCCGGTCTCCCCCGAAGCGGTATGGCAGAGCCCCCCCGACCCCGCAAGTTTGCCCGCCTCACACCGGAAGCGCGGTTGTCCGGAACACCGTCCGCAGGGCAAAGCTCGACTGCATCTGCGCCACGCCCGGCAGGCGCGACAGATGCTGGCGATGGATGCGGGCGAAATCCTCGGTGTTCTCGGCCACGATCTTGAGGATGTAATCCGCCGTGCCCGCCATCAGGTGACATTCCAGGACGTCCGGCACCCGCGCGACGGCCTTCTCGAAGGCATCCAGAAGCTCTTCGGCCTGCCCGCTCAGCGTGATCTCGACAAACACCGTGGTGGGGAACCCCAACCGGCGGGCGTCCAGCAGGGCAACGTAGTTTCCGATATAACCCTCGGCCTCGAGACGCTGCACCCGCCGGTGGCAGGCCGAGGCCGATAGGTTGACGGTTTCCGACAGATCCGCGTTCGAGATCCGCCCCTGCTTTTGCAACGCCCGGAGGATGCGCCTGTCGGTATCGTCCAGTTCCATGCCGAGTTTCCTTCGCCGTCAGCCGCATTCACCGAAGATTCTTCGACCCGGCTGCGCGACAACGCATCAAATCCGGCGGGAAATTGCAAGGGACGCGCGTCATTCTGTCCGTACGGACCACCATCGCACAACGGGAGAACGTGCCATGAAGATCGGATGCCCCACTGAAATCAAGCCGCAGGAATACCGGGTGGGCCTCACCCCCAACGCGGTGCGCGAACTGGTCGGCCATGGCCACGCCGCCCTGATCCAGAGGGGCGCGGGACTCGGCGCGGGCTTCGAGGATGCGGACTATCTCGCCGCGGGGGCGAAGATCGCCGCAGACGCCGCCGAGGTCTTTGCAACGTCGGACATGATCGTGAAGGTCAAGGAACCGCAGGCCGCGGAACGGGCCCTGCTGCGCGAAGGGCAGATCCTGTTCACCTACCTGCACCTTGCCCCCGATCCCGATCAGACCCGCGACCTGCTCGCTTCAGGCGCCACCTGCATCGCCTATGAAACCGTCACCGACGCACGCGGCGGCCTGCCCCTGCTGGCGCCGATGTCCGAAGTCGCGGGACGCCTCGCGCCGCAGATGGGGGCCTGGACCCTGCAGAAGGCCAACGGCGGGCGCGGCGTGCTGATGGGCGGAGTGCCCGGCGTCGGACCGGCCAATGTCGTGGTGATAGGGGGTGGCGTGGTCGGCACCTTCGCCGCGCGGGTCGCCGCCGGCATGGGTGCGGAAGTCACCGTGCTCGACCGCTCGCTGCCGCGCCTGCGGTATCTCGACGACGTGTTCGGCGGCATGTTCTCCACCCGCTACGCGAGCGCCGGGGCGACGGCGGACCTCGTGGCCGGGGCCGACATGGTCATAGGTGCCGTGCTCGTCCCCGGGGCCGCCGCCCCGAAACTCGTCTCGCGCGCGCAACTCGGCGACATGAAGCACGGCGCCGTGCTCGTGGATGTGGCGATCGACCAGGGTGGCTGCTTCGAAACCTCGCGCGCCACCACCCATGACGATCCGGTCTACGAGGTCGACGGCATCCGCCACTATTGCGTCGCCAACATGCCCGGCGCGGTGCCGCGCACCTCGACCATCGCCCTCGGCAATGCCACCCTCCCGTTCGTGCTCGCCCTCGCCGACAAGGGCTGGGCCGCGGCCTGCCGCGAGGATACCCACCTGCTGCAGGGGCTGAACATACACGCCGGGCGGCTCACCAATGCCCCGGTCGGCCTGGCCCTCGGCATCGACGCGATCACCCCGGACGACGCGCTCGAACTCTGACCACGCTCCGGGACACGCCCGTCCCGTGCCCTTGCCGCACGACGCGGCGGCGGCACGGGACGGCCTGCCTCCGGCGGGGATATTTCAGGCCAGAAGAAGCCCTTGGCGCTCAAGTGTTTCTTCTGGCCGAAAATATCCCGGGGGGTCGCCGGAGGCGACGGGGCAGAGCCCCTCAGAGCACGACGATGCCGCTGTGTTTCGCCTTGTGCTCGGGCTCCACGTGAATGGTGATGCGGCCATCGTCGAATTCCGCCTTCAGCGCCTCTTCGATGCGGTCGCAGATGTCATGTGCCGCGTCCACGGTCATGTCGCCGGGCACGACAAGGTGGAATTCGACGAAGGTGGCGCGTCCGGCATGGCGCGAGCGCAGGTCATGCGCCTCGACCGCGCCGTCGGCATTGGCGGAGATGATGTCGCGCAGCCGCTCCAGATCGGCATTCGGGACGCTTTCGTCCATCAGCCCGCCGACGGAGCCGCGGATCACGTGCCAGCCTGACCAGAGGATGTTGATCGCGACCAGCGCCGCCAGCAGGGGATCGAGCCAGAGCCACCCGGTCAGCACCGCCGCCGACACGCCGATGGCCACCCCGATGGAGGACACCACGTCCGTCATCAGGTGGCGGCCGTCCGCCTGCAGCGCCGGGGAGCGCAGCCGCCGCCCCTCGCGCATGAGGGTTGCCGCCCAGATCGCGTTGAGCACGCCGGCCGCGACGTTGATGGCGAGGCCGAGCCAGGCGGCCTCGATCGCCACGGGATGGGTCCAGGCCGACCAGGCTTCGCGCAGGATCAGGATCGCCGCCACGATGATCATCACGCCTTCGAGAACGGCGCTGAAGTATTCCGCCTTGTGGTGGCCGTAGGGGTGGTCCGCATCCGGCGGCTGCGCCGAGATCCGGACCGCAAGGATGGCCGCCACGGCGGTTGCCACGTTCACGATGCTTTCCAGCGCGTCGGACATCAGCGCGACCGAGCCGGTGAGCCACCAGGCCAGCGTCTTGATCGCCAAGACGGCAAGGCCCACGACAAGGCTGCCGTAGGCGATCTTCATCGCTCTGGACATGCGGATCCCCGTGGCTGGCGGTCGCGGGTCTGATAGCGGCGCGGGCCACGATCCGCAAGACCGTGACCCGCGGGATTTTGCCGCCCTGCGGCGGGCCGTCTATTTCCTGAGCGAGTCGCGGATTTCCAGCAGAACGTCGAGTTCGGACGGGCCGGTCGAGACCTCGGGTGCGACCTCGTCCGGCTTTTCGGCCATGGATTTCACCCGGTTCACCATCTTGACCAGCATGAAGACCACGAAGGCGATGATCAGGAAGTTGATGATCGCCATGATGAAGCTGCCGATGGCGAAGACCGGGGCGCCGGCCTCCTTTGCGCTGTCGAGCGAGGCATAGGTTCCGCCGTCGAGCGCGTAGAACCAGCCGCTGAAATCGACGCCGCCGGTGAACAGCGCGATGATCGGGTTGATGATGTCACCGACCAGCGAGGTGACGATCGCGGTGAAGGCCGCGCCGACGATGATGCCGACGGCCATGTCCATGACATTGCCCTTGGCGATGAAGTCCCTGAATTCCTGAATCATGTACCGTTTCCCCCGGAAATACCCTGACGGGCCGCCGATACCCTCCGACGGCCTTCCGGCAGCGATTAAAGCCACGGAGAAGGCCGTCGCACAAGGGCAGGCGGGCGCGAACGGGAAGCGGCCGGGGAAATTCCCCGCGCCGCGGCGCGCCCGTTATCCGGGCAGCACGCCGGTGAGGGTGTAGCGCAGCAGGGCCACCACCTGTTCGGGGGTGCGGGCGACCGCCTGCGCGGCCGCGTTCACTTCCTTCAGGGCGTGATCGTGGTCGGGCTGCTGCAGGACGATCAGGGATTTGCCCAGCGCCGCCGCATAGCCCGCGTCGAAGGCGGCGTTCCACTGGCGGTATTTCTCGCCGAAGCGCACCACGACCACATCGCTGTCCGCGATGGCCTTGCGCGTGCGGATGGCGTTGAGCGCGGCGCCCTTGCGATCGTGCCAGAACTTGTCCTGCTCCGCCCCGAGGATCGCGACGCCGCAGTCGTCGCTGGCGGCATGATCGGTCACCGGCGCGGAAAAGGTCAGGTCCAGCCCCTGGGCGCCCTCGATGATCCGTTCGCGCCAGTCGGTGTGGATTTCCCCCGACAGATAGACGTTCAGCCCCATGATATCCTCCCATTCGGTTGCCGTCCCCGAGATAGGGACATCCGCCCCGGATGCAAGCGGGCCGTGCCGCCGCGATGCCGTCGCGGCCCTGCGGAACCGCAGGTTCGCAACGCGGCCGGGCATGCCCGGCCCGCAGGGTACGGGGCCACGTGATTCGCCCGGCCTGCCGGGAAAAAGCGGCGCCGCGCCCGGTGCGGGCCGGGTCGGGAAAATGGCCCGGCTCGCGGCGGTTTCACGCTGATGTGCGCCGGAATGACCCTTTCACCCCTTGGGATGCGGTCCTATAAGGGCTCCGGTTTCGTCTCCGGAGGAGTCGCGGCCTTCATACGATTTGGGACAGGAAAAGAATGTTTGGCATCGACAAACTCCTGGGCATGTTCTCTGCGGACATGGCTATCGACCTTGGCACCGCGAATACCCTGGTTTACGTCAAGGGCCGCGGAATTGTCCTGTCCGAACCGTCGGTTGTGGCCTATCACGTCAAGGATGGCGTCAAGAAGGTCCTTGCCGTGGGCGAGGATGCGAAGCTGATGCTCGGGCGCACGCCGGGCAGCATCGAGGCGATCCGCCCGATGCGCGAGGGCGTGATTGCCGACTTCGACACCGCCGAGGAAATGATCAAGCACTTCATCCGCAAGGTGCACAAGCGCTCGACCTTCTCCCGCCCCAAGATCATCGTCTGCGTCCCGCACGGCGCCACCCCCGTCGAAAAGCGCGCCATCCGCCAGTCGGTGCTGAGCGCCGGGGCCCGCAAGGCCGGGCTGATCGCGGAACCCATCGCGGCGGCCATCGGCGCGGGGATGCCGATCACCGATCCGACCGGCAACATGGTCGTGGACATCGGCGGCGGAACCACCGAAGTGGCCGTGCTGTCGCTGGGCGACATCGTCTATGCGCGCTCGGTCCGGGTCGGCGGCGACCGCATGGACGAGGCCATCGTCAACTACCTGCGCCGCCAGCAGAACATCCTCGTCGGGGAATCCACCGCCGAGCGCATCAAGACCTCCATCGGCACGGCGCGGATGCCCGACGACGGGCGCGGGTCTTCCATGCAGATCCGCGGCCGCGACCTGCTGAACGGCGTGCCGAAGGAAACCGAGATCAGCCAGGCCCAGGTGGCCGAGGCCCTCTCCGAGCCCGTCCAGGCGATCTGCGAGGCGGTGATGACCGCGCTCGAAGCGACGCCGCCGGACCTTGCGGCGGACATTGTCGACCGCGGCGTGATGCTGACCGGAGGCGGCGCGCTGCTCGGCGATCTCGACCTCGCGCTGCGCGAGCAGACCGGGCTGGCCGTGTCGATCGCGGACGAGAGCCTGAACTGCGTGGCGCTCGGCACCGGCAAGGCGCTGGAGTACGAAAAGCAGCTTCGCCACGCGATTGACTACGACAGCTGATCTGCCCACCCTTCGGGCGCGGGCAGGCAGCCCCTGCCCTCTGGGGGAAACCAATGGCGAGACACGGGTCTCAGAGTGACGATTATGCCGGACCGCTGAAGCGCCTGCTTCTGGCGGTCCTGCTGATCTGCCTGTTCGGCCTGTTCATCTTCTGGCGCATCGATTCCCCGCGGGTGGAGCGGTTCCGCGCGCAGATCGTGGATGCGGTCATTCCCGGCTTCGACTGGGCGATGGCGCCGGTGACCGGCGCGGTCAAGATCCTGCGCGATTTCCAGTCCTACCAGCGAATTCACGACCAGAACCAGGAACTTCGGCGGGAACTGCGCCAGATGACCGCCTGGAAGGAGGCCGCGCTTCAGCTCGAACAGGAAAACGCCCGGCTGCGCGATCTCAACAATGTCCGGCTCGATCCGAGGCTGACCTACATCACCGGCGTCGTCCTGGCCGACAGCGGCAGCCCGTTCCGGCAATCCGCGCTGATCAACGTCGGCTCGCGCGACGGCATCGTCGACGGCTGGGCGACGATGGACGGCATCGGCCTCGTCGGGCGCATCTCGGGTGTCGGGGCGAACACCAGCCGGGTGATCCTGCTGACCGACGCGACCAGCCGCATCCCGGCGACGATCCAGCCCTCCGGGCAGCGGGCGCTGGTGGTAGGCGACAACACCGCCGCCCCGCCCATCGACTTTCTCGAAAATCCCGACCAGGTGCGCCCCGGCGACCGGATCGTGACCTCGGGCGACGGCGAAGTCTTTCCCCCCGGCCTTCTGATCGGACAGGTCGCGCAGGACCCCGGCGGGCGGTTGCGGGTGCGCCTCGCCGCCGATTACGAGCGGCTGGAATTCCTGCGCGTCCTGCGCGACCACGGCGCCCGGCGCGTCACCTCGCCCTCGGCGCTGATCCTGCCCGAGGCAGCGCCCGCCGCCGATACGGCGGAGGCGACGGAGACTCCGGATGGCTGAATCCCGCGCGGCCCGGCTCTGGATCATGCGCGCGGCGTTCGTCGGCCTCTCCTTCGCGGTCATGTTCTACCACCTCCTTCCGCTCGACATGATGCCCGCGCGGCTGGCCGGGCCCGACGTTCTTGTGCTGCTGTGCCTGTCCTGGGCGCTGCGCCGGCCCGACTACGTGCCCGCGATCCTGGTGGCCGCGGTCATGCTGCTGGCCGACCTGATGTTTCAGCGCCCGCCCGGCCTCTGGTCCGGGCTGGTGCTGCTGGCGACGGAATTCCTGAAATCCCGCGACCGGCGCGACCGCGAGAGCACCTTCTTCATGGAGTGGGTTTCGGTCGCCATCGTGCTGCTGGCGATCACGATCGCGTTCCGTCTGGCGCTTGCCATCTTGATCGTGCCCGCCGGTCCGTCTTTTCTGGGTATCATGCGCTATCTGACGACCGTCGCCGCCTATCCCGTGGTGGTGGTGCTGTCGCAGCTCCTGCTCGGAGTGCGGCGGATGGCGCCGGGCGAATTCAGTGCATCGGGGAGGGCGCAATGAGACGCACACCACGCGACACGGCCGAAAGCTCCCGCAAGATCTCGCGGCGGGGGCTGCTGCTGGGCGGCACGCAGCTTGCCTTTGCCGCGACTCTCGGCATGCGGATGCGCTACATGCAGGTCGACCAGGCCGACGAATTCCGCCTGCTGGCCGAAGAGAACCGCATCAACATGCGGCTGATCCCGCCGTCGCGCGGGCGGATCTTCGACCGCAACGGCACCATCATCGCCGAAAACGAACCCACCTACCGCATCACCGTCGTGCGCGAGGATGCGGGCGACGTGGAGGACGTGATCGCGCGGCTGTCCGCGCTCGTCGAACTGGACGAGGACGAGCTGAAGCGCGCCATGACCGAGATGCGCCGCTCTCCGCCGTTCCTGCCGATCACGGTGGCGGACCGGGTGAGCTGGGACGCCATCAGCCGCGTCGCCGTCAACGCCCCCGCCCTGCCCGGTGTGACCCCGGAGGTCGGCCTGTCGCGGTTCTACCCGCAACACGACAATTTCGCCCATGTGGTCGGCTATGTCGGCCCCGTCTCCGAACGCGACCTCGAACGCTACGAGGACCCCGAGCCGGTGCTGCGCATTCCGCGCTTCCAGATCGGCAAGGTCGGGATCGAATCCAAGTTCGAGGAAGAGCTGCGCGGCAAGGCGGGCGCCAAGCGGGTCGAAGTCAACGCCGTGGGCCGCGTGATGCGCGAGCTCGACCGCCGCGAAGGCGATGCGGGCGCGGACCTCCAGCTGACGCTCGACAGCAACCTGCAGGACTACATCAAGGCCCGCCTGGGCGAGGAATCCGCCTCCTGCGTGGTGATGGACCTCGAACATGGCGACATCCTCGCGATCGCCTCGGCGCCGTCCTACGATCCCAACAAGTTCGTCCGGGGCATCTCGGTCGCCGATTACGGCGAGCTGCGCGACAACAACCACCGCCCGCTCGCCTCCAAGACCGTGCAGGACGCCTATCCGCCCGGCTCCACCTTCAAGATGGTCTGCGCCCTCGCGGCGCTTGAATCCGGCATCGTCTCGGCCGAGGACACCGCCTATTGTCCCGGCCATTTCGAGGTCGGCTCCCGCCGCTTCCACTGCTGGAAGCGGGGCGGACACGGCTACGTCAACCTCGAACATTCGATCCGCGAAAGCTGCGACGTCTATTACTACGACCTCGCGCTCAAGATCGGGATCGAGCGCATCGCCGACATGGCGCGCCGCCTCGGCATGGGCGAAGCGCCGGACGTGCCGATGTCGGCGGTCACCGCCGGCCTCGTGCCGGACAAGGAATGGAAGCTGCGCGAACGCGGCGCCTCCTGGCGGATCGGCGATTCCGTCAACGCCTCCATCGGGCAGGGCTTCGTTCTGTCCTCGCCGTTGCAACAGGTGGTGATGGTCGCGCGCATCGCCACAGGGCGCGACATCCAGCCCCGCCTGATCAAGCGCATCGACGGGATCGAGACCCCCTCGCGCGCGGGCCAAAGCCTCGGCATCAACGAAGGCCACCTGCGGCAGGTGCGCAAGGCGATGTACGCCGTGTCCAACAACCGGCGTGGCACCGGCTACAGGTCGCGCATCGTGGCCGAGAACATGCTCATGGCCGGGAAATCGGGGACCTCTCAGGTCCGCAACCGGGTGGTGCGCAACGAGGACGTGCCCTGGGAAGAGCGCGACCACGCGCTGTTCGTGAACTTCGCGCCCTACGACAACCCGAAGATCGCGGTTTCGGTGGTGGTCGAGCACGGCGGCGGCGGCTCCGCCGCGGCGGCCCCGATCAACCGGGACGTGACCCTCCAGGCGCTCTACGGCGGCACGCCGCCGCTCGATGCCTACCCCTCCCCCGACCGCAGCCGCATCCAGGCCCAGCAGGAGCGGTACGAACGCGAGCGCAAGGCGCGCGATGCCGACCAGCGGGGCCGCGCATGAGTTACCTCGAGTACAACGTCAAGACCGTCCCCGCCGGCTGGCGCAAGATGTTCTACCTGAACTGGCCGATCGTCGTGCTGCTGAGCGCCGTGGCCGGGGTCGGGTTCCTGATGCTCTACTCCGTCGCGGGCGGCAGCCTTTCGCCCTGGGCGGAACCCCAGATGAAGCGCTACCTACTGGGGCTCGCCGCGATGTTCGCCGTTGCGCTGGTGCCGATCTGGCTGTGGCGCAACCTGTCGGTGGTGATCTACCTCGGGGCACTGGCGCTGCTGGTCGCGGTGGAACTGTTCGGCGCCATCGGCATGGGGGCGCAGCGCTGGATCGACATCGGGTTCATGCGGCTGCAGCCCTCCGAGGTGATGAAGATCGCCCTCGTCATGGTGCTGGCCGCCTATTACGACTGGCTGCCCATGCGCCGGGTGTCGAACCCGATCTGGGTCATCGCGCCGATCGTCCTGATCCTCGTGCCGACCGGGCTGGTGCTGATCCAGCCCGACCTCGGCACCGCGCTGCTGCTGGTCATCGCGGGCGCGCTGATGATGTTCCTTGCCGGGGTGCACTGGCTCTATTTCGCCGTGGTCGGTGCGGCCGGGGTCGGCGGCGTCTACACTGTCTTCCTGTCGCGCGGCACCGACTGGCAGCTTCTCAAGGACTACCAGTTCAAGCGTATCGACACCTTTCTCGACCCGTCCACCGACCCGCTCGGCGCGGGCTACCACATCACCCAGGCCAAGATCGCCATGGGCTCCGGCGGCTGGACCGGGCGCGGGTTCATGCAGGGCACGCAGTCCCGGCTGAACTTCCTGCCGGAAAAGCATACCGACTTCATCTTCAACACCCTCGCCGAGGAATTCGGCTTTGTCGGCGGCTTCTCCCTGCTGGTGCTCTACGTGCTGATCCTGCTGTTCTGCATCATCGCCGCCCTGCAGAACCGCGACCGCTTCTCGTCGCTGTTGACGCTGGGCGTGGGGCTGACCTTCTTCCTGTTCTTCGCCGTCAACATGTCGATGGTGATGGGCCTTGCCCCGGTCGTCGGCGTGCCGCTGCCGCTGGTCAGCTACGGCGGCTCGGCCATGCTGGTCCTGATGATCGGCTTCGGGCTGGTCCAGAGCGCCCATATCCACCGACCGAGATCAAGGTAACCGCATGACCCTCTCCATCCTCTACGCCGCCTCCTCCCCCAGTTGGGAGGAGTACGAAGCCCCCCTGACCGCGGCGCTCGGGGCCACCGGGCTGCGCTACCGCCTCGGTCCCGACCTTCCTGCGGCCGAGGTCGACTACATCGTCTATGCGCCGGATTCCGACGTGCAGGATTTCTCGCGCTTCCCCCGCCTCAAGGCGGTGCTGAACCTCTGGGCCGGCGTCGAAAAGGTCGTCGGCAACCCGACGCTGAGGGTCCCCCTCGCCCGGATGGTGGACGACGAAGGCCTGACGCAGGGCATGGTGGAATATGTCACCGGACATGTGCTGCGCCATCACCTCGGCATGGACGCCCATATCGTGAACCCCGACCATGCCTGGCACCACGAAGCGCCGCCGCTGTCGCGCGACCGCCCGGTGACCGTTCTGGGCCTCGGCGCGCTCGGCACCGCCTGCGCGCGGGCGCTGAGCGCGCTCGGCTTCCCGGTGACAGGGTGGAGCCGCACCGCCAAGCAGATCGACGGGCTGCGCTGCCTGCACGGGACAGATCAGCTCGGAACCGCGCTCGACGGCGCGCAGATTCTCGTCCTGCTGCTGCCCGACACCGCCGCGACGACCGATATCCTCGATGCCGCGGCGCTTGCACGGCTGGCGCCGGGCGCCTTCGTGATCAATCCCGGCCGCGGCCCGCTCATCGACGACGGCGCCCTCCTCGCGGCGCTGGACAGCGGCCGGGTGGCCCATGCCACGCTCGACGTGTTCCGGACCGAACCGCTGCCGCGCGACCACGCCTACTGGGCCCACCCGGGCGTCACGATCACCCCGCACATCGCCTCGGAAACCCGCGCCGGATCGGCGGCCCGGGTCGTTGCCGACAACATTCGCCGCAGCGAGGCGGGCGAGCCGCTGCGTCATCTTGTGGACCGCGCCGCAGGTTACTGATAAACGCCGCGTCACGCACAGGAACCCGTCGCCATGCCCGTCACCCGCTCCAATATCGCCGCCTCCGCAATCAAACGTGCCGCCGCCGAATAACCCCTTCTTCCGGCTCGAAATATCCCGGGGGGATCGCCGCAGGCGATGGGGACAGCGCCCCCTCCCCGCTCACCACAGGGAACCACGCCCATGACCATCGACCGCTCCGTCAAGATCGCCCCCTCCATCCTCTCCGCCGATTTCGCCGATTTCGGACGCGAGATCCGCGCCATCGAGGACCAGGGC
>NZ_JBLXFX010000007.1:0-291255 GCF_048261495.1 Salipiger sp.
ACGACCTTCTGGTAGTCCATGTGGTTCGAGATCACCGCCACGATGTCGATCGGCAGCGCCCCGATGCGCCAGCGGTAGAGCAGATCGTTGAGGCAATGCCCGAAGCGCGAGACCATGATGACGACCTTCATCTTCCCCGACGGCTGGTGAAAGGCGTAGTCCATGCCGAACCGCGTCGCGGTCTCGGCAAAGCCGTCACCCGGCGCGGCGCAGTCCTGCCCGGCCTCGCTGCGGAAGGTGAGCCGCATGAAGAAGCGGTCGTTGTCCAGATCCGAGAATTGCGAGCTGTCGAGGATGTTGCAGCCCCGCTCGGCGAGATGGCTCGAAATGGCGGCGACGATGCCCGGTCGGACGGGGCAGGAGACGGTCAGGATCATCGGGGACATGGCGGTCGGACCTTTCGTGAAATCGTCGATGCGGCGGGGGGGCGCCTGCCTGGCGGCGGGTTTCACGCGCGGCCCCTTGCGGGGTCAGCGCGGTTCGGCGGCCAGTTCGCGGCAACCGGTGTCGAGTAGTGCGAAGAGATGCGGCGCAAAGCTGTGCCGGACGTCGAGCCGGAAGCGCGTCGCGGCGTCCCGCCACAGGATCACCGTAGCCCCGTCGAAGACGGTGCGGCGGCCCTCCCCCGGCGCGATGGTATCGATATCACGAGGGCAGCCGAGGGTCAGAAGCTCGGCCGCGCGGGGGCCTTCGACGACAAAGGTCACCTCGGCCCCCGAAACATCGACGAGGCTGTGCGGATGGCTGGCGTAGACCCCGGCAAAGGCGACCTCGACCTCGGCCAATCGCGCCTCGGGCAGGCGGATCGCCCATTCGTCGGGGCCGAGGCAGAGGATGCCGGTGTCGCCGGACCCGGCGCGGCGGCCGATCCGTCCGGGCAGGTCCGTGCCCAGCGCCGCGCCGAGCGGCGCGAGGTCGCCACGGGCGCGCAGCGACAGCCGCCCGCAGGGCGCGGCCATGGAGACACGCGCCGGGGCACTGTCGACCAGGGTTCCGGCGGTGAAGGAAAAATGGGCTGCGGTCATCGTCGCCTCCGGTTCAGATCTTCAGACGGGTGTTTTCGGGATCGACGAAGACCGTCGGCGCGATCTTCGCCGCGATGGTGCCGCCGGGCATCGGGATGTGGACCGTCTCGCCCAGCCTCGCGTGCCCGCCCTCGACCAGCGCCAGCGCGATGGGCCGGCCCGCCGCGTCCGAGTGATAGGACGAGGTCACATGCCCGCGCATGGTCATCGGCAGCGGCTGCGCGGGATCGAAGACGATCTGCGCGCCCTCCTCCAGCTTCGAGCGGTCCTCGGTCAGCAGGCCGACAAGCTGCTTGCGCGTCGGCAGGGACAGGTCCGGACGGGCGAGACCGCGCTTGCCGACGAAGTCGGGCTTCTTCTTGCCGATGGCCCACTCCATCCCGCAATCCTGCGGGGTGACGGTGCCGTCGGTCTCCTGGCCGACGATGATGAAGCCCTTCTCGGCGCGCAGGACGTGCATCGTCTCGGTGCCGTAGGCGGTGATGCCGTAGGGCTGGCCGGCCTCCCAGAGCACTTCCCAGAGCTTGCGGCCCATCGGGGCGGGCACGTTGACCTCGAAGCCGATCTCGCCGGTGAAGCTGACCCGGAACAGCCGCGCGGGCATCCCGGCCACGTTGCACTCCACGCAGGACATGTGCGGGAAGGCCTCGTCGGTCAGCGTCACGTCGGTCAGCGGCTGCAGCAGCTTCGCGGCATCGGGGCCGTTCAGGGCGATGGTCGACCATTGCTCGGTGGTCGAGGTCAGCCAGACGTTCAGGTCGGGCCATTCGGTCTGGAGGTAGTCCTCCATCATGTTCAGCACCCGCGCCGCGCCGCCCGTCGTGGTGGTGACATGGAAGCGGTCCGGACCAAGCCGCCCGATCACGCCGTCGTCGCGGATGAAGCCGTCATCGCCCAGCAGCAGGCCGTAGCGGCAGCGGCCCACGCCCAGCATGGTCCAGGGGTTGGTGTACATGCGGTTCATGAACGCGACCGCGTCCGGCCCCACCACCTCGATCTTGCCGAGGGTCGAGGCGTCGAAGATGCCGACCGAGGCGCGCGTCGCCACGCATTCGCGGCGCACCGCCGTGGTCATGTCCTCTCCCGCCCTGGGGAAGTACCACGCCCGGCGCCACTGGCCGACCGGCTCGAACACCGCGCCGTTCTCGGCGGCCCAGCCGTCGATCTGCGTCTTGCGGGTGACCTCGAAATGGCTGCCCCTGTGGTAGCCCGCGAAGGCCCCGAAGGAGGTCGGCGTGTAGGGCGGCCGGAAGGTGGTCAGGCCCACCTGCGGCGGCGCCTTGCCAAGCGCGTCGGCGGCGATGTTCAACCCGTTGATGTTCGACATCTTGCCCTGGTCGGTCGCCATGCCGTTGGTGGTGTAGCGCTTGACGTGCTCGATGGAGCGCATGCCCTCGCGCACGGCGAGGCGCAGGTCCTTCGCGGTCACGTCGTTCTGGTAGTCGACAAAGGCCTTGGCCTTGCCGGCGGACAGGTCCGTCGGCAGTTCCTTGTGCGAGACGCCGGTGCCGGTGCGGTCGTTGGCGACGCTGAGGGAGGCTGGCGTCGCGGTCTTGCCGAGCGCGGCAGCCACCTCCGCGCCCTTCTCCGCGCCGTCCTTCAATGCCGCTCCGATGCCCCAGAGACCCCGGCTCGCCCCCGCGATCACGCAGTCCTCCGGCGTGTCGCCGGGCAGGAAGGTGGTCAGGTCGTCGTTCCAGGCCAGCGTGCCCCGGGTGTGCGAGAAGAGGTGCAGCGAGGGTGTCCAGCCGCCAGACATCAGCACCGCGTCGCAGCCGAGGGTCTCGGCCCGGCCCACGGTGCCGCCCGTCACCGGGTTGACCCGGATCGAGGACACCCGCAACCGGCCCGAGGTGGCGGTCGCGGTGTGCGACAGCCTCACCGGAATGCCCCGCGTCCGGGCGCCGGAGATCAGCGCCTCGTGCACGCCGGGGCGGGTGTCGACGATGGCCTGAACCTTGGCGCCGGCATCGTGCAGGTCGAAGGCCGCGTACCAGGCCGAGTCATGCGAGGTCAGCACCACCGGGCGCTTGCCCACCAGCACGCCGTAGCGGTTGAGGAAGGTCTGCCCCGACCCCGCCAGCATCACGCCGGGGCGGTCGTTGCCGTGGAACACCAGCGGCTTTTCCAGCGCGCCCTGCGCCAGCACGACCTGCCGCGCGCGGACCCTCCACAGGCGTTCGCGCGGAGTGTCGGCGGGCAGCTC
Source organism: Salipiger sp. (assembly GCF_048261495.1). Taxonomy (GTDB): domain Bacteria; phylum Pseudomonadota; class Alphaproteobacteria; order Rhodobacterales; family Rhodobacteraceae; genus Salipiger. The sequence continues at coordinate 3,232 of NZ_JBLXFX010000007.1, forward strand.
GGCCAGGTGATCGGTCAGCTTCTCGCAGAGGCCGATCATGTTCTGGTGGTAGTAGCCGATGGCGGTGGTGCGGGTCATCACCCTGACGCCCGCCGCCTTCAGCGCGGCCAGTTCCGAGGCCAGCCAGTCCCACGCCGGCTTGCCGTCGATGACCGCCTGCGGCTCGGACAGCAGCGTGCCGCCCGCTTCGGCGTTCTCGTCCACGAGGACGACCCTCAGCCCGTCCACGGCAGCGGCCCGCGCGGCGGCGAGCCCGGTCGGGCCCGCGCCGACGACCAGCACGTCGCAATGCAGGTAGCGCGAGGCGTAGGTATCCGGGTCCGCCTCGGTCGGGCTCACCCCCAGACCGGCGGCGGCGCGGATGAAGGGCTCGTAGACCCTGTGCCAGAAGCTCTTGGGCCACATGAAGGTCTTGTAGTAGAACCCGGCCGAGAACAGCATGTAGGCGGCATCGGTCACCGCGCCGATGTCCCACTTCAGGCTCGGATACCTGTTCTGCGAGGTGGTCTCCAGACCCGGCCGGATCTCCTGCACGGTGGCGCGGGTATTGGGCTCGAACCGGCCTGCGCCGCGGCGGGTGCCGATCAGCGCGTTCGGCTCCTCGGACCCGGCGGCGACGGGGCCGCGCGGGCGGTGGTACTTGAACGACCGGCCCATCAGGTGCACGCCGTTGGCCAGCAGCGCCGAGGCGACCGTGTCGCCCTGCGCGCCGGTGTAGCGGCGGCCGTCGAAGGTGAAGCTCACCGGGCGCGCGGTGTCGACGCGGCCCCTGCCCGATACGCGGTACTGGCTCATTTCAGACGCTCCGTCAGGCTGGAGAGGTCGGGACGCGGGGCGCCCGCCCTGTAGGTGGTCAGGAACCGATCCGTCACGGTGTCCCGCACGGCGTTGAAGAAGCGCCCGCAGCCGTGGAAATGCCGCCAGCGTTCGTAATGCGGCCCCTTGGGGTTGGCGCGCAGGAACAGGAATTCTTCCCACTGTTCGTCAGTTTGGTCCGACGGGTTGCCGGGGCGGATGACATGCGCCTGCCCGGCATAGGTGAATTCGGCCTCGGGCAGGGTTTCGTCGCAATGGGGGCAGTGGATCAGCAGCATCGTCTCGTCCTCCCGGCGTTCAGTGCGCGACGGCCGCGGCGGCGGCCTCGTCGATCAGGCGGCCGGTGCGGAAACGCTCCAGCGTGAAGGGCGCGTTGATCGGGTGCGGCGCGTCCTTCGCCACGGTCCAGGCAAAGGTGTGCGCCGCGCCCGGCGTCGCCTTGAACCCGCCGGTGCCCCAGCCGCAGTTGACGTAGAGCCCCTGCACCGGGGTCTTGGAGATGATTGCCGAGCGGTCCGGCGTCACGTCGACGATTCCGCCCCATTTCCGCAGCATCCGCATGCGGTTGAAGATCGGAAAGATCTCGGTGATCGCGGCGATGGTATGCTCGATCAGGGGAAGCCCGCCGCGCTGGGAATAGCTGGTGTACTGGTCGGTGCCCGAGCCGATCACCAGCTCGCCCTTGTCGGACTGGCTGATGTAGGCGTGCACCGCATTGGACATGACCACGCAGGGAAAGATCGGCTTGACCGGCTCGGAGACCAGTGCCTGCAGCGGGTAGCTTTCGAGCGGCAGGCGGACGCCCGCCGTCTCCATCACGACCGAGGTGTGACCGGCGGCGGAGACCGCGACCTTCTTCGCCTTGATGAAGCCGCGCGCCGTCTCGACCCCGGCGACCGATCCGTCGGCATGGCGGCGGATCGCCGTCACCGGGCAGTTCTGGATGATGTCGACGCCGCGCGCCGCCGCCCCGCGCGCATAGCCCCAGGCCACCGCATCGTGGCGGGCCGTCCCTGCCCGTTCCTGCAGCGCGCCGCCCATCACCGGGTAGCGGGCGGTCTTCGAGATGTCGAGCGGCGGGCAGTAGGCCTTGCACTCCTCGGCGGTGAGCCAGCGGTTGTCGACGCCGTTCAGCCGGTTGGCGTGGATGTGGCGCGAAAAGCTCTGCACGTCGTGGACGTTGTGCGCCAGCATCAGCACGCCGCGGCGCGAGTACATGACGTTGTAGTTCAGCTCCCGGCTCAGGTTTTCCCAGAGATCCACCGAATGATCGTAGAGCCGCGCGCTTTCGTCGTAGAGGTAGTTCGAGCGGATGATGGTGGTGTTGCGCCCGGTGTTGCCGCCGCCGAGCCAGCCCTTGTCGATCACCGCGACATTGGTGATGCCGTGCTCCTTGGCAAGGTAGTAGGCCGTGCCGAGACCGTGCCCGCCTGCGCCGACGATGACCACGTCATACTCGGCCCGGGGCTGGCTGTCGGGCCATTGTTCGGTCCAGCCTCCGTGACCGCTCAGCGCGTTCCGGAGAAGGTTGAAGGCGTTGAAACGCGTCATGGGCGTGCCCTCCGCAATAAGGTGGTCCGCGTTTCGTAGCGGTCCTTGCGGGGGCCTCATTGAACATTTGCGACGCGCGGATCGGAGATTTGCGCCAAGCCCGCCGGGCCGCCGCCGGGCCCGGCATCTCCGCCTGCTCAGACCTCGGCCGGGGCGCCTGCGCGCATCGCGTTGGGGGTCAGGCCGAAACTGCGCCGGAACATCCGGCCGAGATGCGAGGAATCGCAGAAGCCGCAATCCACCGCGATCTGCGCCACCGACTTGTCCGTGGTTTCGAGAAGGTGATGGGCCAGCGACAGGCGGATCCTGAGAAACGCCGCTTGCGGAGAAATGTCGATCGCCGCGCGGAAATGCCGTTCGATCCGGCGCTTGCTGTGCCCGATCCGGCGGGCGATCTCGGTCACCGAAAGCGGCGTGTCGATGTTCTGCTGCATCAGCAGCAGGGTGCGCAGCACGATGGGGTCGCGCGTCCTGAAATCGAGCGTGATCCCCGGCTGCGGTTTCTCGGCCTGAAGCGCCTCGTCGATGATCATGATGTGCAGGCTCTTGCTGGCCTGCGCGCGCCCCACGTGCTTGTCGACGAGATAGGCCGCCAGATGCGCCGAACTCGCCCCGCCCGAACAGGTCAGCCGGTCGCCGTCGACCACGAAGATCTGGTCTGTGACGGGGGTAAGCCCTTCGAACTGCTCCAGGAAATCCGCATGGTGGAACCAGCTCACGCAGCAGCGGTAGCCGTCCAGCAGCCCCGCCTGATGCAGCATGAAGGCCCCGGTGCAGACCCCGGCGAGGGGCACGCCCCCGGCGGCGGCGCGTTCGAGGAACCGCACGTAGGGCGCCCCGAGGCCCGGCATCTCGTCCATCAGGCCGCCGACCACGACGATGTAGTCGAACCGCGTCGGATCGCCCAGCCGTTCCTTGGGCTGCACGGTGATTCCGCAGCTCGATTCGACGGCGTCCATCGTGTCGGACAACACGGTCCAGTTGCACAGGATCGGGCGGCTCCGGTCGCCTTCGTCCGCCGCCAGGCGCAGCACGTCGACGAAATTCGCGAAGGCGCAGAGGGTGAAGCGCTTGGCAAGGATGAAGCCGACCGACAGCCGCGCCCCCCCGGCGGGCCGCGGTCTCAGGGCGTGCGGACGGGCGGGTCGGGCCGGGGTTCCGGTCGAACGGGGGTCAGGCTGCATCGGCTCCTCCGGGGGTTCGCGGAAATCCTGACGCACTGTCGTAGCCATCATGCCACCCTGACGCAATCGTTCTGTTCGGGACGGGCCGGAACAGGCCACACTGCGTAGCGAAGTGCCTGCTTCGGGTGCGACATAATCAACGATCCTGCCCGCAGCGGGTCGGGCGCGCGGGCAGGAATGCCCCGACAACGCGCGGGGCCGGGCGTCGCGCCTGTCCTGCCCCGCAAGAACGACGGCCGCTCCGAACGGGACGGCGAGCCACGAGGAAAGAGCCATGACGCCAGACCGAACCGGCCCCGGCGCGACCATGACGCGAAACCGCCCGCGCCGTGCCCGGCCCGGGGCGGACGCCCCCCTGCGACCGGCAGGCGGTCGTTTTCCGCCCGGCGAATGCCGGTTGGGCCGTAGTGTCCCCCCGGTCCCCGAGTACTCTGCACCCCGAACACCCCGAACAAACGGAATCACCCATGTCCTCGTTTCCTGAACGCGCCAAAGTCGTCATCGTCGGTCTCGGCGGCATCGTCGGTGCCTCGGTCGCGCATCACCTGATCGAGCGCGGCTGGGACGACATCGTCGGCATCGACAAATCCGCCATTCCCACCGACATCGGCTCGACCGGCCATGCCTCGGACTTCTGCTACTGCACCAGCCACGATCTGCTGAGCACCTGGACCACGATGTACTCGGTCGATTTCTACGAGAAGATGGGCCACTACTCGCGGATCGGCGGACTCGAGGTGGCGCGGGTCGGGGATGACGCGCGGATGCAGGAACTGAAACGGCGCTGCGATTCCGGCCGCGCCTTCGGCACCCGCGTGCGGATGATCTCGCCCGCCGAGGCCAAGGAAAAATTCCCGCTGCTGGAAGAGGACCAGATCCAGGGCGCCATGTGGGACCCGGACGCGGGCCTGGTCATTCCGCGCTCGCAGACCGTGGCGGGCAAGCTGGTCGATGCGGCAGAGAAGACCGGAAAGCTGAGGGCCTTTGCCAATACTCCGGCGCTCGAACTGATCTCGGAAGACGGCCGCATCAAGGGCGTGAAGACCTCGCGCGGGACGATCATGGCCGATCACGTGGTGGTCTGCGCCGGTCTCTGGGGCCGCCTGATCGCCGACATGGCGGGCGAGGACCTGCCGGTCATGCCGGTCGATCACCCGCTCACCTTCTTCGGCCCCTATGACGCCTTTGCGGGCACCGGCCTCGAAATCGGCCGTCCGCTGCTGCGCGACCAGGGCAACTCGGCCTACATGCGCGATACGGGCGACCCCAGGACCGCCGAGGGCGGGCAGATGGAATGGGGCTATTACTACGAAAAGGACGTGCGGATGGTGCATCCGCGCGATCTTCTCGAAAAGCACCAGTCGCGCCTGTCGCCCTCGCAGCGCGACCTCGTGCTCGACGACGTGATCGAGCCGCTGGAACGCGCGATGGAGCTTACGCCGATCCTCGCCGAGCTGGGGTTCAACGAGAGCCATTCGTTCAACGGGCTGTTGCAGACCACCACCGACGGCGGGCCCTCGATGGGCGAAAGCCGCAAGCTGCGCGGGCTCTGGTATGCCGTTGCGATCTGGGTCAAGGACGGCCCCGGGATGGGCAAGCTCATCGCCGACTGGATGACCGACGGGCGCACCCATATCGACCACAACCGGATCGACTATGCGCGGTTCCAGGACTTCCAGCTCGACGAGGCGTTCATCCGGGGCCGCTGCGAGGAGACCGCCGCCAAGATCTACAACCCGCCGGTGCATCCGCGCGAGCCCTTCGGCTCGGGGCGCGGCATCCGCCGCTCGCCATTTCACGCGCGCGAGGTCGAACTGGGCGGCTATTTCATGGAGCTGGGCGGCTGGGAGCGCGCCCACGGCTATGCCGCGAACGAGCACCTGCTGGAGAAATACGCCGACCGCGTGCCGGTGCGCGAGGACGAATGGGACAGCCGCCACTTCTGGCGCGTGTCGAACGCCGAACAGTTGGAGATGAGCGCCGATTGCGCCATCATCAACCTGTCGCACTTCCACATGACCGATATCGCGGGCCCCGATCACGAGGCCCTGATGGAATGGCTCTGCGCGGCGAAGATCGGCGGCGAGGCGAACATCGGCAAGGGCATCTACACCCACATGCTCGACGCCGAGGGCATGGTGCGCGCCGACTTCACCGTGTTCCGCATGGCCGACCGCTGCCGTCTGGTGAACGGCGCCGACGCCGGTCCGCGCGACCTGGAATACATGAAGCGCACCGCGCGGGATCGCGGGCTCGACGTCACGATCACCGACGTGACCGAGGCCTTCGTCACCATCGGCATCTGGGGGCCGAACGCCCGCGAGACGCTGAAGAAGGTGGTGGCCGATCCCGAGGGGCTGGATCTCGAGAATTTTCCCTTCGCGGCCATCAAGCCGATCGGGATCGCGGGCAGGACGGTCACCGCCTTCCGCATCTCCTATGTCGGGGAACAGGGCTGGGAGCTGCACATGGCCTACGAGGACGGCCTCGCCGTCTGGGACGCGCTGCGCGAAACCGGGGTCATGGCGATGGGGGTCGAAACCTACGCCAACTCGCGCCGGCTGGAGAAATCCCTGCGCCTGCAGAACGCCGACCTGCACACCCAGTACAATCTGCTGGAAGCCGACCTTGCCCGCCCGAAGGTCAAGGAGGCCGATTTCTGCGGCAAGGAGAAGCACCTCGAATACCGCGCCCGCGCGCATCAGCCCGCCATGCTCTGCACGCTGGTGATGACCGACAATGTCGACAGCCGGGGCGTTGCCCGCTACCCGGTGAACACCATGCCGGTGATCGACCCGGACACCGGCGCCGTTCTGGTCGACAGCGAAGGCCGCCGCTCCTACACCTCGTCCCAGGCCTTCGGACCGAGCATCGGCCGCAACATCATGCTGGCCTATCTGCCGCGGGACTATTGCGAGGTGGGGCGCAAGCTTCAGGTGACCTATTTCGACGAACCCTTCCCGGTGGAGGTCGCGGGCGTCGGCTATGCGCCGCTCTACGATCCGCAGAACCTCAAGCCGCGCAGCTGAGGGCTGCGGGCCGGCAAATCCGGCACCGGCGGGGGCGCTCCGCCGGGGCCGACACCCCCGCCCCGGAGGCGGGAAGCTGCCAACCGCATCGAAAGGTCGGATTCTGTCTTCATTCCTTCACGAGACATGGCTAGGTGGACGCTGGCCGAGCAGAAGGAGCCTGAATCATGATCGTCGTGTCGCCGGAAAACGGGGGCTACCTCGTCACGCGCCTGTCAGAGGGCGATGACGTCCTGGGAAAGGTGCGTTTCAGCCGCCGGGAGGACGCCTGCGAATTCGCGGAACTCTGGCGCGACTGGGCCGGGGCCGAAGAGATTCGGGGCCTGTATCCCGCCGACACGCTGGCGCAGGACCACGCGGCCTAGGCGCGATGCGCCGCCGCGCCGCCCGGCCCGGCGGCGTTCGGGATTCGGCATGGCCCGCAGGGCGGGGACTCAGACCGCGACGGACGGAGCCCTGCCCCGCGACGGCGGAGCGGCCCGTTGCGGCGCCCTGCCTGTTCTGCCCGGCACCAGCCGCGCATAGGTGGCATAGCCTCGGTAAAGGCTCTGCCGGTGCAGGGTGCCGCCCCCCGCCGCGAGGGCGTCGAGCGTTCCGGGAAGGATGTCGCGCGGCGTGACATGGAAGCGCGCCAGCCAGGCCCGCAGGGCGCGGCCGAACCAGCGCGGCAGGCCGGACTGGTCGCCGAAATCCACGACATGCAGCGTGCCGCCCGGGGCTAGGTGGCGCAGCGCTTCGTCCAGCGCCCCCTGCCAGTCCGGGATCATCGACAGGCTGTAGGAAAACAGGATGTGGTCGAACGCCGCCTCGCCGAAGAGCGCGCCCGGATCGAAGGCGCGGGCATCCGCCCGCGCGAGGCCCACCGTCGTCCCCAGCTTGCGCCGCGCGCTGAGCAGCATCTCTTCCGAAATGTCGAGACCGAACAGCCGCGCGCCCGGGTGACGGGCGCGGATCACCGACAGGTTGCGCCCCGTGCCGCAGGCGATTTCGAGAACCGACTGCCCCGGCCGGATCTCCATGTGCGCGATCAGGTGATCCCGCCCCAGCAGGTAGTATTTCCGCGTGATGTCGTAGACCAGCCGCTGATGGCGGTAGACCTCGTCCATCAGGCGCCCGTGGTCCGCCGGAGTCGCCATGATCTCAGCCCTTCCGGCGGTAGAGATGCACGCCGCCGTAGATCGCCGAGCGGTCCTCGGCAAAGGCGCGGGCCGATGCGACGGGGTCGTAGATCCACTGGTCGAGCAGCGCGCCGGGAATGCGGCCGGGCAGGATGTCCGCGGCGCCGCCGGTGCGGAACAGCACGCGCGCGCCGGGCCGGGCGGTGCGGGTGATCTCCTGCCAGAGCGCGGAAAGCTGCGCATCCGTCATCCAGTCCTGCGCATCCAGCAGCACGTAGACCGATCGCGACCCGGCGGGCAGGTCGGCCAGAACATCCGTCACCGCGCGATTCAGGACCGTGACCCGCCCTGCCCCGGCACGCACCGCGTCGAAATGCGCGGCCTCGAGGTAGGGCGGCACCGGCCCGAGCCCGTCCGCGCGGTAGCGGCGGCTTGCCGCCTGCCAGGCAAAATAGTTCCGGTCGACGGGGAAATCGCAGAACAGCTTGCGCGTGCGCTGTTCGAGCACCCGCACGATATCGCCATCCGCATCCGCGGCAAGCTTCTGGTGCTGGGCGGGCGGAATGCCGAGGCCGAACAGCGCCGCGGGCCGCCGCGCGAGGAAGCGGATCACCGGCGAGCGGTAGAGCGGCGCGATCTCGGCATCGAAGAAGGCGCATTGCTCTTCCGGGGTCCGGGCTTCGAGCAGCTTGCCCGGATCGACACCGCCGAGGCGCGCGACAAGATGCAGCGTCCCGAGAAAGGTCCCGAGCACGCCGAACCGGTGAAACCCGCGGGCAAAGCGGGACTTGCGGCTGCGCATCCCCTCGCGCCCGTTCCAGAAGGCGCGCGCGGCCGGGTCGAGCTGCGGCAGGATATGGCGGTCGATCAGCGCGACGTTCCCGGTCCGGTCCGCATGGCCGAACAGGGAATAGAACGCCGCGTGATCGGGCAGATGACGCGCCGCCGCCAGCTTGAGCCGGTTCAGCTCCACATGCCAGGGCGACAGGTCCACGGCGGTCACGGAGCGCGGAGAGGCCGTCAGGTAGGACATGACGTTGCAACCGCCGGAGGCGATGCAGACCACGTCGTCATCAGGGCCGAGCGCCAGCGCCCGCATGTCGCAGACCGGGTCCTCCCAGATCTGCGCATAGACCAGCCCCCGGAACAGCCGGGCAAAGGCGTGATCCATCAGGGTGTCGAGCGACAGCGACCGGTTCTGGTGAACCGCTTCTCCGATTGTCGCGTTCGTCGTGTCGCTCATGGCTGTTCCCGTTCGACCCGGTTGCGTTGATCCCGTCGGCCCGGCGCGGCCACGGGGCCGGGCACGGTCCGGTCCCGCACCCTGCCCGCCCGCTGCCCGCATGGTCCGCGGTTCCGGTCCGGCTGCTCTAGCGCCGCGGGTGTTTCAGCAGCGTGACGGTCTTGCATAGAATTCATGACCATTGCCGCGCCGCCCCCGGCCGTCGCGCGCGGAAATCGACGCGAGGTGCGCGGGATGACACGGGCTTGTCATGAACCGGGGCTAGCGGGGTCGCATCCGAACAAATGGGGACCACCATGCTCAGAACTCTCGCAGGCGCCACCGCCGCCCTGATGCTGTCGACCGTCGCTCTCGCGGCGGAGCCCTCGGGCAAGCTCGTGCTCTATACCTCGCAACCCAATGCCGACGCCCAGCAGACGGTCGACGCCTTCGTCGCCCTGTACCCGGATGTCGAGGTCGAATGGTTCCGCGAAGGCACCACCAAGGTCATGGCCAAGCTGCGCGCCGAATTCGAGGCGGGCGCCCCGCAGCCGGACGTGCTGCTGATCGCCGACATGGTCACGATGGAGGGGTTGAAGGCCGAAGGCCGGCTGATGCCCTACACCGGGGCCGACGTGTCGGCCTACGACCCCTCGCTGATGGATGCGGACGGGCAGTATTTCTCGACCAAGCTCATCACCACCGGCATCATGTACAACACCAACGCGCCGATGGTCCCGACCTCGTACAAGGACCTTCTGCAGCCGGAAATGAAGGACATGCTCGCCATGCCGTCGCCGCTGACCTCCGGCGCGGCCACGATCCACATGGCGGCGATCACCGCCGATCCCGCGCTCGGCTGGGCCTATTACGAGGGGCTCGCCGCGCAGGGCAGCAATCCGCAGGGCGGCAACGGCGGCACCTACAAGGCGATCGCGGGCGGAGAGAAGCTCTATGGTTTCATGGTCGACTTCCTGCCGATCCGCGGCAAGGCCGAGGGCGCGCCCGTCGCCTTCGTCTTTCCCGAGGAAGGCGTGAGCGCGGTGACCGAGCCGGTGGCGATCCTGTCCACCGCTAGGAACCCGGACGCGGCACGGGCCTTTGTCGACTTCCTCGTCTCGGTCGAAGGCCAGGAACTGGCCGCCGACATGGGCTACCTGCCCGCCCATCCCGGCGTTACCCCGCCCGCCGGCTTCCCGCCGCTGGACGAGATCCGGCTGCTCGATTTCGACCCGGCGCGGGCGCTGGCCGAGGACGAGGCCAACAAGATGCACTTCGTCGAGATCTTCGGCGGCTGATGCGCGGCCTCCTGCGGGGCGCCGAGGGGGTCCCCCTCGTCGCCCTTTCCTGCCTCTGCCTCCTGCTGCTTGCCTATCCGCTGGGCCTGCTGGTCAAGGTCGGCCTCGGTGACGGGCTCGACCCCGTGCTCGACACGCTGACAAGCGGACCGGTCATGAGGGCACTGAAGAATTCGGTGGAAAGCGCGCTTCTGTCGGCCGCGCTGGCGCTGGTCGGCGGCACGCTGGCGGCGCTCGTGCTCGGGCTCACGGATGTGCGGCGCAAGGGCGCCTTCACCTTTCTGCTGCTCGTGCCGATGATGATCCCGCCGCACGTGACGGCGATTGCCTGGATTCAGGCGCTGGGGCCGTCCTCGCCGCTGCTGCAATCGCTCGGGCTGGCGCCGCCGCTCGGCAGCACCCACCCGCTTTATTCGCGCGAAGGCGTGATCCTGCTGCTGGGCATCCAGCATGCGCCGCTTGTCTTTCTCCTGGTCCTGGCCGCGCTGCGCAGTCTCCCGCGAGAGATGTCGGACGCCGCCCGCGTTTCGGGCGCCGGACCGGCGCGGATGCTGCGACGGGTCATCCTGCCGCTGCTCGCGCCGACGCTGATCGCGGGCTACGCGCTGGCGATGGTTTCGGCGCTCGGCAATTTCGGCATCCCGGCGCTGCTGGGGATACCGGCGCGCTACACGACGCTGCCGGTGCTGATCTGGCAGCGGCTGGCCAGTTTCGGGCCCTCGGTTCTGTCCGACATGGCGGTGATCGCCATGCTGGTGGCGCTGGTCGCGATCGCGGCGGTCGTGCTTCAGATGTGGCTTGCCTCGCGCCGCCGCAACGCGCTGATCGGACCGCCGCAGCCGCCGCTCGACATCCGTCTGGGCCGTGCCCGGCCCTGGGTCGAGGCGGCGATGGCGCTGGCGATCCTCGCAACGCTGGTGCTGCCGATGACCGCGCTCGTGACCTCGGCGCTGGTGCCGACCTACGGCGTGAGCCTCTCGGCCGCCACGATCACCCTGGACAATTTCGCCGAGATCCTCCTGCGGCAGTCCGCCACCCTGCGCGCCTTTGCCAATTCGACACTGATCGCGGCACTGTCGGCGGTGACGCTCGCCGCGATGGCGGTGCTCGTCGCGCGCTATGTCGCCGCCCGCGACCGCCGCCTGCGCCGCATCGGCAAGGGCATCGCGATGCTGGGGGAAATGACCTACGCCATTCCCGGCCTGGTGATCTCGGTCGCCTTCATCCTCGCCTTCATCAGGCCGCTGCCGATCCTCGGCCTGTCGCTCTACAACACGCTCTGGATCATCCTGCTGGCCTATCTCTGCGCCTTCTTCTCCGTCGCGCTGAAGCCGGTGAGTTCCGCCTACCTCCAGCTCGACCCGGCGCTGGACGAGGCCGCGCAGGTCTCGGGCGCCGGGGTGGCGCGGCGCATGCTGCGCATCTCGCTGCCGCTGATCGCCCCGGCGGCGGCCTCGGGCGCCATCCTGGTGTTCCTGACCGCCTACAACGAGGTGACGGTTTCGGCCCTGCTGTGGTCGAGCGGGCACGAGACCATCGGCACGACTATCTTCAACTACGAGGACGGCGGCTACACCACCCTCGCCTCGGCGATGGCGGCGGTCACGGTCGTGGTCACGGTGCTGCTGATGGCGCTGCTCGACCGGTTCGGGCGCGGGCTGCCGGCGGGCGTGGTGCCCTGGCGGATCTAGCCCGGCAGGACCCAGCCGCCGGTGATGGCGAGATGCAGCGCCTCGCCCCTGCGGACCGGCCGGCGCAGGTCCAGCAGGAGGGGCTCTTCGAGACCCTCCGCCGCTGCCGCGACCTCCCAACTGCCGCCGCGATAGTGGACCGACAGGACCCTCGCCGGCAGGCCCGCGTCGCTTGCCGTCACGTTCTCGGGCCGGACGAGGACCGGGCGGAGGCCGTCGGCGGTGCCGTCGACCGGCACCCGCACACCGCCGATGCGTGCCTGTCCGCCGTCGACCATCGCCGGGATCAGCGCGCCGCGCCCGACAAAACGCGCCACCTTTGCCGAGGCGGGGCGTTCGTAGATCTCGCGCGGGGGGGCGATCTGCAGGATGCGGCCCGCATCCATCACCGCCATCACGTCGGCCAACGCCATCGCCTCGCGCTGGTCGTGGGTGATGTAGAGCGTGGTCACCCCGGTGCGGTCGTGAAAGGCGCGCAGTTCGGCCTCCATCGCGCCGCGCAGGTGCGGGTCGAGATTGGCAAGCGGTTCGTCCATCAGGATGGTCCGCGCCCCGCCCGCGAGGCTGCGGGCCAGCGCGACGCGCTGGCGCTGACCGCCGGACAGGGCTTCGGGCCGCCGGTCGGCATGGTCCCGAAGCGCGACGGTGTGCAGGTGTTCCGCCGCGCGGCGCATCGCCTCGGACCGCGAGGCACCCTTGGCCTCGTAGGGGAAGGCGACGTTCTGCTGCACCGTCATGTGCGGCCAGAGCGCGTAGGACTGAAACACCACGCCGACCTGCCGCGCTTCGGGCGGGACGAAGAGACCGGCATCGGCGACCGTCGTGCCGTCGAGGACGATCTGCCCCCGGTCCGGCGTCTCGAGCCCGGCGACGAGGCGCAGCAGCGTGCTCTTGCCGCAGCCGGACGGGCCGACGATGCAGCAGAAGGCGTTGTCCGGGACGGAGAAACTCACGTCGTCGATGGCGGCATGATCGCCGAAGGTCTTGGCCAGGGATCGGACGTCAAGGCTCATCGGGGTAGCTCCGGCGTTCGGACTCGGGGGATTCTCTGCGGTTCGCCCCCTTCTCCGACGTCGCCCGGCCCGATTCAAGCGACCGGATTGCCGCGCCGTTCCCGGTCGGCGGCGGACGGCGGTCAGGCCGCGGCCCTAGCCGAGCGACACCAGCACTTCGGCCACCCTGCGGGGATCGTAGCGGTCCTGCCCGGCCTGGCGCAGCGCCAGCCGGCGGCAGGGAATGCCGAACCTCGCGGTGACCCCGGCGCAGGCCTCTTCCGGGACGGAACGGTCGCAGAGCACGTGCGAGACGAACCGTGTGGGCGCGATCCTGCGCCCGAGGTCGCCCGCCATCGGCGCCAGCAGCGCGGCGACCTGGTCGGCCAGCGCATGGCCGAGCGCCTCGGGGTCCTGTCCGAGGCTCGGCAGGTAGACCTTGGGCACGCGCCGCGCCGCCACCGCGCGTCCGACACCGGCGGGCAGCAGGTTCGCCACGACACTGGTGTAGAGACTGCCGGGCGGATAGCAGATCACGTCCGATTGCGCGATGAGCTTGCGGTTGCGCTTGGGCAGGACGACCTGCGACGGCGGCAGTTCCGCCGTGCCGTCGCTCAGGAACAGGCGGCGGATCGGGCTGTCGATCGGGGCGACCTCCTTGCCGCTGAGGCGGCGCTGGCCGATGACCCGCCGCCCGTCGGCCAGTTCCGCACCGAGCTGCAGGGTCTGATCCACCACGGCGCGGACCGTTCCGCGCACATCGACCATCTTGGACATCAGGAACAGCACGGGGTCGAGCTCGCGGCCGTTCCCGAGGTAGCCCCCCGCCAGGATGAGATTGCCGATGCTGGCGTTGCGGTAGTCGAAATCCTCCGGCACGGCGGCGGCGAAACTCTCCAGAAAGGCGCGGATCAGCCTGCGCATCGGCTTGGAGATCGCCGCGATCAGCGGGTGGTTGCCGTCGACCATCGCCGCCACCTCGGCGCGCAGTACCTCGGGCGGGTCGGTCCGCGACAGGCGGTGACTGAACAGCGCGAAGATGTCGGGCTGGCCGAGCACCGTCTCGTCGGCAAGCGCCATGAGGCGGCTGCGCAGATCGCCCACCGCCGGCATGTCGAAGGCTTCGCGCAGGATCTGCGAACTGCCGCCGCTGTCGAAGGGCGTGATGAGGTGGACCGAGTTGAAGGTATGGGTCTTGAGCTGGCGCGCGATGCCGTTGAGCGCGCTGCCGCCGCTGAAGAACAGCACCCGGGGCCCGAGATGGGGCGCGCTGCGCGCACGGGCGACCCTGAGGGCGTCGGGAAGGCGGATGTCGCGCTCGATCCGGATATCGGGCATGGAGGAAAGTCCGTTTTCAATGTGCGGCGGCGTGGAACCGCTTTAGACCTGCCAAGGTTTCCGAAGCATGAAGCCGCGGCCTGCGACGGCCGGCGTCGTTCCCCGCAGGGGACCTACCGCGCCCGCCCCTGTCAAGCGCGCAGCGCCCCGCCCGGCCCGTGCGGGGCGCGCGGGGCCCCGTCTCAGGCGGCGGTCCCCGGAAACCGCGCGCGGGTGCGGTTGGCGAATGCCACGAGCGTGAGCATCACCGGCACTTCGACCAGCACGCCGACCACCGTGGCCAGCGCCGCGCCGGAGTTCAGGCCGAACAGGCTGATGGCCACGGCGACCGCCAGTTCGAAGAAGTTCGACGTGCCGATCAGCGCGCAGGGAGCGGCGATCCGGTGCGGCACTCCGAGCGCGTAGGCCGCGCCGTAGGCCAGTGCGAAGATGCCGTAGCTCTGCAGAAGGATGGGCACGGCAATGAGCAGGATGACCGTCGGTTCGGCGAGGATCGTGTCGCCCTGCAGCCCGAAGAGGATCGCGACCGTCGCGATCAGGCCGACCACCGACCACGGCTTCACCCGGGCCGAGAAGGCCTCGATCGCGGCGTCGGAGCCGAGCCTGCGGCGCGTCGCCAGCCCGGCGGCCAGCGGCAGGACGACGTAGAGCACCGTCGCGAGGACCAGCGTCTGCCACGGGACGGTGAGATCCGTCACCCCCAGCAGGAAGGCGACGATGGGCGCGAAGGCCACCACCATGACGAGGTCGTTCACCGACACCTGCACGAGGGTGTAGGTCGCGTCTCCCCGCGCCAGTTGCGACCAGACGAAGACCATCGCCGTGCAGGGGGCCGCGCCGAGCAGGATCAGGCCGGCGGTGTATTGCGCCGCGTCCTCGGGCGCGATCAGCGGCGCGAAGACATGGTCGAAGAACAGAACGGCGAGCAGCGCCATGGTGAAGGGCTTGACCAGCCAGTTGACCACCAGCGTCACGATCAGCCCGCGCGGTTGCCGCGCGACCCCGGCGACGGCGGTGAAATCCACGCCGACCATCATCGGGTAGACCATCGCCCAGATCAGGACGGCCACCACGAGGTTGACGCTGGCCACCTCGGTCGCGGCGACGGCCTGCACCAGCCAGGGCGCCCCCTGCCCGATCAGCACGCCGGCAATCATGGCAAGCCCGACCCACAGGGTCAGGTAGCGTTCGAAGATGGTCATGCGGTCACCTCGTCCGTGCGATCGTTCAGCCGTCCCGAGGTGAGCGCCGCCAGCAGGACCATCACCGCCGCCGTGGCCATGACCAGCGTCAGCCCGCCGAGCTGATAGGTCAGGCCGGACAGCACCGTCCCGAGCAGCCGCCCCCCCGCGTTGGCCATGTAGTAGAACCCCACGTCCATCGTCACCCGTTCGGATTTCGAGAAGGCGAGGATGAGATAGGAGTGCAGCGAGGAGTTCACCGCGAAGACCGCGCCGAAGACCAGCAGCCCCGCGACCAGCGTCGCCGTCAGCCAGGGGTGCGGCGCGGGCGACAGCGCCACCGCCAGCGTCAGCACCGCCGGCACCACGAACAGCGCCGCGGCCCAGCCGCGCGCCGCGCGGATCAGCTCGGCCTCGGGGCGGCGGACGGCGCGCAGGATGCCGGGCGCGGCGGCCTGCACCATGCCGTAGAGGATGACCCAGACCGCCATGAAGGTGCCTATCATGAAGAACGCCGCGCGGTTGCCCGCCTCGGTTCCGTCGCCCAGCACCGCGTGGAAGTAGATGGGGATGCCGACCACGAACCAGACGTCGCGCGCCCCGAACAGAAAGACGCGCGCCGCCGACAGCCAGTTGACGTTGGCGGATTTCGAGAAGACCTCGGAAAACCTGGTGCCCTTCTTGCCCTTGGGCAGACCCGAAGGCATGAACAGCACGACCGCGACGAGGATCACGCCGAGGACGATGGCCATGCCCAGCACGGCCCAGTCGAAGCCAAGCACCGCCAGCAGTGCGGCACCGAGCAGGAAGCCCAGACCCTTCACGGCGTTCTTCGAACCCGTCAGAACC
This sequence comes from Salipiger sp., assembly GCF_048261495.1. Classification (GTDB taxonomy): domain Bacteria; phylum Pseudomonadota; class Alphaproteobacteria; order Rhodobacterales; family Rhodobacteraceae; genus Salipiger. The sequence continues at coordinate 19,501 of NZ_JBLXFX010000007.1, forward strand.
GCGACCCAGCGAAACAGCCCGCCATCGCCCGAAGGGGCGAGCAGTTTCACCGCCGATTTCGAGGACATCTTGGCCAGATCCTTGGCCACGCCGGACAGGCCCTGCACGCACATGACGAAGGCGACCGAGACCGCGATGCTCCAGCCGGGATCGAGCTGCGCCAGCGCGACCAGCGCCACCACCTGCAACCCGAGCCCGGCATAGAGCGTCGAGGTCAGCCCGTACCGCGCCGCGACCCAGCCGGCGGCAAGGTTGGTGATCATCCCCGCCACTTCGTAGAGCACGAAGAGATAGGCAAGCTGCACCGGGCTGAACCCGAGCGTGTGGAAATGCAGCAGAACCAGCATCCGCAGCGCGCCGTCGGTCAGCATGAAGGCCCAGTAGGCCGCCGTCACCGCGACATAGGCCGACAGGCCTTCGGGCCTCTCCGGGCAGGCGTTGCTCACAGTGACGCTCCGACCATCAGGGCCACGTCCACCAGCCGGTTGGCATATCCCCATTCGTTGTCGTACCAGGCATAGACCTTGAGCTGCGTGCCGTTCACCACCATCGTCGAGGGCGCGTCGACGATCGCGGAGCGCGGATCGTTGGTGTAGTCGGCCGAGACCAGCGGACGGGTCTCGTAGCCGAGGATGCCCTTCAGCGCCCCGTTCGCGGCCGCTTCGAAGGCGGCGTTGACCTCTTCGACGGTGGTTTCGCGCTCGAGTTCGAAGACGCAGTCGGTCAGCGAGGCATTGAGCAGGGGCACGCGCACGGCATGGCCGTTCAGGCGGCCCTTGAGATCCGGGTAGATGAGCGTGATCGCCGTGGCCGAGCCGGTGCTCGTCGGGATCAGAGAATTCAGCGCCGACCGGGCGCGGCGCAGATCCTTTGCCGGGCGGTCGACGATGGTCTGGGTGTTGGTCACGTCATGGATCGTGGTGATCGAACCGTGGCGGATGCCGAAGGTCTCGTGAACGACCTTGACCACGGGCGCGAGGCAGTTCGTCGTGCAGGAGGCCGCGGTGACGATCCGGTGCGCGGCGGGATCGTAGGTCGCGTGGTTGACGCCGTAGACGATGTTGGCGGCATTGCCGTCCTTCACCGGGGCCGAGACCACGACCTTTTTCACGCCCGCCTCGAAATAGGGGGCGATGCGGGCCTCGGTCTTGAACACGCCGGTGCAGTCGATCACCACGTCCACCCCGTCGAACGGCAGGTCGGCAATCTTCGCGGCACCGATGAACGGCAGGCGGGTGCCGTCGATGGCGATGCCCCCGGCGTCATGGGCAAAGTCCGCCTCCCACCGGCCGTGGACCGTGTCGAATTCCAGCAGGTGCGCATGCATCGCGGGATCGCCGACCGCATCGTTGATCCAGGCGATCCTCGCGCCGCTGTCGAGCAGCGGTTTCAGCGCAAGCTTGCCCATCCGGCCCAGGCCGTTCAGCGCGTAGGTGGTCATGCGGACACCTCCGGTCCGATGCGCCCGATATCGTCCACCGCGCCCTGCAGCGCGATGCGGTCGAGGCTTTCGAGCGGCAGCGCGGCGAAGGCCTCGATGCGATGCTTGAGCGCACCGTAGGCCTGCTGGAAGGCCAGCGCCTTTTCGGCGTCCGACCCTTCGGCCTTGACCGGGTCGGGCATGCCCCAGTGGCCGCTGACCGGCTGGCCGTCCATCGCCGGGCATTCCTCGTTCGCGGCCTGGTTGCAGACGGTGAACACGAAGTCGAACCGCGGCGCATCGGGCCCGGTGAATTCCGACAGGTCCTTGGAGCGCAGGACCGAGATGTCGTGCCCCTTGTCCTTCAGCACCTGCACGGCAAAGGGGTTGAGCTGCGTTCCCGGCCGCGTGCCGGCGGAATGCACGGTGAACCGGTCGCCCGCGATCCTGCGCAGGAGGGATTCGGCAAAGATCGAGCGCGCGGAATTCCCGACGCAGATGAAAAGAACCTGATACTTGCGGTCGGACATGTCAGCCGTTCCTGTGCTGTGGGTCATGCAGAGTTCGGGGCGACCCCGGCAGCAATCGTTGAACAGGTAACCGAACATCCGTTGCGCCGTCGTCATGTTGATCGAATAGAGAAGCGACGTCCCTGCCCGCTCCTGCGTCACCAGATCGGCGCGGGACAGCGCGGCGAGATAGGTGGACATGGTGCTGGCCTTGATCGCCAGCGCGCTGGCCAGCTCTCCCGCCGGAACGCGGTCGGGAAAGCGCCGCATCAGCAGCCGGAAGACCGCCAGCCGCTGCGGGTGGCCGAGGGTGGTCAGTTGATCGGGAATCTCTTTTTCCATATTTCACGTATTAATGAAATATTGGAATCCGAGCAAGTGAAGATCCGATGAAATTTTCATGACGGACGGCGGCCGCGCCGCCCTTTGCCGGATGCGCAAGCCCGCCGGGATCAGGACCGGGCGACGAGCTGCGCCTCCCACATGCCGGAGCGCACCGCCTCGCGCACGAGGTCGAGCAGCACGTCCCGGATCGCTTCGGAGGCAAAGGTCGGCGGGCGCGAGGCGAGACGGCAGATGTGCAGCGTCCGGGACAATTCCGGACCGACGATGGGCCGGGCCTTGACCGTCCGGCGTTCGAGCTGGTCCTGCATGAACAGCCGGGTTCCGATGACGCAGCCCAGCCCGGCCTCGATCGAGCCGGCGATGGCCTGCACGGAGTTCATCTGGAGATTCGCCTTGGCCTCGATCTTTTTCAGCAGCGTCACGTCGTCCATGATCGCGCGGGCCGACACGCCCTGGCGCAGAAGGATGATCGGCAGGTCCAGCAGATCCGCAAAGGTGATCGGCTCCTCGGTGTCCCCGATGATCTCGGGGCGGCCGACACAGACCATCTTTTCCTCGAGCACGGGTTCGGACTGGAACATCGGATCCGTCGGCGGATTGTAGATCAGCGCCATGTCCACGTCCGAGGCCAGCAGGTGCGGCAGGGCGGCGCCGGACAGGCTTTCGGTCAGGATCAGCTTCACCTTCGGGAAATCCCGCACCACCCGGGCGATGAAGGCGACACCGATGGCCTTGACGGCGGAATAGGACATGCCCACCGACACCGGCCCCGAAATCGCGCCCGCCGTGTCGGACATGTCCGTTTCGGCCGCGGAAACGGCGCGCAGGATGGAGCGCGCGTGCTCGTAGAGCCTGTGCCCCGCCGCCGTCGGCTCCATCCCCCGCGGCTTGCGGCGGAACAACGGCGCGCCGAACCGCGCCTCGAGCTGCGAAAGGTGATGGCTGAGCGCGGAGGCCGCGATGCGCAGCTGGCCGGAGGCCCGCGCCAGCGATCCCTGCTCGTAGATCGCGGCGAAGTATTGGAGCTGTCGGGTGTCGAGCATTCTTGAATCCAGAACGGTTTCGTCGAAACACTATAATATTCAGTCGCCAGTGCTTTGGCTATGGTCCGAGTCGGGAGGACCGTTTCATGACAACCGACATCAGGCCGCTGGCAGGACTGCGCGTCGTCGAGATGACGCACATGATCATGGGGCCGTCCTGCGGGATGTTCCTGGGAATGCTCGGGGCCGAGGTCATCAAGGTCGAGCCGCCCGAGGGGGACAAGACCCGCGCGCTGACCGGCATGGGGCGGGGCTTCTACCCGACCTTCAACCGGGGCAAGAAGAGCATCACGCTCGACCTCAAGTCCGACGCCGGGCGGGACGCGCTGCACCGTCTGCTGGAGACGGCGGATGTCTTCGTCGAGAATTTCCGCGACCAGTCGCTTGCCGGGATGGGCTTTGCGCCGGAGGTGCTGAGGGCACGCTATCCGCGTCTCATCGTGTCCTCGCTCAAGGGGTTCCTCAAGGGCCCCTACGAGAACCGCACCGCCATGGACGAGGTGGTGCAGATGATGACGGGCATGGCCTACATGACAGGGCCGACCGGGCGCCCGCTGCGCATCGGCTCCTCCGCCAACGACATCATGGGCGGGCTCTTCGGCGCCTTCGCGGTGCTTGCGGCCCTGCTGGAACGCGGCAAGGACGGCAAGGGCCACGTGCTGCGCACCGGGCTGTTCGAGAATTGCCTGTTCCTCGTGGCGCAGCACATGGTTCAGTTCGACATCGAGGGCCGCGAGGCGCCGCCGATGCCGGAACGGGAATTCTCCTGGCCGGTCTACGACATCTTCGAAACCTCGGACGGCCGCCAGATCTTCATCGGCGCGGTGACCGAGGGCCAGTGGGTGACGCTCTGCAACATCCTCGGGCTGGAGAGCCTGCGCGACGATCCGGGCCTGCAAAAGCGCATGGACCAGATCGAGGCCCGCGACCGAACCATCCCGATCGTGGCCGAGGCGGTGCGCGCCCGCGCCTTCGACGAGCTGCTGCAGGCGTTCGAACCTGCGGGCATCCCGTTCTCGCCGATCCACCGCCCGGCCGAGATGTACGACGATCCGCACGTCAACCGCGCGGGCGGGCTCTTTACCTCGACCCTGCCCGAGGGGACGACCTATCGCGCGCCCGCCATGCCCTTCGAGATCGACGACAAACCGCTGTGCGGCGACGGACTCGACATCGCGGCCATCGGTGCGCATACCCGCGCCGTGCTGTCGGCCGCGGGCCTCTCGGACGAGGACATCGCCCGCGCCAGCGGGATGGAGATGCCGGCATGACGCGGCTGACGGAGGTCTACCCGGCCGACCGCATCACGCTGCGCGAGGTCGGGCTGCGCGACGGTCTGCAACTGGCCAGGGCCCTGCCCGCGACCGCCGCCAAGATCGCCTGGCTCGGGCGCGAAGGCGCCGCCGGTGTGCGCCACTTCGAGATCGGCTCCTTCCTGCCCGCCGCCCGGTTTCCGCAGTTTGCCGATATCGACGCGATGATCGCGGTCGCGGCGCGGCTGGATCTGCATTCCGCCGGACTGACGCTGAACGAGCGGGGCGCGGATGCCGCGCTGGCGACGGAGATCCGGGAAATGGTCTGCGTGGTCTCGGCCACCGAAGCGCACAGCGAGGCCAACATGCGCCGCTCGCGCGCGGATGCGGTGGCGCTGGTCGGCAGGGTCGCGGCGCTGCGCGATGCCGCCGCCCCCGAGAAGCTGGTGAACGCGGGAATCGCGATGGCCTTCGGCTGCTCGATCTCCGGCGAGGTGGACCCCGAGGAAGTGGTGCGGCTGGCCGGGGCCTGCCTCGACGCCGGGGCGGACATCGTGGGGATCGCCGACACCGTGGGCTATGCCGGACCGAAGGCGGTCGGCGCGCTTTGCGCCCGGCTGGACAGGCTCTGCGGCGACCGGCCGTTCATCATCCACCTGCACGACACCCGCGGCATGGGCATCGCCAATGCCGCTGCGGCGCTGGACAACGGCGCCCGCGTCATCGACGCTTCGCTCGGCGGGCTGGGCGGCTGCCCGTTCGCCCCCGGGGCCACCGGCAACGTGGTCTTCGAGGATGTCGTCTTCATGGCCGAGTCCATGGGGTTCCCGACCGGGATCGACCTCGGCGGGCTGAAGGAGGCCCGGAGCATCGCGGAGGAGGCGATGCCCGGGGAGGAGTTCCACGGCGCCCTGCACCGCGCGGGCCCGCCGGAAAACACGAAATGGGAGGCCGTGGGAGCGGACTGACCGACCAAAGGGAGGAGACCAACATGACCTACAAGACAACCGCGATCCTGGGCGCGGCCCTCATCGCCATGTCCGCGCCTGCGGCTTTTGCGCAGACGCAGATGAGGTGCAGCCACCAGCTGCCGCCGGCGCACCACATCGCCAAGGTCGTCGACCGCTGGGCCGCCGAGGTCGAAACCCTGTCCGGGGGCGAGCTCGACGTGCAGATCTTCGGCGCCGACAGCCTCGTCGGAGCGCGCGAGAACATCGTCTCCACCGCCAAGGGCGACATCGAATGCGCCTTTTCGCTGAACTTCCAGTGGGGCAAGACGCTCCCGATCATGAACGTCACCGTGGCGCCCTTCGCCTTCGGCGACATCGGGATCTGGAAGAAATGGCCGACCTCCGAAGCCGCCGCCTTTCTCGAGGAGAAGCTGCTGGAGAAGGGCGTGAAGAACGTCGTCTGGATGTTCCAGACCAATACATCGGTCTTCACCACCAACGGCGAGCCGCTGGTCGCCCCGGAGGATTTCGCCGGACTCAAGATGCGCGGGCTCACCCCGCCCTTCGATGCCGCCCTCGCGGCGCTCGGCGCGACGCCGACCGCCATGCCCGGCTCCGAGGTCTACCAGGCGCTCGCGACCGGCGTGATCGACGGCGCCATTACCGACGTGGCCGCCGCCGTGTCGCGCAAGTACTACGAGGTGCAGGACGCCTTCACCGTGGTGCCGGTTCTCTCCGCCTACCTGCACGGCTATCTCAACCCCGAATTCTACGACGGGCTGTCCGACACCTCGAAGAAGGCCCTCGAAGAGGCCGGGCTGAAGGCTTCGGAATGGGCCATCGAGGCCTCGACCGAAGCCGGGTCCGAAGGCCCCGGACAGCTCGAGGAAAAGGGCGTGAAGGTGCATGTCGCCACACCCGAGGAGAACGCGGCGCTGCAAGCCGTGATGCGCCCGGCCTTCGACAAGTCCTTCGGCGAGGGCGATGCGGACAGCCAGAAGCTGCTCGACCTGCTCGGCAAGATGTGAGCAGTCCGCGTCATGCATGACCAGACAGAGGGGGGAACGGCCGACGTTCCCCTCTTTCCCGACCGCATCGTCACCGGCCTCATCCGCCTCTGCGGCGGGCTGAGCACGGCGCTGATCCTGTGGATCTTCGTGCAGATCGTGGTGGCGGTGACGCGCCGCTACGTCTTCGACACCCCCCTGCAATGGAGCGACGAGATGATCGGCTACCTGCTCGTCACTCTCGTCATGCTCGGCGCCTCCGAGGCGCTGCGGCGGGGCGATCACATCGCGATCGACCTCGTCTCGGCCCGCCTGCCCCCCGCCGCCGCGCGCCTGCAGCGGGGCTTTACCCATCTCGCGGTGATGGGCTTTGCCGCCGTCGTCGGCCTGTCGATCCGCGACAGCATCGTCTTCGCGCGCGGCTTCGGCTCCTATTCCGTCGGCTATATCGAGATCGAGACCTGGATTCCCCAGATGCCGGTCCTCATCGGCGCAGTCCTGCTGTTCCTGACCGCCGCGCTCGGCCTCTACCGCGAGATCCGGGGGACGCGGCGATGACGCTGCTGCTCGTCTTCACCGGGCTGATCCTGCTGCTTCTGACGGGCATCCCCATCTTTGCCGCTCTCGGCCTGACCGCAAGCGCCATCCTGCTGCTCGTCGAAGGCGATATCGACGGGCTGGGCGACGCGGTCTACGTGCATCTCGACAAGCCGATCCTCAGCACCATCCCGCTCTTCGTCTTCATGGCGCAGGTGATGATCCGGGCCAAGGTCATCGACGACCTCTACACCTTCGCGCACACGGTCATCGGGCATGTGAAGGGCGGGCTCGGCGTCGCGACGGTGCTGGCCTGCACGATCTTCGCCGCGATCTCGGGCTCCTCGGTGGCCACCGCGCTCTCCATCGGGTCGAGCGCGATCCCCCAGATGAAACGCTTCGGCTATGCCGAGCGCGACGCCCTCGGCGTGGTGGCCGCAGGCGGCACGCTCGGCATCCTCATTCCGCCGTCGGGGCCGATGATCCTCTACGCCATCGTCTCCGAAGCCTCGATCGGGGCGCTGTTCCTCGCCGGGATCGTGCCCGGACTGCTGCTGGCGCTGGTGTTCTCGATCTTCTGCATGATCCAGGCGCGCGGACGGCGCGGGATCGACGCGCCGGACTGGGCGGGCTGGCCCGCCGCCGCCGCCGCGTTCCGCCGGTCGGTCTGGGCCCTGCTGGCGCCGCCGGTGGTGATGGGCGGCATCTATTTCGGCATATTCACCGCCTCCGAAGCCGCGGCGGCCGGCTCGCTCTACGCGGTGCTCGTCGCCATCCTCGTCTACCGCTCCTTCGGCTGGCGCGATCTCTGGGCCTGCGCCCATGCCACCATGCGCACGTCGATGATGGTCTTCATGATCATCGCCGGGGCGGCCATGTTCGGTCACGCCATCACCCTCGTCCGCCTCCCCGTGGGCGTGACCGAGGCGGTCGTCAGCCTCGGCCTGGGCCCGATCGGCTTCGTGCTCGTGGTGATGGGGCTGATCTTCGTGCTGGGGATGTTCCTGGAATCCATCGCGATCATCCTGATCACCACGCCGATCCTCCTGCCGACGATGATCTCGCTGGGGATCGACCCGATCTGGTACGGCGTGCTGCTGATGATCAACCTCGAACTGGCGATGATCACGCCGCCGGTCGGCATGAACCTCTTCGTCATCAAGGGGATCACCGGCGCGCCGCTGGGAACCATCGTGCGGGGCGCGTCGCCCTTCGTCGCGATCATGGTCGCCGGTCTGGCCGTGCTCGTCGCAGTGCCGGAGCTTGCGACATGGCTGCCCGCCCTCGCCGGGTTCGGACGGTAGGGATCGCCGCCCGCCCGCGCGGATCAGCGCGCCGTCGCGTCCCGGCGCAGGGCGCTGACCATGCGCGCATTCTCCAGTGAGCTACTCCCCATCTCTTGGACAGGATCTGGCGTAAATTAAGCTACTCGTTGCACCTGCTGATCGGGTTGGTTGATATCATTTCTCTGCCAGTAGACCAGCGCCGGGGGCTGGCCGCCCAAGGCTGAATGCGGGCGCTGGTGGTTGTAGAAGGTCATCCATTTCCGGATCGCCGCTTTCGTCTCCGATCCGGTCTCCCAGGCATGCAGGTAAACGCACTCGTATTTCAGGGTGCGCCACAGCCTCTCGATGAAGATATTGTCGAGGAAACGGCCCTTCCCATCCATCGATATGCGCACGCTGGACCGGCGGAGCCGATCCGTCCAGGCAAAGGACGTGAACTGGGATCCCTGATCCGTATTCATTATCTCTGGCGGGCCGAACTTGTGGATGGCCTCGTTCAGCGCCTCGACACAGAAGTCGGCCTCCAGCGTGTTCGAGATCCGCCAGGACAGGACCTTGCGGGTATGCCAGTCCATGATCGCCACGAGGTATAGGAACCCGCGCCGCATGGGCAGGTAGGTGATATCCGAGCACCAGACCTGGTTCGGGCGTTCCACCCGTAGACCTCTGAGCAGGTAGGGATAGGTCTTGTGGCCCTTCGTCGGCCTGCTCGTGTTGGGCTTCTGGTAAATCGGCACTAGCCCCATCAGGCGCATCAGCCGCCGGATGCGCTTCTCGTTCACTAGGTGGCCGTCGTTGCGCAGGTGCCAGGTCATTTGCCGGACACCGAAGAACGGCGTCTCCAAGAACTGCTCGTCGATCCGCCGCATCAGGCCGAGGTTCTGTTCGGTCTCGCCCTTGGGCGTGTAGTAGAAAGACGAACGCGCGATCGACAGCAACTTGCACTGCTGGCCGATCGACAGATCCAGGTGGTCAGGCTCGATCATGCCGCGCCTCACTTCCCGCCCCAGGGCTTCAGCTTTCGTTCCAAAAAAGAGTTGGCCACCGCCAGCTCCCCGATCTTGGCGTGGAGCTCCTTCACCTGCTCCTCGTCAATCTCCGGCTTCTTGCGGCCCCCGCGTTCGAACACACCGGAGGCGCCTTCGAGCAGGGCTCGCTTCCATTGATGGATCATCGTCGGATGCACCCCGAACCGGCTTGCCAGTTCGGCAGCCGTCTCCTCGCCTTTCAGGGCTTCCAGCGCGACCTTCGCCTTGAACTCAGGCGCGTGCTGCTTCCGTTTCGACATCTCTGATCTCCTTCTCGTCGAAGATCAGCAGACTGCAAATCGTAGCTTATGTCAGTGTCCGAATTTCGGGGGGTAGCTCAACCAGCAGACGGCAGATCGTAGCTTACGTCACTGTCCGATTTTCGGGGAGGTGCTCAGTATTCCGTCGCATGACCGGTAAAAAGCGACGACTGAAGGAACTTCGCCATACGCTCCGCGCTCCACGGCGTGCGGATCTTGGACTTGGTCATCCGCATGTGGAGCGCGTCATCCGACGTCTCGGCACGCTTCACGATGCGTTCGATGTCGCGGTACGAGAGCACCTTCGGCAGCTCCCCTGCATCGATATCTTCCGCCGCGCGGAACATCCGCGCAATGCCGTCCCGATAGCGCTTCAACGTTCGTTCGGTGAGACGAGGAACGAGTTCCTGAGTCAGCAGCGCGCGCTTTTCCGGCAGAGAAAGCGGCAGGTCTCAAATCCGCGCGACTTTCTCGGCATCACGGGTATCAGCCTCGGCGATGAGGTCATTCTTGTCGCGCTCGGCCTCGGTCTGGTTGTAGCGGTTCTTTCCATGGCTGCGCCCGTGATTTGTCGGCAACCGGGCAACCCAGGTGAAGAATTCCTCCTGCTTCTCTTTCGTTATCGACACGACAGAAGCATCGCCGCCGAAATGGTAGAGAAGCAGGGTCTCAAGGGCGTTGATGTTGCCCTGCATGTCTTTTGACGGATGAAGTTCTCGCGTCCTTGCGATCGCCTTTTCGATGGTCACGACAGGGGCTACAAATCTTGCCACACCCTGATCGGAGAAACGGGCGACCAGCGGTGCCGACAGCACATGCGGATCCTCGAGGTCGAAGCTCTTGCGTTCTACGTCGATCAGGTCGCGCTTCAACGCAGACATCTGCATACCCAGGGAAGCGGGTCGCGGTTCGGGCAACGTGACGCCTGCTGACTGTGCCGCCTCGATCATCGCCGGAGCCAGTGCCGAGAAGTCCCTCTGTCGCGCAGCCCCTTTCAAAGCGAGCAACTCAGCATTGAGCCGGTCATCCGCCATAGTCGGATCCTCTTGGAACGCGCTGTCGTCCTCGAAGCGGGCCAACACACAGGCCAGTTCCTTGCGCAGATACTCCCGGAGAACCGCGTGCGCCTGGGTGGGGGAGAGGGTGGATACGGTGGTGAGATGGGTCATTGTCGCCTCGAACTTGTCCATCGCGACCAGGAGCCGGGCGGCCCGCAGCGTCGCGTCGGAGGCGAGATGGGTTCGAAGTGAAATGACGAAAAAAAATCTTCCGCAAAAATCGGCGAGGCGTTGCGAGAGGCGTTTACGGAAGTACCAAGCCCGCCCCCGAAGTTGCAGGTAAGGCGCGGGACGACGCTTCTGACGACTGCGTCTCGGCTTTGCGCGATCAGGCTTGGCAGAGGAATGCGGCTCTTGATGCCCCAGCGACGCATGATGTGTCAAATCATGTGTCATACCCTGTGTCACAGGGTGGACTACGGCATCTTGCGCGGGGTGGCCGGAATCGAAAACGCCCTTGTTTTCAAGGGCCGCACGACTGCGTTTTTCAACTTTTGGTGGCATTTGGCTGGGGTGGTAGGATTCGAACCTACGGTACACGGTACCAAAAACCGCTGCCTTACCACTTGGCTACACCCCAACCGTGGCGGCGGGTTTACGATAGACGGTTGGCGGGATCAAGGCCCAAGATCCGAAAAAATCATCGGTTTCCGACGGTCGGTTCAGCGGTGAATTCTTTCCGCAGCGGCAAGGGTTTCCTGAGGAAAAAACGCATGTTGGGCTCGGCCCTTGCGTTTGGCCGAGTAGAGCGCCACATCGGCGCGTTCCAGAAGGTCGTCGGCGGTGAGCGGGGTATTCTCCAGCGGTTCCCTCATCGCGATTCCGATGCTGGCGGAGACCTTGCAGTCTTCGCCATCGACGAGAATCGGTTGCTCGATCCGGCGGATCAGCCGGTCGGCGAGATCGGCCAGCATTCCGCGGTCCCGCACGTCTTCGAGCAGGACGACGAATTCGTCGCCGCCGACGCGCGCGACCGTGTCGACCTTGCGCATCACGTCCAACATCGCGCGGGCCACCACCTGCAGCACCCAGTCGCCGGCGGCGTGGCCGCGGGTGTCGTTCACCTGCTTGAAGAAATCGAGGTCGATGTTCATCACCGCAAAGCGCGCGCCGCTGCGCATCAGCCGGTCCAGCACGTGATTCAGCGCCCGCCGGTTGCGCAAGCCGGTCAGCGTGTCGGTATAGGCGCGCTGTTCGGCGGCCAGCATGGCGCCCTGAAGGCGACGGTTCAGGGTGCGCGACGCCTCCATCGCGGCGGATTTCGCCTCGACCAGATAGAGCATGTCGATGGCGAGGTCCGTGACGGCGAAATCGGTGCTGGTCAGGGCGTAGTCGCGCACCGCATCCACCACCTTGATGCCGAAACCGAGGTTGAGCAGGACGCCGCCCGCATCGGCGGGCATGGACATGCCCTTCAGCATCGTGCGGCGGGGATTGCGCATGCGCATCTGCAACCGCCGCCCGACCAGATCGCGAAGCTGGACGATCTGCGTCACCGGATGCGGGCGGTAGATGTCGACCAGGGTCGAGAAATGCTCACCCTTCCAGTCGTGATCGCGGAACAGCTTGGCCATGGTCGGCCCGACGGAGCGCACCCGCCCCCCGGGGTCGAGGAGCACGTGCATCGGGCAGAGGATATCGAGGCTGGCGAGCGGAAAGGTCATGTGGCCTGCCCCCCGCGCAACGGTGGCAGCGCGCCGAGGTCGAACTCCCTCCCCTGGGCGAAATCCGTCTCGATCACGGTGATGTCGACGATTTCCGATCCGTCGCGGCGCCCCTGGTGGTCGAGGATGACCAGCGCCCCGTAATCGTCGGCCATGGCGCGCAGCACGCCCACCAGCACATGCCCGAAGCCCGGCATTCCCGATTGGCCGCAGCCGCTGTGCAGAAGGAACTGGCCGGCGTTGCAGTCGCGCAATTCGATCTCCGGCAGGTCGAAATCCGCAACGGCAAGGCGGGCGCGCCCGGGCAGATCTTCGAGGGAATGCAGGAAGTCGATGAAATCCACCCCGCCGTAGCGCATCAGGCGCCGCAGACCTTCGTTGTTCGGATGGGTGATGAGATAGGTTCCGATGTCTTCGAGAATGACATCGCGGGGTTTCTGCAGGTAGCGTTCGGCGGCGGACAGCACGTTCTGCACGCTGCCCATGTCGTAATCGAGCATCGCCTCGAAGTCCTGCGAGTCCAGACCGCCCTTCGTGGCGATTTCCTGCCACGCGATCTGTCCATAGGTATCTTGCAGGAAGCATTGAAGCGTCCTGGCGATCAGCCCGTGCATAGACATATTTCCCGCTTGCCCGTTTCCGCCAACTTACCCGCCGGCGGCTTAAGAAAAAGGGAACAGGTCAAATCCGCGATACTTTCCTTACCCTGACGTTGGTCGGCGTCATGGTATGGGCGCGGTGCGGCGGCGCGCGATCCGGCCGGATCAGCGCGCTTCCGCAGCCAGCCACCCGGGGAGGTGACCGATATCGGGCAGCACCACATCGGCCAGGTGGGCAAGGTCACCGGCCACGGCCGGGCCGGTGAGCACGCCCACTGTGCGCATTCCCGCCGCGCGCCCGGCTTCGAGATCGTGGGTGCTGTCGCCCACCATCACCACCTGTCCGGGCGGAAGGTCGATGCTGTCGGCAAAGGCCAGGAGCGGACCGGGGGCCGGTTTCGCCCCGTGGCCGCTGTCGAAGCCCGCGATGAAATCGAAGGCCTCCGAAACGCCCACCGCCCCGAGATGCGCCCGCGCGGAGAATTCCGTGTCGTTGGTCATCACGCCCAGCCGCATCCCCATCGCCCGCAACTCGGCCAGCAGCGGTCCGAGCGGCACCGCTTCGGTCAGCGGCGCGGTGGCGGCCGATCGCATCAGGTGCTCCTCGATATCCTCGACCGCGTGGCCGGGCAGCGCCCGCGCGAGGCATTCCGCGGCCTCGCGGTTCGTCCCGGCGATGATCGGGCTGTCGGGGTGGAAGGCGGGGATGGCGAGATCGAAGCGGGCCTCCGCGGCGAGCGCCTCGAGCCGCGCGGCATCGCCCGCGGCGAAATGGTGCAGCGCGCCCAGCGCCCAGACATTCCACGTCGCTCCGAAATCGAACAGGGTGCCGTCCTTGTCGAAGAGCACGGCGGCAATCGGGGCGCCGGTCATGTCCAGTGTACCTCACCGCCGCCGGGAAGGTGCATCCGCGCCTCGCGCGGGGCCTCGGGGGGCAGGTCTTCGGCCTCGCAGAAGGCCCGGACCCAGGCGTCGTCCATGAGAAGGAAGTCCAGAACCGCGCCCTGGAAGTCCGGATCCGACAGCCCCGAGCGGAAATCCGCCGCCGATGCCCCCGTCGATCCGAGGAACACGGGCAGCAATTCATCGTTCCCGGCCAGCCAGGCCACCGCCTGAAGGCCGATCAGCTCGGCATTTTTACTCGACAGCGCCATTTGAAAAAATCCGAAAGAGTTTGTTAACTACTTTCTTAAAGACTGTGGACAGGCATAGACGCAAGAGGTGCGTCGCGACGCCGAACATTGCCAAGGACGAAATCATGACGGGAAGGATACTGATCGCCGACGGGGTGGCGACGAATCGGATCGCCCTGAGAGTGAAGCTGAAGGCTGCCTTTTACGATGTGATCCAGGCGGAGACCGGGACCGATGCCCTGCGGCTCGTCCGGCAGCAGCGGCCGGATCTCGTGATCGCCTCGGCGGATCTGCCGGACATGCCGGGCCGGGATTTCTGCCTGCGGATGCGCGGGCAGCCCGATGCCAACGACACCCCGATCATCCTGGTGCACAGCGGCCCCGACCATGCGCAGCGCCTGCGGGCGCTCGCCGCCGGGGCGGATGACGTGATTTCGCAGCCGGTCGACGAACTGGTCCTGCTGGCGCGGCTGCGCAGCCTGCTGCGCGCGCGACACGCGGCGGACGAACTGCGCCTGCGCGACGACACGCGCCGCGCGCTCGGCCTGTCCGAACCTCCGGCGGGGTTCCGGTCGCCGGCCAGGATCGCGCTGGTCTCCACCCGGCGGGGTCAGACGCTGGATGCCGCCGCCACCGTCCTGCGGTCCCGCATGTCGGACCGGATCGAGACCATGAGCCCGGAACATGCCCTGCGCGCCATCGACCCGGTGCCCGAAGTCTTCGTCATCGTGGATGTCGGCTCCACCCCCACCACGGTTCCGGGAGAGGGGCTCGCCATCCTGACGCAGCTGCGCGCCAGCCCGAACCTGCGCCAGTCGGCCATCGTCTACGTCACCGACCCGACCCATCGCCGCGAGGCCGCCAGCGCGCTGGACCTCGGGGCGAACGACCTTCTGGCCAGCGGGCTCGATACCGAAGAGCTGCTGATCCGCCTGCCCAAGCAGATCGACCGCAAGCGCACCGCCGACCGGCTGCGCGACAACATGCGCGACGGCCTGCGCGCGGCGGTGACCGATCCGCTCACCGGCCTCTACAACCGCCGCTACGTGCTGCCGCATCTGTCCCGGCTTGCCGAACGGGCCGCCCAGCAGGGCCGGCCCTATGCGCTGCTGCTCGCCGATCTCGATCATTTCAAGCAGATCAACGACATACACGGCCACGCGGTCGGGGATGCGGTCCTGGTGTCGGTCGCCAACCGGTTCTCCGAGAACCTCAGGGCCGCCGACCTCGTCGCGCGCATCGGCGGCGAGGAATTTCTCGTCGCGATGCCCGATGCGGATGAAGAGGTCGCGCTGCGCACCGCCGAGCGGCTGCGCGGCACGGTCGGGTCCGGCCCGCTCACCACGCTGCACTCCGGCGAGCCGGTCGGCGTGACCCTCAGCGTCGGCGTCGCCGTCTGCCCGCCGGGCTACCCGGAGCTGCCGGACATCACGCTCGCCCGCGCCGATCGCGCGCTCTATGCCGCCAAGGATGGCGGCCGCAACCGTGTCTCGATCGCGGAACTCGGCGGTTCGGAACACGCGAATCCCCCCTCTCCCGCCGCGGCCGCAGGTTTCGGCGGGTACTGAGTCGACGCCGGGCCGACCACGGCCCGCCCGCCGCGCCTCACTTGTGGTCGCGATCCTCCCGGAACCGCTTGAACCGCTTGCTCAGCTCCTCGAACTGCACTTCCAGACGCGCGGCATAGGCCGCCCGGTCCTCGTCGCTCATCGCGGCGAGGTAGTCGGTCAGCACCGTCTGCCCCATCTGCTGGCGGCGTTCGGCCTCGGCGCTCTGATCGGACAGCGTCTCGGCAAAGGCTTCGGCCGAGAACGGCGTGGTCTTCAGCACGTCGAGGCCGCGCCTGTAGCCGCCGACGAACCCGTCGCGGTCGGGGCGGTCGCGCTCCGGGCGGTCGCGTTCGTAGGCCGCGCGCAGACGCCCGCCCAGTTCGCGGCGCTCTTCGTCGGTGAAGGCGCGGGTATAGGGCGTGACGAAATCGCGCCCGCGCGGCGGCGGGTGAAAGCCGTCGTGCCCCCTCAGCACCCCGCCGACCACCACGCCGGCCACGGCGAGGTTCAGCGCCAGCGAGGCGAACAGCACCAGCCGCAGCCAGAGCGCCATCCGGGGCCGTGCCACATCATCCGCCATCTCAGAGCCCCGCCATCACGTAATCGAAACCGCTCGCCGGTTCGAGACCGGACACCCCGTCGCCGGCCGACACCGGCAGCAGCGTGGACATGCTGCCCTCGGGCGCGGCAACCCCGATCCAGACCCCCGCCGCGCAGGCCGCGGCAAGCCCCGCCATCGCGGGCCATCCGCCGAGACCGCCGAGAATGTCGCGCCAGCCACCGCGCCGCGGCGCGGCACGGGTTTCGGGAACCGGGCGCGCGGCAGGTTGCTCGGCCAGCGCCAGGGCTTCCATCCGCGCCATCCAGTCGCCGTCCGGCAGCGGCTCCGCGTCGCGGGCAGCGTCGAACCACGGGGCCAGCAAGCCCTCTTCCGTCCCGGCTCTGTCAGTCTTCGTCATATCCCAACTCCGCGCGCTTTCCGGCAAGCAATCCTTCGAGCGCCTTGCGGCCACGCGCGGTGAGACTTTCCACCGCGCGCACGCCAATGTCCATGATCGCCGCGATCTCGGGGTTCGAAAGCCCTTCGAGATGACGCAGCACCACCGCCTGTTTCTGCCGCTCGGGCAGCGCCTCCAGCGCGGTTTCCAGCGCGTCTGCCCGCGCATCGTCCAGCATCGCCCGCTCCACGCCGGGGGCGGGATCGGGCGGTTCGTCGACCGCCGCGATGTCGACCGTTCCGCCGCGCCTGCGCCGGATCCGGTCGATGCAGAGGTTGGACACCACCCGGTAGAGCCATGTCGTCACCTGCGCCTCGCCCGTGCGCCAGCCCGGCGCGGCACGCCAGAGGCGCACCAGCGCCTCCTGCGCGACGTCCTCCGCTTCGGCCCGGTCGCGCAGCATGCGCATGGCCTGGGCAAAGGCGCGCGGCGCCAGGCGCAGCGTCAGAGCCCGCGCGGCGGCGGGCTCGCCGGCGGCATAGGCCGTCAGCAGATCCTCGTCGCTTCGGTCGCTCATGGCGTCATAGGGCATCCGGTCCATGCTCCTGCGCTATCCCCCCGGAAGGGTCCGCGCAATGCCCGGACGGCAGGGGCAGGCCTCGCCGTCCGGCTTTTCGGCTCAGTTGTGGCCGCGGCCGCCGTGGTCCTCGCGGTCGCCGTGACCGCGCATCTTCATCATCGGCCGCGCCTGCTGAAGCTCGGTCCGGGTGAGGACGCCGTCCCCATCCTTGTCGAGGGACTTGAACATCTCCTCGCGGCCCGGACCGCGGGCCTGAAGCTCGTCCAGGCTCAGCTGGCCGTCCTCGTTGGTGTCCATGCGCTTCAGCATCATCTGCTGGCGCATTTCCTTGCGCTGCTGCTCGCGGGCATCCGAGAACGCCGTCAGCTCGTCGCCCGAAAGCTGGCCGTCGCCATCGGCATCGGCCTCGGCAAAGGCCTTGCCCGGGCCCATCGCCTCCAGCTCCTCGGGGGTCAGCTTGCCGTCGCCATCGGCGTCGAGCTGGTCGAACATCTGAAGGAACATCGGCTGTCCGCCGCGCGGACCTTCGCCGCGCTCGCGCCCGCCCGGGAAGGCGGCGGCAAGGCTTGCCGACCCCATCACGAGAACGGTCGCGCCCATCAGAAGCTTGCTCATACGTGTCATGCCTGTGGTCTCCTGTATCGGCATCGTGTCGGCGCCCCTCCCGGCCGCCGATCTGTGTCTTCCACGCGGGGGCCGGAGGTTTCCGTCGCAGAAATCGCAAATGAGTTTCCGGACGGCGGCGCGGGGCCGTTTGCGACATCGGGACGCAAGGACATTCTGAACACTTCTAATGTAGGGCTTGCTGCTTCACCCTCCCTGGCAATCCGCGATGGCGCGGAGCGTATTCCGAGGTTCCGTATGTCCGACATGTCGCATCTTCCCAACCCGCCGCAGACGGTGTCCACGGACCCTGCCGACGCACCGCTGGACGGTGCCCCCGCCACCTCTCCCGTCCCCGAAGAGGAACGCGAGACCTGGCCCGCCGTCTGGAAGGGATACCGGCGCCGCTGCCCCAATTGCGGGGCGGGACCGCTGATGCGCAGCTACCTCAAGGTGCGCGACCACTGCCCGGTCTGCCGCGAGGAACTGCACCACCACCGCGCCGACGACGGCCCGGCCTACCTGACCATCCTCATCGTCGGCCACCTTCTCGCGCCGGCGCTGCTGTTCGTGTTCACCACCTGGCGGCCGGAACCGCTGATCCTGATCACCATCTTCTCGGTTGGCTGCATCGGATTGTCGCTGTACCTTCTGCCAAGGCTCAAGGGCGCGATCGTCGGATTTCAGTGGGCGCGCAGGATGCATGGCTTCTCGCGCGGGGGCTGAACCGCCGCGCCGCCGGGCCCTGACAGGCGGGAGAGACCATGACACTCGACAAGACGGCCATCCGTGACGCCGCGACCGTGATCGTGCTGCGCGACCGGGACACGCAGCCGCGCATCCTCATGGGCCAGCGCGGCGCCAAGGCATCCTTCATGCCGAACATGTTCGTCTTTCCGGGCGGGGCGGTCGACCGCGACGACGGCGACATCTCCCTCGCGCGGCCCCTGCCCGACCTCTGCGCCGCGCGCCTCGGCGAGGATGCCGAGGCGCACCTGCCCCATGCCATCGCCGTCGCCGCGATCCGCGAACTCTGGGAGGAAACCGGCCTCGTCCTCGGCACGCCGGGACCCTGGGAAGACCCGCCCGAGGACTGGCAGGCGTTCGCCGCGACCGGCCACGTGCCCGACGCCTCGGCCCTGCAATTCGTCTTTCGCGCCATCACCCCGCCGGGGCGGCCGCGCCGCTTCGATGCGCGCTTCTTTCTCGTCGATGCCGAGGCGATTGCCTCGGACCCCGACGATTTCTCTGCCGCGCAGGACGAGCTGTCGCATCTCCAGTGGATCGGGCTCGACGCCGTGCGGCACTTCGACATGCCCTTCATCACCGAGGTCGTGCTCGCCGAAATCGCCGCCCGCGCGCAGGACGACTCGCCGCCCGCCTCGGTGCCGTTCTTCCACAATGACGACGAACGCAGCCTGTTCCTGCGCCTGCGCGGCTACACTCCCGCCGACTGAGGCGCCCGGCCCTCAGAGGTAGCCGCGCCAGACCAGCACGATCACCACCGCCGCGAAGAGCAGCGCGAGGTTGAACATCAACGCGCCCAGCATCCCGAGCAGACGCCCCCGGCGCCGGTCGGCCGGGTCGATCGCCTTCAGCCCCTGCGCGACGCGATCCGCCGCCAGCTTCACCTCGGCGGTGTCGACGGTGCGGGCCAGCCTGGGATGGCCGCTCAGCCGCTGTGCCTCGACCACCCGCGCGAGATCGCGGCGCAGCAGCCGCGGCAGCGCGCGCGCCGCCTTGGCCGCGCGGGCTTCGAAGCCGCCCCGACGCAGCGCGAGACGCTCCTCGAAGAGCGTTTCGAGCCGTGCCACATGGGGCGCGATATCCTGATCCGTCACCATCGCCATGCCGCTCAGGCAGCCGCAAATCCCGCGCCGATGCAAGGGGATGCGAACATGCCGACCGGAAATCGGCAACAATTCCCCGCCAATCCGGCCCGCGCGCACTTCCCCGGGCCGCGGACATGCCCTAGAACCGCGGCCATGCTGAACACCCTTTCCCATGGCACTTCCGTCGACGGCACCCTGCCGCTGGTCATCGTGCACGGCCTCTACGGCTCGGCGCGCAACTGGGGCGTGATCGCCAAGCGCCTGTCGGACGAGCGCCGGGTGATCGCCGTCGACCAGCGCAACCACGGCGACAGCGGCTGGACCGACAGCCATTCCTATCCCGACATGGCCGCCGACCTGGCCGAGGTGATCGACACGCTCGGAGGGCGGGCGGACGTGCTCGGGCATTCCATGGGCGGCAAGGCCGCGATGGTGCTGGCCCTGACCCGGCCCGAACGGGTCGGCCGCCTGATCGTGGCCGACATCGCGCCGGTCACCTACGGCCACACCCAGATGCATTACATCGACGCGATGCGCAGCGTCGATCTCTCGACCGTCGAGAAGCGGTCGGATGCCAACGACCAGCTTCTGCGCAGCGTCGACGACCCGTCCCTGTGCAGCTTCTTCACCCAGTCGCTCGACCTCAAGGCGCGGCGCTGGAAGCTCAACCTCGACACCCTCGCCGCGGAGATGGACAAGATCCTGTCCTTCCCCGAGGTCTCCGGCCGGTTCGACGGCCCCGCGCTGTTCCTGTCCGGCAGCGAAAGCAATTACGTCCTGCCCGAACATCGCGACCGGATCCGCGCCCTGTTCCCGGCGGCGAAATTCGCCCGCATCCCGGGCGCAGGCCATTGGCTTCACGCCGAAAAACCGCGCGAATTCGAAGCGGCGGTGCGCGCCTATCTCGGGCTCACCGCCCCGTAGTTTCAGCTTTTCCGAAACTGCGCCGCATTCATCCCGAAACGGCGATCCGCCCCTTGCGCCAGAGCCCGTGCCGCCGCCACGTATCGGCAGCAAGGAGCCGTCATGCCCGCATCGCCGTCAGTCGCTGTCCAGAACCCGCAGCTCGCCGTCCAGCCAGGGCAGCTGGCGCAGCGCCGGTCCGATCACCAGTTCCGAGACCAGCTTGCGTGTGGTGCGCGCCACGTCGCGCGGTACCCGGTCGGCCCAGTCGCTGGCGGCGAACAGGGAAATGGTGCGGGCGAAGGGCTTGATCGGCAGGGGATGCGCCTCCATCCGGTCATGGAACCGGCCCGCCCGCATGTAGCCGAGCGGCGTGGTGATGCCCCAGCCGACACCCCGCGCGACGAGGGTCATCAACGACAGGTGCGCGCCGATTTCGAACCGCTCCGGGTAGGTCAGTTTCTGCCGCCCCAGATGCGCCTCGATCTGGCGCCCGATCAACTGGTCGCGGTCGTAGCGCAGGAACGGCAGCGCCTGCATCAGCGCCTCGGCACCACCGGCGGTTTCGACCGCGCCGCGCGGCGTGACGAGGATGAACGGATCGCGCACCAGCGGGTATTCCAGAACCCCGTCCATCACCGCGCCGGGACTGGCCGCGATGGCGATGTTCAGCCGCCGGTCCACCATCGCCTCGGCGATCTCGTGGCTCGGGGCGGTCACCAGCTTGAACCGGCAGCGGGTCATGTTCTCGGCCAGGATGGTGACGAGCTGCGGCGTCAGGTCGTTGTCGAAATCGTCGATCACCCCGAGGCTCAGCGTGCTGAGATGGGTCAGGTCCATCACCGTAAGCTCGTTGCGCGCAAGACGAAGCTGGCTGAGCACCGTCTGCGTCCGCCCGAGGAAGGTGCGCCCCGCCTGGGTCAGTTGCATCGGCCGGCGCGCGTGATCCACAAGGTCGGTCCCGAGCGCCGTTTCGAGGTTGCGCATCTGCTGGCTCACCGCCGGCTGGCTGAGCCCGGTGGCCTCGGCCGCCTGTGCGACCGAGCCGCTCGCGGCAAGCGCCTCGAAGACCTCGAGGCCGCGCAGTGTCACGCCCTTCATCAGCATCGCGCCCCCCAACAGCCGCTCTGCGCCATGGCACACCCGGGGCGTACCTTCACCTTTTTTGAATCTATTGTGCCGCAACGTCAACCGGAACCGTCATGCCTTTCCTCTCTTTGAAGCCGATCACCGGCATTTCGCCGCAATCTGCGGCAGATGTCGCCGATACCGTCCAGATCATGCTCGCCCGGCTGCGCAGCGGCCGAGAAGAGGCCGCCCGCGAGTATGCCCGGCGGCTCGACGGCAGCGATGCCGCCATCGAGGTGCCGCCCGGGGCGCTTGCGTCGGCCCACCGCCGGCTCGATCCCGCGCTGGTCGAGGCCATCGCCTATGCCCATGCCAACATCCGCGCCTTCGCGCTCGCGCAGCGCGCCTCGGTCAGCGAGTTCGAGACCGAACTGCGCCCCGGCCTCGTCGCCGGGCAGCGGCTGATCCCGGTCGGCTGCGCCGGGGCCTACGTGCCCGGCGGGCGCTATGCGCATATCGCCTCGGCCCTGATGACCGTGACCACCGCGCGCGCCGCCGGCGTGGCGCAGGTGGTGGCGGTGACGCCGCCCGGACGCGACGGCCCTCCCCCCGCCGTGCTGCATGCGCTGCACGTCGCGGGTGCCGACCGGGTGCTGGCGCTCGGCGGGGTCCAGGGCATCGCCGCCATGGCCTTGGGGCTCTTCGGCCTGCCCGCGGCGGACATCCTCGTCGGCCCCGGCAATGCCTACGTGGCCGAGGCCAAGCGTCAGCTCTTCGGTCCCGTCGGAATCGACATGGTCGCCGGGCCGACCGACGTGATGATCCTTGCCGATGCCACCGCGGACCCGGCGCTGATCGCCGCCGACCTCGTCGCGCAGGCCGAGCACGGTCCGACCTCGCCGGTCTGGCTGGTGAGCGACCACCGCCCGCTCGCCGAGTCGGTGCTGCGCCTCGTGCCGCGGGCCGTCGCCGCCCTGCCCGAGCCCAACCGCACCGCCGCAGCCACCGCCTGGGAGGCGCTGGGAGAGGTGATTCTGGTCGATAGCCGCGAAGAGATGGCGCAGGCCGCCGACCGCGCCGCGCCCGAACATCTGCACGTCATGGCGCGCGATCCCGTCTGGTGGCGCGGGCGCCTCGGCGCCTACGGATCGCTGTTCCTCGGCGCCGAAACCAGCGTCGCCTTCGGGGACAAGGCCGCCGGGCCGAACCATGTCCTGCCCACCGGCCGCGCCGCCCGCCATACCGGCGGGCTGTCGGTCCACAAGTTCCTGAAGACGGTGACCTGGCAACGTGCCTCCGGGCCCGCCCTGCCCGACCTCGCGCGCGCCACGGCCGTCATCTCGCGCGCCGAGGGCATGGAGGGTCACGCCCGCTCGGCGGACCTGCGCGTGCCCGGACCCTGCCGAAACCGCGCGCTGTCGTGACGATCCGGTGTCGGTGCGGGGCTCAGAGGCCCCTGCACTGGCTCTCGGCCCGGTCGACGTAGGATTTGTAGCGCTTCCAGAAATCCTCGTGGCTGGAGCGATCCGACTGCCGGACCTCCTGTGCCTTGTGCGGGTCCTTGTAGAAGCTCACCGCCATGCGCTGATCGGCGCCGGTCAGCTCGATATTGGCCGCGCCCTGGATGCAGCCGCACAGTTCGGGGCTGCGCGCCTTGCGGTCGGACGACACGCAGGCCCGGCTGATCGGCCCGCTGGCCATCCGCGCAACCCGGTAATCCGGCCCGGCATTGCGGCTCACGCTGCCGCCGCCGCCGCCGCAGGCCGACAGTGCGGTCATCGCCGCCACGGCCCCGATCAGAAGTGTTGATTTCATCGCCTGACTTTCCTGCTCATTGGCACATCCCGACGGGCTTAGAACCCGCTCCCGGCACCCACTGACGCCACTCTGCCCCAACTGCGGACGTTTTTCAATTCCATCCGCAAGGCCGCCAGCTTGCCCTGCATCGTTCCGGACACGGTGCCGTGCCGCCTGCGGGGAAAGGAAACCGTTTGCCGGCATCGGCCGCGCGGCTGGCAACCCGAGCATCTTTCGTCCGGGACGGAGCAGGCAGAATCGCTACTCAAGTTCCACGACCGCACCCGCCCCGGGGCCCGCGCCGCGACCGGGCTTCGGCGCCAGGGGCAGCGACACGCCCGGCCTTTTCGCCGAAATCCGCTTTCGCCGCCGTGTCAGCCCCCCAACCCGGCCGGCGGGCCAACACACCACCTTGACCGGCCAGCCAAACCCCATCATATCCACGAAATCATGACCGACCTCGCGCATATCCGCAACTTCTCCATCGTTGCCCACATCGACCACGGGAAATCCACCCTGGCCGACCGGCTGATCCAATCCACCAACACCGTCACCGAACGGGAGATGAAGGAGCAGCTGCTCGACTCGATGGACATCGAGCGCGAGCGCGGCATCACCATCAAGGCCAACACGGTCCGGATCGAGTACAAGGCCGAGGATGGCGAGGTCTACATTCTCAACCTGATCGACACCCCCGGGCATGTCGACTTTGCCTACGAGGTCTCCCGCTCCATGCGCGCGGTCGAAGGCTCTCTGCTGGTGGTCGACGCGACGCAGGGCGTCGAGGCGCAGACGCTGGCCAACGTCTATACCGCCATCGACGCCGATCACGAGATCGTCCCCGTCCTGAACAAGATCGACCTGCCCGCCTCGGAACCCGAGCGGGTCAAGGAACAGATCGAGGATGTCATCGGCATCGACGCCTCCGAGGCACTGGAAATCTCGGCCAAGACCGGCCTCGGCATTCCCGCCGTGCTCGAAGCGATCGTCAAGCGGCTGCCCGCGCCCAAGGAAGGCGACCCGGACAAGCCGCTGCGCGCGATGCTGGTCGATTCCAAGTACGACCCCTATCTCGGCGTCGTGGTCATCGTCCGCGTCATCGACGGCGTGCTGAAAAAGGGTCAGCGCATCAAGATGATGAAGACCGGCGGCACCTACGATATCGACCGCATCGGCGTCTACCGCCCGGCGATGATGGAAGTGTCCGAACTCGGCCCGGGCGAAATCGGCTACATCACCGCGCAGATCAAGCAGGTCCGCGACACCCGCGTCGGGGATACGATCACGACCGAGCGCAAGGGCTGCGAAGTCGCCCTGCCCGGCTTCAAACCGTCGATCCCCGTGGTGTTCTGCGGTCTCTTCCCGGTCGATGCCAACGATTTCGAGGACATGCGCGACGCGATCGAGAAACTCTCGCTCAACGACGCCTCCTTCACCTCCGAGATGGAAACCTCGGCCGCGCTCGGCTTCGGCTTCCGCTGCGGCTTCCTCGGCCTCCTGCACCTCGAAGTGATCCGCGACCGGCTCGAACGCGAATACGACATCGACCTGATCACCACCGCCCCCTCGGTGATCTACAAGATCTTCATGCGCGACGGCACCGAGCTTGAGCTGCACAACCCCGCCGACATGCCCGACCCCACCAGCATCGACCACATCGAGGAGCCGCGCATCAAGGCGTCGATCCTCGTGCCGGACGACTATCTCGGCGACGTGCTGAAACTGTGCCAGGACCGGCGCGGCATCCAGCTCGACCTGACCTATGTCGGCAGCCGCGCCATGGTGGTCTACGACCTGCCGCTGAACGAGGTGGTGTTCGACTTCTACGACCGGCTGAAGTCGGTGACCAAGGGCTATGCCTCCTTCGACTACCAGCTCACCGGCTACACCGAGGACAATCTCGTCAAGATGTCGATCCTGGTGAACGACGAACCGGTGGATGCGCTGTCGATGATGGTCCACCGCGACCGGGCCGAGATGCGCGGCCGCTCCATGTGCGAAAAGCTCAAGGACCTGATCCCGCGTCACATGTTCAAGATCCCGATCCAGGCGGCCATCGGCGGCAAGGTCATCGCCCGCGAGACCCTGTCGGCCCTGCGCAAGGACGTGACCGCGAAATGCTACGGCGGTGACGCCACCCGGAAGAAGAAGCTTCTGGAAAAGCAAAAGGCCGGCAAGAAGAAGATGCGCCAGTTCGGCCGCGTCGAGATCCCGCAGGAAGCCTTCATTTCCGCGCTGAAAATGGACGAATGACCCTCTCCGGCCCCTCTTCGGGGCCGGTCGTCTTTTTGCCTCTCTGACAATCCTGACTTGAAATCCCTCGGGATTTTTCGCCGAAACTGTGGTTTCGGCGCAATAGTCATGCCCGGATCGCGGGCACGTCCGGCATCGCAATTGCATCAGTATTTCTTGGCGCTCTGCAATCCTGCGGCGAACCTCCACCTGTCAACACACCAAATAAGATTAATCTTTTGTTAACCTTTTCCGGTTGACCGAAATGGCGATTCGCCTCAGGGTTGCAGTCGCGGAGTGCTCATCCCCTCAAACCAGAAGTACCCGCTGTTCATCAAAGGAAGATCAGACACTTAACGAGTGTGGAACTATGGCAAAAAGGCGTGTCGAGGCTCTCGACCGCACGGATTTCTGCTGCCGCGCTCCAGGGGTCGAAATCTCAGGAGAATAAGTCAATGCCGACACATACCATTTCCGTTTACCGCTATCTCGGGTCGCTGCTCGCCGGAGACCTCCAGCAGGAGAACGCCACCGTTCTCGTCAACCTCTTCGAGACGGAAACGACCGGAGAGCTTGCCGACGACCAGGGCACGCTCGATTCCACGGACGACAACGTCTCGAGCTTCCGCGGCAGCGAACTGACCTACATCGGCTCCGGGACCGCGACGCCGGGCATCGCGGGAATTCCGCTCGGGACTCCCGTGCCGGTCGTGGTCTTCGCGGATGCGAACGGCGACATCTTCTTCCACTACCCCGCCGGGACGCCCAACATCCTGAGCTTCGTCGGGCTCGTGCTCGACATCGATCCGAACGTGCCCTACGAGGTCTTCCCCAATCCCTATTCGGGCACCGCGGGCCAGGACAACTATGTCGGCGACTACTTCGGCAACCAGATGTACGGGCTTGCAGACAACGACACGATCTTCGGCAATGACGGCGAGGACTACATCGACGGCGGCGACGGCAATGACGAGCTGCGCGGCGGCAACGGTGCCGACACGATCCTCGGCGGGCTCGGCTCGGATCTCGCCATCGGGTCGGACGGGAACGACAGCGTCACCGGCGACGGCGGCAACGATTCCCTCTACGGCGGCAAGGGCTTCGACACCCTCGACGGCGGCATAGGCGACGACCTTCTCGACGGCGGGTCCTCCAGCGACGACATGAACGGCGGGTCCGGCAACGACACGATGACCGGCGGCCGGGGCATCGACACGCTGATCGGCGGAAGCGGCAACGACTCCATCGACGGCGACGGCAACCGGGACTGGCTCTCCGGCGGCACCGGCTCCGACACCCTGTTCGGCGGCGAAGGCGACGACACCCTGCTCGGCGGTGACGACGACGACGACATGAACGGCGGCACCGGCGCGGATTCGATGGATGGCGGCTCCGGCAACGACACCATGCTCGGCGGCAATTTCGACGACACCATGACAGGCGGGCTCGGCAACGACGTCATGGACGGCGGCAAGGCGGACGACGTGATGGACGGCGGCGCGGATGCCGACACCATGACCGGCGGCAGCGGCGATGACGCCATCGACGGCGGGTCCGGCGACGACCTGATCTACGGCGGGGCCGGCAACGACACCATCACCGGCGGCACCGGCGACGACCGCATGTTCGGCGGCAACGGCACCGACACCTTCGTCTTCGACGCCATGCACGGTCAGGACACGATCTCCGGTTTCGACGCGGCCTCCGAGACGCTGGTCATCACCGGCTACACCGAAAGCGACGTCACCCTCGTCGACATGGGCTCGAACGTCCTCGTGACCTTCGACGGCAGCACCGACAGCATCTACCTGATCGGCACGACCCTTGAGGAGATCTCCTCCCTGAGCGCGTTCGATTTCGTGTGATCCCCGCGGACCGCTCTCCGGCCGATGGTCATGGGCCGGAGAGCAGCCCGAAAAGAAGAAAGCCGCCCCCTCGGGGGCGGCTTTCGCGTTCATGCGGGCGGGAGGCGGATCACTCCACCATCGTTCCCTGGCCCTGACGGCGGGTCTGGACCATCGCCATCAGGCGCTCGTTCAGCTCCGGGTCGGCCTGCGCGGCGGCGCTGATCTCGTTGTAGGTCTCGACATCCATGCCCTCGGTCTCGTCCACCGCCGCGACCATCTCGGTCTGGGCTTCCTCGACCAGCGCCTGCTTGTTCTCGGGCTCCGGCGTTTCGTCGATGCGGGCGGCGTAGTCCTCCTGGACGGCCTGCACCTGCATCGCCGCATCCACGAACGAGGTCAGCACCTCTTCGGAGTAATCCGCGGCCGGGGCCTCGGGCATGACCTGTGCCGGGGCTGCGGGGGCCTCCGGGGCGGGCGCCGCGGTCTGTGCCAGAACCGGGGCCACGGGGGCGGCGATCAGGGCCGCGATCATCGTGGACTTGAGCAGGGTTCCGTTCAGTTTCATGACATCTCCTTCCGGCATCGCCGGTCTGTTGTCGTCCGGAGCGGGGGCATCCCGCGCCGTCCGGTCAGATCTAGGCAGGGGAACACGGCGCTTCAAAGCCCCCCGGACCGGCGCGGCGGGACCTTGCCGGATCGCGCCATGCGGGAAGGCGGAGCACCGCGCACCCGGTTGGGGGCGCGAAGAACCGCCACCCCCGGAGCCCGGTTCGCGCCGAGGTCCGCCGGTCCCGTGCCGCCCGGGAACCCGCGGTGGAGAAACCGCGCCAAGCCGCGCAACACCGACCAAGGTTAACTTGTCCGTAACCGTCCGGATGCTTTATGCGGATGGGACAGATTCTGGAGAAAGCCTTGGACATCAACGCCGCCCGCTCCGTCTATGCCCGCTGGGCGCCTTTCTACGATCAGACCTTCGGCGCCATCACCCAGCCCGCGCGGCGCACCGCGGCCCGCCAGGTCACCGGCCGCCCCGGTAGCGAACTGCTCGAAGTCGGCGTCGGGACCGGCCTGTCCCTGCCCCACTTTCCGAGCGGCCTGCGCATCACCGGCGTCGACATCTGCGAAGAGATGCTGGCCCAGGCCCGGCAGCGCGTGGACCGGCTGCGGATTTCCGGGGTCGAGGCGCTGCACCGCATGGATGCCCGCGATCTCGGCTTCGCCTCCGGGCGCTTCGATACGGTGGTCGCGATGCACACCCTGTCCGTGGTGCCCGAACCCGGCCGCGTCATGGCCGAGATGGTGCGCGTGCTGAAACCCGGCGGGCGGCTGGTGATCTCGAACCACTTCGCGCGCGAGCAGGGGCTCATGGCGCATCTGACCCGCCGCACCGCCCGCTTCGCGGACCGGATCGGCTGGCATTCGGATTTCGACATCGGCATCGTCACCGGCACGCCGGGTCTGACCCTGGTCAAGCGCCGCCGACTGCCCCCCGCCGGGCTGATGACCCTTCTGATCTTCGAGAAATCGGCCACCGTTCCCGCCAACCTCAGCAATCCGCCGGCAGAGCAGCAGGCGGACAGCCAGCGCTGAGAACGTGTGCCCCGGCGCCGCGCGCCGGGGACGGACCCCGGATCAGAGACCCGAGCCGTTGGCGGTCCCGCCGGAGGATTCGCCTTCGGAATAGTATTCCTCGTAATACTCTTCCTCGTAGACCTCCTCCCGCTCGTCTCCGGACACCATCGTCGGGTAGAGATCGGGATATTCGTTCCAAAGGTCCTGCTGGATGCGCCGCAGCTTGCGTTCGAGCTGGCGCAGCGAGGGGTTGCTGGTCTGCACGTAGGTCATCGCCTTGCGCAGGCCGGCCCGCTTGGCCCCGGCGGGGATCAGGTCGAGCCGTTCGTAGGTGTTCCAGCGCGGCCCGCCCAGCCAGACGGCCGCGAACATGATCTTGGCGCGCTGGTCCGGCGTGCCCGAGGCGATCAGCGCATCGTAGAACATCCGGTGCACGGCCTGCCATTCGGCATTGTGGTAATTCGCCCCGCCCTCGTTGCCGATACCGCAATAGGCATCGTGCACGGCCCCGGCATTGACGTATTCCGGCGCCGTGGGAGAGCCGACCAGCGACACGAAGATCGGCGGGATCGAGGCGCCGTCCGTCAGCGTGCCGCGCGGCGCCACCCAGTCGCGACTTCGGGCGTCGATGAAGTTCAGTTGCTCGGCGAGCGGAAAGAACTTGTAGGGGCGGCGCGGCAGTTCGACCGGCTGGTCGACCACCTTGACCGGAGAGTTGAGATAGGCGCAGCCGCCGCGGGTCGCGCAGGTGATGTCTTCGAGAACGTCGACGGATTCGACCTTGTCGCGCGTCGGGGCGCAGGCCGCGGCGGACAACAGGAGCGCGGCGGCGAGAATGGATTTATGCATGGAGCAATCTCTTGTGTCGGTGGCGAAATATGCCGGTGATATCGGCAAGAGTATGCCGTCCCCGCCGGGACGATCAAGCCCCCGGACCGGAAAGGCAGGGTTTCCATACCCTGCCCGCCCGCGCAGGGCGCCTTTCGCCTGCTCAACCGACGGTGCGTGGCATCCGTCCGTCGGCGCCCCTAGGCCTCGAGCTGATCGAGCAGGGCGCGTGACAGGGTTTCGACGAGGTCCAGCGTCCCGTCGAAATCCCGCGTGTAATAGGGGTCGGGCACCTCGGTCGCGCCGGTATCGGGCGCAAGGTCGGTGAACCGGGCGAGGCGCGCCGTGCCCTCCGCCGGGCGCAGCCGTTCCAGCGCGGCCATGTTGGCATCGTCCATCCCGAGGATCAGGTCGAAGCGGGCGAAATCCTCGACCGCCACCTGCCGGGCGCGCAGCGTCGAGAGGTCGTACCCCCGGGCCGAGGCAGCCGCCTGCATCGGCCCGTAGGGCGGTTCGCCCACGTGCCAGTCGCCGGTGCCCGCGCTGTCGATGGAAAGGTCGAGGCCGCGCGCCTCCGCCATCGCGCGCAGGACGCCCTCGGCCGACGGCGAGCGGCAGATATTGCCCAGACAGACAAAGAGGATACGGTGTGTCATGGCGCGTCTTCTCCCTCGACCCTCTGTAACCCGAGGCGCGCCGGGGGGAAAGCCATGCAACCCGAGGACAAGATCGTCATCCTGACAGGCGCCGGCATTTCCGCCGAAAGCGGCCTTGCCACCTTTCGCGACGACGGCGGGCTCTGGGCACAGCACCGGATCGAGGATGTCGCCACGCCCGAGGCCTTCGCCCGCGATCCCGTCCTCGTGCATCGCTTCTACTCGATGCGCCGCACGCAGGCCGCCGCGGCCGAGCCGAACCCGGCGCATGTCGCGCTGGCGCGGTTGCAGCGCGACTGGCCCGGCGAGGTGGTGATCGTGACGCAGAATGTCGACGGGCTGCACGAACGGGCCGGGGCGACGGCCCTGCACATGCACGGAGAGCTGTCCCGCGCGCTTTGCGCCGCTTGCGGACACCGCTGGGACGCGCCGCCCGAGATGACGCCCGAGACGACCTGCCCCGCCTGCGCACAGGCCTCTGCCCGGCCCGACATCGTGTGGTTCGGCGAAATGCCCTACCACATGGACGAGATCGAGGCGCATCTCGCGGATTGCGCCGTCTTTGCCGCCATCGGCACCTCCGGGCAGGTCTGGCCCGCTGCGGGCTTCGTGCGCGAGGCCGCGCGCGCCGGGGCCGAGACCGTCGAGATGAACCTCGAACGCAGCGAGGTCAGCCGGGCCTTCGACACCGTCGGCATCGGTCCGGCAGGCCGGGTCGTGCCGGCCTGGGTCGACGGAATCCTGTCTGCCGGAACAGGCGGGACGACCGGGGGCGCGCCCTGAGCGAACGCCCCCCCGCAGGCGCCCTCATTCGGAGGGCGTGCCCATCTTCATCTTGCCGTGGTCCATGCCGTCATGACCGCCCGCGCCGTGATCGGGCATGCGTTCCAGATCCACCGGAATCGCCACCACGATATCTCCGGCCTTTTCGAAGGTCAGCGTGACGCTCACCTCCGCGCCGTCGTCGAAGGGGGCTGCAAGCCCCATGAACATGACGTGATCGCCCCCGCGCGCAAGCGCATGGTCGCCGTGGGCGGGAATGGCAAAGCCCTCTTCGGCCTCCCGCATCTTCATGACGCCGCCGCCCTGGTCGATATGGCTGTGCAGTTCGACCCGCGCCGCGGCATCCGAGGACACCGACAGCAGGCGGTCGTCCTCGGCGCCGGTGTTGCGGATCACCATGAAGGCGGCGCCGGTCCGGGCGCCCGGCATGGAGGCGCGGGCGTAGGCATCGCTCACCACGATATCGGCGTCGGCGGGGGTGGACAGGGCCAGCGCGCAGGCACCGGCAAGAACAAGCTTGGCGTACATTACTGTGTCTCCTCTGTACGGATCCGAAAAAGCGGGATTCAGACCGTTGCAGAAGGCGGCCCCCGTGCGCGTCCGGGGATGCCCTGCCGGCCCGCGAGGCGGATCTCGACGAGGGGATCGGCAATGCGCCGCCAGACCGCCGGCACCTCGGGCACCGCCAGCGGCACGACCGGAGGGGCGGTGAAGGCCATCGCGGCATCGGGGCAGATATGGACGTGGTCGGTCGGATTGCCCTCGGCATCCAGCAGGATCGTGACGAATCCCTGCCCCGAACAGATGACGATCTGCCCGGCGACGGGCAGCGTTCCGCGCGCGACGGCGATCTCGAAGCTGGTGAAGGCCAGCACGAGTGCGAGAAGAATCGCCGGCAGTGGATATTTCCTCAGCGTCATGGCACCGGATCTACCCGTGAAACGACGTCCGGGCCAAGCGACAAAAGGAAACAGCCCCGGTGCGTGCAGGCACCGGGGCTGTGGATAAAGCTGTGGAGCCGGATCAGGCCTTTTCGGCCTGCGCCTTCTGGATTTCCTTCTTGACCTTCAGCACGTTGTTGCTGAGCTCGGTGTCCTTGGCCTTGGCCAGGAACTTGTCCAGACCACCGCGGTGATCGACGGAGCGCAGGGCCGATGCGGAGATCCGCATCTTCACGCCGCGGCCGAGCGTCTCGGACTGCAGGGTGACATCGTTCAGGTTCGGCAGAAAGCGACGCCGGGTCTTGTTGTTGGCGTGGCTCACGTTGTTACCCGTCATCGGGCCTTTGCCGGTCAGTTCGCATACGCGCGACATGGGTTCATCCTCATCGTCTCGGGGCGAAAGGCTGACATCCGGACAGCTCCCGCCAATATCAAGGGGCGCCTGGCACGGCGCCCCGGAATCTGGTCGGCGTTCTCTACCGCCAAGCCCCCCGCGCGTCAAGCCCGGCGCACCCTACATCTGAAGGTAATCGCGCAGAAGCTCCTCGGCAGCGCGGGCGGCGCTGATCCTGCCCGCCTCGACCTGCCCGGCCAGCGCGGCCATGGCGCCGCGCACCGGCTCCCGGCGCAGCCTCGCCAGAAGGCCGTCGCGCACCTCGGCCTCGAACCAGTGGCGCGCCTGCCCGGCCCGCGCGGCGGCGAAATGCCCGGTGTCGCGCCGCCAGTCGATCAGCGTCTGCATCTCCTCCCAGGCCTTGACGAGGCCGGTATCCTCGAGAGCCGACACCGTCAGCGCCTTGGGAAAGCCCTCGGGGTCCTGCGGCCGCTTGCGCATCAGGCGCAGGGCGCCGGCGTAATCGGCGCAGGTCCGCATCGCGGTGCTCTTGAGATCGCCGTCGGCCTTGTTCACGAGGATGATGTCCGCGGTCTCCATGATGCCGCGCTTGACCCCCTGCAGTTCGTCGCCGCCCGCCGGGGCGAGCAGCAGCAGGAACAGGTCCGACATCTCGGCCACCATGGTTTCGGACTGCCCGACACCCACCGTCTCGATCAGGATCACGTCGAAGGCCGCCGCCTCGCACAGGTCCACCGCCTCGCGGGTGCGGCGCGCCACCCCCCCGAGCAGCGATTGCGAGGGCGAGGGCCGGATGAAGGCGCCCGGTTCGCGCGACAGCCGCTCCATGCGGGTCTTGTCCCCGAGGATCGAGCCACCCGAGCGCGCCGAGGACGGGTCCACCGCCAGCACCGCCACCTTCAGCCCCGCCGCGATCAGCATGCAGCCGAAGGCCTCGATGAAGGTCGACTTGCCCACGCCGGGCGTCCCCGACAGACCGATTCGCAGCGCCTCGCGCCCATGGCCGCGCAGCCGCTCCAGCAGCAGCGTCGCCTGCTCGCGGTGATCCGCCCGCCCGCTTTCCACGAGCGTGATCGCCCGCGCCAGCGCGCGCCGTTCACCGTTCAGAATACGGTCTGCCAGATCCTGCAAGTCCATGCCTGTCGCCTCTCTCGTCTCTCCCCGAACTGACCCGCGCGGGCCGGGGATGTCCACCCCTCCCCGTGCCTCCGGCGCGTCGGGGCGCGCGATTCCGGCCGCCCACCCCGCGGGACGCGGGCCGGATGGACCGCCGGGCGCGGTTGCGTCATAACCCCGCCCATGGATCGCCTGCCCATCGACGACGCCCTTCCCGAACTCCTCTCGGCCCTCCGCCGCGAGGGCCGCGCCGTGCTGCAGGCGCCGCCCGGCGCGGGCAAGACCACCCGTGTGCCGCTGGCCATGCTCGCCGCGGATCTCACCCCCCTCAGGATCGTCATGCTCGAACCCCGCCGCCTCGCGGCGCGCGCCGCCGCGCAGCGCATGGCCGACACGCTGGGCGAATCCCCCGGCCAGACCGTCGGCTACCGCATCCGGGGCGAGGCCAAGGTATCCCGCGCGACGCGCATCGAGGTGGTGACCGAGGGCATCCTGACCCGGATGATCCAGTCCGACCCGGCGCTTTCCGGCATCGGTGCGGTGATCTTCGACGAATTCCACGAACGCTCCCTCAATGCCGATCTGGGGCTCGCGCTCTGTCTCGAAATCGCCGGGGTGCTGCGCGACGACCTGCTGCTGCTCGCCATGTCCGCGACGCTGGACGCGGCGCCGGTCGGCGCGTTGATGGAGGCGCCGCTGATCACCTCCGAGGGGCGCGCCTTTCCGGTCGAGACGCGCTGGCTCGACAAGCCCCTGCCGAAACAGCGGCGCTTCGACGAGGCCATGGCCGATCTCGTCGCGGAGGCCGCCGCGACCACCACCGGCGGCATCCTGGCCTTTCTCCCCGGCGAGGGCGAGATCCGCCGCGTGCAGGCCCGGCTTGCCGGGCGGTTGCCCGAGGGAACGCTGATCCGGCCGCTGTTCGGCGCGATGGATTTCGCCGCCCAGCGCGCCGCCATCCGTCCCGAATCCGGGGGCCGCAAGCTGGTGCTGGCGACCGCCATCGCCGAAACCTCGCTCACCATCGAGGACATCCGCGTGGTGGTGGACGGCGGCCGCGCCCGGCGCGCGCGCTTCGATGCGGGTTCCGGCATGTCGCGCCTCGTGACCGAGCGCGTGACCCGCGCCGAGGCGACCCAGCGCGCGGGCCGCGCCGGACGGGTTGCCGAGGGTACCGCCTTCCGGCTCTGGACGAAGGGCGAGGAAGGCGCACTCATGGCCTATCCGCCGGCCGAGATCGAGGCGGCGGATCTTGCCGGGCTGGCGCTCGACCTCGCGGTGTGGGGGGCGCGCCCCGAGGAGCTGCCCTTTCTCACGCCGCCCAATCCCGGCGTGTTCCAGGAGGCGCAGGCGCTGCTGCAGATGCTCGGCGCGCTCGACGAGCGGGGCCGGATCACCGACCACGGCAAGACCCTCGCCCGGCTGCCCCTGCATCCGCGGCTCGCCCACATGCTGACGCTGGCGGGCGCCGGAGCCGCACCGCTGGCGGCGCTGTTGGCGGATCGCGACCCGCTGACCGGCGCGCCTTCGGACCTCGGGCTGCGGCTGGAACTGCTGCGCGACCCGCGCCGGTTCGCCGAAACCCGCCCCCACGCGGTCAACAAGGGCGCGCTGGAGCGCATCCGCACCGAGGCGCGGCGGCTTTCCCGACAGGCGCAGCCCGGGGCGGAGGCGGACCTCTCGGCCGCCGCAATGGCCGCCCTCGCCTATCCCGACCGCATCGGGCTGCGGCGCAGGGGGGACGCGCCGCGCTACCAGCTTTCGGGCGGCAAGGGTGCGGTGATGGACGATGGCGATCCGCTGGCCGCGACGCGGCTGATCGTGGTGACCGATACCGACGGCAACCCGCGCGAGGCGCGCATCCGGCAGGCGGTTCCGATTGCCGAAAGCGACCTGCGGGCGCTGTTTGCGGAGCGCATCGTTTGGGTCGATGTCTGCGACTGGTCCCGCCGCGAACGCCGGGTGGTGGCGCGCCAGCAGGAGCGGTTCGGGGCCATCGCGCTCGACGACCGGATCTGGAAGGACGCCCCGCCCGATGCGGTCGCGCGCGCCATGCTGGACGGGGTGCGCGAGCTGGGGCTCGGGCTCGGGGATGCGGCGCGGCGGTTCTGCGCGCGGGTCGGCATCGGGCGCGCGGCCGGGCTGGACCTGCCGGAGATGACCGAGGCCGCGCTGATCGACACGCTGGAGGACTGGCTGCTGCCCTATCTTTCCGGCGTGCGGAGCGCCGAGGACTGGAAGCGGTTCGATCCCCTGCCCGCCCTGCGCGCGCGGCTCGACCGCGAGGGGATGTTGGCGCTGGACCGGGCGGTGCCTGGGCGCTTCACCACGCCGCTCGGGCGGGACATTCCGATCGACTATTCCGGCGATCATCCCGAGATCTCGCTGCGGCTGCAGGAGATGTTCGGCCAGCGCAGCCATCCGATGGTGGGCCGGGTGCCGCTGCGCGTCACGCTGCTGTCCCCGGCGCAGCGCCCGGTGCAGGTGACGATGGACCTGCCGGGCTTCTGGGACGGCTCCTATGCGGATGTGCGCAAGGACATGAAGGCGCAGTATCCGCGCCATCCTTGGCCAGAGGACCCGCGCGAGGCGGACCCGACCCTGCGCGCCAAGCCCCGGGGGCGCTGAGGGGCGCTGCCCCTCTGGTCCCGGACGGGTCCGGGCCCATTCACCCCGGGATATTTCCGGCCAGAAGAAACCCCGGGGGCACGGGGGGCCCGGTCAGTCCCACCAGGGGCCGTGGTGGTGGTCCTGTCCGTCGATGCGGTCGAAGCCGTGGCGGCCGAAGAAGTCGCGCTGTGCCTGGATCAGCGCGGCGGTGCCCCGCGGCTGGCGCATCGTGTCCCAGAAGGCCAGCGCCGAGGACAGTACCGGCAGCGGAAACCCCGCGGCGATGGCTGCCGAGACCAGCTTTCGCAGCGCCGGGATGCCGTCGGCGAAAATGTGGTGAAAGCGCGGGGCGAGGAAGAGCTGGCCTTCGGGCGCACCGTCGCGGAAGGCACCGGCGATGTCGTCGAGCAGCTTCGCGCGGATGATGCATCCGGCGCGCCAGATCTCGGCGATGCGGGCGAAGTCGAGTTGCCAGTCGTAGTCCTGCGAGGCCGCGGCAAGGATGCGGAAGCCCTGGTCATATTCCAGGAGCCGCGCCGCGAGCAGCGCCGATTCGAGTGTGCCGAGGTCGATGTCGAGCGGTTCGCGATCGCTGCCGAAGGTGGCGCCGGCCCGGTCGCGCAGGGATTTCTCGGCGGACCAGGCACGTGCGGCCACGGCGCCTTCGATCATCGTCGCGGACTGGCCGAGGCGCACCGCCTCGATCGCCGTCCAGCGCCCCGTGCCCTTCTGGCCCGCGCGGTCGAGAATGGCGTCGATCACCGGGCCGCCGCCGTGGCTGTCCTCGGCCCGCAGAACGGTTTCGGTGATTTCGAAGAGGTAGCTTCCGAGCGGCCCGGCGTTCCAGGCGGCGAAGATGTCGGCGATCCCGGCCGGGCTGCGCCCGGTGCCGTGACGCAGCAGGTCCTGGACCTCGGCGATCATCTGCATGTCGGCATATTCGATGCCGTTGTGCACGGTCTTGACGAAATGGCCCGCGCCGTCGGGTCCCATGCGATCGACGCAGGGATCGCCGTCGAAGCGCGCCGCGACGGCCTCGACCACGGGCTTCAGCACCTGCCAGCTTTCCTGCGATCCGCCGAACATCATCGACGGCCCGTGGCGCGCGCCGTCCTCGCCGCCCGACACGCCCATGCCGACGAAGTGCAGCCCCTGCCCGGCCAGCCGTTCGGCGCGGCGGCGCGTGTCGTGGAAATCGGCATTGCCGGCGTCGATCACCGTGTCGCCGGGCGCGAGCAGCGGCATCACCCGGTCGAGCAATTCGTCCATCGGGGCGGTGGAGGGGATCATGGCGAGCAGCAGCCGCGGCCGCGGCAGCGCGTCGATCAGCGCCTCCAGCGTGTCCCGGGCGGCGACCCGGTCGGCGAAGGCGGCGGCCTTTGCCAGGAAGGCGGGAAGGACCTCGGGCGAGCGGTTGGACACGGCGATGCGCACGCCCTTTTCGGCCATGTTCAGCGCCAGCGCCGATCCCATCGTTCCCAGCCCGTAAATTCCGATCTGCGGCTCTGCCATTTCCGGCCTCCGTCACTGTTGCCTGAGGCGGAGATAGGCGCGGCGGTCGCGAGAACAATGGAGACGGGCGCACAGGCCGCGTGCGCGATGGCCGGGACCCTGTCCGGCCCGGTGCCTTCTTCTTGTCGAAAATACGCATTTCCTGCCTGCCCGCACGTGATCCGTCGGGCAGGCGGAGTGGCGTTTCAGCCGCCGAGGCACCAGCGCATGATGGCCTTCTGGGCATGCAGGCGGTTTTCGGCCTCGTCCCAGATCACCGATTGCGGGCCGTCCATGACCTCGGAGGTGACTTCCTCGCCACGGTGCGCGGGCAGGCAGTGCATGAAGAGCGCATCCTTGCCCGCGGCCTCCATCAACTGCTCGTTGACCTGGTAGGGGCGCAGCATGTTGTGGCGCCGCTCGCGCGCGCTCTGGGCGTCGTGCATCGAGACCCAGGTGTCGGCGATCACGAGGTCGGCGCCCTCGACCGCCTTGAAGG
The DNA here is from genome assembly GCF_048261495.1 of Salipiger sp. GTDB lineage: Bacteria > Pseudomonadota > Alphaproteobacteria > Rhodobacterales > Rhodobacteraceae > Salipiger. The sequence goes on from NZ_JBLXFX010000007.1 coordinate 57,794, forward strand.
GATCGCGCTCGATCGTGACCGATGCGCCCTCGTTGCGGGCGAGGCCGACGAATTCCATCTCGGGGTCGAGCTGGACGGGCCCGGTGAAGGTGAGATCGAAGCCGAACCGGCCGGCGGCGTGCAGGAAGGACGAGCAGACGTTGTTGCCGTCGCCGCACCAGACCACCTTCTTGCCGGCGATGGGGCCGCGATGTTCCTCGAAGGTCATCACGTCGGCCATGATCTGGCAGGGGTGGGTGCGGTCGGTCAGGCCGTTGATGACCGGAACCGAGGCGTATTCGGCCATCTCGATCAGCACGGATTCGTCGAAGGTGCGGATCATGATCATGTCGACGAAGCGCGACAGGACGCGGGCGGTGTCGGCGATGGTCTCGCCGTGGCCGAGCTGCATGTCGCTGCCCGAGAGCACCATGGTCTGCCCGCCCATCTGGCGCACGCCCACGTCGAAGGAGACGCGGGTCCGGGTCGAGGGTTTCTCGAAGATCAGCGCGACCATGCGGTCCTCGAGCGGAAGCTCGGAATCCGGCGCGGCCTTGGGGCGGCCGTTGCGGGCGTTCTTGATGTCCTTGGCGGTGTCGATGATCGACCTGAGGTCGGCCTTGTCGGTCTTGTGGATGTCCAGGAAGTGGTTCATGGCAAAGCGTTTCTTGGTGGTGGAGGTGGAGGGGCCCTGCCCCTCCGGGCCTTCGGCCCGTTCACCCCGGGATATTTGTCAAACCGAAGAAGGGCCGGTCAGGCCCCCTTCAGGGCGGTGGCGGCGGCGTCGAGGCGGTTGACCGCTTCGGCGATCTCGTCCCCGGTGATGTTGAGGGCGGGCAGCAGGCGCACCACGTTGTCGGCGGCGGGCACGGTGATGACCAGCGCGTCGTAGCCGGCCCTGACCAGATCGGCGGGGGCGACCCGGACCTTGAGGCCGATCATCAGCCCGGTGCCGCGCACGCCCTCGAACACCTCGGGATGGGCGGCGACGAGGCCTTCGAGCTTCTGGCGCAGCAGGCCGGCGTTGCGGTTGACGGTTTCGAGGAAGTCGGGATCGGTGACGTGGTCCATCACCGCGTTGCCGACCGCGCAGGCCAGCGGGTTGCCGCCGTAGGTGGAACCGTGGGTGCCGACGGTCATGCCCGAGGCGGCCTCTTCGGTGGCCAGCACCGCGCCGAGGGGGAAGCCGCCGCCGATGCCCTTGGCCACCATCATGATGTCGGGGGTCACGCCGGCCCATTCATGGGCAAAGAGCTTGCCGGTCCGGCCCATGCCGCATTGCACCTCGTCGAGGATCAGCAGGAGACCCCGTTCGTCGCAGAGCGCGCGCAGGCCCCTGAGGCACTGGTCGGGCAGCGGGCGGATGCCGCCTTCGCCCTGGATCGGTTCGATCAGGATCGCGCCGGTGGTGTCGTCGATGGCGGCCTCCAGGCCGTCGTGATCGCCCCAGTCCACATGCGTGAAGCCCGGAAGGATCGGGCCGAAGCCCTTGACCATCTTCTCGGACCCGGCGGCGGCGATGCCGGCGGAGGAACGGCCGTGGAACGAGCCGTTGAAGGCGATGATGCCGGTCTTTTCCGGGTGGCCCTTTTCGTACCAGTACTTGCGCGCCATCTTGACGGCGAGTTCGCAGGCCTCGGTACCGGAATTGGTGAAGAAGACCGTATCCGCGAAGCTGGCGGCGACCAGCTTGTCGGCCAGCGCCTGCTGCTGCGGGATCTCGTAGAGGTTCGAGACATGCCAGAGCGCGTTCGCCTGCCCGGTCAGCGCGGCGACGAGCGCCGGATGGGCATGGCCGAGGACATTCACCGCGATGCCGGAGCCGAGGTCGAGAAAGCGGCGGCCGTCCTCCTCGATCAGCCAGGAGCCTTCGCCCTTCACGAAATGAAGGGGGGCGCGGGAATAGGTCGGCAGAACGGACGGGATCATGGGATCATCCTCGGTCAAAAGAGGCCCGATTGGTGCCAAGGGCTCGGGGCCAAGTCAAGTTTTATGGGGGGATGGCGCGACGTGCCCGCCTTTTTGGTGAAAAAGCGGGGAAGGAGAGCTCAGGCTCGTCGGATTCGGTACATCTGCGTCATGACCGCGCTGATAGCCCGGGCCGGGGCGCAACGCAAAGGATTTGTCAGCATTACGTGGCGGTTGCGCTACAGGCCGAAGATATCGCCGATGTTGGTGATGATCGCATGGAGCAGCACCGCTGCCACGAAGAGCAGGGCCAGCCACCAGACGTATTGGAAGGCGATGGCCGTGGCGCCGAGCCCGGCGCCGTAGAGCGCGTAGCGGCGGTTTTCGCCCCTCAGGCCCGAGATCAGCGACAGCACCACGGCAAGGAGGCCGAGAACCGGCGCGGCCAGCGCCAGCCATGCGGTCGGCGATACCGGGGCCGGGGCCGCTTCGGGCCGCGGCAGGCCGAAAAAGCTGCGCCAGGCGGAGCGCCGGATTTCGCCCGCGATCTCGCCGATTTGCGTGCCCGCGGAGGGGCGCGGTTCGAAGGCGGGACCGGCGATCTGGAAGATCACGAGGAGCAGGGCCGCAGCACCGGCCAGAACCGCCCAGGCGCCCCATCTGCGCAACGGGGCAATGGCGGAAGGTTCGGGGGTCGGGGCCGGATCGGACATGGTCGATGATACGACGAAACGGCAGGTTTGGCAAAGCCCGTCCGGGGCCCCGCGCTGCGTGTCTTCCGAGCCCCGGCGCTCAGCCGAACACCGGCTCCGGGTAGCCGACACCCATGAGGTAGAGACCGTCAGGCGGGCAGACCGGACCGCAGGCGGCGCGGTCCCTTGCGTCGAGCGCGCGCTTGACGTCGAGCGGCGACCACGCCCCGTTGCCCACCCGTTCCAGCGTCCCGACGATGCTGCGCACCTGGTTGTGCAGGAAACTGCGGGCGCGCAGTTCGAAACGGAATTCCTCGCCCGCCCCGAGATCCACGCGGGTGATTGCGATCTCGTCCAGCGTCTTCACCGGCGATTTCGCCTGGCACATCACCGAGCGGAAGGTGGTGAAATCGTGCCTTCCCACCAGATGCGCCGCCCCGGCGCGCATCGCGTCGAGGTCGAGCGGCTTCATCACCCGCCACACCTGCCCGTGTTCCAGCGTCGCGGGCGCGCGGCGCACGAGGAGACGGAACAGGTACCGCCGCTCCAGCGCCGAGAACCGCGCGTGCCAGTCTTCGGCCACGCGGGCACAGGCACGGATCGCCACCGGCGCGGGCTTGAGGTGAAAGTTCAGCGCCTCGGATAGGCGGAACGGGTCCCAGTCCCGTTCCATGTCGCAATGGGCGACCTGCCCGCGCGCATGCACCCCGGCATCGGTGCGTCCGGCCGCCGCGATGGTGTGCGCGCGCGGTTCCAGCCGGGCCAGCGCGGCTTCGATCGCGGCCTGGACCGAGGGATGGTCGGTCTGCCTCTGCCAGCCGGAAAACGGGCCGCCATCGTATTCGACAAGAAGTGCATATCTGGGCATGGCCCGCCATAGCGCGGGGCGCGCGTCCGGGCAATCCCGATCCCGCCACGCCCCAGCGCCGCACCGCCCGCGACCGGCCTTTCCCGTCCCGGCACTGGCATCCGCGGTCGCGTGCCTCTATCTAGTCGAGGACGCAGCCAGGGGATGCACATGGTTTTCGGGACCATCGCCGATACGCTGACCCGAGGGGTCGAGAACGTGACGGACACGCTGTCGGGGGCCTTCCTCGAACCGGTGATCCGTCTCGGCGTGACCGGGCTGGCGCGATCGGGCAAGACGGTCTTCATCACCTCGCTGGTCGCCAACCTGCTGGACCGGGGCCGGATGCCGCAGCTCATGGCCGAGGCCGAGGGCCGCATCCTCGCCGCCTACCTGCAGCCCCAGCCCGACGACACCGTGCCGCGCTTCGACTACGAGGCCCATCTCGGCGACCTGACCGCGCGCGATCCGCACTGGCCGGAGAGCACCCGCGCCGTGTCCGAACTGCGCCTGTCGCTGAAGGTGCGCCCGACCGGCCTGCTCTCGGGGCTGTCGGGGCCGCGCACCATCCATCTCGACATCGTGGACTACCCCGGCGAATGGCTGCTCGACCTCGGACTGATGGAGCGCAGCTATGCGGAGTGGACCGCCGACACGCTCGACCGGATGCAGCGGCGGCCGGGCTCGGACGACTACCTCGCCCTTGCCGAGCGCACCGATCCGACCGTCGATTTCGTCGAGACCGACGCCAGGACCCTTGCGGCGGAGTTCACCAGGGCGCTGAACGCCGCGCGCGATGCCGGTTTTTCCGACTGCACGCCGGGGCGGTTCCTGCTGCCGGGAGAGCTGGCCGGCAGCCCGGTTCTGACCTTCGCCCCGCTGCCCGCGCCGGGATCCGCACCGCGCAAATCGCTCTGGCGCGAGATGGAGCGGCGTTACGAGGCCTACAAGCGCGAGGTGGTCAAACCGTTCTTCCGCGATCACTTTTCCCGGATCGACCGGCAGGTGGTGCTGGTCGACGCGCTGGGGGCGATCCATTCCGGCCCGGCGGCGGTCGAGGACCTGCGCCGCACCATGGCCGACATCCTCGGCGCCTACCGTCCCGGCGGCAACGCCTTTCTGACCCAGTTCTTCACCGGGCGGCGGGTGGAAAAGATCCTGTTCGCGGCGACCAAGGCCGACCACCTGCACCACACGCAGCATCCCCGCCTCACCGCCATCATGGAGGCGCTGACCCGCGATGCCCGCGACCGCGCGCGCTTTGCCGGGGCCGACACGCAGGCGATGTCGATCGCCTCGATCCGGGCCACGACGGAACAGACGCTGCCCCACGGGGGGCGCGACCTCGACTGCGTGCGGGGAACGCTGCTCGAAACCGGCAAGCAGGCGGCCTTTCATCCCGGAGAGCTGCCCGAAGATCCCGCCCACCTGCTCGGCCCGGCGCGGGACGGCGCAAGGACCTGGCTCGACCGGGATTATTCGGTCATGCGCTTCGCCCCGGCGCGGCTCACCCTCAAGCCCGGCGAGGGGCCGCCGCATATCCGGCTCGACCGTGCCGCGCAGTTCCTGATCGGAGACCGGCTGTGACCCCCCTGCTCCGCCCGGCGCGCAGCACCGATGCGGGCAAGCTCGGCGCGATGATCTCGGAGGCCGTGGCGGAGCGACCCTGGAAGCCGCGCCTGCACAGCGGGGCCGAGGACATCGCCCATGTCGGCCGCATGATCGAAAGGGGCTGGGTCACGGTGGCCGAGGACGGCGACAGCCCCGCTCCCGTCGGGTTCATCGCGCGGGAACGCGACTATATCCACGCGCTGTTCATCACGCCGCGCGCCCAGCGCGCCGGCGTCGGCCGGGCGCTGATCGAGGCGGCGCAGGAACAATGCGACCGGCTGGAACTCTGGACCTTCGCCGCCAACAAGGGCGCGCTGCGCTTCTATGACCGCGCCGGGTTCGACATCATCGGACGCGGCGACGGCAGTGGCAACGAAGAAGGCCTGCCCGAGGTGCGCTTCTGCTGGACCGCGCCCGTCTCCGACCCTCCCGCCCCCTCCTCCGGAAAGACCGCGACATGAGCAACAGCGACCGCAACGGCCCCGTGCTGATCGACCTCGACGGCGACGACACCCCGGTGCAGGGACCGGGCGACGTGCCCCCGGTCCCGGAACCCGACATGCCCGCCCCGACCGGCGCCGCGATGACCACCGTCGCCGCGCTCGCCTCGCGCCGGTCCTCGCGGCTCGCCCGGTGGTTCTGGGCGCTGCTCGGTTCGATCATCAGCGCGCTGGTGTCCATCGCCGCCTGGCGCTTCGTGACCGACCTCGTGGCCTCGGTGCCGCTGCTCGGCTACGCGGTGACGGCGCTGCTGGTGGCCTTCGCGCTGGTGGTCGTCGCCATCGTGGTCAAGGAACTCTCGGCCCTGTCGCGCCTGTCGCGGGTGGACGCGCTGCACCGCGCCGCCGATGCCGCGCTGGCGGGCGAGGATCTCAAGGCCGCGCGGGCCGTCACCGACCGCCTGACCGCGCTCTATGCCGGGCGCGACGACACGCGCTGGGGCCGGGACCGCCTGAAGGCCCGTCAGGACGAGATCTTCGACGCCTCCGGCCTGATCGGCATGGCCGAACAGGAGCTGCTCGCCCCGCTCGACGCCGCCGCCCGCCGCGAGGTCGAGGCCGCCGCCCGGCAGGTCGCCACGGTCACGGCGCTGGTGCCGCTGGCGCTGGCGGACGTGGCGGCGGCGCTGTCCTCCAACATCCGGATGATCCGGCGGATCGCCGAGATCTACGGCGGCCGCTCGGGCACGCTGGGAAGCTGGCGGCTGACCCGCGCGGTGATGTCCCACCTCGTCGCCACCGGGGCCGTGGCCGTGGGCGACGACATGCTGGAACCGATCCTCGGAGGCGGCCTGCTGGGCAAGCTGTCGCGCCGCTTCGGCGAAGGTCTGGTCAACGGCGCGCTGACCGCGCGGGTCGGGGTCGCCGCGATGGAGGTCTGCCGCCCCCTGCCGTTCCGCCAAAAGGCCCGCCCCTCCGTGCGCGAGATCATCCGCACCTCGCTCACCGGGCTGGTGAGGCCCTCGGACAAGGGCTGACGGCGGGTCGGGTTTTCCCGCCTGTCGCAGACCGCGGGCTGCGCTATGCTGCGCCGGTGCCAAGAGGGAGGCAGCTGATTTGGACGCCCTGTTCGTTGTGGTGGCGGTGGTCGTTCTGGCGATCCCTGTCCTGGTGATCCTGCTGTCGCTCGCCGTGCTGCGCCTGCGCCGCGAGATGGAGGAAGTCCGGTCCGAACTGGCCCGGGCCCGCTTGCGGCTGACGGCGCTCGAACCGCAGGGCGCGGGTGACGCCGCGACTTCCCCTGCCGATGCCGCGCCCGAGGCGCCCATTCCCGCCGCCGGCCCGCCTGCGCCGGACCGCAGCGTGGCCGAGGCGATGCGGGCGGCCTACGTGCGTCCCCCCGATGCCGATACCCCCCGGAGCGAAGCGCCCTCGCGCGCCGTCGTCTTCCGACGGGAGCGCGGCGCGGCGCTGATCGCCTGGCTGCGGGAAAACTGGTTCTATGCGGTTTCGGGCCTGTCGCTCGCCCTCGCCGGGCTGTTCCTGGTGCAATACGGGATCGAGACCGGCCTTCTCAGCCCCGAGGCGCGGGTCGGCGCGGCGCTTGCCTTCGGCCTTGTGCTGATCGGCGCGGGGGAATGGATCCGCCGCCGCTTCGGAGACGGGGAACAGGCCGCGACCGCCTACCTGCCGTCGGTCTTTTCCGGCGCGGGGCTGGTGTCGCTCATGGGCGGGATCGTCTCGGCCCGGCTGCTCTACGGGCTGATCGACCCCGGCCCGGCGCTGCTCGCATTGGCCGCCACCGGGGCGCTGGCCCTGGTCCTCGGCTGGTTCCACGGCCCGCTGCTGGCCGCCATCGGCATCATCGGGAGCTTTGCCGCCCCCTTTCTCGTCGGCGGTTCGTCGGAGTCGCCGGACTGGCTGTACCTCTACTTTGCCGTGGTCGCGGCGGCGGGGCTGGGCATCGACACCCTGCGCCGCTGGGCCTGGGTTTCGGTGCTGACCATCGCGCTGGCGCAGCTTGCGGGCTGGGCGCTGCATGCGGGCGGCGCGGGGATGACCCTGTCGTGGTCGCTCTATCTCTCGGCGCTGGCGATCATGGCGACGACCATCCCCGCACGCGCCCTGCTGCCGGACTACGCGGGCCCGACCCTGGCCGAGACGCTGGCCCACCGCGGCAGGAGCGGCTGGCCGATCTTCCCAACGCGCCTCTCGCTCGGCACCCTTGCGGCCAGCGTCGCGATGCTCGCCGTCGGCGCGGCGGACGGCGGGCCCGAGGGGTTCCGCACCGTCGTTGTCCTGGCCACCGCGCTGACCGTGCTCTTCACCCTCTGGTCGGTCCGCGCGCCGGCGCTTCAGGATCACGCCCTGTTGCCGGCGGCGCTGCTGCTCGCGCTGATCGCCCTGCCCCCGCTGCAGGGCGGGATGCCCGCGCTGCTGCGCCGGACCCTGGCCGAACGCGAGGGCATGACCGAACAGCCGATGCTGATGGAGCCGACCTGGATCATGGCAGCCGCACTGCTGATCTCGGGTGTTACCGCCTGGCGCGCGCTCCGGGGCGGCAGCCTCGGGCTGGCCCCGGCTGCGGCAGCGGCGGTGTTTGCACCGCTTGCCGGATTGCTTCTGGAACTGCAATGGGCCCCGTCGGAGCTGATCGGCCCCTTCCCCTGGGCGCTGCACGCGCTGGCCGTGGCGGCCGCCATGGCGCTGATGGCCGAACGGTTTGCCCGCGCCGATCCCGCCGACCGCGCCCGCGTTTCGCTGCCGGTGCTGGCCGCGCTGGCCTGCATTGCCTTTGCCGTCTCGCTGCTGCTGACCGAGGCCGCGCTGACCCTCGCCCTCGGGGCGCTGATCGTCGCGGCGGCGGCGCTCGACCGGCGCTTCGATCTGCCGATGATGTCCGCCGCCGTGGCGGGCGGCATCGTCGCGCTGGGCTACCGGCTGGTCGAATCGCCGGGGCTGGTCTGGGCGCTCGGCCCGGCAAGCTGGACCGACCTCCTGCTGAGCTGCCTCGGCACGCTGGCCGCGCTGATCGCGGCGCTGCGGCTTCTGCCCCCGGCGCGCCCCACCGCGCGGGTCATGCTGGAAAGCGCCGTTCTCTCGGTCGCCGGGCTGACCGCCAGCGTCGTGCTGCACCGCGCCATCGCCGCAACCGCCGGAGCGGACGAGATCAACAGCCACTGGAGCCTCGGCCTGCACGCGACGATCTGGTTCGGGCTGGCGGCGGCCCAGGTGGAGCGCTGGTCGCTCGGCGGGCGGCTGGCCATCCTGCGCAAGGCGCTGGCGGCGGTCTTTGCCTTTGCCGGACTCTCGGCGCTGGTCGGTGCGCTGGTGATCGGCAACCCGCTGATCTCGCCCGAGGTGGTGCTGGGCCCGGTGCTGCTGAACACGCTCGCGCCCGCCTACCTTGCCCCGGCGCTGGTGCTGGCGCTGGCGGCGGCACGTTCGGATCACATGCCGCGCGCCCTGCGCCTGTGCCTCACCGGCACGGCACTGGCGCTGGCAGCGTTCTGGGCGGCACTGGTCATCCGCCACGGCTGGCAGGGCGGCACCCGCATGGCGCTCTGGCACGGCACCGGGCAGCCGGAACTCTATTCCTATACCGTGGCATTGCTCGCCACCGGGGCGGCGCTGTTCTACCAATCCCTCGCCCGCCGCTCGGCGCTGCTGCGCCGCGCGGGGCTGGCGGTGATCGGACTGGCGGTCGCCAAGGTCTTTCTCATCGACATATCGGGGCTTCAGGGGCTGACGCGGGTGTTCTCGCTGCTGCTGCTCGGCCTCGGGCTGGCGGCGCTCGCCTGGCTGAACCGCTGGGCCCAGCGGCGGGGCGGACCGGACGCGGGCGGGGACGCGACCTGAAGACCGGGACCCCCGAGGCGTGACGAAAAAAGGGTGCCCCCGGTTGCCGGGGACACCCTTTCGGGGTCCGTGAGTGGTGGCTCGCCCCTGGTCGCTTACTCGGCCGGAGCGGGTGCCGGGGCCGGGGCCGGGGCCGCCTCGGGGGCTGCGGGGGCCGCGGCTCCGCCGTCGGCGGGCACCGTGGTGGTCGCGGCGGGGACCTGCGTGTCCGTCGCTTCGCCCGAGGTGAAGAAGCTCACCCCGATGATGAGGCCCAGCACCACCAGCACGGCAACCAGCAGACCGGCCATGGTGCTGCCGGCGCCCGCGGCCGGGGCGCGCAGTTCGGGATCTGCGGAGAGGTTGCTCGCATAGGGGTTGTTGTAGCGGGGGTTGGAATGTTCGTAGGCCATCTCGAAGTCCTTCCTGTTTCCGAGGTGAGTCGGGTGGGTGTGTGGTCGGTCGCAAAGCCCCGGTCCGGGTGCTTTCATGACCATCAAACACCCATCGCGGCGCAAAGGTCCCGCCCCCCGTCCGCACCCCCCCTTCCGGCGCGGACTGCCGCCGGTTCCGCCCGCCTTGCTGCGCCGGTTCCCGCCACGCCGCAGCGCGGCGTCCCGCCTTGGCGGGAACCGGCGCAACCGGACCGCCCCGACGGGTCGATTTCCGCTCATGTCCGCAGGCACTGGACCCGGCCTGCGCGCCGCCCTATAACCCGCGCCATGATGAACCTTCGCGTGATCGTCATTCGAATTACCTGCCCGGCGCTCTGAGAGCAGAGTCGCCGGGACAAGGCGTCTGGACACCCCGCGCCGCCCTCATCCTTCTTCAAGACCACTGAATTCCGGGACCGCAGAGCATGTGCGCCGATACGCCTGACTACAAGGACACGCTGAACCTTCCGAAGACCGACTTTCCGATGCGCGCGGGGCTGCCCAAGCGCGAACCGGAATGGCTGGAGCACTGGGACAGGATCGGCATCTACGACCGTCTTCGCGACAAGGCCGGGGATCGCACGCCCTTTACCCTGCACGACGGCCCCCCCTACGCGAACGGCCACCTTCACATCGGCCACGCGCTGAACAAGACGATCAAGGACATGATCGTGCGCTCGCACCAGATGATGGGGCACGAGTCGCGCTACGTCCCCGGCTGGGATTGCCACGGCCTGCCGATCGAATGGAAGATCGAGGAACAGTACCGAGCCAAGGGCAGGAACAAGGACGACGTGGATGTCGTCGACTTTCGGCAGGAATGCCGCAAGTTCGCCGAGGGCTGGGTCGACATCCAGCGCGACGAGTTCAAGCGCCTCGGGATCACCGGCAACTGGGACGATCCCTACCTGACCATGGCCTTCCACGCCGAGCGGGTGATCGCCGAGGAATTCATGAAGTTCCTGATGACTGGCACGCTGTACCAGGGCTCCAAGCCGGTGATGTGGTCGCCGGTGGAAAAGACCGCGCTGGCCGAGGCCGAGATCGAATACCACGACCACAAGTCGCACACGATCTGGGTGCCGTTCCGGGTCGTCTCGGGCGGGCACATGACCATGGCGCAGGGCGAGGATGACGATTTCGCCGGGGCCGATGCGGAACTGCTGGCGCAGCAGTTGCAGGCCGCCCGCGTGGTGATCTGGACCACGACCCCCTGGACGATCCCGTCGAACAAGGCCGTCGCCTTCAACCCCTCCATCGCCTACGGGCTCTACGAGGTCACGGCGACGCCGGAGGAATCCTGGGTCTCGGTCGGGGACACCTACGTGGTGGCCGACAAGCTGGCGGGCGACGTGTTCAAGGCGGCGCGTCTGGCACCCGAGATGACCCGCCGGGTACGCGATGTCTCGGCGCAGGAACTCTCCACCCTGACGCTCGCCCACCCCTTTGCCGGGATCGACGGCGCGAACGGCTACTGGGATTACGAGGTGCCGATGATCGACGGCGACCACGTCACCGACGACGCGGGCACGGGCTTCGTCCACACGGCGCCCTCGCACGGCGCCGATGACTACGACTGCTTCGTCAAGCGCGGCTGGACCGACCGGATGACCCACAACGTCGGCGAGGAATCGGAATTCCTGCCGCATGTCCCGTTCTTTGCCGGGCTGCGCGTGCTCGACCAGAAGGGCAAGGAGGGCAAGGCCAACACCGCCGTCATCGACAAGCTGGTCGAGGCGAAGGGCATCATCGCGCGCGGCCGCGTCACCCATTCCTACCCGCATTCCTGGCGCTCCAAGGCGCCGGTGATCTTCCGCAACACGCCGCAGTGGTTCGCCGCCATCGACAAGGCGGTGGGCGACGGGCAGGACAGCTACGGCGCCACGATCCGCGAACGCGCGCTGACCTCGATCGACCGGCTTGTGAAGTTCACCCCGCAGAGCGGCCGCAACCGCCTGTTCTCGATGATCGAGGCGCGGCCCGACTGGGTGCTGTCGCGCCAGCGCGCCTGGGGCGTGCCGCTCACCTGCTTCACGAAGAAGGGCGCGCTGCCCACCGACCCGGACTTCCTGCTCCGCGATCCGGCGGTGAATGCGCGCATCTGCGAGGCCTTCGAGACCGAAGGCGCGGATGCCTGGTACAAGGACGGCGCCAAGGCGCGCTTCCTCGGGCCGGACTACGACGCGGACGACTGGGTGCAGGTCTTCGACGTGCTGGACGTGTGGTTCGATTCCGGCTCCACCCATTCCTTCGTGCTGCGCGACCGCGCGGACGGGACGCCGGACGGCATCGCCGATGTCTACATGGAGGGCACCGACCAGCACCGCGGCTGGTTCCATTCCTCGCTGCTCCAGGCCTGCGGCACGATGGGCCGCGCGCCCTACCGCAACGTGGTGACCCACGGCTTCACGCTGGACGAGAAGGGCAACAAGATGTCCAAGTCGCTCGGCAACACCGTGGCACCCGAGGACGTGGTGAAGCAGTACGGCGCCGACATCCTGCGGCTCTGGGTGGCGCAGGCGGATTACTCGACCGACCAGCGGATCGGACCCGAGATCCTCAAGGGCACCGCCGACGGCTACCGCCGGTTGCGCAACACCATGCGCTACATGCTGGGCGCGCTGGGGCACTTCACCGAGGCCGACCGGGTCGACGCCGCCGACATGCCGGAACTGGAACGCTGGGTCCTGCATCGCCTTGCCGAACTCGACGTCACCGTGCGCGAGGGCTTCCGCAGCTTCGACTTCCAGGAGGTGTTCCAGGCGGTCTTCACCTTCTGCACCGTGGATCTGTCGGCCTTCTATTTCGACATCCGCAAGGACGCGCTCTACTGCGACGGCGACACGCCGCGCCGCCGCGCCGCGCGCACGGTGATGGACCTGCTGTTCCACCGGCTGACGACCTGGCTCGCGCCGATCCTCGTCTTCACGATGGAGGACGTCTGGCTCGACCGCTTCCCCGGCGAGGACAGCTCCGTCCACCTGCAGGACTTCCCCGAAACGCCCGCCGCTTGGCGCGACGAGGCGCTGGCGGCGAAATGGGCCAAGGTGCGCACGGCGCGCCGCGTGGTGACCGCGGCGCTCGAGATCCAGCGCACCGACAAGGTCATCGGCGCGTCGCTCGAAGCGGCCCCGGTGGTGCATGTCGAGGATGCGGCGATGCTGGAGGCGCTGAAATCGGTGGCCTTCGAGGATCTCTGCATCACCTCGGCGATCACCCTCACCGGCGATCCCTCGCCGGCCGAAGCCTTCCGCATGGCGGAGGTTCCCGGCGTCGGCGTGGTCTTCGAAGAGGCGGAGGGCGAGAAGTGCCAGCGCTGCTGGAAGATCCTTCCGGACGTCGGCACCCATGCCCACGCCGGCACCTGCGCCCGCTGCGACGAGGCGCTCGGCTGACCCCCGCGCCCGGCCCGGACTCACGCGCGACGCGCGCCGGGCCGGTGCCCGCCCGCCCCCAAGGGACGGGCGTCGGCGCCCTCCGCCCCTTGTCAGCCGGGCCGGAGTTCGCCAGCATCGCACCATGCCGGACCGCTGCATCGACACCCCTCTCGGCCCGATGACCGTGACCGCCTCCGGCGGCGCGGTCACCGCCCTGCGCTGGGGCAACGGCGCGCGGGACGCCGATCCCCTGCTGGACGAGGCCGAAACCCAGCTGACCGCCTACTTCAGCGGCCGGCGCCGGGGTTTCGATCTGCCCCTGCAGGTACACGCCAGCCCGCTGGTGCAGCAGGTCTGCGCCGAGATGCGCGCCATTCCCTACGGCGAAACCTCGACCTACGGCACGATCGCCCGCACGCTCGGCACGCCCGCGCAGGCCATCGGCCAGGCCTGCGGCGCCAATCCGATCCCGATCCTCATCCCCTGCCACCGGGTGCTGGCCGCCAACGGTCTCGGCGGGTTTTCCGGCGGCGGCGGGGTGGAAAGCAAGGTCTGGCTGCTGCGCCACGAGGGCGCGGCGGGGCTGCTCATCTGAGGCGCGCGGCGACGGATCGCCCCGTCCCAGGTTGAAACACCGAAAACCATTCCCCATTATCGAAGCATTGGTTTTCCGGGGTGGTCACATGCGTTTGTCGAAATTCACGGATTATGCCGTGCGCGTCTGCCTCTATCTCGGAGCGCACCAGGGCCGGACCGTGCCGATCTCGGAAATCGCCGAAGCGCACGGCCTCTCGCAGAGCAACCTGATGAAGGTGGTCAACCAGCTTGTCGACGGCGGCTTCCTGCGCAGCGTCCGCGGCCGCTCCGGGGGCATCGCGCTGGCCCGCCCCCCGGCCGAGATCCGCATGGGCGAGGTCACCCGCCACATGGAGGGCGACACGGCGATGGTCGATTGCTCGACCTGCATCCTCAAGGGCTCCTGCGGCATCGTCCGCGCGCTGAAGGAGGCGAAGTCGGCCTTCTACCAATCGCTCGACCGCCTCAGCCTGGCGGATTCGGTGCTGGCGCATCCGCGCACCCTGCCGATCCTGCTCGGCCCATCCGAACCTGCGCTCGGCGCCGTGCCGGCCAAGTAGGCTCCGCCCGGCGAATGCGCCGCAAACCGGCCCTCCCGACCGGCGCGGCACCCCGACTCCATCCGGCTGAATATCCCGACAGGCGCGCGGCGAACTGCCCGCAAAAGTGGCAGCGCGGGGCAAGGCCTGCGTGAAACGGGCCGATTCCCGGAATCGTGTCAGAAAAAAGTTGCGTGCGAAAAACCTGCCGGATATCCGCATGATTAGGGCGGGCAAAGTTCATTCCCGCCGACCGCCGCAACGGCGCGGCAATTTCCGTCAAGACGCCCGCAAGGGCGCGCAGCAATGGCGCTGCGACTTCGGCTCCCCCTCGGGGCCGTCCAACCGGTATGCGCAAGCCACTGGTTTTCCTGACTGAAATCGCCGCGGCCCCGGTTTTCCGGTTCCGCATTCCCACGGAACAGGAGAGACCGCATGTCCCGTCAACGCCTCGTCATCATCGGAAACGGCATGGCCCCCGGCCGCCTTCTGGAGCACCTCTTCGAGGTCGCCCCCGAGACCCATGACGTCACCATCTTCAACGCCGAACCCCGGGTGAACTATGACCGCATCATGCTGTCCCCGGTGCTTTCGGGCGAAAAGACCTACGAGCAGATCGTCATCCATGACGACGCCTGGTACGCCGATCACGGCATCACCCTGCATCGCGGCGAAAAGGTCGCCCGGATCGACCGAACCGCCCGCACGGTGACCTCCGAAGGCGGCATCACGGCGTCCTACGACAAGCTGGTGATCGCCACCGGCTCGACTCCCTTCATCATCCCCGTCCCCGGCCACGACCTGCCGGGCGTCCTCGCCTATCGCGATCTGGACGACGTGGACGGCATGCTGCGGGCGGCCACGAGGGGTGGCCGCGCCGTGGTGATCGGCGGCGGTCTCCTTGGTCTCGAAGCCGCCGCCGGTCTGAAATCGCAGGGGATGGAGGTGACGGTGCTGCACCTCATGCCCTCCCTGATGGAACGCCAGCTCGACCCCGCCGCCGCCTGGCTGCTGCAGAAGGAACTGGAGGGGCGCGGCATCGAGGTCCGCTGCGGCTCCAACACCAGGGCCATTCACGGCACCGACCGCGTCGAGGCGGTGGAACTGGACGACGGCACCCGCATCGACGCGACGCTGGTGGTGATGGCGGTCGGCATCCGGCCCAACACCGCGCTGGCGCGCGAGGCCGGGCTCGACGTGGCGCGCGGCATCGTCGCGGACGCCGCCATGCGCACCTCGGACCCCGACATCCTGACCCTCGGCGAATGCGCCGAGGTCGAGGGCCGGGTCTACGGCCTCGTCGCGCCGCTCTACCGGATGGCGCGGGTTGCCGCCGCGCATCTCGCCGGACCGTCCGACGAGGCCTTTGCCCATGCCGAAACGCCGACCAAGCTGAAGGTCACCGGTGTGAACCTCTATTCCGTGGGGGAATTCGGCGACGGGCCCGAGCTCGAGGACATCGTGCTGCGCGATGCCCGCCGCGGCACCTACAAGCGGGTGATCCTCAAGAACGACCGCATCGTCGGCGCCGTGCTCTACGGCGACGTGGCGGACGGCGGCTGGTACAACGAGATGCTGAAATCCGGGCAGGACGTGTCCGGGATGCGCGACACGCTGATCTTCGGCCAGGCGCACCAGGGCGGCGGCACCGCCGATCCGCTGGCGGCCGTGGCGAACCTTGCCGACGATGCCGAGATCTGCGGCTGCAACGGCATCTGCAAGGGCGCGATCACCGGGGCGATCACCGGCAAGGGGCTGACCTCGCTTTCCGAGGTGCGCGCCCATACCAAGGCCAGCGCCTCGTGCGGAACCTGTACCGGGCTGGTCGAAAGCCTCATGGCGCTGACGCTGGGCGACGCGGTGAGCCGGAAGGCCGAGGGCATGTGCGGCTGCACGCCGCTCGGCCACGGCGAGGTGCGCCGCCTCATCAAGGCCAAGGGCCTCAAAAGCATCCCCGCCGTCATGCAGGAACTGGAGTGGACCAGCTCGGGCGGCTGCGCGAAATGCCGCCCCGCGCTGAACTACTACCTGCTGTGCGACTGGCCGGGCGACTACCAGGACGACCAGCAGAGCCGCTTCATCAACGAGCGCGTGCATGCCAACATCCAGAAGGACGGCACCTATTCCGTGGTGCCGCGCATGTGGGGCGGCATGACCTCGGCCGCCGAGCTGCGCGCCATCGCCGACGTGGTGGACAAGTTCGCCATCCCAGACGTGAAGGTCACCGGCGGTCAGCGCATCGACCTGCTCGGCGTGAAGAAGGAGGATCTGCCCGCCGTCTGGTCCGATCTCAACGACGCGGGCATGGTGTCGGGTCACGCCTATGCCAAGGGGCTGCGCACGGTAAAGACCTGCGTGGGCTCGACCTGGTGCCGCTTCGGCACTCAGGACAGCACCGGGCTCGGCATCCGGCTGGAAAAGTTCCTCTGGGGTTCGTGGACGCCGGCCAAGGTCAAGCTGGCCGTCACCGGCTGCCCGCGCAACTGCGCCGAGGCGACCTGCAAGGACATCGGCGTGATCTGCGTCGACAGCGGATTCGAGATCGTCTACGGCGGCGCCGCCGGCCTGCACATCCAGGGCACCACCAAGCTGGGCCTCGTGCGGACCGAGGACGAGGTGGTCGAGATCATCGCCGCCCTGACCCAGATGTACCGCGAACAGGGCTTCTACCTCGAACGCATCTACAAGTGGGCCGAGCGGGTGGGTCACGACACCATCCGCGCCGCGATCCTCGACGACACCGACGGGCGGCGCGCCCTGCACGACCGCTTCGTCACCAGCCAGGTCTATTCGCAGGTCGATCCCTGGTCCGAGCGCGTCTCGGGCCTCGACAAGCACGAGTTCAATCCGCTCGCCGTGTTCGGAGATGCCGCGATGGAGGCCGCCGAATGAACGCCCTGGCCCCCGATACCCGCTCCTGGCGCCTGGTCGGCAGCGTCGACGACATCCCGGCCCGGGGCGCGCGCTGTGTGAAGGCCGGGGCGATGACCATCGCGCTGTTCCGCACCGCCGACGACCGGATCTTTGCGCTCGAAGACCGGTGCCCGCACCGGAACGGGCCGCTGAGCCAGGGGATCGTGCACGACGGCTGCGTCACCTGCCCCCTGCACAACTGGGTGATCTCCCTCGAAACCGGCACCGCGCAGGGCGCCGACCGGGGGCAGACCGCCGCCTTTCCCGTCCGGCTCGACGGCCGGGACATCTATCTCAACCTCTTTCCTGCCGATTTCCCCTCCGACGCCTGACCTTCAGGCCAAACCACCTACCGAAAGGACCAAGACATGTCGTATGTCATGCCAAAGGAATTCGCGGCCAAGATGGTCGACGCCGGCGAATCCAAGATCTTCATGGCCACCAAGGACACGCTCATCCGCTCCTACATGGCGGGGGCGATCCTCGCGCTCGCCGCGGCCTTCGCCGTCACCATCGCCGTGCAGACCGGCAACTTCCTCGTCGCCTCGCTGCTGTTCCCCGTGGGCTTCTGCCTGCTCTACCTCATGGGCTTCGACCTGTTGACCGGCGTCTTCACCCTCGCCCCGCTCGCGGTGCTGGCCAAGCGCCCCGGCTGCACCTGGAAGGGCGTATTCCGCAACTGGGGCCTGGTGTTCTGCGGCAACTTCGCGGGCGCGATGACCACCGCCGTGCTGATGGCCATCGTCTTCACCACCGGCTTCTCGACCGAACCGAACGATGTCGGCCAGAAGATCGGCCACATCGGCGAGGCGCGGACCCTCGGCTACGCCGCCGCCGGCGGCGCGGGCCTGCTGACCGTCTTCGTGCGCGCGGTCCTCTGCAACTGGATGGTGTCGACCGGCGTGGTCGCGGCGATGATGTCGACCTCGACCAGCGGCAAGATCATGGCCATGTGGATGCCGATCATCGTCTTCTTCTACCTCGGCTTCGAGCATTCCATCGTGAACATGTTCCTGTTCCCGAGCGGCATCATGCTGGGCGGCAACTTCACCTGGTTCGACTACTTCGCCTATAACGAGATCCCGGTGGTCCTGGGCAACCTCGTCGGCGGCCTGACCTTCGTCGGCGGCATGATCTATGCCACGCACTTCCGCGAAAGCCCGAAGCGCAATGCCGCCCGCAACGACGACGTCACGGGCGTTCCGGCCGAATAGGCGCGACCCGACGCGGGGCCCCGGATCGCCGGGGCCCGCTTTCCACCGAGGAGGTGCCGATGCCGAAAGATGCCGCCCAGCCGACGCTTGCCGTCTCCATCGGGCAGTATTCCGACGCCGGGCGCAAAGCCTCCAACCAGGATTTTCACGGCGCCCTCGTCCCCGAGGGCGCCGCGCTTGCGCTCAAGGGCGTGACGCTGGCGCTGGCGGACGGGATCTCGTCCTCCGCGGTCGGCGGAGAGGCGGCGGAACTGACCGTCGCCTCCCTGCTCGGCGATTATTACTGCACCTCCGACGCCTGGACCGCGCGCACCGCCGCCACCAGCGTCATCGCCGCGACCAACGGCTGGCTGCATGCGCGCAACCGGCGCGCGGGCGTCGCCGATGCCGACCTCGGCCATGTCTGCACCCTTGCCGCGCTGATCCTCAAGGGGCGCGAGGCGCATGTGCTGCACGTCGGTGACAGCCGGGTGTGGCGCGTGGCGGGCGAAACGCTCGAACCGCTGACCGAGGATCACCGCGTCCTGCTGCCCTCGGGCGGGGGCTGGCTGTCCCGCGCCATGGGTGCCGAGGCCCGGGTCGAGGTCGATTACCGCCGCCTGCCGGTGGCGCCGGGCGATGTCTTTCTGCTGACCACCGACGGGGTGCACGAACATTGGGTGCCCGCGGACGTCGTGCGCGAGATTCGCGCGGCGGAGGATCTCGGGCCCGTCGCGCGCTTTGTCTGCGCGGCGGCGCTGGCGGCAGGCAGCGACGACAACCTGACCGTCCAGATCGTGCGGATAGACACCCTGCCCGCCCCGGATGCAGGCGCCCTGCTGGGCGAGGCGGCCTCCCTGCGCGTCCCGCCCCTGCCCCGCGCGGGCGACCACCTCGACGGGTTCCGCATCGTGCGCGAGATCCACGCCACCGACCGCAGCCACGTCTTTCTGGCCACCGCGCCGGACGGCACGCGCGTCGCGCTCAAGATCCCCTCGACCGAGCACCGCGAGGATCAGGACTACCTGCGCCGTTTCATGCTCGAGGAATGGATCGCCCGGCGGCTGTCGTCGCCGCATGTGCTGCGGGCCGCCCCGGAGGCCGGGCGCACCGCGCTCTACGCGGTGACCGAATTCGTCGAGGGGCGGACCCTGCGCCAGTGGATGACCGACACGCCCGCACCGGAACCGGACGCGGTCCGCGACATCGTCGAGCAGATCTCGCGCGGGCTGCGCGCCTTTCACCGGCGCGAGATGATCCACCAGGATCTGCGCCCGGAGAACGTCATGATCGACCCGGACGGCACGGTGAAGATCATCGACCTCGGCTCGGCCCGGGTGGCGGGGGTCGAGGAAACCCTGCCCGGCACGTTGGGCGAGATGCCCGGCACCTACCAGTACACCGCGCCGGAATACCTCTCCGGCGATACGGTCAGCTGGCGGTCGGACCAGTACGCGCTCGGGGTGATCGCCTACGAGATGCTGACCGGCCGCCTGCCCTACGGCACACAGGTGGCGCGCATCCGTTCGGTCGGCGACCAGCGGCGGCTGAATTACCGACCGGCGCGCGACGACGACAGCGGCGTTCCGGCCTGGATGGACGCCGCGCTGCGCCGGGCCTGCCACCCCGACCCGCTGCGGCGCTACGATGCGCTGTCGGAATTCGTCGCCGACCTGCGCCGTCCCGGCAGCGCCGCCCGGGCCGAATCGCACGTGCCGCTGGCGGCGCGCAATCCCGTTCGTTTCTGGCAGGCCGTTTCCGCGGGTCTCGCGGTGCTCTGCCTCATCCTCGCCGTGACCCACGGCTGACCGTCCGACAGGAGGACCCCATGAAAGACCTGACCACCGCAGAATTCCTGACCAAGGAAGAGGCCACCGCCCTCATCCTGCTTGCCAAGAAACGCGGCGGGCTGACCTGGGAGGGCATCGCCGAGGCGATCGGCATGTCGCCCGTCTGGACCCACTCCGCAAGCATGGGCATGAACGCCTTTCCGCCGGACAAGGCAGAGGCGCTGGCGGCCCTGCTCGACCTGCCGGAGACCGCCGTCGGGGCGCTGACCGAAAGCCCGACCAAGATCTGGTCACAGACCGTGCCGACCGACCCCTGCATCTACCGCTTCTACGAGATCGTCGGCGTCTACGGCCCCACGCTCAAGGCGCTGATCCACGAAAAGTTCGGCGACGGCATCATGTCCGCCATCGACTTCGACATGTCGGTGACCCGCGTCGAGAACCCCAAGGGCGACCGGGTGAAGGTCGAGATGTCGGGCAAGTACCTGTCCTACAACGCCTGGTGATCCTGCCGCCCCCGGGGCGCCGCGCGCGGTCCGGGGGCGCCCCGGCGATCAGCGCCGCAGGATTTCGGGCGGCGCATAGGCGCGGCTTTCGGGGATCGGGAGGGGCGCGGCCTCGACCTCGACCAGGCAACTGAGCGCGGCGGGACCCTGCGCGATCTCCGAAGTGCCGCGATCCGGTGTCAGCACGTTGGGATTGCCGTTTCGGCACAGCCCCGGCGTCGCGGGATCGAGGTCGAGCCAGGCCCCCGTCTCCATCGTCACCACTCCGGGCAGCAGACCGTCGTCGATGCGCAGACCGGCAAGGCAGGCGCCCCGGTCGTTGAAGACGCGCAGCACGTCGCCGTCCCTGAGCGACCGCGCCGCCGCATCGTCGGGATGCATGACCAGCGGCGTGCGCCCGGCGACCTTGCCCGCGCGGCTGTAGCTGCTCTGGTCGAGCTGGCTGTGCAGCCGCCGGTCGGGCTGGTGGGTGACGAGGTGAAGCGGATATCGCCCCGCCGCCCCGAGCCATTCGACCGGAGCGCGCCAGACCGGGTGGCCCGGCTGCCCGTCGAGCCCCCAGGCGGCGATCGTCTCGCTGAAGATCTCGATCCGTCCCGACGGCGTCGACAGGCGGTGCGCGGCGGGGTCCTCGCGAAAGGCGGTGAGCAGGGTCGGCGGTTCGGCGGGCGGCGAAAACGCGACCATGCCGCGGGCGCGGAAGGTGTCGTAGTCGGGCATCTCGTCGCCATGCCGCGCCATGCGGTTGCGCGTCTCCTCGTACATGCGGCGCAGCCAGTCCCCGGGCGTCAGCCCCTCGGTAAAGGCCTCGTGCAGCGCAGTGTTGCCCTCGGGGCCGGTCAGCCGCTCGGCCAGGCCGGCAAAGATCGCGTGATCGTCCCGCGCCTCGCCGAAGGGCGGACGCACCGGGTCGGTGGCAAAGAGGTGGGTATCCCGCGTCGAGCCGGACAGGTCCGCCCGTTCCGACGACAGCGTCGCGGGAAAGACGATGTCGGCATGGCGCGCAAGCGGGGTCCAGTGCGGTTCGTGCACGATGACCGTCCCGACCCGCTTCCAGAGCCGGTGCAGGCGGTTCAGGTCCTGATGGTGGTGGAAGGGATTGCCCCCCGCCCAGTAGATCGCCCGGATCTCGGGATAGCGGCGGGTCGTGCCGTTGTAGCGATACTCCGCGCCCGGATGCTCCAGCATGTCGGCAATCCGCGCCACCGGGATGAAGGGCGCCGGGCCGCGCATGGGAATGGGGAAGCCGGCAAAGGACAGCGGGCGGCGCAGGCTGCCGATGCTGTTGACCGCCGCCAGCCCGAGGGCGAACCCCTGCCCCGGCAGGCCGATCCCGCCGAGCATCGCCGCCAGCACGACCGTCATCCACCAGGTCTGCTCGCCGTTGTCCTGGCGGGTCATCGACCAGCTCGCCGCGATGACCGAGGGCCCCCGCGCAAGATCCCGCGCCAGCGCCCGGATCGTCGCAGCGTCGAGGCCGGTCAGCCCCGCCGCCCAGTCCGCCGATTTCGCCACCCCGTCGGAACCTCCGTCGAGATAGGGCAGAAACCGGTCGAACCCGGTGCAATGGCTGGCAAGGAACGCCGTGTCATGCAGCCCCTCCGCCACCAGCGTATGCGCAAGCCCCAGCAGCAGCGCCATGTCGGACCCGGGGCGGATCGCCAGCCATTCGCAGCCCGCCAACGCGTCCCGGTCGCGCACCGGGCAGACGTTGACGACCCGCACCCCGGCATCGAGTGCCGCACGGATGTCGCCCGCCTGGGTATGGCGCGCCACGCCGCCGGCGTCGATCTGGGCATTGCGCAGCGGCACCCCGCCGAGCGCGAGCACCGTCGCGCCCGCCCCGGCGATGGCCGCCCAGGCGGTATGCCCGCCCAGCAGCCGTTCCAGCGGCGCGACCACGTGCGGCAGGATCACCTCGCCCGCGGCGTAGCTGTAGGTGTCGCGCGACCGGGTGCAGCCGCCGAACAGGTTGAAGAACCGGCGCAACTGGCTTTGCGCGTGATGAAAGCGCCCGGCACTGGCCCAGCCGTAGCTGCCGGCGTAGATCGCCTCGGGCCCGTGCGCGGCGCGGATGCGGCCCAGCTCCCGCGCGGCCAGATCCAGCGCCGCGTCCCAATCGGTGGCGACGTAGCTGTCCTCGCCGCGCGCCGCGCCGCCGTCGCCTTCGAGAAAGCCCCGCCGCACCATCGGCCTGTCGATCCGGCAGGGATCGTCCAGCGTCTCGGCCATGGACCTGCCGATCTCCGAAGGGGACGGGTCGTCGTCGAAGGGCGCGTAGGTCGGGCGATCGGCCGTCGTGTCGACCTGGTAGACCCCCCAATGCGCGACGACGTAGGCTGGACGATCTGGCACGGCGGGACCTCTTCTTGCAACGCTGCGGACGGGCGCGACTGCACCGCGAACCGCGCGCCGGGTCAAGCCCGATCGCGCCCCCCACCCGCCGCGCCGCGCAACGCGGCATGCACCCGGCCGGGGACGCTGCGACAGGCGCCGCGAGGCCACCCAGATGTTGCCAGTGACGCCCTCAGAGGCTACTAGATACGGACAGGACAGAGTGAGCCCCGGACATGCAGACCCAACCGATTTCTGTCGTCGATCTCTTTTCGGGCGCCGGCGGCATGTCTTACGGATTCAAGGCCCACGGCGCCTTCGACATGATCGGCGCGGCGGATGCGGAAATCGGCAAGCCGACCTCGGGCGACGGCCGTCTGCAATGCAACACCACCTACCGCAACAACATCGGCATCGCGCCGAAGCGCATCAACCTCGGCGAGGTGGCGGCAGGCGATCTGCGCCGGGCGCTCGAGATCGGGGACCGCCACGTCAACGTGCTGAGCGTCTGCCCCCCCTGCACCGGCTTCAGCCGCACCAACCCGCAGAACCACCTGCGCGACGACGCCCGCAACAGCCTGGTGTCTAAGGCGGCGGATTTCGCCGTCGCGCTCGATGCGGACGTGGTCGTGATGGAGAATGCGCGCGAGTTGATCCGGGGCAATTTCCTGCACCATTACAGGGCTTTCCGCGAGACGCTGGAGGACAACGGCTACAACGTCTTCGGGCGCAGCTACATGCTGACCCGCTTCGGCCTGCCGCAGGTGCGCGAACGCTCGATCATCATCGCGGTGCGCAACGACCTGCCGCTCTACACGCTGGAAAGCATGTGGGACGGCTGGTCGGTCAAGCCCTCGGCCAAGACCGTGCGCCGCGCGCTTGCGGTCACCACCCGCGCCCGCAATGCCGATCACCGCTTTCCCGGCTTCGGCTCGGACACGGTGCGGCGCAGGCTGGCCGCGATCCCCAAGGACGGCGGTTCCTGGATGGACCTGCTCGAACATCCGCAGGCGGACGAGCTGATGACCGGTTCGATGAAGCGCATCGCGGCGGCGGGCAAGTTCGGGTCCTATCCCGATGTCTACGGGCGGCTGGCCTGGGACAAGCCGGCCCCGACGATCAAGCGCGAATGCGCCCATATCGGCAACGGTCGCTATGCCCACCCGGAACTGGACCGGCTTTGCACCGTGGCCGAAATGGGCGTGCTGAACGGCTTTCCCCACAGCTACAGGTTCGAAGGCGCCAGCCTCGCCAATGTCTATCGCCACATCGGCGACGCGGTGCCGCCGCTGATCTCCTACCAGCTGGCGCACCTGTGCCGCTGGATCCTGACCAACGAACAGCCGGGAATGCAGGAACTGGTCCTGCCCGGCACCAGCCTGCGCTCTTCGGACTTCGTGCGGGAAGCGGCATGATCCCGGCGCCCGACGCAACGGAACAGGGCTACCTCGACGAACTGCTGACCGCGATGCGCGGCCCCTGCGAGGAAACCCGCCCGGTCCCCTCGGAGATCCTGAGCGATGCCTTCGCCCGCGAATTCAGGGCGACCCTGCTGATCCATCACTATTTCCTGGGCTCGCCCCTTGCCACCAATTCCTTCGAAGCCGCCTTCACGCGGGCTGCGCGTTCGGGCGGGCACAGGGTTGCGCAGGCCGATGACGGGCAGCGTTTCTGGGACGTCGAGATCGACGGCCGCAAGATCAGCCTCAAGTCCACCGCGCAGAAGGGGCTGCGGGCCCGGCGGCTGCACATCTCGAAGCTCTGCGAAGCGGCCTGGATCCAGGACATGCGCGGCCCGGCACAACGGGAAGAGGCGACCAAGCGGCTGTTCGCGGATTACACCGCCACCGTCGACAGCATCATCCAGCTGCGCCTGTTCCGCGCCGCCGCCCATTACGAACTGGTCGAGATCCCGACCTCCCTGCTGCGTCAGGTCGCCCATGTGCCCCGCGCCGCCTTTGCCCCGGACGGGCCCTCCATCGCGATCCCCGAGGGCGCGCCCTCGCCGGAGTTCACGCTGAAGCTCGACCGCTCCGATGCCAAGGTGACGCTCACCAATATCGACAAGGCCGCCTGCCGCGTCCTGGCCACCTGGCAGTTGCGGCCCGAGGGCGAATTCGCCCTCGCCTCCGCCTGAGCGGCGCCCCGCCCGCCTTCGCAAATCCCTGAAATTCCGGGATTTTGCCCAAGGGAGGCCACGAAGCGCGTGTTTTTCGGCAGAAAGACACAGGAGATCCCGATGACCTTTCCCCGATTGCTGCAGGGCCTGACGCTGGCGCTTGCGATATCCGCATCCGCCGCCGGCGCGAACCCGGCCACGACCGTCGTCGCCAGCCGCCCGGCGCAACTTTCCGACAGCCAGGTCCGGGTCGCCGTCGACGCAGTGCTGCGGCGGTTGAAGGACCCCGACAGCGTCCGCGCCGGTCGCGCCTGGCCCGCAGTGCTGCACTATGCGGACGGCGGGCAGAACCTGGCCGTGTGCGGGCTCATCAACGCGCGCAATTCCTTCGGCGGATATACGGGGGACCAGTTCTACCTCGTCATCATGAGCCGCGACGCCACGATGGCCACGGCGATCTTCGACGCGGAACTGGTCTGCCGCGCCTACGGCATCATCCCCTGACCCGACGCCTTCAGTCTGCCGGCGCGGTTCCCGATGACGGCGGCCCCGGCCAGGGCCCCGTCAGACCGGGCGCGCATCGCAAACAACGGAGTTTCCCGCCCCGCCATGGCGGCGGACCGATGCAACAGCTCCGCCGCATGGGACGGCTGCCGGACATGCGGGCATGTCTTATGAAGGGGGGTGTCCGTCTCAACCTCCTGACAACAGGAAGTTTCAGGAGAATGGTGCGGTCGAGAAGACTCGAACTTCCACGGGAGTTACCCCACAGCGACCTCAACGCTGCGCGTCTACCAATTCCGCCACGACCGCACTGTCCTGACTTGGTGACGCGCTCTCTACAAAAGCCGCGCGGGGATGTGAAGAGGAAAACGTCGCGCCGGCGAATAATTTGCGCGGCCGCCCCGAACGGCAATCGGGCCGAGACGATCCGCCCCGGCCCGATGCCTGTCGTCGCTGCCGGAAATCCTAGTCGCCGAACACGAGCACGCCCGCGGTGCCGGCCGCCGCCGGGGTCGCGGTCATGGCAGATCCGCCTTCGAGAGACATGGCCGCCTTGCGCAGCAGGTTGATCCGGTCGGGCTGTCCGGGGCTGAACACCTGGACGGAGCCGGCATCCGCGGCGTCGATCGCCTTGGCATACCAGGCCAGCGCCAGGTCGGTCCGCTCCGTCGCGCCGAAGCCCTGCGCGAGATGATGGCCGAGCAGTTCGGAATAGGGCGCCTCTCCGAGTGCGACCAGAACCAGGGCGGACCCCATCGCCGCGTTCATGTCGTCCAGCTTGTACCCCGTGCCGAGGCAGATCTGCGCGGTCTTGGACAGTTGCGCGGGCGCGACTCCGGTGTTGAGAACGAAGGTTCCGACCTCCCGCAGCACGTCGTCACGCTGCTTCAGCGACAGGGCGGAGACGTGGTCCTTCATCAGCTGACCGAAACCGGCGCATTGCTCGGCGATCTGCGTCTGCGTGACGTTCGTGAGCTTGGCCACGACATCCTCGCCCCGCGCGATCGCATAGGTGCGGGCAAGGCAAAGCTGTTCGGACAGCGCGAGATCCGGGTCGGTCATGGTCTCGGAGGTGATGAACCCGCCGTTGGTCGAGGTCAGCAACGAGACCTTGTTGCAATAGGACTGCAGCGATGCCTGCGCCGGGGCATCGCCGAAGAAGGTGGGCATCCCCGGCATGTTGGCCGCCGCCGGTGCGGTCGCGGTGCCCGACGGGACCACCGGTTGCGCCGAGGCCACGGGGCCGGTCAGCCCGGCGAGTTGCGTCTGCGGCGCTTGCGGGGCCGGAGCGGCGGGGGCCGGTTGCGTCGAGGCGAGTTGCCCGGCGCCGCCGTCGGTCTTCATGCAGGACCCGCGCTGGCAGGTGAACATCGCCGGGGTGACGTTGAAGGCCTGGAAGTCGTTGCGCTCGTAGCCGTCGGGGGTCGAGGCAAAGACCCGCACCGCGCAGCTTTGCGCATTGCACCAGAACGCGGAGCCGGTCACCGAGGTGTCCAGGATGTAGTCGGTCCTGCCGTCGCCGTTGATGTCGGCCAGTTGCACGAAGCCGGACCGCTGGACGAGTTGCTCGGCCGTCGGATCGGAACTCCGCGCGATTTCGTTGACGGCCGAGGCGACGATGGCCGGCAGCCCGTAATGCCCGGCAATGGCATTCGACGTGGTGCTACCTCCGGTCGCCTCGTCGCGATAGGCGATCAGAAGCCCCTTGATTCCCATGGGGTTCATCGCGATCTGCTGGCTGGTATTCGCCCCGCCCGCCTGCGCCCGGTAATAGGACGACATCAGGAAATCACGCTCGTATTGGGTGAGCTGGCCCGTCGCCGGATAGTTGAGCAGCACCTGGTAGGAGGAAATGGCGGAGCGCGACCGCCGTCCCAGCACACCGTCCGCCCCGCCCGCATCGAAGCCGAAGTAGTTCAGTGCGGTCTGCGTGTCGCGGTTCTGCTGGACCTGCGCCGAGCTCACCGCCGGTTTGCTGTAGGTCTTCTTGGACGACGTGGACGTCGTCTTGCGATAGGTCTTGGTCTGGCGCTTGGGCTGATTGGCGATTGCGCTGCCGATGATACCGCCGACCAGTCCACCGATAAAGGCATCGTCGGCCGTGGCGGCAACCGGGGTGAGCGCGATGCTCGCACAGATCAGCCCGGCAATGGACACTCGTTTCATAATCATATTCTCCCAGAAATAAATCGGTGTCGGGCGCCTGTCGCCATCGGTTCGTGTCAATTGAATATTGCTCGACAAAGTCTTTCGAAAAACTGTCCCCGCAAATCCCGCGTCCTGTCAAGTACGGGATTCCGCGAATACGCCCGAAACGGCCCACGCCTCCGCCCAGGGCCGCGCCCCGTCTTGACGTCCTCCGGGGAAGGCCCTAGCCCGAAGCAATGGTGGAATGGATCACGACGGACGGGCTGACCGATTACGACGACGCGCTCGCGATGATGGAGGCGCGCGCCGCGGCCATCGCCGCCGGTGAGGCCGACGAGGCCATCTGGCTTCTGGAACATCCGCCGCTCTACACCGCCGGAACTTCGGCCAAACCGCAGGATCTGACCGATCCGTCGCGGTTTCCCGTGCACGAGACGCGCCGGGGCGGGCAATATACCTATCACGGGCCCGGTCAGCGGGTGATCTACGTCATGCTGGATGTCGGCGCGCGCGGACGGGATGTCCGGCGCTTCGTTCAGCAGCTCGAAACCTGGGTGATCGCCGCCCTGGCGGAATTCAACGTCACCGGCCATATCCGCGACGGCCGGGTCGGCGTCTGGGTCGAACGGCCCGACCGCCCTGCCCTGCCCGACGGGCGCATGGCCGAGGACAAGATCGCCGCCATCGGCATCCGCCTGCGCAAATGGGTCAGCTTTCACGGTATCTCCATCAACGTCGAACCGGAGCTGGAGCATTTCTCGGGGATCGTGCCCTGCGGCATCTCCGACTACGGCGTGACCAGCCTCGTCGACCTCGGGCTTCCGGTAACGATGGAGGATCTCGACGTGGCGCTGCGGAAAAGCTTCGATCAGGTGTTCGGGGACGCGCCGAGCGACTTGGCCATGTAGACCCGGTCGAACCCCTTTTCGCGGATGCGATGGGTTTCGCGGTAGCCGATGCGCGTGTAGATCGCGACATTCTCCACCATCTTCTCGTGGGTGTAGAGGCGGATCTCGTCATGGCCGGCGGCCCGCGCGGCGCATTCCGCCGCGATCATCAGCCGCTTGCCGACACCCCTGCCCTGCGCGTCGGGCGCGACGGCGATGTTGTCGAGCAGCATGTGCCCCTCCATCGGCACCAGCACCAGCAGGCCGAGCACCCGACCCGCCTCGACCATGACCGAGACGCGGCCCGCGCCGATCAGCGCGGCGTAGTCGTCGAGCATGGGCCCCGGCTTCTTGCCGATCCGCGGGATGTAGGGGGAATAGGCCGCCTCGACGATCGCCGCGATGGCGGGAAGATCGTGGGCGGCGGCAGGTCTTATGTCCACAAGAAGCTCCTGGCCGGAGCGCCGGTTCGGGAAAAGGGGGAGAGAGCGGCGCCCCGGCCAGTCTAACCTGCGGCAGTCACGGGACAAGTGTTGCCGGCAGGATCTCGGGTAGGTGATTCAGGCGTTGCCGCCGAAGACATGCGGGATGATCCCGTCGCGGGTCAGCCCCATGCGGGCCAGTTCGGCATCGGACAGGGCGCGCAGTTGCGCCACCCGCGCCGAAAGCTGCCGCTGGCGGGCGGCAAAGGGTGTGTCGAGCAGCCGCGACAGCCGGCGAAGGAGCGGTTCGCGGGACGAAAGCACGTGGTCGAAATAGGCCATCGGAGTTCTCCTTGTTCGTCAGGCCACCCCCCGGGCGGCTTCGGTCGGCGTCTGGCAGCGTTGCACCATGGATAGCGAAACGATCACGACTCCGCAGGTCAGGAAAACCCCCGTTTGCGTTGAATTGTTCCCATCCCCTTCAAGGAGGTGCGACAATAAAGTTTGATCCGGGTCCAACAGGGTCATGGACGCGCCCCGGACCACATTCTAAAAGGAGAATTGGAAACAAAGGGGCCGCATCCGATCCTGCGCGCACCTGCGGTACGACACGAAACAACACCAAGACCCTGACCAACAGGAGGCAGACAATGGCTGATGCCGCCATTCATGGCCACGAACATGAGGACAACCGCGGGTTCTTCACCCGGTGGTTCATGTCCACGAATCACAAGGACATCGGGATTCTCTACCTGATCGTCTCTGCGCTCGCGGGCCTCATCTCGGTGACCTTTACCGTCTACATGCGGCTGGAGCTCATGGAGCCCGGCGTGCAGTTCATGTGCATGGAAGGCGCGCGTCTCTTCCCGACCGCGACCGAAAACTGCACTCCCAACGGGCACCTCTGGAACGTGATGATCACCGGACACGGGATCCTCATGATGTTCTTCGTGGTGATCCCCGCATTGTTCGGCGGTTTCGGCAACTACTTCATGCCGCTTCAGATCGGTGCGCCGGACATGGCCTTCCCGCGTCTGAACAACCTGTCCTTCTGGCTCTACTGCGCCGGGACGACGCTGGCGGTGTGCTCGGTCTTCTCGCCGGGCGGCAACGGTCAGCTCGGTTCGGGCATCGGCTGGGTGCTCTACCCGCCGCTGTCGACCACCGAAGGCGGCTATTCGACCGACCTCGCGATCTTTGCCGTGCACGTCTCGGGCGCGTCGTCGATCCTCGGCGCGATCAACATGATCACCACCTTCCTGAACATGCGTGCCCCCGGCATGACCCTGTTCAAGGTGCCGCTGTTCTCCTGGTCGATCTTCGTCACCTCCTGGCTGATCCTGCTGTCGCTGCCCGTTCTGGCCGGCGCCATCACCATGCTGCTGACCGACCGCAACTTCGGGACGACCTTCTTCGATCCCGCGGGCGGCGGCGACCCGATCCTCTACCAGCACATCCTGTGGTTCTTCGGCCACCCGGAAGTGTACATCGTGGTCCTGCCCGGCTTCGGCATCATCAGCCACGTCATCGCCACCTTCTCGCGCAAGCCGGTCTTCGGCTACCTGCCGATGGTCTGGGCGATCATCGCCATCGGGGCGCTCGGCTTCGTCGTGTGGGCACACCACATGTACACCGTCGGCATGTCGCTGACCCAGCAGAGCTACTTCATGCTGGCCACCATGGTCATCGCCGTCCCGACGGGGGTGAAGGTGTTCAGCTGGATCGCGACGATGTGGGGCGGCTCGATCGAGTTCAAGACGCCGATGCTCTGGGCGATCGGCTTCCTGATCCTGTTCACCATGGGCGGCGTCACCGGCGTGGTCCTGAGCCAGGCAGGCGTCGACCGGGCCTATCACGACACCTACTACGTCGTGGCGCACTTCCACTACGTGATGTCGCTGGGTGCGGTGTTCGCGATCTTCGCGGGGGTGTATTTCTACTTCCCCAAGATGACCGGCAAGATGTACCCGGAATGGGCGGGCAAGCTGCACTTCTACGTCATGTTCATCGGTGCGAACCTGACCTTCTTCCCGCAGCACTTCCTGGGCCGCCAGGGCATGCCGCGCCGCTACATCGACTATCCCGAAGCGTTCTCCTTCTGGAACCACGTGTCGAGCTGGGGCGCCATCATCTCCTTCGCATCCTTCCTGTTCTTCTTCTGGATCATGTGGCACTCGATCCGCAAAGGCGAATCCTGCACCGCGGCGAACCCGTGGAACGAATACGCGGATACGCTGGAATGGACCCTGCCCTCCCCGCCGCCGGAGCACACGTTCGAACAGCTCCCCAAGCGTGAAGACTGGGACAAGCATCCCGCGCACTGAGCGCAGATCCATCATCCGAAAAGGCCCCGGCATCGCGTCCGGGGCCTTTTTCCGTCCGGCCCCATCCGGCCCCTTGACGACGCACCCGTCCCGAGGTGCTGTGATGCCATGACCCTGCCCGACCGATTTGCCGTCATCGCCGATATCCATGGCAACGCCGATGCCCTGCGCGCGGTGCTGCGCGACATCGACTCCCGGGGCATCGCCACCGTGGTCAACCTCGGCGACGTGTTCAGCGGGCCCCTCGCCGCGGGCGAGGTCTGGGACCTGCTCAAGGACCGGGCCTTTCCGACCGTGCGCGGCAACCACGACCGCTACCTGATCGAAACGCCCCCGGAGGAGATGCAGCCCTCGGACCGGGCAGCCCATGACGACCTCCCGCCGGAGGCGCTGGACTGGCTGCGCAGCCTGCCGGTGGCGCTGGACGCCGGCGGGGCGCTGCTCTGCCACGCGACCCCGGATCGGGACGACCGCTACTGGCTGAACCGCGTCGACGCGCAGGGCGGTGTGCTGCCCGCCCTTCCGGACGAGGTGGCCGCGCACCTTCCGGAGTCCGACCAGCCGCTGATCCTCTGCGCCCACACTCATCTGCCCCGGTCGGTCCGCATCGGCGGACGGCTGATCGTCAACCCCGGCAGCGTCGGCTGTCCGGCCTACACCGACACCCACCCGGTTGCGCATGTGGTCGAGACCGGGACTCCCGCGGCCTCCTATGCCGTGCTCGACCGCCAGGGGGCGGATTGGTCGGTGTGCCACAGGCTGGTGCCCTACGACACGGCACGCATGGCCGAACGGGCCAAGGCGCGCGGCCGTCCGGATTGGGCGCGCGCCGTCGCGACCGGCTGGCTGTCGCCGCAATGACGGCATGCGGCATCTTTGCGATTAGACCTCCCCGCGGGGCCTGCTAGGGTGCCCCGCGAAATGCCTTATTCCTGGGAAAAGACCTCCGACCCCGCCACCACGGCCGAGCTTCACCTCTGGCCGCATCAGTCGCTCACCGCCCGCAGTTTCTCTGCGGTCATCCTCGGGTTCTTCCTGTTCGCGCTGATTCCGTTCTTCGGGCTTATCGGGACAAAGCTGCTCTGGGGACTTCTGCCCTTCATGCTTGCCGCCGTCGCCGGGATCTACTGGGCGATCCAGCGCAACAGCCGGGATCGCCGGGTGCTGGAAATCCTCACGCTGTCGCCGGAACAGGCGCGGCTGGTGCGCCACAATCCCCGCGGTCCGGCACAGGAATGGCAGAGCAACATCTACTGGGTCGAGGTGATCCTTCACCAGACCGGCGGGCCGGTTCCCTGGTACGTGACGCTCAAGGGGGCCGGGCGGGAGGTTGAGATCGGCGCCTTTCTGAGCGAAGAGGAACGCAGGGCGCTCTATTCCGACCTCTCCGGACGGATCCGCGGAATGGCGCGCAACTGACCGCGAAGGAACGACATGGCCCAGGCGCCCGCCACCCCCAAGCTGCACCGCCTCGCCCTGCGCGTCGCGGCGGCGATCAGCCCGTCACTGGCCCGCGCGCTGTCGCCGGTCGCCTCGGAAACGGCGGCACTGGCCCTGCGTGACGCCTCGCGCGGCCCCCTGCCCCGGGTGACGGAGGTGATCTTTCTCGTCCCGCTGGTGGGGCCCGAAGCGGTCGGCGACTGGCAGGCCGTGACGCGGCGCCTCGGCGCGACACTGGACAGCTTCCGACGTCAGGAAGGCGCGTGGCGGGCGGTGATCTGCTGCCAGGAACGGCCACCGCTGCCCGACGACCCGCGGATCTGCTGGCTGCCCTTCGACGATCCCGCACCCGGCAACGACAAGTGGCGAAAGCTCTCGGCGCTCTGCGATCACCTCGCCGGGATGGCGGGCGGTCCGGCCTATGTCATGAGCTTCGATGCCGACGACCTGCTCCGCGACGGAACGGTCGCCGAAATGCTGGAACGGCAAGAGCCGGGCTACCTTGTCGAGAGCGGCTTCGTGATGGATCACGCCACCAAGGAAGTGGCCCTGGCCGGACCGCCCTCCCCGCGCATGCCGCTGCGCAAGCCGTTCTGGAAGCTCTGCGGCTCCTGTGCGGCGGTGCTGCACGATCCTCGCACGCCGGAGGGGGTGACCTTCCTGCGCGCCATGACCGGCCACGAACACCGGATGTTCCCCTATCTCGCGGCACTGGCCGGGCGCCCGCTGACGCGGCTTGACCGGCCCTCGGTGCTCTACGTGCTGAACCATGGCGAAAACTTCGGCGCGCGGCGCGGACGGGTGGGGTTCAAGACCCGCTTCGTCCGGCGGTTCCGGGTCACCGACGCCGACACGCTGGCGCAGGTGGAGAGGGAGTTTCCCGCCCCCTGAACCCGCGCCCCAAATCTTTTGCAAAAAGATTTGCAAATTCCTTGCAAGGAATTTGCCCCGCTCAGCCCCCGGCGAGGCGATCCTTGACCCGCGGTCCGACCGCGCCGAAATCCATCTGGCCCTGGTAGCGGCCCTTGAGCACGCCCATCACCCGGCCCATGTCTCGGATCGAGGTCGCGCCGACCTCCTGCACCGCGGCGTCGACCGCGGCGCCGATCTCGGCCTCGCTGAGCGGTTTCGGCAGGAATTCCTCGATCACCACGATTTCCGCCAGCTCTCGCTCGGCCAGGTCCAGCCGTCCGCCCTCCTCGTAGGTACGTGCGCTCTCGCGGCGTTGCTTCACCATCTTCCCCAGGATGGCCAGCAGCTCGCTTTCCTCGACTCCTCCCTCGCGCCCCTCGCCGCGGGCGGCGATGTCGCGATCCTTGAAGGCGGCGTTGATCAGCCGCAGTGTCGACAGCCGCTCGGCGGCCTTGTCTTTCATGGCCTGCTTGGTCGCGGCCGAGATGCGCTCTCGCAATGACATTGAAACGGTGTCCCCTGACGTTTCCGAGAGCCAACCCTACAGAAACCGGCCGGGCGGCGCAACTCTGCCCGTCGCAAGGTCAAGCCCCTGAAATTAAAGGAAATTACATTTCCCGCAAAGCCTTGACCCCCCGCGCCCCAATCTTTACCTATGGCGCGATTTGCCCGAACCCCGCCGCCCGAAGGAGTCGCCGCCATGTCCGCGCCGCAAAAGCCCACCGCATGCCTCGCACTTGCCGACGGGACGTTGTTCTACGGACAGGGGTTCGGAGCGACCGGACAGGCCCGCGCCGAACTCTGCTTCAACACCGCGATGTCGGGCTATCAGGAGATCATGACCGACCCCTCCTATGCCGGGCAGATCGTGACCTTCACCTTCCCCCATATCGGCAATGTCGGCGTCAATCCCGAGGATGACGAGACGGCGGAGCCCGTCGCCGCCGGCATGATCGTGAAATGGATGCCGACCGAGCCGTCGAACTGGCGCTCCGTGCAGCGCCTCTCGGACTGGCTGGCCTCGCGGGGCCGCATCGCCATGGGCGGGGTCGACACCCGTCGGCTGACCCGGGCGATCCGCCAGTCCGGCGCGCCGCATGTCGCGCTGGCCCACGATCCGGACGGGAATTTCGACCTCGGCGCGCTGGTCGCCGCTGCCCGCGCCTTTCCCGGTCTCACCGGCCTCGACCTTGCCAAGGACGTGACCTGCGCCCAATCCTATCGCTGGGACGAGATGCGGTGGGCCTGGCCCGAGGGCTATGCCCGCCAGACCGAGCCGCGCAAGAAGGTCGTCGCCATCGACTACGGCGCCAAGCGCAACATCCTGCGGTGTCTCGCCTCGGCCGGTTGCGAAGTGACCGTCCTTCCCGCCTCGGCCACCAAGGACGAGGTTCTGGCCCATGCCCCGGACGGCGTGTTCCTGTCCAACGGCCCCGGCGACCCCGCCGCCACCGGCAAATATGCCGTTCCGATGATCAAGGGCATCCTCGACGACACCGATCTGCCGGTCTTCGGCATCTGCCTCGGCCACCAGATGCTGGCGCTGGCGCTCGGAGGCAAGACCGTCAAGATGAACCACGGCCATCACGGTGCGAACCATCCCGTCAAGGAAATCGAGACCGGCAAGGTCGAGATCACCTCGATGAACCACGGCTTCGCCGTCGACGGGCAGTCGCTGCCCTCGGGCATCATCGAAACCCATGTGAGCCTCTTCGACGGGTCGAACTGCGGCATCCGCATGGCCGACAGGCCGGTGTTCTCGGTCCAGCACCACCCGGAGGCCAGCCCCGGTCCGCAGGACAGCTTCTATCTCTTCGAACGGTTCGTCGCCTCCATGGGCTAAGGGGGTATTTCGACCGGTCGCCGGCCGGAATTAACTCTCTTTTTACCAAATTCGGATGATCTGCCCCGGTCGCGAGGACCGGAGCAGATCATGAGTAGTGCGTTACCCGTATTCCGGACGGCTCGGCTCGAACAGGCCGGGTTGCCTCGCGGCAAGCCGCTCGGCTCGATCCTTATGGCAAGCGGGGCCATTGCGCCGCTCGACGCGGCGACGGCCCTGTCGGAATCCTGGCGTCACGGCGCCGACCTTCCCCGCGTCCTGATCGCCGAGGAACTGGCCACGCCGGAACAGGTTCTGGACGCGCAGGCGCTGCACTTCGGCGCGATGCGTCTCGACCGGGGGCGCCACCCCGCCGATCCCATGCTTGCCACGCTGCTGCCGCCGGAATTCTGCCTGCGCCACGCGGTCCTGCCCTGGATGTGGATCGGCGAGACGCTGATCCTCGCCACCTCACGGCCGGAAAGTTTCGTGGCCCTGCTCGACTCCCTGCCGGTCGGCCACGGCCCGGTGGCCATGGCGCTCGCGCTGGAATCCGACATTCACGCCGAGGTCGCCGTGCGCCACGCCGAGGATCTTGCCCGCGCCGCCGAAACGCGCGTCCGGGCTGCCGAAAGCTGCCGGGACATGGACCGGATGACCCCGGCCCGCCGGGCCCTGGGCGGCGGCTTCGCGATTGCCGCCCTCGCCCTGCTCTTCACGCACCCCGACGCCTTCTTTGCCA
Organism: Salipiger sp.; assembly: GCF_048261495.1. GTDB lineage: Bacteria > Pseudomonadota > Alphaproteobacteria > Rhodobacterales > Rhodobacteraceae > Salipiger. Next base: position 94,090 of record NZ_JBLXFX010000007.1, read on the forward strand.
CCGCGGCGGCGCTTGCGGTGCTCACGCTGCTGGTCGCGCAGGCGCTCAAGCTGGCGGCGATGCTCGCCGGCCACGCCCCTGCCCGGACCGGACCCGACCCCGTGCGGCTGCCGGTCATCTCCGTCCTCGTGCCGCTGTTCCGCGAAGAGAATATCGCGCAGGAGTTGCTCAAACGCCTGTCGCGTCTGGATTATCCGCGCTCCCGGCTCGACGTGTTGCTCGCGCTCGAGGCGGAGGACAGCCAGACCCGTGCCGCGCTCAGCGGCGTGCGACTGCCGCCCTGGATGCGGGTGATCGAAGTTCCCGCCGGCACCATCACCACCAAGCCCCGCGCGCTGAACTACGCGCTGCGATTCGCCCGCGGCAGCATCGTCGGCGTCTACGATGCCGAGGATTCGCCTGCCGCCGACCAGCTTCTTCGCGTCGCAGGTCATTTCGGACGCGCCCCGCCCGAGGTGGTCTGCATCCAGGGCGTTCTGGATTTCTACAATCCCAAGGCAAACTGGCTGTCGCGCTGTTTCACCATCGAATATGCCACCTGGTTCCGTGTCGTCCTTCCCGGCCTCGCGAGGCTGGGCTTCGCGGTCCCGCTGGGCGGCACCACGGTGTTCTTCCGCCGCGAGGCGCTGGAGGAGGTGGGCGGCTGGGACGCGCACAACGTGACCGAGGATGCCGACCTCGGAGTGCGGCTCGCGCGCTACGGCTATCGGACCGAACTGGTGCCCATCGTCACCCGCGAAGAGGCGAATTGCCGGTTCTGGCCCTGGATCCGTCAGCGATCGCGCTGGCTCAAGGGCTACATGATCACCTGGGCGGTGCACATGCGCTCTCCGTTCGGATTGCTGCGCGACCTCGGGCCGTGGAAGTTCTTCGGCGTACAGGTGGTGTTCCTGACCTCGATCCTTCACTTCCTCCTGGCGCCGGTGCTCTGGTCCTTCTGGCTGGTGCTGCTCGGGCTTCCCCACCCTCTCGCCACCGCGCTGAACGAGGCGCAGATGTCGCTCCTGCTCTGGCTGTTTCTCGGGTCCGAGGCGGTCTCGCTCCTGGTCGGCGCGGCGGCGGTGTCGCGCAGCCCGCACCCCGGCCTGTTGCCCTGGGTGCCGACGCTCCTGCTCTATTTCCCGCTGGGCACGATCGCCGCCTACAAGGCCGTGAGCGAACTGCTCGACCGGCCGTTCTTCTGGGACAAGACGATGCACGGGCATTCCGCGCCGGATCATGCCGGCGCCGACATTCCGACCGACAACCACTGACCTTCCGGGCGCAGGCGGGCGGATCGTGAGCAGCGATCCGCCTGCTTTCCGTGCTTGACTGGCCGCATGCCGGACCGCATGTTAGGTTGATATCATCCTATTTCGGTGCGAGGTTCATCATGCCGCAGTCCCCGACCCTGCTCGTCGGCACCACCAAAGGCGCCTTCCTCATCGACCGCCCCGACGGCGGGCAAGCCTGGTCCGTCCGCGGCCCCTTCTGCGAGGGCTGGCCGATCAACCACATGACCGGCGATCCCGAAACCGGCGCCATCTGGGCGGCGGGCGGCAGCGACTGGCAGGGCGCCGGGGTCTGGCGCAGCACCGACGGCGGCGCCACGTGGCAGTTGTCGAAACTGGCTTGGGGCGAGTTCGACACCTGGGTCGCCAACGATCCGGCCCTTGCCGAGTCGCTCGGTCTCTCCGCCGGGCCGGAGGCGCCATACACCGGGGATATCAAGGCCTTGTGGTCCGTCGCCAAGGTCGGAGACAAGCTTTACACCGGGGCGAAACCCGCGACCCTTTTCGTCAGCACCGATGCAGGCGAAACCTGGGACAAGGTCGAAGGGCTGAGCAATCATCCCTCCTCGGACAGTTGGCAGCCGGGCGCAGCAGGGCTGACCCTGCACACCATCCTGGCCGACCCGGCGCAGCCCGAAAAGCTCTGGGTCGGAATCTCTGCCGCCGGGGTCTTTGCCTCCGAGGACGCGGGGGCGACCTGGGAGCGGCGCAACCGCCGCTCCAACGCGCCGGCTTGCCAGCACAGCCATCCCGCGGCGGGCGACGCCCATGAAACCGGCCATTGCGTGCACAACATGGTGCGCGCGCCGGGCGGGACCGATCTGATCTACCAGCAGAACCACCACGGCGTTCACCGCTCCCGCGATGGCGGGCGCAGCTGGGACGACGTGACCGAGGGGCTGCCCTCGACCTTCGGCTTTCCCATCGCCGTGCACCCCACGGACCCGCAGACGATCTGGACGCTGCCGCTGAACGGCGACATGGCGGGCCGCTATCCGCCCGATGCCAGCGCCGCGGTCTGGCGCTCGCGCGATGGCGGCGACACCTGGGAGGCCTGCCGCGAGGGGCTGCCGCAGGGCGCGTGCTTCTTCACCGTGCTGCGCCAGGCGATGGCGACCGACAAGGCGTCGCCGGCCGGGGTCTACTTCGGTACCAATTCCGGGTCGGTCTTTGCCACCGCCGACGAGGGCGACCACTGGGAGGAGATCGCCCGTCATCTGCCGACGGTGCTGAGCGTGGACGTGCTGCATCGCGCCTGAGCCCGGCCCGCGCCATCGTCCGGGTCGCCGCCCGACATGAAAACGCGCCTCCCCCGGGGGGAAGGCGCGCATCCGGACCCGGACGGGTCGAAGATCAGGCCAGCTTGGACAGCAGCGTGTAGGAGGAGATGATTTCCCCCGTGACCTGCGCGCGGGCGACGCGGCCCGCGTCGGTCTTGATGCCCTTGGCGCCGACCGACTTGCGGATCAGGCGGCCGAGCTGCTGGTTCAGCGGCTTCTGGGCGCGGGCGCCGTCCTTGCCCTCACCGCCGATGGCGGTGTGGTACTTGTCCATGAACGCCGTGTCGGCGGCGGCGGCCTTCATCACGGTCAGCACGAAATGCTCGTCGAACTTGCCCTTGCCGTCGAGATCCTTCGCGATGGCGACCACGCGGTCGATCACGTAGCGCTTGGCGCGGATGCGGTCGGCCAGTTCGTCACCCTCGGGGGCCTTGTCCAGCAGGTGCGTTTCCAGAACCTTCTGGAGGTAGTGGCCCAGTTCCATGCCCTCGGCCTTCGCCTCGGCGACAAAGCGCGCGCGGACCTTGGGTTCGAGGCTGAACGCCACGTTGGTGGCCATCGCCAGACGCTCGGCGCGCGACGGTTTCTTGTCGGATTTCGGGGCCTTGGGGGTTTTTGCTTCGGTTGCCATCGTTGTGGACTCCACTGCTCTCAACATAGAGTCAAAGTATGATGATCCGCGCCGCCTGTCAACATACTTTGAGAGTATGAACACAAGATCCGTGAAGCCCGCTGTTGCCGCAACCCGCCCGCTCGCGTAACCCTGATGAAAAATCACGATCGGGAGGATCACATGACCCACGGCTTCGACACGTTGCAAATCCATGCGGGCGCCCGGCCCGATCCGGCAACCGGCGCGCGGCAGGTGCCGATCTACCAGACCACCGCCTATGTCTTCCGCGACGCGGATCACGCGGCCGCCCTCTTCAACCTGCAGGAGGTGGGCTACATCTATTCCCGCCTGACCAATCCGACCGTGGCCGCGCTGCAGGAACGGGTGGCGACGCTGGAAGGCGGCGCCGGGGCGGTCTGCTGCTCCTCCGGTCATGCGGCGCAGATCATGGCGCTGTTCCCGCTGATGGGGCCCGGCAAGAATATCGTCGCCTCGACAAGGCTTTACGGCGGGACGATCACCCAGTTCAGCCAGACGATCAAGCGCTTCGGCTGGTCCGCGACCTTTGTCGATTTCGACGACACCGGCGCCGTCGAAGCCGCCATCGACGAGAACACCCGCGCCGTCTTCTGCGAGAGCATCGCCAACCCCGGCGGCTACATCACCGACCTCGACGCGATCTCCGCGATCACCGACAAGGCAGGCATTCCGCTGATCGTCGACAACACCTCGGCCACCCCGTACCTCTGCAAACCCATCGAGCACGGCGCGACGCTGGTGGTGCATTCGATGACCAAGTACCTGACCGGCAACGGCACCGTCACCGGCGGCTGCGTGGTGGATTCGGGCAGGTTCGACTGGTCTGCCTCGGACAAGTTCCCGTCTCTCTCGGCGCCGGAGCCCGCCTATCACGGGCTGAAGTTCCACGAGACCTTCGGCCCCCTCGCCTTCACCTTCCACTCCATCGCCATCGGCCTGCGCGACCTCGGGATGACGCTGAACCCGCAGGCGGCGCATTACACGCTGCTCGGGATCGAGACTCTGTCGCTGCGGATGCAGAAGCACGTGGAGAACGCCACGCGGGTCGCCTCCTGGCTGGAGAACCATCCTGCAGTCGACCATGTGACCTATGCCGGCCTGACCTCCTCGCCCTACAACGACCGGGTGTCGCGGATCTGCCCCAACGGCGCGGGCGGGCTGTTCACCGTGGCGCTCAAGGGCGGCTACGAGGCCTGCATGAAGTTCGTGGATTCGCTGGAAATCTTCAGCCATGTCGCCAACCTCGGCGACACGCGCAGCCTCGTGATCCACTCGGCCTCGACCACGCACCGGCAGTTGTCCGAGGAACAGCAGATCGCCGCAGGGGCAGCGCCGAACGTGGTGCGGATCTCCATCGGTATCGAAGATCCCGAAGATCTCATGGCCGATCTCGACCAGGCGTTGACCAAGGCGGGCTGACGGAACGGCGGCGGGGGCTGCACGGGCTCCCCTGCCGCCACCGCGAAAAACCGAACGATTCCGGCACCCATATGTCGATACCACCCCACCGCGCGATGCGGACCGCGCGCGGAAATGTCTTGCGGCCCCGGCATGTTCTGCAATAACGTTTTCGTGAAGATACCAATCGGGATTTGAGAACATGAAATTTGCGATTTCGGGACTGGCCCTCGGCGCCGCCATTGCGATGGGCGGATGCGCCGCGCAGGCGGCAACCGTTCTCGTGGGGTCGAGTGCCGGCTTTGCCGGAGAGCGCGACGCGCTTTTCGAAACGCTCACGGCGCTCGGTCACACCTACACGACCACCTATTCGGCCGCTGTCGACATCGCGATTTCCGTTTCCGGCCACAGTGTCTCGCGCAATGCGCTCATCCCCTATATCCAGGTCGGGGACTGGGGCGACGGAAACATCAGCGACAGCTACGTCAGCATTCCGGACGGCTCCGCGATCACCGTGAACGTGACCGGACCCTCCGCGCTGCTCAGCTATGTCGATGCCAGCTGGTCGTCGCGCGGGTTCCATGCCAACGACTACGGCGCCTCCGACTTCATCGGATATGCCACCAGCATTCCGGGCCTTGCAGAGATCGTTCACGAAGGGAACACCTACAGCAACACCTTCGCGGTGGACGATGACAACATCTACTTCGGCTGGAACGTCTACGGCGCGCTCGCCGATGCGAACGACATTCAGCTCTTCTCCAATGCGATCAACTACCTGACGGGGGATGCGATCACCGCGGTCCAGACCTCGACCGTGCCGTTGCCGGCCACCCTGCCGCTGCTGCTCGGCGGGTTCGCCCTGATGGGCGCCGCCGCGCGGCGCCGCCGGGCCCGCGCCTGAGGACACATCGGCGCCGTGCGGGGACCGCCCCCGCACGGCCCCGTGTCATTCGCCCAGCGAAAAGACCATCGTCACCTGCGCGTTGATGACGGATTCCCCGGCCGCCACGGGCACGGCGGACATCCGCGCCATCTCCATCATCGGCTGCGGCGCGTAACCACCGCCGGATTCCGAGATCGACAGGAGCGGGCCGAGCGTCACGCCCGCCGCCTCGGCCAGCACCTTGGCCCGGTCCATCGCATCCGCCACCGCGTCGCGGCGCGCGTCGTTCTGCACCGGGTCCGGTTCCTGCAGCCCGAAGGTCAGCCCCGACAGGCGGTTCGCGCCGTCGTCGAGCACCGCCGCCAGCACATCGCCGAGCTGGCTGAGGTTGCGCACCCGGACCGTCAGGCGGTTCGACGCCTCGTAGCCGGTTATCTCCTGACCCTTGCCGTTGTCGTACTGGCTCCAGATCGGCTGCAGCGACAGGTCCGAGGTCTGCCGGTCCCGCGCCGCGATCCCGAGCCCGTCGAGCCGGGCGAGAATCGCTCCCGCCACTTCGGAGGCCGAATCCATCGCGGCCCCTGCGTCCTTGTCCTGCGCGGTCACCCCGAGGGTGATCGTGGCCATGTCGGGCACCGCGCTGGCGCTGCCCTCGCCCGTCACCGTGAGGCGCGGCGCTTCGGCCTGCTGGGCCAGGGCCGGGACGGCCAGGACCAGTCCGAGGGTCAGGGCCACGGGGGTGGCAATCCGGGTAAGGCGACGCATCGCGTGCTCCTGTGGTTCGTTCGATTTCGCATGACAATCCTCCCTACGGCGGCAAGCTGCAAGGCCCCGCGCTGCCAGCTTCTTTCCCTGAGCAAACTCCTGCTGTAGGGTGAAGGCCCGCGGCTCCGGGACTCCCATCGCCGCCCGAGCAGTGATAGAGACCGCGCATGGTACCGAATTTCGCGCTTTCCCTTTCGTTCGACGGCATCGCCCTGTTGCGACGGGTGTCGTCGGGCTGGGTCCGGTCCGAGACCGTGGCCCTGGATTCCGACGATCTCGACGGGGCGCTTCGGCGGCTTCGCGAGACGGCGCTGGCGCATGGGCCGGACGGGGCGGAGATCATGCTCCTGCTGCCCAACGAACAGATCCGCTACCTCGATCTTCCCGACCCGGGCGGCGATTACGACACCCGCGCCCGAACCGCGCGCACCGCGCTGGAAGGGATGACACCCTACGCGGTCAACGATCTCGTCATCGACTGGTCGCTGATCGACAGCCGCCTCTGCATCGCCGCCGTCGCCCGCGAGACGCTGGACGAGGCGGGCAGTTTCGTCGCGGCGCAGGGGTTCGTGCCGGTCAGCTTCGCCGCCCTCCCCCCCGCCGACAGCTTTTCGGGCGATGTCTTTTTCGGGCCCGCCCCGTCCTGGACCGGCCCCGTGCCGCTGCGCCCGGCGGACCCGGTGCGCATCGTGCCCGAACCGGAGACCGCGCCGGAGGCCATCGTGGATGCGGACGCCCCGGAGGAACCGCAGCAACCCGAAGACGCAGCAGAGGCCGAGGCTCCGGCACCCGAATGGCCCGCCGCCCTGCCCGAACCGGCCCCCGTCATCGCAAGAGCCGTTCCGGAAGCGCCCGACGCTGATGATGAGGCCGCCGAAGCAGACCCCCACGAAGACGCCGACGAGGATCCGAAGGACGAACTGGTGCCGGTGTTCCGCACCCGCCACGATCCGTCGAACCCGGCCGAGATCGAATTCGCCCCGCTGCGCCCGCGCGTCCCCGCCACGCCGCCCGCCGCCACGACGGAGCCGGCGGAGAACAAACCGCTTTTTCCGGCGAGCCGCCTCGACGTGACACCGCCTCCCGCCGCCCGCCCTGACAGCGTCGCCGCGCTGGCGCCAGGTGCGGCGGACGACATACCACCGCCCCGCTCCGGCGGGCGAACGCTGCGCTCCGTCGCGCCGACGGACGAGTCGGCACCGATCAGCTTCACCTCGATCCGCGCGACCCGCGATGTGCCCCGCCCCGGCGGCGCCGGTCCCGCCGCGCCGCGCCTCGATGCGCCGCGCGCGCCCGAAGGCACGGGCGCGCCCGCCATCACGCTCGACCCGCCGACCCCCGCCGCCGCCGAAGCCCCCGCCGCCGCACCCGGCACAGAGGGGTTCTTTTCCCGCCGCCGGACCAGGGACAAGGGCGGGGCCGCGCAGGCCGCCGCCGCGCCCGTGATCACGGAAGAGCTGCCCGCCCCCCCTGCGAAATCCGTCGCCGCGCTGCTGCGTCGCGCCCCTCGCAAGACGGCCGAGCCAGAGCCCGAAGCCCCCGCCGCCGCCGCCGCCGCCCCGACACCGGAGCCCAAGGCCCGCGGCAAGCGCGTCGCCGCTCCGATCAGGACGAACGACGCCCCCCGACCCCCGGCAGAGGCGGCAAGCGCCGCCGTGGCCGTGGATGCCGATGAAGAGCGCCGCCGCATGACCGTTTTCGGCGCGCGCGGCAACGACCAGATCGGCGGCAAACCGCGGTTCCTGGGCCTGATGCTCACGCTGGTCCTGCTGGTCTTCCTGGCCGGTGTGGCGGCCTGGGCCTCGGTCTTCCTCGACACCGGCCTGTCGCGCTTCTTTGCCCCGCCGGCCGAAACCGAAACCGATTTCGCCGCCCTTCCCGCAGAGGCATTGCCGGCCCCCGATCCCGAGCCGCAGCAGATGACGGCCGAGGAGGAGGAATCCGAGGATACCGAACTGGCCTCGCTCGAAACGCCCGGCGTGACCAGCGACGCAGAAAACGCACCGGAGGCGCTGACCTCGCCCGTGCCGCGCGTGGCGCTGTCGCCCGAAGCCGCCGAGGCGACCTATGCCGCCACCGGCATCTGGCAGCGCGCGCCCTCGGCCCCGCTCGAGCCGCCGCAGACCGGCACCGACGACATCTATGTCGCCTCCATCGACCCGTCCGTGCGCCAGCTCGACGCGATCGCCCTGCCCGATTTCAGCGCGCCGCGCGGCGATGTCACCCTGCTGCCCGTCCTGCTGCCGCCCGGTCCCTTCGACCGCTTCGACCTGGACGAGCGCGGGCTGGTCCGCGCCACGCCCGAGGGTGCGATCTCGCCCGACGGTATCCGCGTGTTCACCGGCCGTCCCCCGCAGACCCCGCCGCAGCGCGACCCGGTCGAGGCCGCCCCCGACGCGGCACCCGAGACTGGCGGCGCGACCGGCACCGGCGACACCGCGGCCCCCGCGCCCGGCGCCCCCGAAACGCTGCGCGACAGCCGCCCCGAAGCCCGCCCCGGCGACCTGGTCGAACAGACCGAACGGGTGACGCTGCGCGGCAATTCGGTGGCGGAACTGGCGGCGAAGCGGCCGCAGCTGCGCCCGCCGAGCGCGCAGGAACAGGCCTCGGCCGCGCAGGTCGAGGAAATCCAGGACGAGGTGGCCGATGCGGTCGCCGAAGCCCGCGAAGCCGACCTTCCCGAAGAGCCGGAGATCGACGCCACCGCGCAGGCGGTGGTCCGCTCGCTCACGCCCAACACACGCCCCGGCAACATGAGCGCGCTCGTCCGCCGGGCCGAAACCGAGGCCCCTGCCGAAGAGGTGCGGACCGCCTCCGCCGGGCCGATCCGCGTCCAGCCGGGCCCCAAGGTGCCGCAGACGGCGAGTGTCGCGCGCTCTGCCACCACCAAGAACCAGATCAACCTGCGCCAGGTCAGCCTGATCGGCATCTACGGCAAGGCATCGAGCCGCCGCGCGCTTCTGAGGCTCCCGTCCGGGCGGTATCAGAAGGTCCAGGTCGGCGATCGGGTCGACGGCGGACGCGTCGCGGCCATCGGGGAAACCGAGCTGCAATATTCCAAGGGCGGCCGCAGCATCGTCCTGAAGATGCCGCGCGGCTGACCCGCGCCGCCATCGCACCACGCTGCCTTGCAGCGCGCGCTTCCGTTCCTATCTCTTGATCGACCGCCGGAGCGGTCCGCCAGGAGGGTTCGTCATGGGATACGTCAAGACAGCGATGCTGATGGCAGCGATGACTGCGCTGTTCATGGGCATCGGCTATTTGCTGGGCGGGTCCGGCGGCGCGCTGATCGCGCTGGTGGTCGCGGGCGGCATGAACGTCTTCACCTGGTGGAACTCCGACAAGATGGTGCTGCGGATGCACAACGCGCAACCGCTGCCGCAGGGGGATCGGTTCGGGCTGAACGCCCTTGTCGCCGAGCTGGCACGCAATGCCGACCTGCCGATGCCCGCCGTCTACCTGATCGACACGCCGCAGCCGAACGCCTTCGCCACCGGGCGCAACCCGAAGAATGCCGCCGTGGCGGTCACCACCGGGCTCATGCGCGTCCTCTCGCGCGAGGAACTGGCGGGGGTGGTCGCGCACGAGCTTGCCCATATCCGCAACCATGACACCGCGATCATGACCGTCACGGCAACCTTTGCCGGGGCGATCTCGATGCTGGCCAACTTCGCGCTCTTCTTCGGCGGCAGCCGCGAGCGGCTCGGCCTCGTCGGCTCGCTCGCCATGATGTTCCTCGCCCCGATGGCAGCGGCGCTGGTGCAGATGGCGATCAGCCGCACCCGCGAATATGCCGCTGACAAGGCCGGGGCCGAGATCTGCGGCCAGCCGCTGTGGCTCGCCTCGGCGCTGGCCCGCATCCAGGAGGGCGCGGCCCGGATCGACAACGATGCCGCCGAACGCAACCCCGCCTCGGCGCATATGTTCATCATCAACCCGCTGCACGCCCACAAGCGCGACAGCCTTTTCGCGACGCACCCGGCGACCGAGAACCGCATCGCCGCCCTGCGCGCCATGGCACCGGGCGGACGTGCCGCGCCGGCGCGGCGGGCAGAGCCGTCGCGGTCGAGCATCCCGCGCACCGGACACAAGGACCGGTCGGGACCGTGGAGCTGACGCCCTGCGGCGGGCAAAGCGATGTCGGTGGGGTTTCGGTGGAATTAGAGACGGCCCGAACACCTCCTCTGACGTTCGGGCCGTCGCCCCTCTCCTCAGGGGCTGCGGGCGGGAGCAGGATCGCGGGTTTCCCCGCATCGTGTCGTCCCACTCGTTATGACGGAAGAGCGTGATCGTGACGCCGGCGGCTCGGGCTCCACTCTCCGGCCTCTCGGCAGTAGCAAAGAGGCGCAATCACTCCTCGAGAAACTCTGTCTGACGGAAGCGGCGATTGCTGAGTCGCAAAAGCGTCACCCCCGAATATCCGGTGACCTTATCACGATTTTACGCCGCGTCACGCATGTTGTGCTGAAATATCAGCCGTAATTTGCCCGCTTTGCCCCCGAACGGGTCGCGGCGGGGACATACCGCGCAGTTTCGACCGCTGCCCGGCTCAGAACGGCACGTCGCCGGCATCTTCGGCCGCCATGACGAATCGCGCGACGACCTTCTTCGTCCCGGCCTTTTCAAAGGCGATCTCCAGCTTGTCACCCTCGATCGCGATGATTTCGCCATAGCCGAACTTCTGGTGGAACACCCGGTCCCCGGTGGTCCAGGCGCTCACCGCTTCGAGGTCGATCACCGTGTTGCGCGATTCACGGGGCTGCGAGACGGGCCGTTGCGAGGATCGCTCCTGAAGCCGTTTCCATCCCGGCGAATTGTAGACGTTCGCCTCTGCCGCGCGCGCCTCGATCCCCGATCCGCCGCCATAGGCCGCCGCCGCGCCGTAGCCGCCGCCGTAGAGGCCGGGCGGCGTCAGCACCTCCACATGCGCCTCGGGCAGTTCGTCGATGAAGCGCGAGGGCAGCGAGGATTGCCACTGCCCGAACACCCGCCGGTTGCCCGCGAAGGAGATGGTGCAGACCTCCTCCGCGCGGGTGATGCCGACATAGGCAAGGCGGCGCTCCTCCTCCAGGCCCTTGAGACCGCTTTCGTCCATCGAGCGTTGCGAGGGGAAAAGCCCGTCCTCCCATCCCGGCAGAAAGACGGCGGGAAACTCCAGCCCCTTGGCGGCGTGCAGCGTCATGATCGACACCTTGGCGCCTGCCTCTTCCGTCTCGTTGTCCATGATGAGCGCGACGTGTTCGAGAAAGCCCTGCAGGTTCTCGAACTGCTCCAGCGCCTTCACCAGTTCCTTGAGGTTCTCCAGCCGACCGGGTGCCTCGGGCGTCTTGTCGTTCTGCCACATGGTCGTGTAGCCGCTCTCGTCGAGGATGATCTCGGCCAGCTCCATGTGGGTCATGTCCTTGTCGCCGGTCAGGCGGCCCCACCGGGCCAGATCCTTGACCAGCGCGCCGAGCTGACCGCCGCCCTTGCCCTTGATCCGCTCCTCCTCGACCGCGATGCGCGCGCCTTCGACCAGCGAGACACCGAATTCCCGCGCGGTCTGCTGGATGATCTGCTGCGCCTTGTCGCCGAGGCCGCGCTTGGGGGTGTTCACGATCCGCTCGAAGGCAAGATCGTCCTCGGGCGAGACCACCAGCCGGAAATAGGCCATGGCATCGCGGATCTCGAGCCGTTCGTAGAAGCGCGGGCCGCCGATCACACGATAGGGCAGACCGATGGTCAGAAAGCGGTCCTCGAAGGCGCGCATCTGGTGGCTGGCGCGCACGAGGATCGCCATGTCGTCGAGCGAAAAGGCATGCATGCCGCGGGTGCCCTTCTGCAGCGCCTCGACCTCCTCGCCGATCCAGCGGGCCTCCTCCTCGCCGTCCCAGTGACCGATGAGGCGGACCTTCTCGCCCTCCTCCGCCTCGGTCCAGAGTTCCTTGCCGAGCCGGCTTTCGTTGCCCCGGATCACCCCGGAGGCGGCGGCGAGGATATGCGGCGTGGAGCGGTAGTTCTGTTCGAGCCGGACCACATGTGCGCCGGGAAAATCCTTTTCGAACCGCAGGATGTTGCCCACTTCGGCGCCGCGCCAGCCGTAGATCGACTGGTCGTCGTCACCCACGCAGCAGATGTTGCGGTGCCCCTGCGCCAGCAGCCGCAGCCAGAGATACTGGGCGACGTTGGTATCCTGATACTCGTCCACCAGGATGTAGCGGAACCAGCGCTGGTATTGTTCGAGCACGTCCGGATGCTTCTGGAAGATCACCACGACATGCAGCAGCAGGTCGCCGAAATCCACCGCGTTCAGCTCGCGCAGGCGGGTCTGGTACTGGGCGTAGATCTCCGTCCCGCGGTGGTTGAAGGCCGAGGCCTCGGACGCGGGGACCTTTTCCGGCGTCAGCGCGCGGTTCTTCCAGCCGTCGATGAGGCCGGCCATCATGCGCGCCGGCCAGCGCTTTTCGTCGATGTTGTTGGCAAGGACGAGCTGCTTGATCAGCCGCACCTGGTCGTCGGTGTCGAGGATGGTGAAATTCGACTTAAGCCCCACCAGTTCGGCATGGCGGCGCAGCAGCTTCACGCAGATCGAATGGAAGGTGCCGAGCCAGGGCATCCCCTCCACCGCCTGCCCGAGCAGCCGGCTCACCCGCAGCTTCATCTCGCGCGCGGCCTTGTTGGTGAAGGTCACCGAGAGAATCTCGTTCGGGCGGGCCTTGCCGGTGGTCAGAAGATGCGCGATGCGCGAGGTCAGCGCCTTGGTCTTGCCCGTGCCGGCACCGGCCAGCATCAGGACCGGACCGTCCAGCCGCTCCACCGCCTCGCGCTGCGCGGGGTTCAGATCGTCCAGATAAGGGGCGGGGCGCGCGGCCATGGCGCGCGCCGAAAGCGATGCGCCCTCGAAGGCGTCCATGTCGTCGAAACTGCTCATGGGGCAGATATACAGGCCCTGCGGCGCAAGGGAAAGCGTGTTCTCAGGATGTTCTCATCACGGGCGGGCGCGCGCCGCGCCCCTGCCCGCCGGTCCCCGGAAACCCCCGACAAGGAATTGCGAACGGTCGAGGCAGGCCATCCGAAGATGCCCGGAAAATTTGCAAACCCGGAAAGAATGATTGCCAAATATGCAAACCCCCTCTTGCGCCGCAGCGCGGCATGGCGTTCATTCCTCCAGGCGAAGTCCCCGGAGCGACTTTGCGCCCAGACGGAGGACCTTAGAGAGATGCCCGAATTCCAGAAGATTCTGATAGCGAACCGTGGCGAGATTGCCATTCGGATCATGCGGGCGGCGAACGAGATGGGGAAGAAGACGGTTGCCGTCTTTGCCGAGGAGGACAAGCTCGGGCTGCACCGTTTCAAGGCGGACGAGGCCTACCGGATCGGTGAGGGTCTGGGTCCTGTGGCGGCCTATCTGAGCATTCCCGAGATCATCCGCGTGGCCAAGGCTTCGGGGCGGATGCGATCCACCCGGCTACGGGCTGCTGTCGGAGAACCCCGATTTCGTCGATGCCTGCGTCGCGGCCGGCATCGCCTTCATCGGCCCCGGCCGAGACCATGCGCGCTCGGCGACAAGGCCAGCGCCCGCAAGGTCGCCGTCGCGGCGGGCGTGCCGGTCATTCCGCGACCGAGGTTCTGGGCAACGACTGGAAGGCCATCGCCGGGAGGCGGAGAGATCGGCTATCCGCTGATGCTCAAGGCCTCCTGGGGCGGCGGCGGACGCGGGATGCGGCCGATCGAGGGGCCGAAGGAGCTGAAGGAAAAGGTGCTCGAAGGGCGCCGCGAGGCCGAGGCCGCCTTCGGCAACGGCGAGGGCTATCTCGAGAAGATGATCCTGCGCGCCCGCCACGTCGAGTGCAGATCCTCGGCGACAAGATGGGCAACATCTACCACCTCTACGAGCGCGACTGCTCGGTGCAGCGGCGCAACCAGAAGGTCGTCGAACGCGCCCCCGCGCCGTATCTCAGCGAGGCGCAGCGCGAGGAGATCTGCGAACTGGGCCGCAAGATCTGCGCCCATGTGAACTACGAATGCGCCGGCACCGTCGAATTCCTGATGGATATGGAGACGGGCAAGTTCTACTTCATCGAGGTGAACCCCGCGTGCAGGTCGAACACACCGTCACCGAGGAGGTGACCGGCATCGACATCGTGCAGGCCCAGATCATGATCGCCGAGGGCAAGTCGCTCTCGGAGGCGACCGGCAAGGCCAGCCAGTACGACATCCGGCTGACCGGCCACGCGCTGCAGACCGGATCACCACCGAGGACCCGACCAACAACTTCATCCCCATTACGGCCGCATCACCGCCTACCGCTCGGCCACCGGCATGGGCATCCGGCTCGACGGCGGCACCGCCTATGCCGGCGGCGTCATCACCCGGTTCTACGATCCTGCTGGTCAAGGTCACGGCCAAGGCCCGACCCCGGAAAAGGCGATCAAGCGGATGGACCGCGCGCTGCGCGAGTTCCGCATCCGGGTGTCTCCACCAACATCGACTTCGTCATCAACCTGCTGAAACACCCGGTCTTCCTGACCAACCAGTACAGCACCAAGTTCATCGACACGACGCCCGAACTCTTCGACTTCAAGAAGCGCCGGGATCGCGGCACCAAGGTGCTGACCTATATCGCCGACATCACCGTGAACGGCCATCCCGAGGTCGAGGCCGCCCCCGGCCGCATCCCGACCTCAAGCCCGCCAGGGCCCCGGCCCAGCGGCTCGACACGCCGCCGCCGGGCACCCACCCTGCTCGACGAACAGGGGCCGCAGGCCGTCGCCGACTGGATGCTGGCGCAGAAGAAGCTGCTGATCACCGACACCACCATGCGCGACGGCCACCAGTCGCTGCTGGCCACCCGGATGCGGTCGATCGACAGCGATCAAGGTCGCGCCAAGCTACGCGACCAACCTCGCCGACCTGTTCTCGGTCGAATGCTGGGGCGGCGCGACCTTCGACGTGGCCTACCGCTTTTGCAGGAATGCCCCTGGCAGCGCCTGCGCGACATCCGCGCCAAGATGCCCAACATCATGACGCAGATGCTGCTGCGCGCCTCGAACGGCGTCGGCTACACCAACTACCCCGACAACGTCGTGCAGAGCTTCGTGGCGCAGGCCGCCAGGTCCGGCGTCGATGTCTTCCGCGTCTTCGACAGCCTCAACTGGGTCGAGAACATGCGCGTCGCCATGGATGCGGTGCTCGAAAGCGGCAAGATCTGCGAAGGCACGGTCTGCTACACCGGCGACATCCTCGACCCGGCCCGCGCCAAGTACGATCTCAAGTACTACGTCGCCATGGGCAAGGAGCTGAAGGCCGCCGGCGCCCATGTTCTGGGTCTCAAGGACATGGCGGGCCTGCTGAAACCTCCGCCGCCTTCGCGCTGGTCGACGCGCTGAAGCAGGAGGTCGGGCTGCCGATCCACTTCCACACCCACGACACCTCGGGCGCCGCCATCGCCACCATCATGGAGGCCTGCGCGCGGGCGTCGATGCGGTGGATGCGGCGATGGACGCGCTCCGGGCAACACCTCGCAGCCCACGCTGGGGTCGGTGGTCGAGGCGCTGCGCCACACCGGGCGCGACACCGGCCTTGATGTGGATGTGATCCGCGAGACCTCCAACTACTGGGAGGCGGTGCGCGGCCAGTACGCGGCCTTTGATCCGGCATGCAGGCCCGGCCTCCGAGGTCTATCTCCACGAGATGCCCGGCGGCCAGTTCACCAACCTCAAGGCCCAGGCCCGCAGCCTCGGCCTCGAGGAGCGCTGGCACGAGGTCGCCAAGACCTATGCCGACGTCAACATGATGTTCGGCGACATCGTCAAGGTCACGCCCTCCTCGAAGGTGGTGGGCGACATGGCGCTGATGATGGTGTCCCAGAACCTCACCCGCGCCCAGGTCGAGGACCCGAAAGCGATGTCAGCTTCCGGATTGGTCATCGACATGATGCGCGGCAACCCGGCCAGCCGCCGGGCGGCTTCCCCGCCGGCATCGTCAGGAAGGTGCTCAAGGGCGAAAGCCCAATGCCGAGCGCCCCGGCAAGCACCTTCCCCGTCGATCTCGCCGCCACCAAAGCCGAGCTTCAGGCGACCTTCGAGGATGCGGTGATCGACGACGAGGATCTCAACGGATACCTGATGTATCCCAAGGTCTTCACCGACTACATGGCCCGCCACGAGGACTACGGCCCGGTGCGCGTGCTGCCGACCCTGACCTACTTCTACGGGATGGAACCGGGCAAGGAGATCTCGGCCGAGATCGACCCCGGCAAGATCATGGAGATCCGCCTGATCGCCGTGGGCGAAACCAGGACGACGGCGAGGTCCGCGTCTTCTTCGAGCTGAACGGCCAGCCCCGGACGATCCGCGTGCCGACCGCAAGGCCAAGGCCTCCTCCGCCGCACGCCCAAGGCCGAGACCGGCAACCCCGACCACATCGGCGCCCCATGCCCGGCGTCGTCGCCTCCGTCGTCGTCACCCCCGGCGCGCAGGTCAAGCAAGGCGACCTCCTCTCACCATCGAAGCCATGAAGATGGAAACCGGCCTCCACGCAGACCGCGACGCAACCGTGAAAGCCGTCCACATCCTCCCCGGCGCACAGATCGACGCAGGACCTCCTCGTCACTACAATAACACCAAAAACATGCAATCGGAGGGAGAAAGATACGCCCTTCGATTGCACATGGCGACCGGCGGTCACGAATAAAGCAATATGCAGGCTATTATCGCTTGTACGGAAACGTTTTTCTTGTGCGATCCCTCACCAAGCGTAAACGAATAAAAAATTCTTTAATGTTTGAGGAAGAGCAAGATGAAGATATTGACTTCGGCGGTCGCAGCCATGCTGCTCGCCGCCGGCTCCGCCACGCGCTCACCGAGACCTATTCCCAGAGCAGCGCCATGGCGACGACCAACTGGTCGAACACCTTCGGGATCACCCAGTTCGATTCATCCCTGGGAACGCTCAACAGCGTGACCCTGACGCTGACCGGAACCGTGCTCGGCAATGCCAACGCGGAAAGCCTGGATGCCGCCCCAGCACCATCACGCTGAATTCCTCGGCCAATATCACCGCGGCATTCCTCGCGACGTCGCTTTCCGTGACCGTTTCGCCGATCGCGACCGTGACCTTCGCAGCGACCTCCTATGACAACGCCCCGGACTTCGGCGGAACCTCGGGGAACAGCTACTCGGGGCTGACCAATTTCTCCACCGGCACCGGCACGCTGACCTCGAACCTCGCGGCGTTCATCGGCACCGGCACCATCGACATGACCCTGTCGGCGGTGGGCACCTCCTCCGGCAGCGGCCCGGCAACATCATCACCCAGTTCCTGACGCAGGGCTCGGGCCTGGCCACGGTGGCCTACGATTACACGCCGACCTCCTCCGTCCCGCTTCCGGCAGGGCCGCTGCTCGCGGTCGCGCTCGGCGGCTGGGTCTGCTGCGGCGGCGGCGCAAGGCGGCCTGAAACGACGACGGACAGCTTCGGCAGCGGGCGCGGTGGACATGGTCCCGCGCCCGTTCACTGTCGGGACCGAACAATCCGACAGGAGGCCCCGTGACCGAACTCACCTCACCGCCGCGCAGATGGTCGCCACGGCACGCGCGCGCATCTGCGAACTCTCGACCGAAGAAGCCATCGCCCTGATCGACGACCCGGACGTGGTGATCGTCGACATCCGCGACATCCGGGAACGCCAGCGCAGCGGCGCGATTCCGGCTCCGTTCACGCCCCGCGCGGATGATCGAATTCTGGGTCGACCCCGACAGCCCTACCACAAGCCCGTCTTCGCCCAGCCCGGCAAACGCTATGTCTTCCACTGCGCCTCGGGCTGGCGGTCGGCCCTCACGGTCGCGACGCTGCAGGACATGGGCTTCGCGGCCTCCCACCTGCGCGACGGCTTCACCGACTGGGTGAACCAGGGCGGTCCGGTCGAGCCTGTACCGGCGAAGGACTGATCGCGCCACGGGCGCCCGCCCCGGAACCGCGCGTCAGGCCGGCCCGAGGCGCGGGCGGCGGCAAGGTCGCCCACGACAGAACCGGCGTGCCGAAGGCACCCCTTCATGACGCACCACCGCGACCCGCGATCCGCAAGACAGGGAAAACGCCCTGTCATCAGGGGCATGGCATGGCGTTGGGGCCGGACGGCCGGTCCATTCACCGCAACATCCCAGCGTCGGGCGCCCTCCCGCCGAAGCCAGAGGGTCCGGTCCCCTGCCACAAGGGCCAACCCCGCGCGGAGAAAATTTTGCGCAAAGACGGCGAATTTCTCTTGCAGCCTCCCGCGCGAGGCACTAAATCGCCGGAACCCAAGTGGTATGCGGGCGTAGCTCAGGGGTAGAGCATAACCTTGCCAAGGTTAGGGTCGGGCGTTCGATCGCCTCGCCCGCTCCAATTGGACCGAACTGCCGATGATGTCTCATCATCCACCCCGGCAGACACGGATATTCAGGGGGTCGCCTTCGGGCGGCCTTGCCATTCGCGCCATCGGATCTCCGCTTTCCGCGCCGTGTCCCGCGAAATCCGCCGCCGCGCGCCGGGCCGGAATTTTCCGCTTGCACCCCGCCGCCCCCATCGTAATGGATGCGCCACGTCAGTGAGCGGGCGTAGCTCAGGGGTAGAGCATAACCTTGCCAAGGTTAGGGTCGGGCGTTCGAATCGCCTCGCCCGCTCCAATTTTCCGGACATGAGATGTGACAAGGCCGACAACCCCGTCGGCCGCTCCGCGATGCTGGGATCAGAATGCGGGGATCAGACCGGGAAGCGCCTGAGGCAGGATCTGCCCTCGCGACGGAATTCCTCCATCGTCGTCTTCAGATCCCGGCGCGCGCCGACCTGGCGCAGCGCCTGCATCTTCTGCGCGTGGCTGCCCGTCACGTGTACCTGAAGAATGCGCACCGAGATCGCCATCGACACCTCGAGATCCCGGGTCGAGATCATCGCCGCCTGCTCCAGCGCCGCCGCCGTCATCGAGATCACCCAGGCGCATTTCAGCGCCCGCGTCTCCTCGCCCGCGTAGACGCGGCGCGGTTCGGCCCCTGCGGCCTGCCCGGCCAGCACCAGCGACAGCAGGAGCGGCGCGAGACGCATCAGAATGCCTTGAAGGTGAGCGTGGTCAGCGACCGCTCCATCCCCGTCACGTCCAGAAGCTGTTCGTTGATGTAATGGCCGATGTCGGCGCCGTCGGGCACGTAGAGCTTGACCAGCAGATCCCATTCCCCCGACGTCGAATAGAGTTCCGAATGGATCTCCTTCAGCGCGATCTCCTCGGCGACGCGATAGGTCGTACCGGGCTTGCAGCGGATCTGGACGAAAACACATGTGGTCATGGGAAGTGCCTCATTTTCCCGGCAGGCTGGCACAGACGCCACGGCGGCACAAGCGCCGAGCGGGGCGGGCTTGGCGGGCGCCCCGCCCCCGCCTATAACGCCGCGACAACAAGGAGAGCCCGAATGCGCCAGGCCACGATCCGCCGCCAGACCGCCGAGACCGAAATCGAGGTGACGATCGACCTCGACGGCTCCGGCCGCTACGACAACAACACCGGCGTCGGGTTCTTCGATCACATGCTGGACCAGCTTTCGCGGCATTCGCTGATCGACATGACGATCCGCGCCAAGGGCGACTACCACATCGACGACCACCACACGGTCGAGGATACCGGGATCGCGCTGGGTCAGGCGCTGACGCAGGCGCTCGGGGACAAGCGCGGCATCCGCCGTTACGGCGCCTGCCTGCTGCCGATGGACGACGCCCTGGTGCGCGCGGCGCTGGACCTCTCGGCCCGCCCCTACCTGATCTGGAACGTGGGCTTCGGCGTCGACAAGATCGGCAGCTTCGACACCGAACTGGTGCGGGAGTTCTTCCAGGCGCTGTCGACCCATGGCGGCATCACCCTGCATGTCGACGCCCTGCACGGGCTGAATGCGCACCACGTCGCCGAAGCGGCGTTCAAGGCCGTCGCCCGCGCCCTGCGCGAGGCGGTCGAAGCCGACCCGCGCAAGGGGGATGCGATTCCCTCGACCAAGGGCGCTCTCTGAGACCCGCGTTCGCGCCGAGCGCCTCTCCACCGGCGCCGCGTCGATCCGGGCGCGGAGGCCAACGCCACGAAGGCGCGGGGGTTGAAACAGGAAAGCACGCCATCCTGCGCGCGGCGCGGGGTGTGCGCGCCTCTTGACCCGGCGGGGTTTTCCGCTGAAACACGCGCCATGCTCACCGCGATCATCGACTACGAATCCGGCAACCTGCACTCTGCCCAGAAGGCCTTTCAGCGCATGGCGCAGGAGACCGGGGCGGGCGACATTGCCGTCACCGACGACCCCGATGTCGTCGCCCGCGCCGACCGGATCGTGCTGCCCGGCGACGGCGCCTTTCCGGCCTGTGCCGGTGCCCTGCGCCGGTCGGGCTGTTTCGAGGCGATGGTCAGGACCGTCCGGGACAGGGGCCGCCCCTTTCTCGGCATCTGCGTCGGCATGCAGCTCATGGCGCGCAAGGGCCACGAATATTCCGAAACCGAGGGCCTCGGCTGGATCGACGGCGAGGTGGAAAAGATCCTCCCCGCCGATCCCTCGTTCAAGGTGCCGCACATGGGCTGGAACGATCTTGCCATCGACCGCCCGCACCCGGTGCTCGACGGCGTCGCGACCGGCGACCACGTCTATTTCGTGCATTCCTACCAGATGCGCATGACCGACCCCGCCCAGCGGCTGGCCCATGCGGATTACGGCAGCGACGTCACCGCCATCGTCGGGCGGGACACCATGCTCGGCTTCCAGTTCCACCCCGAGAAAAGCGCCGCGACCGGGCTTCGCATGATCGCGAACTTCCTGCGCTGGCGCCCGTGACCCGGGGCCCGCGCCCGCTACGGGACGGAGGGGCCGGTGCCTGCCAGCCCCTCCCCTGAACGCGCCGCCTCAGCGAAGGCGCGTCCAGGTCTGGCCGGAGCAGAGCAACCCGCCCGCCACGCAGCCCTTGAGCACGAGACTGTCGCCCTTGAGCGTCATCTTCCCGATGTAGATCTTGTCGTTCGACGGGCGCCAGACCTTGCCGTCGTATCTGCCCCCGCCCTGCGGCACCATGTCGATCACCAGCGTCTTGCCGGTATTGGGCGAGCGCACCTCGCCCTCGGCATCGAAGCTTCTGGCAATCTTGCCGCAGAGCTTCGCCCCGCAGGGCGCCATCTGGATATGGGCATAGTAGCCGTCATCCGCCTCGGTCTTCCAGAGCCCCTCCAGCGGGTCGGCCAGGGCCGTTCCCGCCGCTCCCATCAATCCCAGAACCGTCGCGGCCAGCGTGACAAACCGTCTCATCGCTCTTTCCTCCCGTTGAGCAACCTGCGGAAAATCTGGTCCGCGGACCCGGTTGCGTTCAACACTGACGTGAGGTCCGTTGCATCGGACGTTGCGTCATGGGAAAAGCCCGCGATTCAAAGCGAGCAGTACAAGACATGATCCTCTACCCAGCCATCGACCTCAAGGACGGCAAGGCCGTCCGGCTTCTCCGCGGCGACATGGACAAGGCCACCGTCTTCAATGACGATCCCGCCGCGCAGGCGCTGGAATTCGTCGCGGCCGGGTGCGAGTGGCTGCATCTCGTGGACCTGAACGGCGCCTTCGCGGGCGAGCCGGTTAACGGCGCCGCGGTCGAGGCGATCCTGTCCCAGACCCGCACCCCGGCCCAGCTCGGCGGCGGCATCCGCGACATGGCCACCATCGAGGGCTGGCTCTCCAAGGGGCTGGCGCGCGTGATCCTCGGAACGGTCGCGGTCGAAGACCCCGCGCTGGTGCGCGAGGCCGCCGCCGCCTTCCCCGGCCGGATCGCCGTGGGCATCGACGCCCGCGACGGCCGCGTGGCGACCAAGGGCTGGGCAGAGGTCACCGATGTCGACGCCGTGGAGCTTGCGAAAAGCTACGAGGATGCCGGAGTCGCCGCGATCATCTACACCGACATCAACCGCGACGGCGCGATGATGGGCCCGAACGTGGAATACACCGCCGCCATGGCCCGCGCCGTGACCATCCCTGTGATCGCTTCCGGTGGGGTTTCCTCGCTCAAGGATCTGCGGGCGCTGCGCGACTGCGGTGCCGCGCTCAACGGCGCGATCTCGGGCCGGGCGCTCTACGACGGCGCGCTCGACCTGCGCGAGGCGCTGGAGACGCTGCGCGGCTGAGGCTTGACCCCGGCGGCAACCGGGGCCACCCTCCCGTCCATCTCCGGATGAAGGACGAAGCCGATGCCGTTCGATTTCTGCCCCCCCTGTTCCGCACGCCCCCGCATCAGACGCGAGCGTCACCCCGAGGAGTCCCGCCTCTGGCGCTACATCCGTGCGGGGGATTTCATCGACGGATATTCGGTGGCCTCCCGCGCGACGCCGGACGACGCCGTGGGCACCGGGCTCGACACGCCGGAATGGGTCAACGCGGCGATGAGCCTGCGCAACCGGCTGGTGGGGCCGCTCGGGCTCAGGACCGGGCGGACGGGCGAAGCAGGCCCGCTGTTCCCGACGACCTTCTGGACCGCTGAAGAGCGGGTCATCGGCACCGACGACAGCCATCTCGATTTCCGCATCTCGATCCTGTGCCGGGACGGACGGGTCCACATGGCGACCTGGGTCCACCCCAAGACCACCTTCGGGCGGGCCTACCTGCGGGCCGTCCTGCCGGTGCACGGGCTCATCACGCGCGACGCCCTGCGCCGCATCGCGCGCCATCACCCGCCTGCGGACAGCCTCTAGCGCAGCGCCTCGGTCCGGTAGAGCCGGATCTTCAGCCCGCCATGCTCGACCGGCGCGCTGGCCGGCAGGAACGGCAGCCGCATCGCCTTGGCCAGCCCCGGCTCCGAGGTGACGATGCCCACGCGCCAGCCCCGGAACCGGGTGCGGAAAACCTCTCCCATCGCGGTATAAAGGCCGAACAGCGGGGATTTCTGCCCGATCCGCCCGCCGTAGGGCGGGTTGACCATGACCAGCCCCGGCGCGCCGTCCGGCCGTTCGAGCTGTGCCATGGCGCGGCAGTCGAAGGTGGTGAGCTGCGTGACACCAGCGCGCTCCGCGTTGGCGCGGGCCATCGGAATCACCCCCTGGTCGCGGTCGAACCCGAAAAAGCGCAGATCGCTGGCGCGGCCGGAATGCGCGGCCTTCATCGCCTCCCAGGCGGCGGGATCGAACGAGGCCAGCGTTTCGAAGGCAAAGCCGCGGGACCGTCCCGGCGCGAGGCCCGACGCGATCTCGGCCGCCTCGATGACGAAGGTGCCCGAGCCGCACATGGGGTCGAGCACCGTTTCGGTGCCGGTATAACCGCATTGGCGAAGGAACAGCGCCGCCAGCGTTTCGCGCATCGGCGCCTTGCCCACCGCCTGCTTGTGACCGCGCTTGTGCAGCAGCACGCCCGAGGTATCGAGGCTGAAGGTCACGAGGTTCGATTCGATCCGCACCATCAGCCGCACGCCGCCCTCGCCGATCGGCGCGCCCAGTTCCTCGGAAATCGCGCGCGCCACGCGCTCCTGCGCGGCGCCCTCGTGGTAGATCTTCGACTTGATGCAATTGGCCTCGACCTTGACCGGCAGTTCCGGGCGCAGCACCGCGCCCCAGTCGAACTTGCGGCTGCTCTTGTCGAGCTGCGACAGGTGCACCGCCGGAAAGCCGCCGATCCGCACCAGCACGCGCGACGGCCCCCGCAGCACGAGGTTCGCGCGCCAGACCTCGGGCCAGTCGCCGCGCGTGGTGACGCCCCCCGGCACGGCGCGCGGCGCGGCAAAGCCCGCATCGCGTGCCTCTTCGGCCAGAACGGGCTCCAGCCCCGGCGCGCAGGCCAGGAAAATTTCCATGTCGGTCGGTGTCTCGCTGTTCATGCGCCCCGCATACAGACTTTCCTGCAGGCGGGCGAGAGGCTGCGTGGCCCCGCCCCGCAACGCCCCGGATCGGGGCGGCCCCGCCACACCCGGGAGAGGGGCGAAACACCCCCCTTTCCCCCGGCAAAATTCCGCTCTATCACGCGAATATGCTCAAGACGCGCATCATCCCCTGTCTCGACGTGGCCGACGGCCGCGTGGTGAAGGGCGTCAACTTCGTCGACCTGCGCGATGCGGGCGATCCGGTCGATGCCGCCCGGGCCTACGATGCCGCCGGAGCGGACGAGATCTGCTTTCTCGACATTCACGCGACGCATGAAAACCGGGGAACGATGTTCGACGTGGTCACACGGACCGCCGAGCATTGCTTCATCCCGCTTACCGTCGGTGGAGGTGTTCGCACCCCCGCCGATGTCCGCGCCTTGCTGCTCGCGGGCGCGGACAAGGTAAGCTTCAACTCGGCCGCGGTCGCCGATCCCGACGTGGTGGCCGAAGCCGCCGACCAGTTCGGGGCGCAATGCATCGTCTGCGCCATCGACGCCAAGACCGTCGCGCCCGGCCGCTGGGAGATCTTCACCCATGGCGGGCGCAAACCCACCGGCATCGACGCCGTGGCCTTCGCCGTGACCGTGGCGGAAAAGGGCGCGGGTGAGATCCTGCTCACCTCGATGGACCGGGACGGCACCAAATCCGGCTTCAACCTGCCGCTGACCCGCGCCATCGCCGATGCCGTGGACATTCCCGTGATCGCCTCGGGCGGGGTCGGCACGCTCGATCACCTCGTCGAGGGCGTCACCGAAGGCCATGCCTCCGCCGTGCTCGCCGCCTCGATCTTCCACTTCGGCACCTTCACCATCGGCGAGGCCAAGGCCCACATGGCCGCCGCCGGCATCCCGGTACGCCTGACATGACCCTGGAAGAGCTCGAAGAGATCGTCGCCACCCGCGCCGGGGCCTCGCCGGACGAAAGCTGGACCGCAAAGCTGCTGGCCAAGGGTCCGGAAAAGGCCGCCGAGAAATTCGGCGAAGAGGCCGTCGAAGCCATCATCGAAGCGGTCAGGGGAGACCGCGACCGCCTCACCTCCGAAGCGGCCGACGTGCTGTTTCACCTGCTGGTGATGCTGAAGGCCCGCGACGTGCCGCTCTCCGCCGTCATGGCGGAACTGGCGCGGCGTCAGGGCCGCTCCGGCCTCAGCGAAAAGGCCTCCCGCAAGGAGGGCTGAGCGCTCAGCCCGCGCCCCGCAGCAAGGCCCGGTGCGCGAAACCCAGCTTGTTGCGCACCCCCTGCCGCAGCACGAAGGGGTAGAGATCCGGCAGATCCAGCGCCCGGTTCACGTGGTTCACCGCGATCGACATGGCGACGGCGAGCGTCACCACCGCCTCGGTGTCGCGCTCGGCATAGGCGTCGTACCCGGGCGGCGGCCCCTCCGGCAGGGCCAGACCGCTCGACGCCGCGCTGTCGACCATGTCGACCAGGTGCAGCAGATGCGCGATGGTCTCGGCCCAGTCCTCGTGCGGATGGGCGGTGGCATAACTCGTGACGTGGGTTTCGTCCGCAACGCCGGGGTTGTCGTAATGCGCCTTAAGCGCCTCGCCGTAATCCGCCCTCTCATCCCCGAAGATCGCGCGGAACTGCCCGAGAAAGGTCTCGTCCTCGGCCAGCCTCAGGAACAGGAAATGCGCCATCTCGTGCCGCATGTGGCCGATCATGGTCCGGTAGAGCTCGCCGAAGGTCTCCTGGCGCTCCGCGCGGACCGCCTCGCTCGCCTCGGTGACGTTGATCGTGATGAGCCCGTCCGCATGGCCCATGATGACATCGGCCTCGCCCGCGGCGGTCTGCTCGGACAACATCCGGAACACCGGGCGCGCGCCGCGGTCCGACGCGGTGAACCAGCCCCAGCGCGCCAGCGTCGCCAGCATCCAGCGCTTGGCGAATTCCGACTTCTCCCAGAGCGGCAGGTTGTCCGGTTCGCGCAGGTCCGGCACCGTTTCGGTCATCGCGCAGGAGCGGCAGAGGTCGTCCGTGTCCGGCACCCAGTTGCAGCCGATGTCGGCGCGGTTGGCGCAGACCGAAACGGCGGGCAGCATCGCCTGACGGTCGGGGTCGAACACCACCTGCTGGCCGCAGGAGCAGCCGAGGTTGTGAAAGTAGAGCGGCGCCCCGCATGCGGGGCATCGGAAGATCTGCATGAAAAGGGTCCCTCACCCCGATTGTTCACGGACCAACATCCGCCTCCCCGTCCCGGTTCCCCTTTGCGCGGGGTTTGTCAACCGTCACGGGCTGCGGGACGGCGGGCGGGGCGCCTTCGGCGCAGCCGAACAGCGCCGTTCGCCGGCCTCAGAGCTTCGACGAGATCACGCCGGTGTTGAACCCGCCCATGCGCAATTCGCCGTGCAGGCGCTGGTATTCGATCTTCGGACAGCGGTCCATCACCACGTCGATGCCGCGCGCCCGCGCCTTTTCGGCGGCGGCCTCGTGCGTCACCCCGATCTGCATCCAGATCGTGCGCAGGTTCGGCAGGGCCTCCAGCGCCTCGTCGACGATCCCCGGCACCGCCTCCGGGCGGCGGAAGATGTCGACCATGTCCACCTCCGGCGGCACGTCCCGCAGCGCGCCGCGCACCGTCTCTCCGAACAGCATCGCCCCGGCATGACCGGGGTTGACCGGGATGACCCGGAACCCCTTCAGCCCGAGATAGCGCGCCACGTAATAGCTCGGCCGCACGGGGTTGAGCGACACGCCGACCACGGCAATCACCCTGGTCCGCGCGAGAATCTCTTTCAGAAAGGCGTCCGAATAGCTCATGCCCGCATCCTAACCCGCAGCCCTGCAAAGAAAAAGCGCCCGCGGAAAACCACGGGCGCAAGTAGCGGAACGAGGGACAGTGAAGGTCTCGCGAATGTTCCGTATCCGCGATCCTGACAGAGATTTAGGCGCAAATGTCACAGAGGAAAGGTCTCTCAAGAAACTGTGAACAAAAAACTTGACCTTTCTCACTCCGCCGCACTCACGAGGTCGCCCGCAGATTCTTTCTCGATGTACTGACGCTCCGACGGGTCCTGTCCCATCCGACGCGGGCGGCGCAGCAGAAAGAACACCCCCAGCCCGTGCCAGGTTCCGCAGGAGGGCGCGGCGGGATCGGTGGGGAAACGGTCGCGCCAGCGGTCCGGCAGGATCACCCCGCAGCCCTCCAGTTTCGACAGCATCCACACCAGCGGGATATTGGCCAGCGGGCGCGCCGCCTCGACCCCGCCGAGCTGCCCGCCCACGTCGCCGTGGGTGCCGGGAAACCAGACCTGTTCGAGCTGCCCGCCGTGGTCGAGAGGCGTCGTCCAGAGCACCGGGGCGAAGGCCTCGCGCGTTTCGTCCCGCGCCAGCGCATGAAAGCCCCGGTTCACGTGGCGCCCGAGGTCGTGGTTGTGAAAGGCATGGTGCGCCTCGGTCAGTTGCCACAGGACCGGAAGCCGCAGGCCCAGCGCCTTGACCGTATCCCAGACGCCGACCATCTCGATCCGGGTGTCGGGGTGGCAGAAGGCCTGCGCAAAGGCCTGTGCCGTCGCGCCCGTCGGGTCGCGTTCGTAGAGCCGGTAGATCTGGCGCACGTTGCGCTCCGTCGCCTCCTCGGCCCGCAGCAGGCCGATGAGGTCGATGATCCCGGCAAGCGAGCGCACCGCGAAGGCGCCGCGGGAATAGCCCATCAGGTAGATCCGGTCCCCCGGTCGGTAGCGCGAGGACAGGTAGCCGTAGGCGCGCCGGATCTGCCGGTTGATGCCGCGCCCGCTGATGATGTCGCGCGCCGAGCGCCAGCCGTGCCACTGGATCCCCGCCTCGTAGTAGATCGAGGCAAGACCCGCCTCGCGCAGCAGCTTGAAGGTCAGCCCGGCATTGGTTTCCCGCCCCGGCACCAGCGAGGACAGCGTCCCGTCCAGGATGATGACATGGTCGAGCGGACCACGGCCCCGGACCGGCTGCGCGCTGCCGCGCGCGAACCAGCCCCGGACCCAGCCGAGGAAACGATCACTCAGCCGCCGTGCGCCCATGTCCCAACAAGCCCCAGACCCGTTGCGGCGTGAACGGCATGTCCACCTGCTTCACGCCCTTTTCCCAGAGCGCGTCCTGCACCGCATTCGACACCGCCGCGAGGGCGCCGACGGTCCCGGCCTCCCCGCAGCCCTTCATGCCCATGGGATTGCCGGTCGACGGCACCGGCTCGGTGTCGAAGGCGATCCACGGAATGTCATAGGCGCGCGGCAGGGCGTAGTCCATGAAGGTCGCGGTCAGAAGCTGGCCGTCCTCGTCAAAGACCACGCGTTCCGTCACCGCCTGGCCGATGCCCTGCGCGACGCCGCCATGCACCTGGCCTTCGGCCAGCATCGGATTGATGAGATTGCCGAAATCGTCCACCACCGTGTATTTCACCACCTCGGTGACGCCGGTTTCGGGGTCGATCTCGACCTCGGCCACATGGGCCCCGTTGGGGTAGGAACGCGCGCCGATCTCGTCCCGGCAAGCCCAGGTCAGAAGATCCTCGCGGCCCTTCTGACGCGCCAGCGCCGCCGCCTCCAGCATGGTCGGGGTCATGTTCGACCCCTCGGCACGGAAGCGTTCGTCGTCGAAGGTGACCTCGTCCCGGTCGACCCCCATCTCGCCGGCGAGAAAGTCCGAGAACCCCTCGACCATGTTGGCCACCGCCTTGAGCGTCACCGTCGCCTGCACCGTGACCGACCGCGATCCGCCCGTGCCGCCGCCCTCGGCGATACGGTCGCTGTCGCCCTGCACCACCTCGATCGCGTCGAAGGGAATGCCGGACTGGTCGCTCAGGAACTTGGCGAACACGGTTTCATGCCCCTGGCCGTTGGATTGCGTCCCCACGTAGATGATTGCGCCCCCCTCTTCGGTGAATTCGACCTTCACGTCCTCGTAAGGGTTACCCAGAATGCTTTCGATATAGTAACACAAACCCCGTCCCCGAAGTTTCCCGGCCTTTTCGCTGGCCGCCCGACGCGCCGCGAACCCGGCCCAGTCGCTGTCCGCCACCGCGTGATCGAGCACCCGGGGGAAATCGCCGACGTCGTAATTCTCACCGGAAACAGTCTTGTAGGGGAACTTCTTGATGAAGTTCTTCTTGCGGAGCTCCAGCGGATCGACCCCCAGATCCCGCGCCGCGCGATCCATGACGCGCTCGAGCACGTAGATCGCCTCGGGGCGGCCCGCGCCGCGATAGGCGTCGACCTGGGTGGTGTTGGTGTAGATTCCCTCGACCCGCATCCAGGCCAGCGGAATGTCATAGGTGCCGGTCAGCACCCGCGCGAAGAGATGCGACTGGATCGGCTGCCCGAATTGCGAATTGTAGACGCCGAGGTTGGACAGCGTGTGCACGCGGTAGGCAAGAATGCGGTGATCCGCGTCGAAGGCCAGCTCCGCCATGGTCACGAGATCGCGCCCGGCGTGATCCGACAGCATCGCCTCGGTCCGGTCCGACATCCAGCGTACCGGGCGGCCCAGCACCTTCGCCGCATGAGCCAGGCAGTAATATTCCGGATAGGGCGCGGCCTTCATGCCGAAACCGCCGCCGACATCGGGGTTGGTGACGCGGATCGCCTCTTCCGGCAGGCCCATGACGCGGGACAGATCGGATTTCATCCCCCAGACCCCCTGCCCGTTGAAGGCCAAGTGCAGCCGCCCGTCCGTCCACTCGGCATAACAGCCGCGCGGTTCCATCGCGTTCACGATGATCCGGTTGTCGCCCACCTCCAGACGCACCACGTGCGCCGCGGCATCGAAGGCCGCCGCCGTCTCGGCCTCCTTGCCCATGCCGTAGTCATAGGCGCGGTTGTCGGGCGCCTCGGGGTGGATCGTCTCGCCCCCGACGCAAAGCTCCATGTGGGCGGGAAGTTCGTCGTAGTCGAGCTCGATCAGCTCGGCCGCATCCTGCGCCTGCTGAAAGGTCTCGGCAAAGACCACCGCGACCGGCTCGCCGACGTGGCGCAGGCGCCCTCGCGCCAGGATCGGACGCTGCGGCTCGGCGCCCTTGGTGCCGTCGCGGTTCGGCACCACCGCGCCCTTCATCGAAATGTCGTATCCCGCGCCGATCAGATCCTCGACCGTCACCACCAGCGCCACCCCCGGCGCCTCCCGCGCGGCCGAGACGTCCAGCCCGGTGATCTCCGCATGAGCCACTGGCGAGCGCAGAACATAGGCACGCAGCGCCCCGGACGGCGCGATATCGTCCACGTAGCGGCCGTGGCCTGTCAGAAGGCGCAGGTCCTCGCTGCGCGTCATCGCCTGGCTTTTGCCGAACTTTTCCATTGCGGTCCCTCATGCGTCGCATTTCCTGACCGGGACTGTAGAGGCCGCGCCGCCAGTGTCCAGACGGCGCGGGACCGTTCTCAGCCGGTTGCGGACATCCGCACCACCTGGCGCACGCCGTATCCGTTGAAAGCGGTCACCAGCGACCGGGAATAGGCCCCCATGCCCTCGAAGATCACGTAGTCGCCCTCCGCGATCGTCTCCGGCAGCGGCACGGGATCGGGCAGCCGGTCGAGCGAGTCGCAGGTCGGCCCGAAGACCACCCGCGCCCGCAGAGGACCCGGCCGGGCCATGCCGTCGGCCGCAATCACCCGGACCCGGTCCATCGGCGCGATGTCACGCCATTCCGCCATGCCGCCGTATATTCCGTCGTTGAGAAACACCGCCTCCGGCCCCACCGCCTTGACGCGCAGCGCCAGGATCATCGCCTCGGCGCACAGCCCCCGCCCCGGCTCGCAGACCAGCGCCGGGGCCGCCGTGCCGAAGGCGTCGCGCACCGCGCGGGCTATGACGGCGAATATCGCGCCGGGGTCCGGAGCATCCGCCCCCCGGTGCGACGGAAACCCGCCCCCCACGTTGAGCCGGTGCAACCGCACGCCGGCCGCGCCCGCCACCTCGGCGGCAACGGCGATGTAGCGCGCCCAGGGCTCGGGCGCGGTGCACTGGGTACCGGGGTGAAAGGTCAGCGACGGCGTGAAGTCCAGCGCGACCACCCGCCGCAGCAGGTGCGCCGCGACCTCGGGCACGGCCCCGAACTTGGCGCCGAAATCATAGGCGGCACCCGCCACCGGCAGTTTCAGCCGCACCGCGATCTCGGTGCCGCGCGGCAGGACCGAAAGTTTCTCGAGCTCCGACATCCGGTCCACCGACCACGACACGCAGCCCTGCCGCATGCCCTCGGCGATCTCCGCGACCGACCGCACCGGGTTGTGATAATGCAGGACCGCCTCCGGGCAATGCGCCCGCACCAGCCGCATCTCCTCGGGCGAGGCGACGTCAAAGGCCCGGATCCCCGCCGCGACCAGCCCGTCCACCACCTCGGGCGCGGGGTTGGCCTTGACCGCATAGCTCACCAGGCCGGGAAACCCGCGCAGAAATCGCCCCGCCACCTCGGCCAGCCGCACCGGACAGAAAAAGAACACCGGATCGTCGGGCTGCTCGCGGGCCAGCCAGATCTCGGGCGCGGGAAGAAGGGAAAGCTCGATCCCCATGGGATACCTCCGGTTCGCTTTTCCCTCAGTGTGCCCGAGTTTCCGCTCGGAATAACGCGTCAGATCTGGCAATCTGCGCGCCAATATGACTCGGAATGACGACATGACCGTGCAGATCGACGAAACCGACCGCGCCCTGATCGCCCTGCTCTCCGCCGATGCCCGCGCGCCCGTCGCCGATCTCGCCCGACGGCTCGGCCTCGCCCGGACCACGGTCCAGGCCCGCATCGACCGCCTGCTGGACCGCGGCGTCATCGCCGGCTTCACCCTGCGCCGCGGCAATGCCCTGCGCGCCCCGGTCCGCGCCACCGCCATGGTCACCATCGAACCCCGCGCCCAGGCCGACGTGCTGAGCCGCCTGAAAGCCCTGCCCGCCGTGGAGACGGTGCACACCACCTCGGGTCGCGTCGACCTGCTCGTCATCCTCAGCGCCGCCTCCACCGAGGAACTCGATGCCACCCTCGACCGCATCGCCGAGGCGCGCGGCGTGCGCAGCTCCGAAAGCCTGATCCACCTCAGCACCAAGCTCGACCGGCGCAGCTAGATCCCGGCTTCTTCTGGCGGAAAATATCCCGGGGGAGTCGCCGCGCAGGCGGCGACGGGGGCCGCGCCCCCGCAGCGACCTCAGCCGCCGAAGAACGCCAGCAATTCGTCCAGCACCTCCTCCGGACGCTCCTCCTGCAAGGTGTGCCCGCAATCGAGCGCGCGCCCGGAAACCTCGACCGCCTTGTCCCGCCAGGTCTCCAGCACGTCATAGGTCCTGCCGACCGTCCCCAGCGCCCCCCAGAGCGCCAGCACAGGCGCCTGCACCCGTGTCCCGGCATCCGCCGCATCGTGGTCGAGGTCGATCCCCGCCGCCGCGCGGTAGTCCTCGCAGATGGCATGGCGCGTTGCCGGATCGCTGTAGCAGCGCAGGTATTCGGCAAAGGCTTCGGACTCTGTCGCGCCGGGAGTCTTCGACTGTCCGTCGATATGGGTGCGCAGGAAATATTCCGGGTCCGACGCGATCAGCCGCTCGGGGAACGGGTGGGGCTGGATCAGGAAGAACCACCAGAAATAGCGCGTGGCAAAATCCTTGTCCGTGCGGGCATACATCGTCGCGGTCGGCGCGATGTCGAACACCGCAAGCCGGCGGACCGCGTCGGGATGATCCAGCGCCATGCGATGCGCGACACGCCCGCCCCGGTCATGGCCCGCCACGTCGAACCGGCGAAACCCCAGCGCCGCCATAAGCGCGACCGGATCGCGCGCCATCTCGCGCTTGGAATAGTTCACGTGATCCGCGCCGCCCTCCGGCTTGGCGCTGTCGCCGTAGCCGCGCAGATCCATCGCCACAACGGTGAACCGCCGCGCCAGCGCCGGGGCGATCTTGCGCCAGGTGACGTGGGTTTGCGGATGGCCGTGCAGCAGCAGCAGCGGCGGCCCCTCGCCCGCGACGGCAAAGCGGATGCGCGGCCCGCCGGACGGCGTGAAGTCCCGCAGCGTGAACCCGTCGAGGAACGGTGACGGACCGATGGTGTCGAACAGGCCCACGGCGCTCACCAGAGCCACGGGTTGTCGGCATGGTGGCGGTCCTGGAAGGCCCGGATCTCGTTTCGGTGCTCCAGCGTGAGGTCGATGGCATCGAGCCCCCGGAACAGCGGCTCCTTCTGGGCGGCCGGGATGTCGAACCCGATCACCGCGCCATCGGCCGCGATGGTCTGCGCCCCGAGATCCACCGCCACCTCCAGCCCCGGCCGCGCCAGCACCGCCTCCGAAAGCGCCGCCACCTGCGTTTCGGGAAGCACCAGCGCGAGCAGGCCGTTGCGGGCGCAGTTGTCAAAGAAGATCCCGGCGAAACTGGTGCCGATCAGCACCCGTATGCCGTATTGCATCAATCCCCAGACCGCATGTTCCCGGCTCGACCCGCAGCCGAAATTCGACCCCGTAATCAACACCTTGGCCTGCCGGGTTTCGGCACGGTTCAGCACGAACTCCGGCCGCTCGCGGCCTTCGTCGTCAAAGCGCAGACCGTGAAACAGCCCCTGCCCCAGGCCCGCGCGGTCGATCCGCTTCAGGAACTGCTTGGGCATGATGACGTCGGTATCCACATTGGCGGCGGGAAGGGCGGCGGCGGGGCCGCTCACCCGGACGAATGGCTCCATCTCAGACCTCCTCCCCGGCGAACTGCCGGCTGTCGGCAATATGACCCGCGACGGCGGCCGCGGCCACCATCGCCGGGCTCATCAGGTGCGTGCGCGCGCCGCCGCCCTGCCGACCCTCGAAATTGCGGTTGGTGCTCGAGGCGCAGCGCTCCCCCGGTCCGAGCACGTCGTCGTTCATCGCAAGGCACATGGAGCAGCCCGACTGCCGCCATTCGAACCCGGCGTCGAGGAACACCCGGTCGAGCCCCTCGACCTCGGCCGCGCGGCGCACCGCGCTCGACCCCGGCACGACCATGGCGCGCACGCCGGGTGCGACGCGCCTGCCCCGCAGGACCAGCGCCGCATCGCGCAGATCCTCGATCCGGGCGTTGGTGCAGGACCCGATGAAGGCATGGTCGATGGCGATCGTCCCGACCGGCTGCCCCGGCTCAAGCCCCATGTAGTCGAGCGCGCGCCGCATGTCGCGCCGCCGCCCCTCGTCCGGCTCGCCCGCAGGGTCCGGAACCGCGCCGCCCACCGGGCAGGCCTGGTCGGGGCTGGTGCCCCAGGTCACCATCGGCGCGATGCCTCCCGCGTCGAGCGTCACCTCGCGGTCGAAACGCGCGCCCGGATCCGAGACGAGGCCGCGCCAGCGCGCCTCCGCCGCCTCCCGCATCGCCCCCCTCGGCGCGTGCGGCGTCTGCCGCAGGTAGTCGAGAACCTTGTCGTCCGGCGCCACGATCGCACCCCGCGCGCCGCATTCGACGGCCATGTTGCAGATCGTCATGCGCGCCTCGACGCTGAGCGCGCGGATCGCCTCTCCGGCGAACTCGATGGCATATCCGGTCGCGCCCGATGCCCCGATCCGCCCGATCAGCGCCATGATGATGTCCTTGGAGCGCACCCCCGGCCCGGTCCGCCCCGTCACCGTCACGCGCATCGTCTTCAGCCGGGCATAGACCAGCGTCTGCGTCGCGAGATAGTGCTCGATATCCGAGGTGCCGATGCCGAAACCCAGTGCCCCGAACGCGCCGTAGGTGGTGGTATGACTGTCGCCCGCCGCGATCACCATGCCCGGCAGGACACGCCCGCTTTCGGTCATCACCACATGCTCGATACCCTGCTCGGGGTGCAGCACGTCGAACAGCTCGATCCCGAACATGCGGCAGTTCTCGTCGAAATAGCGCGCCTGTTCCGCGGCCCCCTCGTCCGGCATGGCGCGGCCCCGGTCCGCGCGTGTGGGATTGACGTGATCGACGGTGCCGAGCGCCGCCTCCGGGCGCCAGACACCCCGCCCCGCCGCGCGCAGTCCGCTGAAGGCCTGGGGCGAAGTGTATTCGTTGAGCACCGTCCGGTCGATGTAGAGCAGCACCCGCGTGCCCTCGGGGTCGAGGCGGCGGACGACGTGGCTGTCCACCAACTTGTCGTAAAGGGTTTTGGGCGTGGTCATCGCGGCCTCCTTGTCCTGCCGCATCCCGGATAC
This sequence comes from Salipiger sp., assembly GCF_048261495.1. Classification (GTDB taxonomy): domain Bacteria; phylum Pseudomonadota; class Alphaproteobacteria; order Rhodobacterales; family Rhodobacteraceae; genus Salipiger. The sequence goes on from NZ_JBLXFX010000007.1 coordinate 129,287, forward strand.
GCCGTTTCGGCCGCAAATCCTCATGCCGTTTCGGCATGAAATCATGCCCGTTCCGCGTAAAGTCGTCTGTTTTTGATAGCTCTGATGTATAATCATGCCCATAGTTCATGCCAAAGCAGCATCGGAATGCCATGAACGACACCTGGTTGCAGGACTTTCTCGCCCTTGCCGAAAGTCTGAATTTCTCCCGTGCGGCCGAGGCGCGCCACGTCACGCAGCCTGCCTTCAGTCGCCGCATCCGCGCGCTGGAAGACTGGTGCGGTCAGGCGCTGGTCGACCGCTCGTCGCACCGTCTCGCGCTGACCGAAGCGGGCGAGATCATGCGCGTGGCCGCCGAGGACCTGCTGCGGCGCAGCCACCAGTTGCAGCGCGATCTCGGGGCGCTCGAAGGCCGGTCGGGAACCCTCACCTTTGCCTCGACGCAGGCGCTGTCCTTCACCTTCTTTCCCGACTGGGTCAGCCGGACCGCCGGGGGCGCCGCGGTGCATCTGCTGGCCGACAACATGCGCGCCTGCGAGCGGTTGATGGAGGACGGGCGGGCGCAATTCCTGCTGTGCCACACCCATCCCGCCATGCGACTCGCCCTGCCGCCCGAGCACTACCGCCAGGCCGAGCTGTCGGTGGACCGGCTGGTTCCGGTCTCGGTGGCCGGCCCTGACGGCAGCGCGGTCCACTGGCCGGACCGGCCTGAGGTGCCGCATCTCGGGTTCGACGACCGCTCCGGCCTCGGGCGCATCCTCAGGGCCGGGCTCGCCGGGACGCTGCGCGACCTGCCGCTGCGCCCCGTCTTCACCTCGCACCTCGCGATGGCGCTGAAGAGCATGGCGCTGGACGGGCGGGGCCTTGCCTGGTTGCCGCTCAGCCTCGTGGAAGAGGAAATCGGCGCGGGCCGGCTGGTGATCGCGGGGGGGCCGGAGTGGCAGGTTCCGGTGGCGATCACCCTGATCCGCCCGCGGGCGCGCCTTGCCCCGCTGGCCGAAGATTTCTGGCGGCGCCTGGTGACCCGCCCCGGCGCGGAGTGATCCGCAAGGAAAGACGGCGGAGAGGCATCCCTCTCCGCCGTCGTGGATCGTCGCGGTGTCGCGGGTCAGCCCGCCGCGCGTTCCGGCTTGAAGCTGATCCGGTCGGAGGCGGTAAAGCGCCCGCCGCGGGTCTTCTCGATCTTGCCCTCGCGCAGGAGCTGGCCGAAGCTGCGCAGCCGGTCCTCGCGGCTGGATTCCGACACCTCGACCTGCCGGACCTTGGTCATCAGCTGCGGGCGCGAGAACTGCTCGCGGCCCTCGACGTAGGACATGTAGGCCGCCGCCGCTTCGAGAAGCTCGGAAAGCTCCGTCGCGCCGACGGATTCGGCATAGGCGACAAAGCCACCGTCATCGGCGATATCGTCGAAATCACCCTCTTCCAGATCCGCCAGGGTCACGCGGCGCGGGCGGGCGGGTTCCGTCGGCTTGATGGTGTCGACGCGCTGCTCCGCCACCAGCTTGAGCGGCGCGGGCCGCGGCGCATCCACCGGGCGGGCCGTCTGGCTGCCGGCGGTTTCGGGACGGCGCGGACGCACCACGTTGGCAAGGTCCTCGCGATAGGGTTCGGAGGCCTCCTCGCTGTCCTTGCGACGGCCCAGCAGCTTGTCGGCGCGGGTCGCGGCGACGGCGGCGCGCAGATGGGCGATGGCGCTGCGGCGGCGGTTGCCCTCCGGCTCCTGCATCTGGGTGTTGGTTTCGTCCAGCAGGCGCGAGGCGTCGTTGTCCTTCACGCTGCTCTCGGTCAGCATGACGCGTCCGGGATGGGACATCTTGACCGCCTTGCGCACGCTGTCGCGGGCGCTGGAGCCGATGTCGTCCTCGGCCTCCGCGGCGGGGACCGGCGCGACCCCGGCGGCGGCGGGCGCCGCGATGTCTTCACCCTCGTCCTCGAATTCGTCATCGTCGAGCGAGACGGAGACCGGTGCGGCGGCGGTCGGGGCGACATCCTCGTCGTCCTCGTCATCGTCGTCCAGGGCATCGCCCCAGTCGTCGGCGTCATCCTCTGCGGCGATCCGTTCGGAGGGCGCGGCCTGTGCGGCCCTGGCTTCACCGGCGACGGCATCATCCTCGCCCTCGTCCCACTCGTCCTCGTCCCAGGCGGCATCGAAATCGGCCTTGAGCTCGGCCTTCACGGCGGCGAGTTCGCGCGCCAGCTCGTCTTCGTCCTCCTGGCTGAGGGTGCTTGCGGGGGTGTCCTCCACCTCTTCCACGGCGCCGGAGGCGACGGCGGCGTCGAAGGCCGCGCGCTTGACCTTGACCACGCGGACGCGCGGGCGGGGCATGACCGGGGCGGCCGCAGCGGCGGGGGCCGGACGGGCTTCGGGCTCGGGTTCGGCGGCGCGCAGGACCAGCGGCTCGGCAGCCTCTGCGACCTCCTCGTCCTCGTCCTCGTCCGCGACGGAATCCTCTGCGAAGTCGTCCCCGGCTTCGGCAGCCTTGTCGAGGGTGTCACCGAAGGCGGCGGCAAAGGCCTGCTCACCGGTGAAATCCTCCTCATCCTCGAATTCGTCCTCGTCGAAGTCGAAATCGACCCCGGCGAGCGTGTCCGTGAACAGGTTGTCGCGTGCCGCGGAAACGGCATCCACCGGCTGTTCCCCGGCATCGTCCGCATCGGCGACGGAGCCGAGCATGGCGGAGTCGGCGGGCGCCTGCATCTCTTCCTCGGCCTCGGCGGCAGGGGCGGGCGCGGCGGTTCCGGCGACGACGGCGCGGATGCGGCGCAGCTTGGCGGCGACGCTGTCCACATCGGCGGCAACGGCGGGCGCCGCGGGCTCTTCCTCGTGATCCTCGAAGAACGCGGCCTCGGCCTCGAGGCTGTCCTCGCCGGCATCGTCTTCATCCGCGAAAGAAGCTTCCGGCGCCTCCGGCGTCGCGGCGACCAGATCGGCGGTTTTCAGGAAGGCGGCGATGGTGTCTTCCGGCGCGATCACGTCCTCTTCGACCTCGGAAACAGCCTCGGCCGCGGGGGCGAGATCCTCGTCCTCCGGGGCATCCTCCACCGGATCGGTCGCGACCTCCGGTGCCGCGGGGGCCGGAGCGGGAGCGACGGCCTCGGGCGCAACGGTCTCATGACCCTCGACCACCTCCGCCGTGCCGCGATCCTCCGCGATGTCGGCCACGTCACTCGGCACCGGGGCAGGTGCGCCGCGCATCACGGCAGGCCCGGCGGCCAACGCGGCGCTCAGCGCGCTGCTGGACGCGGCACCGCCATAGGGCGAGCGCAGGGTAAGCGACCCCTGCCCGCGTTCCGAGGCGATCTGGGTTTGCAGCAGCTCTGCCGCCATTTCCGGATCGAACTGCGGAGGCTCGGCACCGAAGAAACGATCCTCCCGGATCACCCCGCGGAAGAAGTGCGTCGTGTCCTTGACAACTGCCAGCGGATCCTCGAACCCCTCCGCCGTGCAGGAGAAGGTGCCGTAGGAGACAGTCAGAATCTTGCTCGAACTCACCATTGCTCTGCTCACTTTCATTCGATCTGCAACAAACCGTTTACCATGCGTAGATGGACGAAAGCTGACCGAATCTAGGGTTTTCAGGGTATCATTTCATGACCGGATTGTGGTCTCTTTCTCAGAAGGTCATTAATCGGCCATGAATTCCGGCATTGTTCACAGCAAAGAACCAGTCCTTCTGGTGGGGGGCGGCGATTTCGACCCCGGTTCCACCGCGCAACTGCTGCGCCGGGCGGGGACCGTGGTCGCGGCGGATGGCGGCGCGGAGGCGCTGATCGCGCTCGGCCGGGTGCCGGATGCGGTGATCGGCGACATGGATTCGCTGAGCCCGGCCGCTGCGGCGCGCATCCCCGCCGATCGCATCCACCATATCGCCGAACAGGACAGCACCGATTTCGACAAGTGCCTGCGCAATATCGAGGCCCCGCTGATCTGGTGCGCCGGATTCCTCGGGGCTCGGGTCGATCACGAACTGGCGGCGCTGACCGTGCTGGCCCGGCGCACCGACAAGCGTTGCATCCTGATCGGCCGCGACGATGTCATCACCCTCACCCCGCGCCGGCTGGAGATGGAGTTGCCCGCCGCGACGCGGGTGTCGCTCTATCCCATGCGGGCGGTCACCGGACGCAGCACCGGGCTGCGCTGGCCCATCGACGGCATCGACTTCCGGCCCGACGGGCGCACCGGCACCTCGAACGAAAGCTCGGCCCCGGTCGTGACGCTGGAAACAGACGGCCCAGGCCTGCTGCTCATTCTGCCGGCGATGTCGCTCCCGCCCCTTGAACGGGCGCTGGAGCAGGCGCCGCGCGGCTGGCCGAGGCCCGCATGACCGAGCGTTCCCGCATCAGGATGTAGAGGCCGGCCGACACGGTGACGCAGATTCCGAGCGTGGCGATCGGATCGGGCAGATCGCCGAAGATCACGAAACCGATGATCGTGGCAAAGGGGATTTCGAGATATTGCATCGGAGCCAGCGTGGCACCCGGCGCGAATTTCAGCGACCAGGTCATCAGCAGATGCGCCAGCGTGCCGAAAAGGCCGATGGCAAGAAGAAGCCAGACCACCTCCGGCGGCACGCCTTCCCAGGCCAGACCCGGGATCACGCCGCCGGGCAGGATCACGAGCATCGGCCCGATGACCAGCATCGCCATCACCCCGGAGACCGCCTGAAGCGAGATCGCGTCGATCTCGCGCGCGATCTGGCGGGTGACGAGCATGAAGAGCGAAAAGTTGATCGCCACGCCCAGCGGCAGCAGCGCGGGCCAGCCCACATCGGCAAAGGCGGGCTGCACCACCAGCAGGGTCCCGGCGAATCCGACGGCACAGGCGGCCATGCGCCGCCAGCCGACCTCCTCGCCCAGAACGTAGTGCCCGAGCAGCAGGGTCAGGAACGGCATGATGAAGGCGATCGCCACCGCATCGGCCAGCGGCAGGTAGATCAGCGCCATGAACATCATCCCGATGCCCAGCATGTGCATGACGGTGCGCAGCAGAGACAGCGCGAAGACCCGGCGCGACATGCGCCAGACCCGTCCGGTCAGAATCACGACGGGAATCAGAACGAGCGCCTGGATGCCGAAGCGGACGAACAGCAGTTCGGCCAGGGGAACCTTTCCGCCCAACAACTTGGCGGTCGCATCGCCCATCGGAGCGACAACGCAGAAACCGAGCATCAGAAGGATGCCGAGAAGGGGTCTGTCCTGATCCATGCCGGGACCGTAGCCGCGCCGGTGAAACCCGGCAATACACCACCTTGAATATTTTTATCAAACCCATATACAACCGCGCCGCGAGTGGCCGCGATGGTCATCCCGCAGGCACCCCGCAGCGCCGCCGGCACCCCGGCCCCGCCCGCGCCGCGGCGCCCCCGCGCGGGGCCCAACTGCCGGGTTGCGTGCGGAGGCGCCTTCGCCTACATAGCCCGCCAACATCCGGTCCAACCGAGAGCCCCCATGCAGAACGTCGTCCTCATCGTCCACCTCCTTCTTGCGCTGTCGCTGATCGGCGTCGTGCTGCTTCAGCGGTCCGAAGGTGGCGGCCTCGGCATGGGCGGTGGCGGTGGCGGCGCCATGAGCCAGCGCTCGGCCGCGACCGCGCTCGGCAAGGTGACATGGGTTCTGGCCATCGGCTTCATCGCGACCTCGATCACGCTGACCGTGCTCGCCGCGCAGGACGCGGCCGGCGTTTCGGTCATGGATCGCCTGACCGGCGGCGCCCCCGCCTCCGAGGCACCGGCGACCGAAGGCGCACCGCTCGACACCGACTCGCTGCTGCCGCCGCCCTCGGCCACCGACGCTCCGGCCGGCACCACCGACGAGCCGCTTGTCCCCCGCGCGGACTGATCCGGCGGTCACCACCATAACTTGAGGGGCCCTCCCCTTACGTCACAGCATCTTGCGGTAGCCGTCTGGACTCTGTCCTGCGAATCCGTTATATATGGACCCCCGTGATACTGCGTCCCTTTGGGCACGCGGGTGTCCAGATCATTGAGAAAATCACGGGGTCCGCCACCAATGGCACGTTTCATCTTCATCACCGGCGGTGTCGTTTCGTCCCTGGGCAAGGGCCTCGCTTCGGCCGCCCTGGGCGCCCTGCTGCAGGCGCGCGGCTTTTCGGTCCGCCTGCGCAAGCTCGACCCCTACCTGAACGTCGACCCCGGCACGATGTCGCCCTTCGAACACGGCGAGGTCTTCGTGACCGACGACGGCGCGGAAACCGACCTCGATCTAGGCCACTACGAACGCTTCACCGGCGTTCCGGCGCGCAAGACCGATTCCATCTCCTCCGGGCGGATCTACACCAACGTGCTCGAAAAGGAGCGCCGCGGCGACTACCTCGGCAAGACCATCCAGGTGATCCCGCACGTCACCGACGAGATAAAGAACTTCATCTCCATCGGCGAGGACGAGGTGGATTTCATGCTCTGCGAGATCGGCGGCACCGTCGGCGATATCGAGGGCCTGCCCTTCTTCGAGGCCATCCGCCAGTTTTCCCAGGACAAGCCGCGCGGCCAGTGCATCTTCATGCACCTCACCCTGCTGCCTTTCATCAAGGCCAGCGGCGAGCTCAAGACCAAGCCGACGCAGCACTCGGTGAAGGAACTGCGCTCCATCGGCCTTGCCCCCGACATCCTCGTCTGCCGCTCCGAAGGTCCGATCCCCCAGAAGGAGCGCGAAAAGCTCGCGCTGTTCTGCAACGTGCGTCCCGATGCGGTGATCGCCGCGCAGGACCTGTCGTCGATCTACGACGCGCCGCTGGCCTATCACCGCGAGGGCATGGACCAGGCAGTGCTCGACGCCTTCCAGATCACCCCGGCGCCGCGCCCGAACCTGGAAAAGTGGGAAGACGTTTCCGAACGCATCCACAACCCCGAGGGCGAGGTCACCGTCGCCATCGTCGGCAAGTACACCCAGCTCGAGGACGCCTACAAATCCATCGCCGAGGCGCTGACCCACGGCGGCATGGCGAACCGGGTCAAGGTCAACGTCGACTGGGTCGACGCCGAGATCTTCGACCGCGAGGACCCCGCCCCGCTGCTGGAGAAATACGACGCCATTCTCGTGCCCGGCGGCTTCGGCGAACGCGGCACCGAAGGCAAGATCAAGGCCGCCGCCTTTGCCCGCGAACACAAGGTGCCCTACCTGGGCATCTGCCTCGGCATGCAGATGGCGGTGATCGAAGCCGCCCGCAACGTCGCCGGCGTCAGCAAGGCGGGCTCCGAGGAATTCGACCACGAGGCCGGCCAGAAACGCTTCGAGCCGGTGGTCTACCACCTCAAGGAATGGGTGCAGGGCAACCAGCGGGTCAACCGCTCCGTGGCCGACGATAAGGGCGGCACCATGCGCCTCGGCGCCTATGACGCGGTGCTGGCCGAAGGCTCCAGGGTCGCCAAGGTCTACGGCACCACCACCATCGACGAACGCCACCGCCACCGCTACGAGGTCGACATCAAGTACCGCGAGGCCCTGGAAGCCGGCGGCCTGTGCTTCTCCGGCATGTCCCCGGACGGCCGCCTGCCTGAAATCGTGGAATGGCCCGACCACCCATGGTTCATCGGCGTCCAGTTCCACCCGGAACTAAAGTCGAAACCATTTGACCCGCACCCGCTGTTCAAGGATTTCGTGCGGGCGGCGAAAGAAGTAAGCAGGCTGGTCTGAATTTCGCCCAATTCCTCGCCACTTGGCTAACGCAATGTCGATACATCTTTGATATCGGCGCTGTCCATGCTGAGATACCCCCTTTGATATTATGACTTCATCGGGGGAATTTCGGGATGATCGAAGAGAGCGAAGCCGAATACAAGGAAATATGTTCTCAAATTGATGCTGAATACAAATCCGTCATGGCGTACGGGGCGAGTGCCATAACACTATCCGGGGCGGCCTTTGCGGCTCTACTTCGGCTCAATGACGCAAGCAACATCCTTTTCAGTCATGCGGTCGTGATCGTTGCGAACGTCACCATTCTCATAATGATTATCATCAACTACAAGTGCAGCACCTATAACCGACTGATCGGATATCGACATCTCCTGACCTCCGAACATTTCGATTGGCCCGAAGCTGTCGCCACCACTGCTGATGGCACCGCACCCGACCAGAAAACAAAATTGGGTCGACTGCCTGACAACGAGAAGGTGATCTCCTATGATGTTTGCATGGAGCATATCAATCATGTCTACGATACAGAGAAGTTCTCCTTCGATTCCTTAAAGGGTGAGTTTTTTGCGCGCAAAGGAGTCTTTTCGAATCTGAACGATAAAGACGACCCACGTTTGATTGAAAAATATGTCGCCCAAGCCTTTCCAAAACGCGTCACTTTCATGAGGCTCGGCACAATGGAAGTCGATAAAGAGGTTCAGAGCGTCGCGAGATTTGATGACAACATCAAGTATGGACGCGACTTCACTGGGCGCTACAAACATATTCTATCAGCATATTCAAATCTCAGGTATCTTCCGTCCTTGGCATTTGCGGCAGACCAGGACCCCAAGGCCGGAAAGAACGGGCAGCTCGCGAACCGCAAGGGAAGTTGGAAATTTCCCGAGTATATCAACCGCATCGTTCTATATGTCGTCTTCATAGAACTCTTCGTGGTGCTCCTTGAAATCGTGACCTTGCCATTTGAAGCTCTCTCGATGGATGCCCGCGCGATACCGAATGATCGTATCGGCGGAGCGTTGGGCGAAGGTGGAAGGTTTGCAACGCTTTACGCACTTCTCTTGCTTCAATTTGTTATCGGCATATACCTTCTCGCAATTGTCTCCAGATACTGGCAGGAACTTTCATTCGGCTGCCGAAGATCGTTTGCGTTTTTTTTGCAATTCCTGCCATTTCGAATGATATATCTCATTGAAGTTTGCGATGCCGTCTCGAACAAGGCAGACTTGGAAAAGGACAAGAACGCGACTCCCGTCTACAATATTCATCCGTATTACGTCGGAACCCCGTGGGAGAACGTATTTTCGAAGAAAGTTCCACTTCCCGGCGAACCCTGGCCAATCGCAAATTGACACGAGAAGTTGAGTTCACCCTCGGTCTTGGCCCGTCCGCTCTCCCAAAAACCGGATGAATGCGCAGGTCGGAGGGCACTCGGCGCCAGCGTAGGTCATCGATTGCCGGTTTCGCTTGCACGTCTCGCCGCCGCACCCTACCCCGCTGCCATGCTGTCCTATCAACACGCCTATCACGCCGGAAACCTGGCCGATCTTCAGAAGCACGCGCTGCTGGCGTGGATGCTCGACTACCTGACCCGGAAGGACAAGCCGCTGTCCTACCTGGAAACCCATGCCGGGCGGGGGTTGTACGATCTGGGCTCGGCGGAGGCACGCAAGACCGGCGAGGCGGAAAAGGGCGTGCTGGCGCTGGAGGCCCGACTGCCGGCGGACCATCCCTACCGGAAGGCGCTGGCCCGGGTGCGCGCGGTGCATGGCGCGACGGCCTATCCCGGCTCTCCGCTCATCGCGGCGACGCTGCTGCGGCCCGCCGACCGCCTTAGCCTGGCCGAGCTTCACCCCCAGGAACATGCGGCGCTGGTGCAGGCGATGGCGGGAAAGACGGTCACGATCCGCAAGCAGGACGGGTTCGAGATGGCGTCGAGCCTCTGCCCGCCCGAGCCGCGCCGGGGCCTGCTGCTGATCGACCCCTCCTGGGAGGTGAAGGAGGATTACGCCAGCGTGCCCGGCGTGCTCGACGGCATCGCGAAGAAGTGGAACGTCGGCATCCTCTGCCTCTGGTATCCGATCCTGACCTCGGACCTGCATGCGCCTATGCTGGAACGGCTGGAGGCGGCCCACCCGGACGCCTTGCGCCACGAAATCCGCTTTCCGCCGATCCGCGACGGGCACCGCATGATCGGGACGGGCATGTTCGTCATCAACCCGCCCTGGGGATTGGAAGAAGAAGCGCGCCGCCTGTCGGACCGGCTTCGGGGCGGTACGAAAAAACCCTGAGCCCGGACCCGCTCCCGGTGTATCCTGCGGGCATGCGCTGGCTTGCCCTGATCCTGTGCGCCACCCCGGCGCTCGCCTGCGAGGACCCGATCTGCGAGGTCCCGGAGGGTTCGCTGCGTTTCACCCGGCGGGTGGATTTCTCGGACCTGCCGAGCAGCTACGGCATCGGGCGCAACCTCGACGGGCTGGTGGTCGGCGACGGGGTGCAGTTCGGCGAGCATTTCCTCGGTCAGGGGGTCGAGATTTCGACCGGGCACGACCGGCTGTCAGGGCGGCCCACCGCGCCGCTGACGCTGGTCGCCGGGGCGGCGGGAGCCAATCTCGGGACGCTGAACCTCTGGGGCGACAATATCGTGCAGGGCATGGGGCCGAAGGGCTTTCCCGATGCGGGCGCGGTCGGCGAAGGCGCCATCGCGGTGCTGTTCGACGAGGATCAGCCCGCGCTTGCGCTGGACGTGCGCGGCGGCGAGGGCGGCACCGTCACCTTCAGCTTCTACCGCCGCGACGGCGCGCCGATCCTGCGCATGGTGCGCCACGTGGACCGCGACACCGGCACGATCCACGTGGTGCGGCAGGGCCTCGTCCCCGACATCGCCGGCTTTTCCGTCGAAAACCAGGATCCCGAGGGGCTCGGGATCGACAACCTGCAGTTCCTGTTCGAAGAGCTGATGGGCCGCCTCGGGTCCGCCCGCACCCGGGGCTGAGGCGGCGCGGAATCCGGCCTCCGTCACAAACAATACCTCGAGCGCCATTGCGTGACGGGGCAACCTGTTCCAGACTTTCCCCCACGACGGGGAACATCGCACAGGGTCGGGAGGTCAGGATGAGGGCCGCTAAACGTCCGCAAACGGCACGGGGCATCGCGTCGTGGCCCGCAGCCTGAGATTCTGGCTGGAGGCGCCCGAAGCCTCGCAGCTCGACCCCGGCGACGTGCCGATGGTGCTGGGTGTCGTGCTGGTGCGCGCGGCACGCTCCGGGCTCTGCGCCATGCTGTCCGATCCCCGCGTGCTCGACATGATCCTGTCCCACCACCATCACCTGACGGCGCGCGAGGCGGCCGAGATGCGGCTGACCTGCGAATGGCTGGAGCGGCACGCGCCGGACACGCAGCGCCTGGCGCTGGTCCTGCAGGGCGCGGTGGCCTACGGCGATCGCCTTGCGCTCGCGCTCTGCCTCCGGGAGGCGGTGCGCAGCGGCCAGGTCGGCGGGCCGGACGGCGCGGCGCTGCTGGCGCTGGCCGAGGCGACGCTGGGCATTCGCGAACAGGATCTTGTGGAACCGCACCGGTTTGCCTGAACCGCCCGTCCCCTTCCCCATTCCCGCCACCCGGACGGATCGCCCGTCCCGATTCCCCGACACGAGGCATGCATGTTCGAACGGCTGAAGCGCTTCTTCCACCTCTCCGACCCGCCGAAATCCCCCCTGCCCGCGCTCGACGCGCAGCATGCGCTCGGCGCGCTTCTGGTGCGGATGGCGCTGGTCGACGGCGCCTACCTGTTCGAGGAGGTGGCCGAGATCGACCGCATCCTGGAAGAGGCCCACGGGTTGGGCCCCATCGACGCCGCGCGGATGCGGGCGGAATGCGAACGCATCGCCTTCGAAGCTCCCGACATCGACCGAATGGCACAGCTGATCCGCGAGTCGGTCGACTTCGAGCATCGCCGCGACACGGTGGTGGCGCTCTGGAAGGTCGCGCTGTCGGACGGGCTGACCGACGAACGCGAGGCGGCGCTGGTGGACCTGGTGGAGGACAAGCTCGGCCTGTCGACGCGGGATTCCGAAGCGGCCCGTGCCGAAGCCGTGATGCCCTGACACGATTGCACCTCCCGCAGGGCACGCTATATCCGTGTCATGTTCGCTGATTTCATAAAACGCCTGACCCAGCCTCAGGACCGCCCGTTTCCGGATGCCGACGCACGGCTGGCGCTGACCGCCCTGCTCGTCCGCGTGGCGCGCGCCGACGAACACTATGACGCCGAAGAGCGCGACCGCATCGACCGCATCGTGGCGGCGCGCTACGGCCTGTCGCCCTTCGAGGTGGTGAAGCTGCGCTCCGAGGCCGAGGCGCTCGAGGCCGAGGCGCCCGATACCGTGCGCTTTACCCGCGCCATCAAGGATGCGGTGGATTACGAACACCGCATCGGCGTGGTCGAGGCGCTGTGGCAGGTGGTTCTGGCGGACGGCGTGCGCGATGCGGACGAGGATGCGCTGCTGCGCCTCGTATCGAACCTGCTGGGCGTGAACGACGTCGACTCGGCGCTGGCGCGCCAGCGGGCCGAATCGCTGCGGTGATCGCCGCCCTTCCCATGTACGACCGGCCCGAAGCACAGGCCGCGAATGATGCCTTCTGGCAGGCGATCCGCGCGCGGCTCGGGCGCGGCCCCGAGACGCTCGATCGCACGCGCGGGCTGCAAGAGGTCTGGTGCGCCGGGGACCTGCTGCTGTCGCAGACCTGCAACCTGCCCTGGCGGCTCGGGCTGCAGGGCCGGGCGCAACTCGTCGGCTGCCCGGATTACGGCCTCGATGACTGTCCGCCTGGATATTACAACTCCGTTCTCGTGGCGCGGCGGGACGATCCCCGCGATCTCGACTCGCTGCTCGCGGCGCGCGTGGTCATCAACCAGGGGCACAGCCAGTCGGGTTACGGCGCGCTCTGGGCCCTGGCGGCGGCGCGCGGCGCCACGCCGAACATCACGGCGGAAAGCGGCGGGCACATCGCATCGGCCCGGATGGTGGCGCGGGGCGAGGCCGACCTCGCCTGCATCGACGCCCACAGCCTGCGCGGCATCCGCGCCTTCGATCCCGACGCGGCGGAGCTGCGCGCCGTCGCCACCACCGCGGCCAGCCCCGCGACGCCCTACATCACCGGCCCGCGCGAAGACCCCGCCGGGATCCGCGCCGCCATGCGCGCCGCCCTCGGAGACCTTCCCCCGGCGACCCGCGCCGCCCTCGGCCTGCGCGACGTGGTGGAGATGCCGGCGGCCGCGATCCTCTCGCTTCCGACCCCGCCCGCACGCTGAAACGCCGGGCATCTGCTCATTGACGCGGCGAAAACCCGCGTTTTGCGGATTGCAATATGGCGGCATTTGCGCCCATCCTGCGGCCTGAACAGCGCAAACGGCCCGAAAGGTGAGGCTTGACCGAGACACCCCCCGTCATCGACATCCGAGGATTGCACAAGGCCTACGGCAGCCTCGAAGTGCTCAAGGGGGTCAGCATCACCGCCCGTCGCGGCGACGTGGTTTCGCTCATCGGCTCGTCCGGGTCCGGCAAGTCCACCCTGCTGCGGTGCTGCAACCTGCTCGAGGACAGCCAGCAGGGCGACATCCTGTTCAAGGGCGAGCCCGTGCACTGGAAGGGCAGCGGCCATCACCGCCGCCCGGCGGACGCCAAGCAGGTGCTGCGCATCCGCACCAACCTGTCGATGGTGTTCCAGCAGTTCAACCTCTGGGCCCACATGACCATCCTGCAGAACGTCATGGAAGCCCCGCTGACCGTGCTCGGCCGTCCGCGGGACGAGGTCGAGGCCGCCGCGCGCCGCTATCTCGACAAGGTGGGCATCGGCGACAAGGCCGACGCCTGGCCGGCGCAGCTTTCGGGCGGCCAGCAGCAGCGCGCCGCCATCGCCCGCGCGCTCTGCATGGAACCCGAGGCGCTGCTCTTCGACGAGCCGACCTCGGCGCTCGATCCGGAACTGGAACAGGAGGTGGTGAAGGTCATCAAGGATCTCGCCTCCGAGGGGCGCACGATGATGATCGTGACCCACGACATGAAGATGGCCAGCGACGTGAGCGATCACGTGGTGTTCCTGCACCAGGGCCTGATCGAGGAACAGGGCCCGCCGGACAGGCTGTTCGGCGCACCCGAATCGGAACGCCTCCGGGGGTTCCTGAAATCCACCACCCACGCGTGAGGAAACACGCGGGGCACGACCAACCAAGGGAGCAACACGATGAAAAAGATCCTTCTGGGGACCGCAGCGCTGGCCTTTTCGGCCTCGATGGCGATGGCGGCCAGCCACATGCAGACCGTGCGCATGGGCACCGAGGGCGCCTATCCTCCGTACAACTTCATCAATGACGCGGGCGAGGTCGACGGCTTCGAACGCGAGCTGGGCGACGAGCTGTGCAAGCGCGCCGAACTCAGCTGCGAATGGGTGACGAACGACTGGGATTCGATCATCCCGAACCTCGTGTCGGGCAACTACGACACCATCATCGCCGGCATGTCGATCACCGACGAGCGCGACGAGGTGATCGACTTCACCCAGAACTACACCCAGCCCGATCCTTCGGCCTATCTGGTGATGACCGGGAACGAGGGGCTCGACCTCGGCTCGGCGGTGATCGCGGCACAGACCGGGACCATCCAGGCCTCCTTCGTGGCCGAAAGCGGCGCGACGCTGGTCGAATTCGCCACCCCCGACGAGACCATCGCGGCGGTGCGCGGCGGCGAGGCCGACGCGGTGCTGGCCGACAAGTCCTTCCTGAAGCCGATCTCGGACGAGGGCGGCGATCTCGTCATGCTCGACCAGGAAGAGCTGATCGGCGGCGGCGTGGGCCTCGGCATCCGCGAGAGCGACGGCGAGCTCAAGGCCAAGTTCGACGCGGCCATCCAGTCCATGAAGGACGACGGGTCGCTGAACGCGCTGATCGAGAAGTGGGAAATCGGCGCCCCCTTCTGAGGCGGCCGTTCCGACCCTTTGCGGGGGATGCGGCGCGTCCGCGCCCCCCGCCCTTCCCAGCCGATGAGGTCCGATGTTCGCCTCCTGCGCCGATCCCTCCCAGCTCGAAGGGCTGTCCTGGCTGCTCTGCTACCTGACCACGGGCAAGCACCTGTCGATCTACGTCTCGGTGGGCACGGTTCTGCTGCTGCTGGCGATCACCGCGCCGGTGGCGCTGGCCTTCGGTTTCGGCGGCGCGATGGCGGCGCGCTCGCACGTGGCGCCGCTGGCCTGGTTCGGAAAGGGCTACATCGCCATCGTGCGCGGCGTGCCCGACATCGCCTTCTTCCTGTTCTTCGTGATCGCGCTCGACCAGTTCTTCGAATGGCTCAGGCACGAATGGAAATGTCCGGACTGGGATCAGCCGATCCGGCAGGGCAACGATTTCGTGGTCTGCGCCCAGGCCAAGCTGCCGCTGTCGACCGCCCCGCAATGGGTGCACGAGACCTACGGCTTCTCGCTGGCGGTGCTGACCTTTGCCATCGTCTTCGGCGCCTTCGCGGCCAATGTGCTCTACGGCGCGATGCGCGCGGTGCCGCGCGCGCAGATGGAGACCGCCGAGGCCTACGGCATGAGCCGGCGCCAGTGCTTCTGGCGCATCCTCGTGCCGCAGATGTGGGTCTATGCGCTGCCGGGGCTGTCGAACCTGTGGATGGTGCTCATCAAGGCCACGCCGCTGCTGTTCCTGCTCGGGGTCGAGGACATCGTCTACTGGGCGCGCGAACTCGGCGGGTCCAAGACCACGCGGTTCACCGACTATCCGCACGGCGACTGGCGGGTGTGGTATTTCGGGGCGCTGCTGGTGTTCTACCTGCTCTTCACCCGGTTGTCGGAACTGGCGCTGGGGCGGATAATGGCGCGGCTGACCCGCGGCCAGGCGACCATGGGCGGCGAAGCCCAGAGGAAGGCGGGATGACGCGGGGCGATCAGCGTCGCGTGGGGGCGCTGCCCCCGTCCGCCGTCGGCGGACTCCCCCGGGATATTTCGGGCCAGAAGAGGCCGGTGGCAGGAAGGACGGGGCCGAGGTGAGTTGCTGGGAGACCCTCGCGGATTACGGGCTGCGATCGCTCGGGATCGGAGAGCGGCTGTTGCCGCGGCAGGATTTCACCCTCTGCCAGCAGGTCGTGCTGATCGGCTCGGGGATGATCTGGAACATCTATTTCGGGGTGCTGAGCCTGCTGTCGGGGTTCTTCCTCGCCACCGCGCTGGCGCTCGGGAAGGCCTCGAAGGTGACGGTTCTGCGCAAGGCGGCGGAGTGGTTCATCTTCCTGTTCCGCGGCTCGCCGCTGTTCATCCAGTTCTTCTTTGCCTACTTCCTGTTCCTGTCGCTGAAATCGGTCTCGCCGGTGTTCGATGCCTTCAGTTCGGCCTGGCTCGGGGCGCTGATCGTGCTGTTCTTCAACACCGCCGCCTATTCCGGAGAGATCTTCTACGGCGCGCTCCTGTCGGTGCCGAGGGGGGATGTGGAGGCGGCGGATGCCTACGGCTTCGCGGGCTGGCCGCGCTTTCGCAGGGTGATCTGGCCGACCATGCTGCGGCTGGCCTGGCCGGCCTATACCAACGAGGCGATCTTTCTGTTCCACGCCACGACCCTGGTGTTCTTTTCCGGCTTTCCGGCCTGGCAGCAGCGGGGGGATGCGCTCTATTACGCCAACTACTTTGCCGACAAGACCTTCAACCCCTTCATTCCCTACCCGATCCTGGCCTGTTTCTTCATCCTCCTGACGCTCTGCATCATCGGGGTGTTCGGCGCGATCAACCGCGCGCTGAACCGGCACCTGCCGCAGGAGCGGCGGGCACGCCTGCGCATCCGGCCCAACCTCGTGCGCTAACGCCGTTCCGGCGGCGCCGGGATTTTGACCACTTCGCCGCGGCCTGCCCAAATTTTCGCGCCTCGCCGGGCGTTCCCCTGCCGGACGCGCGAATATTCTGGGCGCCCGCCGCGCGGGATGCTCTGCTCGGGGTGTCCGGCGCGGGCCGAGGCCCCTGGCAAAGCCCGCGTCCGGACACGAGCAAGGGGGGAAAGCGGATCGGCCGGAGGGTCACGTCATGGCAGGCGCCCTGTTCCTTCTCGTGTTGCGCGTTGCCATCGCCTCCTGCGTCTACAACGCCATGCGCCTGATCCCGACCTATTACGAACAGACCCGTCTGCGCCGCTCGGCCTTGTTCGGCGCGGTTCTGTTCGCCGCCCTGCTTCCGGTCGAGCTGATCGCCGCGCTGCTGCGCTGAGCCGCGCCCTTTTCCCCGGAAAGGTGGCGCTTGCCAGTCTACCCGCGCCCGGCTACCCTGTCATTTGATCAAATTCCGGACATATCGGTTTCCCAGATGAGCGATACGAAAAACTGGCTGCGCAAGAACCCCGCCGTGCGGACGATCCGCGTGGCCGCCTGCGATCTCAACGGTCAGCCGCGCGGCAAGCGCGTGCCCGCGCGCTTTGCCCACAAGGTGGTCGAGGACGGCACGCGGTTTCCGTTCTCGGCGCTGAACCTCGACATCTGGGGGGAGGATATCGACGACAGCCCGCTGGTCTTCGAATCCGGCGACCGGGACGGGGTGCTGAAACCCACCGCGCGCGGCTTCGTCCCGATGCCCTGGCTGGAAGCGCCGAGCGCGCTGCTGCCGATCTGGATGTTCCACGAGACCGGCAAACCCTATGACGGCGATCCCCGCCACGCGCTGAGCGCGGTTCTCAAGCGCTACAAGGCGCGGGGGCTGACGCCCGTGGTGGCGCTGGAGCTGGAGTTCTTCCTGATCGACGACAGCGGCAAGACACTGCAGGTGCCGGTGTCGCCGCGGTCGGGCAAGCGGCGCAAGGCGGCCGAGGTGCTGTCGATCCGGGCGCTGGACCAGTTCGACAGCTTCTTCACCGATCTCTACGACGCCTGCGAGGAGATGGACATTCCCGCCGATACCGCGATTTCCGAGGCGGGGCTGGGACAGTTCGAGATCAACCTCATGCACCAGGACGACGCCCTGCGCGCCGCCGACGATGCCTGGCTGTTCAAGCTTCTGGTGCGCGGCATGGCGCGGCGGCACGGCTTCGCGGCCTCGTTCATGGCGAAACCCTACGAGGATTACGCTGGTTCGGGGATGCACATGCATTTCTCGGTGCTGGACGCCGAGGGCACCAACATCTTCGACGACGGCGGCCCCAAGGGCACCGACGCGCTTCGTCATGCGGTGGCGGGCTGCATGAACGGGATGCACGACAGCACGCTGATCTTTGCGCCGCATCTCAATTCCTACGAACGGCTGATCCCCGAGAACCACGCCCCGGTCGGCATCTGCTGGGGCTACGAAAACCGCACCGCCGCGATCCGCGTGCCCTCGGGCGCACCGGCGGCGCGGCGGATCGAACATCGCGTGGCGGGGGGCGACGTGAACCCATACCTGCTGATCGCCACCATCCTCGGCGCGGCGCTGACCGGGATCGAGGACGCGGCAGAGCCCCCCGCCCCGATCACCGGCAACGCCTATGCGCAGGAGCTGCCGACCATCCCCGGCGACTGGGAGGCCGCCATGGACGCCTTCGAGTCCAGCACCATCATTCCCCGCATCCTGCCCGAGGAACTGATCCGCAACCTGCTGCTGACCAAGCGCCAGGAATCCCATTTCATGGCCGAGCTGTCGCCGCAGGAACAGGTGGAAATCTATCTCGACACGGTCTGAGCGCCCCATGCCCCCCTTGCCGCCCGGGGCGTGCGGGACTAGGCTCCGGGCGATCCAAACATTCGGTGTTTCATGAAAATCGGCATCCTGCAGACCGGCCTCGTGCCCGAAGGCATGGCGGAGACCGTCGGGGAGTATCCCGACATGTTCGCGCGCCTGCTCGACGGTCGCGGCTTTACCTTCGAAACCTACCCGGTGGTCAAGGGCGCCTTTCCCGAGGGGCCGGAGGCGGCCGACGGCTGGCTCATCACCGGCTCGCGGCACGGGGTCTACGAGGATCACGACTGGCTGCCGCCGCTGGAAGAGCTGGTGCGCGCGATCTACGCCGCGGGCAAGCCGCTGGTCGGGGTGTGCTTCGGCCACCAGGTCATCGCGCAGGCGCTCGGCGGCAGGGTCGAGAAGTTCGCGGGCGGCTGGAAGGTCGGGCCGACCCCCTACCGTTTCGCCGACGGGGTGCGCACGATCAACGCCTGGCATCAGGACCAGGTCGTCGAAGCCCCGCAGGGTGCGGAGGTCGTCGCCGAGAGCGAGGGCTGCCGCTATGCCGCGCTGCACTATCCCGGCCACGCCTACACGGTGCAGCCGCATCCGGAATTCGACGACACCTTCACCCGCGCGCTGATCGAAACGCGCGGCCCCGGCGTGGTGCCGCAGGGACAGCTCGACGAGGCCTCCGGCAAGCTCGGGACGCCGCTCGACAGCGCGGCACTGGCCGACCAGTTCGCACGCTTCTTCCGGGAAAGGACCATCGCATGAGCGAGACGACCGACTGGACCGCGGGGCTTCCGGCCTCGGCACTGGCCTATCTCGAAGGGCGGCGGCTGGACGAGGTGGAGTGCATCGTTGCCGACCTGCCCGGCATCGCGCGCGGCAAGGCGGTGCCGGCGTCGAAATTCGCGCGACAGGCCTATTTCCACCTGCCGGAGTCGATCTTCTACCAGACGATCACCGGGGAATGGGGCGAGGCCGCGGGCGAGGAAGGCTTCATCGAACGCGACATGATCCTGCGCCCCGACATGGCCACCGCTACCGCCGCGCCCTGGACGGCGGACTGGACGCTGCAGGTGATCCACGACGCCTTCGACCGCAAGGGGGTGCCGATCTCCTACGCGCCGCGCAACGTGCTGAAGCGGGTGGTGAAGCTCTATGCCGACCAGGGCTGGGTGCCCGTGGTGGCGCCTGAGATGGAGTTCTACATCGTCGCCCGCAACCTCGACCCGGCCAAGGAGATCCAGCCGATGATGGGCCGTTCGGGACGTCCGGCGGCGGCGCGGCAGGCCTATTCGATGACGGCGGTGGACGAATTCGGGCCGGTGATCGACGACATCTACGATTTCGCCGAGGCGCAGGGGTTCGAGATCGACGGCATCACCCAGGAAGGCGGCGCCGGGCAGCTCGAGATCAACCTGCTGCACGGCGATCCGGTGAAGCTGGCGGACGAGATCTTCTATTTCAAGCGGCTCATCCGCGAGGCGGCGCTGCGCCACGACTGCTTTGCCACCTTCATGGCCAAGCCGATCGCGGGCGAGCCGGGAAGCGCCATGCACATCCACCACTCGGTGATGGACGTGGAAACCGGGCGCAACATATTCTCCGGGCCCGCCGGGGGCGAGACCGACGCCTTCTTCAACTTCATCGGCGGCCTGCAGGCGCATCTTCCCGCCGCCATCGCGGTGCTGGCGCCCTACGTCAACAGCTACCGGCGCTACGTGCCGGGCAGCGCCGCGCCGATCAACCTCGAATGGGGGCGCGACAACCGCACCACCGGCATCCGCATCCCGCTGTCCAGCGCCGAGGCGCGCCGGGTCGAGAACCGGCTGGCGGGTATGGATTGCAATCCCTACCTCGGGATCGCGGCCTCGCTCGCCTGCGGCTATCTCGGGCTGATGGAGGAGCGCCGTCCCTCCAAGCAGTTCCGCGGCGATGCCTACGAGGGCGAAGGCGACATCCCGCGCGTGCTGGGCCAGGCGCTGGACCTCTTCGACGAGGCCCCGGCCCTGCACGAGGTGCTGGGACCGGAATTCGCGCGGGTCTATTCCATCGTGAAACGGGCGGAATACGAGGAATTCCTGGGCGTGATCTCGCCCTGGGAGCGGGAGCATCTGCTGCTGAACGTGTGAGGCACGGCAGAAGGGAGGGGCCGGCCCCTCTGCGGCTGCGCCGCATTCACCCCGGGATATTTCCGGCCAGAAGAAGACGCGGGGAGAGGCGATGAACCTGCTGTTCAGCAACGATCGACGCGGGAGCTATCCCGAGAGCTGGTACGCGGCCACGGCGTCGGACCTGGCGCCCTTCCCGGTGCTGAAGGGCGAGATGCGCGCCGATGTCTGTGTCGTCGGGGGCGGCTACACCGGCCTGTCGGCGGCGCTGCACCTGGCCGAGGCGGGGCTGGACGTAGTGCTGGTCGAAGCGCATCGCGTGGGCTTCGGCGCCTCCGGGCGGAACGGCGGGCAGATGGGGTCGGGGCAGCGGGTCGACCAGCCGTCGCTGGAAAAGCTGGTCGGGGCCGGGCCGGCGCGCCATCTCTGGGATCTCGGGGAAGAGGCGAAGACGCTGGTGCGGGACCTGATCTCGCGGCACGGGATCGATTGCCACCTGCGGCCCGGCGTCGCCTGGTGCGGCTCCTCGCAGAGCGAGGTCGCGGATCTTCATGCCTATGCCCGGCACATGGGCGAGCATTATGGCTACGGGATCGAGGCGCTGGACCGGGAGGCCTTTCGCGAGGTCTGCCCGTCGCCCGACTACGCCGGCGGCGTGATCGACATGGGTGCCGCGCATCTGCATCCGCTGCGGCTGGCGCAGGGGCTGGCGGCGGCGGCGGCGGCGGCCGGGGCGCGGATCTTCGAACGCTCGCTGGTGCTGGAGCTGTCCGCAGGCGCGGGCGGCGTGGTGCGCTGCGAGAGCGGGTCGGTGCGGGCGGATCACGTGATCCTTGCCGCCAACGGCTATCTCGGCGGCCTGCAGCCGCAGGTGGCGCGACGGGTGATGCCGATCAACAACTTCATCGTGGCGACCGAACCGCTGGGCGCGCGCACCGCCGAGGTGCTGACCCGCGACATCGCGGTGGCGGATTCGAAGTTCGTGGTGAACTATTTCCGGCTCTCGCACGACGGCCGCCTGCTGTTCGGCGGCGGCGAGAGCTACGGCTACCGCTTTCCGTCGGACATCCGCGCCACCGTGCGCAAGCCGATGCTGAAGGTCTTTCCCTCGCTGGCGGACGTGCGCCTGGAGCATGCCTGGGGCGGCACGCTGGCGATCACCATGAAGCGCCTTCCGCTGCTGGCCCGGCTGGGGCCGAACCTGCTGTCGGCCTCGGGCTATTCGGGGCACGGGGTCGGCACGGCCGTTCATGCCGGGCGCCTGCTGGCCGAGGCGGTGCGCGGGCAGTCCGCGGGCTTCGACGCCATGGCGGCACTTCCCACCCCGGCCTTCCCCGGCGGCGCGGGATTGCGCAGCCCCCTGCTCGCCCTGGCGATGAGCTGGTACGCGTTGCGCGACAAACTCGGCATCTGAGCGCCCGAAACACCATATTCTGCGCGCTGCGACGTCCCGTCACGCGGGATTTTCGCTTGGCTGTTACATGATCGGTGTTTAAGCTTTCCCGAAGACAACATTCGGGAAATCGAAAGATGGCCACGTTGCCCAACATGCATGACGCCGAACCCATCCCCGAAGAGGCACGGGCCGAGATCGACCGCCTGCTTCAATCGGGGGATCTGTTCCGCTACACCGCGCCGGAGGATGCCCCCGTCACCCTGCTGGAGCGGGAATTCGCGGAGCTTCTGGGAAGCCGCTACGCCCTGGCCGTGTCGAGCTGCTCGGCGGCGCTGTTCCTGTCGCTGAAGGCGCTGGACCTGCCGCGCGACGCGCGGGTGCTGATTCCCGGCTTCACCTTTGCCGCCGTCCCGTCCGCGGTGATTCACGCCGATTGCGTGCCGGTGCTCTGCGAAGTGGGCATGAACTACCGCATCGACATGGCCGATTTCGAGGCAAAGCTCGACGGGGTGCAGGCGGTGCTCATCAGTCACATGCGCGGGCATACCTCGGACATGGACGCGATCATGGCGCTGTGCGACGCGCGCGGCCTGCCGGTGATCGAGGACGCGGCGCATTCGCTGGGCACCCGCTGGGCGGGGCGCAACATCGGCACCATCGGGCGGATCGGCTGCTTTTCCTTCCAGAGCTACAAGCTGGTCAATGCCGGCGAGGGCGGCGTGCTGATCACCGACGATCCGGAGATCGTGGCGCGGGCGGTCATCCTGTCGGGCGCCTACGAGCACACATGGAAGAAGCACACGCAGCGCGGCGACAACACCGGCGCACTGGAGGCGGCCTTTGCCCGCTGGCAGAACAAGCTGCCGCTCTACAATCTCCGCATGTCGAACCTGTCGGCGGCGATCATCCGCCCGCAGTTGCCGCATGTCGCACGGCGGGTGCGGGACGGGCTGCGCAACCACGATTTCGTCGCGGCGCGCCTGGCCGAAAGCCCGTGGATCGACGTTCCGGCAAAGCTGCCCCCGGAACAGCGGGCGCCGGATTCGCTGCAGTTCAACCTCGTCGGGATGGACCGGACGGAGATGGCGGCCTTTGCCGATGCGGCGGCGGCCGGCGGCGTGAAGGTGCAGATCTTCGGCCTGTCCACCGACAACGCTCGCGCCTACTGGAACTGGGAATTCCTGCCCGAGATGCCGGATCTGCCCGCGACCCGCGCCATGCTGGAATGCGCCTGCGACACCCGCCTGCCCGCCCGGCTGACGCTGGAGGACTGCGCGCTGCTGGCGGATGTGCTGGTGCAGGCCGCCGAGGATGTCATGGGACCGCTGCGCGCCTACGGCACCTGATCCACGGCAACGCGCGAAACGACAAGAGGCGCCGCGGCGCCTCTTTCCGTTTCTGCCGGAGCGTCTCGAGCGCGCCGCATCGACCGGGCGTCGCCCCCCGGTCGGCCGAGGTCACTTCTCCATGCGGGAGAGTTTTTTCTGAAGTGCTGCGAGCTGCTTCTTGATCGCGTCGAGGTCTTCTTCCTCGTCATCCTCGGGGGCGGGTTTGTCCGACACCGGCCATTTCGCCGGAATGCCGCTGGTCACCGCCTTGAGGAAGGCCTCCTGCTGGGCCTGCATCGCCTCGAACGCCGGGATCTTGGCTATGGGGTTCATCTGCGACATGCTCTCGGCCCACTTGCTCTGGCTGTCGCGGAACATCTCGAAGCTGGCCGCAAGGAACTGCGGCACGACCGAGGTTGCCTGCGTCGTGTAGCTGCGCACCAGATCGTTGAGCACGTTGATCGGCAGCATGCTTTCGCCGCGGCTTTCGTGTTCGGCGACGATCTGCAACAGGTACTGCCGGGTCAGATCGTCCCCGGATTTGAGGTCGACGATCTGGACCTCGCGCCCGTCCCGGATGAAGCCGGCAATATCCTCAAGCGTCACATAATCGCTGGTCTCGGTGTTGTAGAGCCGGCGGCTGGCGTAGCGCTTGATCAGCAGTGGTTTTTCCGTGTCTGCCAACTCTCCATCTCCCAATCATGCAGCGTTGCAGCAAAGCCTATGCGAGCGCAGAAAAAAAGAAAAGCACTAGATGTGACCGATGTTTGCGCGCAGCGAAGGCGGTTTTCGCTGCGCAGCATTTTCCACGCTCAGCCCTGCGGCGACGCGGCATAGATGCGGTCGACGAAATCCTGCGTGCCGCGCCCGAATTCAAGCGGCAGCGGGTAGTCCGCCTCGCCTTTCACGGTGGCGTTGAAGGCTTCGACCTGCAGAACGTAGTGGTTTGCGGCGGGCCAGCGCCATTCGCGGATCTCGAGTCCGGGGCCGTGCAGCTCCAGCCGGGCCTCGCCGAAGACCTGGACGTTGAACGGCACCGGCAGGCGCATCACGCCGGTCTCGCCGTGCAGCACGATCTCCTGCCAGGGCGCGGCGCGCATCGAGACGCGGCCGGTGTAGAGGAAGTCCGGAAACTGCGCCATGACATGCGCCGAGGCGTCGATGCCGTTCTGCCAGTCGATCTTCGCGGCCAGGATCTCGCCCGGTTCCTGCCCGGTGATGAGACGGATCGAGCCGAAGGCATAGATGCCGATGTCGGGCAGCGCGCCGCCGCCGGCATCGGGCTTGTTGCGGATGTTGTCGAGGTCGGCGTTGAAGAAGGTGTGGGTGGAATCGACCCGCACCAGCTTGCCGATCGCGCCCTCCTGCAGCAGTTCACGGGCCTTGGCCATCTGCGGGTGATGGGCGACCATCCAGGCCTCGGCGATGAGCTTGCCGGTGCGGTCGCGGGCCTCGATGAGGCGGTCGAACTCGTCGGCCTTCATGGCGATGGGCTTTTCGCACAGCACGTGCTTGCCCGCCTCCGCCGCGCGGATCGACCATTCGACGTGCAGGGCATTGGGCAGCGGGATGTAGACCGCGTCGATCTCGGGGTCCGCGAGCATCGCGTCGTAGCTGTCGTGCACCCGGATGCCGGGCGCGAAGGCGGCAAAGCCCGCCGCCTTGTCGGGGCTGGAGGTTGCCAGCGCGGCAAAGGCCCCGCCCCGCGCCGCGTGGATCGCGGGCGCCATGTGGTTGCGTGCGAAGTTGGACGCGCCGAGGACGCCCCACCGGATGTGATCTGCCATTGTCGGCTCCCTTGTTCGTTCGGGGCGACGTTAGCGCCAACCGGCCCGGGTGCAAGCAGAACGCCCGCCGAATGGCGGGCGTCTGCGACGTTTCACGAAGGGCGATCAGGCCGGTACGACCATGCCCTGCTCGGCGGCGAGATCGCGCATGCGCTTCTGCAGCTTCTCGAAGGCGCGCACCTCGATCTGGCGGATGCGCTCGCGGCTGACGTTGTAGACCGACGACAGATCCTCGAGCGTCACGGCCTGTTCGGCGAGGCGGCGCTGGGTGAGAATGTCCTTCTCGCGGTCGTTCAGAACGTCCATCGCCTGCATCAGCAATTCGCGGCGCGCTTCCATCTCGTTGCGCTCGGCATAG
Source organism: Salipiger sp. (assembly GCF_048261495.1). GTDB lineage: Bacteria > Pseudomonadota > Alphaproteobacteria > Rhodobacterales > Rhodobacteraceae > Salipiger. The sequence continues at coordinate 154,573 of NZ_JBLXFX010000007.1, forward strand.
TCGGCGGCCTGGTCGGCGTCTTCGTCCTCCAGCCAGTCCTGCCACTGCATGGTGCCTTCGCCCTCGCTGCCCACCGTGGCGTTGAGCGACGCATCGCCCCCCGACAGCCGGCGGTTCATCGAGATCACCTCGTCATGGGTCACGCCGAGGTCGTTGGCGATGCGTTCCACGTGCTCGGGACGCAGGTCGCCCTCTTCCAGCGCGCCGATGCGGTTCTTGGCCTTGCGCAGATTGAAGAACAGCTTCTTCTGCGCCGAGGTCGTGCCCAGCTTCACCAGCGACCAGGACCGCAGGATGTATTCCTGGATCGAGGCACGGATCCACCACATCGCGTAGGTGGCGAGGCGGAAGCCCTTTTCGGGGTCGAACCGCTTGACCGCCTGCATCAGGCCGACGTTGGCTTCGGAAATCACCTCGGCCTGCGGCAGGCCGTAGCCGCGGTAGCCCATGGCGATCTTGGCCGCGAGGCGCAGGTGGCTTGTCACCATCTTGTGCGCGGATTCGGCGTCCTGGTCTTCGACCCAACGCTTGGCCAGCATGTATTCTTCTTCCGGTTCGAGCAGCGGAAACTTCCGGATTTCCGAAAGGTAGCGGCTGAGACCGGCTTCCGGCGTCGGCGCCGGGAGATTTGCATAATTGCTCACTTGCCCTGTTTCCTCCAATGTTACGGAGCTTAACATCCCATATGGGAGCGCACCGTCCACGTTTCAAGCGTCTGCACGCTTCTATGTTGATACGATGTTAACGCGGGTTTCCGTCGCAGGGGGCCGACATTTCCACGTCTTCACGTCAATGGGAATATACGGTGAGCGATGCGCGGTTTCAGGTGGGGAAATCCGCACGTCCATTGTGCAGATGGGTCAGGAAGTGCCACGCAGGGCCGCCAACAGTGCGCTCATGTCGTCGGGAAGCGGGGCGTCGAAGGTCAGGTGTTCGTCGGTGACGGGATGGTCGAAACCCAGCAGCGCCGCGTGCAGCGCCTGCCTGTCGAAGCCCGCAACCGCCGCCATCGCCGGCGCACCGAGCGCCGAGGCCGGCAGCTTGCGCCGTCCGCCATAGGTCGGATCGCCCACGAGCCCGTGCCCGGCGTGGGCCATGTGGACGCGGATCTGGTGGGTGCGTCCGGTTTCCAGACGGCATTCCACCAGCGCCAGCGCCGGCGGTGTGCCGAAGGTTTCGAGAACGCGGGCCCGGGTGACGGCATGGCGCCCCTGCCCGTCGAAGGAGACCGCCTGCCGCTGCCGGTCGGTCCTGTGCCGCCCCAGCCCCGACTGGATGCGGATCACCGAGCCGGGTTCCATCGACACGCCCCGGATGCCGCGCAGGCGCGGATCGCCCGGATCGGGCACGCCGTTGACCACGGCCATGTAGGCACGCTCGGCGCTGTGCGCCTCGAACTGGGCGGCGAGGCCGTGATGCGCGCGGTCCGATTTCGCCACCACCAGCAGGCCCGAGGTATCCTTGTCGATGCGGTGCACGATGCCGGGCCTCCTGGAGCCGCCGACACCGGAGAGGGCGCCTCCGAAGTGGTGCAGCAGGGCGTTCACCAGCGTGCCCGTCGGGGTTCCGGGCGCGGGATGCACCACCATGCCCGCAGGCTTGTTCACCACCACCAGGTCGGCATCCTCCCAGACGATTTCCAGAGGGATGTCCTCGGGGCCGATGTGGCTGTCCTCGGCTTCGGGAACGAGGATGTCGATCACGTCGCCCTCGGCCACCCTGGCCTTGGGATCGGTCAGGATCTCGTCGCCGCGCCGCACCGCTCCCTCGGCGATCAGCCGGGACAGGCGGGTCCGCGACAGGGCGGCCTCGTCCGGCACATCCCGCGCCAGCGCCTTGTCAAGGCGCGGCGGCGGGGCTACCCCGATGGTGACTCGCAAAGGAGTGTCCATGTCCCAGACTCCAGATCCCGAAGACCTGCCGGAACCGGCCAACCTCCGCTTTCTGCGGATCCTGGTGACGGTGCTCACGGCATTGATGATTTTGGGGCTTCTAGCGATCCTGACGCTGGTTGTCATCCGCTACACGACGACCCGCACGCCTTTGCCCGAGGTCATCACCCTGCCCGACGGCGCGACGGCCACCGCCTATACCCAGGGGGCGGACTGGTACGCCGTGGTGACGGAGGCGGACGAGATCCTGATCTTCGACCGCTCCACCGGCAAGCTGCGCCAGACGCTGCGCATCGAACCGGCGCGCTGAGCCGCGCTCAGGCGCGGGCGCGCTGCCGCCAGTCCGTGGCATAGGCGGCGTGGGCGGCCTGTGCCGCCTCGTCCCCGCGCGGGTGATCGCGCGGCGGCGGCACCGCGCCCTGCGGATCGGCCAGCAGCGCCGCCCCGGCGCTGGTGCCCGTGGCCGAGGCCGAACAGGCGACCGCCCTCCCCGTCGCTGCGGCCAGCATGTCGAGGAACAGCCGGTTGCCGCCGAATGGCCCCTCGACCACCGTGCGGCCGCGCGCGCCGATCAGCGACAGGCACTCGGCGGTCATCAGCCCGAGGTAGAAGGACAGCGCCGCGGACTTCTCGCCCGCCGTCATGGCGGGATCGCTCCACCCGCCGCCGCGCCCCGGAAAGGGGCCGGAGGCGGTCTCGACCGAGGGAAGCAGGAACAACCGCTCGCGCAGGACGCGGGCGATGTCCGCTGCGTCGGGCGGCGCGGTTTCGCCGCGCAGGCGTTCGTATTCGCGCCCGCCCATGAACCGCGCCGATGGTGTCGCCCCGCCATGCGCGTTGACGTTCATCAGCGTGTCCCGCGCCGGATCGAGGGGACGCGCCTCCCCCCCGACCGCCATGGAAATCACCCAGGTTCCCGTCGACACCACCGAAAACGGCGCCTCCTGCGTCAGGAGATGCGGCAGGAGCGAGGCATTGGAATCGTGCAGCCCGGAATGGACCGGCGTCGCGGGATCGAGGCCCGTCCGCCGCGCGATCTCGGGCAGGATCACCCCCGCGCGGTCGGCGGCCCGCGCCAGCGGCGCCATCCGGCCCGACAGCCCCAGCCCGTCGACCAGCGCGCTGAACCGCCCCTCGCGCGGCAGCCAGAGATCCGTGTGACAGCCGAGCGAGGTGTATTCGCAGCCGTAGACCCCGCCAAGCTGCCCCGACCAGAACTGCGGATAGGTCACCACCTGCGCCAGTCGCGACGCCAGCCCGGCCTGCGTTTCCAGCAGCCAGTGCAATTGCGCCCCGAGGTTCAGCCCCATCGCCAGGCGTGGCGAACCGGTCAGCGCGAAATCCGGGCGCAGCGCGTCATAGACGGCGGCCAGCGCATCCGGCCCGGTGTGTTCGTAGTCCAGCATCGGGCAGGCCAGCCCGCCGTCGCCGTCCAGCAGCACCGCCGAGGCCCCGTGCGTGGTCACGCTGACCGCGTCGACCGGGTGCTCGGCATGAAGCCGCGCCAGCGCGTCGAGCAGGAAGGTCCGGATCCCCGCGACGTCGAAATGCGGATAGGGCGGACCGGGGCGCACGGTGTTGGGCCGCGTCAGCACCCCGACCTCGGCCATGGTGGCGGTGTCGACCACGGCGACCTTGGCATTGGTCTTGCCGATGTCGATGACGGCGACGCGGCTCATGGCATGTGGAACATCGGCACGAGCGGCACCGCGACGGGTTCGTTGTCGGCGCGGGTCTCCATGAGGTCGGCCATGTGGGCCCACCACCGCTGCATGACCGCCTGGCCGGGCAGATCGTCCATGCGGTGATCCGGCGGTCGCCGGAGCACGCCGAACAGCAGGTTGGTCTCTTCGTCCAGGTGGATGGAGTAGTCCGACACGCCCGCGTCCCTGAGCAGCGCGACGAGTTCGGGCCAGATGGCGTCGTGGCGGCGACGGTATTCGCCGGCACAGCCGGGGTTCAGACGCATCCGGAAGGCGTAGGTCTCCATCACCGCCTCCACATCGCCCAGAGCCGCGGCAGCGCGATTACCCCGATCAGCAGCAGGCCGATGAAGATCGACATGACGATCCCCGGCACGTTCAGCAGGCCAAGGCCGAAGGTCACGAGGCCCATGACGAAGGCGGCGATCACCACGCCGGGAATGGTTCCCGACCCGCCGAGGATCGACACGCCGCCGAGCACGACCATGGTCACGACCTCGAGTTCCCAGCCCGTGCCGATGGAGGGCCGGGTCGAGCCGAGCCGCGCGGTCAGGCAGATCGCGGCGATGCCGGACATGAGGCCCGTGAGCAGGAACAGGGTGAATTTCACCTTGCCGACGCGGATACCGGAAAAGGTTGCCGCCGTCGCGTTGTTGCCGATGGCATAGACCATGCGGCCGAAATTGGTGCGGTGCAGCAGGATGCCGTAGAGCACCGCCAGCACCGCGAACAGCACCAGTTCAAACGAGATCACCCAGACCACGTAGCCCTGCCCGAAGTAACTGAAGGCCGCCGGGTAGCCGCGGAAGGCCTGGTCCCCCAGCACGATGTACGAGATGCCCCGGAACAGGCTCATGGTGCCGATGGTCACCACGATGGACGGCAACCCAAGCCCGGTGACCAGCGCGCCGTTGATCGCCCCGCAGGCCAGCCCGGTCGCGAGGCCGATCAGCACGAGTTCGGGTGTCCCCGCCCCCATCTGCACCGCAAAGCCCATCGCGGTCGAGGCCAGCGCGATGATCGAGGCGACGGAGAGGTCGATTTCGCCCGAGATGATGAGCAGCGCCATGGCAAAGGCGATCATCGCCTTCTCGGTGAAGTTGAAGGTGGCGTCGCTGAGGTTCCAGGCGTTCAGGAAGTACGGCGAGGCAAGGCTGTTGGCGACGAAGATCGCCACCGCCACGCCCAGCAGCAGCACCTCCCAGCTTTTCAGCAGCCGGGCCGACCGAGACTGAAGCCGGTCCGGCAGGCGGCGCCGGGGCGTGGCGGGATCGGTCAGGGTGGCGTCGCTCATGCGTGGCCCTCCGCGCGCTTGAGGATGATGCGGCCCTTGCCCCGGCCCGAGCGGGCGTTGAAGGCCACGGCGATGATGATCGCGCTGCCCGAGATGGCGAGCTGCCAGAACGGCGAGATGTCGACCACGGGCAGGGCGTTCTTGACGATGCCGAGGAACAGCGCCCCGAGCAGCGTGCCGAGGATGGTGCCCGCGCCCCCGGCGATCGAGATGCCGCCGATCACGCAGGCCGCGACCACGTCGAGCTCGAATCCGCCGGCGATGTCGACATAGGCCACCGAATAGCGCGCGACCCAGAGGTAGCCGGTCAGCCCGGCGAGCATCCCCGACAGGGTGAAGGCGATGAACTGCGTCCGCCCCACGTCGAGCCCGGTGTAGACGGCGGCATGGGGGTTGCCCCCGACCGCGTAGAAGGCCCGCCCTGTGGGGGTCCGCGCGATCATCAGCACGAAGAGCGCGACCATCGCGATGGCGATCCAGGCCAGCATCGGCAGGCCGAGCAGGACGAGGCGCGGAAAGCCGGTGAAGGCGGCGGACATCTCGTGTGCATTGACCCACTCGCCGCCGGAGATGACGAAGATGATGCCGCGGTAGATGGTCATGGTGCCCAGCGTCACCACGATGGGCGGGATCGAGAGCTTCCACACCATCAGCCCGTTGACCGCCCCCATCGCCGCGCCGAGCGCCAGCGACAGCAGCAGGATCACCGCCACCGGCACCCCGGGGGCCGCGGCATTGAGCATGGCGCAGACCATGCCGGTCAGCGCGAGGTTCGCGGCCACCGACAGGTCGATGCAGCGCGTCAGGATCACCACCGTCTGCCCGAGCGCGAGAAGGATCAGCGGCGAGGTGTCGGTGAACACCCGCGCGAGGTTGCCCGGCGTGACGAAGCCCGGAAAGCGGCTGGCGATCAGCGCCAGAAGGACGGCGATGGCGCCCATCAGGATCGCCTCGCGGGATTTCAGGAAGGCGTTCATGCCGGTTCTCCGATGCCGGCCGCGTGGCGGACCAGCGTTTCAGGGGTCAGGTCGTCCCCGCTCAGTTCGGCGGCGATCAACCCCTCGCGCATGACGATGACCCGGTCCGACATGCCCAGCACCTCGGGGATCTCGGAGCTGACCATGATGACGGCCAGTCCCTCGGCGGCGAGTTCGGCCATGAAGGAATGCACGGCGGCCTTGGAGCCGATGTCGATGCCCTTGGTCGGCTCGTCGAGGATGATGACCCTGGGTTTCGTGGCCAGCCACTTGGCGATGACCACCTTCTGCTGGTTGCCCCCCGACAGGTTGCCGACATCCTGATCGAGCGCCGAGGCGCGCAGGTCGAGCCGTTCGGTATAGTCCCGCGCCAGCGCGAATTCCTCGGCAAGGCGCAGGAAGCCGTTGCGCGAGGTGCGCGACAGCGACGGCAGCGTGACGTTCTGGAAGATCGGCAGGCCCAGCACCGCGCCCTGCCTGCCGCGGTCCTCGGGGACGTAGACGATGCCGTTGGCGATGGCCTCGGCGGGAGAGCGGATCACCCGCACCTTGCCGTCGATCCGCACCGCGCCCTTCGCGGGGCGCGTCACCCCGAACAGCGCCTGCATCACCTCGGAGCGCCCTGCCCCCACCAGCCCGTAAAATCCCAGGATCTCGCCCCGCCGCAGGGTGAAGCCGATGTCGTCGAACTCGGTCGGATGGGCGTATCCGACCACCTTGAGCACCTCGTCGCCGACGGCGTGCACGCGCTCGGGAAAGATCTGGTCGACCGAGCGCCCGACCATGAGCCGCACGAGATCCGCCTCGTCGACCTCCGAAATCAGCCCGGAGCCGACGTGCTGGCCGTCGCGAAAGACGGTGTATCGGTCGGCGATGCGGAAAATCTCGTCGAACTTGTGGCTGATGAACAGGATCGCCCGGCCTTCGGCCTTGAGCCGTTCGACAAGATCGTAAAGCTCCTCGATCTCCTTGTGGGACAGGGCGGCGGTGGGTTCGTCCATGATGACCACGCGGGCATCCACCGACAGCGCGCGGGCGATCGCGACGAGGTGGCGCGAGGCAATGCCGAGCTCGTGCAGCGGCATGTCGGGATCGAGGTCGGCCTCGATCCGGTCGAGGATCTCGCGGGCGCGGCGGCGCATTTCGGGCCAGTCGATCAGGCCGAACCGGCTGCGCGGCGCGTGACCGATGAAGATATTCTCGGCGACCGAAAGTTCGTCGAACAGCACGGTTTCCTGGTGGATCGCGGTGATGCCCGCGTCGGTCGCATGCTGCGCGGTCGGAAACTGCCGCGCCACCCCGTCGAGCAGGATGGACCCGCCGTCGGGCTGGTAGATCCCGGTGAGCGTCTTGACGATGGTCGACTTGCCCGCGCCGTTCTCGCCCACCAGCGCCGTCACCTGGCCCGGGTAGAGATCGAGCGACACTTCGGACAGCGCCTTCACCCCCGGAAAGGTCTTGGTGATACGGTCGAGCGTCAGGACGGGAACCGCCATGGCATTGGCGCCCGCCGGTCGGCGGGTGTCGAGGCTGAGCTGCATCGCGGCCTCCGGGATGCGGGGTGACAGGGGGCCCGGCGCGGCAGGGCGCGCGCCGGGCGGAGGGATCAGAAGATGCCCTTGAACTCGTCGATGTTGGAGCCGTCGTAGACGAAGGGATCGGCCATCGCGCCCTCGTTGTTGTCGTCGAGGGTGAGCGTGCCCATCCGGCCCATCGGGATCTCGGCCCCGGGGCCGGCTTCGGCCTTGTCGGTGGCCAGTTCGTAGGCGAGGTAGGCCGCCGAATAGCCCAGGTCGATGGGATTCCAGATCGCGAAGGACTTGGACGCCCCGCTCTCGATCGCGCCGGCCATCTCGGACGGCAGCCCGAGACCGGTGACATTCACCTGCCCGACCTTGCCCGCATCCTCGACGGCGCGCGCGGCGGCGACGATCCCCACCGAGGTCGGCGCGATGATCGCGTCGAGATCCGGATAGGTCTGCATCAGGCCTGTCGCCTCGCGGTAGGATTTGTCCGCAAGGTCGTCGCCGTAGACGGTCGAGACCACCTCGATGCCGGGATAGTTGCCCATCACCTTGTTCATCTCGTCGATCCAGGTGTTCTGGTTGGTCGAGGTGGTGGTGGCCGACAGCACCGCGACCTTGCCCCCGTCGGGCAGTTCATCGGCGGCAAGCTTGATGATCATGTTGCCGATCAGCGGGTTGGACGACGGGTTGAGGTGCAGTTCGCGCCCTTCGGGGGCCACGCCGGAATCCCACGAGATCACCGTGATCCCGCGCTGCATCGCCTTCTTGAGCGCCGGCACCAGCGCGTCGGTGTCGTTGGCCGAAATTGCGATCGCGTCGACCTGCTGCGCGATCAGCGCATTGATGACCTCGATCTGACCCTCGGCTGTGGTGTCGGTCGGGCCGGTGTAGATGATCTCCACGTCGCCCAGTTCCTTGGCGGCCTCCTCGGCGCCCTTGGCGGCGGCCTCGAAAAAGCCGATGCCCAGCGCCTTGACCACCAGCGCGATGCGCACCTTGTCCTGCGCCTGCGCCGCTCCGCCGGCGAGCATCATCGCGGCCAGCGCCGCGCCTCCGAAGAGTCTCCTCGTCATGCTCATGTCATGTCCTCCCATTGATGAGCTGTCAGTCCCGCGGGTCTCAGCCCGCGTCCGTCTTCCGGGCCCGGCCCGCCTCCGCCACGATCAGGCGCACCTCCGCCGCCTCCAGCATCGAGGCGACACGGTCCGGCACGCCGTCGTCGGTGATCACCACGTCGATCCGCTCCAGCGCGCAGAGCACCAGGCTCGACCGGTTGTCGAATTTCGAACTGTCGACCAGCACCACCAGTTCGTCGGCCTGGTCGATCAGCTTTTCCTCGGCCTGGATCAGCAGCGGGTCCGCCTCCATCAGGCCCATCGGCCCGAGCCCGTGCGCGCCCATGAACATGCGGCGGGCATAGAAATGCCGGGTCATGTCGTTCTCGAAGGGCGACAGGATGATGTTCTGCTCGCGGTAGATCGCGCCGCCCGGCACCATCACCGTGTTCTTGGAGTTCTTCAGCAGATGCTCGGCGATGGGAAAGCTGTTGGTCAGCACCTGAAGGCGGCGGTTGGCCAGCGGATGCACCATCTGGAAGGTGGTCGTGCCGCCGTTGATGATGATCGGTTCGCCGTCGTCGCACAGCGCCACCGCCTCGCGGGCGATCAGCTGCTTCTGGTCCATGTGCAGCGTCTGATTGTAGGCAAAGGGCCGTCCGGCCAGCCCCGGCAGCGGCGGCGGCGTCAGCGCCTCGGCCCCGCCCCGCACCCGGCGCAGGCGCTTGGCCTTGTGCAGGGTGGCGATGTCCCGGCGGATCGTGGCCTCCGAAGTGCCGGTCAGCGCCACGCATTCCGCCACGGTCACGATGGGCCGCTCCTGGACGGCGGAAAGAATGATCCTGTGGCGTTCCGTCTCGTGCATCTGGTCCTCCCGTTGTCTTCAGCATGGACGATTCGCCGCATCAGTCAATCAGTAATTTTCATATTCGATCATGCTGCGCCGCAGAATGATCGAATATGATTGAAACTGGTTGACAGACAGCCTCGCGCCCCGCAGCTTTCCGTCAAGCGAGCGGCAAGGCCCTGCCGCGCCGATGGGAGGATCACCATGCTGACACGCGTCGAAAATCGCCTTGGAAATCTGTGGGATGCAGAGCGGGCGGCGGAAATGAGCGAGCCCGGGAAACTGCTCTACCGCTCCAACCTCCTGGGCTCGGACAAGCGAATCACGAACTACGGAGGCGGCAATACCTCGGCCAAGGTGATGCAGGCCGATCCGCTGACCGGCGAAACGGTCGAGGTGCTCTGGGTCAAGGGGTCAGGCGGCGACGTCGGCTCGATGAAGCTCGACGGCTTCTCGACCCTCTACATGGACAAGCTGCGGGCGCTGAAGGGGCTCTATCGCGGGCCCGAACACGAGGACGAGATGGTCGGCTACCTGCCCCATTGCACCTTCGATCTGAACCCGCGCGCCGCCTCCATCGACACGCCGCTGCATGCCTACGTGCCCCGCGCCCATGTCGATCACATGCATGCGGATGCGATCATCGCCATCGCCGCGTCGGAAAATTCGCGGGAGTTGACGCAGGAGATCTTCGGCGATTCGATCGGCTGGCTGCCCTGGAAGCGGCCCGGTTACGAACTGGGTCTGTGGCTCGAGAACTTCTGCCTCGAAAATCCGGAGGCACGGGGCGTCGTGCTGGAAAGCCACGGGCTGTTCACCTGGGGCGACACCGCCGAGGAGTGCTATGCCTGCACGCTCGACGTCATCAACCGGGGCATCGCCTGGCTCGAGGAGCGCACCGCCGACACCCCGGCCTTCGGCGGCGCGGCCCATCAGAGCCTGCCCCCCGCCCGGCGCCGCGCCGTGGCCGCCGCGCTGATGCCGCGCATCCGCGGCCTGGTCTCGGGCAATCAGCACATGGTCGGCCATTTCGACGATCAGGACGCGGTGCTGACCTTCGTCAATTCGGCCGACATGACGCGGCTCGCGCCGCTGGGCACCTCCTGCCCGGACCATTTCCTGCGCACCAAGATCCGCCCGCTGGTGATCGGCTACGATCCCGCGCGCGACAATCTCGACGAGGTGATCGAAAGCCTGCCCGCACAGGTCGACGCCTATCGCGCCGACTACGCCGCCTATTACGACCGCTGCAAGCATGACGACAGCCCGGCCTTGCGCGATCCCAACGCGGTGGTCTACCTCGTCCCCGGCGTGGGAATGATCACCTTTGCCAAGGACAAGGCGACCGCGCGCATCTCGGGCGAATTCTACGTCAACGCGATCAACGTGATGCGCGGCGCCGATGCGGTCAGCACCTATCGCGGCCTGCCCGAGCAGGAAGCCTTCGACATCGAATACTGGTTGCTGGAAGAGGCCAAGCTGCAGCGCATGCCGAAGCCCAAGTCGCTTGCCGGCCGCGTCGCGCTCATCACCGGCGGCGCCGGCGGCATCGGCGCGGCCACCGCCGAGCGTTACCTGCGCGAAGGCGCCTGCGTGGTGCTTGCCGACATCGACGAGGGCGCGCTGGCGAAAACGCAGGAGACGCTGGCGGCGCGGCATTCCGGGGACGTGGTGCGCTCGGTGGCGATGAACGTGACCGACGAAACCGCGGTGGCCGAAGCCTATGCCCGCGCCGCCGTCGAGTTCGGCGGCATCGACATCGTGGTGTCCAACGCCGGGATCGCCTCGTCCGCGCCGGTCGAGCAGACCACGCTCGACCTCTGGAACCGCAACATGGCGATCCTGTCGACGGGCTATTTCCTCGTCAGCCGCGAGGCGTTCAAGCTCTTGCGGACGCAGGGCCTCGGCGGGTCCATCGTTTTTGTCGCGTCCAAGAACGGCCTTGCCGCCTCGCCCAATGCCTCGGCCTATTGCACCGCCAAGGCCTCCGAGATCCACCTCGCGCGCTGTCTCGCCCTCGAAGGGGCCGAGGCCGGAATCCGCGTCAACGTGGTGAACCCGGACGCGGTGCTGCGCGGCTCGAAGATCTGGGAAGGCGACTGGCTGGACCAGCGCGCCTCGACCTACGGCACCGACAAGGAGGGGCTCGAGGAGATGTACCGCCAGCGCTCCATGCTGAAACGGTCGGTGCTGCCCGAGGATATCGCCGAGGCGGCCTATTTCCTCGCTTCGGACCTGTCCGCCAAATCCACCGGCAACATTCTCAACGTGGATGCGGGCAACGTGCAGGCCTTCACCCGCTGAACGACCGGACAGACCATCGGCAGGGCGGGCTCACCCCGCCCTGCCGCGACGACTTCGATCCGCGGGCGCGGATCACCAGGGGAGGATTATTCATGATCGACGCATCCGTCATCGCCGCGCAGAACGACCGACACGCCGCCGCGCTCGAAGCCGACTACGCGGCGCTCGGGGCGCATCTCGCCCGGCGCGGGATCGACATCGACGCGATCCGGGCCAGGGTCGCGGCCTATGGCGTGGCGGTGCCCTCCTGGGGTGTCGGCACGGGCGGGACGCGATTCGCGCGCTTTCCCGGCGCGGGAGAGCCGCGCGGCATCTTCGACAAGCTCGACGATTGCGGGGTGATCCACCAGCTCACCCGCGCCACCCCGAGCGTGTCGCTGCACATCCCCTGGGACAAGGCCCCCGCCGCCGACCTGCGCGCCAAGGCCGAAGAGGTCGGGCTGACTTTCGATGCGATGAATTCCAACACCTTCCAGGACCAGGACGGCCAGTCCCTCAGCTACAAGTTCGGATCGCTCTCGCACACCGATGCGGCGACGCGACAGCAGGCGATCGAGCACAATCTCGAATGTATCGAGATCGGGCAGGCCATCGGGTCGCGGGCGCTGACGATCTGGATCGGCGACGGCTCCAACTTTCCCGGACAGACCGACATGGGGCGGCAGTTCGACCGCTATCTCGACTCGGCCCGCGAGATCTACAAGGCCGTGCCCGGAGATTGGCGCCTCTTCACCGAACACAAGATGTTCGAACCGGCCTTCTATTCGACCGTGGTTCAGGATTGGGGGACCAACTACCTGATCGCGCAGGAGCTCGGCGACCGGGCTTTCTGTCTCGTCGATCTCGGCCATCACGCGCCGAACGCGAATATCGAGATGATCGTCTCGCGGCTGATCCGCTTCGGCAAGCTCGGCGGCTTCCATTTCAACGACAGCAAGTACGGGGATGACGATCTCGACACCGGCTCGATCGACCCGTTCCGGCTGTTCCTCGTGTTCAACGAACTGGTCGCGGCCGAGGGCAGCCCCGGCTTTGCCCCCGCGCACATGCTGGATCAGAGCCACAACGTCACCGATCCGGTGGAAAGCCTGATGTCCTCGGCCAACGAGGTGCGCCGCGCCTATGCGCAGGCGCTGCTGGTCGACCGCGTCGCGCTGGCCGGGTTCCAGGACGAGAACGATGCCCTGATGGCCGCCGCGACGCTGAAATCCGCGTTCCGCACCGATGTGGAACCGATTCTCGCCATGGCCCGGCGCGACGCCGGCGGCGCCATCGACCCGGTCGCGACCTTCCGCGCCGCGGGATACCGCGCGAGGGTGGCCGAAGAGCGCCCGGCGGTCAGCGGCGCGGGCGGGGGCATCGTCTGACGCCGCGCGGGGGCGGTTGTCCGCGGGCGACGGTCGGGAGCGGGCGGTGCGAAGGGGGGGTGGTACCACCTCCCCGGCTCGAACGGGGGACCTCTTGATCCACAATCAAGCGCTCTAACCAACTGAGCTAAGGCGGCACGTTCGGGGGAATTAGCGCCGATCCGGAACGATTGCAACCCCGAATTCCGCCCTCAGAGCGCACGATCCCAGTGCTGTTCCACGACCGCCCGGCCGAAGCTGACCTTCGCCTCGGACCGCAGCAGATCAAAGCCGTTCCGGGCATAAAGCGCACAGGCCGCGCGGTGGCTTTCATGGGTCCAGAGCACGATGCGGCGATACCCGGCAGCGCGCGCGAACGCCATGCAGGTGTCGAGCATCCGCTGCCCCAGCCGCTTGCCCCGCGCCTCGGGTTCGAGCAGGAAGAGCCGCAGCTTGGCGGTCTCGTCGTCAAGGCGCACGCAGAAGATCGAGCCGAGCCGCGCGCCGTCCTCGCGGGCGATCCAGCCCCGCTCGCGGTGCGCGTCATGCTCCGCTTCGAAGGCGATCAGGATCTCCTCGACCAGCGCCGGGAAACTCTCGTCGAAGCCTTCGTCGCGGGCGTAGAGCGCGCGGTGGCGCCCGACCAGCCAGTCGCGATCGGCCGCGGTATAGGGCGCAAGTTCCACGTCGGTCATTTCGCCGGTCCCTCCTTGCCGGACTTGCAAATCGCGCGGTCCGGGGCTACTTCCGGCCCATTCTGATACGAGGGCACCATGGGCATCAACAGCGAACGCGATCTTGAAGCCAACCTGCAGATCGGGCCGACCGATCAGGGCATGGTGCGCCTGTTCATCTCGGCCGGGGATCTCGAGGTTCCGATGGATTTCGACCCCGAAGAGGCCGAGGAAATCGCCGAGGAACTTCGCGCCGCCGCCGCCGCCGCCCGCAAGGTCAAGCCGCGCCGCTGACGCCGCGCGCGTTCTGTCGTCGAAAGATCGCCCCTAGCCCCGGCCGTCGAGCAGGGCTTCGGGATCGCGCATGGCCTGAAGGCGCCGGGCCGCGTGGATCGCGAAGCGCCGGATCAGCGCATTGCGCCGCGCGCCGGAGAGCTTGGTTTCCGGACCCATCCGCAGGATCTCGGCGTCGTAGGCATCCGCGATGATCAGCCCCGTTCCCTCCGGCAGCAGATCGGTCGGGAACAGGTCGTCCACGGCCCAGAAATACCGATCGCACCAATCGAGATAGCCGCTCCACTTGCCGTCCGATATGAAATCGGCACGGCTCGACTTGCATTCGACCACCCAGATCTCGCCCTTGGTGCCAAGCGCCATGACATCGACCCGCTTGCCGCGTTCGGGGACGAATTCCTCGACCACCGCAAAGCCGTGACCGGCGAGGTGCCGGCAGACGCCGCGGGCCAGCAACTGCCCCGGAAGGAGCGAGGAGTCGGAGATCAGAGCCATGTCCCGAATATGAACAATACGTGAACAAATGCAACCCCGCAGGGCCCGACACTTTAACGCGGCCTGCGACGCCCTAAGTCTTCGGGAGGCATATCAAGGAGGCCCCTGCATGGACGAGACCGGGATGACGCGGGCGCAGGCGCGCGGTGTGCGCCATGCGCGCGAACTCGAGGACCACCTGAGCTGGCTGGAGACCTTCTCCGGAACGGCGCTCGGCGTGCTGGCGGTGGCCTCGGGGATCTACACCTATCTCGGGGTGTCCTCGCTGCTGGACGACAACGGCGCCATGTCGGTTTTTGCCGCCATCGCCTATTCCGTCGCCGTCTCCGTGGGGATCTTCGTGTTCTGGTCCTACCTCATGCGGCTGTTTCCGGCCATGCGCACGACGCGCGGGCGGGTCGGGCTGATGGGGGCGATGGCGGTCGGCTCGCTGGCGATCGTTGCGATGTCCTCCTGGCTCAATGCCGCGGCGCTGGCCGGGTCGGCGGCGGTGGAACAGCACCTCGCCCGGACGGTGCAGGACTACCAGGGATCGCTCGAACGCGCGCACGAGATTTCCCTGTCCGCACAAGGCCTTCAGCGCGACGTGGCGCGGGTCCGCCAAAGCTTCGAGGACCTGTCGGAACAGGAGGCCGCGGGATCGCTCTCGGGTCTTGCGGGGCGCGGTGCGGTGTTCCGGGTGCTGCGGCAGAAATCGGCGGAACTGACCGCGCTGGAGGATCAGATCGCCCTGCAGACCGCCCCGGTCGAGGATGCCTTTGCGCGGGGCAACGCGATCCTGTCGCGGATGCGCGCGCTCACCGTGGAGCCCGGCCCGGTCGAGGCGCGCTCGGTCGAATTCTCCGAATCGGCGGTGGAACTGCAGGGCCTCATCGCGCAGCTTCGCCAGCTCTCGGTCGCGCCGCTGGTGCAGCGGGCGGCGCAGGATCTCGTGGCCTCCGTGGTGCTGCCCGAGCTTGACGGTCAGACCGAGGAGACCCGGGGCAGCCAGGCGGCGACCATCACCTCGGTGCTGGACGTGCTGGCGCAGCGGGCGACGACGCTGGAGAGCGCGGCGCGGGAGGTCATGACGATGGCGCCGGCGCCCGAGGTGACCTACACGCCGGTGTCCTCCGCCGATGCGGTGATCCTCTATGCGCGAAACTTCGTGCCCTCCTGGGCCGGGGCGATCGCCATCGACCTGCTGCCCGCCGTGCTGGTCTTCATCCTGGCCATCACCCACGGCGCGATCCGCGACGGGCGCGACGGGGCGGGCATTTCCGACACCATGACCCTGGCCGAACTGCGCGCCGCCCTGCATGCCGCGCGGGACGTTGAGGAGGCGATGGAGCACATGCCGGACCGCAGCGCCCCTGCCCCTGCACCGGCCTCCGCCACCCCGCCCCCCGCGCCCGCCACGGGGCCCGAGCGGCCCGCCACGGCGGAGCGGGAGATGCCGGAGCACGAGGCGCAAGTCCAGCGCCTGCCGGGGAAATCCGCGTGAGCACGGCGACCGGATCGCGGCGCGGCAACCTGGTCGCGCGTATCCTGACCGGGGTGCTGATCTTTCAGCTCGGCATCGGCGGGCTGCTGATCCTGGGCGACATGCAGGGCGGCGGCGGGCTGTCGCTGCCGGGCTTCGGACCCGACACGCCGCGCCTGTCGGACCCGGTGCGGCCCGGCGATCAGCGCCGCACCTTCACCCCCTCGCGCGATGCGCCGCCCCTGTCGCCGCTGCGCGATCCGGGCAAGCTGCCGGACCGGCTGGCGCTGAGCCAGGTCGCGGGCGGGCTGTGGCGGCTGGAGGGCGGAATCGACGACGGCGACGGCGCGCGGGTCGCCGAGCTGATCGACGCCGCCACCCCGGAGGTCGAGACGCTGATCCTGCAGAGCCCCGGCGGTTCCGTACGGGACGCGCTCGAACTCGGGCGGCACCTGCGCGAGCGGGGAATCGGCACCCGGATGCTGTCCGGGGAATACTGCTATTCCGCCTGTCCCTACCTTCTGGCCGGGGGTGCGACGCGCGAGATCGAGGAGGGCGCCTCGGTCGGGGTGCATCAGCACTACTTCGGCGAGAACACCTTTCTGCCGGCCTTTGTCGCGGTCGAGAGCATCCAGCGCGGCCAGGGCGAGGTGATGGCCTATCTCGACGAGATGGGCCTCGATCCGCGCGTCATGCAGCCTGCAATGTCAACGCCTTCCGATGAAATCTACATCCTTCTGCCCGAAGAGCTGGAACGCTACGGCTTCGTGACCGCGCCGCAGGAGTGATTTTTGCGGCGCCCCCTTGCCGGAAGCCGGGGCGCGGATTATCTCGGGATCAGGCGGGTTCTGCGCTTCTCGTGACATGGTTGCATTCCGGTGGCCTTAAGCAATTCCGAGGGAGTTGGCTCTGTCCGGGCCCTGGTCCGGTTACCTGACGCCCACCTGTATATACAGGTCCTCGGGAATGAGATAACCCCACGGTAGATGTGGTTCCCGCCGCTTCGCTTTCGTACCCGAACCGCGTACGTCCCGTACGCCGGTGGGGTACATTCCCCCCGAAAAACCCCCTGATGACGGCCCTTTCCCGGCCGGAGGACACGCGCCGTACGACTGGTACGCCGCGGATGTACCATTGCCGCGCCGGGACATGAAAAAGCGCCCCGGAGGGCGCTGTTCGCTCGATGGGGTCCGGGTGGCGGAGCGGTCGCGCCCGCCCGACCGCGTTCAGGGACGGCGGCGCGGGGCGAGGCGATCGCGCGCCGGCGCGTCGGCCCGGATGCGCAGCGGCTCGGCCCGGAGGCGGGGACCGCCGGAGGGGGTGTCGTCGTCTTCGGCCATGCGCATGACGGTGATGGCGAACTGCACCCCCGCGAAGACCAGCCCGTTGAAGAACCACAGCAGGAAGAGCGCGAGGCCGCCCGCATCGCTCTGCGTCACGAGATGGCCGAGGTTGCCCACGTCGAACCACAGCAGCATGGCCACGAACCCGGTGGCGAGGCCGAAGCCCGCGAGGCACTGACGGATGTAGAGTCGGACGAGTTGCGGCATGGATGATCTCTCCCTTGGTAACGGGAAGGTAATACCGCCGTGCGCCGGGGCAAGGGTTTCGTGATGCGGCGCGGCGAAAAGACACCGGCGGGCAGATGCGACGTCGCGTCCGGCGCCGCGGTGCGGGCGCCGCGAATTGCGGTTGACGCATCGGGCGATCCCGGGTCCGATGGACCGGGAGCGGGACCGTGCCGGACCGCCGCAGGAGTGAAAGGAGCCGTCATGCCGTCGAACGACGTTCTGTCCCTGATCGGGGATGCCCCGCATTTCCGCTGGAACATGCTCGCCCCGCTCGGCACGCCGGTGGTGGTGACCTACAGCTTTCCGGACAGCGCCGCGCCCTATGCCGACGACCGCTCGGCCGCGAGCTTCGACGGTTTCACGGCGGCGCATCAGGTCTACATCCGCACCGCGCTGCAGACCTGGAGCGCGGCGGCCGGGCTGACCTTTGTCGAGGTGCCCGCGGGCCGGGGCGACATCCGCTTCACAATGTTCGACATGACCGGGCTCGACAATGCCACGGGCAACCAGGTGAGCGGCTTCGGCTACTACCCGGATTTCAACTGGGTCTCGGGCTCGGTTCCGCCGGGGGCGCAGTTCGTCAACCTGCGCGACACGCTCGGCGGGGACGTGTTTCTGAACTCCGTCTTCTATGCGGACAGCGCGGCCAGCATCGCGCCGGGACAGCGCGGCTATTCGATCCTGCTGCACGAGATCGGTCACGCGCTGGGGTTCAAGCACCCGTTCCAGGGCAGCTACGTGATCGACCCGGCGCATGACAACGGCATCTTCACCATCATGTCCTACGATCGTCCGCGGTCGACCACCGCGCTCGGCAGCGTCGACCGGGAGGCGCTGACCTATCTCTACGGAGCCCCGGGCGAGAGCCTGACGGCGCGCTACGATGCGCGCCTCGACGCGGTGGAGATCACCGGCCCCGCCACCGCCAGCGTGCTGCTGTCGGCCTGGGGCGGGCGCAACGACATCTTCGGCGGCGCCGGGGCGGATACCATCGTCGGCGATGTCGCGGGCGACTGGCTGTCCGGGGCCGGCGGCGACGACAGCCTGTTCGGGCGCGAGGGCAACGACACGCTGGAGGGCGGCGCCGGGGCCGATGCCTTCGACGGCGGCGAGGGGCGCGACGTGGTGACCTACGAACATTCCACGCGCTCGGTCCGGATCGATCTGCAGGATGCCTCGCTGATGTACGGGGATGCGGTGGGCGACACCTATGCCGGTATCGAGGTGTTCCGCACCGGCGACACGGTCGACCAGCTGCGCGGCGACGACGGGGAAAACATCTTTTACGCCGGAGGCCTGTCGGATCGCCTGTACGGGCGGCGCGGCGACGACGTGCTGCTGGGCCAGGACGGCGCGGATGCCTTCTATGGCGGGCTCGGGGCGGACACGATGACCGGCGGCGACCAGGCCGACCGGCGCGACCGCTACATCTATTTCGCGGTGCAGGAATCCGGGGTCGGCGCGGGCAATCGCGACGTGATCACCGATTTCGTCAGCGGCGAGGACCGGATCGAGATCTCGCGTTTCGACGCGGATGTGACGCAGGGCGGCAAGCAGGCCTTCACCTTCGTGGGCGAGGCGTTCTTCAGCGGCACGCCGGGGGAATTGCGCTACGGCCATTCCTCGGTCGCGACCATCGTGCAGATCGACCTGGACGGCGACCGCCGACCGGATTTCGAGATCCAGCTCAACGGCATCATGGATCTGAGCGAGGCGGATTTCCTGATCTGACGGGCGCCGGCGCGGTTCTTGCGGTATTCGGCCTTGCGGCGACGGCCTGCCCGATTTCGAGATCGGGCCGACCGGGATCATGGCGCTTTCGGCCGCAGATTTCCGCATCCGGCCTCCCGGCGCGCGCATCGCGCTGCCCGCGGGGGCGGCTCAGAAGGCTTCGGGGCGTGCCTCGCGGGCCATGTGGTCGAGCACGGCGTTGACGAAGCTCGGCTCCTTGCCCTCGGGGAAGAAGGCGCGGGCGACGTCGACGTATTCGGTGATGACCACGCGCGGCGGGGTGTCGCTGCCGACCAGTTCCGCCCCGGCGGCGCGGAACAGCGCGCGCAGGGTGGTGTCGATGCGGGCGATGGGCCACTTGGCGACGAGGGCGCGGTCGGTCATCTGGTCGATCTTCGCCTGCCAGTTCACCGCATCGGCGGTGATCTTGCCGAACAGGGTGATGTCGCCCTCGACCATCTCCACGCCTTCCTCGATCTCGGCGCCGAAGCGGTGATCGACGAATTCGTGCTGCACCTTCTCGACGGTCTGGCCGGACACCTCCATCTGGTACAGCGCCATCACGGCATAGAGCCGCGAGGCGGATTTCATCCGGCGTTTCTGATTGCCGGAGGGGGCGGCGGGCGTGGTCATGCGGTGTCTTTTCCCTTGGAACCGCCCGCGAGCTGAATCTCGTCACGGGCGGGCACGAATCCCACCCCGGAGCGGGCGCCGCCCCACCTACGGGTGAGCGCGATCAGATGCAAGGCCGCCGCGGCCGCGCCGCCGCCCTTGTTCTGGCCCGCCGATTCGGCGCGGACACGGGCCTGATCGTAGGTCTCGACCGTGAGGATTCCGTTGCCGATGCACAGCCCCTGCAGCCCGAGCAGCGTGAGGGCGCGCGAGCTGTCGTTGCAGACCGTGTCGTAATGGGTCGTCTCGCCGCGGATCACGCAGCCGAGCGCCACGTAGCCGTCGAAATTCGACATGCGTTCGGCGATCCCGATGGCGGTCGGCACCTCGAGCGCGCCGGGCACCTCGACCAGCTCGTGGGTGCCGCCGGCGGCCTCGATCTCGGCCCGGGCGCCGGCGACCAGTTCGGCGGCGATCTGCTTGTAATAGGGCGCGACGACGATGAGGATCTTCACCGGCTTGTCGAACTCCGGGCGGGCGAGCGTGTGGTGCTCTTCGTTCATCGCCATCAGCGGTCTCCGATCCTGCGCGTTCCGGTGATCTCGAGCCCGTAGGCATCGAGGCCGACCACCTTGGGGGTCGGGGAGTTGGTGAGAAGGATCAGCCGCGACAGGCCGAGCGAGGACAGGATCTGCGCCCCGAGCCCGTACTGGCGCAGCGTCTTGGGCGACACCTCGTCGCCGACGTCCAGCTTCATCGAGGTGTCGCGCAGCAGCACGACGACCCCCCTGCCCTCGTCCGCGACGGCCTGCATGGCGTTGCGGAATTCATCCGCCCGCCCGGAGGGGCCGGTGCCGACGATGTCGTGCATCGGGTCCATCGCGTGCATCCGCACCAGCACCGGTTCGGGGGTGGTGATGTCGCCCCGGCTGAGCACGATGTGTTCGTCGCCGTGGGTGGTGTCGGTATAGATCCGCATGTCCCAGTCGCCGCCGAATTCGGAGGTCACCGTCTCGTGCTTGTTGACGCGCACGAGATTGTCGTTGCGGCGCCTGTAGGCGATCAGGTCGGAGATGGTGCCGATCTTGAGATTGTGGCGCTGCGCGAAGGCGACCAGTTCGGGAAGGCGCGACATGGTGCCGTCCTCGTTCATGATCTCGCAGATCACGCCGGCGGGGTTGAGCCCGGCAAGGCGGGCGACATCCACCGCCGCCTCGGTATGGCCGGCGCGCACCAGCACGCCGCCGTCCTTGGCGCGCAGCGGAAAGACGTGGCCCGGGGTCGCGATGTCCGCCGCCCCCTTGGAGGCGTCGATGGCGACGGCGATGGTCTTGGCGCGGTCGGCGGCGGAGATGCCGGTGGTCACGCCTTCGCGGGCCTCGATCGAGATCGTGAAGGCGGTCTCGTGGCGCGAGGAATTGTTGATCGACATGAGGTGCAGGCCGAGCTGGTCGATGCGCTGCGAGGTCATCGACAGGCAGATCAGCCCGCGCCCGTGCGTGGCCATGAAGTTGATCGCGTCGGGGGTGGCCCATTGCGCGGGAATGACGAGATCGCCCTCGTTCTCGCGGTCCTCATGGTCCACCAGGATGAACATGCGGCCGTTGCGGGCATCCTCGATGATTTCCTCCACCGAGGAGATGGCATCTTTCCAGTCGCCTTCGACCGGACCGGGGGTTTCGTAATCCTGCATGGTGCCTCTCGCCTGTTCGTTCCTGCGAAATAAGAGATGTGCGCGGAAATGGCTAGGGCGGTTTTGGTCGATGCACCGCCGGGGCGGGCTGCATCGGGACATTGCGGGCCGGAACGGGCCGGGAGGCGGCTCAGTCGAAGAGGTCGTCGAGCAGGTCGAACAGGCCCTTTGCGGCCTTGCGCCCGAGGGTCTTCCTGCGTTTCACCTTTTTCGCCTTGCGCGGGCGCGGGTCGGGCGGGGCCGCGCGGCGCGGGGCGGGCCGGTCGGCGCGCAGCATCTTGAGCGCGTGCAGCGGCGCGCCGCAGGAGGCGCAGGCGAGCTCGTGGCGCCCGGCGTCGAGCACCAGCGCGGTACGGGCGCCGCAGTAGCAGCAGGTGGCGATCTTGGTGGTATGGGACATGTCGGCGATATGGGGGGCGTCGGCGGGGATTTCAAACGCGGCCGGGTCGGCTGCGTCGGGGGCGGAGTCCGTGCCGCCGGCCCCTCCCCCGTGCTGCCGCCCGCCCGCTGCGGTCAGGGGCGCGCGGCGTAGAGCGCGACGGCGGCGGCGTTGGAGACGTTGAGCGAGCCGAAGCCGCCGGGGAAGTCGATGCGGACGAGCTGGTCCACGGTGTCCCTGGTCTTCTGCCGCAGGCCCGGCCCCTCGGCGCCGAGCACCAGCGCGACGGCGCGGTCGCGCCTCTCCGCCAGCGCGGTTTCGATGGTCTGCTCCGCCTCGCCGTCGAGGCCGAGCACGATGTAGCCCATCGCCTGCAGCGCGACGATGGTGTCGGCGAGGTTGCGTTCGCGCAGGTAGGGCTGGCGTTCGAGCGCGCCCGAGGCGGTCTTGGCCAGCGCCCCGGTTTCGGGCGCGGCGTGGTGGATGGTGCCGATCACCGCCTGCGCGCCGAAGACCTCGGCCGAGCGCAGGATGGCACCGACGTTGTGCGGGTCGGTCACGCGATCCAGCAGCACGACGCGCGGCGGCCGCGTGCCGTCGCCGAGCGCGACCTCGTCCAGCTTGCCCCAGTCGAGCGGCCGCACCTCGAGCGCCACGCCCTGGTGGACCGATTGCGGGTCGAGCGGGGCATCGAATTTCCGGGGGTCGCGCACCTCGGGGGTGATGCCGGCGGCGGCGACGGCCTCCTCGAGCTTGATCAGCGCATTGGGCGTGACGATCAGCTGCAGCTTTTCCCGGCGCGGGTTGAGCAGCGCGTCGCGCACCGCGTGATGGCCGAACAGCCAGACGGTTTCGGCGGCCCGGGCCTTGCGGGCCTGTTCCTTCTCCACCACCCATTTCGGTTTCTTGACCATGGTCCGCGCCTTTCCTGAAAGGTCCGGTTTCCTTGCCCTGACGAGGATGCATCCGCAAGGGAATTTCCTGTTGACGGCCATATGGACCGCATGTAATCAGCCGACCACGCCGGGCGACCGGCGGAAAGTGGGCGACAGGCCGCAAGGTGTGGCAGGGGACTGTAACTCCCTCGCGGAGACGCACGCCTGGTTCGATTCCAGGGTCGCCCACCACTTTCCCTCCGCATATCTCCGCACCCGTTCCGGGATGCTGTCCGCGCGGCAGTGACCCGCGCCGCGGAACCGGCGAAATGCCGCCGGGATCGGGCGGCCCGGCGGGCGATCCTTGCCGATGGCGGGCGATTTTCCCGATCCCCCGTGCCATTTGCCGCGCCCCTGCCCTACATGCATCCCGAACCCGCGGCCGCACCGCGGCCCCAGACTGCCGGAGAGCCCATGAAAGCCCTGATGATCGCCGCCCTTCTCGCCACCACCGCCTGCACCGGGGCGGTTGCCGAAAACCCGGTCCGGGCGGTGTCGCTGGCCGATATCTCGGGCAACATGACCTTCAACCAGTACCGCGCGAGCAAGGGGCTGAAAAAGCTGAGCCCGAACCCCCGGCTGACCGCCGCCGCGCGCGCGCACATGCGGGACATGATGCGCAACGGCTTTTTCGGCCATGACGGCACCGACGGCTCCCTCGTGGGGGAGCGGGTCACGGCGCAGGGCTACGGCTGGTGCGAAGTGTCCGAGAATCTCGGCAAGGGGCTCGCCACCGAGCGGCAGGCGGTGGCGGCTTGGCGGACCTCGCAAAGCCACAACTGGGCGATGCTGCGCGGCGATGTCAGCGAATACGGGCTCGCGCATGGCAAGGGCGGCTACTGGGTGCTGATCGTCGCGCAGCCCTGCTGAGCGGGGTCCGCAGAGTGACCGTCCCTCCCGTGGTGACGGAGCGCGGAAGAGGCCCGCGTGTGGGCGCTTTCGAATAGGGCGCGTGAGGGGAGCCTTCAGTCCCCGGCGCGCAGGCGCGAGAGCAGGTTGGTCAGCGCAAAGGCCAGCGTGGCGGCGCAGACGATGGAGGGGCCGGCGGGCGTGTCGAACAGGAAGGCGCCCCAGAGCCCGCCCAGCGCCGAGACCGCGCCGAGCACGGCCGCGATGACGGCCATGGCCTCGGGGCTGCGCGCCAGCGGACGGGCGGCGGCGGCGGGGATCAGCAGCATGGCCCCGATCAGCAGCGCCCCGACGACCTTGATCGCCACGGCCACGGTGACGGCAAGCGCCAGGGTCAGCACCAGTTGCTCGCGCTTCGGGTCGAGGCCGGAGGCCCAGGCCAGGTCGGGCGAGACGGTCGCCGTCAGCAGCGCCTGCCAGCGCCAGGCGATCAGCCCCGTGACCAGCGCCGCGCCGCCCCAGATCACCGCGAGGTCGGTGCGGGTCACGGCGAGGATATCCCCGAAGAGATAGGCGGTGAGGTCGACGCGCACCCCGTCCACGAAGGTGATCGCCACGAGGCCGAAGGCCAGCGCGCCATGCGCGAGCACCCCGAGCAGCGTGTCGATGGCGAGTCCCCTGCCGGTCAGCCCCGACACCACCAGCGCCATGACCAGCGACACCACAAGCGTGCCCGCGACCACCGGCAGCGACAGCGCCAGCGACAGCGCCACGCCGAGGATCGCCGCATGGGCGGTGGCATCGCCGAAATAGGCCATGCGGCGCCAGGCCACGAAACAGCCGAGCGGCGCCGCGGCCAGCGACAGGCCGAGCCCGGCGAGCGCCGCGCGGGTCAGGAAATCGTCGAGCATTCAGGTCCGCTCCGGCTGATCGTGGTCGTGGTCGTGGGGGTGAGGGTGGGCATGGCCGTGGTCATGCCCCTGCGCATGGCCGTGGTCGTGGTCATGTCCGTGGTCATGACCGTGGTCATGTCCGTGGCCGTGGTGGTGGGCGTGATCGTGTTCGTGGCGGTAGAGCGCCAGCGCCCCGTGGGTGCCGGTGCCGAAGAGCGCACGGTATTCCGCCGCGCGGGAGACGCTTTCGGGATGGCCCTCGCAGCAGACATGCCCGTTGAGGCAGACGACGCGGTCGGAGGCGCTCATCACCACGTGGAGTTCGTGGCTGACCATGACCACCGCGCAGCCGAGATGGCCCCGGATGTGTTCGATCTGGCGGTAGAAGGCCGCGGAGCCCGGCTGGTCGAGCCCCTGCGTCGGCTCGTCGAGCAGCAGCAGCTCGGGGCGCGACAGCAGCGCGCGGGCCAGCAGGACGCGCTGGAACTGCCCGCCGGAGAGCGCGGCCATGGGGCGGTTGCCCAGCGTCTCGGCCCCCGCCTCGACCAGCGCGGCGCGGCGGTCGTCGCGCCCGACGCGCTGCGGCAGCGACAGGAAGCGGTTGACGGTCATCGGCAGGGTCGGGTCGATCTGCAGCTTCTGCGGCACGTATCCGACCCGCAGCCCCGGCTTGCGCCGCACCTCGCCCGCCTGCGGCACGATGGCCCCCGCGAGGCTGCGCAGCAGGGTCGACTTGCCCGAGCCGTTGGGGCCGACGATGGTCACGATCTCGGCGGGGTCGACGTGGAAATCCACCCCGCTCAGAACCGGTTGCGCGCCGAAGCTCACGCTCAGCCCGGTGGCGGCGATGAGGCTCATGCGGCCTCCGCGCAGCGCGGGCAGAGGCCTTCGGCCTCGACCACGATCCGGTCGAGCACGAAGGCAAGACCGGCCGACGCCTCGCGCACCGCCTCGGCGATGCGGCGCGAGGGCATCTCGGCCACCGCCTTGCAGGAGCGGCAGACGAGGAAGGCTGGCGCGTGGCGTTCGCCGGGGTGGGCGCAGGCGACGAAGGCGTTCAGCCGTTCGATCTTGTGCGCGAAACCGTGCGCCACGAGGAAATCCAGCGCCCGGTAGACGGTGGGCGGCTGCGCGCCCTGGCCTTCGGCCCGCAGCACGTCGAGCAGTTCGTAGGCCCCCATGGCGCGGTGTTCCTGCAGCAGGATTTCAAGCATCCGCCGCCGCTGCGGGGTGAATTGCAGCGCCTGCGCGGCGCAGGATTCCTCGGCGGTGGCGAGGGCCTGGGCGATGCAGGCGTCGTGATCGTGGCGGGCAAATCCCAGCGTGTCCATGCGGTCGGCTCCTTTCAGGGGTTGATATGTTATATCATCCCGGCTATCAAGCCTCCTGCGAACGTTATACTATAACAGGAACCCCCTCCCATGATGCGCCCCCTGCTGCTTGCCCTCCTCGCCGCCGCGCCGCTTCACGCCGAAGTGCCGCGCGTGGTCGCCGACATCCCGCCCGTGCAGGGGCTTGTCGCCTCGGTCATGGGCGGGCTGGGGGCGCCGGATCTGCTGGTGCCCGCCGGAGCCTCGCCGCATCACTTCGCGCTGAAGCCGTCGGATGCGCGGGCGCTGCAGAATGCCGACCTCGTGGTCCGGGTGGGCGAGGCGCTGACCCCCGGCATCGGCAAGAGCATCGCCGCGCTCAGCGCCGGCGCGACGGTGCTCGACCTGTCCGGCCTGCCGGGGACGCTGGTGCTCGACATGCGCGAGGAGGCGGTGTTTGCCGGAGCGGACGCGGCGCAGGACGGCGGGGACGATCATGGCGGGCACGGGGGGCATGACGACCACGATGACCACGCCGGGCAGGACCACGCGGCGCATGACGACCACGACGATCACGGGCATGACGATCACGGGCACCATCACGACGGGCTCGACCCGCACATGTGGCTGGCGCCGCAGAATGCCCGGCTCTGGCTGACGGCGATTGCCGAGGCGCTGGCGGAGGCGGACCCGGAGAATGCCGCCACCTATCGCGGGAATGCCGCGACGGCGGGGGCGGAGATCGACGCGGCGATGGCGCGGGCGCGGGCGCGGCTGGAGCCGCTTGCCGGCAGCCGCTTCGTGGTGTTTCACGATGCCTACCAGTACCTCGAACGATCGCTCGGGCTGACCGTGCTGGGCGCGGTGCAGATGTCGGATGCGACCGCCCCCAGCCCGGCCCGGCTGGCCGCGCTGCGCGATGCCATCGCGGCGACCGGCGCCGACTGCGTCTTTGCCGAGCCGCAGTTCGACCCGCGCCTGATCGCGGCGGTGTCCGAGAGCACCGGCATCCGCGTGGCCGAGCTGGACCCGCTGGGCAGCGCCCTGCCCGCGGGCGCGGCCTTCTACCCGGCGCTGATCGACGACCTCTCCGGCCGAATCGCGGAATGCGCCGCGCCCTGAGCCGCGCGCCGGTCCGGGACGGGCGCCGCGCGGGCGGGGGTCAGGCCCGGCCCGTGCGGCCTTCGAACACCTGCAGGGTCACGCCCGAGACCTCTAGCGCGACGCGCACCTCGCGGGCGATCTGCAGCGCGGTCTTGCCGTCGCCGTGCAGGCAGATCGTGTCGACGGCGGCGGGGATGCGGCGGCCGCTTTCGGTGATGATCGCCCCGGCCTCGACCATGCGGACCATGCGTTCGGCAGCGCGGGCGGCATCGTGGATCACCGCGCCGGGCAGGCGGCGGTCGACCAGCGTGGCGTCGTCGTTGTAGGCGCGGTCGGAGAAGATCTCTCCGGCCCAGCGGCAGCCCAGCGCCTCGACCGCCTCCTGCTGGCGGGTGCCGGCGAGCACCATCACGATGATGTCGGGATCGACCCCGAGCGCGCCGTCGTAGGCCGCGCGGGCCAGTTCCGCATCCTCGGCGCACATGTTGGCCAGCGCGCCGTGCAGCTTGAGATGGCGCACCGCGCCGCCCGCGATGCGCGCCATCGCCTGCGCCGCGCCGAGCTGGTAGGCGACGAGGTTGCGCAGGCTGTCGCGCGGCATGTCCATGCGCCGCCGGCCGAAGCCCTGGAGGTCGGGAAATCCCGGATGCGCGCCGATCCCGGTGCCCTGTGCCACGGCCGTGCGCAGCGTTGCCGCCATCACGTCCCAGTCGCCCGCATGCATGCCGCAGGCGATGTTGGCCGAAGTGATGACCTTGAGCAGCGCCTCGTCCTGGCCCATCACCCAGGGTCCGAAGCTTTCGCCCATGTCCGCGTTGAGATCGACGCTCGGCATGTTGTCTCCTTGTCTCGTCTGTCCTGTCAGTGATCGTGGTGTTCGCCGTCGGAAAAGCCGCTGACGAGCTTGTGACCCAGCAGGTCGGGCACGTCGGCGGGATCGCGGATCAGCGCCTCGACGCGCCGGGGAAGCTCCCCGAGGGCGCGGCGGTGGGCGGCCTCGGCCTCGAGCGCCTGGTCGAGGGTCACGAAGCGGAAGGCCAGCCGCGCCCCCGCCGGGGCCTGGGCGATTCGCGGCAGGTCCGCCGGAATCACCGTGGCAAGGCGCGGGTAGCCGCCGGTGGTCTGGCATTCGGCCAGCAGCACGAAGGGCGCGCCGTCGCCGGTGATCTGGATGTCGCCGGGCGAGATCACCTCGGAGACCACCGAGAGCCCGCCCTCGACCCCGTAGCCCGCGCCGTCGGGGACGACCTTCACCCCCATGCGGTTGGCGCGGTTGTCGCGGGTGAAGCCCTCGCTGCCGAGGCGGTCGCGCTGGTCTTCGGGAAAGAAGCCGGTCTGCAGGCTGGGCACGATGCGCAGGGTGCCGCCGCGGAAGCGGTCGTCGACCCGCAGTTTGCGGTTGGTGCCGGTGGCGGTGGCGCGATCGGGCCGCAGCGGCAGGCGGGCGCCCGCCTCGATCCGCGCGCCGAGGCCGGCGGTCAGGTGCGCCGAGCGCGCGCCGAGCAGCTCCGGCCCGTCGAAGCCGCCGCCGACATGCAGGTATCCGTAGGCCCCCGCCGTGACCGGCCCGATGTCGAGCCGCGCCCCCGCCGGCAGCGCGTGGGAGGCGTTCCAGGCGACGGGCGCGCCGTCGACGCTCGCGCGCATCGGCGCCCCGGTGAGCGCGATCCGCACCGGATGCGTCGCCTCGAAGAGACCGCCCATGCCGCCCATCTCGAGCGCCGCCTGCGGTCCGTGGCCGAGCAGCGCCTCGCCCTCGGCCAGCGCGAGGCGGTCCATCGCCCCGCCCCGCGACAGGCCCTGCGTGATCCAGCCCGGCCGCCCGCGGTCCTGCAGGCTGAGCTGCGGCCCGGCGCGGTGCACGACGAGTTCGGCGCTCATGACAGCGCCTCGCGGGTGCAGCCGCCGTCGGGATCGGCCTGCAACGCCGGGAAGCTGTCTTCGGGCGCCTCTGGAAAGATCACCTCGTCCCCGGGAGCGAGCAGGAACGGCCGGTCGTGCCCCAGACGGAACAGCGGCGCGGCGGTCCGCCCGACATGGCGCCAGCCGGTCGGCGCGGTGACCGAGAAGATGACGAACTGGCGGATCGCAAGCACCAGCGCGCCCTTGGGAACCTGCGGGGTCAGCGCCTGCTGGCGGGGAATGTTCCAGGCCTCGGGGAGCTGGCCGAGATAGGGCTGGCCGGGCGCGAAGCCCAGCGCCGTCACCCGCACCCGCGCCGAGGACAGGGAGGCGCGCGCCTCGGCCTCGGTCATCCCGGCGACGGCTGCCGCCTCGGCAAGCTGCGGGCCGAGCGCGCCGCCGTAGACCGTGGGAATGCGGTGCAGGCTGCGCCCGCGCGGCAGCTCGGCCTGCAGCCAGTCCTGCGCGGCGATCAGCACGTCGAGCCTGGCGCGCAGGGCGGCATGGGACAGGTGCAGCGGGTCGAAGCGCAGGTAGGCCGATACCAGCGAGGAGGAGGTCTCCTCGACGCCGTCCCACGCCTCGCGCTCCAGCGCGGCGCGGAAGGCCAGCGCGGCGCGGTTGGCGGGCTCGGACAGGCCGGGGCCGAAACTGACCAGCAGGCCGTCGATGCCGACGCTGCGGATCAGGGGATAGGTCTCGGCGGACGGGGCCGTGGGTGTCTCTATCTTCATCGGGCGGAGTTTTCCCGACGTCCGGGGCAGTTGCAACTCCTCCCGTACATCGGGAGGGCACAAAGCCGCGCCCCGCTCAGTCCGGGGAGCCGGTCGCGAGGTCCTGCATGGTGAAGGACTCCGACATCGCCACCACCTTTTCCGCGAGGCCGGCGGTCAGCGCCGCGTGCTTGGCGGCCTTGTCCTCGTCGACGAGGAGGCGCAGTTCGGCCTCGAATTCGTCCCGGTTGAAATATTCGTCGAGGTTGACGATCAGCGCGTCGGCGGCGAACCACATGGCGGCGCCGCCCACGGCCGCGCAGAGCACCGCGCCGGGCCCGGCCCAGCTGCAGGCCAGCGCCCCTGCCCCGGCGCCGCCCGCGATCGAGGTGCCCTTGGCGGTCGCCTTGGCCGCCGCCTTGACCGCGACCTTGCCCGCGATCTTCTTGCCGATGGCCGCGGTGATCGCCGCCAGCGCCTTGCTGCCGGTCAGCGCGACGGCGAGGCCGGCGACCGGCACGGTGACGCGGGCGCGGCCGAGCGCGTCGGTGATCGCCGCCTCGGACATCCGGCCGAGGGGGAGGATTTCGCCGTCCACGGTCAGCTCCGCCTGCACCCCTGCGCCGAGCGCCTCGCGGAAGGCGGCGGCGAATTGCGTATCGAGCTTTGCCGCCTCGGTCGCGAAACGGTCCGCGAACCCGGCATAGAGGCGCTCGTTCAGGCCCTCGGACATCGTGCCGAAGGCCGCTTCGCTCAGTTCGGTATATTCGCCGAGCACCGAGTAGTGGAAATCCGCATAGACCGGGATGGCGTCGTAGACCGGCGCATAGATGCGGTCGAGCGCCGCCTCGACATTCGGGACCATGACCTGCCCGGCCGTGTCCAGCGCGCCGCCGAAGAGGCGCTGCAACTGTTCGGAGGCGAATTCCACCGGCGCGGGCGCGGCGGGCGCTGCCGCCTCCGGGGCCGGAGCCGGGCTGCGCAGAGTGCCGACCACCGCCAGCAGCACGGTCGCGACAGCGCAGAGCGCGATCGCCCCCCAGAACGCGATGGCGAGGCGTCTGCGGGATCCGTCGGGCGGGGTTGCGCGGGGCGAAGCGGTCGGCATGGTCAATCCTCCACGAAGGGCAATGGCAGGCGGCGGAGGCCGGCGGCCAGCAGCGCGCCGGTGCGCGCGACGAAAAAGGCGCCGCCCGCCGCATCGAGACAGTAGATCACCGCGCCCCAGCCCCGGAACTCCGGCCGGATCGCCAGCCAGAGCTTCATCGCGTCGAGCATGACGAAGGGGCCGAGCGGGTCGGAGGGGCGGCCGTGGCGGCTGCGGAGGTCCTCCGAGAGCATGCCGAAGGTTTCGGCAAGGGTGGCGTCCTGCAGTTGCGCCGGATGGGCGAGGCCGGCCCAGTTGAGCCAGAACAGCAGCGGCGCGATGAGGCCGGTGGCGAGGAGCGTGGCCAGCGCGACCGACCAGGATTCGGCATGGCCCGGCAGGATGTGACGCAGGAGCCGCCGCCGGATGCGCGCGCAGGCGAGCGCGGCCAGCGCGACGGCCGCCAGCATCAGCCCCTGTTCGGGCGGTGCGGCGAGGGTGGCGAGGCGCAGGATCACCAGCACGGAGAGGGTGGCAAAGCCCGCCGCCCCCAGCGCCGGGATCACGAGCCCCCGGAGCCAGCGCGACAGCGGGGAACCGGGCAGGAGGATGGCGGCCAGCCGCTCGCGGCGCAGCGCGACGGAGACCGTGAAGGAGGCCGCCGCGATCATGGCCCAGAGCAGGACGAGGACCGGCCATGCGCCGTCGGTCAGCCGCCATGCGGTCAGCCAGGCGCCGGTGACGGCGATCAGCGCGGCGCAGACGCCCGCCACGAGTGCAAGATCGCCGCGCATCCGGCAGGCCTCCGATCTCCGGGTCCGGGGCAGGATACGCGGCAGGCGGGATCTGTCCAGACGCGGCGCGTCAGGCGCGGTCGAGGATCCGCTTCATCGCCGCGAGAAAGGCGGCGACCTCGGCTTCGGTATTGTAGTGGCAGAGCGAGACCCGCACGCAATCGGCCCGGCCGAGCGGGCCCAGGACGTTGCCCGAATAATGGTCGGCCTTGCGGGTGTGGACGCGGATGCCCTGGTCGGACAGCGCCGCCACCACCTCGGGCGAAGGGCGCCCGGCGACCCAGAAACTCACCAGCCCTTCGCGGGCGGGGTTGTCGACACCGCCGACGATGCCGACACCCTCCATCTCGGCCAGGCCCGGCAGGTTGCCGGTGCCGTGCAGCATGGCGCGGGTCAGCGCGGCCTCGTGGTCGTGGATCGCCCTGCCCGCCGCCTCGATCCGGGCGCGGGGGTCGGGGGCGTCGGTCAGCGCGCCGCCGAGCCATTCGAAATATTCGACCACGTCCGAGAAGGTGGCATAGGCGCCGGTGTCGCGGGTGCCGAGTTCCCAGTTCCCGGCGGGTCCGTTCAGCAGGGAATCGTGCGGCAGCGCGGTCAGCCGGTCCGAGGCCCAGGCCAGCCCGTAACCGTGGCGCGAAAACACCTTGTAGGGCGAGATCACGTAGCCGTCGACATCGCAGGCCGCGATGTCGATGCCGCCGTGGCAGGCGTGCTGGATGCCGTCGACGATGATGACGGCATCGGGGGCGACGGCGCGGATCGCGGCGGCGATGGCGGGCAGGTCCATGCCCATGCCGGTGACGGGCGAGGTGTGCAGGATCGTGGCGACCCGCACCTCGGGCGTCACGTGGGCGGCGTAGGCCTCGGCGGTGACGGTGCCGGTGGCGTCGTCATGGGGCACCAGAACGTGACGCTTGCCCGCGACCCCGGCCCAGCGCGCGGCGGCGCTGCGCGAGGCGGGATGTTCGAGGGTCGATCCGAGCACGATGCCGGGGCCGGTGCCGAGGCAGGCGTCCGCGATGGTGCGGAACAGCAGCTCGGTGCCGCTTTCGCCGACGAAGATCTTGCCGCCGGGGGCATTGAAGAAGGTCGCCGCATCCTCGCGCGCCTTGGCGATGATCTCGCCCAGCGCGGCGCTGGCGGGGTTGTCGCGGCCCTGGTTGTCGGGGATCGCGGCAAAGCGCGCGGTGGTTTCGACCACCGACTTCAGGGTCAGGGCGCCCCCGGCATTCTCGAAGAAGATGCGCGGCCCGGTGAAGGGGCATTCCTCCACGTGCGCAAAGCGGTCGCGGATGCCTGCGAGCAGGTCGGGGGTGATCTTGGTCATGGTGTCAATGCCTCGGTGGGTCGTCTCTTGCCGCGCGTTCGGCGGCTTCGATCGCCTCCTCCACGTCCTGCGGATCGGTGGAGGGGACGGCGTATCCGCCCGACAGCCACCGCGCGAGGTCGAGGTCGGCGCAGCGCCGGGAACAGAAGGGTCGGTAGGCCGGATCGGTGTCCTTGGAACAGATCGGGCAGCTCATGCCAGGACCTCGTGCAGCGGCACGCGCTCGCGCTTGCGCTGCAGCTCGATCAGGCCGAGCTGGGTCCAGCCGGCGATCACGGTTTCCGTGGCATCCTGCTTCAGCGCGGCCCGCAGCACCTGTTCCATCTGCTTGCGGTCGCGCTTGGGCGCCGGGGCCGGATCGACCAGCACCTGCCCGCCCAGCCCGCGCAGCCGCAGCTGGCGCGGCAGGTCGCGCAGCGCAGCCATGTTGGCCTTGAGCCCGGCGGCCGGAGAGGTGTCGCCGCCGGTGTTGATGTCGACCGCGACCAGCGCGCGGGTCGGTTCGATCGCCATGGAGCCGCCGCCCGCCAGCGCCACCACCGGGCTGCGCAGCGCGTCGAGCATATCGAGCACGCCGTGGCGTTCGAAGGAGCCTTCCGCGGTGTCGAGATCGGCGGCTTCGGTCCATTCGCGCCAGGCCAGCGCGTGCGGGCCGTCGCCTTCGAGCAGGGTTTCGGCCGTGTCGCCGCCATCGGCCAGCACTTGCGCGGAGAGCTGGACCATGGAGTCGATATCCTCGGCGATGGCATCGGGATCGGCACCGGAGCAGGAGGAGCGCAGGATCAGCCCCGCCTCGCCGGTCATGGTCTCGTGCGCGATCTCGAGCAGGCGGTCGCGCATGTCGTCATCCTTGATGCGGCGCGAGATGTTGAGACCGGGCGCCTCGGGGGTGACGATGGCGTAGCGCGACTTGAACAGCATCCGCGTGGTCACCGGGATCGCCTTGCCGGGCTCGGCAAAGCCGGTGACCTGCACCAGCAGCGGCTGGCCGGGCGACAGGCCCTTGATCTGGCGCAGGTAGGCCGAGCCGTCGGGGGTGCGCAGGAACATCCCGCCCTGCCCCTTCACCGGCCGTTCGGCGATGCCGCGGTAGATCGTGCCGGGCCGCGGCGCGTCGGTGTCGACCACGAGATCCTCGAGCCGCCCGTCGACGATCAGGGCCGCCGCCTCGGCGCCGTTCAGGTGGTCGAGCGCAATGGTCCGGCCCTTCATGTGTCCGCCTCGTACAGGGGGTAGCCCGCCGCAAGCAGCAGGTTCGCGGTTTCCGCCAGCGGCAGGCCGACGACGGCGGTGAAACTGCCGTTGATCCACGGGATGAAGGCCCCGGCGGGGCCCTGGATGCCGTAGCCCCCGGCCTTGCCGCGCCAGTCGCCGCTTTGCAGGTAGGCGTTCAGTTCCGGGTTGGAGAGGTTCTTCATCTTGACCTGGGTCACCACGTCCCGTTCCCAGATCCGTGCGCCGCGACGCACCGCGACGGCGGTGATGACGCGGTGGCGCCGCCCCGAGAGCATGGTGAGGAATTCCGCCGCCTCGCCCGCATCGGCGGGCTTGCCGAGGATTCGCCGCCCGAGGGCGACGGTGGTGTCGGCGGAGAGCACGATGTCGTCCTCGGCGGCCTCCACGGCCACGGCCTTTTCGCGGGCGAGCCGGATGCAGTAGGGGCGCGGCTGCTCGCCGGCCCTCGGGTCTTCGTCGATGTCGGGGGGACGGATGTCATCCGCCACGACCCCCAGCTGCGCGAGAAGTTCGCGGCGGCGGGGGCTGCCCGATCCCAGGACGAATCTCATGCGCGCACCGAGGCGTCCGCGCTCCGTGGCGCGGCATTATCCATGAGACCGAGGCTCATGCGTGGCTTACTTGAAGCGATAGTTGATCCGACCCTTGGTCAGATCGTAGGGCGTCATTTCCACTTGAACCTTGTCGCCGGCGAGAACGCGGATGCGGTTCTTCCGCATCTTGCCTGCCGTATGCGCGATAATCTCATGGCCGTTTTCAAGCTCGACCCGGAATGTCGCGTTGGGCAGGAGTTCCTTCACGACACCGGGGAATTCGAGCGTATCTTCCTTGGCCATGCTGTCTCCTTGAAATCCTTTCCGCATCGGGTGCGGAACGCGGAACCATATGGACCCGAACGGAAGACAATTCAAGTGCGCATATCACTTGAGTGACCGCATACCGGCGGGGCTGTCCCGCCCGGCCTGCTCGACCCAGTGGGTGCGGTTGAGCACGACGCCATCCTTGCGGACCCGCGCGACGGCGTCAAGGTCGAGCTCGGCCAGGGTCCAGCCGGGCGCGTCGAGCGCCCCGCAGGCGAGGATTCCGTCGGCCGGGAAGCCGGTGTCGGGCGGTGCGAAGATGCCGCCCGCGCCGCAGTTGGTATCCACCGCCTCGGACCAGTCGCAGGCCCCCGTGGTGGAGGCCATGACGGTGATGCACTGCTGTTCCAGCGCCCGCGCCATGGCGCCGATGCGCACCCGGTGGTAGCCGTGCGCCGCCTCGGTGCAGGAGGGCACGAGCAGGATATCCGCCTCGCGCAGGGCGTGGCCGAGCAGCGGATATTCGCTGTCGTAGCAGATCAGGATGCCGATGCGGCCGAGCGCCGTGTCGAACAGGGTCAGCGGGCCGCCCGCGACCACGCCCCAGTCCTCGCGCTCGAATCGGGTCATGATCTGCTTGTCCTGGTGGCCCGCGGCGCCCGAGGGGGCGAAGAGGCGCGCGCGGTTGACCGGGCGGTCCGAGATCGCCGCGTCGAACACCGGGGCGGAGGCGGCGAGGATGTGGACCCGGTGCCGGGCCGCGAGGTCGGCGTGCAGCGCATCGGCGCGCGGAACCAGGTCGGAGACCGCGTGCAGCGAGGCTTCGAGGTTGCCCGCCGTCGCCCGCCCGGCCAGCGTGGCCAGTTCCATCGCGCCGTATTCGGGAAAGACCAGCAGGTCGGCGCCCTGTTCCGCCGCCTCCCGGACATGGGCGGCGATCTTGCGGGCATAGGCATCCCAGCTGTCGAGGAAGTCCATCCGGTAGGCGGCGGCGGCCAGTTTCATCGCGTTGTCCTCGTGTTCGGGGTCGGACCGGGGCGCTGCCCCGGACCCCGGGATATTTCCGGCCAGAAGATGCCGGGGCTCAGAGCGGGCGCATCCAGACCTGCAGCGCGTGGTCGGTTTCGGCGGGCTGGTCGATGTCCTTCCAGCGGAAGCGCGCGACGGCGCCGTCGCGCCTGCGGTAGCCCCGGCCGGTCCAGAACCCGTCGAGCGGGCGGTGACCGGCCGGGCGCAGCGGGTGGTCGTCGGGGCGCTGCACCGCGCAGAAGGCGCTGTGGCTGCGCCCGAGCGCGCGGGCATGGGCCTCTCTCAGGTCGAAGAAGGCATGGCCGATGCCCCGTCCGCGATAGGCGGGCAGCAGCACGGACTCGGCGCAGTAGAAGATCCGGTCGAGCGGCAGGCCGGTTCCGGCGAGCGGGGCGGAGAAATCGTCGGCGTGGTCCTCCATCGGGGTGCCGGTGGCGGCGCCGACCAGCCGGTCGCCGTCGAAGGCCCCGACCAGCACCGCGTCGCGGCTGTCGCGGTAGGTCTGCAGGTAGCGGCGCTCGTAGGCGGGATCGCCGTCGTAGAGGTAGGGCCAGTCGCGGAAGACCGCGATGCGCAGCCCCGCCACCGCGTCGAGCGCGGCATCGAGCGCCGATCCGGTCAGCACCTCGACCCGCATCAGGAGACCTGCGCGATCCAGTCGGCGAGATTGTAGTAGGTCACGACGCGGCTGATGCGCCCGTCCTCGAGGGTGAAGAAGGAGCCCGCCGGCAGCCGGTAGCTCTGGTTCCGGGCCTCGGGCAGGCCGTCATCCGTGGCGAGATAGGTGCCGTTCACCGTGTATTCCGCCGCCGCGCGGGTGCCGCCCGCGGCCTCGAAGATCACCATGTCGGTCAGCCGCTCGCGGTAGCAGCGGCTCATGTGGGCGCAGAATTCGGCAAAGAGCGCCTTGCCCTCGCGCACCCGGCCCTCGTTGACGTGATGCGCCACGTCCGGGGTCAGGCAGTCGAGCATGGCCTCGGTATCGCCGGCCCCGAAGGCGTCGAAATAGCGGCGGACGGTGTCGGTTGCGGAGGTCATGGCGTGCCCCATCTGGCTTTCAGCTTGTCGCGGATCTGGTCGCGGGTCTGGCGGTAGGCGTTGAGCTTGGTCTCGCGGGTTTCGCCGAGGCCCGTCGGGTCCATGATCGGCCAGTATTCCACGGTCAGGTGGTAGAACGAGGTCATGTTGAGCGCGGCGCGCTGCGAGGCGGGGGACATGGCGATCACCAGATCGAAGCCGGAGAGCGCCTCGCCCATCTCCTCCAGTTCCTCGAAGCTGCGCGAGCGGTGTTTTTCCAGCTCGACCCCGATCTCGCGGCAGACCGCCACCGCGAAGCCGTCGACATCGAGATCGTTCACCACCCCCACCGATTGCACGTAGGTGTCGAAGCCGTAGAGCTTCTTCATGATGCCCTCGGCCATGGGAGAGCGCACGGCGTTGTGGTCGCAGCAGAAGAGGACGGATTGTGGCAGCCCGGGCACGCGTCACCCGCCGAAATGCAGGACGCAGATGAGGGTGAAGAGGCGCCGGGCGGTGTCGCTGTCGACCTCGGCCTTGCCTTCGAGCCGCTCGCGCAGGATGCGGGCGCCCTCGTTGTGGATGCCGCGGCGGGCCATGTCTATGGTCTCGATCTGGCTGGGGGCGGCGGATTTCACCGCGTCGAAATAGCTCTTGCAGATCTGGAAGTAATCCTTGACCACCTGCCGGAAGGGCGACAGCGAGAGATGGAATTCCGCAGCCTTTTCATCCTGTTCCGTGGTGATGTCGAAGACCAGCCGCTTTTCGCGGATCGACAGGCCGAGCTTGTAGGGCCCCGGCGGCGCGGCGCGCTCCTCGCGGTCGGGAAGGACGAAGCTGTTTTCCTCCATGAGGTCGAACATGGCGACGCGGCGCTCCTGCTCGATCTCCGGAGTCGGGGGCGGCAGATTGGCATCGTCGAGGGCGATGTGCGAAATGCGGCTCATGGGTCTTCCTTCAACGGACGCACAAGACCTAGCGCGTGTCGTGCGTCTCCGCAATGCGCCTGCGGCTCAGGGCAGCAGCAGGGCGGCGGCGATCAGCGCCACCCCGGCGAGGCGCGGCACGATCGGCGCGCGCAGCAGGCCGCCGCGGCCGTTCGGCGGGAAGCGCTGGACGAGGAACGGCAGCACCACCATCTGCGCCAGCAGGGCGCGGGCGGGCCATCCGCCGTCGGGCGGCGCGAGGGTCAGCACCAGCACGAAGGCCAGCGACGCCACCGGCCAGAGGCGGTAGAGCAGGTGCCGCCAGCCCCGCGGCGGGCGCGACAGGTCGTGGAGATCGCCGGCGACCGGCACCACCGGCAGCCGCGTCGAGGCGAGGCCGATCGCGGCCCCCGCCCCCAGCGCGCCGAGCACCACCGGCACGGCCTCTTCGGTCCCGCGCCAGGCGGCAAGCGCGATCAGCGCCGCGGCCAGCCAGGCCCGCGACAGGGCGAGCCCGACCCGGTCGGGGCGGGCGGCGGGGCCGGTTCCCGTCGCGATGCGCGCGGTGCGGAGCTGGTCGAGGGCATAGAGCGGCAGCGCCGCCGCCAGCAGCAGGCGCACGGCGAGATCCTGCGCGGTCCCCAAGACCCGCGCGCAGAGCGCGACCAGCGCGACGGCGCAGAGCGCCCGCACCAGCGCGGACGGATCGCCGGGGCGGCCCCGCACCGCCCCCGCCTCAGCCGTTCAGCTTGCGCAGCCGCGCGGTCACCGACAGCCCGTGCGCCTGAAGGCTCTCGGAGGCGGCCAGCACCTCGGCCGCCGGGCCGATGGCGCGCAGGGCCTCGGGCGACAACCGCGCCAGCGTGGTCCTCTTGAGGAAATCCAGCACCGACAGCCCGGACGAGAACCGCGCCGAGCGCGCCGTCGGCAGCACGTGGTTGGGTCCGCCGACATAGTCGCCGATGGCCTCGGGCGTCCACTGGCCGAGAAAGATCGCCCCGGCATGGCGGATGCGCCGGGACAACGCCTCGGGGTCGGCCACGCAGAGCTCCAGGTGTTCCGGCGCCACGCGGTCCGAAATCGCCGCCGCCTCGGCCAGATCGCGCACCACGATGACCGCGCCGAAATCGCGCCAGCTCGCCGCGGCGATGGCCTGCCGGTCGAGCGTCCCGAGCCGCGCCTCCACCGCCTCGGCCACCCGGCGCCCGAAGCCGGCATCGGTGGTGACGAGGATCGCCTGCGCGCTCTCGTCGTGCTCGGCCTGGCTCAGCAGGTCGAGCGCGAGGAAATCGGGATCGTTGCCGTCATCGGCGATGATCAGGATCTCGGACGGCCCGGCGATCATGTCGATCCCGACCTTGCCGAAGACCCGGCGCTTGGCGGCGGCGACAAAGGCGTTGCCCGGCCCGGTGATCTTGTCGACCGGCGGCACCGTCTCGGTGCCATAGGCCAGCGCGGCGATCGCCTGGGCCCCGCCGATGCGGTAGATCTCGTCCACCCCGGCGATCCGCGCCGCCAGCAGCACCAGCGGGTTGATCGCGCCGTCCGGGGTCGGCACGGTGATGCACAGCCGCTCCACCCCGGCGACCTTGGCGGGAATGGCGTTCATCAGCACCGAGGAGGGATAGCTCGCCAGCCCGCCCGGCACGTAGAGCCCCGCCGCAGCGACCGGCGTCCAGCGCCAGCCCAGCGTCGCCCCGTCCGGATCGGTCCAGAGCGCATCGCCCGGCATCTGGCGCACGTGGTAGGCGCGGATGCGCTCGGCCGCCAGTTCCAGCGCCGCGCGCTCCGCGGCGGGAACCCGGGCGCATTCGGCCTCGATCTCCGCGGCCGGGATCCGCAGCTGCTCCGCCGTCAGTTCCAGCCGGTCGAACTTTGCCGTCAGTTCGATCAGCGCCGCGTCGCCGCGCGCCCGCACATCCGCGATGATTCCCGCCACGGTGTCGTCCACGTCCGGGCTGTCCTCGCGCTTGGCCCCGAGCAGGCGGCCGAAGGCCACCTCGAAATCGGGCTCGGTCGTATCCAGAAACACCGGCATGGCGCGGCTCCTCTCCAAAGTCCCGGCGGTCTTACCCCCCGCCGTGCCCCGCCTCAAGCCGCAGGGGTTTCTTCTGGCCCGAAATATCCCGGGGAGTCCGCGCGCAGGCGCGGACGGGGCGGAGCCCCTACCCGTGCTCCGGAAGCCGTCCCGACACCGCGCGGTAGGGGCGCGTCACGTCGCGCAGCCCCACCTCGAGCGCCTCGACCGAGGCGCGCAGCACGCCGTCCCCGGCGAGGGTGAAGACGACGAACCCCGCCCCCTCCTCGCCCGGCTCGAAGCCCACCTCCAGCACCGAGAGCACCACCTCGCCGTCGCCGCGCGCGACGCCCTGGCTCGACACCGCCAGCACGTTGCCGACCGTGACCAGCGCCCGCACCCGCTCGGGCGGGGACTGGTGCGCGCCGTCCTCGCGCCGCAGACGGTTCACCAGCAGCGCCAGCCGCCGGTGACGCTTCTGCCACGAGATGTCCGCCACGGTCAGCACCGCATCCTGCAGCAGCGCCGACAGCACCCGGAGATCCTCGGGGTCCATCGCCCCGAGATTGAGCGGCCCGCCGCCCGCATCCTCGAATCGCGCGTCCCCGGTCACTCTGCCTTCACCCGTTCGATTCTTGCGCCCACGCCCGAAAGCTTGCGCACCACATGTTCATAACCGCGATCGAGATGGTAGACCCGGCTGAGCACCGTCTCGCCCTCGGCCGCAAGCCCGGCGAGGATCAGCGACACCGAGGCGCGCAGATCCGTCGCCATCACCGGCGCGCCCTT
Source organism: Salipiger sp. (assembly GCF_048261495.1). Classification (GTDB taxonomy): domain Bacteria; phylum Pseudomonadota; class Alphaproteobacteria; order Rhodobacterales; family Rhodobacteraceae; genus Salipiger. The sequence goes on from NZ_JBLXFX010000007.1 coordinate 195,156, forward strand.
CAGCGTGTCGACCCCGGTCACCGTGGCCGTACCGCCGTGCACGTCGATCCTCGCCCCCATGCGCATCAGTTCCGGCGCATGCATGAAGCGGTTCTCGAAGATCTTCTCCTCCAGCACGCTGGTGCCCTCCGCCGTGCAGAGCAGCGCCATCATCTGCGCCTGCAGATCGGTGGGAAAGCCGGGGAAGGGCTCCGTCACCACGTCGACGGCGCGCACCCGCCCGTTGCGGCGCGCGACCTTGAGGCCGGTCGCCGTCTCCTCGACGGAGATCCCCGCCGCGTCGAGCTTTTCGCAGAAGGCCGCCACCAGTCCGATGCTGCCGCCGAGGCACTCGACCTCGCCGCCGCAGATCGCCGGGGCCAGCATGTAGGTGCCGAGTTCGATGCGGTCGGTCACCACGCGATGCGTCGCCCCGCCCAGCCGGTCGACGCCCTGGATCTCGATGGTCCCGGTGCCCTCGCCCGCGATCTGCGCGCCCATCTTGCGCAGGCACTGCGCCAGATCGACGATCTCCGGCTCGCGGGCGGCATTCTTCAGCACCGTCGTACCCTTGGCGAGCGTCGCCGCCATCAGCGCGTTCTCCGTCGCGCCGACCGAGACGAAGGGAAAGTCCATCACCCCGCCCCGGAGCCCGCCGGTCGGCGCCTTGGCATGGACGTAGCCCTCCTTCAGTTCGAGTTCGGCGCCCATCGCCTCGAGCGCGCGCAGGTGCAGGTCCACCGGCCGCGCCCCGATGGCGCAGCCGCCGGGCAGCGACACCTCGGCATGGCCGAAGCGCGCCAGCAGCGGCCCCAGCACCAGGATCGAGGCGCGCATCTTGCGCACGATGTCGTATTCGGCGCGGGTCGAGGTCAGCGCATGGCTCGACATCGCCAGCACCTGCCCCTCCTGCAGCGCCGAAACCTCGGCCCCCAGCGACTGCAGCAGCGTGGTCATGGTCCGGATGTCGGAGAGACGCGGCGCATTGGTCAGCGTCAGCGGCTCCTCGGACAGCAGGGTGGCCGGCATCAGGGTGAGGCAGGCATTCTTGGCCCCCGCGATGGGAATCTGCCCCGAGAGGGGGCCGTTCCCGGTAACGATGATGGAATCCATGTCCTACGTGTCCTTTTCACTGCTCTGCGGAGCGCCCTTGCCCTGCCCGCGCGCCTGCGCCTGCGCCTTGCGCCGCGCAAGATTCGCCTTGAGCGCCGCCTTGAGCCGCTGATCGCGCGCCGGGGCCGGGGATTTCGGGGTGCCTGTTTTCCGCTCCATGCCCCCTCTTTAGAGCAGGGGCAAAAAAGCGTCCAGATTGCGCTTGCACCATCCGGGAATTGCGTCTAATCACCCGCCACGCCAAACAGGCGCCGGTCGCTGCTGTAGCTCAGTGGTAGAGCACTCCCTTGGTAAGGGAGAGGTCGACAGTTCAATCCTGTCCAGCAGCACCATTCATCCCCGACATGACACCGACATGACAAGGACCCGCCGGGAGGCCCCCTTCCGCCTGCGATCGCTTGTGCGGCGAGGGTGGATTCGGGCGGAGATGCGGGTGGTTTCCGGCTTGGGAGATCCTTCCGGCCCGTTCGCGCCGCCTGTTTTGCCCGAATGTGGCAAAAGGATAAGGATGATTCACTGTGGAACGGATCATGGCGCCGTTGCGGCATGAATCATGAAACAGCCGAACTGCACCTTCGGCGCGATCCGCCTCGCGCAATCCTTTGGTCAACTCTCAACGTCACGCGCCAACCCGCTGATTCCATTCCGTTCCACGGGAATTCGCGGATATTCGCGCGGATCGGGCGGTCCGAGCGGCGCGGGGCCAGCCGCGACTTGCCATGCCGGGCGGGCCGCCCTACTCCATCGGGAGGCGCGGCGCGCGGATGGAAGGGAACCTCATGCTGCTATACCGGAGCCTCGTCACGCTCTTTGCGCTCAAGGTGGTGGCGGGGCTGGTGCTGCGCGGGGACCGGAACGCCCTGCGCCAGCGGCTGGCGCTGGAGGCGCCGGCGGAGGGGCGGCATCTCTGGCTGCACGCGGCCTCGAACGGGGAACTCTCCTCGGCCCGGCCGGTGATCGAGGCGCTGGCAGCCCGCGGCGTGCCGCTTCTCGTCACCTGCAATTCGCCGACCGGCGTCGCGCTGGCGCAAAGCTGGGGCCTCGTGGCGCGGCTGGCGCCGCTGGACCTTGCCCGCGTCACGCGGCGGATGATCCGGCACTGGAACATCGTCGCGCAAGTCACGATGGAATCGGAACTCTGGCCGAACCGGATGCTGCTGTGTCCCGGCCCTGTCCTGATCCTCGGAGGGCGGCTCAGCCCCGGAACGGCGCGAGGCTGGCGCCATTTCGGAGGGCTGCTCGGACGGATGCTGGCGCGGGTCGCCTTCCTGTCGGCGCAGGACGACGGGTCGCTCGCCCGCTTCCGCGCCGCCGGTCTGCCGCCCGAGGCGGAGGGGCCGGTCATCGACCTCAAGGCCTTCTACGCGCCGCCCCGGCTTGCGGACCCATCGCTTTCCGCGCTGAGGCGGGACGGCACCTGGCTTGCCGCCTCGACCCACGAGGGCGAGGAGGAGATCGTCCTGGCCGCCCATGCCCTTGCCCGCAGGCGCGATCCGGGGCTGACCCTGATCCTTGCGCCCCGCCATCCGCGCCGGGCGGACGCGGTGGAGCGGCTGGTCCGCGCCGCCGGGCTGAGCGTCGCGCGCCGCACGCGCGGGGACCCGCCGCAGGGCGCCGATGTCTACCTGGCCGATACGCTGGGCGAGATGGCGCTGTTCTACCCGCTGGCGGGGCGGGTCTTCATCGGCGGCACCCTGGGCGACCGGGGCGGGCACACGCCGCACGAACCGGCGGCCTTCGGTGCCGCGCTGATCCACGGGCCCGATGTCGCGAATTTCCGCCCTGCCTTTGCCCGGCTCGCCGAGCAGCAGGCCGCGATCGGAATCGAGGATGCCGCGACGCTCGCCGCCGCGCTGGAGGCGCTCGCCGACCCGGAGGCGCAGCGCCGCCTCGGGGCGCGGGCGCGCGACGCGCTGGCCCCGGCGACCGACGCCGGGACACTGGCCGGTATGCTCATGCAGCATCTGGACGGAATCATCTGAGAGCGGCAGGCTGGCGGACCAGATGACCATGATGCACCGATCCTCCCTGCCCTCGCTGGCCATGGCGCGCGCCCGCGTGCCGCACCTGCAATATGCTGCCCTGTGTTACCGGATACGGGGCGGAAAGCTTCAGATCCTGATGGTCCGCAGCCGCGGCGGCAAGCGCTGGACCCTGCCCAAGGGCTGGCCCATGCGCGGCCGGACCCCGGCCCAGACCGCGGCCCGCGAAGCCTGGGAGGAGGCCGGCGCGCGCGGCAGGATCCGGCGCAACTGCGTCGGCGGATACACCTATTACAAGCGCGGCAATCCGCAGCTTCACCTTGCGCTTGTCTTTCCGATGGAAGTTACCCGCACCGAGAAGCGCTATCCGGAGCGCGCGGACCGCAAACGGCGCTGGGTCGGGCGGCGCAAGGCGGCGAAAATGGTGGGGGAAATCGAACTGGCTCAACTGCTTCTGCGGTTCGAGGCGGTTCCGGGCCCCGGTTAAGGCCGCTTGAACTCGGGTGTGAAAGGATTACGTTTACCGGAGGTTTCAGAGCAAGGCCATGATCCAGTATTCCTTGAAATGCACGCAGGATCACCAGTTCGACAGCTGGTTCCAGTCCGCCGCAGCCTTCGACAAGCTGCAGGCCGCCGGCATGGTGTCCTGCGCTGTCTGCGGCTCGTCCGACGTGCACAAGGAACTGATGGCGCCGCGCGTGAACTCCGGCAAGACCGCGGCCGCCCCGACCCCGCTCTCCGAACCGGCATCGCAGGAAGAAAAGGCCCTGCGCGCCTTCCGCGAGCATGTGGAGAAGCATTCCGACTACGTCGGCGGCAATTTCGCGACCGAGGCGCGGGCGATGCACCTGGGCGAGACCCCGCATCGACCGATCTGGGGCGAGACCAGGGGCGAGGAAGCCCGCTCTCTCATCGAGGACGGCGTGCCCATCGCACCGCTGCCTTTCAGACCGACAAGGAAGACGAGCTGATGCAAGTGCTGATCACCGGCGCGAACCGGGGTGTGGGCGCCGCCCTCTCCGAGACACTGACCGCGCGCGGCCACGAGGTGACGGCGACCGCGCGGTCGGGCGCGGGGTTCGTCCCGCTCGACGTGACGCGGCCCGAGACCATCCGCGCCATGGCGGAGGGGCTGGGGGGCGCGCCGCTCGATGCGCTGGTCTGCAACGCCGGGGTGTTTCTCGACCGGGGGCAGGATCTCGGCTCCGGATATCCGGCCGACATGTGGGCGGAGGAATTCTCGGTCAATGTCACGGGGGTGTTCCTCACGATCCAGGCGCTGCTGCCGAACCTGACGGCGGCGGGCGGCAAGGTGATGATCATCTCGTCGCAGATGGCCTCGTCCGAGCGCGCGCCGGGCGGCAGCCTGATCTACCGCGCCTCCAAGGCGGCGGCGCTGAACCTCGGGCGCAACCTGGCGGCCGACCTGCGCGGGGCGGGCATCGCGGTCGGCATCTATCACCCCGGCTGGGTGCGCACCGACATGGGCGGCTCCGGCGCGGATCTGTCGCCCGCCGCCGCCGCCGAGGGGCTGGCCGACCGGCTGGATGCGCTGACCCTCGACACCACCGGCTGTTTCGAGACCTGGGATGGCCGCGCGCATCCCTACTGAGCCGGAGGGCTTTCCGGCCGCCTTTGCCGAGGCCTGGGCCACGCGGGACGGAAGCGCCATCGCTGCGCTGTTCGCGGAGGATGCGGATTTCGTCAATGTCACCGGCCTTTGGTGGATCGGGCGCGCGGCGATCGCCGGCCCGCACGACCTCGCGCTGAAGAGCTTCTTTGCCGAAACGGAGCTGCGCCCCGGCCGCGTGTCGGTCCGGCTGCTGCCCCCGGATCACGCCGTGGTGCGGTGCCGGTTCACCATGACCGGACAGACGACGCCCGACGGCCGCCCCGCCGGGCCGCGCCGCACCGTGCTGGTCTTCGTGCTGGCCCGCGACGCGGAGGGCTGGCGCGCCGTCACCGCCCAGAACACCGAGGTCCTGCCCGGCATGGAAACCTTCGTCGCGGATGGCGGGCTGCGCGGCATCGACTACCGGAGCGGCTGACCCGGCGCGCCCAAGGCCTCTTGCGCGCCTTCCCGACCACGCGTAAACCCCCGCTGATTCAAGACCACCCCAAGGGGCTTTTCCATGCCCATCCTCGTGATGAAATTCGGCGGCACCTCTGTCGCCACGCTGGACCGCATCCGCCGCGCCGCAAAGCGCGTGGGGGTCGAGGTCGCCAAGGGCTATGACGTCATCGTCATCGTCAGCGCCATGTCGGGCGAGACCAACAAACTTGTCGGCTATGTCGAGGAAACCTCGCCGCTGTTCGACGCGCGGGAATACGACGCGGTCGTGTCCTCGGGCGAGAACGTGACGGCGGGTCTTATGGCGCTGACCCTTCAGGAAATGGACGTGCCCGCGCGGTCCTGGCAGGGCTGGCAGGTGCCGCTGGTGACGACCTCGGCGCACAGCTCGGCGCGCATCGTCGACATTCCCACCGACAACATCTCGCGCAAGTTCGGCGAGGGCATGAAGGTGGCCGTGGTCGCGGGCTTCCAGGGCATCTCGCCCGAGGGGCGGATCACCACGCTGGGCCGGGGCGGATCGGACACCACCGCCGTCGCCTTTGCCGCCGCCTTCGACGCGGAGCGCTGCGACATCTACACCGACGTCGACGGCGTCTACACCACCGACCCGCGGATCTGCGAGAAGGCGCGCAAGCTCGACAAGATCGCCTTCGAGGAGATGCTCGAACTGGCGTCGCTGGGCGCCAAGGTGCTGCAGACCCGTTCGGTCGAACTGGCCATGCGCTACAAGGTGAAGCTGCGGGTGCTCTCCAGCTTCGAGGAACAGTCCGACGAGGCCGGAACGCTCGTCTGCGACGAGGAGGAAATCATGGAACTGAACGTGGTCTCGGGCGTCGCCCATTCCCGCGACGAGGCGAAGATGACCCTCATCTCCGTCGCCGACCGCCCCGGCATCGCCGCCGCGATCTTCATGCCGCTGTCCGAAGCGGGCATCAATGTCGACATGATCGTGCAGAACATCTCGGAGGAGGGTCGCACCGACATGACCTTCTCCTGCCCCGTCAACCAGGTGAAGCGGGCGGAAGAGGCGCTGAAGAAGGCCAAGGAGGCCGGCGCGATCGATTTCCACGACCTCGTGGCCGATACCGATGTCTGCAAGATTTCCGTCGTCGGCATCGGCATGCGTTCGCATACCGGCGTGGCGGCGAAGATGTTCAAGGTACTCTCGCAGGAGGGTATCAACATCAAGGTCATTACAACCTCGGAGATAAAGATTTCCGTTCTGATCGACCGGAAATACATGGAACTCGCGGTTCAGGCACTGCATGATGCCTTCGAACTGGAGAAGACGGCCTGAAGCTCCGGGCCGTCTCTTCAACGGGACGGGGACAGGGTTAGCCAGCATGGCGGAGACCACGGAAAGCGAAAGCCGCAAGCTTCTTGGCCGGCTGCGCGACACCATGGCCGAACAGGCCGCGGGTCAGGCGCGGCTGGACAAGATCACCCATCTGACCGCGGATTCGATGATGTCCGAGGTGTGTTCGATCTACCTGTTCCGTGACGAGGACACGCTCGAACTCTGCGCCACGGAGGGCCTCAAGAAGGAGGCCGTGCACGAGACCCGCATGAAGCTGGGCGAGGGTCTGGTGGGCCGCGTCGCGCGCACCGGAAAGATGGTGAACACCGCCGACGCCCCGGCCGAGCGCGGCTTTCGCTACATGCCCGAGACCGGCGAGGAGATCTACTCCAGCTTCTGCGGCGTCCCGATCCAGCGGCTCGGCGAAAAGCTGGGCGTTCTGGTGGTGCAGACCAAGTCCAAGCGGGTGTTCACCCCGGACGAGGTCTATGCGCTGGAAGTGGTCGCCATGGTGCTGGCCGAGATGACCGAACTGGGCGCTTTCGTCGGGGAAGGCGCGGCGCTGTCGGCCCGCCACACCGCCCCGGCGGTGTTCCGCGGCGGCGCCGGTCAGGAAGGCACGGCCGAGGGCCATGTCTGGCTGCACGAGCCGCGCGTGGTGGTGACGAACTTCGTCACCGACGACCCGGAAACCGAACGCGCCCGCCTGACCGCCGCCGTCGAACAGCTGCGCGTCAGCGTCGACGAACTGCTCGAGGGCGCCTCGGGCACCGGCGACAAGGAACAGATGGAAGTCCTTGAAGCCTATCGCATGTTTGCCAACTCCAAGGGCTGGCGCCGGCGCATGGAAGAGGACATCGACCTCGGTCTGACGGCCGAAGCGGCGGTGGAAAAGGAACAGAGCCAGGCGCGCGCCCGTATGTCGCAGGTGAGCGACGCCTACCTGCGCGAGCGGCTGCACGATCTCGACGACCTCGCCAACCGCCTGCTGCGCATCCTGACCGGACAGGGTCGAGAAACCGGGGCCGAGATGCCGCGCGATCCGGTTCTCGTGGCGCGCAACATCGGGCCGGGCGAATTGCTCGACTACGGCAAGAAGCTGCGCGGCGTCATCCTCGAGGAAGGCTCGGTCGGCAGTCACGCCGCCGTCGTCGCGCGGGCGCTGGCGATTCCGCTGGTCATCAATGCCACCCGCATCACCACCGAGGCGCTGAACGGCGACCACGTGATGGTCGACGGCGACAACGGCGTGGTGCACCTGCGCCCCGGCGACACGGTGGTCGCCGCCTTCCGCGACAAGATCGCGATGCAGGCCAAGGCGCAGGAGCGCTACGCCTCGATCCGCCGCAAGCCGGCGGTGTCGCCCTGCGGCAAGCGCGTCCATCTCTTCATGAATGCCGGTCTGCTGGCCGACCTGCCCTCGCTCAAGAATTCCGGGGCCGAGGGTGTCGGCCTGTTCCGAACCGAGCTGCAGTTCCTCGTCCGCAACCAGATGCCGCGCCGGACCGAGCTCGTGACCATCTACAAGCGCGTGCTGGATTCCGCCGGGGGCAAGCCCGTGGTGTTCCGCACGCTCGACATCGGCTCCGACAAGGTGCTGCCCTACATGAAGCCCACGGACGAGCCGAACCCGGCGATGGGCTGGCGCGCGATCCGGGTCGGTCTGGACAAGCCGGGCGTCATGCGGATGCAGATCCAGGCGCTGCTGCGTGCCTCCGAAGGCCGCCCCCTGACCGTGATGTTCCCCTTCGTCGCCCAGTTCGAGGAATTCCGCGCCGCGCGGCGCGAGGTCGACAAGGCGGTCGCCATCGAACGCAAGCTCGGCCATCCCGTGCCCGAGACGATCACCGTCGGCACGATGCTGGAAACGCCCAGCCTAGCCTATGCGCCGCGGCAGTTCTTCGAGGAGGTCGATTTCGTCTCGGTCGGGGGCAACGATCTCAAGCAGTTCTTCTTTGCCGCCGACCGAGAGAACGAACGGGTGCGGCGGCGTTACGACACGCTCAACGTGAGTTTCCTGAGCTTCCTGGAGCTGATCGTCGAGCGCTGCTCGGAAACGCAGACCCCGCTCAGCTTCTGCGGCGAGGATGCCGGGCGCCCGGTCGAGGCGGTCTGCCTCGCCGCGATCGGCCTGCACAGGCTGTCGATGCGCCCCGCCTCGATCGGACCGGTCAAGAGCCTGATCATGCGCACCGATCTGGATGCGCTCTACGACGTGATCTGCGACGCCCGCGAACGCGGCGAACAGTCGGTGCGCGAATCCGTCATGGACTACCTGCGCTGGCAGGGATAGCGGCGGCGCCCCCCGGTCGGTCCTTCACGGCGCGCAACCGGATGGCTTGGCAGATGCACGCCGCTCTGCGGAAGCGTGGGTGGCCCGGGACATTTCGATATCCGACCGGCCTCGCGCCATGACCGCCGCGCACTGGTTTGCCACTGAGCCGCATCGGCAGAATCTGACGTCGGGTGCCGGAGGAGATAAATTCACCCGGTCGGGACGGAGCCCCCATCCGCAACCGGGTGCAGTTATCCGATGTCGCACCAGGGCCGTTTTGGCGCAAGGCACTGCCCGCACGTTCTGCGCAGGGTAAGCCCGTCAATCCCTGCACATGGTCGCATTGCCGTTTTGGCAATGCCCGCAAGGAACCGTACGGGCGATGTACGACGGGACGTTTTGCCCTGCCGCGACTCATCTATACCGCCCCATGCTGAACAGAAGGTTAACGCTTTTGCGTGACCGCGACCCGCAGCGCCTCGACAAGCTCTCCGCGCGGCCGCCCGCTTTCCCGCGCCAGCCGGTTCAGCCCGAAATGCACATGCGCCATCTGCTGGTAATAGCTGGTATAGGCGTAGTTCGTCGCCGCCCCCGCCGCGGCACCCAGCACCGGCACCGCCTGCGCGGCAAGCTTCTGGCCCAGCACCGTCGCGAGGCGCGGCGCGATCCTGGAGATCAGCCCGTGGACCGTCGCCCCGGTCAGCGTCACCCGCGCCGAGAGAAACGCCATGTCCGCGCCGTCGTCGCGATCCAGCGGTCCTGCAGAGCCGAAGACCAGCAGGCATTCCTTGCGGATCTCGGGATCGTCGGGATCAAAGCCGTGCTCGGCCGCGATGCCCTGGATGGCGCGCAGCAGCACGGTGGTGGTCACCGGAAGCTCGGCCAGCGCCGTCGGCAGCCCTCCGGCCCCGCCCGCGGCACCCATCGCTGTGGCCAACGCCGTGTTCAGCCAGCCTTTCTGGTCGGGCACCACCCCGCGCGATCCGGCGGCGGCGCCCATCGCCACCTCCAGCGCGCGCTCCGTCGCCCCCTCGAGGCGCTCCTTCACCCGGTCCGGCAGACGTTCCAGCAGGTTCTCGGCCTGCCCGCCGAGGATGTTCAGGATCTGCAGCCCGACGCCCCCAGCCGCGCGGTGCCGGCGCGCGAGTTGTGCGATCTCGTTCTCCACGTTCACAGGGTCAAGCTCGGTTCCGGTCGTCATGGTGCGCTCCTCGTCGTCTGATACCTAGATCGGGCGTAACCCGCCGGTTTCAAGCGTTGCGCTCCACCGTTCCGCTCACGCCCTCCCAGGCGCCGGGCACGAGATCATGGCCAAGGATCCGCGCCGGGTTGGTCGGCGGAGGCATCTCGACCCCCTCCAGACGGAAGAATCCGAAGCGGCCGTAATAGGGCAGATCCCCCACCAGGATCACCCGCCCCCACTCCATCTGGCGCGCGCGTTCGAGCGTGTCGCGGATCAGCGCCGCCGCCAGCCCCTCGCCCTGCGCCGTGGGGTGGACCGCCACCGGCCCCAGCAGCAGCGCCCGCCAGGGGCCGATGCGCACCGGCCAGTAGCGGATCGCGCCGCCGAGAATGCCGTTTTCGTCCCGCGCCACGCGGCACAGCTCGGGCACCGGGGGGACATCGTCCCTCAGCCGGTAGGAGGACAGAAGCGTCCTGCCGGGGGCAAAGCACAGATCGTAAAGCGCCTCGACCTCCCACCAGTCGCCGGGCTTTTCCTGAGACAGCGTGAACAGGGCACCGATCTCCCGTGCATTCCGGACGCATCCGGCCTATCACGGTCGGAATTGACGCGCAAACATCTGAGAGGACAGCAATGTTCTACCGACCCGAGGACGGCCACGGACTGCCGCACAACCCGTTCAACGCCATCGTGACCCCGCGTCCCATCGGCTGGATCTCGACCCGCGGCAGCCTGGGCGACAACCTGGCGCCCTACTCCTTCTTCAACGCCGTGGCCTATGTGCCGCCGCAGGTCATGTTCGCCTCGACCTCGGCCAAGCCCGACCGCGAGGGCACCAAGGACAGCGTCGCGCAGCTGCGCGAAACCCGCGTGTTCTGCGTCAACATCGTCGAATACGCGGCGCGGGACGTGATGAACAGGACCTCCGGCCCCTGGGATGCCGGGACCGACGAATTCGCGCTCGCCGGGATCGACAAGGCCGCCTGCGAAACCATCGACTGTCCGCGCGTCGCCAATGCGCCCGCCGCGCTGGAATGCACCGTCACGCAGATCGTCCAGCTTCCGGGAGAGGCCAACTTCGTCACCTTCGGCGAGGTCACGGGCATCCACATGCGCGACGACTGCCTGGTGGACGGCGCCTTCGACGTCACCCGATTCCAGCCGCTGACCCGGCTCGGGTATCGCGACTATTCGGTGATCCGCGAAGTCTTCTCGCTGCAACGCCCGGGGGAGTGACGGCGCACGGGAAATCTGCGATGCTGCGGCATCCGATGGAGGGACCGATGGACCAGAACCTTTGACACCCTGACCCCGTTCAGCCTGTCCGAGGAGGCCCCATGCCCTTTTCCCTGCCCGATGCGTCCCGCATCCACCCCATCATCCTGCCCGACGGCACGCCCCATGCGGGCACCGTGCACCTGAGCGCCGTGATCGACCACCCGCGCATGGAGGTCGGCGCCCACAGCTATGCGTCGGATTTCGACCCGCCGCCGCCCGACGGCTGGGCCGCCCGCCTCGCGCCCTACCTGTTCGACTTTTCCCGCGACAGGCTGACGATCGGCCGGTTCTGCCAGATCGCCCACGGCGTGCGCTTTGTCGGCGCCTCGGCCAATCACGCGACGGACGGGATCTCGACCTACCCGTTCTCCGTCTTCGATCCCGAGACGATGACCGCCGTCCAGCCCGATTGCCGAGACACCGTGGTCGGCCACGACGTCTGGCTCGGCTACGGCGCCATGGTGCTGGGCGGCGCGACCATCGGCAACGGCGCCATCGTCGGCGCCGGCAGCGCGGTGCGCGGGGCCGTCCCCGACTATGCCGTCGTCACCGGCAATCCGGCGCGGGTGCTGCGCCGGCGCTTTACCGAACCGCAGATCGAACGCCTGAACGCGCTCGCCTGGTGGGACTGGCCGCCCGAAAGGATCGCCGCGGCCCGCCCTGCGCTCGAATCCGGCGATCTCGACGCGCTCGCCCGCGCAGCGCCCTGACCCGCCCCTTCTCCGGTTCGGAAAATATCCCGGGGGAGTCGCCGCAGGCGACGGGGGCAGCGCCCCCGAAACGCGCCGCAGGCGCCCCCCCCCCACACACGAACAAGAAAGGCCGCGCGCAGATCCTGCACGCGGCCCCCGCCGTCCCGCTGCTGCGCCCGCAGGCTCAGTGCCCGCCGAGGATCCCGGTGCGCACGTTGTAGTCCACCGCCAGCGCGTAATCGGGATCGTCGTCGCTGTCGACCATCAGGTGCCCGGCCTTGTTCAACAGCCGGTGGCAGTCGCGCGACAGGTGGCGCAGTTGGATGCGCTTGCCCGCGGCCTCGTACTTGGCGGCCACCGCCTCGATCGCCTGCAGCGCCGACTGGTCGACGACCCGGCTGCCCTCGAAATCCACGATCACGGTCTGGGGGTCGGTGTCGACCTTGAACAGCTCCGTAAAGCCCTCGCTCGACCCGAAGAACAGCGGGCCCTGGATCTGGTAGACCCGCGCGCCTTCCGGCGTGACATAGGTCCGGGCGTGGATGCGCCGCGCGTTGTTCCAGGCATAGGCCAGGGCCGAAACGATGACCCCGACGACGACCGCCACGGCCAGGTCCTCGTAGACGGTGACCACGGTCACCAGCACGATGACGAAGGCGTCGATCAGCGGCACCCGCGCGAGGATGCGCAGGGAGTTCCAGGCGAAGGTGCCGATCACCACCATGAACATCACCCCGACCAGCGCCGCCAGCGGGATGAGCTCGATCAGCGGCGAGGCGAAGAGGATGAAGGACAGCAGGAACAGCGCCGCCGCGATCCCCGCGATGCGCGTGCGCCCGCCGGATTTCACGTTGATCATCGACTGGCCGATCATCGCGCAGCCGCCCATGCCGCCGAAGAAGCCGGTCAGCAGGTTGGCGCAGCCCTGCGCGATGCACTCCTGCGAGGCACCGCCGCGCTGGCCCGTCATCTCTCCGACGAGGTTCAGCGTCAGCAACGACTCGATCAGCCCGATCGCCGCGAGGATCACCGCGTAGGGGGCGATGATCTGCAGGGTTTCGAGGTTGAGCGGCACCATCGGAATGTGGAAGGCCGGAAAGCCGCCCTTGATCGAGGCCATGTCCCCGACCCGCGGCACATCCAGCCCGAAGACGATCACGATGGCCGCCGTCACCGCGATGCCGGCCAGCGGCGCGGGAACGATCCGCGACACCTTCGGCAGCAGCCAGACGATCGCCATGGTCAGCCCCACGAGGCCCAGCATGATGACCATCTGCATGCCCGACAGCCACTCGCCCGAGGTCAGCCCCGGTTCGGTCATCGTACCCGGCACCTTGAACTGCGACATCTGCGCGAGGAAGATCACGATGGCGAGCCCGTTGACGAACCCCAGCATCACCGGATGCGGCACCAGCCGGATGAACTTGCCCCAGTGCATCGCCCCCGCAAAGACCTGCAGGGCCCCCATCAGGACGACGGTCGCAAACAGATATTCGACGCCATGATCCGCGACCAGCGCCACCATGACCACCGCAAGCGCGCCGGTCGCGCCCGAGATCATGCCCGGTCGCCCGCCCAGAACCGCCGTCACCAGGCCGACGAGGAAGGCCGCGTAGAGCCCCACCAGCGGGTGGACCCCCGCGACAAAGGCAAAGGCCACCGCCTCGGGGACCAGCGCCAGCGCAACGGTCAGGCCGGACAGGACATCCGTCTTCACCTGTCCCGGGGTCAGCCGCCCGGTGGGGTGGATGCTGAGATCGGGCATGGAAATGCGTCTGGCGTACCGTGCCAGCAGGGCCTTGGCCATCGTGGTAATCCTGTCTGTAAGTGCTGCGCGCGCCCCGCGGATACGGCAATGCCGCACGAAAGGCCACCCGTCAGCGCAAAATTACCCGCCCCGGCAGCACCCGGACGGCCGTTGCGCCGCCGGCCCGACCGGCGCGCGCTCCGGCGCGGAGGTGGCAACCCCGCCGCGTTCCGGCCTGGTGTCCCCTGCCCGGCAGGACGCGGCGGGCAGGGGCGGAACCGGCTTTTCTTCCCGCGCGGCCGGGTGCAGGGTCGGACAAAAGGACAGGAGCGGACGGCATGACGGCAACGATGATAGGGGTGATCGGCGGTTCGGGACTCTACGATCTCGACACGCTCGAAGACCGGACCCTGGTGAGCGTGGAAACCCCCTGGGGTGCGCCCTCGGACCAGATCCTGACCGGGGTGCTCGACGGCGTGGCCATGGCCTTTCTGCCCCGCCACGGGCGCGGCCACGTGCATTCCCCGACCGAAGTCCCCTACCGCGCCAACATCGACGCGCTGAAGCGGCTGGGCGTGACCGACGTGATCTCGGTCTCGGCCTGCGGCTCGTTCCGCGAAGAGATGGCCCCCGGAGAGTTCGTCATCGTCGACCAGTTCATCGACCGCACCTTCGCGCGCGAGAAAAGCTTCTTCGGCACCGGCTGCGTCGCGCATGTCTCGGTCGCGCATCCGACCTGCCCGCGTCTCGGCGCGGCCTGCCTCGCGGCGGCGCGCGATGCCGGGATCACCGTGCATGACGGCGGCACCTACCTGGCGATGGAGGGGCCGCAATTCTCGACCCTGGCCGAATCCCGCATGTACCGCGAAAGCTGGGGCGCCGATGTCATCGGCATGACCAACATGCCCGAAGCCAAGCTCGCCCGCGAGGCGGAGCTCTGCTATGCCTCCGTCGCCATGGTCACCGATTACGACAGCTGGCATCCCGATCACGGCGCGGTCGAGATCAGCGACATCGTCCGCATCCTGACCGGCAATGCCGACAAGGCGCGCGGGCTGCTGTCGCGCCTGCCCTACCTTCTCGGGGGCGAGCGCGCGCCCTGCCCGCACGGCTGCGACCGGGCGCTGGACCACGCCCTGCTTACCGCGCCCGACCGGCGCGACCCGGCGGTACTGGCCCGCCTCGACGCGGTGGCGGGACGGGTGCTCTGACCGCAACCGATTCTATGCCGGGAAATGGCGGCGTGATAATCTCCCTATACGAGCATTTTGACATGGAGATTTTCAAATGGACCGCGACACGATTCGACGCATACAGACCCGCCTCGCAGAACTCGGCCACTACCATGACGAGATCGACGGCGTGCGGGGCGACAACACCCATGCCGCCGTGCGGCTGGCGCTGACCGCGCTGGCCACCGGGGTTCCCGCCGACTGGCCCGACTGGTCGGAAAAGCGGCAGACCATCGGGTTCTACCAGCACTTCTGCCTGTCCAAGGGCATCGACGCCGGACCGATCGACGGCTGGTGGGGGCCGCAGACCGACCATGCCGACTGGGCTCTCGCGCAGTTTCTGGAGACCGGCAGCGTGCCCGCCTGGCGCGACATCGCGCCCTCTGCCGACAATCCGAACGGCTGGCCGGCGGAATCCGGCGTCACCGCCTTCTACGGCCCGCACGGCGCCGCCGACTGGAGCCGCCCGCCCCCGAAGCTGGTCAAGGTCGCCTCGCCCTACACCTTCAAGCTGGCCTGGAACAAATCCGAGCGGCGCAGCTTTCTCTGGGCGCACGAAAGGACCGCCGCCAGCCTCGGGCGCATCCTGGCCGAGATCATGCGGCACTACGGCGGCGACGCCATCGCGCGGCTCGGGCTCGACATCTTCAGCGGCGACTACCATCCCCGGCTGAAGCGCGGCAGCGCGACGCAATGGTCGATGCATGCCTGGGGCATCGCCTACGATTTCGACGACGAGAACAACAAGCTGCCCTGGGGCGCCGACCGGGCGCGCTTTGCCAAGCCGGACTATCTGCCCTTCTGGTCCATCTGGGAGGCCGAGGGCTGGGTCTCGCTCGGGCGCAGCCGCAACCGGGACTGGATGCATGTGCAGGCGGCCCGCCTGAACTGAGCTTTTCCCCGGCGGAAACCTGTCCTAGAGTGCTCCGGCGGGGGCCTTTCCCCGCCGCCACAGCTTGCGCGCGGGGTCCCGTTTCATGTCCTTCGACCTTTGGCTCACCTTCGTCGCGGCCTCCACGGCGCTTCTGCTCATTCCGGGGCCGACCGTGCTGCTGGTGCTGTCCTACGCGCTGTCCAAGGGCCGGTCGGTGGCGCTGGCCTCGGCGGCGGGGGTGGCGCTGGGGGATCTCACCGCGATGACCCTGTCGCTGGCGGGGCTCGGGGCGCTGGTGCTGGCCTCGGCGACGCTGTTCACGGTGCTGAAATGGGCCGGGGCACTGTACCTGGTCTGGCTCGGAGTGAAACTGCTGCGCTCCGCCCCGAGCGGGGGGCTGGCCGCCCCGGCCGCCGACGTGAGCGCCCGCGGCGTCTTCGGCCACGCCGCCGCCGTGACCGCGCTCAACCCCAAGAGCATCGCCTTCTTCATCGCCTTCGCGCCGCAGTTCCTCGACCCGACGCGACCGCTGCTGGTGCAGTTCGCCATCCTCGTCGCCACCTTCGTCACGCTCGCCGCGCTGAACGCCCTGGCCTATGCGCTGGCCGCGGACCGGCTGCGCCGGATGATCGCCCGGCCCCGGGTGCTGACCGGGCTCACCCGCGGCGGCGGGGTGGCGCTGATCGGCATGGGCGTGCTGACCGCCACCCTGCGCCGCAACTGACCCGGAAGGAGCGCGCCGTGACCGAGCAGAAACAGGTACGGGACTACATCCGCGCCATCGTCGACTTTCCGCACGACGGCATCGTCTTCCGCGATGTCACCACGCTGTTCGCCGACCCGCGCGGGTTCCGCATGGCGATCGACCAGCTTCTGCACCCCTACGCGGGCATCCGGGTCGACAAGGTGGTCGGGCTCGAGGCGCGCGGCTTCATCCTCGGCGGCGCCATCGCGCACCAGCTTTCGGTCGGCTTCGTGCCGATCCGCAAGAAGGGCAAGCTCCCCGGCGCCACGATCTCGCAGGCCTATACGCTGGAATACGGCGAGGCGGTGGTCGAGATCCACGACGACGCCATCAGGCCGGGGGAACGGGTGCTGCTGATCGACGACCTGCTGGCGACCGGCGGCACCGCCGAAGCGGGCATCACCCTGATCGAGCGGCTGGGGGGAGAGATCGTCGGTTGCGCCTTCATCGTCGACCTGCCCGAACTGGGCGGCCGTGACCGACTGCTGGCGATGGGTATGGACGTGCACGCCCTCTGCGCCTTCGAGGGGCACTGATCCCGCCCCGCCAAGCCAAGGCCGCAGAGGCAGCCCGGGCGCGTCAGGCCGGCCAGAGGCGTGGAGCCGCCCGCCGAAGGCGGGCAGCGACGGCCCTGCGCGGCCCCGAAGGGCCGCTCCGCCGGATCAGGCGGCGTTGGCCTTGGAGGACTTGCGCTCCGTCCCGGCATTGGCGTCGATGAATTCGAGCACCAGCGGGCGGATGTTGTTGCGCCAGCTCCTGCCCGCGAAGATCCCGTAGTGACCCGCGCCCGGCTCCAGGTGCGCCGCCTTCATCTCGTCCGGCAGCCCGGTGCAGAGACCCAGCGCCGCGACGCATTGACCGGGGGCGGAAATGTCGTCCTTCGCGCCCTCGACCGTCTTCACCGCGACATCGGTGATCTTGCCGATATCGACCCTGTGGCCGTCGACCACGAAGGCGTTCCGGGCGATCTCGCCGTTCTTGAAGATCCGCTCCACCGTCGAGAGGTAGAATTCGGCCGGCATGTCCATCACCGCGAGGTATTCGTCGTAAAAGCGGTTGTGCGCGTCGTGATCCGACGCCTCGCCGCGGCTGACCCGCATGATCTGCTCGGTGAAGGCCTTGGAATGGCGCTCCGCGTTCATCGACATGAAGGACGACAGCTGCAGCAGGCCCGGATAGACCAGCCGCCCGACGCCGGCGGATTTGAACCCGACGCGCTGGATCATCGTCTCTTCGAGCTGGCCCATGGTCACCCGGCGGCCGAAGTCGGTCACGTCGGTCGGGGTCGCGTCGGGGTCGATCGGCCCGCCGATCAGCGTCAGGGTGCGCGGCTGCGCATCCGGGTCGAGCTCGGCCAGGTAGGCCGTCGCCGCCAGCGTCAGCGGCGCCGGCTGGCAGACCGCGATCACGTTGGTGTCGGGGCCCATCTCGCGCATGAATTCCATGAGATAGAGGGTGTAATCCTCGATATCGAACTTGCCCGCCGACACCGGAATGTCGCGCGCGTTGTGCCAGTCGGTCACATAGACCTCGGCATCGGGGATCAGCGAGATCACGGTCGAACGCAGCAGCGTCGCGTAGTGGCCCGACATCGGTGCCACCAGCAGGATCTTGCGCGCCTTGGTGTCGCGCTCTGCCACGTCGAAGTGGATCAGGTCGCCGAAGGGGCGCTCCACCACGGTGCGAATATGGACGAGATGGTCCTTGCCGTCATCGCAGGCAATGCTGCGGATGCCCCAGTCGGGTTTGGCCGACATCCGCTCGAAGGTGCGTTCCGTCACCTCGCCCCAGGCCGCCATCAGGCTGATCATCGGGTTGGGAATGGCCGCAAAGGCCGGGTACGACGCCATGGTACGCGCGGTCGCGCCAAGCCACTGGTTCGTGTTTCGGAGGGTTTCCATCAGATCGTAGGTCGCCATGTAACGCATGGACCGGTACTCCTGCTATGCACATTCGCGTTGATCGGGTCGCCCGCGTGCCCCTCCCGACACATGAACCTCCCGAACGCCACCCCGGCGGGCACTTCATCACTTTGCCCCCGGAATGCGCGACATATAAGGTAAAGTGAAGAAGAAGATAGGGGGGATTCGTGGCAATGACAACAAATGAGACCTTGCCGGAGACCGATCGTCACAAGCTCGAGGCCAATCTCGCTCGTGTCGAAGAGCTCACTCAGCGCCTCGTGGATGCCATCGCGCGGCGCAAACCGATCAACCCCGCCCTGCACGGACCCGAGCCCACGCTCTATGCCAAGGCCATGCAGGCCTATTGGCAGGAATGGGCGCAGAACCCCGCCAAGGTCTTTGAGAACCAGGTGGGATATTGGGGAAAATCGCTCGGACATTTCATGGAGGCCCAGCAGGCGCTGGCCGCCGGAAAGCTCGCCCCGCCCGAGGATACCGGCCCCAAGGACCGCCGCTTCAAGAACCCGCTCTGGGACAGCCACCCCTATTTCAATTTCATCAAGCAGCAATACCAGATCAGCTCCGACGCGATCCGCGACGCGGTCGAGGATATCGAGGATCTCGAACCGACCGAAAAGCGCCGCCTGCGCTACTTCGCGCAGCAGATCACCGACATGATGGCCCCGACCAATTTCTTTGCCACCAACCCGGATGCGCTTCAGAAGGCGGTCGAGACCGAGGGCGCGAGCCTGGTGAAGGGGATGGAGAACCTCGTCGCCGATCTCGAGGCCAACAACGGCGAACTGATCGTGCGGCTGGCCGACGACAAGGCCTTCACCATCGGCGAGAACATCGCCACCGCCGAAGGCGCGGTGGTCTGGCGCAACCGGATGATGGAGCTGATCCAGTATTCGCCCACCACCGAAAAGGTGCACGAGACGCCGATCGTGCTGTTCCCGCCCTGGATCAACAAGTTCTACATTCTCGACCTCAAGCCCGAGAACAGCCTGATCCGCTGGATCGTCGATCAGGGATACACCCTCTTCGTGGTGAGCTGGATCAATCCGGACGAAAGCTACCGCGACATCGGACTCGAGGATTACATCGAGGACGGCTACCTCACCGCCCTGCGCCTCGCCCGCGAGATCTGCGGCACCGAGAAGATCAATGCCGTCGGCTACTGCATCGCGGGGACGACCCTCGCCCTCACGCTGTCGCTGCTGAAGAAGCGGGGCGACAAGCAGGTCAATTCGGCGACCTTCTTCACCGCGCTCACCGACTTTTCCGACCAGGGCGAGTTCACGCCCTTCCTGCAGAACGACTTCATCGACGGGATCGAGGCCGAGGTGAACGCCACCGGCCTGCTGAAGAGCTTCATCATGGCGCGGACCTTTTCCTACCTGCGCTCCACCGACCTGATCTACACGCCGGCGATCAAATCCTACATGATGGGGGAAACGCCCCCCGCCTTCGACCTGCTCTACTGGAACGGCGACGGCGCCAACCTGCCGGGGCGCATGGCGGTGCAGTACCTGCGCGGCCTCTGCCAGGACAACAAGTTCTCGGACGGCACCTTCGAGCTGATGGGCGAGACGCTGAACCTCAGGGACGTGGACATTCCGCTGATCTCGATCACCGCGGAAACCGATCACATCGCCGCCTGGAAGGACTGCTTCCGCGGCGTGCAGAAGATGGGCGCGCGGTCCAAGACCTTCGTCCTGTCGGAATCCGGGCACATCGCGGGCATCGTCAATCCGCCGAACAAGAGGAAGTACGGCCACTATCTCAACCCCGACCTGACCCTGCCCGCGGACGAGTGGCAGAAGACGGCGGACTACCACGAAGGCTCCTGGTGGCCGGTGTGGGAAGCCTGGCTGCGCAAGCGTTCCGGGAAAAAGGTGGCGGCCAGACAACCGGGTGATTCGTCCCATCCGGTGCTCGCCCCCGCGCCCGGCACCTACGTGCGCGTAAAGGCCAATCAGTAAAATCAGTCTGTTACGAAAATCATGCTGCGCCGCAGAAATTTCACTTGAAATGCTGCGGTGCAGCATGCATATTTGTTGCAACCCGGAAATACGGCGAGGTGGGCTCGCCGGGGTAAGACAGACAGGAATTCAGAAATGGCCGCCAAGACCCAAGACTTCACCGCGATGATGAAAGACATGATGGGCGCATTCCCCGTGGACACCAAAGCCATGGACGAAGCGTTCAAGACCACCGCGACCCTGAACGAGAAACTGTCCTCCGTCGCTCTGGAAGCCGCCGAGAAATCGACCGAGCTGTCCGCAAAGTGGACCAAGGACACCCTCGCCAAGATCGCCGACATGTCGAAGGTCAAGAAAGAGCCGGCAGACTACGCCAAGGCGATCACCGATTTCGCCTCTGCACAGGCCGAAGTCGCCGCCGAGAACATGGCCGCCTTCGCCGAGATCGCGAAGAAGGTCCAGATGGACACCGTGGAACTGATGATGGCAGCCGGCAAGGACTTCTCCGAAGACGCCACCGCCGCCGTCAAGAAGGCCACCGACGACATGACCGCAGCTGCCAAGAAAGCGGCAACTGCCAAGTGATCGCCATCGCCCCTTACGGGGTGATGCACCGGACATTGCGCCCCTCTCCTCCCAATCTTTTGGCGCAATGACGTGGGGCGGGCTCCTCCGTGGGCCCGCCCTTTTTTAAACCCCGGCCCCGCGTTGCCTTCGCGGGGAGGCGCGGACGCGCCCCGCCCCCGCAGGCGGAGTTCCGCGCCCGCGACACCAGGTCCCTTGTCCCCGCCGCAACGCAGCGACACATGGGACATCAGAGCATTTCGCGGCGGGGCTGTCCCGCTGCACTCACCAGACCCTGAGGGAGAAGACCTATGGCCACCAGCCAGGATTTCACCGCAATGATGAAAGACATGTTCGGGGCTTTCCCGACGATCGACACCAGCGCCATGGACGAAGCCTTCAAGTCCTCCACGACGCTGGCCGAGAAGATGTCCGGCATCGGCATCGACGCTGCGACCCGCTCGACCGACATTTCCACCGCCTGGACGATGGAAACGCTGGCGGGCCTGTCGGATCTGAGCAAGGCCAAGGCCGAGCCGCAGGACTACGCCAAGATCCTGACCGACTTCGCCACCTCCCAGGCCGAGCGCGCCTCCGAGCACATTGCCGCCTATGCCGAAGTGGCCAAGACCGCGCAGATGGAAACCGTCGAGCTGTTCATGAGCGCGGGCAAGGGTTTTGCCGACGACATGACGGCAGCGACCCGGACCATGGCCAAGGCCACCGAGACCGCCGCCGCCGAAGCCGCGACGACCACCGCCAAGGCCGCGACCACCGCGACTCGCAAGGCGACCACCGCCACCCGCAAGGCCGCGACGACCACCCGCAAGACCGCGGCCGCGACCAAGGCCGTTGTCGAAGAGGCGGTCAAGGAAGCTCCGGCACCGACCCCGGCACCCAAGCCGACTCCGGCGCCCGCTCCGGCACCCGCCCCCGCGGCGGCCGCACCCTCCGCGCCGGTCGAGCCCGCACCGGCCGTCGACCAGACCGCGCCGGAAACTCCGAACACCACGTCGGAAAGCTGAGGCCGCAGGCCAACGCCGGGAAACACGATCAAGGGCCGCCCGCGCGGCCCTTTTTTCGTTTCGAGAAACCGTCCCGCCGGATCGCCTCCCGGCAGGCAAGCGCAGGATGGGTCCCTTGCGGCACGATGGCGGCCGTCGGGCGCCTGTCCGCCGCGCAAAGGAAAGGGCGCGCCCCGCTGCCGGAACGCGCCCCCTGATTTCCGTCGGACGGGATCAGCCGACGATCGTCGCCTCGGTCGCGGCGCGCAGCTCGGCTTCGGTCACGCCATCGGCGGTCTCGACGATCTTCAGACCGCCCTCGACCACGTCCAGCACGCCGAGATTGGTGATGATCCGGTTGACCACGGCCTTGCCGGTCAGCGGCAGCGTGCATTCCTTCAGCACCTTGCTTTCGCCGTGCTTGTTGGTGTGATCCATCACCACGATGACCTTGCCCACACCGGCGACGAGGTCCATCGCCCCGCCCATGCCCTTGACCAGCTTGCCCGGGATCATCCAGTTCGCCAGATCGCCCTTCTCGTCGACCTCCATCGCGCCGAGGATCGCCGCCGCGATCTTGCCGCCGCGGATCATGCCGAAGCTGGTGGCGCTGTCGAAATACGAGGTCCGCGCCAGTTCGGTGATGGTCTGCTTGCCGGCGTTGATCAGGTCCGGGTCTTCCTCACCCTCATAGGGGAAGGGGCCCATCCCGAGCATCCCGTTCTCGGATTGCAGGGTGATGTCCTTGTCGCCCACGTAGTTGGCGACCAGCGTCGGGATGCCGATCCCGAGGTTGACGTACATCCCGTCTTCGAGTTCCTGCGCCGCCCGTGCGGCCATCTGGTTGCGATCCCAGCCCATTAGATTGCGCCTCCAACATTTGGTTCGAATACGATCCTGCGCACGTAGAGCGCTAGCCCCCCGTCTTCTGATGGAGTGACAGCCTCGATCATTCTGAAATTTCGACCGGTTGCCTTTGCAACATCAGTGTAGTCGACGCTGCTATTTTCGAAAGCTTCGAGTTCAACTTCTACTTCGGAAGCAGGATTTTCATTCAAGACATCTACAATTGTTTCGTAGCTAAACATCACGCTTCCTCCCGCTTGCGCGTGGTGCGCTGTTCGATGCGCTTCTCGTGCTCGCCCTGAATGATGCGGTGCACGTAGATGCCGGGCAGGTGGATGTGATCCGGGTCGATGCTGCCGCGCGGGACGATCTCCTCGACCTCCACCACGCAGATCTTGCCGCACATGGCGGCGGGCGGGTTGAAGTTGCGGGCGGTCTTGCGGAACACGAGGTTGCCGGTGTCGTCGGCCTTCCAGGCCTTGACGATGGAGAGGTCGGCAAAGATGCCCTCTTCCAGGATGTAATCCTGCCCGCCCCAATTCTTCACTTCCTTGCCCTCGGCGATGACGGTGCCCACACCGGTCTTGGTGTAGAAACCGGGGATGCCGCAGCCGCCGGCGCGCATGCGCTCGGCCAGCGTGCCCTGCGGGTTGAATTCGAGCTCGAGCTCGCCCGACAGGTACTGGCGCATGAACTCGGCATTCTCGCCCACGTAGGAGGACATCATCTTCTTGATCTGCTTGGTGTCCAGCAGCTTGCCCAGACCGAAGCCGTCGACCCCGCAGTTGTTCGAGGCGATGGTCAGATTCCCGACCTTGCTCTCGACGATGGCGTCGATCAGCAGCTCGGGGATGCCGCACAGGCCGAACCCCCCAGCCGCAATGAGCATTCCGTCGTGCAGGAGACCGTCGAGTGCCTCCGCCGCCGAACCGTACACTTTCTTCATCAAGCTCTCCCTGGGACAGATCGTTCCCTTGGTTGTGCCGCGCCGCTGCATCAGAGTCAACGAAGGCGGCCCCCTGCGGGAGCCGCCCTCTTCGTCCCGGCCTCGCGGCGCGGGTCAGATGACGCGCACCTGCGTGCCGATCGGGCAGAGTTCGAAAAGTTCCGCGATCTTCTCGTTGTAGAGGCCGATGCACCCGTCCGAGCTGGGCCGGCCGATCTTGCGGGTGTCGTGGGTGCCGTGGATGATGTAGGCGGGCCAGCTCAGGTACATCGCGTGGGTGCCCAGCGGATTGTCCGGGGCGCCGCCCTCGACCGGATGCCAGTCGGGGAAACGCTCCATCTGAGAGGCGGTCGGGGTCCAGGTCGGGCCGACCTTCTTGCGCACGATCTCGGTATAGCCGCGCTTGGTCAGCTCGTCGGTCTTGGGCACCGAGGTCGGATAGACCCGGTAATCCGCCGCACCGACCGACCAGTAATGCAGGGCGCGCGAACCGGTGTCCGCGACCAGCGTCACCACGTCGACATTCTCGAAATGGTCCTGCCATTCCTGGCTGACGAAGCTGGAGATGTTGTTGCGGTTGACCGTCGCCCGCGCCCGGGCGGGAATCAGCGGCAGCGTCAGGGCGGCGCCCGCGGCGCCGATCAGCCCGCGTCGGGTCATTCTGGTGTCGGTCATGGAAGATCTCCTGTCATCGGATTCGGCCGCAACCTGAGCGAGACCGCGGCGACATTCCAATCACGTATTCTTGAAATTCGATATTTGTGCAGCGGTGCAACGCATCCCGGGCGGAAGCCCGCCGGCCGGGCGCGCGGGGCGCCCGCAGCCGGCGCCGCGCAGCCGGACGGATCAGCTCTCGCCGTCGTCCGGCGCCGTCTTCTTCGCGGTGGCCTTCTTCGCCGCGGGCTTCTTGGCGGCGGGTTTCTTGGCAGCGGGCTTCTTGGCGGCGGCCTTTTTCGGAGCCGCCTTCTTCTTGCCGCCCTTCGTCGCCTTCTCGGCGATCAGCGCCAGCGCCTGCTCCATCGTGAGATCGGCCGGCTCCGTGTCCTTGGGCAGGGTCGCGTTGACCTTTTCCCATTTCACGTAGGGGCCGTAGCGCCCGTCCATGACGGAGATCTTGCCGCCGTCGGGATGATCGCCCATCTCGCGCAGCGCCTTGGCGGCCGCCCTGCCCCGTCCGCCGGGGTTGGCACGCTTCTCGGCCAGCAGTTCCACCGCGCGGTTCATGCCGATCTCGAACACGTCCGCCGGGTCCTTGAGGTTGGCATAGACCGGCTTCGCCTCGTCCGGAAGCTGGTGCATCAGGTAGGGCCCGAAGCGTCCGAAATTCGACGAGATCGCGCCGCCCTCGGGGTGATCGCCGATCAGGCGCGGCAGGCTGAGCAGGACCAGCGCCTTTTCCAGCGTCATCTCGTCGGCCTGCCAGCCCTTCGGAAGGCTGGCGCGGTCGGGCTTCTTGTTCTCTTCGCTGACCTCGCCGCGCTGGACGTAGGGGCCGAAGCGGCCGGTGCGCAGGCTGATCTCCTCGCCGTTCTCGTCCTCGCCCAGGACCCGGTCCTGACCCTCGGCCGCATCGCCGCCGATGGGACG
This sequence comes from Salipiger sp., assembly GCF_048261495.1. GTDB lineage: Bacteria > Pseudomonadota > Alphaproteobacteria > Rhodobacterales > Rhodobacteraceae > Salipiger. The sequence continues at coordinate 220,463 of NZ_JBLXFX010000007.1, forward strand.
CGTGTAGCGGCATTCGGGATAGTTCGAACAGCCCACGAAGCCGCCGGACCGCGAGGTCTTGAGATGCAGGCTGCCATTGCCGCAAAGCGGGCAGATCCGGGGATCGGAGCCATCCTCGCGCGGGGGGTAGAGCTGCGGGGCCAGCGCCTCGTCGAGCACGTCGAGCACCTCGGCGATGCGCAGTTCGGAGGTTTCCGAGATCGCCGCCGAGAAATCGCGCCAGAACTTCGCCAGCACGGCCTTGTAGTCCATGTCCCCGGCCGAAACCTCGTCGAGCTCGTTCTCGAGCTCGGCGGTGAAATCGTAGCCGACGTACTTGCGGAAGAAATTCAGCAGGAAGATCGTGACGATCCGGCCCTTGTCCTCGGGAATCAGGCGGTTCTGTTCCTTGCGGACATATTCGCGGTCCTGGATCGTGGTGATGACGCTGGCATAGGTCGAGGGGCGCCCGATGCCGAGCTCCTCCATCTTCTTGACCAGCGTCGCCTCGGTGTAGCGGGGCGGCGGCTGGGTGTGGCTCTGCGTGGCCAGCACCGCGCCGTTGCCCGACAGGACCGCCGCCGGGTGCTTCTGCATGCCGCCGGGCGCGGCGCCCGTCTCGACCACCTCGTCGGAGCGTTCCGCCGCCTTGTCGAACTGCGCCCGCAGGCCGGAGCCGGCAAAGGCCGCCGGGTCGCCCTGCATGATCTGCGGCAGGCGGTTGTCGTCATCGTCGGCGACGTCGTCGCGGCCTTCCTCGTAGATCTTGAGGAACCCGTCGAACAGCACGACCTGCCCGGTCGCGCGCAGGCCGACCTGACCGTCGTCGCTGGCGATCTCGACCGTGGTGCGTTCGAGTCGGGCGGCTTCCATCTGGCAGGCCAGCGTCCGCTTCCAGATCAGATCGTAGAGCTTGCGCTGATCGTCCTCGCGCAGCTTCAGGCTCGCCGCGTCCTTGGTCATGTCGGTCGGCCGCACGCATTCGTGGGCTTCCTGCGCGTTCTTCGCCTTGTTCTTGTAGATGCGCGGGCTGCCGGGGACGTATTCCTTGCCGAAGCGGTCGGCGATGGCCTCGCGGCAGGCGGTCACGGCCTCGGGCGCCATGTCGATGCCGTCGGTCCGCATGTAGGTGATGTGACCGGCTTCATAGAGCCGCTGCGCCGCGCTCATGCAGACCCGCGCGCCCATGCCGAACTTGCGGCTCGCCTCCTGCTGGAGGGTCGAGGTCATGAAGGGCGCCGCCGGGTTGCGGGTCGAGGGCTTGGCCTCGACGCTCGCCACCTTCAGCTTGCGCGAGGTGACGGCCTGCACGGCAAGCTCGGCCTGGGTGGCGTTCTCGATGTCGTAGCGTTCGAGCTTCTTGCCCGCCAGCACGGTGAGCCGCGCCTCGTATTCCTGGCCGCGCGGCGTGGTCAGCAGGGCCTTGACCTGCCAGTATTCACGGGGGCGGAAGGCCTCGATCTCCATCTCGCGCTCGACGATGAGACGCAGGCAGACCGACTGCACCCGCCCCGCGCTGCGCGCGCCGGGCAGCTTGCGCCACAGCACCGGAGACAGGTTGAACCCCACCAGGTAGTCGAGCGCGCGGCGGGCCAGGTAGGCCTCGACCAGCGGCGCGTCGATGTCGCGCGGGTTGGCCATCGCCTCGGTGACGGCGGCCTTGGTGATGGCGTTGAAGGTCACGCGGCTGACCGGCGTGTCCTTGCGGATCGAACGCCGCTTGGTCAGCGCCTCCTTGAGGTGCCACGAGATCGCCTCGCCCTCGCGGTCGGGGTCGGTCGCGAGGATCAGCGCGTTGTCGGTCTTCAGGGCCTCGGCGATGGCCGCCACATGCTTGCGCGAGTCGGCGCCGATTTCCCAGGTCATGGCGAAATCGTCGTCGGTGTCGACCGATCCGTCCTTGGGCGGAAGGTCGCGCACGTGGCCGTAGCTTGCCAGAACGGTGTAGTCGGATCCCAGATACTTGTTGATCGTCTTGGCCTTGGCCGGGGATTCGACAACAACAACTGGCATTTAGACGGGACCTCGTTTGATCTTGCGCAGGGCGCTAGGTTCTGGCGCACCGGGCGCCGTATGGCGGCGCAACATGTGGGGCGCAAGGGGGAAATGTCAATGTGACCACGGGCAGCGCGCGCCGGAGCCTCTCAGGGAACCAGCGTGAGCAGTCCGCCGGGGCGGCGCCGGACGCGGCCCTCCATCTCCAGATCGGTGAGGACGGGCGCCACCTCTCCCGACGGGCAGGCGAGGTCGCGGATCAGTTGGTCTTCGGCAATGGGCGAAGGGCCGAGCCGGGCAAGGATGCGGCTGTGGAGCGCCGCCGTTTCCGCCAGCGTGCGCCGCTGCGGGGGGGCCGCGGGGACGGCCGGAGGGTCGAGCGGCAGTTCGGCCTGAGGGGCGGCGGCGGCGGGCGCGGCGAGGGGGCCGATCGCCTCGATCACATCGTCGGCATCGCGTACCAGACGGGCACCGTCGCGGATGAGGATGTTGCATCCCCCCGCCCGCGCGTCGAGCGGGTGCCCCGGCACGGCCAGCACGTCGCGCCCCTGGTCGAGCGCGCAGCGCGCGGTGATGAGAGAGCCGGATTTCGCCGCCGCCTCGACCACCACGACGGCCGAGGACAGCCCCGACACGATGCGGTTGCGCGCCGGGAAATGACGCGCGAGCGGCTGCATGCCCATCGGCATCTCCGAGATCAGCGCTCCGCCCTTGCGGCACATCTCTTCGGCCAGCAGGGTGTTTTCCGAAGGATAGAGAACATCGACCCCGCCGGCGAGCACCGCCGCCGTCCCGGTGTCGAGCGCGGCCTGATGCGCGACGGTGTCGATCCCGCGCGCGAGGCCCGAAACGACGAGGTAGCCCGCCTCTCCCAACCCGCGGGCAAGGCTCTTGGCCATGCGGGTGCCGAGCGAGGAGGCGTTGCGCGCGCCCACAAGCGCCACCATGGGCCGCGCCAGCGCGCGCGGATCGCCGGTGACCCAGAGGATCGGCGGCGGATCGGAAATCTCGGAAAGTTGCGCGGGATAGGCGGCCTCCCCCCGGCAGATCATCCGCGCCCTTCCGGCGCGGGCGGCCTTCAGTTCGGCATGGATCACGCCTTTTGGGCAGACCTGATAGCCCGACACCCCGGCGGATGCGGCGATGTCAGGAAGAGCCGCGAGCGCGGCGGCAGCGGTGCCATGTTCGGAGAGGAGGCGCCAGAAGGTCGAGATCCCGACGCGGCGCGAGCGCAAGAGACGAAGCCAGTCAAACCGATGGTCTTCCGTGGTGGGTGGGAGTGGGGGGTGAGTGGAAGAGTAGCTGTAGCTGTCCTCGGTCATCCCTGGCCCCGTCATCTTGCAGGAATATGTTTAGGACAAGGATAGTTAACCGGAGGTAAACCATGGACGGGGGGTCGGCGAAAATCTGACATCTCGCTGCAATAACACGATAAATTGCGCGCCTGACGATGCCGCGCCGCGGCAGCCCCGCCCCCGCACCCCGCTATTTCGGGGGAGGTCGGAGCACCTCCCACGGCGCGCGCCGGCGCCGGGAGGAGGCCCGGCCCGGAGAATCGCGCCTCCGGGCCGGGCGGGTCACGCCGAGCCGCCGACGGTCAGTCCGCCGATCATCACCGTGGGCTGGCCCACGCCGACCGGCACCCACTGCCCCTGCTTGCCGCAGTTCCCCATGCCGGGGTCTAGCGCCATGTCATTGCCCAGTGCCCGGATCTGCTTCAGCGCCGTCGCGCCGTCGCCGATCAGCGTGGCGCCCTTGACCGGAGCGCCCACGACGCCGTTCTTCACCCGGTAGGCCTCGGTGCAGGAAAACACGAACTTGCCGTTGGTGATGTCCACCTGTCCGCCGCCGAACCCGACCGCCCAGATCCCGTCCTTCAGATCGGCAACGATGTCCCCCGGCGCGACCGAGCCACCCAGCATGTAGGTATTGGTCATGCGCGGCATCGGGATGTGGGCATAGCTTTCCCGCCGCCCGTTGCCGGTGGGCGCGACCCCCATCAGCCGGGCATTCTGGCGGTCCTGCATGTAGCCGACCAGCACGCCGTCCTCGATCAGCACGTTCTTGGCCGAGGGCGTGCCCTCGTCATCCACCGAGATCGAGCCGCGCCGGTCCGGGATCGTGCCGTCGTCCAGCACCGTGACCCCCCGGGCCGCGATCTGCTGCCCCATCAGCCCGGCAAAGGCCGACGAGCCCTTGCGGTTGAAATCGCCCTCGAGCCCGTGGCCGATCGCCTCGTGCAGCAGGATACCGGGCCAGCCCGGCCCGAGCACGATGTCCATGACCCCGGCGGGCGCGGCTTCGGCACGCAGGTTCACCAGCGCCACGCGCAGCGCCTCGCGCGCCTTGCCCTGCCAGTCCTGCGGTTCGAGCAGCCCGTCCAGCGTCACCCGCCCCCCGCCCGAGGCGCTGCCGCTCTCGCGGCGGCCGTTCTCCTCGACGATCAGCGAGACGGTGACGCGGGTCATCGGCCGCACGTCGGTGACGAGCGTGCCCTCGGGGCGCAGGATCGCGACCTCCTGCAGCGAGGCGGCGATGGTCGCCGTCACCTGCACCACCCGCGGGTCGAGATCGCGGGCAAAGGCGTCCATCTCGCGCAGGGTCTCGACCTTCACGGGAAAGGCATGGCCGGCGATCGGGTCGGCATCGGTATAGAGCTTGACGTTGGTCCCCTGCGGCGGAGGCGCCATCACCCCGCCGCCCTCGCCGACGGCGAGGCGCACGGTGCCGGTCGCGCGGCGGATGGCGGATTCGGACAGCTCGGAGGAATGGGCATAGCCCGCCGCCTCGCCCTTCACCGCGCGCAGACCGAATCCCTCGGAGGCATCGTAGCTCGCCGTCCTGATTCGACCGTCATCCAGCACCAGCGCCTCGGAGCGGCGGCGTTCGAGGAACAATTCTCCGTCCTCCGCACCGGCCAGCGCCTCGCGCAGCAGGGCAAGGGACACGTCCGGATCGAGCGATGTCTCAAAGGGGCGGAAGGGCAGATCGCTCATTGTGTTCCTCATGTCATTTGATCTAGATCAAGAAAAAGCGCCGTTTTGCCGCAAGCGTTCAGCTTTATTTGGTGCGCGGTTTGTGTTTTTTAAGTACGGAACCCGTATGGGGAGGAGCCGCGCCGGACGCTTGTCCGGTCCGTGACCCTCTCTCGCAACAACAAGAAAGACAACCGGATCAGGTGACACATGCGTAAGATTTCGATGCTGACGGGCCTCGCGTCCGGCCTGCTTGCCGCCCCCGCGCTGGCGCAGGACCTGGAGATCATCGGCAAGCCGCACCAGGGTGGCATTGGCTTCCAGCATGCCGCGACCGAGCTTGCCTCGGACATTCACTGGCTCGACGGAATGCTTCTGATCATCATCACGGTGATCTGCCTCTTCGTGATCGGCCTGCTGGCCTATGCGCTGGTGCGTTTCAAGCGCGGCACGAACCCCACTCCCTCCTCCTTCACCCACAACACCCCCGTCGAAGTGGCCTGGACGCTGATCCCGGTGCTGATCCTGGTGTTCATCGGCGCCTTCTCCCTGCCGGTGCTGTTCAAGCAGCAGGAAATCCCCGAGGGCGACGTGGTCATCAAGGTGACCGGCTACCAGTGGTACTGGGGCTACGAATACGTGGGCACGGACATTGCCTATGACGGCTACCTCATCGGGTCCCCCGCGACGGGCGGCGACAACCGCCTGACCGCGGACGTGGAACAGCAACTGATCGACGCCGGCTATTCCAAGGACGAATGGCTGCTCGCCACCGACACCGCGATCATCGTGCCCGCGGGCAAGACCGTCGTGATGCAGGTGACGGGCGCGGACGTGATCCACTCCTGGACCATCCCCGCCTTCGGCGTGAAACAGGACGCCGTCCCCGGCCGGATCGCCGAACTCTGGTTCAACGCCAAGGACGAAGGCATCTACTTCGGCCAGTGCTCCGAACTCTGCGGCATCAGCCACGCCTACATGCCGATCACCGTGAAGGTGGTCAGCCAGGAAGCCTATGACGCCTGGCTCGCCGCGGCGCAGGAAGAAGGCGGCTACGTGCCCGTCGAACAGTTCCTCGCCAACTCCTGAGCGACCTTGATACCCGCGCACCCCGCGACGACGGGGTGCGCGTCCGACTTTTCAGGACCGAAGACACCGCGATGACAGACCTCAGCACAAACGCCAAGGTACAGCACGGCGAAGCGCAGTTCGGCGATTATTTCGCCCTGCTGAAGCCGCGCGTGATGACGCTGGTGGTCTTCACCGCCTTCGTCGGCCTTCTGGCCGCACCGACCCCGGTCCATCCCTTCATCGGCTTCTGCGCCATTCTGTTCATCGCCGTGGGCGGTGGCGCCTCGGGCGCGCTCAACATGTGGTGGGATGCGGATATCGACGCGGTGATGAAGCGCACCGCACGGCGCCCCATTCCCTCGGGCCGGGTCGCACCGGGCGAGGCGATGGCCATCGGCCTCGCGCTGTCCGCCTTCTCCTGCGTCTTCCTCGGACTGGCCACCAACTGGCTGGCCGGCGGCCTCCTGGCCTTCACGATCTTCTTCTACGTGGTGATCTACACCATGTGGCTCAAGCGCCTGACCCCGCAGAACATCGTCATCGGCGGTGCGGCGGGCGCCTTCCCCCCGATGATCGGCTGGGCCGCCGCGACCGGATCGGTCAGCGTCGAGGCCGTGCTGATGTTCTGCCTGACCTTCATGTGGACGCCGCCCCATTTCTGGGCGCTGGCGCTGTTCATGCGCTCGGATTACGACGATGCGGGCGTGCCGATGCTGACCGTGACCCACGGCCGCCGTGCCACCCGCGTGCATATCCTGGTCTACACGATACTGCTGGCGGCGCTGGCCATCGGCACCGGCTTCACCTCGGTCGGCGGCCCGGTCTACCTGGCCGTGGCGGTGGTGCTGAACGCGCTGTTCCTCAAGGGCGCCTGGGCGATCTTCCGCCGCGACGAGGCCGCCTCGGAGGCCGACAATTTCAGGGTCGAACGGAAATTCTTCAAACTTTCGTTGCTCTATCTCTTCGCGCATTTCGGCGCGATCCTGATCGAGGCCGGGCTTGACCGCTTCGGCATGGGAGGCTGGGCATGAGCATCGCGAGAATCCACGAACTGCACAAACGCCGCCAGGGCCGGAACGCCGGTGTCGGGCTGGTGCTTGCGGCCTTCATCGTCATCATCTTCGGCCTGACCGTCGTCAAGGTCACGCAGGGCGACTACGCGGCCGCCCTCGCGGGGGCAAAGGTCGAAAATGGCCAGTAACGGAAACCGCAACACGGTTCTGACTCTGGTCGGCGTGGTCGTCTTCATGGGCGCCATGGCCTGGGCGTCGGTGCCCTTCTACAACTGGTTCTGCCGGGTGACCGGCTTCGGCGGCACGACCAACATCGCCGAGGGCCCCGCGGGAGAGATCCTCGACCGCGAGATGAAGATCCGTTTCGACGGCTCGGTCAACCGGGATTTCCCCTGGGTCTTCAAGCCCATGCAGACCGAGATGACGCTGAAGATCGGCGAAGAGGGCCTGGCCTTCTACGAGGCCTACAACCCCACCGACCGCCCGATCGCCGGTCAGGCGGCCTACAACGTCTACCCCTACGAGGCCGGCGCCTATTTCGACAAGATCGAATGCTTCTGCTTCACCGAGCAGGTGCTGATGCCGGGCGAACGGGTGGAAATGCCGGTGAGCTTCTATGTCGACCCCGAGATCGTCAACGATCCGGATGCGAAGTTCACCAAACACATCACGCTCAGCTATACTTTCTACGAGATCGACCTGCCCGAAGACGTGCAGGCCGCGCTCAAAGCCGAGAATGCGGACGCAAGTTCCGTGAACTGAACGCCTATCCAACGAGGGAAACGAGATGGCGCACGCAAAAGAACACGACTACCACATCTTGGCCCCATCCATCTGGCCTTTGATCGGCGCGGCTTCCGGCTTCGTCATGCTCTTCGGGGCAGTTCTGTGGATGAAGGGGATCACCCCCTGGATCTTCCTCATCGGCCTCGTTGGCGTTCTCTACGTCATGTTCGGCTGGTGGTCGGAAGTGATCAAGGAAAGCCATGAGGGCGACCACACCCCGGTGGTGCAGCTGGGCCTGAAATACGGCTTCATCCTGTTCATCATGTCCGAGGTGATGTTCTTCTTCGCCTGGTTCTGGTCGTTCTTCAAACACGCGCTCTACCCGATGGGTCCGCAATCCCCCGCCGTCGACGGCCCCTGGCCGCCCGTCGGGATCGAGACCTTCGACCCCTGGCACCTGCCGCTCATCAACACGATGATCCTGCTCTGCTCGGGCATGGCGGCCACCTGGGCGCACCACGCCCTGGTGCACGAGAACAACCGCCAGGACATGAAGTGGGGCCTGATCCTCGCCATCGTGCTCGGCGCGCTGTTCACCTTCTTCCAGGCCTACGAATACAGCCACGCGGCCTTCGGCTTCTCCGGCAACATCTACGGCGCCAACTTCTTCATGGCGACGGGCTTCCACGGCGCGCACGTGCTGATCGGGACGATCTTCCTCTTCGTCTGCCTGCTGCGCCTGCTGAACGGAGAGTTCACCCCGACCAAGCACATCGGCTTCGAAGCCGCCGCATGGTACTGGCACTTCGTCGACGTGGTGTGGCTCTTTCTCTTCGCCGCCGTCTACGTCTGGGGCGGCTGACACCGCTGCCGGAACGCCCACCGTTCCGAAAGCAGGAAGCGCTCGCCGGTCCGGCGGGCGTTTTTCCTTGTCCGGGACGGGGATGCGCACCGCGGCATCGCCGCTGCCGAACATTCCCGCCTTGAACCGCCCCACCCTGCCGCGATAAAGCGGACCGGCGCGCTGAGGTGAAACGCGCGAGCAAGACCGGACCCCGACACGCACGTGACCCGCATCCTCGCCCCCCTTCTCTTCGGCCTGATCGGCGCCGGCATCCTCGTGGGACTCGGCACCTGGCAGGTGCAGCGCCTTGCCTGGAAAGAAGGCGTGCTGGCCGAGATCGAGGCGCATATCCACGGCGACCCGCAGCCGTTGCCGGTGATGATCTCGCCCTCCGAACAACGCTACCAGCCCGTCGCGCTGAGCGGAGAGATCCTGCCCGGCGCGCTGCGCGTGCTGGTCAGCCGCAAGCAGGTCGGCGCGGGCTACCTGATCGTGTCGCCCTTCCGCACCGCGGACGGGCGGGTCGTCCTGCTCGACCGGGGATTCCTGCGCGACGGGAACAAGGATCACCTCCCCGCCACCGGCGCGGCCGAGGTCGTCGGAAATCTGCACTGGCCCGACGACCGCAACACATCGACCCCGGAAAACGACACCGCCGGCAACATCTGGTTCGCCCGCGACATCGGCGCGATGTCCGAGGCGCTGCAGACCGAACCGCTGCTGGTGGTCGCCCGCAAGATCACCCCGCCCGACGCCGAAATCACCCCGCTTCCCGTGGACACCGGCGGCATTCCGAACGATCACCTGCAATACGCCATCACCTGGTTTTCGCTGGCGGTTGTCTGGCTGGGCATGACCGCCTACTACATCCGGCGGCAACTGACGACAAAGGACGCCTGAGACATGCGCTACATCTCGACCCGCGGGCAGGCCCCCGCGCTGAGCTTTGAAGAGGCAATGCTCTCGGGGCTTGCCCGCGACGGCGGCCTCTACGTTCCCGAAACCGTGCCGAGCCTCGGCCCCGCCGACATCCGCGCGCTGAACGGTCTCAGCTACGAGGAAACCGCCTTTCGCATCATGCGCCCCTTCGTCGGCGACGGCTTCACCGACGAGACCTTCGGCGACCTGATCGCCAAGGCCTATGCCGGGTTCGGCCACGGCGCCCGCGCGCCGCTGGTGCAGCTGGCGCCGAACCATTTCCTGCTGGAGCTGTTCCACGGGCCGACGCTGGCGTTCAAGGACTTCGCCATGCAGCTCATCGGGCAGCTCTTCGAAGAGGCCCTGACCCGGCGCGGAGAGCGCGTGACCATCGTCGGCGCGACCTCGGGCGACACCGGAAGCGCCGCGATCGAGGCGTTCAAGGGGCTGGACGCGGTGGATGTCTTCATCCTCTTCCCGCATGGCCGCGTTTCCGAGGTGCAGCGCCGCCAGATGACCACGCCGACCGAAAGCAACGTGCACGCGCTGGCGATGGACGGGCATTTCGACGATTGCCAGGCGCGGCTCAAGGACATGTTCAACGACTTCGCCTTCCGCGACGAGGTGCGCCTTGCCGGGGTGAATTCGATCAACTGGGCACGGGTGCTGGCGCAGGTGGTCTACTACTTCACCTCCGCCGTGTCGCTCGGCGCGCCGGACCGCCCTGTCAGCTTTACCGTGCCGACGGGCAATTTCGGCGACATCTTCGCCGGCTACATCGCAAAGAAGATGGGCCTGCCCATCGACCGGCTGGTGGTGGCGACGAACCAGAACGACATCCTGCACCGCTGCCTGTCCTCGGGCGACTACCGGATGTCGGAGGTTCACCCCTCGATCTCGCCCTCCATGGACATCCAGGTCAGTTCCAACTTCGAGCGCGCGCTGTTCGATGCCTACGGGCGCGACGGGGCCGCCGTGGCGCAGCTGATGGACGAGCTGAAGGGCGGCGGATTTCACGTCTCGCAGGGCGCACTCCAGGCCCTGCGCGAGCATTTCGAAAGCGGCCGCGCCTCGGAAGAGGAAACGCTGCGGACCATCGCCGCGGCGAATGCCGGCATGGGCGAACTGCTCTGCCCGCATTCCGCCATCGGCGTGAAGGTGGCCGAAGAGCACCGTTCGACGGAAACCCCGATGATCACCCTTGCCACCGCCCATCCGGCGAAATTCCCGGATGCGGTGGAGCAGGCCAGCGGCATCCGCCCGCCGCTTCCCGAACGCATGGCCGACCTGTTCGACCGTGACGAACGCGTGACCCGCGTCGCCAACGACCTTGGCGCCCTTGAAACCCTGATCCGGGAGCGCATCGCACAGTGACCGTCGAACTCACCACCCTCAAGAACGGGCTGCGCATCGTCTCCGAACGCATGCCCTCGATGAAATCGGCCGCTCTCGGCGTCTGGGTCACGGCCGGCGGGCGCAACGAGCGGCTCGAACAGAACGGCATCGCGCATTTCCTCGAACACATGGCGTTCAAGGGCACCCGGACCCGCACCGCCCTGCAGATCGCCGAGGCGATCGAGGACGTGGGCGGCTACATCAACGCCTATACCTCGCGCGAGGTCACCGCCTACTACGCGCGGGTGCTGGAGAACGACACCCGGCTGGCGCTGGACGTGATCTCGGACATCCTGCTCAACCCGGTGTTCGACGGCAAGGAGATCGAGACCGAGCGTCACGTGATCCTCCAGGAGATCGGCCAGGCGCTCGACACGCCGGACGACGTGATCTTCGACTGGCTCCAGGAAAAGGCCTATGCGGACCAGGCGCTCGGGCGCACGATCCTCGGCGAGTCGGCCAACATCCGGCGCTTCGGCCGCGAGGATCTTTCGGATTTCGTGCGCGAGCATTACGGCCCGGACCAGATGATCCTCTCCGCCGCCGGTGCGATCGACCACGCGACGCTTGTCGAGCAGGCCGAGGCGCTGTTCGGCGGTCTGAAACCGCGCGACGCGCTGTCGGCCGACCCCGCCCGCTTTGTCGGAGGCGAGATCCGCCGCGAGAAGAAGCTCGAACAGGCGCATTTCGCGCTGGCCTTCGAAGGTCCGGGCTATCGCGATCCCGCCTTCTACACCGCGCAGATCTATGCCATCGCGCTCGGCGGCGGCATGTCGTCCCGGCTGTTCCAGGAGATCCGCGAAAAGCGCGGCCTCTGCTACACGATCTTCGCGCAGAACGGCGCCTACGAGGATACCGGCCTGACCACGATCTATGCCGGAACCTCGGGCGAGGAAGTCGCCGAACTGGCCGGGCTGACCATCGACGAGATGAAGCGCGCCGCATCGGACATGACCCCCGAAGAGGTCGCCCGCGCCCGGGCGCAGATGAAGGCCGGCCTGCTGATGGGTCTGGAAAGCCCGTCGTCGCGCGCCGAACGCATGGCGCGCATGGTGCAGATCTGGGGCGAGGTTCCCCCGATCGAGGATGCGGTGGCCAAGATCGACAACGTCACCACCGGGGACGTGCGCCTCTTTGCCGAGACCATCGCGGCGCAATCGCCCGCGGCGCTGGCGCTTTACGGGCCGGTCAGCGGCGCGCCGGACCTCGCAAGCCTGCAGGCGCGCCGGGTGGCCTGATGCTGGGTCGGCGGCGGAAGCTGCGTCTGGAGACGGAACGTCTGACCCTGCGCCCGCCGGTGCATGGCGATTTCAACGCATGGGTGTCGCTGCGCCGCGAGAGCCGCGACTACCTCATGCCCTGGGAGCCGTCCTGGGCGCCCGACCACCTGTCCCGCCGCGCCTTCACCAACCGCGTCTACTGGGCCAACCGCTCGATTTCCGGGGGCACTGCGATACCGCTGTTCCTGTTCCGCCGCGACGACGAGATGCTGGTGGGCGCGATCACCCTCGACAACATCCGGCGCGGTCCTGCCCAGTCGGGAACGCTCGGCTACTGGACGGGGCTGGTCCACGCCCGCCAGGGCTACATGGCCGAGGCCATCGCCGGGGTCGTGCACCATGCTTTCGAACGCATGGACCTGAGCCGGATCGAAGCCGCCTGCCTGCCGGAGAACGTCGCCTCGCGCGGGCTGCTCGAACGCTCCGGTTTCAAGTACGAGGGCGTCGCGCAAAGTTATCTCCAGATCAACGGGCGCTGGCGCACGCATGTGCTCTATGCCTCGCTCCGGGGCGACCGGCGCGGGCGCACGCAGGTCGGCTGAGGCGACCGGCGCGTCGTGCGAATGGGGCTTTCGGCGGCCGCGCGGAGCGGTATGTTGGCCCGATGCCGCATCCCGTACTCGACAACCAGACCGCCCGCCGACTGTTCCTGCACAAGCACCTGCTGCTGCAACCGGGGGCCGGTCCCGGCCGGACCGAAGACCTCGAACAGGTGCTGGACGCGCTCGGCTTCGTGCAGCTCGACAGCGTCAACACGCTGGCACGGGCGCATGACCTCATCCTGTGGTCGCGGCGCGGCCGCTACCGGCCCCGCGCGCTCGAGGATCTGGTGGCGCGGCGCCGTACGGCCTTCGAACACTGGACCCACGACGCGGCGGTGATCCCGATGCCGTCCTACCCGGCCTGGCGGCTGAAGTTCCGCCGCGACGAGGCCCATATGCAGGCGCGCTGGCCCGCGCTGCGCCGCGACGGCTGGCACGCGGAACTCGACACCGTTCTGCGGCACATTTCCGACCACGGCGCCGCCTGTTCGCTGGATGTGGGCGGGCAGGACAAGAAGGGCGCGTCGGGCTGGTGGGACTGGCACCCGTCCAAGACCGCGCTGGAATTCCTCTGGCGGTCCGGGCGGCTTGCCGTCTGCAACCGCCAGGGATTTCGCAAGTACTACGACCTGCGGGAGCGGGTGATCCCCGAAGCGCTGCGCAACGCCCATCTCGACGACGAGCAGATCATAGACCGGGCCATGTCGGACGCCCTTGCCCGCCTCGGCTTTGCGACGAGCGGGGAGCTGGCGGCCTTTTTCGACATCGTGACGCGGGACGAGGCCAAGGCCTGGTGCGCGGCGGCGCTGGAAAGCGGCGCGCTGATCGAGGTCGACGTGGAACTTGCCGACGGCTCGCTCCGCCGCAGCCTTACCACCGAGGCGCTGATGGATTCGGCCGCCTCGCTGCCCGAACCGTCCTCGCGCATCCGGTTGCTGAGCCCGTTCGATCCGGCGCTGCGCGACCGGGCCCGCGCCGAGCGGCTGTTCGGCTTTCACTACCGGATCGAGATCTTCGTGCCGGAGGCCAAGCGGCGCTATGGCTACTATGTCTTTCCGATCATGCGCGGCGACCGCCTGGTCGGCCGGCTCGACGCCAGGCGCGACGGCACCGCGATCGCGGTGCGCGCCTTCTGGCCGGAACCGGGCGTGCGGGCGGGCAAGGGTTTCGTCTCCGGGCTGGAGGCCGAATTGTCCCGGCTGAGCCATCACGTCGGGGCCGAGAGCCTGCGCTTTGCCGAGGACTGGATCAGGGCCTAGGCGGACGGCCCGCCGGAGTCGCCCGCGGGATCACCCGCCGCGCCGCCGCTCCGGCGTGGAGGGCATCTCGATATTGATTTCGAGGCTCGACACCGCATCGTCGCGCTGCACGCGGATGTCGACATCCTCGTCGGCGACGGTGACATACTTGCGGATCACTTCCAGAAGGTCCTTCTGAAGCATCGGCAGGAAGTCCGCCGCGCCGCCGCCCGCCGCGCGTTCATGCGCGAGCAGGAGCTGTAGGCGGTCCTTGGCGGTGCTGGCCGTCCGGGCGCGGCGGGGTTTGAGGGAGAAACCGAACAGGCTCATGCCGACCGCCCGAACAGGCGGCGGAACAGGCCGGGGCGCCGGTCGTCCCCGATCCGCATGGCGACCTCCTTGCCGGTCAGGCGCGCGACCGTGTCCTCGTAGGCCATGCCGGCGCTCGACGGCTCGTCGAGGATCACCGGCGTGCCGACGTTCGAGGCGCGCAGCACCGCCTGGCTTTCCGGGATGATCCCGAGCAGCGGCACGGCGAGGATCTCGAGCACGTCCTCGACCGTCATCATCTCGCCCTTGTCGATGCGGGTCTGGTCGTGGCGGGTGAGCAGGACGCGGGCCTTCACCGGATCTTCGCTGCCGCTCTCGGCCCGTTTGGTCTTGCTCGCCAGCAGCCCGAGCACGCGGTCGCTGTCGCGCACCGAGGAAACCTCGGGATTGGTCACGACCACCGCCTCGTCGGCGAAATACATCGCAAGCTGCGCGCCCCGCTCGATCCCGGCCGGGCTGTCGCAGATGATGTAGTCGAACTCCCCGCGCAGCTCGTTCAGCACGGCTTCGACGCCCTCGCGGGTCAGCGCATCCTTGTCGCGGGTCTGCGAGGTCGGCAGGATGTAGAGCGTATCGAGCCGCTTGTCCTTGATCAGCGCCTGTTTCAGCCGGGCATCGCCCTGGATCACGTTGATGAAGTCGAACACCACCCGGCGTTCGCATCCCATGATCATGTCGAGGTTGCGCAGGCCCACGTCGAAGTCGATCACCACCGTCTTGTGGCCGAGCTTGGCCAGCCCGGCGGAAATCGCCGCCGCCGAGGTGGTCTTGCCGACCCCGCCCTTGCCCGAGGTGATCACGATGATCTTCCCCAGCGGCGCCTTCTCTGTCATCTGCGTCGTCATCCGAGCGCCTCCAAATGCAATCCGTCGTCCTTCAGGAACACCTGCAGGCTTTGCCGGCGCAGGTCGTCCCCGATGCTTTCGCTGGTGCGGTAGATCCCCGCGATGGCCAGCAGTTCCGCCTCCTGCCGCTGGCAGAAGATGCGGGCGGTCTCGTCGCCGTGCACGCCCGCGATGGCCCGCCCGCGCAGGGTGCCGTAGACGTGGATGCTGCCCGAGGCGACCAGCTCCGCCCCCGACGAGACCGAGCCGACCACCGTCAGATCCCCCCGCTCCGCGACGATCACCTGCCCCGAGCGCACGGTTTCCGTGATGAGCCGGTTGTCGGGGGGCAGCAGCCGGTCGACCTTGCGGCGGCTCTTGCCCGCGTTCTCGACCGAGGTGTCGCGCCCGATCGTCACCGGGATCAGCCCGAGGCCGGCACAGGCGCTGCGCTGCAGGCCCGAGACGTTCTGAACTCCGAAGACCTGGAGATTGCGCGCGCGCAGTTCGTCGACGAGGGCGCCCAGCGCCTCCGCGTCGACCAGCCTCGGGACCAGCCCCAGGTCGAGGATCAGCGGCGCATCCACCAGAAGCTGCGGCGCGCGCTGCAATTGTTCGTCGAGCGCATCGTAAAACGCCGCATCCAGCCGGTCGCCTTCCGGCTGAAGCGCAATGGCGGTGATGAACCGTCCGCGGATACGGAACGGCTGGACCGTCACCGGGGCGCCTCCGCCACGGCCGTCTGCTGTGTCTGTCGGCACTGACCCGTGCTCCTGCTCTCGTCTCGCGGTGCGATTCGTCCGCACCCTTGTTTTGCGAGTCACCTAGACCCGTTCCGGGCAGAGGCGCACCGGGTCATTCGGCGGGCATACGTATTGAGCGGTTTCCCGCTACCCGCCGCAGCGCGGCACGGAATTATTTCGCTCACGCCTGCGCGAGGGCCAGCCGGGGCCCGCCCGCCCCCTGCCGAGACAGGACAACGCCCCCGGCGGGTTTCCGGCGTCAGGCGGTCATGTGGCCGCGCACCGGGTTCGACCAGGCGCGCTTGCCGGCGCGGTCGATCACCGTCACGCGAATCCACGGGCTCCGGGCAAACCGGTCGAGCGGCATGGTGGCGCGGGTCATGGAGTCTCCGTGGATGGCCTTTGCCGCGCAGCCGTGGCCCTGGACGATGACCGTGGAGACGGCAGAGCTTTCGACATGCACCGCCCCGTCCGCGATCCGGACGTCGCGCAGCTCCGGCCCGGTGGAGGCATAGAAGGCCCCGGCCTTCAGCGCGGCGAGCAGCGCCTCGGGCGTGTTTTCCTCGGCCTTGACCATGACCCAGCCGCCGAAATGGTCCGGTTCGGTGAAATGCGCGTCATCGGTGGCGATCAGCGACAGCTCGCGCCCTTCGGACAGCAGCAGGTCGGCGACATGGAACCCGTCCGCCCTGTCGCAGCCGGTCGCGCAGCCGTGGTTGTAGATCTCGACCGCGTGGGCCGCCGTGATCGAGCGCGCATCGGCCAGCGTCATGCCGGACCACTGGGGATGGGCGATGGCGACGAAGGCCCCCGCCGCGACGGCACGGGCGGCAAGCGCGGGCCCGCTTTCCTGCCCCGCCACCGGCACGAAACCCGGCGCATCGGCCGGGGCGAAGTCCGCGGGCAACCCGACGGCGAGGATGTGCCACAGCTCGCCGTTCTCCATCGCGCCGGAGTGCAGCTCCGCCCCGAGAAGCGTGGTGAACCCGGCGTCGCGAAACGGAAGCGTGTCGGCGACGGGATAGCCGTAGAGGCCGATCATGTGGTCCGTCAGGGCGATGAAGTCATAGCCCTCGGCCTTGTAGCGGCGGCAGACCTCCTGCGGGGTCAGCACGCCGTCGGAGAGATCGGAATGGGTATGGAGATTGCCTCTCCGGAACCGTCCGGGGGCGGAAAACGCGGTCAACTGCATGGCGAAGCCTTATTCGGGAAGGACGAGGAGGTCGGAACCGGAGAACCACAGGTCGGTCGTCTGACCGACCGGGGGCATGACGGCCCCGGCCTGGTTGAACATGTCGAACGAGACCGGCCTGCCCTGCACCTCGACCTTGGCGCGGATCACCGAGCCGAGAAAGCTGACATCGAGCACCCGCCCCGAGATCGGCACATCGGTGTCGCTGCGCCGCTGCAGCGCCAGTGCCTCCGGACGCAGGGCGACGGTGACGGGCGCCCCGCTCTGCAGGCCCGACAGCGGGCGGTGGGTCGGCAGGCGCCGTCCGGCAAAGGCCACGTGGGCATCGTCGGCCTTGGCGGCCTCGAAGGTGTTGAGATGGCCGACAAAACCCGCGACGAAGCGTGTTTCCGGGTGGTTGTAGATCTCGGCCGGGGTGCCGATCTGGTCGGCGCGCCCCTCGTACATCACCACCACCCGGTCGGAGATCGACAGCGCCTCTTCCTGGTCGTGGGTGACGAAGACCGTGGTGATCCCCAGTTCGCGCTGGATGGTGCGGATGTCGTCGCGCAGGGCGACGCGGATCTTGGCGTCCAGCGCCGAAAGCGGTTCGTCCAGCAGCAGCAGCTTGGGACGCGGCGCCAGCGCGCGGGCCAGTGCCACCCGCTGCTGCTGGCCGCCGGACATCTGGTAGGGGTAGCGGTCGCCGAGGTGGTCCAGCTTGATCAGCGCCAGCATGTCGTCAACCCGGTGTTCGACCTCGCGCGCGGGAAGGCCCGCGATCCTGAGACCGAAGGCCACGTTCTCGCGCACCGTCATGTTGGGGAACAGCGCGTAGGCCTGGAACACCATGCCGATGCGCCGCTTGTTGGCGGGAAGCGCGGTCACGTCCTCTCCGTCGACGCGGATGCGCCCGGAGGTGGCGGTCTCGAACCCCGCGATCATCCGCAGAACCGTGGTCTTGCCGCAGCCGGACGGCCCGAGGAAGGAGACGAATTCGCCCTGCCCCACCGAAAAGTCGAACCCCTTCACCACGGTCGTGGTGCCGAAGGTCTTGGTGATGCCGTCGAGATGCAGGAAGCTCATGCGGTCTTTCTCCGGATGAAGGGAAGGATGCCCTGTCCGGGCTTGCGCGTGGCGAAGAAGTCCATCAGCGCCATGCAGGCCCAGGTGAAGGCGAAGGCCATGATGGCCAGCGCCGCGGGCTGATAGGCGTAGTCCTGTCCCATCTGCACCAGGTAGGGTCCGAAGGCCGGGCGGTTCAGCAGCGAGGTGATGACGAATTCGCCGAGCGAGATCGAGAAGGTCAGAAAGGCGCCGGACACGATGGCCGAGCGCACGTTGGGAAAGATCACCGTGGCGATGGTGCGCAGGCGCGACGCGCCGAGACTTTCGGCGGCTTCGGTCAGCGTGGTGATGTCGATGGCCGCCATGCCGTTGTCGACCGCCCGGTACATGTAGGGCAGCGACAGCACGGTATAGCCGATGACGAGCAGGAGGTTGGTGCCCGCCTCGCTCATGGTCAGCGGCAGGACGGACGAGGTGCCGTAGATCCGCACGTAGCCGAAGACCAGCACCACCGGCGGGATGATGAGCGGCATCAGCGACAGGAATTCCGTCACCGGGCGCATCGCGGGCAGTTTCAGCCGCACCCAGTAGGCGGTGGGCACCACCAGCACCGCGCCCAGCACGATCGCGGCAAGCGAGGCCGCGGCGGAAAAGCCGAGCACGGACACGAAGGTGTCGTCGCGGAACAGCCAGCGGTAGGCATCGAGGGTGATCTCTCCGCGCTTCATCCGCAGCGAGAAGTTGATCGTCGCGGCCAGCGGCACCAGGAAGAAGGCCGCCGAGACGACGGCGACCGCCGTGGCAAGGTAGGGAAAGCGGGTCATCTGCGCCACCGTTCCGCGCGGTTGCGCAGCAGGAAATAGAAGGTGTTGGAAAAGGCCATGATGATGACCATGCCGAAGGCCAGGGCATAGCCGAGGTTCGGATTGTAGAGGACATTGCCCCGGATCTGCTGGAACAGCACGATGGGCACCACCGGGAAATTCGCCGAGGTCAGCGCGTAGACCGTGGCCAGCGTTCCGAAGGCATTGGCGAAGAGCAGCAGGAAACATCCGAGCACCGAGGGCGTCAGCACCGGCAACGCCACCATGCGCCAGAACTGGCCCGCCGAGGCTCCGAGGCTTTCGGCGGCCTCGCGCCATTCGCTGCGCAGCCCCTCCATCGCGGGCATCATCATCAGCATCATCAGCGGAAGCTGGAAATAGAGATAGGTGATCGCCAGCCCCCAGAACGAGAACAGGTTGAACCCCTGCGCGTAGATGTGGAGCCCGAAGACATCGCGCAGGATCAGCGTCACCAGCCCCAGCCGCCCCAGCGTCGCGATGAAGGCAAAGGCCAGCGGCACCCCGGCAAAGTTGGACGCCACCCCCGCAAAGGTCAGGAAGGCCCGCTTGACCCACCCCGGCAACCCGCCGAGATGGATCGCCCAGGCCAGCAGCGAGCCGAACAGCGCCCCGAGCAGCGCCGAGGTGAAGCTGAGCCGGATCGACAGCCAGTAGCTCGGCCAGATGTCCGGGCCCGTCAGCGCGATCATGTTGTCCAGCGTGAAGGCCCCCTCGGGGGTCCGGAACGCGCCGTCGACCAGGTAGAAGATCGGAAAGATCAGGAACAGCAGCGTGAACAGCAGGAACGGCGCGACGCCCAGCCAGTTCAGGTTCACGCGGCGCGGTGCGCGCGCGGGCAGCGGAAGGGCGGCGGCTTGGTGGCTCTGATCGGCCAAGGGGGTCTCCTTCGCGGCGGCGATCGTCGGAAAAAGCGAATGGCGGCCCGCTGGCCGCCATCCCTCCGTGTCGGGCGGAGGTGCTTACTGCACGCCCATTTCCGTTGCCCAGTTGTCGGCGACGGCCTGCTTGGCCTCGGACTGCTGGTCGAGGGTCGGAAAGATCGCCTTGGCGTAGTTTTCCGCCGGCGGCAGGTTGTCCAGCATGTCCTGCGGGATCACGCCGCGCTCTGCCATGTCGTTGAAGCGGATCGGGTGGCAGTAGCCCGCCAGCCAGCCGAGCTGACCCTCGTCGGAATAGAGGTATTCCATCCAGAGCTTCGCGGCGTTGGGATGCGGCGCATAGGCCGAGATCGCCTGAACGTAGACGCCGGCGACGACGCTGTCGCCCGGCACCACGACCGACACCGGCGGGTTGCCGTCCAGCTTGTCGCGCATGGCCAACAGGTTGTAATCCCAATCGAAATAGATCGGCGTGGTACCCTGGGCAAGGTTCTGGGCATTGCCGTTGACCGGCACGTAGTTGCCGCCCTCCTTGAGACCCTTGAAAAAGGCGATGCCCTTGTTCAGCGCATCGGCGCCCGCCTCGCCGCCTTCGGCGATGCCGGCGGCATAGACCGCCATCATCACCGAGTTGCCGGTGCGCGGATCGCCCTGCAGCGCGACCGCGTTGGAAAAGGCGCCGTCCTTCAGGTCGGCGAAGCTCGCGGGTGCGTCGGGAAAGATGTCCTCGTTCACGCCGAAGGCCAGCACGCCGTAGTAGTCGCCGTACCAGTAGCCCTCGTCATCCTTGGCGTCGGCCGGGATGCTGTCCCAGGTCGAGACCTTGTAGGCCTGGAGCAGGCCCTCGGCCTTGGCGGCGGGACCGAAGGACAGGCCCACGTCGAGAACGTCGGGCGCCTGCGGGCCGGTGTTGCCCTTGTTGGCCTTCACCGCTTCGAGTTCATCGGCGGAGCCGGCGTTCGGGTTCAGTTCGTTGACCTCGATGCCGTACTTGTCCTTGAAGCCCTGGATGACCTCCCCGTAGCCGCACCAGCTGTGGGGCAAGGCGATGGTGGTCAGCATTCCCTCGGCCTTGGCCGCGTCGATAAGCTCCTGCGAAGGCTCTGCAAGGGCGCCGGTGGCGGTCACGGCAAGCGCGGCCACGGAAAGCGTCAGGCGGGATCGGGATGTCATGGTCAACTCAGTCTCCACTCGGTTTGCCCGGCGCACCCGCGGTGGCCGGGGGGATTTGAGCTGGTTCCCTAGAGGAGCCGCATGACAGTTCCGCGTCGGTCTTGTAACGATTTCATTCCGTTGACGGGCAGGATGCGGATTTTTCCCGCAGGCGCGCCGCGCTCGGTTCGCGCCAGGGTGCGGCTGCTGTGCGGCACCTGTGCAGCACTCGGCCCCGGGCGGTCGCGGAAGGCTTGCGGCCCGCGTCCGGGGATGCAACCGTCCGCGAAAGGCCGACAAACCGGAGTGATTGCCTGATGACCAAACCCCTGGTTCTTCTCACGGGGCCCCTGTTGCTGCTGGGTCTTGCCGCCTGTGAACCCGTCCCCGCCGATGGCGAGGCGGGCGGGACGGGCATCGTGACCGTCCCGGAGTCGGTGTCCTCGATCGCCGCTCCCTTTCAGGACCTGACCACGGCGCGCTACAGATCCAAGGACGGCTGCTACTGGTACACCCATCGCGGCCCGGTCGAGACCGTCGAACTGCCGCTGCGCACCGACAACGGCAGCCCGATCTGCGCGAGGCCGCAGGGCTAGACCGCGGGGATGCCCTAGAGCATCCCGCCGTCGGTCGGGTAGAGATAGGCGGTGACGCCGGTCTCGACCTCGTCGTAGAGCACGTTGATATGCGGCATCACCATGCGCACGCAGCCGGAACTGGCGCGCGTGCCGATGGAGCGCGGCGCAGGCGTGCCGTGGATGCGCAGGTAGGAATCCCGGTTGCCGACGTAGAGATAGAGCGCCCGCGAGCCCAGCGCGTTGTCCGGACCGGGAGGCATCCCGGCTTCCCAATGGGCATATTTCTCCGGCTCGCGCTTGATCATCGCGCCGGTGGGCACCCAGAGCGGCCACTTGGCCTTGCGCTTGATCGTGTAGACGCCGGGTTCGTACAGGCCGTCGCGCCCGATCGCCACGCCGTAGCGCATCGCCGTGCCGTCACCCTGGATGTGGTAGAGATAGCGCGCGACCGCATCC
Organism: Salipiger sp.; assembly: GCF_048261495.1. Classification (GTDB taxonomy): domain Bacteria; phylum Pseudomonadota; class Alphaproteobacteria; order Rhodobacterales; family Rhodobacteraceae; genus Salipiger. Next base: position 242,484 of record NZ_JBLXFX010000007.1, read on the forward strand.
ACGTGGATGTCGCCGGGCTTCAGCCCCTCGTTGGCGCTGACCCGGACCGGGAGAAAGCGCGGATGCAGCCCCCAGGGGTTGCTGGTTTCGAGGTCGAAATCCGCCGGCGTCACCTGCGCATCCCAGGCGTCCCAGTCGCCGGATGCTGCAAAGGCGGGACGGGCGATCGCGGGCGCGGCCAGGGTGGCGAGCGATGCGATCATCGTGCGTCTGGTAAACATGCAAGACCTTTCGGGCAGTTCGGATCGTTGCGCCCGGTGCGCCTTGGGCTGCGGCCGGTGCGCGGACATGAAACCGCCAAACCCGCGGGGGGTTCAAACCCATTCTGCCCGAAGCGCGACATTTTTGCCGAAGGTGATGTGCCGGGGGCGCAGGTCGCCGCGCCGCCCCCCTGCCCCGCGCCGCGACCGGCGCCTTCGCCCGCCGCAGGGGCCGGGGCGCCGATTCAGGTTGCGCCGGCCGCCTCCTCCTTTGCCGGGCGCGCGGCGGTATGGGCAAGGTAGCTGCGCCAGTCGCCGTGCTCCGACACATCGCGCCCGGTTTCGACCCCGATGCCTTCGCAGATGAAGCCGGTCACCGCGCTGCCGTCGTCCAGTTCCACGGTCCCGAGGCCGAGCGGCGCGGGAATGCCCGACAGGAACCGGCCCACCGCCGCGAGCGGCAGCGCCCAGAGTTCGCCCGCGATCGACCGCCCCCCCCGCGCCTCCCGGCTGAGACCCGGACGCGGCGGCGGTCCGCCCGCCAGCGCGTGCAGCCTGTATCGGGGCGCGGTCAGGCAGCCCCTGAGGAACCGCGCGCCGAGCGACACCAGCTCCCCGTTCAGCGCCATGCCCGACATATGCGCCCCGCAGACGAAGACCGCCAGTTCGTCGGCCCCGGCCACGCCGGAGAGCGCCGGAAGCGGCGGGCGGGTCCAGCCCGTCGCGCCCATCGGGCCGTCCTCGACCAGCATCGCCGTCGCGGCCAGCAGCGCATCCGCCCCCGCCCGTCCGAGAAAGGTCACCCCCGCCGGGCGCCCGTCCGGACGCAGCCCGCAGGGCACGGCAAGGCCGCTCATGTCGAGCAGGTTGACGAAATTCGTGTAGGTGCCGAGCAGCGAGTTCGGGCCGACCGGATCCTCGGCGATCTCGGCCAGCGAGACGAAGCGCGGCATGGTCGGCACGCAGAGCAGGTCGATCCCCGCCATCCGCTCGGCGCAGACCCTGCGCAGCGCGGCAAGCCGGTATTGGCCGCGAAAGGCATCGACCGCCGACAGGCCGAGCCCGGCGGAGACGATCTGCCGGGTGACCGGGTGCAGGGTGTCGGGCCGGTCCGTCAGGCGCGCGCCCAGCGCGGCGGTGCGTTCGGCGACCCAGGCGCCTTCGTAGAGCAGGCGGGCGACCTCGTGGAAGGGGGCGAAATCCATCTCCACGATCTCGGCCCCCGTCGTGCGCAGACGCGTCAGGGTGGCTTGGAAACTGGCGGCCTGCACGCTGTCTTTGTCGGTGACGAGCGTGTCGCGCGACGGCACCGCGATCCGCAGCCGGGGTGGCACGGGCGCCGGCAGCGGCGCGGGCAAGGCGCGGGAATAGGCGTCCTCCGGGTCCTCGGCCTGCGCGACCGAGAGCACCTCGAAGGCATCGCGGGTGGTCAGGGCGAAGATCGAGATCGTGTCGAGCGTCCGGCAGGCCGGCACCATCCCGGTCGAGGACAGCGCCCCGAGGGTCGGCTTCAGCCCGACGATGGCGTTCAGCGCCGCCGGGACGCGCCCCGACCCCGCCGTGTCCGTGCCCAGCGAAAACGCCGCGATGCCCTGCGCCACCGCCACCGCCGAGCCCGAGGACGACCCCCCCGGCACCATCAGCGGGTCGAGCGCGTTGCGCGGCGCGGGATAGGGGCTGCGCACGCCGACGAGGCCGGTGGCGAACTGGTCGAGGTTCGCCTTGCCGAGACAGATCGCCCCCGCCGCGTGCAGCCGACCGACCACGAAGGCATCGCGGTCGGCCAGGTACGAGAAATCCGGACAGGCGGCGGTGGTCGGCATTCCGGCCACGTCGATATTGTCCTTGACCACGAAGGGCACGCCCCAGAGCGGGCGGCCGTCGCGCGGGCCGAGCGCACGGGCCGCCGCAAGCGCGGCCTCGCGGGCGTCGTGGATCAGGATTCCCGGATCCCCCAGGGCGTCGAGCCGGGCAAAGGCCAGCGCGATCAGCGCCTCGGGGGTCATTCCGGCATCCAGCGCGGCGCGCAGCGCCGGCAGGGTGAAGGGCAGGTCGTCGGTCATGTTCGGTCCTTCGGGGTCGTGACGGGTCGTCGGTCGTCGGGTCGGGCGCTCAGGCCGCGACGGTGGGGATCGGGGCTTGCGGGGCCGCACTCAGCAGTTCGCGGGTGTAGGGATGCGCCGGGCTGTCCATCACCCGCTCGACCGGGCCCGCGTCGACGATCACGCCCCCCTTCATCACGATCACCTCGTCGCAGAGAAGGCGCACCACGTTGAGATCGTGCGACACGAAGAGGTAGCTCATGCCGAGGCGGGCGCGCAGGTCGGCCAGCAGGTTCAGCACCACCGCCTGGATCGACACGTCGAGCGCGGCGGTCGGTTCGTCGAGGATCAGGAATTCCGGATCGGGCGCGATGGCGCGGGCGATGCCGACGCGGGCCTTCTGACCGCCGGAAAGCTGGTGCGGAAAGCGGTCCAGCAGATGATCCGGCAGGCCGGTCAGCCGGGCAAGCTCCTCGACCCGCGCGGCAAGCGCCCGGTCCTTCAGGCCGGTCATGCGCTTCAGCGGCTCGGCGATGGACTGGCGCGCGGTGTGGCGCGGGTTGAGGCTGTCGGTCGCGTCCTGGAACACCATCTGGATCCTGCCGCGCAGCGGGTTGCGGGCAAAGCCGGCCGCGGGCATCTCGGCCAGGTCCTCGCCCCGGAACAGCAGTTGCCCCGCGCTCGGATCGAGCAGGCGCACCAGCATCGCCGAGGTGGTGGACTTGCCGCAGCCGGATTCCCCGACCAGCCCGACCGACTGCCCTTCGCGGATGGTGAAGGAGATGTCGCGCACCGCGTGGACCGGCCCGGATTTGCCCTGGTAGGTCTTGGTGAGGTTGCGCACCTCGTAGAGCGGCGCCGCGCCCACGGTGCGGGGTGCGAGCGGACGGCGCTCCTCCACCGGGAGGAGGTCGCGCAGGCCGACCCCGCGCCGGGGCGTCGCATCCACCAGCTTGCGGGTGTAGGGATGACGCGGCGCGCCGAGCAGCTCGCCGGGGCGGCCTTCCTCGACGATCTGCCCGTCCTTCATCACCACGATCCGGTCGCAGTATTCCGACGCGAGCCCGAGGTCGTGGGTGATGAGGATGGAGGACATGCCCCGCTCCGTGACCAGCCCGTCCACGAGGTCCATCACCGCCTTCTGCGTGGTGATGTCGAGGCCGGTCGTCGGCTCGTCCATGATCAACAGCTTGGGATCGCAGGCCAGCGCGATGGCGCAGACCACCCTCTGGCACATGCCGCCGGACAGTTCGAAGGGATAGGCATCATGGCGCGCCTCGGCGTCGCGGATCTTGACCGCCTCGAGCGCGGCGATGGCCTTTTGCCGCGCATCCTGTCGGGTCGCCCGGGCGTGCTGGCGCAGCACGTCCTCGATCTGGAGACCGACCTTGCGGATCGGGTTCAGCGCGGCGCGGGGGTTCTGGAAGATCATCGAGATCTCGCGCCCGCGCAGATCGCGCATGTCGCGTTCCGCCGCGCGCCGCAGGTCGATGCCGGAATAGACCGCCTCCCCCGCCTTGATCCGCCCGTTGGCATCGAGAATGCGCATCAGCGCGTAGGAGGTGACGGATTTGCCCGACCCGCTCTCTCCGACGATGCCGAGGCGTTCGCCACGGGCCAGTTCGAAGGAGATGCCCTTGACCGCGGCGACCTCGCCCTTGCGGGTCTTGAAGGCGACGCGCAGATCCTTGATCGACAGCATGGCTCAGGTCCTCCGGCGGGGGTCGACGATGTCGCGCAGACCGTCGCCCATGAGGTTGAAGGTGAAGACGGCGAGCATCAGCCAGAGCCCGGGAAAGACCGCGAGCCACCATTCGCCGGAGACGATGTAGTTGGCCCCCTCCGCCACCATGATCCCCCATTCCGGGGTGGGCGGACGGACCCCGAGGCCGATGAACGACAGCCCCGCCGCGTTGAGGATCGCCCAGCCGAGGTTGAGCGAGACCTGCACCATCATCGGTGGCAGGGCATTGGGAAAGATGTGCATCACCAGCACCCGGGTGTCGGAATTTCCGGCGAGCTTCGCGGCAAGGGTGAAGCCCGCGTCGCGGCGGATGTTGACCTCGGCCCGCACCAGGCGCGCATAGAAGGGGATGTTGATGATCGCCGTGGCGTAGATGATGTTGGCGACCGAATTGCCCAGCGCCGCGACGATCCCCATGGCGAGCACGAACAGCGGGAACGCCATGATGGTGTCGAGCACCCGGCTCAGCACCGTGTCGGTCCAGCCGCCGCGATAGCCCGCGACCGCCCCCAGCACGGATCCGAAGACGAAGCTGAGCGCCACGGCGGCGACCGAGATCACCAGGTCGAGCCGGGTCGCCACGACCACCCGCGAGAACACGTCGCGCCCCAGGTTGTCGGTGCCGAACCAATGCGCCGCCGAAGGGGGCTGCAGCGTCGCCGTGGCGTCGGTCGCAAGCGGGTCGTAGGGCACGATGGACGGCCCGATCACCGCCGAGACGAGCAGCGCCGCGAACATCGCGAAGGACAGCCCGGTGACGGGGTTCTCGCGCAGCACCCAGAGGACATGGCGCAGCATCCCCGAGGACGCCGGGGCCGGAGCGGGGGTGGTTTCCAGTGACAACTCGGTCATTTGGCGGAGGTCCCGAAGCGCGGATCTATCACCGAGTAGGTGAGGTCGATCACGAGGTTGAGCAGAACGAAGAGCAGCGCCATGGAGAGCACGAAGCCCTGCACCGCCGCGTAGTCGGAGACGACCAGGGCCTCGACCGCGTAGGATCCGATGCCCGGCCAGGCAAAGACCTTTTCCACCAGCACGTTGGCGCCCAGCACGAAGGAAAAGACCATGCCCAGCGTCGTGACCACCGGCAGCAGCGCGTTGCGGAAGGCATAGCCGTAGAGCACCTTGCGCGGCGCCAGCCCCGCCGCCCTCGCGGTGCGCACGTAATCCGCCGAAAGCGCCGAGAGCATGGCGGCACGGGTCATCCGCGCGATCGGCGCAAGTGTGAACAGCGCGAGGGTGAGGCCCGGCAGGATCAGCTGTTTCAGCGCACCGAACCAGGTCTCTGCGTCCCCCGCGAGGGCCGCGTCGATCAGGAAGAAGCCGGTCACGTGCGGCGGGTCGAGATAGACGAAATCGAGCCGTCCCAGCGGCGAGGGCGCGATGCCGAGCAGGTAGTAGAACACGTAGACCAGCAGGATGCCGGTGAAGAAGGTCGGCAGGCTTACCCCGGCGGTCACCAGCAGCCGGCAGAGCTGGTCGACCCAGCTTCCCGGCCGGGTCGCCGCCAGAACCCCGAGCGGTATCGCCACCCCGCAGGAGAGGATCAGCGCGAAGAACGTCAGTTCGAGCGAGGCCGGCAGCCTCTTGGCCAGTTCCGCGATCACCGGTTGCCCGGTCGAGACCGATTGCCCGAGATCGCCCTGCGCGAGCTGCCCGAGGTAGAGCCAGAACTGCCGGATCAGCGGCTGGTCGAGTCCGAGCGCGCGGCGCACCTCCTCGATGGAGTCCGGGGTCGCCATGGCCCCGGCGAACTGCGCCGCCGGGTCTCCGGGAAGGGCCCGGGTGAGGATGAAGGAGATCAGGACCACCCCGAAAAGCACGGGGACGGCCTGGGCGATGCGAAGTCCGACGGCGGTCCCGCGCGTGCCCATCGCTCAGGCTCCGGTCGGGCCGAGGCTGCGGATGTCGAGCTGGCGATGGAACCAGAACTCGTAGCCCGACGCGCCGTTCACCGCCACGTTCAGCGCCGGCTGGTAGAGCGGGATGCGCGGCAGGTCCTCGAAGGCGATCTCGAACATGCGCCGGATCTTGGGCGCATAGTCCGGATCGTCCATCGCCATGTGCAGCGTCTCGTCGGTGAGCGTCTCGACCTCTTCGTCGTAGTAGTTCGACGAGTTGAACAGATGGTCCTTCTGATAGGCCCAGAAGAAATAGTAGTCCGGCGTGTTGAGCCATCCGCCGAAATTTTCCAGGTGCATCGGCAGCCGCTTTTCGACCAGTGCCGCGGTGCGCCAGTTCGCGCCGGGGATCTTGTCCACGTCGACGGTAATCCCGATCCGCGCGACCGCTTCCTGGATCAGCAGCGCCGCCGGTTCCATCCAGGACGCGAGGTCGGTCGCGATCGACAGCGTGGTCTCGAACCCCTCGGGATAGCCCGATGCCGCCATGAAGGCCTGCGCCGTCGCAAGGTCGGTGTCATAGGGCGACCGGCGCGGCCAGGCGGTGTCGGTGATCTCGGCCGGCCCGCCCCAGAGCGGCGCACCGCGACCGTAGGCCGCCGCGTTGAAGATCGCCTCGTAGGGCACGATCGAGGCGATCGCCTTGCGCACGTTCGGATCGCGGAACGGCTCGAACCCGGTGTTGAGGCAGAGCGCGTGAATGCAGTTCTCGACCGGGGTGGAATGCACGGTCAGCTTGTCCGCGAGCTCGGCTGCGTCCTTGTCGGGAATGTCGAAGGCGATCTGCACATCGCCCCGCTCGACCAGCGCGCGCTGGGTGGCCGAGGACGGCACCTCGCGCATGATGACCCGCGCATAGGAGGGAACCGGCCCGCCGACCCAGGTGTCGTTGCGTTCGTAGACCACCTGCTGACCGGGGTCCCAGCGCGTCACCCTGTAGGCGCCGGAGCCGATGGTGGTCTTGTGCAGGTACTCCATCGCCCAGGGGTCGTCCGGCGTGGCATGGGCCTTGGCGAGGGTCGCGTTGATGATGAAGGGCACCGGCACGGCAAGATCGGGCAGCGACAGTTTCGACGGCCGGTCGAGCCTGACCACGAAGGTGCGGGCGTCGAGCGCTTCGAACTGGTCGGGCCGTTCCAGCCCGCCCGCCTTCATCTGCACGGTCGGGAAGCCGCCGACCGACACCGCGCGGTCGAAGGACCATTTCACGTCCTCCGCCGTCACCGGGCTGCCGTCCTGGAAGGTCGCCTCCTTCAGGGTGAAGGTCAGGGTCATGCCGTCTTCGGAAATCTCCCAGCTTTCGGCCAGTTCCGGGCGGATCTCGGAGTAGTCGTAGCTCAGCCCGCCGCCCGGCGCGTCCTTGGTCCCGAAGGTGACCAGCCGGTCGTAGCAGTTGATCGCCACCGCGTAGCTGGCGCGGTTGGTGCCCGTCCTGTGCAGGTCGAGCGAGTTGATCGTCTGCGCCGTCACCGCGACGAGGGTATCGCGCCCGGCCGCCGCGGCGGGAAAGGCGTGGATGAACGGCAGGGCCGTGGCGGCGGCGCCGGTCTTGAGGAAATTGCGACGTGTCGTGGTCATTTCGGGGGCTCTTCCTGCTGATGTGGCGAGGTCCCCGTCAGGTTGGTGTATCTCGGGTGTTGCTCAAAGTGCTATGATTTCACATACCCGGTGCATTTTTTGCACCACGGTTCGGGACAGGAGCAACATGAAGCATTTTCAGACCTTTGCGCTGATCGAGGCGGTGGCCCGCACCGGTTCCATGCGCAAGGCGGCGGAGGACATGAACCTCACCGCCTCGGCGCTGAACCGGCGCATCCGCGGGTTCGAGACGGATTTCGGCTCGCCGATCTTCGAGAGGATTCCCGGCGGGGTGCGGCTCAATCCGGCGGGCGAGATGCTGCTGCACCACTACCGGATGACCCGCTCCGACTTTGCCCGCGTGCAGAGCCAGGTGGCCGATCTGTCGGGAGAGCGGCGCGGCCATGTGCGGATCGCCTGTTCGCAGGCTCTCTTGCCCTATTTCCTGCCCGAGCAGATCGCCCGCTACCGCGCCCTGCACCCCGGCGTGAACTTTACCGTCAAGGTCCGCGACCGTGCGCAGGCCGAACAGGAACTGGCCAGCTACGATTCCGACCTCGCCCTGGTGTTCGAGCCGGTCTACCTGGTCGATTTCGAGGTGCTGGAGCTGGTGCCCCAGCGCGTCCACGCCATCCTGCGCAAGGACGACCCGCTGGCCGCCAGGCCGGAGTTGCGTCTGTGGGAGTGCCTCGACGCCCCGAGCGTCGCGCCCGATGCGAAATACGGCGTGCGCCATCTTCTCGACTTCGCGGCGCGGCGGCTGGGACGCAACCTGACGCCGATTCTCGAAACCGAAAGCTTCGAACTGATCCGGCATTACGTCATCCACGAACGCGCCGTCGGCTTCCAGATCCCCATCGGGCTGAAGATTCCGTCGGACGGCGATCTGGTGTTCCGGCCGCTGTCGGAAAAGGATGTCGCGGCGGGGAGCCTCATCCTCGGCCAGTTGCGAGGGCGCACCCTGCCCGTCGCCTCGGCCCGCTTCGCCATGCAACTCGCCGCGGCGCTGCACGAGGTCTGATGGGAACGCACCTCGGCGGGACGCCGGATTCCCCCGATGCGCACCCGGTTTGAAGGGTGACGAGGACGGAAACGGTAATCTCCTTGACAATCGCCATCCTGTATAACAGATTTGTCAGACAATGCCCGGGCCGAGTCCCCGGCATCACAGGAGGGGGGAGCTTGCATGGCACGGCCGGCACGACGAAGACTTGCGGGATTTGCGGGACAGGCGGGGACGATCGGCGTCACGCTGATCGGCCTGCTGATCCTGACGTTCATCATCGGGCGGGTGATGCCCGTCGATCCGGTGCGCGCCATCGTCGGAGAGGACGCCACCCGCGAGGTCTATGACCACGTGTTCCGGCAACTCGGGCTCGACCGGCCGGTGTGGCAGCAGTTCCTGTTCTACCTGCGCGATGTCGCCACGCTCGACTTCGGCACCTCGATCCGGACCGGCAAGCCGGTGCTCGACGATATTCTCTACGTGCTGCCCGCGACCATCGAACTGGCGACCTTCGCCATCGTGATCGGCGCGACGCTGGGGGTGAGCATGGGCGTGCTGGCCGCGGTGAACAAGGACCGCTGGCCCGACCACGTCATCCGCGTCCTCAGCCTGACCGGGCATTCCATGCCGATCTTCTGGACCGCGATGATCGCGCTGCTGATCTTCTACGCCAAGCTGGGATGGGTCGGCGGCTCCGGTCGGATGGAGCAGTTCTACATCGGCATGGTGCCCGAAACGACAGGTTTCCTGCTGATCGACAGCGCGCTGGCCGGCGAATGGGACATCTTCCGCAGCGCCGTGAACCACATCATCCTGCCCGCCTCGCTGCTGGGCTACAGCTCGTCCGCCTATATCACGCGGATGACGCGGAGCTTCATGCTCGACCAGATCAACCAGGAATACATCACCACCGCACGGGTCAAGGGGCTGTCCAACCGCCAGACCATCTGGCGCCACGCCTTCGGAAACATCCGGGTGCAGCTGGTGACCATCGTCGCGCTGGCCTACGGCGCGCTGCTCGAAGGCGCGGTGCTGATCGAGACCGTCTTCGCCTGGCCCGGCTTCGGCCAGTATCTCACCAGCAACCTGCTGATCGGCGACATGAACGCCGTGATGACCTGCGTGCTGATCGTGGGGGTGATCTTCATCACGCTCAACCTGATCTCCGACCTGCTTTACCGCGTGTTCGACCCGAGGACCCGATGACCATGACAACCGCTTCACGGACACCAGACCGACGGAAATCCGCACGGGTTCCTCAGTCGCTCATCGTGGCCCGGAACATCCTGACCTTCCTGCTGCGCAACCCGACCTCCGCCTTCGGGGTCGCCGTGCTGGCCGTGCTGCTGGCCGGGGCGCTGCTGGCGCCGGTTCTGGCCACCCACGATCCCTACGTGCAGGATCTCCGGAACGCGCTGCAGGCACCGAGCGCGGCGCATTTCTTCGGCACCGACGAGCTCGGGCGCGACATCTACAGCCGCATCCTCTACGGCTCGCGCATCACGCTGACCTTCATCACGCTGGTGTCGGTCATCGTGGGGCCGATCGGACTTCTGGTCGGCACGGTGTCGGGCTACTACGGCGGCTGGGCGGACACGGTGCTGATGCGGGTGACCGACATCTTCCTGTCCTTCCCCTCGCTCATCCTGTCGCTGGCCTTTGTCGCCGCGCTCGGGCCGAGTCTGAACAATGCGATCATCGCCATTTCGCTCACCGCCTGGCCGCCCATCGCCCGGCTGGCAAGGGCCGAGACCCTGACCTTCCGCTCCGCCGACTACATCGCGGCGGCCCGGCTGCAGGGCGCTTCGTCGCGGCGGATCATCTGGCGCTCCATCGTGCCGATGTGCATGCCCTCGGTGCTGATCCGCCTGACGCTGAACATGGCGACGGTGATCCTGACCGCCGCGGGCCTCGGCTTTCTCGGTCTCGGGGCACAGCCGCCGCTGCCGGAGTGGGGCGCGATGATCGCCACCGGGCGGCGCTACATGATCGACAGCTGGTGGACGGTGACCTTTCCCGGCCTCGCGATCCTCTGCGTCAGCCTGGCCTTCAACCTTCTGGGAGACGGGCTGCGCGACGCGCTCGATCCCAAGCAGATGAACCGGAAGTGACGTGATGACCGAACCCTCCCCCGTCCTCCAGGTCGAGAACCTGTCGATCCACTACCGCGGGGCGCCCGCGCCCGCCGTGCGCAACGTCTCCTTCACCCTCGGGCGCGAAAGGCTCGGCATCGTCGGGGAAAGCGGGTCCGGCAAGTCGACGGTCGGGCGTGCGCTGCTGCGCCTGCTGCCGACCGCCGAGATCACCGCCGACCGCATGACCTTTCGCGACATCGACCTGCTGCGCGCCAGCGAACGCCAGATGCTGAAGGTGCGCGGGCGGCAGATGACGATGATCCTCCAGGACCCGAAATTCTCGCTCAACCCGATCCGGCGCTGCGGCGACCAGATCGCCGAGGCCTATCTCACCCATGTGAAATGCTCCCGGAAGGAAGCGCGCGCCCGGGCGATCGACATGCTGGAGGCGGTGCAGATTCGCGATCCCGAACGGGTCTATGCGCTTTATCCTCACGAGGTTTCCGGCGGCATGGGCCAGCGCATCATGATCGCCATGATGCTGCTGACCGACCCCGGGCTGGTGATCGCGGACGAGCCGACCTCGGCGCTGGACGTGACGGTGCGCCTGCAGGTGCTGGGCATCCTCGACGGGCTGGTGCGCGACAAGGGCATCGGGCTGATCATGATTTCCCACGACCTGAACCTCGTGCGGAATTTCTGCGACCGGGTTCTCATCATGTATGCTGGCCAGGTGGTCGAATCCCTCAGGGCCTGCGACCTCGACAAGGCGCAGCATCCCTATTCGCGGGGGCTGCTTGCCGCTCAGCCCCGGATCGGCGGGCCGCGCGCGCCGCTGCCGGTCCTGCAACGCCGCCCGGAATGGAGTCAGCCGGTGGAGACAGCCCGATGAAATCCGTCAATGTTTCGGCGCTCGGCATCACGCTGGGCGAGGCCCGCATCCTGACCGACATCACCTTCGACGTCGCCCCCGGCGAATGTTTCGGGCTGGTGGGGGAAAGCGGGTCCGGCAAGTCCACGATCCTGCGCTGTGCCTCGATGCTGCTGTCCATGTGGACGGGAGACGTGACGATCGGCGGCACCAGCGTGCGCGCCATGTCGGTGCCCGAACGCTGCCGCACCCTGCAGATGGTGTTCCAGGACCCCTACGGATCGCTGCACCCCCGTCATTCGGTGCGCAGCACCCTGGCCGAGCCGCTGATCGTCAACGGACTCGGCGACCGCGAAGAGCGCATGGCGCGCGCCCTGGTCGACGTCGGTCTGCCGGTGGAGTTCCTCGACCGCTACCCGCACCAGCTTTCCGGCGGGCAACGCCAGCGGGTCGCCATCGCCCGCGCGCTGATCCTGGAACCGGACGTGCTGCTGCTGGACGAACCGACCTCGGCGCTCGATGTCTCGGTGCAGGCCGAGATCCTGAACCTGCTGGCGCGCCTGCGGGAGGAGCACGGCTTTACCTATATCATGGTGAGCCATGACCTCGCCGTGGTGGATCACATGTGCGACCGCTTCGCGGTGATGCAGGCGGGGCGGCTGGTCGAGGTCCTCCCGCGTGAGGCGATCCCGGGAAACGGCGCGACCCAGCCCTATGCGAGGGAGCTGATCGGAGCATCGCTCGACTATGAGCGCGCCCTCTGATCCCCTCCCCCTGCCCGACTTCCTCGAGGCGCGCCGCTCCGCGATGCGCCTCGATCTGTCGTTCGGGCAGCACGGCGGTACACATGCCGAATGGCGCGATGCGCTGGAGCGTTGCTGGCGCGCCGGTCTGCCGCCGTGCGAGGGTCTTCCCGACGGCGAGGTGACCGGGGATGCGGTCAGGCTGCGCTTTGCCACCGGCGCGGTGGCCGAGGGCTGCCTTGTCCGCCCGGCGGGTGCGGGACCGCATCCGGCGGTGCTGCTGCTGCACGACCACGGCGGCGCGTTCGAGATCGGCTGGCGCAAGCTTTTCGACCTCGACGAGGCGCGCGCCGGTCAGGCGCGGCACTACGGCGGGCGGGCCCCCGCCGCCACCTATCTGAACGCGGGATTTGCTGTGCTCTGCCTCGATGCACCGGGCTGGGGCGGGCGGCGGGCGGGCGATTACGACGGCCAGCAGGCGCTCGCGGCCAATGCGCTCGGGCTGGGGTGGAGCCTTGCCGGGCTGACCGCGGGCGAGGACGTGCAGGCCGCGGCCTGGCTGGCCGCGCAGCCGGGGATCGACGCCGCGCGCATCGGCGCCTTCGGATTTTCCTTCGGCGGCTTCCGCGCCTGGCAGGTGGCCGCGCTCAGCCCGCATGTCCGCGCCACCGCCTCGATCAGCTGGATGGCCGGGCGCGCGGCGCTGATGCGGCCCGGCGCGCCGTTGCTCAAGGGGCAGTCCGCCTTTCACTTCCTGCATCCGGGGGTCACCGCCCGCGCCGATTTCCCCGACCTTGCCGGTCTCGCCGCCGGGAAGGCGCTGTTCTTCCGCTCGGGACGGGGCGACCGGCACATGCCCGAGGACGCCGTGACGGCGGCCTGGACCCGGATCGCGGAGATCTGCGCGGCCGCCGGCGCACCCGCGCCCGATACCGCCCTGCACGACCACGCCCACACCTGCCCGCCGGAAACGCTGGACGAGGCCGTCGCCTTCCTGCGCAGGTCCCTGACGTGAAACGGCGCGCCCCGCTCGGGGACGCGCCACGCTGACAGGGAGGACGTCGTCAGCGTTCCTTGGTCACATCCTCGAACCGCGAGGTCCAGGGATCGACCACGACTCCATGCACGTCGCTCTGGTAGGCCGCCGTCACCACCCGCTCCGAGAAGGGTTGGATCGACATCACCAGCTCTTCCATCTTGCGCTGGATGTCCTCGTACATCGTGGCCTGCTTGTCGGCGTCGGGCTCGACCAGCGCCGACTCGATCATCCCGTTCAATGCCTCGTCGAAGAAGGACGTGCGCCAGTTCTGGTAGTTGGTGAGCTTGGCCTCGTCCGAATTGTCGGGATTGTAGGCCATGGCGCGCAGGTTGCTGTCCGGGTGCGGCTGCTGGCCGCCGCCGCCGCGACCGACGAGCAGTTCGAAGGACCGTTCGCGCATCGCGCCGTAGATCTGGCCGCCGTCGCCGGTGATGATCTCGGCCTTGATGCCTGCCTGCGCCAGCGTCGCCTGGATCGCGGTGGCGGAGTCGAGGAATTCCTGGGTGGAAATCACCCGCAGCGTCGTCTCGAACCCGTCCGGATAGCCCGCCTCGGCAAGCAGCGCCTTGGCCTTTTCCACGTCCAGCGCATAGCCCGGATCGGGTAGCGCCGCGAAGACGTAGGAGTTGATCGGCTGCTGACGCTTCACGCCGAAATAGGGCATGATGGCACCGTTGATGCCGTCATAGTCGATCAGGTAACGCAGCGCCTCGCGCACCTTGGGATCGGCATAGCGTTCGTCCTTCATCGACACCGCAAGATAGTAGAAGCCGGCGCTCGGCACCGATTCAACCGTGATCTGCTCGTTCTTCTCGAGCCCGCGCAGATCCGGCGCGGCAAGCGAGAAACCGACGTCGATGTCGCCCTGTTCGAGCCCGAGCCGCTGGGTCTGGCTTTCCGGAAGGTGGCGCATCAGCACCCGCTTCATCTCGGGCGCATCGCCCCAGAACGCATCGTTGCGGGTCAGGATGACGTATTCGTTGGCCCGCCAGTTGTTCAGCGTATAGGCGCCCGAACCGGCGGAATTGTTGGTGAGAAAGGCCGCGCCCATGTCGCCGTCGGTCTCGTTCTCCTGCACCAGCTTGCTGTCGAGGATCGAGCCCCGCCCGGCCTCGGCCAGCACCATCATGATGAGCTTGGGATCGTCCGGCGCGGGAAGCGTCAGCACGAAGGTGTGCTCGTCCTTGGCCACGAACTGCGCATCGGCCTGTTCCGCGTCAAAGCCGCGGCTGGTCAGCATCGAGGCCTGCGCCTGGCTCAGCTTGAGCAGGCGTTTCAGGGAATAGGCCACGTCCTCGGCGGTCAGGGGATTGCCGGAGGCAAAGGTGACATCCTTGCGCAGGTGGAAGGTCACCGACATGTTGTCCGGCGCGATCTCCCAGCTTTCGGCAAGGCGCGGTTCCAGCGCCAGCGTCTCGGGGTTGAGCGAGACCAGCGAGTCGTAGACGTTGTTGAGGATCTGCACCGTCTCGCCGCCGGTGATCGCGGCGGGGTCCATCGTCAGCACGTTGCTCATGTTGAATGCGACGACCAGTTGGTCGGCGGGCGTTTCCGCCAGCGCGCCGCGCTGGCCGGGGGCTGCGGAGACGAGCAGCGCCCCGATGGCCACGGTTGCTAGAAATCGTTTCATGGTTCCTCCCGAGGGTTTCATGGGGTTGGATGCAAAGGCCGAAGCGGGTCTCCCGCCCGCGTCAGGCTTCGCGGTTGTTCTCGATATGCTCGAAGTCGATGTCCTCGCCGAGGCCGGGACGGTCGGGCACGTGGACGAAGCCGTCCGCATCCATCGGATCGGAAAGCTGCCTGAGGTAGTCGAGGCCGTCGTCGTATTCGAGGAACGGATGCAGCAGGCCGCGTTCGTACCAGCGGCAGTTCTTCGCCGCCGCGACCACGTGCAGGTTCATCGCGGTGTTGCCGTGCACCTCGCACTCCATGCCGAAGCTTTCGGCCAGGTGCATCGTCTTCAGCGCGGGGGTGATGCCGCCGACGTCATTGACCCCGGTCCGCAGGATGTCGCAGGCGCCGGAACGGATCCATTCCGCCCTGTGCCAGTGCTTGCCGGCGGCGCTTTCGGGGCCGATCACGGGAATGTCGAGGTTGTCGGACAGCCACTTGTAGGAAGACATCGACTGCTCGTCGAGCGGCTCCTCGATCCAGTCGAAGTCCAGCTTTTCCAGCCCGCGCCCGAGCGCCAGCGCATCGGTGCGGGAATACCAGTGGAAGGCGTCGATCATAAGGCGGATGTCCGGGCCCACGGCCTCGCGCACGGCGGCGCAGGCCCTGAGGTCCATCTTCACATCCGGCGCCCAGCTCACCGGCGGCATCCAGGTGTGCAGCTTGATCCCCTTGTAGCCGCGCGCGACCAACTTCTCGGCGAAGCGGCCGTAATCCTCCGGGGTCGCCAGGCCGCCCTCGATCTCGTCGCCGCACATGACCGACCCATAGGCCGGCACCTTGTCGCGATAGGCGCCGATCAGCTTGTGAACCGGCTGGCCCAGGGTGCGCCCGGCAAGATCCCAGAGCGCGCAATCGACCACGGCCAGCGTGCGGTCGGTCAGCTGCGCCGCCGAGCCGCGCTGCCAATGGGCAAGGTCCTGCCAGAGGCGCTCGCGGTCGCGATGATCCTGCCCGATCAGCACCTTCCTGACGAACTTGTCGATGACGTGGGGGCGGACGACCTCGGGCGGACAAAAGCTGTGGCCCGCGTGACCGTCCTCGGTGCGGATGGTCAGCATGGCCTGCAACACGGTGTGCTCGGGCCCCGGATGGGCGTGGCCCGCGCTGTCGGAATGGCGGCGGGTCTTGTGCCGGAAGACGCAGGCGGACACGTCGGTGATGATCACGGTGGCTCCTCCTCCCCCGGCGCGCGGCCCGGAGATTCCAAAATCTGTATAACAGGATCGTATGATAGGTTTTGCGGGCCGTCAACCGCACTGCGCGCCGCAATGCTGTTTTCTCGTCGGAAAAGCCGAAGCCGGGCTTCCCAACGCAGGCGCGGCGGAATATCTGTATTACAGGAATGGTTGGAACCCGCCGCAATGACAGATGTGAATGCCCCCGCCCGCACCCCCGCCGAGCCCAGCCCGGCCCGAACCCGGGCCGCGTTGATCGCAGACGACCTGCGGCGTGACATCAACATCGGGCGATTCCGCCCCGGGGACCGGCTGCCCAGCGAATCCGAACTCACCCGGACCTATTCGATCAGCCGGACGGCGGTGCGCGAAGCCTTCGCCCTGCTCCGCTCCGAAGGCCTTGTCGAGGCGCGCAAGGGCTCGGGCGTCTTTGCGCTCGACCCCGCGAAAGCCCGGCAGTCCCAGCCCTTCGCCGATCTCGACCTCGACCGGCTCTCGGCGGTGATCGAGCTGTTCGAACTGCGCTCGGCCTTCGAAATCCGGGCCGCGGGGCTGGCCGCGGTCCGCCGCTCCGCCCAGCAGATCGACGCCATCCTCAAGGCCAATGCCAATGTCGCCGCCGCCTTCGAGAATGGCGGCGACACGCGCGAGGCGGATTTCTCGTTCCACTACGAGATTGCCCAGGCCACCCAGAACAAGCGTTTCCCCGAATTTCTGGCACTGATCCGCACCGGGATCGTCCCCAGGGTCGAACTGGAACGGCACGACGGCGCCCCCCGCGCCTATCGCCCCAATCCGGATATCGTCGCCGAACATGCCCGCATCGTCGAGGCGATCGTGGACGGCGATCAGGATCTCGCCGAAGCGGCGATGAAGGCCCATCTCGAAGGCAGTCTCGCACGCTACCGCAAACTCCTGCGCAGCGGCGCCGAACAGCCGGGCGGATAAGCCTTTCGGCCGCGCCTCCTTCTCGGCGGGAGCGGTCATTTCGGCGGCAGGTGCTCCCGCCGAGGACCCGCCAGCCCGCGATTCTGCTTGATATGAACGCCGCTTGGCCGACCTTGCGGAAAAGGATCCCGAACGATGACCGCCCCGATCCCCTTCTTCGACGGCCACAACGATTTCCTGCTGCGGCTGATGAAATCCCCTGACCCGCGCGAAGAGACCTGGACCGGACAAACGGGCGCCGGCCACATGGATCTCGCCCGCATGAAACAGGCCGGTTTTGCAGGCGGGCTTTTCGCGATCTTCGTGCCGCCCCGCCGGTCCGGACCGGCGCCCGGCTTCCGGACCGCGATGGCAAATCCCCCGTATGCCATGCCCATGCCGCCCTTGATGACCCACTCCGAGGCGCAGCCTGACGCGCTGACCATGGCGGGATTGTTGCACTGGATGGAACGCGCGGCACCGCAGGATTTCCGCCTGTGCCGATCGACTCCCGAGATACGTGATGCCATGGAATCGGGCCGCATCGCGGGCGTCATGCACCTGGAAGGAGCCGAGGCCATCGGGCCCGACCTTGACGCGCTCTACCTGTTTCACGAGATGGGGCTGCGGTCGCTCGGCCTTGTCTGGAGCCGGGAAACGATCTTCGGACACGGGGTCCCAATGTCCTTCCCCGGCTCACCGGATATCGGCCCCGGCCTGACCGGGAAGGGCCGCGACCTCGTCCGCCTCTGCGATGAGCTGGGTGTGATGATCGACTTGTCGCATCTCAACGAAAAGGGGTTCGACGATGTTGCCCGGTTCTCGACCGCGCCGCTCGTCGCGACGCACTCCAACGTTCACGCCCTGTGCGAAACGCCTAGGAACCTGACCGACCGGCAGCTCCACATGATTCGCGAACGGAACGGCATGGTCGGCCTCAACTTTGCGAGCTTCTATCTGAATGCCGACGGCCGCGCCTCCACCACGACCGGATGGGACGTGATATTGCGGCACCTTGACCACCTGATCGCCGAACTTGGCGAAGATCACGTCGGCCTCGGTTCGGATTTCGACGGTTGCGTACTGCCCGACGGGATCGGAGATGTCACCGGCGTCCCGCGCCTGTTCGAGGCGATGGCAGCGCACGGATACGACGACGCCCTGATCGCCAAACTCGCGCAAGACAACTGGCTGGCTTGCCTGGACCGGTGTCTGGGCTGAGATCTGGCGGGAGCGTGCCTTTCTCGTCTTTCCACGCTGGACGACAAAAGGGCCGCTTCCCTTTCGGGAGCGGCCTTTTCGGTAATTTTGATTGCAGGAAGGTGCCTGTCATCCGGCCTTGGACCGTCTGAAACCGGCGAAAAACCTAAGAAGTTCAGGTTCGACCTGCTTTTTAACGCCTACGACATCACCGACGTATTTCTGAGAACTGGCTCGCTCTGATCCTCGTGGATCGGAATAACTAAGTAATGAGCTACTCCCCATCTCTTGGACAGGATCTGGCGTAAATTAAGCTACTCGTTGCACCTGCTGATCGGGTTGGTTGATATCATTTCTCTGCCAGTAGACCAGCGCCGGGGGCTGGCCGCCCAAGGCTGAATGCGGGCGCTGGTGGTTGTAGAAGGTCATCCATTTCCGGATCGCCGCTTTCGTCTCCGATCCGGTCTCCCAGGCATGCAGGTAAACGCACTCGTATTTCAGGGTGCGCCACAGCCTCTCGATGAAGATATTGTCGAGGAAACGGCCCTTCCCATCCATCGATATGCGCACGCTGGACCGGCGGAGCCGATCCGTCCAGGCAAAGGACGTGAACTGGGATCCCTGATCCGTATTCATTATCTCTGGCGGGCCGAACTTGTGGATGGCCTCGTTCAGCGCCTCGACACAGAAGTCGGCCTCCAGCGTGTTCGAGATCCGCCAGGACAGGACCTTGCGGGTATGCCAGTCCATGATCGCCACGAGGTATAGGAACCCGCGCCGCATGGGCAGGTAGGTGATATCCGAGCACCAGACCTGGTTCGGGCGTTCCACCCGTAGACCTCTGAGCAGGTAGGGATAGGTCTTGTGGCCCTTCGTCGGCCTGCTCGTGTTGGGCTTCTGGTAAATCGGCACTAGCCCCATCAGGCGCATCAGCCGCCGGATGCGCTTCTCGTTCACTAGGTGGCCGTCGTTGCGCAGGTGCCAGGTCATTTGCCGGACACCGAAGAACGGCGTCTCCAAGAACTGCTCGTCGATCCGCCGCATCAGGCCGAGGTTCTGTTCGGTCTCGCCCTTGGGCGTGTAGTAGAAAGACGAACGCGCGATCGACAGCAACTTGCACTGCTGGCCGATCGACAGATCCAGGTGGTCAGGCTCGATCATGCCGCGCCTCACTTCCCGCCCCAGGGCTTCAGCTTTCGTTCCAAAAAAGAGTTGGCCACCGCCAGCTCCCCGATCTTGGCGTGGAGCTCCTTCACCTGCTCCTCGTCAATCTCCGGCTTCTTGCGGCCCCCGCGTTCGAACACACCGGAGGCGCCTTCGAGCAGGGCTCGCTTCCATTGATGGATCATCGTCGGATGCACCCCGAACCGGCTTGCCAGTTCGGCAGCCGTCTCCTCGCCTTTCAGGGCTTCCAGCGCGACCTTCGCCTTGAACTCAGGCGCGTGCTGCTTCCGTTTCGACATCTCTGATCTCCTTCTCGTCGAAGATCAGCAGACTGCAAATCGTAGCTTATGTCAGTGTCCGAATTTCGGGGGGTAGCTCAGAAGAAATGCTTGGCGGGCAACAATAAACTTCGGTCATGGCAACGAAGGACCGCCACCCGGGTGGGGCGGCGTCGCAGTGTGGCATTCATTGAAGGCTCAGCTGGGCAGCCTATACACCGTCCCCCTGCCTTCGACCTTCTCGGCGGCGATGGGCAGACCCAGCTTCTTTTTCAGGGCGCCAGAGATGCAGCCGCGGACGGTATGCGCCAGCCATCCGGTGGCCTCGACCATCTCCGCGACCGTTGCGCCATCGGGGCGCTGGAGCATGGCGATGATCTGCGCCTGCTTGGTGCCAGCGCGGATCGCGACTGGCTTCGCGGCATCGGTGTCGTCGGGCATCTGCACCGGTTTCGGCTTCGCCTTTCGCGCACTGGCGACAGCGCTGGCCACCACCGGCTCGATCCCGATGGCCTCCAGCCCGGCCTCGGTAACGATCAGCGTGGTGCCGTGGCCGTCGCCAGTCTCGCGCCACATCGGCTCGCTGCGGCGCAGGTTGGCCTCGACCTCCTCGAGCCAGCCTCGGGCGATCATCTTGCCGACGACCATCTTGGCGGCGGCGCCGACCAGCCCTTCGGGCAGCGGCAGGGCGAGATTGCCGGGCCGGGTCGCGGCGCGGGACAGGATCAGGGATTGTGTGTCGGACGGGGTGGTCATCGGGGCCTCCGTGGCTGTGGGCGCGCACTGTGCGCGCCTTCTACGGAGGCAAGCCCCGTCCTCCGGACGGGGCGGCCGTCGCGCCGTGTGGGCGCGTCAGGCGGCGTGCTCACCCTCCTTGAAGGCGCTGTCGGTGATCTGGCGCAGCAGGCCCGTGTAGTGCTTCAGCGTGCCGACATGCCCCCAGTTGATCTCGTCGGGGTGGGTCTCGAAGTGGTCGTCGCTGAACGCCTTCAGGCGCTCCAGCATCGTGTCAATCTCGGTCTTGGCGGCGATGAAGGCGTCGAGGGCTTTGGAATTGTCGGCGGCGCGGCGGGTGGTCATGGCGGGGCGTCCTTCGCTGAGTTGCATCGTTTCCTCGCGATCAGACTCGCTCTATCGCGCCCTCTACTCAACTAAATACCAAGCGATATCATAAGCTTGATCGGACTATCTACGCCATGAAAGGCATGAGTGAACACGAGTATGCGGCCCATTCCGGCCTGTCCCGCGGCGGGGTGCAGAAGGCGCGGAAGAACGGGCGGCTGGTGGTCTATGACGACGGGTCGATCAATGCCGCGGCCTCGGATGTGCGACGGGTGGAGATGACAGACCCGGACCAGCAGCGCCGGTCCTTGGGTGGGGATGGGCTGGCCAGCAGTGCGGGCGAGACCTCGTCCTACATCAAGGCGCGCACGCTGCTGGCAGTCTATGCCGCGCAGGACAAGCAGATCGCGGTCCAGAAGAAGAAGGGCACGGTGGTCGACCGTGCCCGGGCGGAAACGCTGGTGTTTCGCCTGGCGCGGCAGGAACGGGATGTCTGGGTCACCTGGCCCGGACGGGTGGCCGCGCTGATGGCGGCGCAGATCATGGCGGAGGTGGAACGGCAATCCGGGGCATCGGTGACGATCGAGACCGCGATCATGCAGAGGGTGCTGGAAGCCCATGTCCGCGAACAGCTCGACGCCCTCGCCGACCTCAGGGTCTCGCTTGCATGATGAGGACGATGACAACGATCTGACCGCGGGTCTCGACCTCGGCTTCGACGGCGCCGAGGACCTGCTCCGGGTCTGGCGACAGGGCCTACGCCCCGACCCGAACCTGACGGTGTCGGAATGGGCGGATCAGCATCGCTGGCTGTCGTCGCGGGGCGCGGCCGAGCCGGGGCGGTACCGCACCGCCCGCGCGCCCTATCTGCGCGAGATCATGGATGCACTGTCGCCCGGCCATCCGGCGCAGCGCATCACCTTCATGAAGGCGGCGCAGGTCGGGGCCACGGAAGCGGGCAACAACTGGATCGGCTTCGTCATCCATCACGCGCCGGGGCCGATGCTGGCGGTGCTGCCAAGCCTGGAACTGGCGAAGCGTACCTCGCGGGGCCGTCTTGATCCCCTCATCGCGGACAGCCCGGCGCTGCGCGAGCGGGTGAACCCGGCCCGGTCGCGCGATGCGGGCAACTCGATGCTGTCGAAGGAGTTTCCCGGCGGCATCCTGGTGCTCACCGGGGCCAATTCCGCCACCGGCCTGCGGTCGATGCCCGCGCGCTATGTGTTTCTGGACGAGGTCGATGCCTATCCGTCCTCGGCCGACGAAGAAGGCGATCCGGTCACACTGGCCGAGGCGAGAACGACCACCTTCTCGCACCGGCGCAAGGTGTTCATGGTCTCGACCCCGACGATCCGGGGGCTGTCCCGGATCGAGCGGGAATTTGAGGCATCGGACCAGAGGCGTTACTTCGTGCCCTGCCCGCATTGCGGGACGATGCAATGGCTGCAGTTCGACCGGCTGCGCTGGGCAAAGGGGAAGCCGGAAACCGCCGCCTATCACTGTGAGGGCTGCGAACGGGCCATCGCCGAGCACCACAAGACCGAAATGCTGGCCCGCGGCGAATGGCGGGCAACAGCTGTTTCCAGGGATCCGAAAGCCATCGGCTTCCACCTCTCGGCGCTCTACTCGCCCTTGGGCTGGAAAAGCTGGTCCGACGTTGCGCGGGAATGGCTGGCGGCCCAAGGGTCGGACGAGACGCTGCGCGCCGCGCGCAACACGCTTCTGGGCGAGACATGGGTCGAGTCGGGCGACGCCCCGGAATGGCAGCGGCTGGCGGATCGGCGCGAGGCTTGGAAGCCGGGTACGGTGCCGATGGCGGGGCTGTTCCTGACCGCCGGGGCAGACGTCCAGAGGGACCGGATCGAAGTCGATATCTGGGCCTGGGGCCGGGGCCTCGAGTCCTGGCTTGTTGATCACATCGTCATTCCGGGCGGCCCCGACGATCCGGCAGCCTGGGACAAGCTGACCGCCCTGCTCGGGCGGTCATGGCAGCATGCCAACGGTGCCTTTATGACCGTGGCGCGGCTGGGCATCGACACCGGTTACGAAGCCGCGGCGGTCTATGGCTGGTCGCGCAAGGTCGGGTTCGAACAGGTGGCGCCACTTAAGGGCCTCGAAGGGTTCAACCGGGCGGCACCCGTGTCTGGCCCGACCTATGTCGATGCCACCATCGGCGGGAAACGCCTGCGCCGCGGCGCGCGGCTCTGGTCGGTGGCAACGGCGACCTTCAAGGCAGAGACCTACCGGTTCCTGCGGATCGAGCGCCCGTCGGATGAGGACCGCGCCACCGGAGTGCTCGACGCTCCCGGCACGATCCACCTGCCCGGCTGGGCGGACACCGAATGGCTGAAGCAGCTGGTGGCCGAACAGCTGGTCACGATCCGCAACAAGCGCGGCTATGCCCATCAGGAGTGGCAGAAGATGCGCGAACGGAACGAGGCGCTGGACTGCCGGGTCTACGCCCGCGCCGCGGCTTGGATCCTCGGTGCCGACCGGTGGGACGAGGCGACCTGGCGGCGGCTCGAGGCGCAGGCGGGCGTGGAAACGCGCATGCCAGCAGCCGTCCCGACTGACGTCGCACCACCCGACCCGGCCCAGCCCAAGGCCGGAACCCTGACCACACCGCGCCGGAAACGGCGGGCCTACACCCCGAACTTCATGAGGGACTGATGGACCTGGAACGCATGCAGGCCCTGCTGACCGCGCTGCAGGAAGCCCGCTTCGCCGGGCTGCGTAGCGTTAGTTACGACGGCAAGACCGTGACCTATGGGTCGGACGCCGAACTGGCGGCGGCAATCCGGGATCTGGAGGGGCGGATCGCCACCACCTCTGCCACGCCGCGTCGCCGCCGCTGGGGCACCGTGGCCAGCAAGGGGCTGTGACGATGGTGCTCGACGCCTTCCGGGCACGTCTCGGCAGCATCATCGGCGGGTTCGACGCGGCGCAGTCGCACCGCCGCATGCGCGGCTTCCGCGCCACCCGCGCGCATGTGAACACGCTGATCGCCGCCTCGGGCGAGACGATCACCGCCCGCGCCCGCTGGCTGGTCCGGAACAACGGCTACGCGGCCAACGCGGTCGACGCCTTCGCGAACCATGTCGTCGGCGACGGCATCAAGCCCTCGTCGAAGATCGCCGATGCCGCAAAGAAGGAGGAATTGCAGAAGCTCTGGCTCGCTTGGACGGACGAGGCCGATGCCGAGGGTCTGACCGATTTCTTCGGCCTTCAGCGCCGCGCCGCACGCGAGGTGTTTCTGGCAGGCGAGGTCTTCCTGCGCATCCGCACGCGGCGTCCCGAAGATGGTTTGACGGTGCCGATGCAGCTGCAGATGCTGCCCTCGGAGATGCTGCCCCAGGACATGACCCGCGTCCTGCCCGGTGCGGGATCGATCCGGCAGGGCATCGAGTTCGACGGCATCGGGCGGCGCGTCGCCTACCATTTCCTGCGCCGCCACCCGGGCGACATGACCGATCCGGGGCTGGCCGGGGAAACGGTGCGCGTGCCCGCGTCCGAGGTGATCCACATCCTCGACCCGGTCGAGGCGGGTCAATTGCGCGGCGTGTCGCGTTTCGCGGCGGCAGTGGTGAAGCTCTTCACCCTCGACCTCTACGACGATGCGGAACTCGAACGAAAAAAGACCGCGGCGATGTTCGCCATGTTCATCACGTCGCCTGCGCCAGAAACGGCCCTTGATCCAGCCGAGGACGATCTCGAGGTCGAACCGGGCCAGGTGGTGCGGTTGGACCCCGGCGAAGACGTCACCACACCGTCAACCCCGGACTCGGGCAGCACCTACGAACCCTTCCAGTACCGCACGCTGTTGCAGATCGGCGCGGCGCTGGGCGTACCCTATGGCTATCTGACCGGTGACACAGCGAAGGGGAACTTCTCCAACACCCGGATCGCGCTCGTCGATTTCCGCCGCCGCATCTCGGCCTTCCAGCATTCGGTCATGGTCTATCAGCTCTGCCGCACAGTCTGGACGCGCTGGATGGACATGGCCGTGCTGGCGGGCGCCATCGACCTGCCGGGATATGCCAGCGACCGGCGCGCGTACCTCGCCAGCGACTGGCTCCCCACGAAATGGGACTGGATCGACCCGGCCAAGGATGCCGCGGCCGAGATCCTGCAGATCGAAGCAGGCCTGAAATCCCGCACGCAGGCCATCGCCGAGCGCGGCTACGACGCCGAGCAGGTCGACCGGGAAATCGCCGCCGAACGCAAACGCGAGGCCGCACTGGGCCTCGACTTCCGGCGGCCGGGATCACCAGCGAAGGCGGCCGGTGTCAGCAGCGAGGATCAGGGCGGCGAAACCGAACCTGACGAAGAAGACCAGCGAGCGAATGACGACGGCGAGGACCGGGAACCCCGGCCCGCGGAGGAGGGATGATGCACCACACCCAGATCGCCCAGCGCGTCTTCAACACGCCTCTTATGGTTGATCCCGCCAAGGCGCTGGCCTTCCTGACCGGGCTTGGCCCACGGATCACCGGAAGGGAAATCGCGGTCGAGGGTATGGCTGTGGATCCCGAGGATCAGGCCACCGCCAACCTCCCTGCCCGCGCCTCTCTCTTCGGCGACGACCTGACCAACCGCCAGGCGCGAAACGGTGGCCTGCCCTTCGCCGCCGTGGACGGGATCGCCGTCATCGAGATCGCGGGCACGCTGGTCCATCGCGGGGCGTGGATCGGGCAATCCTCCGGTCTGACCTCCTACGAGGGGATCGCGGCGCAGCTTCAGTCGGCGCTGGCCGACCCCGCCATTCGTGGCATTGCCCTCGACATCGACAGCTTCGGCGGCGAAGTCGCGGGGGCATTCGATCTGGCGGATCGCCTCCGCGCCGCGCGGGCGCAGAAGCCGGTCCATGCCTTCGTCGCCGATCACGCCCTTTCGGCCGCCTATGCGCTGGCCTCCCAGGCCGACCGGATCATTCTGCCGCGCACCGGCGCGGTCGGCAGCATCGGTGTCGTGGCGATGCACAGCGACATGAGCGGGGCGCTCGATCAGAAGGGCATCGCCGTCACACTGATCCACGCTGGCGCGCGCAAGGTCGATGCGAACCCTTACCAGCCGCTTCCCGAGGCCGTCCGCGACCGGATCGCGGGCGAGTTGGAAGACCTGCGCCAGCTCTTCGCCGAAACTGTCGCCGAAGGGCGCGGCCGACGCCTCGACACCCTACGGGCGCTGGGCACCGAGGCCGCCGTCTTCCGCGGCGAGGCGGCCGTCTTCGCCGGTCTTGCCGACGAGGTGGCCGATCCGGTCACCGCCTTCCGCGCTTTCGCCGCCGCACCCCGCGGCACAACCAGCCTCAAATCCAACCCCAGAGGAAAGGGCCCGATGATGACCACCGCCCCCGAAGACCATGCGCAGCCTGCGCCCGCGCCTGCCGCTAGCGCGCCGCCGGAACTGGCCACGCCCGCGGCAATCGCACCGCCGCAGACGGCGGCCGCGATGTCGCCCGAAGCCATCCGGGCCGAGGCGGCCGAGGTCGCTCAGGTCTGCGCACAGGCCGCGCGCCTTGGCATCCAGATCGACGCCGCGGATGCCGTGGCAAAGGGCGTGAAGCCGGAAGCACTGCGCGCCAAGGTGCTGGCCGATCTCGCTGCCCGCAGCGATGCCGCGGGCATCATCGCCACCGCCCCGGCGGCGGGCGCGAAGGAAAGCCCCATCGTGGCGGCCGCGAAGAAGTCGGCCGCCGCCTCGCGCTGACGCGCACCGCCCGGATCGGGCGCCCCCACTCACCATAATCCTGGAGACTGAACCATGCCCGTCCTGACGGAACCGCCCAGCATGGGCGATGTCCTCAAATACGAGGTCAACCCGAACTACACCCGCGAGGCGATCACCCTGCAGCTGGGCCTGTCCTATCCCGCAGGGTCCGTCCTGGGGCGCATCACCGCCAGCGGCAAATACACCCTCTTGCCCGCGACCGGTGCCGACGGTTCGCAAACGGCCGTCGCCGTGCTGCTCTACCCAGTGAACGCCGCGCTGGCAGACGCCGTTGGCATCGTGGTCACTCGCGGCCCCGCCATCGTCTCGTGCGCCGCCCTCGCCTACGAGGCCACCGTCAACGACGCGGCCAAGATCGCCGCCAAGATCACCCAGCTGGCCGCCGTCGGCATCATCGCCCGCGACGGCGTCTGATCCCCCTCATTCCCCCGGAGCCCCACCATGACCATCGTCCGTAATCCCTTCGACGCTGGCGGTTACTCGCTGGCCGAGATGACGCAGGCCATCAACATCCTGCCCAACCTCTACACCCGACTTGCCCAGGTCGGCCTCTTCCGCTTCGAAGGGGTCAGCCAGCGCTCGGTCATCATCGAGCAGTACGAGGGCGTCCTGAGCCTCCTGCCCTCCGTTCCCCTCGGCGGCCCGGCCACCGTCGGCACGCGCGAGGGCCGGTCCATGCGATCCTTCGCCCTGCCGTGGATTCCGCATGACGACGTGGTCCTGCCCGCCGATATCCAAGGTGCCCCCGCGCTGGGCGCCTTCGACGCAGCCGACCCCCTCGTCGAGGTGATGAACCGCAAGCTCCTCCTGATGCGCCGCAAGCATGCCCAGACGCGGGAATACATGGAGATGAACGCACTCCGCGGCATCGTGAAGGACGGCGCCGGGACCACCCTCTACAACTACTTCACCGAATTCGGCCTGGCGCAGATCTCGGTCGACTTCGTCCTCGGCACCGCGGGCACGAACGTGCAGGGCAAGGTCCGCGAGGTGCTGCGCGCCATCGAGGACAACCTCTTGGGCGAGGCGATGACCTCGGTCCATGCCCTCGTCAGCCGGGAATTCTTCGACAAGCTGATCGCCCATCCGAAGACGGAAGAGGCGTACAAGTTCTACGCCTCGACCGGCGCCCAGCCGCTGCGCGAGGATGTGCGGCGGAACTTCCCCTTCGGCGGCATCCTCTTCGAGGAATACTCCGGTACCGTCACCCTCTCCACCAAGGCCACCGAACGGCTGGTCCCTGCGAACGAGGGCATCGCCTTCCCCTTGGGCACGATGGACACATTCACCACCTATGGCGGCCCGGCGAACCTCCTGGAAACCGCCAACACCATCGGCCTGCCGCTCTACGCCCGCCAGCACCTGGACGAAAAGGGCCGCTGGATCGACGTCATGACCGAGGCCTCGATCCTTCCGGTCAACAAGCGGCCCCGGCTGGCGATCCGTCTGCACACGTCGAACTGACGGACGCAGCCGTGTCCGTCTTTGCCGCCGCCATGGGCCGCATCTTCAACCATGCTACTATGGCGGCCCCGGCCCTCTGGATCTCGGCCACCAGCTCCGAAGAGCGCCCCATCCGCATCATCCTCCGCGCCCCGGATCGCGTGACCGACTTCGGCGCGGGTCGGTTCGTCAGCGACACGACGGTGGTCGACGTGCGCGTCGCCGACTTGCCCGCCCCACGGCCGGGCGACGTGATCGTCATCGGCGCGGACAGCCATGTCATCCAGGGAGAGCCGCTGCGCGACCGCGAACGGCTGATCTGGACGCTGGACCTGAGGCCTGCATGAAGCTGAAGCTGGAAATCAGCCCCGACCTCGCCGCCCTGATGCAGGCGGAAATCGCCGCGGGTGAAAAGGCCATTACCACCGCCATGCGCGAGGCGGGCGCGGGCCTCAAATCCGCCTGGCGCGGCCAGATCAACGGCGCGGGGCTCGGCACCCGGCTCGGCAACTCGATCCGCCTCGCGACCTATCCCAAGGGCGGCGAAAGCCTGAACGCCGCGGCGCTGGTGTGGTCCAACGCCCCGGTGATCGTCGGCGCGCATGATACAGGACCGCTGATCCGGTCGCGCAACGGCTTCTGGCTGGCCATCCCCACCCAGGCCGCAGGCAAATCCACCCGCGGCGGCCGCATCACCCCCGGCGAATGGGAACGTCGCACGGGACTGCGGCTGCGGTTCATTTACCGGCGCCGGGGCCCGAGCCTGCTGGTGGCGGAGGGGCGGCTTAACAACAAGGGCCGCGCCGTTGCATCGCGAGCAAAGACCGGTCGCGGGCTGACAACCGTACCGATCTTCCTCCTCGTGCCGCAGGTCAAGCTTCGCAAGAGGCTGGATCTGGCGCGGGATGCGGAGCGGGCTATCGACGAGGAGCCGGGGCGGATCGTGGCGGGTTGGGAAAGGCTCTAAGTCCCGTCGATGGCCAAGGCTTCAGCTTTGGGTCCACAGCCTCGATGTATCAACCCCGGCTCCTTCCAATCTGGACCTCGCTGCTTCCAACACCGCAGGTTCGAAGTGGCTCGCGTGCTTGAGAACGAGCGCTTCTCCGGTTAGCTCCGGCAATCCTCGCTCGATCAGCATGTTGAAACCGTCCGTTGGTGCCTTGCTGACTGCAAAATCGATCAATGTCCGCATCACACCAACCCGGTCGATCTTCTGTCGGGTGCGCGAAAGCCTGACTGTCTTACCGCGTTCATCTCGCAGGATTTCTTCGAAGGCGTGGATCGTCTTCCAGAAGTCATGCTCGATGCTGCCGGGTGCCTCTTCGGGCAGGATTTCGACCAACCGCCTGAATGCCGCCTCTTCGACCTCGGGGACGCCCAGCCGCTGTGCGTTTTCTCGAAGGGTCCGAAGTTTTGCCGGATCGGTGGCAACGGCAATCGATGCGAGGACTTTCTTGTGGTCGGCCATGGGTCAACTCCGCGCAATGCGTGGCGAGGTGGAGGTCCCCAACTTCAAGAGCGTGTAGCTCTTGATGGGCTGGTCCTTGACGAACGCTCGACGTGGCTTCCCGGAATCGTCCAGCAACGGTTCCGCGTCGATGGCGTTCTTGATGTACCAGCCGAGATACATGTTCAGCGGAGTCTTCTTGGGCGCGCCATCGGTCAAGGCGGGAGCACCAATGACCTCCTCATAAAGCGCTCGAGAGACCGGATCGGCCATCAACTCGCCGAACACCGTCAGCGTGAAGTGTTCATCGAACCGGCCGGAATTGAAAACCTCACGAGCTTTCTGCTGTGCGACCGAATAGAGCGCTTCGGTATCGTCCAATTCTTTTTGCCGCTCCGCGGAAAGGTGAGGATATACCGCCCGCTCAAGGGCACGCTGCATGAACGCAGATGGATCGATGCCTGCATCGGCCGACAGCTTCTGGATCAGATCGTGAATATCGATCTTCAGGCGGAATGAAACCCGGGTCGTATTTTCGGAAACCATCGCGAATCTCCACAAGGTGCGAACACCTGTGAAATTACCCGATGCACCCACGCCCGTCAACAGGGTGCGGACACTTGTGAGAAAGTATGCCCACCACACGCGAAGCCGTCCTCACCGCGCTGCATGCGCGGCTGCAGTCGCTTGCCGCCCTCACCCTGCGTGACGAGGTGCTGCCCGAGCGGATCCCGATAGCGGGCCTGATCATCCTGCGCGACGGTCAGCCGGGCGAGCCGGAAGTGACGCTGTCACCGCTGCGCTATCACTACCAACACCGGGCCGAGCTGGAGGTCGTCGTCCAGGCGGGCACCGGCCGGGCCAGCGCCTTCGACGAGCTGATCGCGGCCATCGCTGCGGTGCTGGAGGCTGACCGGACGCTCGGCGGCCTCTGCGACTGGGTCGAACCGGAGGCCCCGGCCACGGTCGATCTGCCCGTCGAGGGCGCGGCGGCCCTGAAGGCGGCGGTGATCACCGTCGTCCTGCATTACTCCACCACCAGTCCCCTCGCCTAATTCCCCACATCCAAGGAGACCCACATGGCACGCGCTCACGGCGCGCGGGCGCAGATGGCGCTTGCGTTCGAAACCGTCTACGGCACCCCGCCCGCCAGCGGCTATCGGCTGATGCCCTTCGCCCGCACCACGCTCGGCGCGGAACAGCCGCTCCTGAACAGCGAACTTCTGGGCTACGGCCGCGATCCCCTGGCCCCGATCAAGGACGCCGTCACCGCCGATGGTGAGGTGGTGGTGCCGATCGATGTGGAGGCCTTCGGCTTCTGGCTGAAGGCGGCCTTCGGCGCACCGACCACGACCGGGACCACGCCCAAGACCCACACCTTCCAGTCAGGGAACTGGACACTGCCGAGCATGGCTATTGAAGTAGCCATGCCCGAAGTGCCGCGGTTCGCGATATATGCGGGTTGCGTCATGGACCAGCTCAGCTGGCAGATGAACCGGTCGGACTTTCTGACCGCGACCGCCCGGCTTATAGCCCAAGGCGAAGCCATCGCAGCCGCCACCGCGGCTGGAACACCGACGGCGCTGGGCCTGCAGCGCTTCGGCCATTTCAACGGGGTGGTGAAGCGCAACGGCGTCAGCTTGGGCAACGTCGTCTCGGCCGAGATCACCTATGCCAATGGCCTCGACCGGATCGAGACCATCCGCAACGACGGCAAGATCGAGGGCGCCGATCCGGGCATGGCGGCGCTGACCGGTCGGATCGAGGTCCGTTTCGCAGACTCTGCGCTGGTGACACAAGCCATCGACGGCACGCCCTGCGAGCTCGAGTTCGCCTACAGCCTCGGGGCCAGTGCCAGTTTCGCCTTCACCGCCCATGCCGTCTACCTGCCGGTCCCGCGGATCGAGATCCCCGGACCCCAGGGTATCCAGGCAACCTTCGACTGGCAGGCCGCCAAGGCCACCAGCCCCGCCCGCATGTGCACCGCCGTCCTCGTCAACACCGTCACGGGATACTGATCATGATCCGCCTGAATCTGTCGAACCGGCCCGAATGGCTGGACCTCTTGCCCGGCCTGCGCGTGTTGGTGGCCCCGCTAACCACCGCACTTATGGTCTCCGCCCGCGCCGATCCGACCATCGATGGCCTGTCGGAGGCGTCCAGCCAGGAGGACATGGCGCTTGCCATGGCCAAGGCCGTCGCGCGCCGCGCCGTGCTGGAATGGGAAGGTGTGGGCGACGATGACGGCAACCTTGTGCCTGTCAGCCCGGCCGGGATCGACGCCCTTCTGGAAATCTGGCCCGTCTTCGAAGCCTTCCAGGCGCAATACGTCGCCCGCGGCCTGATGCTGGATCAGGAAAAAAACGTCTCCGCGCCCTCGCCGACTGGTCCTTCGGTGGGGGCGACGGCTACTGCGCGGCCTGCTCGGGCATCTGCCCCGACTGCCCCGCAAAACTGAACCGGCCGCAGACGGTCGAGGGCTGGCAGGTCTGGGACCTGACCCAGCGCCTTGGCGGCCAACTGCGCATCGCGCCAGGTGCCGTCATCGGATGGGACATGGGCGCGGCCCTCGCTCTGGCGAAGGCGCTGGGCGTCGACGCCCTGATCGCCGCCGAACTGCTGCCCGAGATCGAGGCGGTGATGGTGCGCAAACTGAACGAGCAGATGGAAGGACGCCGGAATGGCTGAGAAGAAGGTCTCCGTCCGCCTCGTGGCGGAGGGCGGACGTCGCGTGCGCGCCGAACTGGAGGGTGTCGGCGAGGCCGGAGCACGCGGGTTTGGCCGCCTGTCGCGCGAGATGGAACTGGCCAACACCCGGCTGGCCGCTTTCGCGCGCCGGGCCGGTCTTGCCCTCGGGGCCGCCGCGGCGGCCGCTACAGCCTCGCTCGGCCTGATCGTCCGATCCACCGCCGAAAGCGCCGCGCAGATCCGTCAGTTCGCGCAGGTCGCCAATGCCACGCCCGAGGCGTTGCAGCGCT
Organism: Salipiger sp.; assembly: GCF_048261495.1. Lineage (GTDB taxonomy): Bacteria > Pseudomonadota > Alphaproteobacteria > Rhodobacterales > Rhodobacteraceae > Salipiger. The sequence continues at coordinate 274,761 of NZ_JBLXFX010000007.1, forward strand.
GGTCGGCAGGGGCGCGGACCGTGGGGATCGAGCAGGAGAAGCTGGCCGACATCCTGAAGGACGTGAACGACCGGGTCGGGGATTTCCTCCAGACCGGCGGCGGGCCGATGGCGGATTTCTTCGAGAATGTCGCCCCGCGCGTTGGCGTCACCGCCGACCAGTTCGCGCGTTTGTCGGGGCCGGAAGCCCTGCAACTCTACGTCGACACGCTGGAGCAGGCGGGCCTGAGCCAGCAGGAAATGACCTTTTATCTCGAGGCCATGGCCTCGGACGCCACGCGCCTTCTGCCGCTGCTGCGCAACGGCGGGGCGGAGATGGCCCGGCTTGGCGACCAAGCCTCGGACCTCGGTGCTGTGCTGGACAGCGACGCCCTCGAAGCCCTGCGCCGCACGCAACTGGCGCTGGGCACCGTCTCGCTGGTCTTCGATGGCCTCCGCAACCGCATCGCCGTCGCCGTAGCCCCGACCATCGAGGCACTGGCCAATGCATTCGTGGCGCTCGCCTCGGATGGCGGGATTCTGCGGTCTGCCATCGACACCCTGATCGGCAACCTCGGGCGTCTGGCGTCCTATGCCGCGGCATTCGCCGCCGTCATGGCTGGGCGCTGGGTGGCAGGACTGGCAGCGGCGGCCCTGTCGGTTCGCGGCCTCGCCACCGCGCTGGTGTTCCTTCGCGGCGCCCTGATCCGGACCGGCATCGGGGCACTGATCGTCGGCGCGGGCGAACTGGTCTATCAGTTCTCGCAGCTGGTGGCCCGGGTCGGCGGTGTGGGCGAGGCGTTTCGCCTGCTCGGCGATCTGGCCCGCGAAGTCTGGTCCCGCATTGGCCTGTCACTCGACGCGGCGCTGGCGCGCATGGCGGCCGGATGGGAGGGGCTTAAAGCGGCCGGTCTCTCGGCCCTCGAGGGCACCATCGCAGGCGTCGTCAGCTTCGGTGACCGGACGGCGGCAATTTTCCAGGGGGCCTATGACGCGGCGGTGGCGATCTGGGGCAGCCTGCCGGGCGCCATCGGCGATTTCGCCTTCCAGGCGGCGAACGGGCTGATTTCGGGCATCGAGGCGATGCTGAACGGGGTCGTCACCCGCATCAACAGCTTCATCGAAACCCTGAACGCTGCACTGGCCCTCCTGCCCGAATGGGCTACCGGCGAAGGCGGGGTGCGGATCGGCGTCCTCGACCCGGTGGAACTGCGGCGTATCGGCAACCCCTTCGAAGGCGCGGCAACGGCCGCAGGCGCTGCGGCGGCGGACGCCTTTTCTGCTGCGCTGTCACGCACCTATCTGGAACCGCCCGATCTTGGCCTCGGCGCGATGGCCGACGATGCCCGCGCCCGGGCCGACGGTTATCGCGAGGCGGCGGGGATGCTGGCTGACGCTGCCGGTCGACCCCTCGCCAGCTGGCAGGCGCTGAAGGATGCAGTCACCGGCACGGGGACCGAGGCCGAGACCGCACTCGCCGATGCGGCCGCGTCGGCCGATGCTCTCACGGCCGGGCTGAATGACACGGCCACCGCCGCCGATAGCGCGGGCGGTGCCGCGCGTGATGCTGGGGCGGCTGCAGCCGAGGGCGCGGACACGGCGCTAACCGGCTGGCGAGCTGTGACCGCAGCCCTCGCCGACTACGCCGCCAAGGCGCGCGACATCGGCGGGGATATCGGCAGCGCCCTGGTCGGGGCCTTCCAAAGCGCCGAGAACGCCATCGGCGACTTCGTGAAGTCCGGCAAACTCGACTTCCGCGATCTGGTCACCTCCATCATCGCCGATCTCGCGAAGCTCGCAGCACGCCGCTTCATCCTCGGCCCCATCGCCAATGCCCTTTCCGGCGCGCTGGGCGGGGCGGGTGGCATCTTCGCCAACATCCTGCATTCAGGCGGCATGGTCGGCGCCCCTGGCCCCGGCCGGATGGTCCCGGCCCTGGCCTTTGCAGCTGCGCCCCGCATGCACAACGGGGGCTGGGCCGGGCTGCGCCCCGATGAGGTGCCCGCGATCCTGCAACGCGGAGAGCGGGTTCTCTCGAGGCGCGAAGCCGCCGGTTACGGCCAGGCGGGCGCCTCGACCATCAACGTCACGATCAACGCCCGCGACGCCGAGAGTTTCCGGCAATCCCGGACGCAGGTCGCCAGCGACATTGCCCGCGCCGTGTCGCTGGGCCGAAGGGGGATGTGATGGCGTTTCACGAGGTCCGGTTTCCGGACAACATCAGCCGGGGCGCGCGCGGCGGCCCTGAACGGCGCACGCAGATCGTCGAATTGGCGAGCGGGGCCGAGGAGCGCAATGCCAGCTGGGCAAACTCGCGCCGACGCTATGACGTCGCCTACGGCATCCGCCGCGCCGACGATCTGGCGGCGGTCGTTGCCTTCTTCGAGGCAAGGAACGGCCGCCTGCATGGCTTCCGCTTCAAGGACTGGGCGGACTTCAAATCCTGCCTGCCATCGCAGACGCCAGGCCCGACCAACCAGCCGATTGGCACGGGCAACGGGTCAGCCACCCTGTTCCAGCTGACCAAACGCTACACCTCGGGCGCACAGTCCTGGACGCGGGCCATCACCAAACCCGTCGCCGGAAGCGTGACCATCGCCCTGAACGGCACGGCGCAGGCCTCCGGCTGGTCCGTTTCCACGATTACCGGTCTGATCACCTTCACCACCGCCCCTGCCTTGGGCGTGGCCATCACCGCAGGCTTCGAATTCGACGTCCCTGTCCGCTTCGACACCGACGCCCTCGACGTCACCCTCGACCTCGAACGCCTCGGGTCGATCACCTCGATCCCTCTCGTGGAAATCCGCACATGAAGTCTCTGAACCCCGCGCTGCAGGCCCATCTCGACGACGGCACCACTACCATGGCCTGGTGCTGGCGGATCACCCGCGCCGATGGCGTGACCTTTGGCTTCACCGACCACGACCGAACGCTGGCATTCGACGGGACGGAGTTCGAACCGGAAAGCGGGCTGACCGCCTCCGAGGTCCGGTCGGGCTCAGACCTGTCGGTCGATGCGCAGGACGCGCAAGGCGTGCTGTCCTCTGACCGGATCACCGAGACCGACATCCTCGACGGCCGATGGGACAATGCCGCGGTCGAGGTCTGGCGCGTGAACTGGTCGACCCCGGCGCAGCGCGTGCTGCTGCGGCGCGGCGCCATTGGCCAGATAAGGCGCGGGCGGCTCGCCTTTGTGGCCGAAGTGCGCAGCCTCGCCCATGTGCTCGGCCAGACGGTCGGGCGGACGTTCCAGGCCAGCTGCGATGCCGCACTGGGCGATGCGCGCTGCGGCGTGAACCTCGAGGCGCCAGCCTTCAAGGGGACCGGCACAGTTATTGAGGTGCTGCGCGACCGCGCCTTCACGGCATCGGGCCTCAGTTCATTTGCGGCAGGCTGGTTCGCCTTCGGACTGGTGGAATGGGCGACAGGGGCGAACGCCGGGAGGCGGGTCGAGGTGCTGTCGCACGATCTGGTCGACGGGGTGGCGATCCTGACCCTGCTGGAAGCGCCGGTGCGCCCGATCACGGCGATGGATGCCTTCGTGGTCCGGGCAGGCTGCGACAAGCGCATCACGACCTGCGCCGCAAAGTTCGCCAATATCGCGAACTTCAGGGGCTTTCCATATATCCCGGGTCAGGACGCAGTGCTGCGCTACGCGACGAAGGACGGCGGCCACGAGGGGGCGGTCCTGTGACCGCGACAGCCCTGACGGCCGATCCTGCCCGCGTCATTGCCGCCGCTCGATCCTGGCTGGGCACACCCTATCACGACCAGGCCAGTCTGCGCGGGGTCGGCTGCGATTGCCTCGGCCTCGCGCGGGGCGTCTGGCGAGAAGTCGTCGGCCCGGAGCCATTTCCGATCCCGCCCTACAGCCGGGACTGGGGCGAGACCGGGCCGCGCGAGGTGCTGGCGGACGGGGCACGGGTGATGATGCCGGAGATCGCACCGGCAGACGCCCCACCCGGCGCGCTGGTCTTGTTCCGTATGGTGCCGCGCGCTATCGCCAAGCATGTGGGCATTCTGACCGCTCCCGACACCTTCCTCCACGCCTATGAACGCCTCGGCGTGATCGAGGAACCGCTAACACCCGCATGGCGACGCCGCATCGCATTCGCCTTCATGTTTCCCGCACGCTGAGATTTTCCCATGGCCACGCTCGTCCTCGGCGCCGTCGGTTCCGCCATCGGCGGGGCCTTCGGTGGCGCGATCCTCGGCTTCTCTGGCGCCGCCATCGGTGGCTTCATCGGCTCGACCATCGGTTCGGTGGTGGACAGCTGGATCGTGTCCTCGTTGGCGCCCGCGCAGAAGATCGAGGGCCAGCGCCTCGACAGCTTGCGGATCACCTCAGCCACCGAAGGGGCCATCATCCCGCGCCTCTATGGCCGCATGCGCATCGGCGGCAACATCATCTGGGCGACCGATTTTCGCGAGGAGACGAAGACCACAACGCAGGGTGGCGGCAAGGGCGGGGGCGGCGGCAAGGTCCGGACGACCGAGTATCTCTACTATGCGTCCTTTGCGGTGGCTCTCTGCGAAGGCCCGATCACTGGTATCGGCCGCATCTGGGCCGACGGCAAGCCGCTCGACATGACCGGCGATCTACCCATGCGCTGGTATCCCGGAAACGAGACACAGACGGCCGATCCGTTCATTGCAGCGAAGATGGGGGCGGCCAACACCCCGGCCTATCGCGGCACAGCCTATGTCGTCTTCGAGGAACTGCCGCTTTCCACCTACGGCAACCGCCTGCCGCAGCTGTCTTTCGAAGTCTTCCGGCCGCTCGCGGATCCCGACACGGCCGAGGGGCTGGTCAAGGCCGTGACGATGATCCCCGCCTCGGGCGAGTTCACTTATGCGACCGAGGCTGTCCGGAAGACCGTGGGCGCCACGACCACGGTCTTCGGCCAGACCACAGGCGGCACGACCTCGGCCGAGAACCTGAATGCGCTGCCCGACGAGGCCGATATCGTCGTGGCCCTCGACCGGCTGCAGGCCATGGCCCCGGCCGTCGAGAGCGTCAGCCTCGTCGTCGCCTGGTTCGGCAATGACCTGCGGGCGGGCAACTGCACGATCAAGCCGGGCGTGGAGGTGGCGACCAAGGTCACCAGCCCCAAGACCTGGACGGTCAACGGCGTGGCGCGGGCGATCGCGCATCTGGTCAGCCGTGATGCCGAGGACCGTCCGGTCTATGGCGGCACGCCTGCCGACTTCGCCGTGGTGCAGGCGATCCGGGAGATGAAGGCGCGCGGACTGCGCGTCACCTTCTATCCCTTCCTACTGATGGACGTGCCGCCCGGGAACACGCTGCCGAACCCCTATTCGAACAACGCCGCGACGCCGGGCCAGCCCAGCTTCCCATGGCGCGGGCGTATCACCTGCTCCCCGGCGGCAGGCTATACCGGCACCGCAGACAAGTCGGCCTCGGCGGCCACGCAAGTCTCGGCCTTCTTCGGCGTGGCCACCCCAGCGCAGTTCGCGGTGTCGGGCGACAATGTCACCTGGACCGGTCCCGCTGGCGATTGGGGCCTGCGCCGGATGATCCTGCACTACGCCCATCTCTGCGCAGTGGCGGGCGGCGTCGATGCCTTCCTGATCGGCACCGAGATGCGCGGGCTGACGACAATCCGCTCCAGCGCAAGCACCTTTCCGGCCGTCACCGCCTTCAAGGCGCTGGCGGCGGACGTGAAGGCCGTCCTCGGGGCTAGCACCAAGGTGGGTTACGCCTCGGACTGGTCGGAATACTTCGGCCACCAACCGCGCGATGGCAGCGGCGATGTCTATTTCCACCTCGACCCGCTCTGGTCGGACGCCAACATCGATTTCATCGGCATCGACAACTACATGCCGCTCTCCGACTGGCGGGATGGCTTCGACCATGCCGATGCCCTGCAAGGTTGGCCTGCGATCCATGACAGGGGCTACCTGCAGGCCAATATCGCAGGCGGCGAGGGCTTCGACTGGTTCTATGCCAGCCCAGCTGACCGGTCGGCACAGATCCGCACGCCCATCACCGACGGCAGCGCGGGCAAGCCCTGGGTCTTCCGTTACAAGGATCTGCGGGCCTGGTGGTCGAACGCGCATTTCAACCGCCCGGGCGGGGCGGAAAGCGGCACGCCCACCGCTTGGGTGCCGCAGTCGAAGCCCGTCTGGTTCACCGAACTGGGATGCCCCGCCATCGACCGGGGCACGAACCAGCCGAACGTGTTCTTCGACCCGAAGTCGTCCGAGAGCTTCACGCCGTATTTCTCGCGCGGCTGGCGCGATGACGCGATCCAGCGCGCCTATCTCGAGGCGAGCTACCTCCGGTGGGGTCAGGGCGCGAACAACCCGACCTCGTCCGTCTACGGCGGCCGCATGGTCCACGTTCCCGAATGTGCCGCCTGGACATGGGATGCGCGCCCCTATCCCTTCTTTCCCGAACTCACCGGCATCTGGACGGATGGCCCGAACTGGCGGCTGGGTCACTGGCTGACAGGGCGGCTCGGTGCGGTGTCATTGGCTGCGCTCGTACGCCACCTCTGCCTTCGCGCTGGGCTTGATGAGGCGTTGATCGACGTCTCCGGCCTCTGGGGCGCGGTGGAGGGCTATGTGATCGGCGCCCTTGAAAGCCCCCGGGCGTCGATTTCCACGCTGGCCCGCCATTTCGGGTTCGATGCCATCGAGACCGAGGGCGTGATCCGTTTCGTGATGCGCGGCCGGGCATCCAGCCTCACCCTGACCGTGGTTGATCTGGTCGCCAGCCGCGAAGGCGAGGCGTTCGAACTGACCCGCGGCCAGGAAACCGAACTACCCCAAGCCCTGAAGTGGCAGGTCGCACGGGCGGACGAGGACTATGACGCGGCGTTGGTCGAGGCGCGGCGCATCACCGTCGATACGACGCGCATTGCTTCCGAGTCCTTCCCGATGGCCATCCCGCCCGAGGAGGCCGAGTGCCGCTGCCGCCGCGCGCTGATGGAGGCGTGGATCGGTCGCGAGAGCGCCACCTTCCGCCTGCCGCCCTCGCGCCTTTCCCTCGATCCGGCCGACGTGATCCGGCTCGCGCATGATGGTCGCGAGGTCGAGTTCCGCCTCGTCTCCGTCGCAGATGCCGAAGCGCGCGGGATCGAGGCGGTGCGCCAGGACCGTGCCGCCTACGATCTGCCGCCCGGGGATCCCCGCCCGGCCTCGCTCGCCAGCCCCGTCGTCTTCGGTACGCCGGAAGTGGTGATGCTGGACCTTCCGCAGATCAGTGAGGATCAGCCCTCCCATCGACCCCTGATCGCCACCCATGCCAGCCCCTGGCCGGGCGAGATCGCGGTGTTCCGCAGCGCCTCGACGGATGGGTTCAATCTGTTGACTACATTCGGCAGTCGGGCCCGGATCGGCACGCTGGCCTTCGATTTCTTTCCGGGGCCGACGTCGCGCTTCGATCTGGGCAATGCGCTGGTGGTCGATCTTCTGTCGGGGGCGCTGGAAAGCGTAACGGATGTCGCGCTGTTCGGCGGGGCGAATGCGCTGGCGGTCGAGGCCGCCGCTGGCCAATGGGAGATCGTCCAGGCTGGTCAGGCTGAACTGATCGCACCCGGCCGCTATCGCCTTACCCGCCTCCTGCGTGGCCAGCGCGGGACGGAACATGCCATGGGCAACCCGGCTCCGGCCGGTGCGCGGGTCATTGTACTGGATACGTCGTTGGCCTCCCTCCCCATCGCCGAGGCCGATCTCGGACTGCCGTGGAACTGGCGGGTGGGCCCGGCCGCGCGGGCGGTAAACAATGACAGCTATGCCGCGCTGGGCTTCACGCCGACCGGACGGGGCCTTGTCCCCTTCGCGCCGGTCCATGTCGACCAGCCGTGGCGCACGGCGCGCAGCCCCGGCGATCTGACCATCCGCTGGACGCGCCGGTCCCGCGCGCTGGTTGCGGATGCCTGGGAACAGGTCGAGGTGCCGCTGGCCGAAGACCTGGAAAGCTACGATGTGCAGATCCTCGACGGGGCCGCCGTCAAGCGCACGCTGACCAGCAACACGACCTCCATCCTCTACACCGCCGCCCAGCAGACCGCCGATTGGGGCGCACCACTCGGGCTGGGGCAGACGCTGGCGATCCGCATCTTCCAGGTCTCGAACCGCCTCGGCCGCGGCACGCCCGGCGTGGTCACGCTGCAATTCTGATCCCAACTTACGGGAACCCCGATGTCCGACATCACAACCCATCTGGGCCTGCCTTACCTCCTGGCGGCGCAGGCACAGAAACATGTCACCCACAACGAGGCCCTGCGCCTCCTCGACGCCATGGTCCAACTCTCGGTCCTCGACCGCACGCGCACTGCGCCCCCGGCCAGCCCGGCAGACGGCAATCGCCATCTGGTGGCCTCGGGCGCCACCGGCCTTTGGGCCGGGTGGGATCTGAACATCGCCTTCTGGGTGGACGGTGCGTGGATCCGGCTGGTGCCGCGCACCGGCTGGCTGGTCTGGGTCGCGGCCGAGGGGCTGTTCCTCGTCTGGACCGGCAGCGTCTGGGAGGTCGTGGGCGAGCCGCGCGACGTCTCGGATGCCGTGTTCAGCCTGGTCAACGACGCGGACCCGACGAAGAGAGCGACCTTCTCGCTGGCGGGGATCAGCGCCGGGACAACGCGCAGCTTCACCTTGCCGAACACCTCGTCGGAGCTGGCGATCCTTGCGGGCACCCAGACCTTCACCGGCAACAAGACCTTCTCTGGCACGCTGACCGCCTCCGGCACGGTCACGGTCTCGGCCGCAAGCGCCTCGATCGGCACGGCGACGACGACGGCCACCTACGGCATGGGCACCGGGGCCACAACGACCGGTGTCTCCAAGACGGTGAACATCGGCACCGGCGGCGCGTCCGGATCGACCACCGTCGTGAACATCGGCTCTGCGACGGCTGGCGCGGGCGGCACCACGGTGGTCAACACGCCGACCGTCACCTTCGCCAATGCCGTCACGCAGGTCGGCATGCCGCAGGCAAACCTGACCGCGCAACTCTTGGGCCTCGGTGGGGCGACAGCCGACAGCTTCAACCGGCTGTCTGTGAACACGCCTGCGGTGCTGCTGAACAACGCAGGCGCTGGCGTCGAGGCGACGGTCAACAAGGCCGCCGCCGGGAATGACGCGGCCTTCGCGTTCAAGACCGGCTTCTCCGCCCGAGCGCTGATCGGCCTCCTGGGCAATGACGACTTCAGCTTCAAGGTCAGCCCTGACGGATCCGCCTTCTTCGATGCCTTCAGGGTCGACCGCACCAACGGCCGTGTCGAACTGGCCGAGCCGGTCGTCCTGCCCGCCCATGATGCGGTCCCCTCGCCGCCGCCCGCAGGAAAGCTGGCGCTCTATGCCCGTGACCGCGCAGGGATGGGCTGGCTGGATGTCGAACGACCCTCCGGCCGCCACTTCCCGCTCCAGCCGCATTTCGGGGTGAACCGGATCGCGACTTGGGCGCCCTCGACCAGCACCACGATCAACACCAACGGCATGCCGCGCACGGCCGTCGGCACGGCGGCGACGCCGACGTTGGCCACGACCAACCTCTCCACCTCCATGCGCCGCTGGCGGATGACCTCGGCGGCCACGGCCGGGGCGGCGGCCGAGGAACGATCCGCGGGCTGGGTCTGCTGGCGCGGTAATGCGGATGGCCTTGGCGGCTTCACCTATGTGAACCGGCTGTCGCTGGTCACGCTGCAGCCAACGGGCATGGGGTTCTTCGGCCTGATCGGATCGGTTGCGGCGCTGTCCACCACCCTGACGCTCTCGGCTGTCGTCAACGCGCTGGGCATCGGGTTCGAGCGCGGCACCCACGCCAACTGGCAGATCGTGCACAATGACGGCACCGGCGCGCCGACGCTGATCGAACTTGGCGCGGGCTTCCCGGTGGCCAGCACAACGAATGTCCTGACGCTCTATATCGCGGCGGCCCCGAACGACAGCGCGGTCGGGATCCGCGTGGTCGAGGAGGTCTCGGGCGCGGTCGCCGAGGCGATGATCACCACCGACATGCCCGCGGCGACCCAACTCCTGAACCCGCGCAACTACCTCAACAACGGCAGCACCGCCGCGGCCGTCGCCTATGACTGCTCCGGCGTCTACATCGAGACCGATTACTGAAGCGCCACGCCGCGTGGCCGGAAAGGACCATGATGAACGACCAGACCACTCTCGCCGACGCAGTCTCGCGGGCCTTTCGGGACCACGGAATCACGGCCGCGCTGACCGCCCTGATCGGCGGCACCATGGCCCTGATCGCGGCGATCACCCGCAAGGCCTTCACGAATGAGGCCCTGCTGGACCGCCTCGACCGGGAACTCATCACCGAACGCGACCGGACTGACAAGCAGCGCAGCGAAGATCGCAAGGTTGATGGCGACCGCCTCGACCGGATCGAGACCGATATCCGCTCGATGCGGGACATGCTCTTCGACGCCTTCCAGCGCGGCCGATCCGACTGATCTGAACCACCACTGCGACCACCTCGTCTCCCGCCCCAGAGGCGGGTTTTTCATCTGGAGGATCCACAATGCCGACCCTGACCTACCCCCACTGGCGCGATGTGCCAGCGACTGCCTGGTGCTGGCCGAACTTCTCGGTCGCCGAAATCGCCTGCCGCGGTACCGGCGCGATCAAGATCAACACCGAGGCGATGGACAAGCTGCAGGCCCTGCGCAACCGGCTGGGCAAGCCGCTGATCATCCGCTCCGCCTATCGCAGCCCGGAACACAATCGGGCCGTCGGCGGGGCCCCGGCCTCGAAACACATGCAGGGCACCGCCTTCGACATCGCCATGGCGAACCACGATCCGGCCGCATTCGCCGAAGCCGCCCGTGTCGTCGGCTTCCTTGGCTTCGGCACCTATCCCCGCTCCGGCTTCATGCACATCGACCTTGGTCCTGCCCGGTCCTGGGGCGAACCCTTCCCGGCGCGATCCGTGCCCTTCGCCCCGGAACTGCCGCTCGCGCGCGAAGTCCTGTCGGAAAGCCGCACCTTGCGTGGTGGGGGTGCGGCTGGAGCAGCGACTGTCGGTGCGGCCGGGATGGATGCTGTGAGGGGCGTCCTCGCCGAAACCCAGTCCACGATCCAGCCGCTGGTACCCTATCTCGACACGCTGCGCTGGGTGCTGATCGCTATCGCGCTGATCGGCATCGCCGTCACCATTCACGCCCGGCTCGATGACTGGAAGCGGGGCCAGCGGTGATCGGCTGGCTCCTCACCCATGGCCCGGCGCGCAAGGCGCTGGGCCTCATCCTCGCCGCCGCAGCGATCCTGCTGTTCCTTCTGAACCTGCGCCGTGCCGGTGAACGCGCTGGGCGCGCCGCCGATCGGCTTGATGCCCGAGAGAGAAACGATGTCATCCACCGCCAGATGCTCGACGCCGCCGCCCGTCGCCCTCCTGATCGCGATGCTCTGGCTGAACGGCTGCGCGACGGGCGCTTCTGAGACCCGCGCACCCTGCCCGCCGGTGGTTGATTACTCCAGCGCTGATCAGGCTCGGGCCGCCGATGAGGTCGAGGGGCTACCGGGAGAGGCTGTCATCGTCCGGATGCTCGGCGATTACGCCGTGTTGCGCGATCAGGCGCGGGCGTGCAGGTGAAATCCGAGCCGGGCGAAGCCTGCCACGAGGCAAGCGGCAGACGCCTCGACCGCGGCGCATCGCCCGGCCCGGTTCATGGATTCACGATGTCAACGAGCAGCAGGGATTCGCTGCGGGTTGACGATGTCAGGTGCTGCCCTGATTGTCTCACGGAGTGATGGGCACAATTGTGCACCTCGCAGGGGCTGGCCGTTCGCCCTCACGGGAGTGAGGGGGACATTTCTTCGAGGCCAGTGAGTATCCGGCCACGAATGCGTTCCACCAGGTCGGTACCGGTGGAGATGTCAAAGCTCGCCGTTTCCAGCAGCGTTTCCTGACCCGTCACACGGAACCGCGCGCGGATCCCTTCCTCGTCACCCAGACCCGCATGGTGGGGATAAAGCAGCGTCAGGCGCGGGGCCTTGTAGAGGTGGGCGTAGGCCATCATCTGATAGACGTCCGCCTGGGACACCCCCTGCTTCGGATCGTCGATCCGGTCGGAAATACGTTTCCACTTGGTGTCGATCACATGGGCGACCTGATCGCCACGCTTGATGAGGATGTCGGGCTTGGTCTGGAAAACCGCACGTTCGTCATCGACCGACGTCAGACAGAACAGGCGGCCACCCTGCAGCGTCACGCGGAGTTCGGACCCCGCCAGCGCCCGCGTCACCAGACGGCCGATGTATTCCTCGAACAGGGCATTCATCTCGAACAGCAGGGCCGATCCCTGCCCTGACCCGGCGCTGGTGGTCTGGTATCGGTTGCGCAGGAACAGCTGCGCCATTCCAAAGAGTTCCTGCCAGGCACTGTTGGTGCGGTCGATGACAACATCGTCCCACCGCAAGGCAGGGATCTGCACCTCCGCAACTTCTGCATAGACGAAGGCCAGTTCCCGCAGCCGCTGCACATTCGTCGCGTTTCGCGACATGCCCGCTAGATGCGCGATGGCCGCCTTCATGATGCGGTTGAGGGCGATGTCCTCGGACAGCTCATCATAGCGGCACGCCAGGCGGCCCGGGTTGGCGAGATGGCGGGTGAACTGGCGCGGGATGTCCAGCGATCCCCGCAAGGTCGGCAGATCGTCGTCATGCAGGGTGTAGCGCCGCGGCATGCCTCGCCGTACCGCCTCGGTCAGCTTGTCGCAAAAGACGCGGATCAGGATTTCCAGCAGCGTTTCGCGCTGCCAGTCGAGGTCGGTCATGCTTCCTGTCTGGATCTTCAGGTCGAGGGCCACCGCGAGCATGTGCACAAGGCGCTTGCGGATCTCGCGCGTCTCTTGTGCCGAGCCTTCCTTTTCGCCGACGTCGATCTTCGGCAAGATTTCCAGCGTGCAACCCGGCACCGCCAACACGCCAACCACCCCGCGCGCCCGCAGGTCATGGCGCCGATCCTCCAATACGCCACCGCCGCCACGCCCGGCGAAGGGGGAAGCCTTGGCAAGTGCCACAAGGCGCTGGGCGAGATGCGGCGGAATGCATCCCTCCCCATCGCCATGGGGCACGGCCTCCCATTCGAGGACGGACCAGGCGGGCATCAGGCCGCGAACTCGGAGAAGTCGAACTGGTCCTTCACCCGCCAGCGCAGTCGCTCGGCCCCGAAATCATCAGCGGCAAGTCCCGGCGCCGCCGTCAGACGGCGCGCCTCCAGAAACCGGGATGGACCCTGCGGGCCATCGCCCAGAACGGCGGCGACCTTGGACCAATCCTCGTAGAAGTACTCGGACAGGAGCGGAATGACCTTGTGCCGCATCACGTCCTCGACCTCTTGGGCAGACTTGCAACCGGTGAAATAGGCGTGCCCGATCTGGTGTTCGCGGTCGAATAAATACTCGATGCGGTCGTTGATCGTAGTCAGTAGCTTCTGCATATTGATCCCGCCGACATTCGGGGACAAGACTGAGGGGTTAGGCATCAGTTCCTTGAACGTGAACCGACGGCGCAAGGCAGTGTCCAGCAGCGCAATCGAGCGGTCGGCCGTGTTCATTGTGCCGATGATGTGCAGATTGGGCGGCACCCCGAAGCGCTTCTTCGAATAGGGCAAGGTCAGCTGGATTTCATCGCGCCGCCCGAGGCGTTTGTCCGGTTCCAGGAGCGTGATCAGTTCGCCAAAGACCTTAGAGATGTTGGCGCGGTTTATTTCGTCGATGATCAGGACATGGGGTTCCACCTCCCGGCTGACGGCCTCACCCCCACTGTTCATGTACACTTCAAGAGCAACCGTATCCAGGCGAGCCCGATTGAGAGCGTAGATTGACCGCATGGTGAAGTTGCCATCGTAGATTTCGCCCGCAGGCACACCGGTTCGATCCACCCAAAGCCAACGCACAGATCGGCGATGGCAATATGTTCGGTTGGCACGCTGGTGGTATTCGTACGGTCCGGTAATCTCGCCGATTGCACGGAACAGGCTGTTGCCCTTGGTCACAACGATGATGTCGCCGATTTCAAGCTGATTGCGGAAGACGTCCACCTGACTGACTTGGCCAGACTGAAGCGTAACCTCGCCCTCCCGCCTGCCCTGCTCACGACAGGCCTTGAGGATCTCGTTTATGTCAGAGAATTTGTTATCTGTGAAATCGATGTCTTCCCAACCCAGAAGCGTGTGCCCCTCGGATATTGCCTCGTCGAACAGGTAATCCTCGGAAGCAACGTTGGCACGCGCGATCGACATCTTGAAAACCTGCCGACCATCGAGCGAGATGACGTTTCCGCTCGGCGTAACTGGCACGCCTCTCTCTGCACGCCTCGCAATGCGCTGGAATATCCCGGCGACAGGCTCGAGGCGAAAGCCCGCGCCCTGATCCGGTACGTCCTCTTCATCAACGCTGGGTCTCAGCCCCTCGACAAATTCCTCGTAGGACATCGACTGGTGGAAGGTGACGAACTCGATCCGCCCCTCGGACATCAAGCGCCGGTATTCCGCCATCAGCCGGTCGCGGTTTTCTTCACCAGAGAGACCAGCGGCGACGCCCTCACCCAGACAGAGGCGAACTGCCTCCCACGCCGTCTGGTAGGTCTTGCCGGTGCCGGGAGGTCCGTAGAGGATCAGGTTGGTGGTCGCAGTCTGAACGTCGTGCGGCATGGGTTTGTCCTTCGCGGCCCCGCCCTGCGCAAGGACGAAGGTGTATTCGGTCGTGGTGCTGCGTTCCGGCCCGGACCGTGTAGGCGCCGGGACCGAGGCAAGCTTCTGGAACATCTCGCCTTCCAGCGCCTGGCAGACGTTCGCCCAGTTCTTCACGAGGCCCGCCATGTCGTGCAGGTCACCTGCACGGATCGTGATAGAAGGCTGCCCGGCCTCGCGCGCAGGTGCGATGAAGTAGTTCAACGCGACCAGACGGGCCCGGTCTGCCCCGCGCATCAGGTGGGCGTATTGCTCTGGCAGGGGAAGCGGCTCGTCGTTCTGATCGACGATGATGTATCCAGCCGCGTGCAGCCGTGCCGCGGCATCATATTGCGTGCTCCAGCCACCGACGAATTTCTGAGCCGACTTGCCGAGTAGATAGCCCACAATCGGCTTGGTCGGAAATCGTCTGTTCTCTCGCGCTTTCGTTGAGCGAACCCAATAAGTCTTCGGCTCATCGAACCCTGAGAAAACATCCGCATGGGCGCCGGATGCACGAAACTCGTCGAACGCATCCATCGCCGCTTCGATCCGTTCGCGCGAAAACGTCTGATCGGAAGCGTCTTCACTTCCGTGCAGGACACGGTATCCGAGTTTCTCCAACACCGCGTGTGTGCGCGGACCACCCTGGCCGCCGAAGAATTCCTTCATGGGGAGGGCCCTGCCACCCGGCAGATGCTCGAGGGCGGCCGCGACCGTCGCCTTCGCAGGATAGAAACGCCCTGTGGCATCGTCCTGGAACTGAGTCGCGCCATCGGCATAGCCACCGCGCGCAAGGAAGGCCGCCAGACCCATTTCATCGCATTCGCGGATTGCAGCTTCGATTTCTTTGCGGGAGAGGCGATCCAGCAAGGACTGATGATCGGCAACGTCTGACCCCTTGCGCCGGATCTGATATCCCAGAGCTTCAAGCATTGCGAATGACTGCGCCTCTCCGAAGCCGTTGAAGAATTCCTTCGCCGAGAGGGCCCGGCCATCGGGAAGATGCGCCAAGGCCGCTGCGACGGTCGCCTTCGCCGGATAGGACTGCTCGTTGCCTTCGTCGCCGACCCACACCTGGGGACTGGCAAAGCCCCCACGGGCAAGAAAGGCCTTCAGGCCCAGCTGATCGCACTCCTGCATCGCCGCATCGATTTCCTTGCGGGTAAGGCGGTCGACCAATGCCCGCTGTTCCGCCTTGTCCGGCACATTGGATTGTTCGGTCAGGAAGGAATGATACAGCTTCAGCGCCTGCTGGAGGCTGGCAAGCCCCGTGCGCAAGACGCCGTCGATGGGCACCGGCGATGGGTTCGGGCGTTCAGCGCGTTCATCCTCTGCCGAGTAGGCAAAGCGGTTCAGGATGCTGTCCCGATCCTCTTGGGCAAACAATTCGTCCAGATCGCCCAGATGCTGCTCCACGCGCTTTGCGCTGCTGACCCGCGAGGAGGCGGTTGCATCCGTCTGTCCCTGCGCCACCAACCACTTACGGAACTCGTCCTGCTTCATAGATGCGCCCCTGCTTCGCCGAATAGTGACGTTCCAAGGTCAGGAAGCCGAGGGCAGAATCCGTCGTCGTCAATTCACCGTCTGGAACTACGGGCCGATGATGGCCGGAAGCAAGGATGCGCGCAACTGCGAGTTGCCTGCCGCTGCCTGCGACTGCGTGATTGTGCGTGCTGCTGCGGTTTTTCTGGTGTCGTGTTGATGTGGCGTTGATGTAAACCAGAAAGCACAAAAGCCGAGCGTTATGCTCGGCTTTGAAGTCTTTGATAAGACTGGCATTTTTGGTTGCGGGAGTAGGATTTGAACCTACGACCTTCAGGTTATGAGCCTGACGAGCTACCGGGCTGCTCCATCCCGC
>NZ_JBLXFX010000008.1:0-263261 GCF_048261495.1 Salipiger sp.
GTTCCCGCGGAATCGTCCCCGCCCGCTCCCAATCCCGCGCAAACGGCGCAATCCGCGCAGACCCGAACTCACGGCACATCCCGAATATCGAAACCTGCTCCTCGCTCAAATCAAAATCCATCTGACCCTCCCCGTCTCTCGTCGGAATTGAACATTTGTTCATAACATTGCCGAGAACGGGATGCGATGCAAGGGCGGGGTGCGGGGCGAGGCGGGTTTGACGGGGGAAAACGCCTGCGGGCGGCGGGAGATGCGTGCTGGCGGAGGTATGTACCGTGGGACGGCGCGGGAGGGGGCGCTGCCCCCGCCGCCTTCGGCGGCCCCCCGGGATATTTGCAAACCGGTGAAGGCGGGGTCAGCTCCGGGCGGCGACGCTGTCGCGCAGGATGGTTTCGACCTTGTCCAGCAGGACGGCGTTGTCGAATTTCGCGATCGCGGTGCGGCGGGCGGCCTCGGTCATCGGGCCGCGATCGCTCATGTCGAGAAGCCGCGCGATGCGGTCGGCGAAGGCGGCTTCGTCCCATTCCGGGACGAGAAGGCCGTTGACGCCATCCTCGACCGCTTCGGGAATCCCGGCGTGCCAGGTCGAGACCGGAATGCATCCGGCCGACAGCGCCTCCTGGATGGCGGTCGGCAGGCCCTCGGTATTGCCGTCCCTGGCGGTGACGGAATGCTGCAGGAAGATCTCGGTCTCGGCGAGGGCGGCGCGGACCGCGTCATGGGGGAGGGCGCCGGCGAAGGTGACCTGATCCGCGACGCCGAGGTCCCGGGCCAGGGCGCGGCAGGGGTCGAGCAGCGGGCCGTCGCCGATGAAGGTGAGATGCGCCTCGCGGCCGCGCGCGGCCGCCGCGAAGGCACGCAGGGTGACGCGGGGCGCCTTCTTTTCCACCATGCGGCCGACGGCGAGGAAGGAGCCGGGGCGCTTGGGGCCGGGGGTGAAACGGCGGATGTCGACGCCGGAGGGTACCACGTGGGCGTTCGGGTGGCTCACGCCGTGGCGCGCCAGGTTGTCGAGCAGGAATTGCGAAACCGAGAACACGCCGTCGAGCCTCGGCATCATGCGCTTGTAGGAGCGCACGCGCTGCGCCGAGCGCAGGGCGCGGGAGGCATCCGTGCCGCGGAAATAGCTGAAGACCGGCAGGCCCATGCGGTTGGCCAGTTGCGCCACGACCAGCGCCTGGGTGCCGAATTCGGCGAGGATGACCTCGACCCTTTCGGCGCGCAGCCAGGCTTCGAGGGCGCGGGCATTGTCGCCGAAGGGCAGCCGCCCGGTGCCCTCGACCAGCGCGTTCCAGCCCATGGCGAGGGGCGCGCGCAGCCTGTCGGCGACGGAGAGCGGCGCGCGGCGTTCGAACAGCGGCTTGCCCAGCGGATCCTTGCCGTTGAAGCGGCCGCAGAGAATGCAGGTGTCGCCGCCGAACATGTGTTCGATATGACGGTTGATGAAGGTTTCGCCCTGAACGAAGTAGTCGCTGGTGACGATGCAGGTCTTCATGGGCTCTCTTTCGCGGCTGCGCCTCTGCGCGGCCCTTGTGCCCGCGAGGGCGGCGCGGTGCAAGGGCGGGGCGGCTCAGAGACCGTCGTGGAATTCCTCGACCAGGTGGGAGACGACCGAGCGCATCTGCGCATCGCCGTCCCGGCCCGCATCCTCGGCCGCCCGGCGCACCGCGCGCTGGCGGCTGGCCGAGGTGCCGGTTTCCACCACCATCCGGGTGCGTTCGACCTCGGGCAGGCAGCCGAGCGCCTGCGCATCCTCCCAGAGCAGGCCGATCAGTTCCTCGACCAGCTGGGGGAAGGGCTGGATCGCGGCGGCGCCGAAATCGATCAGCCCCTCGGTGATGCCGTAGCGCTGCGCGCGCCAGCGGTTTTCGCTGATGAGGAAGTTCTCGTAGATGCGCCAGCGCTGGTTCAGGCGGCGCAGGCGCCAGAGCATCCGCAGCAGGCACTGGTTCAGCGCCGCGAGCATCAGCGCGTCCTCGAGGCGGGGCTGCACGTCCATGATCCGGGTTTCGAGGGTCGGGAAGCGCGCCGAGGGGCGCAGGTCCCACCAGATCTTGGAGGCGTCCTCGATCACGCCGAGATCGACGAGCGCCTGCACGGAGCGCTCGAAATCCTGCCAGTTGGTGAATTGCGGCGGCAGACCGGTGCGGGGGAGGTTGTCGAAGATCGAGATGCGGTAGCTGGCCAGCCCGGTGTCCTGGCCCTGCCAGAACGGCGAAGAGGTGGAGAGCGCCAGCAGATGCGGCAGGAAATAGCTCGCCTGCCGCATGAGGTCGGCGCGCAGTTGGTCGTCACCGAGGCCGACATGCACGTGCATCCCGCAGATCAGCAGCCGCTGCACCACCCCGGCGAGATCGCGGCGCAGGTCGTTGTAGCGGTCCTTGTCGGTGTGGTGCTGGCTTTTCCAGTCGGCGAAGGGATGGCAGGAGGCGGCGATGGGCGCGAGGTTGTGGCGCCGTGCATGGCGCGCGACGGTGGCGCGCAGGCGCTTCAGATCCTCGCGGGCGCTGGCGATGTCGGGGCAGGGGCGGGTGCCGATCTCGATCTGGCATTGCAGGAATTCCGGGCTGACCTGTTCGCCGAGGTCCGCCACGCAGGCCTCCATCAGGGCTTCGGGCGCTTCGGACAGGGCCAGGCTGTCGAGGTCGACAAGCAGGTATTCCTCTTCGATCCCGATGCTGAATTCCGGTTCCGCCATGGCACGCCCCCCGTTGCATGGCGCAAGCAAAGCAGAGCCCGGGCGGCCGGGCAAGGCCGGCGTCAGCCGTCGAGCGCGGTGAGGGCGGCGATGGAGGGTTCGCGCACCCCGAGATGGGCCAGCGCGCCGGCCTCGTCGCGGAACACGGCGACGTCGAAGGCCAGCATCCCGGCGGCGATCTGCTGATACATGCGCGCGACGCCGAAGGTGAGATCGTTCGGGGCATAGATGGCGCAGGGCGTTCCGGGCACGACGGGCATGTCGAGCGCCGACTTGTGGGTGACGATGCGCAGGATCTGGTGGAAATCCCCGGCGAAATCCTCGGTCGCGGAGAAATCCGCAAGATGGCCGTCATCGGGTTTGCATTCGGGCGCATTCGCGGCGCGCGACATCACCGACATGCACTCCTCGGGAGTCACCAGGCCGTGATACCGGAAATAAACCACCTTCCGGCTGGAGATGATGCGGACAGTCGCGGGCATTTTCGTCCCTTCGGCAGACGGATCGCCGTGGCGACCCGTTCAGTCAAGGTTAGGTCTGGAAACGGATCGGTCAATTACCGGTTGTAATTGAAACACGCACTCTACCGAACGAAAGTCTTCTGACACCGGCCGGCCGCGAGGGCCGAACCGCCCCGCAGACGTGCCATCAATCGGCGCGTTCCACAAGTTGCGAGATGCTGGTTTCCGACAATCCGAGCAGGGCGAGGGCCTCGCTTTCGGAGTCCTGCACGAGCGCGATCACCGAGGGCACATCGCGCCAGGAGCGCACCACGTGCCGCGCGATGTCGCGCGAGATCGGGGTGGGCGCGTAGTACAGCACGAGAGTCTGCGCGTGATGACCGTGAAAGACATCCGCCTTGTTGGCCTGAAGCTCCATCAGGCGGGCAAAGTCGCGCTCGAAGCCGGTCAGGCGCGACAGGTCGACGAACTGCTTCTGGCCCGGGCGGGCATCCGGGTCGCGGCTGTAGCGGGCGAAGGCCTCGAAGGTGTCGTCGAGGCGCGCATAGCCTTCGTAGCGGACGTAGACGAGGCCGCGGTCGGGAAGAATTCGATAACTTACAGGCATCTGATTTTCCGAGGAACAACCGACAGTTGCGCAGTCTAGTCGAAGGCCGGACCACCAGAAACCACATCACGGGCGCGCGATCAATGCTTGTGCGCCGGAACGCGCCCGGAATGCACCGGAACGCGGCGCGGGACGGGCCATACCTGCGGAAACGACACGGGCCGGACGCGGGGATGCGCGTCCGGCCCGGAAGAGGATGCCGCCCCGAAACAGGTGCCTCGGGGCGGCTGGGGCGGTGGATCAGTCCATCGCCTTGAAGTTGAACTCGCCGCCGTCCTTGATGCCGGAGAACCAGCGCGATGTGACGGTCTTGGTCCGGGTGTAGAAGCGGAAGGCATCCGGGCCGTACTGGTTGAGATCGCCGAAGCCCGACTTCTTCCAGCCGCCGAAGGTGTGGTAGCTGAGCGGCACCGGGATCGGGAAGTTGATCCCGACCATGCCCACGTTGACCCGGTGGGCAAAATCGCGCGCCGTGTCGCCGTCGGCGGTGAAGATGGCCGTGCCGTTGCCGTAGGGGTTGTCCATGACCAGCTTCAGCGCTTCTTCGTAGGAACCGGTGCGGACCTGGCTCAGCACCGGGCCGAAGATCTCTTCCTTGTAGATGTCCATGTCCGGCGTGACGTTGTCGAAGTAGGACGGACCGACGAAGAAGCCGTCCTCGTAGCCCTGCAGCGAGAAGTTGCGCCCGTCGACGAGCAGCTTCGCGCCCTGGTCCACGCCGCTCTGCACGAGGCTTTCGATGCGGGCCTTGGCCTGCGCGGTGATGACGGGGCCGTAATCCACGTCCTCGCCCGCGGTGTAGGGGCCGACCTTCAGCTTCTCGACGCGCGGCACCAGCTTTTCGACCAGCGCATCGGCGGCTTCCTGACCGACCGGCACCGCGACGGAGATCGCCATGCAGCGTTCGCCGGCAGCGCCGAAGCCCGCACCGACCAGTGCGTCGGCGGCCTTGTCCATGTCGGCATCCGGCATGATGATCATGTGGTTCTTGGCACCGCCGAAGCACTGGGCGCGCTTGCCGTTCGAGCAGGCCCGGCCGTAGATGTACTGCGCGATCGGGGTGGAGCCGACAAAGGCCACCGCCGCGATGTCCTCGTGGTCGAGGATCGCGTCGACGCATTCCTTGTCGCCGTTCACCACCTGCAGGACGCCTTCGGGCAGACCGGCTTCGAGCACCAGCTCGGCCAGCAGCAGCGCGGTGGTGGGGACGCGCTCGGAGGGCTTGAGGATCATCGCGTTGCCGCAGACCAGCGCACCGGCCATCTTCCAGAGCGGGATCATGGCGGGGAAGTTGAACGGCGTGATGCCCGCGACCACGCCGAGCGGCTGGCGCATGGAATAGAGGTCGATGCCGGGGCCGCCCGCATCGGTGAAATCACCCTTGAGCATGTGCGGCGCGCCCATGCAGACCTCGACCACCTCGAGCCCGCGCTGCACGTCGCCGCGCGCATCCGGCAGGGTCTTGCCGTGCTCGCGCGAGACCGCCTCGGCGAGCTTGTCCATGTTCTCGTTGATGAGCTGGCCGAACTTCATCATCACCCGCGCGCGGCGCTGGGGGTTGGTGGCGGACCAGGCGACCTGCGCGGCCTTGGCCTTTTGCACGGCATCGTCCAGCTCGGCCGGGGTGGCCAGCGGCACCTTGGCCTGGATTTCCCCGGTGGCGGGGTTCATCACGTCCGCGAACCGGCCCGAGGTGCCCTTCACGTGCTTTCCGTTGATGAAATGTGTCAGCTCTTCCATGGCTCATCCTCCTAGACAGCGTCCCGCGCACTCTAGTCTTGCAGAATTTCTGGAAACAGAGGTAATCCGGCAAAAAGGTTTTGCATAAATGGGGGTGTGAGGTGGTCGGAAACTGGGATGATTTGCGAATATTCCTTGCCGTCGCGCGCGGAGAGAGCCTGTCGGAGGCGGGGCGCCTGCTGCGCATCGACCCGGCGACCGTCGGACGGCGCATCGCGCGGCTGGAGGAGGGGCTGGGACAGCCGCTGTTCGCGAAATCGCCGCAAGGCTATGCGCTGACCGAGGGCGGGTCGCGTCTCATGCGGCACGCGGAGGAGGCCGAGCAGGCGCTGGGGCAGGCGGTGGAGGCGGTCCGGGGCAGCACCGAGGGGCTCTCGGGGCAGATCCGCATCGGTGCGCCGGACGGCTGTGCCAACTTCCTGCTGCCGCAGGTCTGCGCGGCGATTTCCGCCGACAACCCCGATCTCGACCTCCAGATCGTCGCGCTGCCCCGCGTCGTGAACCTGTCCCGGCGCGAGGCGGACATGGCGGTCGCGGTATCGGCGCCGACGGCGGGGCGGCTGGTGGTGCAGAAGCTGACCGACTACCGGCTGCACCTCGCCGCCTCGGAAAGCTACCTCGCGCAGCATCCGCCGATCCGCAGCCGGGCGGACCTGAAGCATCATCGCATCGTCGGCTACATCCCCGACATGATCTTCGACAAGGAACTGGACTATCTCGCGGATGCCGGGCTCGACCGGGTGCGGCTGGCGTCGAACTCGGTCGCGGTGCAGTTCCATTGGCTGCGGCAGGGGGCGGGGCTGGGCATCGTGCACGATTTCGCGCTGCCCGCCGCGCCGGGGCTGAAGACCGTGCTGACCGACGAGATCAGCCTGACCCGGAGCTTCTACCTCGTCCGTCATGCCGACGACCGCCGCCTCGACAGGCTGAACCGCTTTGCCGATGCATTGGCGGACGGCGTGCGCCGGGAATTGCTGCGACTCGAAGGTCTTGCTTGACAGATTGTCGCAGGGGTCCGACCCTGAGACCAAGACCCCCGCGCAGCGATGAGGAGACCGGAATGCAGGTGAAGCAGATTCTCAAGGACAAGCCCGAAGGCGGTGTGATCACGATCAGGCCCGGAACGACCGTGGCCGAACTGACGAAACTGCTGGCCGAAAAGCGGATCGGCGGCGTGGTGGTTTCGTCGGACGGCAGGACGGCCCTGGGAATCATCTCGGAACGGGACGTGGTGCGCCAGCTCGGGCAGGTCGGGGCCGAATCCCTGTCCCGCCCGGTCGAGGAGTACATGACCCAGAAGGTCGAGGTCTGCTCCAGCGACGACGACACCAACGAGGTGCTCGCCCGCATGACCCGCGGCAGGTTCCGCCACATGCCGGTGGTCGACGACGGCGAAATGACCGGAATCGTCACCATCGGCGACGTGGTCAAGGCACAGATCTCGGAACTCGCCATGGAGAAGGACGCGCTCCAGGGCATGATCATGGGCTTCTGAACCGGCCGTCAGCTTTCCGGTTGCATTCCCGTACGCAATATTGTTGCGTGCGGGAAAGATCAGAAGCACGGAAGCCGTCATGCGCATTGGACTTTATCCCGGCACGTTCGATCCCATCACCATCGGACATATCGACATCATCCGCCGCGCGGCGGTGCTGGTCGATCGACTTGTCATCGGTGTGGCGATCAATCGCGACAAGGGGCCGCTGTTCTCGCTCGAGGAGCGCGTGGCGATGATCGAGGGCGAAATCGCCCAGCTGTCCAAGGACACCGGGACCGAGATGATCGCCCATCCCTTCGAGAATCTGCTGATTCACTGTGCCCGCGACGTCGGCGCCAATGTCATCGTGCGCGGTCTGCGGGCAGTTGCGGATTTCGAATACGAATTCCAGATGGTCGGGATGAACCGGGCGCTCGACGCCGGGGTGGAAACCGTCTTCCTGATGGCCGAGGCCCGGCATCAGGCGGTGGCCTCCAAGCTGGTCAAGGAGATCGCGCGGCTCGACGGCGACGTGTCCAAGTTCGTCACGCCGCCGGTCCGCAGAGCGCTGATGACGCGCTACGGCAAGGACTGACGCTCAGGCGCCGTAGACGGCGCGGCGGGCGATACGGTCCTCGATGCCTGCGAAATCGCAGTCGAGACGGGTGCGCAGCGACAGCGAGCGCAGCTCGTTCAGCGTGCGGCGGTAGGCGCGGTGGCGGCGGAAGCTGTTGATGATAGACATGATTTTCGGTCCTTGCGAAAGGGGCGCCGGGATCAGGCGCCGGTCCGGCCATAGACGGCCGCGGCTGCGATGCGTCGGGCATCGCCTTGGTGAATGTCGAGATCGAGCGCCACGTCCAGCGGCAGCGCCAGCAGTTCCCGCACCGTGCGGCGGTAGCGGGCGTGCCGGGCGAGGCGGGTGCGAAGGGTTGTCAGCAGCGTCATGTTCATATCCTTTTCCGCTCCCCTCCCTTGGTTCCGTTAGCGCTGAAACTAGTCATGCTGCGCCGCAGCACAACTGACGAAAACCGAAGGCCGCACTGCATTCTCTGCATGGCGGAGCGGTCCGGGGGCGGGCGGTAAGGAAATATCAACCATGCGGGCGTATGGTTAATCCCATCCACATGAAGGAGATGACCGGATGGATATTCGCTATACCGCCGTCTCGCCGATCCGGCCGGGACCGACGTCGTCAGATACGGGGGTGCCCGTCGTGCGGGCGGCGGCAGGGGCCTCGCCCGCCGCCGACAGCGCACGGGTGCTCGCGGGGTTTCCGCCCCCGGTGCCCGTCACCACGTCCTATCTGCCGTCCTCGTGGCAGGCGGGGCGCGCCTCCGGCAAGGAGCGGGTGGCGGATGTGCTCGCCCAGCAGGGCTATTCCGCCGCGCGCCGCATGATCGAGGACTGAAAAGGGCGGAGCCTTGCGGCCCCGCCCCGGATCGTCGAACGGTGACCGCCGCGCTCAGATGAGCTTGCCCATCGCCACGGCGGTGTCGGACATGCGGTTCGAGAAGCCCCATTCGTTGTCGTACCAGGTCAGGATGCGGACCATGGTGCCGTCCATGACCTTGGTCTGATCGGTGTGGAACACCGAGGAATGCGGATCGTGGTTGAAGTCGGAGGACACCAGCTTCTTGTCGGTATAACCGAGGATGCCCTTCAGCGGGCCGTCGGCGGCGGCTCGGATCGCGGCGTTGATCTCGTCCACGGTGGTGGACTTCCTGGCGATGAAGGTCAGGTCGACGACCGAGACGTTCGGCGTCGGCACCCGGATCGCCACGCCGTCGAGCTTGCCGTTGAGTTCCGGCAGCACCAGGCCCACGGCCTTGGCCGCGCCGGTCGAGGTCGGGATCATCGACAGCGCCGCGGCGCGCGCGCGATACAGGTCGCTGTGCATGGTGTCGAGCGTCGGCTGGTCGCCGGTATAGCTGTGGATCGTGGTCATGAAGCCCTTTTCGATCCCCACCGTCTCGTTCAGCACCTTGGCGACGGGCGACAGGCAGTTCGTCGTGCAGGAGGCGTTGGACACGATCAGGTCCTCGGAGGTGAGCACGCCGTCGTTCACGCCGAACACGATGGTCTTGTCCGCATTGGTGCCGGGGGCCGAAATCAGCACCCGCGAGGAGCCGTTCTCGAGATGCGCCTGGCACTTTTCCTTGGAGGTGAAGATGCCGGTGCATTCCATCACCACATCCACGTCGGACCAGGGCAGGTCGGCCGGGTTGCGCATCGCGCTGACCTTCATCTTGCCGCGACCGACGTCGATCCAGTCCTCGCCGGTGGTCACTTCGGCCGGAAAGCGCCCGTGAACGGAATCGAACTGAAGCAGATGCGCGTTGGTTTCCACCGGCCCCAGATCGTTGATCGCGATCACTTCGATGTCGGTCCTGCCGGACTCCACGATGGCGCGAAGCACGTTGCGTCCGATGCGTCCGAATCCGTTGATGGCAACTTTGACGGTCATGGAAAATCTCCTCGCGTTCCGAGAGTCTGAGTTGGTCAGACGCAATCAGGTTGGCCACGACAAGTCAACCGAACCCGCGCGAATTAGCGCCAGAAGGCTAGCCAGTCGAGCAGGGCAAAGAACTTGCGGGCCAGGAACAGAAGATGGTCCGCGCCGAAGACCAGCAGGTCGACGGCGACGGCGATCGCGATCAGGGCTCCGAGCCAGATGGCAAGACGGTTGGTCATGCGCGTCCTGATGCCAGAGCGCGGCGGCGCTGTCACCTTCCTTGTGCGGCGACCGCCGGGGGCTCTGCCGGCGTCGCCGGCACGGCGGGGGCGGCGGCCATGAGATCCTCGATGAACAGGCTGAGGAAGGCGCCGCGCCCCGTCACGCCCGCCTTGCGGTAGATGCCGTTCAGGTGGGATTTCACCGTGCCCTCGGCCGAACCGCGGATCCGTGCGATCTCGGGAATCGACATCCCCTTGAGCATGAGCATGGCCACGTCCTGTTCGGACGGGGTCAGGCCCCACTGGCGGAACTGCGCCTCGGCGATGTCGTGAAAGGCCCCGGCCGCCAGCGAGAGCTGCCGCTCCAGGTGGGCCTTGCGGCGCAGCAGGCTCATCAGCACCCGGGTCTCGACCACCATCGCGGCGATGAGGCACAGCGCGACCGAGGTTTCGACCACGAATTCCGCGTCGAGCGGCGGCCAGCCGAGCTCGACCGCATCGCCCGCCACGTCCCACACGAAGAACGCCGCGCAGAAGACCTGCACGGCGATCAGGGCGACCAGCGGTGTCGACCGCTCGGTCAGCTTGTCTTGATCGGCATTCATGCCTCGATATTTGCACCATCCGGAACGGATTTGACACCCGTCACCATCGCCCGCGGCAGATTGACTCCGGTGCGGCGGCTTTCGAAGATCACCGCACCCACATGCAGCACGACCGAGATCGCAGCCCAGGCCACCAGGGCCTCGTGCACCTCCTCGACCGGGTCGCCGCCCCACCGGTTGCCGGTGGTCGACATCCAGCCGGTCAATGCCAGCGCCGACATCGTGGCGAGCAGGTTGAAGATCATCAGCGCGCCGAGCGGGGTGTGCAGCAGGTGGACCCGCCGCCGCCCGGTCGCCATGTCGGTCATCTGCCTGCGCAGGCCGTTCCGCGTCGGCAGGAAGCTGGCAAACCGCGCCGAGTGCGGCCCGACGAACCCCCAGAGGATCCGCAGCAGCACGATCCCCGCGATGGCGAACCCGATGCTTCGGTGCAGCCCCGTCTCGGGATCGGTGATCAGCGCATTGGCAAGGAACCCGGCGGCGAGGCTCCAGTGAAAGACCCGCACGAGGGGGTCCCAGATGAAATGTCGTGTCATGGACCGACCTCCTCGAACAAGGGGGCGCGGACCCGGGCGGACAGGTGGCCGCTGACGGGTCGGGGCCGCGCCGGATGCGGGCCTAGCAGGCGGTCGCGGTTGTCATGAGGGCGGGCGCAGCGGCGGGGTGGTGCCCCGCGGTAGGCCCCGTGCGGGTCCGGTCCCGATGCGCGGTGTGGAGGGGCGTCGCGGCCGCGCCCGCTCCCGGCGCAGGGGCAGCGGCAGGGGCGGGCAGGGCGGTACAAGGGGGGCGGTTCATCTCGGGTCTCCGGTGGGCTGGATCATGCGGGGCGATGCCCGGCGCTCTGCCACCGACCTGAGCGATGAATGTAACGGGAACCATGGGCCGGAAGGTGCATTTGCACCGTCTCGACCTTTGGTTCAGGCGGTCTTTCGTGCCGCGAGGAGCCAGAAAAGCACCAGGACGGCCGAGGCGAGGGCATTCCAGCTTGCCATCGACAGGCCCAGCATCTCCCAGGCGACATCGTCGCAGCGCACCATCGGCGCGGTCATGATCCGGTTCAGCAGATCGTCCGTGGACATCCCGCCGACCGGGCTCGAGGTGCAGGTGTCCGGACCCGGCCACCAGCCGCGCTCGACCCCGGTGTGGTAGATCCCGATGCCGCCCGACGTGGCCGCCGCCAGCGCGCCGAACAGCGGCAGGGCGGCGCCCCGGATCGCCACCGCCGCGACTCCGATGACGATCGCCGCCGCGTGCGGCCAGCGCTGCAGCAGGCACAGGTGGCAGGGCGCGAGCCCGCCGATGTACTGGAACCCGAAGGCCCCCAGCAGAAGCGCGGCGGATCCCATGGCGGCAAGAAGGACGAGGTGATTGCGCGTGAGCATCACAGGAACCTCACTAGGTAGAAACCGCCGACCAGCAGGACGACGAAGGCGATGAACACCAGCCCGAGGCGGCGCTCGATGAAATCCCGGATCGGTTCCCCGAAGCCCCAGAGCAGGCCGGCCACGATGAAGAAACGCAGCGCCCGGGCGATGATGGCCGTGGTCAGGAAGACGGCAAAGGGCATTCCCGTCCAGCCCGACATGATGGTGATGACCTTGAAGGGAAACGGCGTGATTCCCGCGATCAGCACGGCCCAGAACCCGACGCCGTTGAACCGGGTGTTGAAGGCCTCCATCGCATCCGCCTTGCCGAGCGCGGCCAGGATCGGCTGTCCGATGCTGTCGAAGAAGAACATCCCGATGGCATAGCCGAGGACCCCGCCCAGCACCGAGGCGACCGTCGCCACCAGCGCGATCAGCCAGGCCCGTTTCGGGCGCGCCAGAACCATCGGGATCATCAGCACGTCGGGCGGAACCGGAAAGATCGAAGCTTCGATGAAGGCGACCACGGCCAGCGCCCGGAGCGCGCGGGGATGGTCGGCCAGGGACATGGTCCAGTCGTAGAGGCGGCGCAGCATCGGCGGTCTCGCTTGCAGGGGTTTCGGTCAGGAACCACGCTCCGCGCCGGGGCGCAACCCGGGGCCGGGCAAATTTCCCGTGACCCCCGGTGCGGGCAGGGACGCCGCGAATTGCCACTGGACCGCGCGGGGCGGTTTGGCTAAATGAGCCGCAGGGCCCAAGTGGCGGAATGGTAGACGCAGGGGATTCAAAATCCCCCGCCGCAAGGCGTGCCGGTTCGAGTCCGGCCTTGGGTACCAGCTTGCCATCCATTGTTTGGATGAGCGATAAAGCCTTGAATGGTATAGTGGTTTTTCCGGTTTGAACACCGGAAAACCTACCTACCACCAAAGGTTCCGAAAACACCATTCGCAACACCGCCCGCTTCGTTTGTAGCTGGCCACTTTCCCAAATTTTATAAGGGTTTGAGAGGAAGACCATCGCGTGTTCGAACATTTCTTCGAAAGAGTGGCTAGGAGCCGCTACGCAGGCCGCCGCTTCCTCAGCAACTGCCCTTTCTTGGTGCAATTCGGCCAAGCGCTTTTCATAGGCTGCTTGGACCTTCTCATCGCTGGTTTGAACCAAGCGCTCGATCAAGCTGTCGATGCTCTTTTCATGACGCTTTACCTTCGCCAGCCAACTCTTCCTTTCCGACAAAACGGAGTGACGCCGTTCCTCCCATGCAGCAGTGAACATCTTCTCCGCGAGTTGGAAAGTATGCTGAGTGGGGACCAACTTCTTGAGCAAGTCGCCGAAGAGTCGTTCTAGGTCGTCACGCGGTATCGACTTGCCTTTCTCAGAGCAGCCTCGGTGTTGGCAGAGATAGTAGGGGTATTTCTTGCCGCTACGGCTTCGCGCCCAGCAAGCAGTCAGCGGATACCCACATGCCTCACAGATCAAAAAACCTCGCAGTGGGAAGTCGGCGCTTATGTCTTTTCTGGCAGGGGCTGTCGCACGCCCTTTCAGGCGATCCTGAATGATCAAGAACGTGGCATAACTGATGAGGGGTTCGTGCTGAGCTTGGGTTAACGGGACACCCCATTTCGAGTACTCCAAGTGGCCCGCGTACAAGGGGTTGGTGAGCATTCGTTTGATCAGGTCGAAATGCAGCTTTCCACGTTTGTTTTTGTTCGGGAAGTCTGGTTTGCTCTCAAGGAACCGCTTAACTTCAACCGGGGATTGAAATCGCCCGTCAGCGAATCCTTGCAATGCGTCCTGTAAATGTGTCGCCAAAGGTTCAAGGCGAACGAGAAGCTTTCCACCTCCGGGCGCTTTAACATAGTCATAGCCGAGGGGAGAAGAGAAGGTCCAGAATCCAAGCTTGAGTCTGGAAATAGTGCGCCTGCGAGAACGTTCCGCATTGTGGGCGCTGTCATGCTCTGCGAAAGCAGCCATGATCAGTTCCATGAACTTGCCGGATGCATCTTCGCCGAATTTGATGGTTGGGCTTTCGATCTTTGCGCCAAGGGAGACAATCTTGTCCCTCAATGCTGTATGAGTAGAAACTTGACGCGCAAATCGTGAAATGTCATCGAC
This sequence comes from Salipiger sp., assembly GCF_048261495.1. GTDB lineage: Bacteria > Pseudomonadota > Alphaproteobacteria > Rhodobacterales > Rhodobacteraceae > Salipiger. Next base: position 13,741 of record NZ_JBLXFX010000008.1, read on the forward strand.
AATGACCACGCACCGTTCCGTACTTTGTTTGAAGTCAAGCAAGGAGCGGAGTAGTGTTTGCATTCCCGGTCTCTCTGCCTTCCTTCCGGAAATTACATCAGCCACAACTTCAATCACTTCATAGCCTTGTCTTTCTGCGTAATCACGACACGTGCGTTCCTGACTTCCGAGACCGGAGCCTTCATTTACTTGTTTTTGCGAAAATACACGCGTGTATATTTTACATTTTGATTGTTTGGATTCCGAAGGCATCAATCCTTTTCCTCTTCGAGTTTGGTGCGTTTGCGAAGGAAGAGCTGTGCTGTTTGAGAAAGTTCACTGTTTTCGTTTGCAGCCTTTTGAGCCATGTCGGTGGCAGAACAGCCGAACGCGATGTCGATGAACCCTCCGATGATCGCACTGATGGTTTCCCCGAGTTCCAGATCTGACCGCTGATCGGCTTCCGATCCGGTGTTCTTTGGTTTCGAGAGAAGCGCGCGGCAGTTTTTATTTGCGGCGGGCGGGACATTGTTCGAACCGTCTTGAAGCATGTTCAAACCCTTTCAATGCAAGTGTCGGGAAGGTCAAATTCCTTGATGCTGAAAAGCATGAACTAAACTTGCTATCGAAGTAATGAGCTACTCCCCATCTCTTGGACAGGATCTGGCGTAAATTAAGCTACTCGTTGCACCTGCTGATCGGGTTGGTTGATATCATTTCTCTGCCAGTAGACCAGCGCCGGGGGCTGGCCGCCCAAGGCTGAATGCGGGCGCTGGTGGTTGTAGAAGGTCATCCATTTCCGGATCGCCGCTTTCGTCTCCGATCCGGTCTCCCAGGCATGCAGGTAAACGCACTCGTATTTCAGGGTGCGCCACAGCCTCTCGATGAAGATATTGTCGAGGAAACGGCCCTTCCCATCCATCGATATGCGCACGCTGGACCGGCGGAGCCGATCCGTCCAGGCAAAGGACGTGAACTGGGATCCCTGATCCGTATTCATTATCTCTGGCGGGCCGAACTTGTGGATGGCCTCGTTCAGCGCCTCGACACAGAAGTCGGCCTCCAGCGTGTTCGAGATCCGCCAGGACAGGACCTTGCGGGTATGCCAGTCCATGATCGCCACGAGGTATAGGAACCCGCGCCGCATGGGCAGGTAGGTGATATCCGAGCACCAGACCTGGTTCGGGCGTTCCACCCGTAGACCTCTGAGCAGGTAGGGATAGGTCTTGTGGCCCTTCGTCGGCCTGCTCGTGTTGGGCTTCTGGTAAATCGGCACTAGCCCCATCAGGCGCATCAGCCGCCGGATGCGCTTCTCGTTCACTAGGTGGCCGTCGTTGCGCAGGTGCCAGGTCATTTGCCGGACACCGAAGAACGGCGTCTCCAAGAACTGCTCGTCGATCCGCCGCATCAGGCCGAGGTTCTGTTCGGTCTCGCCCTTGGGCGTGTAGTAGAAAGACGAACGCGCGATCGACAGCAACTTGCACTGCTGGCCGATCGACAGATCCAGGTGGTCAGGCTCGATCATGCCGCGCCTCACTTCCCGCCCCAGGGCTTCAGCTTTCGTTCCAAAAAAGAGTTGGCCACCGCCAGCTCCCCGATCTTGGCGTGGAGCTCCTTCACCTGCTCCTCGTCAATCTCCGGCTTCTTGCGGCCCCCGCGTTCGAACACACCGGAGGCGCCTTCGAGCAGGGCTCGCTTCCATTGATGGATCATCGTCGGATGCACCCCGAACCGGCTTGCCAGTTCGGCAGCCGTCTCCTCGCCTTTCAGGGCTTCCAGCGCGACCTTCGCCTTGAACTCAGGCGCGTGCTGCTTCCGTTTCGACATCTCTGATCTCCTTCTCGTCGAAGATCAGCAGACTGCAAATCGTAGCTTATGTCAGTGTCCGAATTTCGGGGGGTAGCTCAGTAAAGCTTTGATTTTACTGCATTTAATTGCCCTCGCTGCTACGATTTAAAGCACATCGGGTTGGTGGTTTTGGGAAGGAAATCATAGGCCTATGTGCAGGCCGGAGACGCGCTTGCCTTTTTAAGCACATTTTGTCTCGTGGCCGTGCCACATTTGCTTGACAAGACTTCCAGCCGTTCGTACCGAATCACTTTTAGCAAAGGATAAGCCGTAGTCCGCAATCTGATTGCAGACGCGGCGCCGCGAACCTAGTCTGCGGCTACCACTATAGGGCGATTAGCCTCATCACGAAGAACTGGGTTACCACATGAACTATGCGTATTGGCGCAAATGCGATTTTCAGATTCATACGCCGCGCGATCCGAACTGGCAGGGACCGAGGCCTACTGGCGAGAACGATGATCTCAATGGTACGCCAGCCTCGATGGCTGACGTGGATCAGCAACGCCAAGACTGGGCGAACGAGTTTGTGAGCCAATGCATTGCTCGTGGACTAGAGGCAATCGCAGTAACAGATCACCATGAGATGGTAATGGTCCCATATGTCAGAAAGGCCATAGAGCGCAAAAAAAAAGAAGACGCATCAGTTGATATGTGGCTTCTGCCGGGTATGGAGCTTACCTGTCGAGGCGGAGTTCAATGTATAATCCTGTTTGATTCTGACCTCGAAGACGAATGGTTGTCGGAAGCGCAGTCCAAAATCGGTATCGTGAAGGCTGCTCAAAATAGCCGGAGCAAGCAGGGACCAGCGGTAACGCAACTGGATTTACTATATCCAGATATATCTGAAAAGCTTGACCAGATTCCGGAGCTAAAAGCTCGGTACATTGTGCTGCCGAATGTTTCGGAAGGAGGGCAGCACACCGTTGTTAAAAATGCTATGCACGCCGACTTTTCCAGAATGCCCTATGTTGGTGGGTACTTGGACAACGGTCAAAGTATTAGTACTTTGGGCGGAAAGCACAGGCGTCGCATATCTGGTGAAGAGGACATTTGGGGAAGCAGGTTCATTTATCCTTTACCAACGTCCGATTCCCGTTCCGCAGATTATAAAAAGCTGGGCAGAAATAACTGCTGGATAAAGATGGCTAGCGCTACTGCTGAGGCGGTGAGGCAAGCCTACCTCGGGCATAGGTCGAGAATATCTCTGGTTCCACCGGTTTTGACGTCAGTTTCGATTACAGAAGTCCGAGTTTCCGGGTCGGCGATTTTCGAGAAAATTGATCTAAGTACTAGTTCGGAGCTAAACTCCATTATTGGAGGCCGGGGCAGTGGGAAAAGCACTCTCCTGGAATACATTGCATTTGGGCTTGGGAGGAGTTGCCATGATCTCAAGAAAGTCGATTATTCCGGACAAGACCGCCTAGAAAGTCTAATACAAGATACGCTGGTGAAACCGTCTGCCTCCATCGAGTTGGACTTGCTACAAGATGGAGCCAAGTTCGCAATTCATCGCAGTCCGCAGAGTTCCTACAGCCCGGTTGTTACCTATCCTGATGGCAGTAGAGAAGAAGTGTCTCTTAAAGACTTGAGGTCGTTATTTCCCGGGGTTGTTTACAGCCAAGGAGAACTTTCAGAGATTGGAAAAAAGACGGAGCAGAAAGCTCAATTGTCTGACTTGCTCCAGTTTGTCGATCCGCAGTTCAAAATAGATGACGACAACATGGCTCGTCAGGTTGAGGTTGGAAAGCGAGAGGTACGGGCTGCGCTTCAAGAACTATCGGCATCTTGGGAAGCAGAAGCCGAGCTGCATAAGCTAGTGATGCAAAAAGGTTCTCTGACTCAGCGTATTCAGGCCCTTGAGAAAAACCTTCCTGAGCTTCCAGAAGAAGATCGACAGAAGGTTTCGCGTTTTGATGATCTAGTCGCTCAGGATGGATTGCGGGTCACATGTGAAAAGCATGCTCAATCAGTTTTGGAAGCGCTAGGTGATCTAAAGAGAAAAGCAGAAGCGTCTCCCAAGTTTATTCAGTCCACTGATGAAGCCCAAGGGTTCAAGGATGCATACGCTGACTTCTCCAAGATGCTTGTTGATGGCGTGGACGCTCTAGTTGGGACGCTAGCCAAGAGTTCAGAAAAAATTACGCTCACCGGAAAGGAACTGTCGCAAAGCTTAGAAGCAGCGCGGACAGATCGTAATCTGGTTATGGAAAAGCTAACCGAACATAAGGCTGCAACAGATCAGATCGTCCGACTGAAAGAGGAGTTGCGCTCGCTAGATGCGAAAATTGAGGAACTGAAAGCCGACATGCCTTCTACGGAGGCAAGCATCCAGAAACTTGGGGAGCGCCTCAACGACCTCAAGGCGCGCGTTACGGAGAGAGCGGATAAAACTAAAAATTGGGCGGATATGATCGAAAAGCTCTCTGACAACCGAGTTGAGGCTGAAGTAGAACTCGAAGGTGATCTAGTTAGCCTAATCGAGGCTACGGACAACCTAATGGCAAGAACCGGATCGCAAACTGCGACTCGCCATCAAAAACTATCTGAAGCAATCGCGGCGAAAGGCGTTTGGGACGTGCTAGAGGCAATTTTGAACGATTGTTTCGAGGCACTTCGTTGGCGGCAAATGTCCGCGTCTACGACCGGAGGGGCACCAGAGTGCGTTGCTCTGTCAGATATGCTTGGGGTCACCGATAAAGCTCTTGCTAGCTTTCTAACCTTGCTTGATCTACAGCGAGTAGAGGTGATGGCTACAGCGGTTCCAGCTCCGGCCATATCCCTGTTCTACTGTGATCAGGATCGTCGAATTTCTTTCGATAAGGCCTCGGAGGGGCAGCGTGCGGCTGCGCTACTTTTCATGCTATTGGAGCAGCCGGGTGGTCCATTGATGATTGATCAGCCCGAGGGTGATCTAGACAACAAGATCGTTTCGGAACTTGCAGACAAACTTCATTCTGCCAAGCAAAGGCGACAAATCTTCTTCGCGAGCCATAACGCTAACATCGTTGTAAACGGTTCATCGGAGCTTGTTGTGGGCATGGATGTCGCCCCGGAAGCAATGCGAACTGTGGGTTGCTGCGGTGCAATCGATAGTACCGATATTTGTTTTAAGATTACGGAAACGATGGAGGGCGGCAAGAAGGCCTTTGGTGACCGTAAAGACAAATACGGCTACTGATCGATCCATGCTTTTCTGGTCGATGCACCATTTTGCGCCGACCAGAAGAAACTGACTCAGCCCCGTCCGGGTGAAGTTTGATCCCGTTCAGGCCGACTCTTCGCCATCCTTGCGCACTGCGAAAGGTCGGGCGGGAAGGGTCGCAAGTATGGCCTGCCATCGCTGGAGTTCATCGAAAAGAGGGTTTGAACTTTGTCGCTTTAGGCGTACCAGACGAGATGCGCATCGGCCCCGGCGCATCTCGGTCGGTGAATTCATTTCCGCATGATCCGCAGTAACGCTCCGGCTCGGTCGGAGGCTGCACGCTTTGCGGGCGGCAATGCGGAAAGCTGCGCAATTCCGCCGGGGTCCCGCCACATGCGTTCCACCTGATTCGCGTCAGTCCCCGGGTCCTTTCGACGCGCGACGGACAATGACCGCAGGGAGCGCCGATTGGTTCCGGCGTCATGACAGCCACCGCCGCCGGTCGCGCCGTGCCGGGCGGGAAAAGACGGCAAAGTCCGGTCGCGGTTAACAGTTTCCTAACCAAAGACATTTTATCGAATTGTCAGGACTTCTGTCCGGATGCCCCGGAGGATGGCAATGCATTTCAGATCTGGGGCCGCCGCGCCCCTCTTATTCCGGAAACAATCCCTGACGCGGGGGAATGAAGGACTTGGCTCGAATTTGTCTCGACTTTTCCGCCGGCCGGTCCGCCGGTCGGCCGGCCTCCCGGATTTCGCTTTGAGCGCGGTCGCGTGGTCCATAAAATCCGGCTCATGCCCGAATGGGGGGCGAGGATACCAGGCCTCCGGGCGGCCACCGAATCGCCGGGCATTCGCGGGAATGCGTGGAGACCTGCCCCGGGGAAGTCACCGCTTCACCGGACACGCGCGTCCGCCGGAGACGATCCGGCGGTCTGCGGCACGGTTCCGACCTCCCGCGCAGACCTGCACCACGAGTGAATGCGCGACGCGGGCACAGACCATGCGCCGCCGCCGGTTTGATGCGAGAGGGTTGACGGATGGCTGATCTGGTTCTGGATTGGGGCGCGCTGGGGCCCTATGGCTACAACCTGACCGATACCGCGCCCGGCGCCGTGACGGCGAGCGTCGACACCGGCGGGGTCGCCGTGGACATCACCTTCACCGCGCAGGCCGCCGATGCGCAGGCCTTTACCGTGAGCTTTGACGGCCATGTGCCGGCCGGCTCGGGGATCGACCCGAATTCCCACCTGAAGCTGTTCGGCTCCGGTGGAACCGGCGGCGGAACGGCCTCGGCCACCTCGACCGCCGTGCTCGATTTCCGCGCGACCTCCGACCTCTTCGGGGACGACGTGCGCGACCTGCGCTTCGTGCTCAACGACATCGACGCGGGCCCGGGGAGCGATCTCGGCGATCTCGGCTACGCGGACGAGGGCGGCTCGGGCTTCCGGGACGACGTGACGATCCTCGCCTATGACGCCGCGGGCAATCCGGTCGACGTCACCCTGACCGCGCTCGGCGCGGGCCCCGGCATTGCCGGCGCCTCCGCGACAGGCACCGGTCTCACCGCCTTTGCCGGGGTGGACGGCACGGTCCTGGTCTCGATCGACGGGCCGGTGTCGCGCATCGAGGTGGTCTATGCCAACGGCGGAGACTCCGCCCAGGCGGTGCTGATCTCGGACCTGTCCTTTTCGACCACCGACCCGGAGGGCGAGGAAGAGGGCGGCAATTCCGATCCCGTCGCCAACGACGATCTCTATGCCACGGTGACCGGCGTCGCCGTCACCTTCGATCCCACCGCCAACGACATCGACCCGGACGGCGACCCGCTGCGCATCGCCACGATCACCGATCCGGTGAACGGCACCATCACCCCCAACGACGACGGCACCCTGACCTATACCCCGGTGACCGGCTTCACCGGCGAGGACAGCTTTTCCTACACCGTGGTCGACGGTAACGGCGGCAGCGACACGGCGCGGATCGTCATCACCGTGGGCGATGACACGCTGGTTCCCGCCGGAGAGCGGATCGACACCGACATCTTTCCCGTCGGGCCGGATCTGCAGGCGCTCGATCCCTTCGACGGGCTGGACCAGGACCCCGATCCGTTCGACGACCTAGACAGCGTGACGGGGACCGAGGGCGCCGACACCATCGATACCGGAGACGATGCGGACACCATCCTCGGCGGCGGTGGGGATGACGTGATCCGCCCCGGCATCGACAACGATCTCGTCGATGCGGGCGACGGCGCCGATTACGTCACCGACCTGCAGGGCTCGGATACGGTCATCGGCGGCGCGGGCAACGACACGATCATCGCGGGCGTCGACACCTTTTCGGATTACGAGTCCGACGATCCGGCCTTTCCCATCCTCGGTTTCATGTCCGATCCCAACACCGATGACGGGCGGGATTCCGTCGAGGGCGGCGACGGCGACGATTCCCTCCTGACCGGGGACGACGCCGACACCATCTCGGGCGGGGCGGGCAACGATTTCGTCGACGGCGGCATCGACGACGACCTGATCTCAGGCGATGCGGGGGCCGACACGCTGCTCGGGCGGCACGGGTCGGACACCATCGCGGGCGGTCTCGGCGACGACCTGGTCGTCGGTTCCGGACCCGCAGGGCTGGCGATACCCGATGCCGGCGACCCGCAGGCGCTGAACGACCGCGATCTGCTCTCGGGGGACGGCGGCAACGACACGCTGTTCGGGGGCGACGATGACGACACCTTGCTCGGCGGTACGGGGAACGACCGACTCGACGGCGGCATCGACGAGGACAGCCTGTCGGGCGGCGACGGCGACGACACGCTCATCGGCGGGCAGGGCGCGGATACCATCGACGGCGGCGACGGGCGCGACACCATCCTCGGGGCCACCGCGGGCGACCGGGTCGACGGCGGCAGCGGCCCGGCGGGGACCGCGGCCGACGGCCGCCCCAACGATTGGGATACGCTGGATCTGACCGGCTCGGCCCCGACCGGCGGCAGGCTCCGGGTGATCTTCACCTCGGAGGATCGCGAGGACGGCTACGTGGAATTCTACGAGGCCGGGGGGGACGCGCCCGTCTCGACCATGACCTTCGAGGATATCGAGAACGTCGTTCCCTGCTTCACCCCCGGCACCCTGATAGCCACCCCGCAGGGCGAGCGCATGGTCGAGGATCTCGGGATCGGCGACCGCGTCATCACCCGTGACAACGGCATCCAGGAAATCCGCTGGGTCGGCCGCAAGGATCTTACCGGCCACCAGCTTGCGCGCCAGCCGCACCTGCGGCCGATCCTGATCCAGCAGGGCGCGCTGGGGAACAACCTGCCGGAACACGACCTCATGGTGTCTCCGAACCACCGCATCCTCGTCGCCAACGACAAGACCTCGCTCTATTTCGAGGAACGCGAGGTGCTGGCGGCGGCAAAGCACCTCACCGGGCTCGATGGCGTGGACGAGGTCGGCACGCTGGGGGTCAGCTACATCCACTTCATGTTCGACCAGCACGAGGTGGTGTTGTCCAACGGCGCCTGGACCGAGAGTTTCCAGCCGGGGGACTACACGCTGAAGGGCATCGGCAATGCGCAGCGGCAGGAGATCCTGGAGCTGTTTCCGGACCTCGAACACCAGGACGGGCTGAGGGCCTACGGCGCCGCGCGCCGGTCGCTGAAGCGGCACGAGGCGGAACTTTTGACGCGGTGATCCGGGTGAGGCGTCCCCGGCGCGCACGATGAAAACGGGGCGGAAGGGACCGCCCCGTTTTCATTTCAGATCAAGGCCTTCCGGCGCGAAGCTGATCCTAGGCGGTCAGCCGCGCCTCCCAGGCTCTCCAGGCTTCGGGCGTGTCGAGATCGGTCAGCGCGTGGCGGTCCGGCAAGGGCACCTGGCGGACGCGGTGGACATTGGCGGCCAGAACCGCCTTGGCCCCCATGTCGCCCGTCAGGTTGAGCAATGCCGAAAAGCAATCGCGCGGGAACAGCACCGGATGACCGGGTGTCCCGTCCTCGGCCGTCGCCTGCTGCAGGGTCGGGCGGGGGACGTTGCGAAAGGCACGGATCACCGCGGCAATGTCGCACGAGGATATTTCCGGCATGTCCGCGGGCAGGATCACCACGGCCTCCATCCCCGGCGGCAGCATGCCGACGCCGCGGCGCAGGGCCGAGGACATGCCGAGATCGGCATCGGGTACTTCGACCACCTGGACCGGCAGACCGGCAAGCGCGGCAACCCTGGGGTGTTCATGCCCGGGCACGGCGACGGACACGTGATCTGCGACCGCGAGGGCCACCTCGGCCTGACGGCGCAGAAGGGCCCGCCCCTCAACCTCCATCAGAAGCTTGTCGGTTCCCCGCATACGGCGGCTCGCGCCGGCTGCGGGAATCAATACAGCGATTTCTCCCATGGCGCGCTTATACAGGATCAATGTCGCGCGTGGTCACTTTTTTCTTCAAAAAGTTGCGCGGGAATCTGCCTTGCCGAACGGATATTGCCGGGCAAACCCGTCCCGGCACCGCGACCGGGGCACAGCGGCTACCCGGGGATCGGCGCGACGACAAGGGCGGGGCCGGAGTGAGGGGGCCCCGACGCGGCCGTCGACCCGCCGACGAAGATCGGCTCCTGCCGTTCTCCCCGCGACGGGCCTCACACCCTCTCCAGCGGCGCGGTGCGGTTGAAGGTCCGCGACATTTCTGCATGATTTCAACATCTTTCGAAGCGAAGGAAAAGCACTCCGGTTCGATTTCAAAGGCCGCGATCTCCGGCGGATACCCCCGCCGCCACCGCCCCGAAGAGTCGCCGCGCGCGACGGGACGCCATCACCCGCATCGCGACGGGGCGCGAAATTCCGGGCAATTCCCCTACCGTGACCGACACGCCGTGCCGCCGCATCGCGCCAGTTTTCGCCTCCGGACCCCCGGCGCGGCCGCTCTGCCGGGTCGATCGGCCCGCCGTGCCGTTGGTCACTTTCCGCACATCCCTGAATTGAATCCGGCCGATATCCGCCGAGACGCCCGTCCGGCGCCCCGCGAGCCGCCGGGCCTCGCGACGGCCCCGTCATGAAAATCTGAACACGCGGTTAATGTTCGAACAAAACCGCAAAAACCTGCTATCATTCGCTTGATTGATTGTCCCGGGGTGCCGAATACATTGAATTTGTCTTGCAAGCTCATGTAGATGGGCCGAAGGATCGTGACGAGCGGCAGGAACCGTTCGTGCGTGACCGTGGCCGAACCTGGCCGCGTCCCTCGGCTTCGGCAGCCCGGAATGAATGCGGGTCGTTGACGCGGCGCCGGGGCCGTTTATGAAGTGCCTTTCTAGACTTGTGGAGCAGGACCCCAGATGGTGAAAGCCAGCGTGCCGGAAAACGAGAGCGAAAGGCTCGCCGAGCTTCACAGCTTCGGCGTGCTCGACTCCGGGCCCGACCCGGCGCTGGAGGAGATGGTCGAACTCATCGCCACCCTTCTGGACGTGCCCGTCGTTCTGATCAGCCTGGTCGACGAGAACCGCCAGTGGTTCAAGGCGCATCACGGCTTCGAAGCCTCGGAAACGCCGCTCGACCAGTCGATCTGCTCTCATGCGATCCTCAACAACGGCATTCTCGAAATCGAGGACACGCTCAAGGACGAGCGCAGCGCGTCGAACCCGCTGTGCTGCGGCCTGCTGTCGGACATGCGCTTTTATGCCGGTGCGCCGCTGGTCACGCGCTCGGGGCATCCGATCGGGACGCTCTGCGTGCTCGACACCCGACCGCGCAAGCTGCCGCCAGAGCACCTCAAGCTGCTCGAGGTCATGGCCGGGCAGGTGGTGCGGCAACTGGACCTGGAACGCGCGTTGAAGCTGAAGGAGGCGCTGCGCTCCGAGATCGACCACCGGGTGAAGAATTCGCTGCAGACCGTCGCCTCGACCATCCGGCTCTACCGGGCGCAGGCGGAGTCGCAGGAGACCAGGGAATATCTCGATGCGATCGCGCGCCGGGTCAACGCGATCTCGCAACTGCATGCCGAGCTCAACATGACCTCGAAGATGCACCACCTGCGGCTGGACGCCTATCTCGGGCGGGTCGCGGCGCTGTTGCAGCAGCAGGCGCCGGCGGGGCTGAAGGTGCGCACCGCCTCGCCGAAGCTGGAGGTCGAATCACGGGTTGCCGCCGCGGTCGGCGTGATCGTGAACGAATTTGCCGCCAACGCGATGAAATACGCCTTCCCCGGAAAGGGCGAGGGGGCCGAGCTGGTGTTTTCCGTGCAGCGCACCGGGGCCAACCGCATGACGCTGATCTGCCGGGACAACGGCTCCGGCACGGTGCAGGACATCCGCGCCGAGGACGTGCTCGCCTCGACCTCGCTCGGGGCGCGTCTGATGAAGGCCTCGGCCGCGCAGGTCGGCGGCACCCTGAGCCAGGGGCGCGGTCCCGACGGTTTCGTGCTCGAGGCGGATCTGCCGATGGGGCCGGACGTCAGTCAGGACGATGAACGACGGGCCGCACCCGCAGCCGAGTGATGCGGTTGTGGTCGCGCTCCATGACTTCGAAGCGGAAGCCGTGGAAACTGAACTTCTGGCCGGTGGTCGGGATCATCTGCGCTTCGTGGATCACCAGGCCGGCGATGGTGTTCGCCTCGTCGTCGGGCAGGCTCCAGTCGGTCGCGCGGTTGAGGTCGCGGATCGTCATCGACCCGTCGAGCCAGTACCAGCCGTCATCGCCCGCCGTCACCTGATCCTCGGCATCGGGGTCGTGCTCGTCGGTGATCTCGCCCACGATCTCCTCGAGGATGTCCTCCAGCGTGATGAGCCCTTCGAGCGAGCCGTATTCGTCCACCACCAGCGCGAAGTGGGTGTGCAGGCGCAGGAAGTTGCGCATCTGGTCGGCGAGCGTGGTGGTGTCGGGCACGAAGTAGGGCTTCATCATCACCTTGGCGATGCGGAAGTCGTCCAGCGCGTCGAAGCCGCCGTCGCCCGCCTTGGCCATGAATTCGTACATGGCGCGCAGCAGGTCCTTGGCGTGCAGAACGCCGATGATGTTCTCCTGGTCGCCGCGATAGACCGGCAGGCGGGTATGGTTGCTTTCAAGGCATTGCTGCAGGATCGCGCGGGGGTCGTTGTCGATGTCGATCACCTCGATCCCGGAGCGGTGGAGCATGATTTCCTCGACCGTCCGTTCGGACAGGTCCAGCGCGCCGAGAATGCGGTCGCGGTCCTCCTTTTCCACCACGCCCTCGGAATGGCCCAGCTGCAGCGCGCCGGCGATCTCCTCGCGCACGGCAAGGATCTGGCTGTCCGGGTCGGTCTGGACGCCGAAGATCCGCAGCATGAGCCGCACGAAGGCGCGGATCGCCGCCACGATCGGGGCAAAGACCAGGATGATGACCGCCAGCGGCGCGGCGACGCGGCTGGCGGCAAGCTCGGGGTTGGTGATGGCGTAGGTCTTGGGCAGGACCTCGGCAAAGATCAGCACCAGCAGCGTCATGATCAGTGTCGCCACCGCGACTCCGCTGTCGCCCAACAACTGGGTGAACAGCGCCGTGGCCAGCGAGGTGGCGAGGATGTTGACGATGTTGTTGCCCAGAAGGACCGAGCCGATCAGCCGTTCGCTGTCCTCGGTGATGCTCAGCGCCTTCTCGGCCCCCTTGGAGCCGCGATCGACCGCGGCCCGCAGCTTGCCGCGGGATGCGGCGGTCAGCGCGGTTTCGGAGCCGGAAAAGAAGGCCGACATGAGGATGAGCACGAGGATGGCGCCCGAGGTGATCCAGAAGGCCGCGTCGAGGGGGGCGGTCGATATGTCGTCCATGATCCTGATCTGATGTTGGTTCGACCGGGTTATGGGGCCCCGGCTCTTGTCATTCAAGGGTGGCGCGCGGGGCGCCCGGTCAGTCGTTGGCGAGAGGGTGGTGATCGAAGACCAGTTCCTTCAGCCGCGCTTCGAGAACATGGGTGTAGATCTCGGTCGTCGCAACGTCCGCATGGCCGAGAAAGGTCTGGATCGCCCTGAGGTCGGCACCGTTCTGCAACAGGTGGGTGGCAAAGGCGTGGCGCAGCGTATGGGGCGTGACCTTGGCGGGCGAGACGCCGCCGGTGACGGCGATTTCCTTGATGAGCAGGTAGAAGGCATGGCGGGTGAGATGCCCGGACTTGCCGCGCGACGGAAAGAGCTGAGGCGAGGCGGGCTTGCCCGCCATGCGCGCGCGATCCTCTGCGGCGTCGCGTTCGGCCAGCCACACCGCCAGCGCCTCGCGGGCGGGCGGGGACAGCGGGACCATGCGTTCCTTGCCGCCCTTGCCGCGGATCAGCAGCATCCGGGGATCGCCGCGCGCCGCCGACAGGGGCAGGGTGACCAGTTCGCTCACCCGCATGCCGGTGGCGTAGAGCAATTGCATCAGGCAGGTGTTGCGCAGCCGGTCCTGCACCGTGCGCCCGTGGGACTGTGCCGCCGTCAGCAGGCGGTCCACCTCGTCGATGCCGAGGGTCTTGGGCAGGCGTTTGGGCCGCCCCGGCCCGGCGATCTGCACGGCGGGATTGTCGGCGCGCATGCCTTCCTCGAAGGCAAAGCGATAGACCTGCCGGATCGACGACAGCCGCCGCGCGCGTGTCGCCACGGCCAGCCCCTCGGCCTCGCATCGGATGAGATAATCCTCGACATCGGCCCGCTGCGCGGTGGCGAGGTCGAGGTTCCGCGCCGCGAGCCAGCCGGTGAAATCGTTCAGATCGCGGGCATAGGCATCGCGGGTGTTGTCCGCCGCGCCGCGTTCGGCCGCCTGCGCTTCGAGGAAGGACGAGATCCAGTAGGCATCCTTCATCGCAGCGCACCTTCGTCGCCGAGAATAAGGAACTGGATGGCGGCACGGCGGGCCGTATCCTCCAGCGACACGTCGCGGAACGCGGCGAGCGCGGCGGTCATGTCGGCGTGGTTGCCCTCGGCGCCGGAGGCATAAAGCTCCATCGCGCGCAGGATCACCTCGCCCAGCTTTCCGGCCTTGCGCAGCTCGGACAGGGTGTCGGGCATGGTGGCGTCCTGCCAGGCCCGCGCCACGGCGGACAGGCGCGGGTCCTCGGGGATCTCCGCGGGGGCGGAGCCGGTGGCAACCGCCTTGATGACCCGCATCAGATCGGTGCGCGGGGTCATGTCGCGGGCGACGGTTTCGTAATCCGACGACAGAAGCTGCGCCCGTTCGGCGAATTCCGCGGCGCGTCCCGACAGCGCCAGCGTGCCGAGATCCGATCCGAACAGCCGCGAGAAGGTCACCAGCAACCCGGCGCTGCGCATCTGCGGCCAGGCCCGGACCAGCGCCGGCCCGGCAAGGTCGGCGCGGCCGGAGGCGATGGCCGCCTCCAGGTCCTGCACCGCCTCGACCCGGTCCCAGACCCCGCCCGAGGCCGCCGGTTCGCGGTCCGAGTAAAGCCCGAGCAGGCGGTTGTCGGACAGCGCCCCGGCCCGCGCCAGGCGTTCCCCGGCCAGCACCTGCGCCCGCCAGCCGCTGTTGCCCGACAGATCGTAGGCCGCGAAGGGGCGCGGCAGCGGCTGGGTGGGCAGCGCCTCGCCCATGGCCTCGAACAGGCGGAATTCCAGCGGCGTCGGGCGCGCGGGGGGCGACACGGCGGACTCGCCGTCGGACAGGGCGGGATCGAGGTAGCGCGCCAGGATCTCGCCGTCGCGCCCGTCGATCTGTCCCAGCGCCCGGGCGGTGCCGAAGACGGTGACCGCATGGTCCCAGTCGCCGGTGCGCGCGTCGCAATAGATCCGCTCCGCCAGGTCGGCGCTCAGCGACGGGTCGGCCTTGAGCGCCAGGCAGGGCGCTTCCTCGCCGCCCGAGAGCAGGGCAAAGTCGAGCCAGCGGGTGTAAAGCTCGGGAGAGCTGTCGCCGCGCGCCCGTTCGATCAGCGCCAGCCCGGGATCTATGGCGCCTTCCGAGAACAGCCGGTCGAGCCGCGCCAGAAGCAGCGGCGCCCCGCTCCCCGATCCTTCGGGGGCATCCGCCTCGGCCAGCAGCAGGGTGAACATCAGCGCCGACATGGCGGGCACCACGAGATCGACCCGCCGGATCAGTCCGCCCAGGGTCGCCGCCTCGCTGCGCGCCCAGAGATCCGGGGGAAGCCCGGTCACCGACATCGGCAACAGTCCCACCGCATCCGCCGAGGGCTGGCCCAGCGGCACCACCTCGACCTCGGGACGGGTGCCGGAGGTGGCGACGGGCGGCTCATCGCGCGGCGCGCTGCGCGGCGGCGGAGCGGCGGTGCGGGTCTGACGTTCCGAATCGAGCCAGTCGATGGCCGAGAGCGGCGCCTGCGCAACAGCCGGCCCGCCGAGAAGGGTCATGGCGAGCAGCGCCGCCCGGATCCGTCGATCAGTTGCCATCAAGGTCCACTGGTTGGCGAATCTCGGTCTGCGGCGGTGAAAAGTCGGCCCCGAAGAAGGGCCCGACATAGGCGTATGCCACCAGCGCGACTCCTGCCAGAAGCAGCAGTATCAGCAGCCATTTGAAAATGCGTCCCATAGATCCGGTCTTCCTGCCTCGCGCCTTTTTTTCATCTTATACCTAGCCTTTTTCGCAAACTCACGTCATTCACGGCGCCGGGAGGCAGAATTGGCGATGGATGGCCGAGATACAAGGGTTGAGGCGCTGCGACTGAAAAAAACCGTGGTCCTCATCGGCATGATGGGAGCGGGAAAATCCGCCGTGGGCCGGGCTTTGGCCACGGCGCTGAACGTGCCGTTCCGCGATTCGGATGCCGAGATCGAAATCGCGGCCAACATGAGCATCGCGGAGATCTTCTCGCGCGATGGCGAAGCCTTCTTCCGACGCAAGGAAACCCAGGTCATCGACCGGCTGCTGGACGACACGCCCGCGGTGCTGTCGACGGGGGGAGGCGCCTACATGGCGCCGGGCAACCGCGAGATGATCACCCGCAAGGGCGTCGCCGTCTGGCTCGACGCCGAACTGCCGGTGCTCTGGAACCGGGTCCGCCACAAATCCACCCGCCCGCTGCTGCGCACGGACAACCCGCTGGCTACGCTGACGGAAATCTATGAACGGCGCGTCCCGATCTATGCGCTTGCCGACCTCAAGGTGCCTTCCGGTGCCCGCCAGTCGGTCGAAGCCATGGCGCGCACGGTGATCGGGGTGCTCAAGACACGCCCGGACGTCCTGATGGAGGCCGAAAAATGAGTGCGAAGGTGCATGTCGCCCTGGGCGAGCGGGCCTATGACGTGGTGATCGGGGAAGGGCTGCTGGACCGTGCCGGCGCCCTCGTCGCGCCGCTGCTGCGCCGCCGGCGGGTGGTCGTGGTCAGCGACGAGACCGTCGCGGCGGCCCATCTCGACCGCCTGAGCGCCGCCCTGGACGCCGAAGGCATCGTCTGCCATGCGCTGACCCTGACGCCCGGCGAGGCGACGAAGTGCTGGCGCGAGCTCGAGCGCGTGGTGGAATGGCTCCTCGCGCAGAAGGTCGAGCGGAACGACGTGGTGATCGCCCTCGGCGGCGGCGTGATCGGCGACCTCGTGGGCTTTGCCGCCGCCGTGCTCCGGCGCGGGGTGCGCTTCGTGCAGGTGCCGACTTCGCTGCTGGCCCAGGTGGATTCCTCGGTCGGCGGCAAGACCGGGATCAATTCTCCGGCGGGCAAGAACCTCGTGGGGGCGTTTCACCAGCCCGCGCTGGTGCTGGCCGACATCGGCGTTCTCGACACGCTGACCGAACGCGATTTCCTCGCCGGCTACGGCGAAGTGGTGAAATACGGTCTGCTCGGCGATGCCGATTTCTTCGAGTGGCTGGAAACGAATGCCGCGGCGGTCCGCGGCCGGGATCGCGCCGCGCTCGCCCATGCGGTGACCCGGTCGGTCGAGATGAAGGCCGGGATCGTCGTGCGGGACGAAACCGAGCAGGGCGATCGCGCGCTGCTGAACCTCGGTCATACCTTCTGCCATGCCCTCGAATCCGCCACCGGATACTCCTCGCGGTTGCTGCACGGCGAGGGCGTCGCCATCGGCTGCGCGCTCGCCTTCGAGCTCTCCTCGCGCCTCGGGCTTTGCCCCCAAGAGGATCCCTCGCGCCTGCGGGCCCATCTGAAGGCCATGGGCATGAAGACCGACCTCTCCGACATCCCCGGAGAGATTCCCTCCGCCGAAACCCTGCTGGAACTGATGGGCCAGGACAAGAAGGTCGTCGACGGCGCCATCCGCTTCATCCTCGCCCGCGGCATCGGGCAGGCCTTCGTCACCTCCGAGGTGCCTCCGGAAATGGTCCTCGCGGTGCTCGGGGACGCGCTGTCGGGCCGCTGATCCCGACGTTTCCGAACTTGCCATGGCGGACTGCCCGGCCACCGGCGCCGATGCGGGGGCGCTGCCCCCGTCCGCTTTCAGCGGACTCCCCCGGGATATTTTTCGAACCGAAGAAGGGCAGGACTCCTTGCCCGTGCCCGCCGTCGCCCTGAGAACCGCGTATTTCCTTCTTCGGTTTCGAAATATCCCGGGGAGTGTGAGGGGCTGGCCCCTCACCGTGCCGCGCAGGCAAGGGGCGGAAACGAAAATACCGCCCGACGTTTCCATCGGGCGGTGGTGCTGCGTCGTGATCCGGGAGGGTGGATCAGTTCGCGGCTGCGAGTTGCTTGGGCAGCTTGAACGTCCAGACCATGCCGCCCTGGTTCAGGTAGTTGACCTTCTTGGCCACTTCGCCGCCCCAGAGCGGAACCGCGCCGCCCCAGCCGGAGACGACCGAGACATACTGCTCGCCGTCCATGTCCCAGGTGACGGGCTGGCCGACGATGCCGGAGCCGGTCTGGAAGGACCACAGCTCTTCGCCGGTCTCGTCGTCGAGCGCCAGGAACTTGCCCTCGGGCGTGCCGTAGAACACCAGGCCGCCGGCGGTGGTCATCACGCCACCCCAGAGCGGGGCGTCGTTCTTGTGTTCCCACTTCCACTCGCCGGTGACCGGGTCGATGGCCTTGAGCGAACCGATGTGATCCTCGTAGTTCGGCTTGATGGTGAAGCCGGAGCCGAGGTAGGCGGCGCCCTTCTTGTAGCTCACGGGCTCGTTCCAGATGTCCATGCCCCATTCGTTGGAAGGCACGTAGAACAGGCCGGTGTTCTGGCTGTAGGCCATCGGCATCCAGTTCTTGCCGCCGAGGAAGGAGGGCGAGGAGAAGACGACCTCACCCTTGCCGCCGTCTGCTGCCTTGGTGGGATCGCCCGGGCGGCCTTCCTCGATGTAGATCGGGCGGCCGGTGTCGTCGATGCCCGAGGCCCAGGTGATGTCCTTCACGAAGGGCCAGGCGTCGACGAAGGAGCCGTCCGCGTTCAGCACGTAGAAGAAGCCGTTGCGGTCGGCGGTGGCGAGCTTCTGGTTGCCCTCGGCATCCTCGAAGGCCACGACCTCGTTCACGCCGTCGAAATCCCAGCCCTCGCGCGGGGTCGACTGGAAGTGCCACTTGATGTCGCCGGTCGCCGGGTCGATGCCCAGGCGGGAGGCGGCATAGAGGTTGTCGCCGGTGTTGCCCTCGGTCGGCGTGCCGGCATTGCGAAGCCAGGAGTTCCAGGGCGCCGGGTTGCCGGTGCCGAAGATCAGCGTATCCGTGCGCTGGTCGTAGGAGCCGCCGAGCCAGGTCGCGCCGCCGCCGGTCTTCCACATGTCGCCGGGCCACGTCGCGTTGAGCGTGCCCGTCATGGTGCTTTCCTCGCCGTTGAGGGTGCCCATGTGGCCTTCGATCACCGGGCGGGTCCAGACGAGATCGCCGGTTTCGGCGTTGCGGGCCTGCACTTCGCCGACGATGCCGAATTCACCGCCGGAGTTGCCGGTGATCACCAGCCCGTTCACGATCAGCGGGGCTGCGGTGTAGCTGTAGCCGGCCTTGTAGTCGGCGATCTTGTCCCGCCAGACCACGTCTCCGGTCTTGAGGTCCAGCGCGACGAGCCGGGCGTCCAGCGTGCCGAAGTAGATCTTGTCGCCGTAGATCGCCGCGCCGCGGTTGATCACGTCGCAGCAGGGCAGGATGCCTTCGGGCAGGCGGGCATCGTATTGCCAGAGCTCTTCGCCGGTCATCACGTCGATCGCGTAGAGCCGCGAATACGACCCGGTGATGTACATCACGCCGTCATAGATCAGCGGCTGGGTTTCCTGGCCGCGCTGCTTTTCGCCCCCGAGCGAAAAGGCCCACGCGGGCATCAGGTTCTTGACGTTGTCCTTGTTGAGCGTGGTCAGCGGCGAAAAGCGCTGGAGATCGCGTCCCATGCCGTTGGTGACCACCTGATTGGTCATCTCGCGGTCCTTGGCGAGCATGTCCTCGGTGACCTGGGCCTGCGCGGCCGTGGCCGTGAGCAGGCCGAGAACGGCAGCGGCGATAAATCTGTTCATGATTGTCCTCCCGTGAACGAGTGTCATCCGGGTGCGCTGTGCGGCCCGGGAGATTGCCTCCGCCGATCACTATAAGGAGAGCGGGCCGGGGCCATACGGGACTTGGGTCGTACGACCGGGGCCGCCTTGACAGCAGGCCCCCGCGATTCGCAAGCCGTGAGGCCGACTGGTCGGGCAATCTGCCGGAGGGGCTCCGGGGAGGTCTCCGGAATGTCGCGGATGTCGCGGGAGGGAGTGGGTGTTTTATCTAAAAGCATCATTATATCAATATTTTGCGCCATTTTGTTAAACTGAACTTCTGCGCCGCTTGTTGCAGTATCCGGACCGCTTCGAACCCCGGTTGTTGCCGCGCGTCCGGTGCCGCCGGAACGCGGCGGGAGGTAGGGCGCACGAGTCATAGGGGCGGCGGCGGGGCCGTCGGATGGTCGTAGTCCGCGATCCGTTCGGCGGGGGTACAGGGCCGATTTTCGGGCGTCCGGCTGTCGGAAAACCCCTCCGGGAAGAGCGCTGGCGCCGGCTTGGCGCGGGAACCGGCGGCACGGAACGGAAAACGCCCCGGAGTTGGCGACCCCGGGGCGTTGATGTCACGGCTCGGCCGGTTGCAGGCCCGGTCGAGGGGGCCGGCGACGCGGCCTAGAAGGCCGGGGCAAAGCGCCAGTTGTCGGCGTCGGGCGTCACCTCGTCGAGGTCGTATTCCGCCGCCTGAAGCCGTTGCGCGACGGCGAGACCGGCGCTTGCCGCTTCGTCCACCAGTGCGCGTCCGCGGGCGTCGTCCTTCACGGTGCCATACCCTCGCATGAGGTCCAGCCCGTAGTTGAACTTGCCCACCGGGTCTCCGGCAGCGGCGGCGCGGCGGTCCCATTCGGCCGAGGCATCGGGGTTGTACTCTCCGCCGAAGCCGTTCTGGTCCATGTAGCTCATCCATGTCATCGAGCCGGTATAGCCCGCCTCGGCGCAGGACTCGAACAGGGTGCGGGCGCTGGCGTGATCTCCGGACTTGGTGAGCGCGTAGCCGAGCGAACAGAGCACCATGCCGGTTTCACCGCGTTCGGCGCGGTCGAGGAAGCTTTGCCAGGTCATCTCGTCGGGGTTGAGCGTGCCGAGGTCGTCCCCGGTTTCGGCGACGAGGGGCGTTGCGGCAAGAGTTGCAGCGAGAACAAGACGATACATGGCATTCCTCCGGGTTCCGGGGAGGGTAACACGGATGGGTCGCGGTTTCATCGCCGGGATGGTCGCAAGATGGGTCAGCCCTTGCGACGTACCATGCCGCGTGCCGGATCGTAGCCCCAAAGCGCCAGGGCCATGAAGATCACCGTCGCAAGGAGCGTCCAACCGAGGGCCGGCAGATTGAGTTGCAGGTAGAGCGCGAAGCGGATCAGTTCGACCGCATGGGTGAACGGGTTCGCGGCGCAGATGTCGTAGAGAAGGGTCGAGGATTCCTGCATCTTCCAAAGGGGATAGAGCGCGGAGCTGAGAAAGAACATCGGGAAGATCACGAAGTTCATCACCCCGGCGAAATTTTCGAGCTGCTTGATGAAGCTCGACAGCGCGAGCCCGAGCGCGCCCAGCATCAGCCCGGCGATCATCAGGGCCGGAAGGACGGCGAGATAGCCCATCGGTTCGAGAACGATGCCGAAGGCGGCGGCGACGGCCAGGAAGGCCGCCACCTGCAGAAGCGAGATGAAGGTCGCGCCGCAAAGCTTTGACAACAGGAGAAACCATCGCGGCAATGGCGAGGTGAGCAGCAGCCTCATGGAGCCCATCTCGCGGTCATAGACCAGCGAGAGCGACGACTGCATGCCGTTGAACAGCAGGATCATGCCGCAGAGCCCCGGGACGATGTAGGTCTCGTACGTGATGTAGGTCTGGTAGGGCGGAATGATCGACAGGCCGAGCGCGGCGCGGAAGCCGGCGGCGAACACCAGCAGCCAGACCAGCGGACGCACGAGCGCGGCGAGGAAGCGTTCGCGCTGATGGACGAAGCGCAGGGCTTCGCGGGCGGTGATGGCGCGGAAGGCGGTGACCCAGATGCTCATGCCTCGGCCCCCGTAAGATCGAGAAACCAGTCGCGCAGCGGTCGGGCGCCGTGCAGGTCGGCGGCGATGCCGTCGGCGCGGATCTCGCCCCGGTGCAACAGCAGGAGGCGGTCGTCGGGCATGACCTCGTCGGTGAGATGGGTGGCCCAGAGCACGGTGAGCCCGGTTTCGCGCGCGAGGTCGTGCACATGCGCGGTGATCGCGGTCCGCGAGGCGGCGTCGAGCCCTACCGTGGGTTCGTCGAGCAGCAGAACGTCGGGACGATGCAGCAGGGCGCGGGCGATCTCGGTCCGCCGGCGGTGGCCGCCGTTGAGGTCGCGGGCCTTTTCGCGGGCGCGTTCGCGCATGGCGAGCCGGTCGAGCGCGGCGTCGATACGGGACTGCGCCTCGCGCCCGGCGATGCCGTGCAGGGCGGCGAAATAGCCGAGGTTCTGGCGCACCGACAGGT
Organism: Salipiger sp.; assembly: GCF_048261495.1. Classification (GTDB taxonomy): domain Bacteria; phylum Pseudomonadota; class Alphaproteobacteria; order Rhodobacterales; family Rhodobacteraceae; genus Salipiger. The sequence continues at coordinate 35,525 of NZ_JBLXFX010000008.1, forward strand.
CGAGGTCGAGCGTCGGCTGCTGAAAGACCACGCCCATGCGGGCGAGCGCCGCGCGCGGCGCGCGGGACAGGTCGTGCCCGGCGATCCCGATCCGGCCGTCGGGCGCGGTGAACAGGCGGGTGAGCAGCGAGAAGAGCGTGGACTTGCCCGCGCCGTTGGGGCCGAGCAGGGCGGCGAAGGTGCCTTCCGGAAGGCTGAAGGACACATCCTTCAGGGCCTGCTTGGCACCATAGGCGTAGCTGAGATGATCGACGGTGAGGCTCATGGATCCCCGGAAGCTGTGGTCGGGACACCCTACACGGGTCCGGCGGGGACACCAGTGCTCCGGATGGCGGTGTTGCGCGGCGATCGGGGGGGCGGTGTTTCGACGAACCGTCGCGGCGCCCCGGTCAGGGGGTCGGGCGGAAGGCGGCCCCCCAGGGGAAGCGGCCGACCTTGATGGTCTTCAGCGCCTTGCGCCTTGCCACGTCGATGACGGTCACGTCGCCGGAGATGCCGTTGGTGGTGAAGAGCCGCGACTTGTCGCCGTCGAAGGCCATGTGCCAGACCCGGCGTCCGACCAGGATGTAATCCTCGACCTCGTAGGTTTCGGCGTTCACCACCGCCACGTGGTTGGCCGGTCCGAGCGCGACGAAGGCAAGGGATTCGTCGGCCGTCAGCTCGAAGCCCACCGGCTGGATGCGGTCGGCGTGGATGTCGGGGATCGCGAAGGTGATCCGGGCCTTTTCGGCCCGGGTCGCGGTGTCGAAGACGGTGATCGATCCGCCGATCTCGGAGGAGACCCAGAGTTCGGTCCCGTGCTTGACGAATTCGGCATGGCGCGGGCGCGATTCGACCAGTGTGTTGGCGTAGATCTGCTGGGTCGCGGTGTCGATCCAGTGCGCCATGTTGGTGGTTTCCGAGGTGGTCACGACGGTTGCGCCGTCGGGCGAAACGGCCATGCCCTCGGGTTCGATGCCCACGTCGACCTGCGCGACGACGCGGCGGGTCTCGACATCGACCACGGTGGTGACGGCGTCGTCCTCGTTGGCGATCCAGAGGTGGCGGTCGTCGGGATGCAGGACGAATTGTTCGGGGTCCTCGCCGGAGGGCAGGTCGAACAGGATCTCGCCCGAGACCGGGTCCATCACCTGCACCGCATCGCTGTCGGAGGCGCAGATGTAGAGACGGCTGTGGTCGTGGCTGAAGGTGATTCCGCGCGGACGCTCTCCGGTGGGGATGGTGCGGGTCACTTCGAGCGTCGCGGTGTCGATCACCGACAGGGTGTTGTCCTTTTCGTTGCTGATCCAGATCTCGTCCGCCTGTGCCGCGGAGGCCAGGAGGAGGGCGGCGAGGGATGCGATGCGCCTCATGCGGTGTCCTTTCGGTGGGGCCGGACCGGGGCGCTGCCCCGGACCCCGGGATATTTGCGGCCAGAAGAGGCCGGGAGTCAGGTGCCGAAGGCGGAGCAGGCGCTTTCGGGTCGGTCGGTGCCGAGGCTGTCGAGTTCGTTGGTGCGGTGCAGGAAGCCGTCGAGCGGGGCGGAGGCGACCAGCGCGCCGCGCGTGGTGAGCGGGACCGGCTGGCGCAACTGACCGTCCCAGTCGCGGAAGGTCAGCGGACGACCCTGGAAACCGGCCAGTTCGAACTCCGGTCCGAGGATGTAGTCGCGCAGGGTCGCGGGGTCGGCGGAGGAGGTGCGGGTGACCGCTTCGCCGAGGGTGCGGACCGCCGCCCAGGCGGCGTAGTCGCGCGGGGCCATGGCGCGGCCGGTCGCGTCGGTGAAACGGGATTGCAGCTGTGCCGCGCCCCATTGCTCGACGGCGGGGGACCAGGCGGCGGGGACCAGCCCTTCGGAGCCCGCGACCGGGCGGGGGTGCCAGGTGTTGTAGGGCAGGTAGCGGGCGAAGTCGTTGATCTCGTCCGCGACCAGCAGCAGGTCGTAGTCGCCGAAGTCCTGCGTGAAGAGGGGCACTTCATCGCTGGCGTTGCGGCGCATGTCGGCGTCGAAGGCCCAGGGCTTGCGGGCGCGGATCTCGAGGCCGAACTTGTGGGCGGATGCGAGCAGCGCCTCGGCCCAGGCGGTGTCGCCGGGCAGGGTGCCTTCGATCATCACCAGATCGGTCCACCGGCGCATGACGAGAAATTGCATGAGCGCATCCGCCAGCATGGCGCGCGAGGGCAGGGTGTGGAGCAGGTTGGCGCGGCAATCGACGCCGCGCAGCGCCGTGTCGGGGGCGGAGCTGTTGAAGAGCAGCGCCCCGGCCGCCTGCGGCAGGTCGGCGGCGGCGGTGACATCGGCGGCGGGCGCGTCGAGGATCACGTAGGGGGTGCGGGCGAGGGCCGCGGCCACCGCTCCGGCAAAGTCGGCTCCGGGGGGGATCTCGGCCTGCGACAGCGTCCAGTCCTGTCCGAGGAAGCGCCCGGTGGTGGCGTTTTCCGCCAGCGCCACCTCGGCCCCGGCGCGGCCGAGGTCTTCGGGCACCGGTTCGAGATTCGACAGGGTCGGCGGCGCGGTCAGGAGGCGTTTGATCCAGGCGATCTCGACCGTTTGCGCCGAAACGGAGAGGGGCGCGCAGGTGACGAGGGCCGCCAGTCCGGCGGTGATGCAGGCCTTCAGCATGGGTGGTCTCCTCCTGGTGGGAACCGTGCCGGGGTGCGGGTGCGACCTCAATACGACCATGGTGCAGGCGCGCGCCGCCGCCGCGCCACGAAAGTCCAATTTCGGGCATTGCCGCGCTGCGGCTAGGTAGGGGGAGAGGACGAGACCGCGAACGATCCGGGAGGAAACGCACATGACGAACCCCATCACGAAGCGCCTTATGACGACGCTTGCCGCCACGATGGCCGCCGGGATGGCGCTGGCCCATGGCGATGTCGCGCCGCAGCCCGTGGACACCGCCGGCCTGCCCGAACTGGGCGACGAGTGGCTGACCGAGAACCCCTATCGCGCCGAAGCGGCGGGCGAGGAGGCCTGGGCCAAGGCCGTCAAGATCGGCGCCTCGGGCTACAACCAGAACTGCGCCCGCTGCCACGGGCTCGAGGTGATCTCGGGCGGGCTGGCACCGGACCTGCGGTTCCTCGAGGCCGAGGAATTCGGCGACGAGTGGTTCGTGGAGCGCTTCCGCACCGGCTACACGCAGAACGGCGTGACCAAGATGCCGGCCTTCGGCGAACTGCTGGGGCAGGAGGCGGCCTGGGCGATCCGCACCTATGTCGAGACCCGCCCCGACGACGACAGCCTTGCCGAGGTCAGCGACGAGCTGAAGCAGATCCGCGACACGCTGGCGTCGGGGGACGGGGATGCCGAGGCGCTGAAGGCGCGGCTGGACGAGATCGCCGGCGGGATCGCCACGGTCTCGGGGGCGCCGATCGCCGACAGCGCGGCATCGCGGGCCGCGGCGCTGCTGGACGGCACGCCCGAGGGCACCCGGCATGCGGCCGAGGCGCTGACCATCGGCCTTTCTGCCGCGCACTGAGCATGGGCCCCCTGCGCGCCATGCTCGGCGCCCTGGCGGCGGCGCTCCTCCTCGCGCCGTCGCCGGGGTTTGCGGCGGATCCCTGTGCCGATTACGTCCCCCAGCCCAAGCCCCGGAATGCCGGGCGCGACGTGGTCGGGCAGGATCTCGACACGATCCTGGACCGCGGCTTCATGCGCTTCGCGGTCTACGAGGATTTCCCGCCGTATTCCTGGATGGAGGGCACCGAGCCGCGCGGTGTCGACGTGGAGATCGCCCGGCTGATCGCCGGAGAGATCGGCGTGGCGCCGCGCTTCGATTTCGTCGCCGCGGGCGAGACGCTCGACACCGACCTGCGCAGCTATCTCTGGAAGGGTCCGGTGGTCGGGGGCAGCGTGTCGAACGTGATGATGCGCGTACCCTACGACAGCGCGTTCAAGTGCCGGGTCGAGCAGGTGGTGTTCACCGGGCAATATGCCGGAGAGGGCATCGCCATCGCCTATCGCGAGGCCGAGTACCCGGACGGCGGTCCGGTGCCGGCCTATTTCCGGTTCGACACGGTCGCGGTCGAGAACGATTCGATCTCGGATTTCTACCTCACCTCCTTCGCCGGCGGACAGACCGCGGCGGGGGTGCGGCGCTACCCCACCATGGCCGAGGCGATGGCGGCGCTGAACAGCGGCGAGGTCATGGCCGCGATGGGCCCGCTGGCCCAACTGGAATGGGGCCGGGGGGAGGGCGTCGCGATCCACGAGCCGCCGCTCGCCGGGCTTGCCAAGGCACGCTGGACCCTCGGGGTCGGCGTGCATTTTGCGTATCGTGCCCTCGGCTACGCGGTCGACGACGCGATATCTGCGGGGTTGCAGGACGGACGGATCGCGGCAATCTTCGCATCATACGGGCTGAGTCACGCCATGCCGGAACGGTGACCCTCCGACGGACGGGTACGCCATTGGTCTAATATGCCCGCGAGCGCCAACTGCTACTGTGGGCCCGAGGAGAGAGGAACAACCTGATGCAACTGAGCGATACCCGCGAGATCAACGCCCCCCGCGAGGTGGTCTGGGCGGCGATCCTCGACCCCGAGGTGCTGAAGCAATGCGTCCCCGGCTGCACCGAGATGACCGGCTCGCCCGAGGAGGGTTTCGAGGCGACGGTGGTGCAGAAGGTCGGCCCGGTGAAGGCGACCTTCAAGGGGCAGGTCACCCTGTCGAACCGCAACGAACCCGACAGCCTGACCCTCACCGGCGAGGGCAAGGGCGGCGCCGCCGGCTTTGCCAAGGGCGGGGCCGACGTGACCCTGACCGACCTCGGCGGGGGCCGCACGCAGCTGCATTACGATGTCGAGGCCAAGGTGGGCGGCAAGCTCGCGCAATTGGGCTCGCGCATCATCGACGGATTTGCCAAGAAGATGGCGGATCAGTTCTTTACCAACCTCCAGGATGCGGTCGAAGGCCCCGCAGATCCCGATGCGGCCCCCGCGGCCGAGGGGGATGCCGCCGAGGAGGGCAAGAAGAAGGGCTGGTTCAAGCGCATGGTGTCGGGCTGACGCCGCGCGTCCCGTGAGCACTCTGCCGGGACAGGGCGCCGCCCGTCCCGGTGAACAACGACAAAGACGACAGGATACCCAGGGAGGACCTTATGACCAAGGTGACCATGAAAGTGAACGGCAAGGCCGTTTCGAAGGAGGTCAGGGGCAACATGCTCATGACGGAATTCCTTCGGGACGAACTCCGCCTGACCGGCACGCATGTTGGCTGTGACACCTCGCAATGCGGGGCCTGCGTGATCCACGTGAACGGCAGGAGCGTCAAGGGCTGCACCATGTTCGCCGCCGAATGCGACGGCGCCGAGGTCGGCACGATCGAAGGCCAGGCCAATGCGGACGGCACGCTCAACGTGATCCAGCAGGCGTTCCAGGATCATCACGGTCTCCAGTGCGGTTTCTGCACGCCGGGCATGGTGATGACCGCGGCGGCGCTTCTCAAGGAGAACCCAAAGCCGACCGAGCACGAGGTGCGCGACTACCTCGAAGGCAACATCTGCCGCTGCACGGGCTACCACAACATCGTGAAGGCGATAATGGCCGCAAGCGGCCAGGACGTGGCGGGCATCGCGGCCGAGTGACGGTGACGGAGTGACCGGCGGGGGGCTCCCCCCGCCCGACCCAGGTTTTGCACGGCGGGGCCGGACCCCGTCGCCCCAAGGGAGGATTTGAGGACATGCCGAAGGATCATGGCATCGGCGCGAGCCAGAAACGCCGCGAGGACGTGCGGTTTCTGACCGGCGCCGGGAAGTATACCGACGATATCAACATCTACGGTCAGACCTATTGCTACTTCCTGCGCTCGGACGTGGCACACGGGACCATCACCGGCATCGACACCAGCGCCGCCGAAGGCATGCCCGGTGTTGTGCGCATCTTCACCGGCAAGGATTTCGAGGGCATCGGCGGTCTTCCCTGCGGCTGGCAGGTGACCGACAAGCACGGCGAGCCGATGAAGGAACCCGCGCACCCCGTCCTCGCGCAGGGCAAGGTGCGTCACGTCGGTGACCCGATCGCCGCGATCGTCGCGGACTCGCTGGAGGAGGCGCGCGATGCCGCCGAGGCCATCGTGGTCGACATCGACGAACTGCCCGCCGTGGTCGACATGAAGGCCGCGTTGACCGAGGGGGCCGCCCGGGTCCATGACGATCTGTCCGACAACCTCTGCTACGACTGGCAGTTCGGCTCGGACCAGGAGGCCATCGACAAGGCATTTGCCGAGGCCGCCCATGTCACCACGCTGGAGCTGGTGAACAACCGCCTCGTGGCGAACCCGATGGAGCCGCGCGTCGCGGTCGGCGAATACAGCCGCGCCGACGACATGAGCACGCTGCACACCACCTCGCAGAACCCGCACGTGATCCGGCTGCTGATGGGCGCCTTCGTGCTGGGCATCCCCGAGCACAAGCTGCGCGTCGTGGCGCCCGACGTGGGCGGCGGCTTCGGCACCAAGATCTTCCACTATGCCGAGGAAGCCTTCGTCACCTTCGCCTCGCGCCAGATCAACCGCCCGGTGAAATGGACCTCGTCCCGGTCCGAGGCGTTCATGTCCGATGCGCATGGCCGCGACCATGTGAGCAAGATCGAGCTGGCGCTGGACGCGGAGAACAATTTCATCGGTCTGCGCACCGACACCTACGCCAACATGGGCGCCTACCTGTCGACCTTCGCCTCCTGCACGCCGACCTGGCTGCACGGCACGCTGATGGCGGGCAACTACCGCACGCCGGCGGTGCAGGTGAACGTCAAGGCCGTCTTCACCAACACCGTGCCGGTGGACGCCTACCGCGGCGCGGGCCGCCCGGAGGCGACCTTCCAGCTCGAACGGGTGGTGGACAAGGCCGCGCGCGAACTGGGCGTCGACCCGATCGCCCTGCGCCGTCAGAACTTCATCACGCAGTTCCCCTACGCGACCCCTGTGGCGGTGGAATACGACACCGGCAACTACATCGCGACGATGGACAAGCTCGAAGAGATGATCGACCGTCCGGGCTTTGCCGCCCGCAAGGCCGAGTCCGAAGCCAGGGGCAAGCTGCGCGGCATGGGCATCAACTGCTACATCGAGGCCTGCGGCATCGCGCCGTCGAACCTCGTCGGGCAGCTCGGTGCGCGGGCCGGTCTCTATGACGCGGCGACGGTACGGGTGAATGCCACCGGCTCGATCTCGGTCATGGTGGGGGCGCATTCCCACGGCCAGGGCCACGAGACGGCGTTTCCGCAGGTCGTGGCCGAGATGCTGGGCATCGACGAGAGCATGATCGACATCGTGCACGGCGACACCTCGAAGATCCCGTTCGGCATGGGCACCTACGGGTCGCGCAGCCTTGCGGTCTGCGGCTCTGCCATGGTCCGCGCGACCGAGAAGATCATCAACAAGGCCAAGAAGATCGCGGCCCACATGATGGAAGCCTCGGAAGGCGATATCGAGCTGAAGGACGGCAAGTTCTCGGTTGCGGGCACGGACAAGTCGGTGGCCTGGGGGGATGTGACCCTTGCCGCCTACGTGCCGCACAACTATCCGCTCGAGGATATCGAGCCGGGACTGGAGGAGACGGCCTTCTACGATCCGGCCAACTTCACCTATCCGTCGGGGGCCTATGCCTGCGAGGTCGAGGTCGATCCCGAGACCGGCCGCGTGACCATCGAGCGCTTTGCCGCGGCGGACGATTTCGGCAATGTCATCAACCCGATGATCGTCGAAGGCCAGGTGCACGGCGGCATCGCCCAGGGCATCGGGCAGGCGCTGCTCGAGAGCTGCGTCTACGACGAGAACGGTCAGCTGCTGAGCGCGTCCTACATGGACTACGCCATGCCGCGGGCCGAGGATGTGCCGTTCTACGCGGTCGACCATTCCTGCGTCACGCCCTGCACCCACAACCCGCTCGGGGTGAAGGGCTGCGGCGAGGCCGGGGCCATCGGCTCTCCGCCCGCGGTAGTGAACGCGGTGCTCGACGCGCTGAACGCCGGCGGCTACAAGGTGGAGCATATCGACATGCCGGTGTCGCCGCATCGCGTCTGGTCGGCGATCAACGCTTGAGGATGCCGGACCGGGGGGCTGTCTGCCCCCCGGACCCCCCGAGGATATTTGCAGCCGGAAGAAGCAGGGGCTTCGAACCGGCAGTGGAGGAAACGAGATGTATTCATTCGAGATCGTGAGGCCGAAGAGCGTTGCCGATGCGGTGACGGCCCTCGGCGGCGAAGAGGCGCAGGCCCTGGGTGGCGGTCAGACGCTGATCCCCTCGCTGAAGCAGCGGCTGGCATCGCCCGCTACGCTGGTGTCGCTGACGGCCATCGAGGAGCTCAAGGGCGTGTCGTCCGAGGGCGGCGTGCTGACCATCGGCGGCGGGACGACCCACGGCACCGTGGCCGCGGAAACCGCGTCGAGCTATCCGGCGCTGGCGGCGCTGGCAGGCAACATCGGTGACCCTGCGGTGCGCAACCGCGGCACCATCGGCGGCTCGCTCGCCAACAACGACCCCTCCGCCTGCTATCCGGCGGCGGCGCTGGCCTCCGGTGCGACCATCGTCACCAACAGCCGCGAGATCGCGGCGGACGATTACTTCCAGGGCATGTTCACCACGGCGCTGGAAGAGGGCGAGATCATCACCGCCGTCAAGCTGCCGATCCCCGAAAAGGCCGCCTACATGAAGTTCGAACAGCCCGCGTCGCGCTTTGCGCTGGTCGGGGTGTTCGTGGCGAAATACGCCGACGGGGTGAAGGTCGCCGTGACCGGCGCCTCGGAAGAGGGCGTGTTCCGCTGGAGCGAGGCCGAGGCGGCGCTGTCCTCCGATTTCTCGGCTTCCGCACTGGACGGGCTTTCGGTGCCGGCAGACGGCATGATCGGCGACCTGCACGGATCGGGCGCCTATCGCGCGCATCTCGTCGCCGTGATGACCAAGCGCGCGGTGACCGCCGCGGGCTGAACGGGCGCGTATATTGCACGGAAAGGACCCCCGCGGGCGCTGCCGGCGGGGGTTTTTCCTTGTCTGCGGTTTCGGTCAGCCGTCGCTCAGCTGCTCGATGATGGCGGCGCGGATGCCGGGGTCGGAAATGCCGGGATAGGGTTTCATCCGGTGTCCGGTGACGACCGCGTCCGGGTTCTCGATCCAGGCGTCGAGCGTCGCCTCGTCCCAGGTGATGTCCGCCCCGGCGAGCGCGTCGCTGAAGGCGTAGCCTTCGGTGGCGGCGGCCTTCTTGCCGAGGATGGCGTGCAGGCTCGGGCCGAGCCGGTTGTCGCCCTCGTCCTGCGAATGGCAGGTGCGGCAGTGGTTGTTGTAGGCGGTTTGCGGGTCCGTGTCGTCCTGCGCGAGGGCCGGGCCGGCCAGGCTCAGAAGGGCGGCTGTCAGGATGGGCTTGTGCATGGGTCTACTCCCGTTGGCTGCGGGGGAAACGTGCGGGGCGGGCGCGGCGTTCCGCAGCGTCAGGCCGGGCGGCGGAGGGACGCCGACGGCTCAGAGGCTGCGCAGGTTGCCCGCGCGGTCGACGACGGTGATCCGGTGCAGGCCCGCCGCGTGCTTGAGGCGGGAGAGGGCGCCCGCCTCCATGAAGACCGCCGCCGTGGAAAGCGCATCGGCGCGCGCGGCGCTGTCGGCCTCGATGGTGACGGCCGACCAGAGCGGGCGCCGCCCGTCCGGCGCGAGGATATGCGCCTCTTTCCCGAGCCGGAGGGCGCCGGGGCTGGAGGTGGCCAGCGCCGTTCCGGTGACGCTGAGCTGCCCGAGGGGACCGGCGGCGGGATCCTCCAGCGCGATGCGGAACGGCCCGCCCAGCGCCGCGATCTCGCCCATGTCGATCAGCGCCCCGGTGAAGCCCCGCGATGCGAGATCGGCGCGGACCGCGTCGCTGGCAGAGCCCTGGGCGATGCCGTTGAAGGTCAGTTGCTGACCGGGCGCGAGGGTGATGCGGGCCGCGTCGCGGCGGACACGGTGCCAGCCGATCAGTGCGCGGGCCGGGCCGGGCGCCCGGCCCGTCGCGAGCGCCTGCCAGAGCGGCTGCACGGTCGGGTCGAAAAGGCCGCCGGTCAGGGCATGGGCGCGGTCCGCCTCGTCGAAAAGGGCGCGGACGGCGGCGGCGGGCCGGTCCAGATTCCCGGTCGCGTTGAGTCGCGCCAGATCCGAGTCCGGCGCGAACAGGCTGAAATGCCCCTCGATCCCTGCGAGGATGCCGGGAATTCGCGCAAGCGCCGCGGCGGTTTCCTGCCTCGGGCCGGTGAGGGTGACGCGGCACTCCGCGCCGAGCGCGCGCCCGCTCCAGACATCGGCCACCGCAAGGTGCGGGGCGCAGGCGAAAGCGGCGGAGAGGCTGAGAAAGCGGCGGCGGTTCATTCGGCGGGCACTCCTCCCGCCGTACGCGGCGGGCGCGTGGCGGCGCGTGACTTGAGGATCAGCGGCACGCATTGCGCGGTGTCGTCATGGATCGTCACGCAGTCGAGGCACTGGAAACATTCGTCATACTGGATCTCGCCGCTGCGCCGTATGGCGCCGTAGTTGCATTTGACGCGGCAGAGCTGGCAGGGGGAGCCGCATTCCACCCGGCGCGGAATCCAGCGACGCAGGCGCAGCGCGCCGCCGATCGCCATGAGCGCCCCGAGCGGGCAGAGGTAGCGGCAGAACCCCTTGAACGTCACCATCCCCAGCACCAGCCAGAAGGCCGCATAGGCCGCGTAATACCATTCGCGCAGGAAATAGGTGGTGATGACGGTCTTGAAGGGTTCGATCTCTGCCGCCTTGTCCATATGGCCGGGGCTGAGGATGGTGACGGCGACGAGCCCCGCGAGGGCGAGGTATTTCACCACCTTGAGGCGCTGGTCCCAGAGTCGGGACGGCTCCCATCGCGGCAGGCGCAACAGGCGGCCGGCGTGATGGGCGAATTCCTGAAGCGCGCCGAAGGGGCAGAGCCAGCCGCAGAACAGCCCGCGCCCCCAGAGCAGGAACCCCGAGATCGCCGCGACCCAGACCAGCAGCGAGAAGGGGTCGTAGAGAAGGAAGGCGAAACTTCCCCCGGCCAGCGCCGTCTGCAGCACCGCCAGCGGCGTGACGATGGAAAGCTGACCCTGCCCCCACCAGCCGACAAAGCCGAGCACGGCCGCCAGAATGCCGAGACGGATCGCGGGATAGGCGCGCGCACCCGCCAGGCGGGACTGGAAGAACAGCAGCGTCGGGATCAGCACCGCGAGCCCCGCGGCAAGGATTTCCAGATCGCCCCGACGGTTGCGCACCGCCTCCTCGAACGGGCCGAGGCGCCGCGCCTGCACGGGCCGGGAAAAGAAACGCTCGGGCGTCGCGTGCTCGACCGTCAGTTCGACGGTGCCGATCTCGGGCTGGAACATGCCGTGTTCGCGCACCGCCTCGATGGTCACGGTGAAGGGGGACGCCGGATCGAACCCGAGACGCCGGTCGGTGCGCAGGATCATCGCGGTGCCCTCGCGCAGCGCCTCGGGCACGGTCTCGGCCAGGTCCACCAGCAGATCCGCGTCGCGCAGGGCAACCGGGTAGCCGTCCTGGGCGGCGCCGATCCGGTCGGGCGCGGTGTTGCGCACGAAGTCGGGCGACACGAGGCCGTGGCGCGCGGTTTCGATCATCAGGATCGGTTCGTCATCCGGCGAGATGGCGCGGAAGCGGTCCAGTTCCTCCAGCCCGTCGGGCGACAGCAGCGCGCGCGCGATGGAGCGCGGGCCGAGGTCGGCGATCCAGAGGTCGAGATAGGGCGCGTCGGGCTCCGCGAGCGCTTGGGGATCGTCGAACTGCCAGCGCGTGCCGTCGAACCGCGACTGCAACGCGGCATTGCTGACGACGTGATGTGTCAGGATGCCGCCGTCGCGCAGATCCTCGAAGGTCAGCGCCTCGTCGTGGTCCGGGTCCGGCGCGGCGGGGGGCGTCGAGGCGACCCCCGACATCTTTTCCCGCGCGACCTTGAGCGCGGCGGCAAGGATGCTTTCATGCGCGATGCGGACCGAGGCGGTGGCCTTGGTCACACCGTCGAGATAGGTCAGCTGCCCGCCCTGTGCCGCGCCGCCGTAGGGGGTGCCGACGACGAGGCTTTCGTTGATGGAATGGCCTTGATATTGTTCGAGAAAGGCACGGAACGGGGCTTCGCCGAGGCCGGAGACGAAGATCGGCTCGTTGTGGTGCAGCAGTTGCACGTCGAGGAAGCGCCCTTCGAGGTCGAGCACCACCAGCATGTCGATGGGCCCCCCGGAAAAGCCGGGCAGCGGGGCGAGGGGGGCCGTCTCGAACACGTAGCCGACCTGTGTGCCGCCGGAATTCAGCAGGGCATAGACACCGTCTCCGGTCAGTTCCGCGCCCAGTTCCATCGGAGCGGTGATGCGGGCGGCGATCTCGTCCCGCGACAGGGGGGCCGCTTGGGCGGCAAAGGCCAGCAGCAAGGCCAGCGCCGCGATGATGATGCGTCCCGCCATGTCGTCCTCCCTCGCGGGGGAGCCTATTGCGGCGCGGGCGCGCGGGGAAATGCGACCTTGGTTGCAGCCACGCCCGGGGCGTCGGGACCAATGTCGCAGGGCATGGCGCCGACCCCGGACCTCCACCGGGCGCGCGGCTGCCGCAAGGACAGGGCCGCCGCGGGCAAGCGGATGCTTGACGGCACCGCCGTTCACCGCTCTTGTCCGCCCGTGACCGGACGGCCCCATGACCGGACGGCCCGTGCCAGAAAGGAGAGGGATGATGCTGGATCCGGATTTCGTTCGCGCGCAGTTTCCCGCGTTTTCGCAACCTGCGCTCGACGGCTGGGCGTTCTTCGAGAATGCCGGGGGGTCCTATCCCTGCCGCCAGGTGACCGACCGGCTGACCCGTTTCTACCGCGAACGCAAGGTTCAACCCTACGCGCCCTTTCCCGCCTCGATGGCGGGCGGCGCGGAGATGGACGAGGCGCGCCGCCGCCTGGCCGGTCTGCTCGGCGTCGAGACGGCCGAGGTCAGCTTCGGCCCCTCGACCAGCCAGAACACCTACGTGCTGGCGCAGGCCTTCCGCCGGTTCATGCAACCGGGCGAGGCCATCGTGGTGACCAACCAGGATCACGAGGCCAACAGCGGCGTCTGGCGGCGCCTCGCCGACGAGGGCATCGAGATCCGCGAATGGAAGATGGACCCGGAGACCGGGCATCTCGATCCCGCCGCGCTCGAACCCCTGCTGGACGAGAAGGTCCGGCTGGTGTGTTTTCCCCATTGTTCCAACGTCGTGGGCGAAATCAACCCGGTGACCGAGATCACCGCGCTTGCCCATGCCGCCGGGGCCTTTACCTGCGTCGACGGGGTCAGCCATGCGCCGCACGGCTTTCCCGATGTCGGGGATCTGGGCTGCGACATCTACCTGTTCTCGGCCTACAAGACCTACGGCCCGCATCAGGGCATCATGGTGATCCGCCGCGCGCTGGCCGAAACCCTGCCGAACCAGGGGCATTATTTCAACGGCGACGCGCTCTACAAACGCTTTACCCCCGCCGGGCCGGACCACGCCCAGATCGCCGCCTGTGCCGGGATGGTCGACTACGTGGAGGACGTCGCACGCCATCACGGCATCGCGGCGGGAGAGGTCGCCGGGGCGATGCGCACGCGCGAGACGACGCTGCTGCAGCCACTGCTCGACTGGCTGGGCGAGCGCAACTCCGTCCGCCTTCTCGGCCCGCGCGACGCGGCGCTGCGGGCACCCACCGTGGCGCTCGACCTCGCCAGGCCTGCGGAGCCGGTCGCGGCGGCGCTGGCAGAGCACCGGATCATGGCCGGGGGCGGGGATTTCTACGCGGTCAGGGCCTTGCAGGCTCTGGGCGTGGACCCGGAACGGGGCGTTCTGCGCCTGTCCTTCGTGCACTACACCTCGGAGGACGAGGTCGCGCGGTTGATCGAGGCGCTGGACAAAGTGATCTGATCGGCCCGCGCCTGCGTATCCCGTGGGAACAAAGCCGAAGGATTCCATGTCAGACCAACCGCCCGTCATTCTCTGGATACGCCGCGATCTGCGGCTGACCGACCATGCCGCCCTTCACGAGGCCGCCGCGTCGGGGCGGCCGGTGATCCCGGTCTTCATTCGCGATCACACCGTGGACAGCCTTGGGGCGGCACCGGCCTGGCGTCTGGAACTTGGACTGGACATCTTTGCAAAGGCGTTGAAGGACAAGGGATTGCGCCTCGTTCTTCGCGCGGGACCGGCGCAGGAGGTGCTGCGCGGCCTGGTGGAGGAGACCGGGGCGGACACCGTCTGGTGGCAGCGCGCCTATGATCCGGCCTCGGTCGAGCGTGACACCGACGTGAAGAGCGCGCTGCGCGAGATGGGGCTGGAGGCGAAGAGCTGGCCCGGACACCTGTTGTTCGAACCCTGGAGCGTCGCCACCCAGCAGGGGGATTATTACAAGGTTTACAGTCCCTTCTGGCGCGCGGTTCAGGGGCGTGAGGTCGCGGAACCGCTGCCCGCGCCCGCCCGGCTGACCGCGCCGGAGCGCTGGCCCGAAAGCGACGACCTCTCGGACTGGGCGCTGGGGGCACGGATGCGGCGCGGGGCCGCGGTGGTGCGCGCGCATGTCTCGCCGGGAGAGTGCGCGGCACAGGGACGGCTCGGCGCCTTTGCCGCCTCCGGCATCGACGGATACAAGACCGGGCGCAACATGCTGGCCGAGAACGGGACCTCGAACCTGTCGGAATACCTCAGCCTCGGCGAAATCAGCCCGGCCCAGTGCTGGCACGCCGGCCTGCGCGCCCGGCAGGCGGGCAAGGCGGGGGCCGAAACCTGGCTCAAGGAACTGGTCTGGCGCGAATTCGCCTACCACCTGATGTGGCACACGCCGCACCTGCTGGACGACAACTGGCGGCGCGACTGGAACCGGTTTCCCTGGAACGAGGATCGCCGCCGTCGCGAGGTCATCGCCTGGGAGCGCGCGCGCACCGGAATCCCGCTGGTGGATGCGGGTCTGCGCGAGATGTACGTGACCGGACGGATGCACAACCGCGCCCGGATGGTCGTGGCAAGTTATCTGACCAAGCATCTGATGTGCCATTGGAAAATCGGTCTCGACTGGTTCGCGGACTGCCTTGTCGACTGGGACCCCGCCGCCAATGCGTTGGGGTGGCAGTGGACGGCCGGATCGGGCCCCGATGCGGCGCCCTATTTCCGCGTCTTCAACCCGCTGACCCAAGCCGAAAAGTTCGACCCCGACGGCACCTACCGCCGCCGCTGGATCGCGGAGGGCCAGCGCAATCCGCCGGACACCGCGCTCGCCTATTTCGACGCGATCCCGGAACGCTGGGCGATCTCCGCCTCCGACCCCTATCCGGAGCCGGTCGTCAGCCACGAGGACGGCCGGAAGGCCGCGCTCGGCGCCTACGAGGCGCGGGAGTTCTGACCGGGGATTGTTTCGCGGACGACACAACATCTAGAAGATCGCACCGAAGCGCCTCTGACATCTTGCGCGCGACGCCCGGCCATTGAACACTCCCCGAAAGCGGACCGGAAGACCTGGGAAGAGGCCGAGCGAAACATGTTCACCGCAGCAAGACTGGTTGCGGCCCTGTGTATGGCAGGGCTGGGATGGCTCGGATCGGATTACGTGCGCACGCTGATGCCGGAAAGCACGGCCTTCGGCTATTTCAACTTCGTGAACCTCGCCGTCGGTTTCTTCTGCGGCTGGATCATCATCGGGCCGCGCGCCGGTCGGGGCATGTCCTCGGCGATCTCTCACGGCATCACCGGCACCGTGGCGATGATCTTCTGGGCGCTGTTCCTGCAATCTGCGAACGAGATGACGCGGCTGGCCATGCGGCACCGCTATGACGGTCCGGTCGAGGCGCTCGGCGCGATCTTCGAAATCGGCGTCGGGTATGGTAGCATGCTCGTGAACGGAGGTTTCATCCTCCTGATGATCGCGGGGGCGCTGACGACCGGCATCCTGAGCGAGATCACCTCGAGACACTGGAGGTAGGGCCGATGCGCCGTTTTGTCTTCGGCGCATTGGCTTGGCCGCCCTTGCTCGAACGGGTTCTGGGACGCGCCGCCGATCTGCGGCCGGCGCGGCTGCCGGGCTACGCGGTCTATGGAACGGGCGGCGGGGCGCTGGACCCCGGCACGCTCTGTGCCGTTCCCGAGGGCGGGGCCGCAGGGCTGCTGATCCTCGATCCCGACCCCGAGGACGGCGCGCGCATGGCCTATTTCAACGGCACCGACGCCGACGGCATGGTGACCGAGGTCCGCTGCGGGGGCGACCTGGTCTCGGCCCGGGTGGCGCTGCACGACGACGCACCGGGCGACGGCGCGCCGCCCTGGGATCAGGCGCGCTGGCTGGAGGAGTGGGGCCCGCTGGCGCTGGACACCGCGCGCAACATCATGGCGCAGTACGGCCAGACCGAACCGGCGCGCATGGCCGGGTTGCGGCCCTATCTCGCTGCGCGGGCCTGGGCGCGGCAACTGGCGCGGACCCCGGCCCCGGCGGAGGTGCGGATGGCGACGACGGCCGAAGAGGGTGTCGAGATCCTGCGCGAGCGGCCCGGTCACGAGGGGTTCTTCCGCCTGCGCGCCTTCGACATGCGGCACCGGCGCTTCGACGGTGCGCAATCGCCCGAGATCGGGCGCGAGGGCTTTGTCGCCTATGATGCCGCGCTGGTGCTGCCCTACGATCCGGCCACCGATCACGTCCTTCTGATCGAACAGCTGCGCTACGGCCCGATCCTGCGCGGCGATCCGCGGCCCTGGGTGCTGGAACCCGTGGCGGGCCTCGTCGATGCCGGCGAAGATCCCGAGACCTGTGTCCTTCGCGAGGCGGTGGAAGAGGCCGGGCTGACCCTGCGCGAGGTGAAGCCGATGGTCCGGGTCTATGCGTCTCCGGGCTATTCCAGCGAGTTCTTTCATTGTTATCTGGGTCTTGCCGACCTTTCCTCATACGAGGCCGGAGTCGGCGGGCTGGATGCCGAACACGAAGACATCCGCAGCCACCTGCTCTCCTTCGATCGCGCGATGGCGCTGGTCGACAGCGGCGAGATCAACGCCGGGCCGCTCGCCATGATGCTGCTCTGGCTCGCGCGGGCGCGTGCCGGTCTGCGCGCAGGCGCTTGAGTTCCCGGAGCCTGCGTCCTAAACCTTGGGGCCAACGAAGTTCCGTGGACGAAAGGTGCCTCCATGCGCGTGGCCGAAGACCTGATTCAGCTGATCGGTAACACTCCGCTTGTCCGTCTGCGCGGGCCGAGCGAAGCGACGGGGTGCGAGATCTACGGCAAGGCCGAATTCATGAACCCCGGCCAGTCGGTCAAGGATCGCGCGGCGCTCTACATCATCCGCGACGCCATCGCCAAGGGGCAGCTCGCCCCAGGCGGCACCATCGTCGAGGGCACGGCCGGGAACACCGGCATCGGGCTGGCGCTGGTCGGGGCTTCGATGGGGTTCCGCACCGTGATCGTGATCCCGGAGACCCAGAGCCAGGAAAAGAAGGACATGATCCGCCTTGCCGGGGCGGAACTGGTGCAGGTTCCCGCGGCGCCTTACCGGAACGCCAACAACTACGTGAAATACTCCGGCCGTCTGGCCGAGGAAATGGCCCGCACCGAGTCGAAGGGCGCGATCTGGGCCAACCAGTTCGACAACGTCGCCAACCGTCAGGCGCATGTGGAAACTACCGGCCCCGAGATCTGGGAACAGACCGGCGGCAAGGTCGACGGCTTCATCTGCGCCGTCGGGTCGGGCGGAACGCTGGCGGGGGTGGCCGAGGCGCTGCAGCCGAGGGGCGTGAAGATCGGTCTTGCCGACCCGATGGGCGCGGCGCTTTACAGCTTCTACACCAGCGGCGAATTCAAGGCCGAGGGCGACTCGATCACCGAGGGCATCGGACAGGGCCGCATCACCGCCAACCTCGAAGGCTTCACCCCGGATTTCAACTACCAGATCCCCGACGAGGAAGCCCTGCCGGTGGTCTTCGACCTGCTGGCCGAAGAGGGGCTCTGCCTTGGAGGTTCGTCCGGTGTGAACGTGGCGGGCGCGATGCGCATGGCGCGCGAGATGGGGCCGGGTCACACCATCGTCACGGTGCTCTGCGACTACGGCACGCGCTACCAGTCCAAGCTGTTCAATCCCGAGTTCCTGAAGGCGCGGAACCTGCCGGTTCCCGGCTGGCTCGACCGTGCGCCGGCCAGCATTCCCGGCGTCTTCGAAGACGCATGACGCCGGAAAAGGGCGCGACCAGATGATCCGACCTGCCATCCTGCACCGCGTCGCCGCGTGGCTGTTCGCGGCCCTGTTCGCCGTCCTCCTCGCCGCGCCGCTATCGGCGCAGGTCGAGGAAGAGCAGTACAGCGAGTGGAACACGCTCGCCGTCCGCGCCGAACAGGTGATCGACGACAATGCCGCGTCGCAGGCCGCGCTCGAGACGCTGCGCACCGAGATCGTCGGCTGGCGCGAGAATTTCCTGCGGGCGGAAAGCACCAATGCCTCGCGCATCCAGACCCTGCGGTCGCAGATCGACGCGCTCGGCGCGCCGCCAGAGGAGGGGGTGACCGAAGACCCGGAGATCGCCGCACGGCGGGCGGACCTCGACGGCCAGCTCAACCAGCTCATGGCCCCCGTGACCCGCGCGCAGGAGGCCTATACCCGCGCCGACGGGCTCGTGCGCGAGATCGACGGCCTGATCCGGACGCGCCAGACCGACGAGTTGCTGGCGCTGGGGCCGACGCCGCTCAACCCGCAGATCTGGCCCGAGGCGGCCCGCGCGGTGCTGGGCTCGGTCGAACAGCTCTGGACCGAGATGCGCCGCAAGGCCGGGTCGGCCACGGCGCAGGCCGAGATGCGCAAGAACCTGCCCGTCATCATGATCCTTCTCGCGATGGCGCTGCTGCTGGTGGCGCGCGGGCCGCACTGGGTCCGCCGGCTGGGCGAGCGGCTGCGCCGCCGGACGCGCCGCGGCACCGGCGTATGGCGGTTCCTGGTCTCGCTCGGGGGGATCATCCTGCCGCTGAGCGGTCTGATCTGCCTGACCGCCGCGGTGCGCGCGACCGGACTCGCCGGGCTGAACGCCAGCCGCCTGCTCGACATGGTGCCGATCTGGGGCGGGACGCTGCTCATCATCCGCTGGCTGGCGGATCGCAGCTTCAACCGCGACGACAGCATCGCGACCCTGCCGCTGCCGGCCGGTCAGCGGACCGAAGCCTGGCTCTATGCCACGGTGCTGGCCTTCCTCTTCGTGCTGCGCTCGATCGGCGACACCATGGCCGAGCAATATGCCTATGGCGACGGCACCCGGGTGGTGCTGGATTTCCCGGTGCTGGTGCTCTGCGCGATGATGCTGTTCCGGCTCGGGCATATCCTCGTCCGGCTGACGCCGCCCGAGGCCGCGCCCGCCGACGGCGACGATGCGCCCCTGCTCGAGGGATCGACCTTCCGGCTGCAGATCGCGCGCCTGCTGGGCCGCGCGTCGATGATCGTGGCCTTTGCCGGGCCCGCGATGTCGGTGGTCGGCTATGACCGGGTCGGGCAGGCGATGGTCTATCCGTCGATCCTGACGCTGGCGCTGCTGGCGCTGGTGCTGGTGCTGCAACGCTTCTTCAACGACCTCTACACCCTGATCACGGGCAAGGACGCGGATGGCGCGGACAGTCTCGCGCCGGTGTTCGCTGCCTTCCTGCTCGCCGTTGCCTCGCTGCCGTTGCTGGCGCTGATCTGGGGCGCGCGGGTCGCGGACCTTACCGAACTCTGGACCCGGCTCGGCGAAGGCTTCGTGCTGGGCGGAACGCGGATTTCCCCGACCAGCTTCCTGACCATGATCGCGGTCTTCCTGATCGGCCTCGGGATGACCCGGCTGCTGCAGGGCGGGCTGCGCTCGTCGGTCCTGCCGCGCACCAGGATCGACATCGGCGGACAGAACGCGATCATCTCGGGGCTCGGCTATGCCGGGATCATCCTCGCCGCGCTGCTGGGCATCACCACGGCGGGCATCGACCTCACCGCGCTCGGCTATGTCGCGGGGGCGCTTTCGGTCGGCATCGGCTTCGGTCTGCAGAACATCGTGTCGAACTTCGTCTCCGGCATCATCCTGCTGATCGAACGCCCGATCTCGGAGGGCGACTGGATCGAGGTCGGCCCGAACATGGGCATCGTCAAGGACATCTCGGTGCGCTCGACCCGGATCGAGACCTTCGACCGCACCGATGTCATCGTGCCGAATTCCGATTTCATCTCGGGCACCGTCACCAATTACACCAAGGGCAACATCCTCGGCCGGGTCTACATGTCCATCGGCGTGGCCTACGGATCGGACACCCACAAGGTCGAGGACATCCTGCGCGCCATCGTGCGGCAGCACGACATGGTGCTGATGAACCCCGAACCCTCGGTCGTCTTCGCGAGTTTCGGCGCGGATTCGCTGAATTTCGAGATCCGCGCCATCATCCGCGACGTGGGCAAGAAGCTGAACGTCGCCTCGGATTTCAACCACGAGATCGCCCGCCGGTTTGCCGAGGAGGGGATCGAGATTCCCTATGCCCAGCGCGATATCTGGCTGCGCAATCCCGAGGCGCTGTTCGACCGCGGCCGCGACGCGACCAAGGGGCCGGCCCCCGTGCCGCCACCGGCAGAGCCGGTCGACGCGCCGCACATGGAACCCGAGAGCAGCAACAGGCAGGACGGCGTGATGCCCATCGGGCGCGCCGGTGACGAGGGGGAAGACCATTGACCGACCAGCCCATGACGACCGAACTCGTCTTTCGCGCCGATGCCTATGCCCGGGACGGCGAAGGCCGCGTGCTCGGGCATACCGAGGAGGGGGGCATCATTCTCGATGCCACGATCTTCTATCCCACCGGCGGCGGGCAACCGGGGGACAGCGGGCGCATCGACTGGGCCGGGGGCGGCATGTCGATCGCGACCGCCGTCAAGGGCGAGGCCGGCGCGGTGATCCTGGTGCCGGCCGAACCGGTGCGGCTGCCTCCGGTCGGCGCGGTGGTGCGCCAGACCCTCGATTGGGAACGGCGGCACCGGCACATGCGGGTGCACACGGCGCTGCATCTGCTGTCGGTGGTGATCCCGCTGCCGGTGACGGGCGGGGCGATCGGCGCGGGCAGCGGGCGGCTCGATTTCGCGATGCCGAACCCGCCGGATGACCGCGAGGCGCTGGAACAGGCGCTGAACGAACTGGTGGATGCGGATTACCGCGTGACCGAGGACTGGATCGACGAATCCGTGCTCGACGCGAACCCGTCGCTGGTGAAGACCATGACCGTGCAGCCGCCGCGCGGACAGGGCCCGATCCGGTTGGTCCGCATCGGCGAGGGGCGCAACCAGGTCGATCTGCAGCCCTGCGGCGGCACCCATGTCGCCCGCACCGGCGAGATCGGCCGCATCCGGCTCGGCAAGGTCGAGAACAAGGGCCGCCAGAACCGTCGGGTCAACATCGCCCTCGACTGAAGGGGCGCTGTTCCGACAATCGCGCGGACCCGCGGTCAGGTCCGCGCGACGGGCCTGCGCCGACGGCTCGTCGCCAGGATGTAGAGCGCGAGGCTGCCGAGCACGATCGCCCCGCCTGTCAGCATCCGCAGGGTCGGCGCCTCGTCGAGAAAGGCCCAGACCCAGAGCGGTCCGATCGCGGTTTCCAGGAGCATGAAGAGCGAGACGTTGGCCGCCTGCGTGTGCCGCGAGGCCGAGGTCAGCGCAAAGAACGATGCCGGCAGGATCACCAGTCCGGTCAGGAGGATCGCCGGCACATTGCCGTCGGTCATGCGCTCCGGCCCGGTCAGAGTCAGCCCGGTCAGGCCGGTCAGCAGCGCGCCGGTTCCGAGGGCGGGCAGCAAGGGCAGGTCGGGCCGCCGCCGCAGGGTGACGAAGGTCGTGGCAAGGCAGGCCGCGACGCCGATGCCGCAGAGCGCCCCGATCAGCGCCGCCCGGTTCACCGCCAGCTCTCCCTGACCGGACACGGCGATGGCGATGCCGGTCAGCACGGCGGCGATGGCGATCCAGGTGGCGCGGCGCGTGGGCTCGCCCAGCACCACCCGCGACAGCAGGGCGGCCACCACCGGCACGGTCGCGACCGCCAGCAGCACCACCGCCACCGGCGCGGCCGCGATGCCGAGCGGAAAGAGCAGGGCGTTGAGAAACTGCGCGCCGATCACCGCAAGCCCGGCGCCCGACCACAGCCGGCGCAGCGCAGCGGTATCGCGGGAGGTCAGCAGCCACCCCGTCCAGAACACCGTTCCGACGCAGAGCCCGCGCCAGCCGAGCATCTGCGCCCCGTCCATCCCCGAAATCCGCATGAACAGCGCATCGGGCGTGATGACGAGCGCCCCGAGCGCCGCGAGGAGAATGCCGTAGAGGGGATGGGTCTGCATGGGGTTCGCCTGAAGGGACCTGACCCCGCCCTTGTTGCGGGCGGGGCCGGGTTTTGCAAGCGGTGCCGGGATGTTGCCGGCCGCCGAAGCCCGCGCTCAGGAATAGAGCGGCTGCATCCCCATCTGCATGTGCAGCGTGTTGACGGCGGTTTCGGGCAGTTCCATCGCCTTGGCGAGGGCGTCGAGGTATTCCGCCTCGGCCGGGGTATCGAGGCGGATGGTCATGAGCGAGGCGGCATAGACCTGCGCCTTCTGGGCGTCGGGGGTATCCGCGGCGAGCGCCTCGGCGTCGACCGGCGCGGCGAGCTGTTCCTTGATGAAGGCGATATCGGCGGCATCGGCATCGTCGCCCACGGTTTCGAGGATCTTGGCCTTTTCCGCCGCGTCGATTCCGCCGTCGGACTTGGCCGCCTGGATCATCGCGCGCAGCATCAGCGCCGCGGCCTTTTCGGCCTCGGGGGCGGTTTCGGCGGTGCGGAACTGGTCGATCATCTGGCCGGTGCCGCGTGCGCCCATGGCCGTCGCGCCGCCCGCCGCGGCCAGCATCCCGGCAAGGCCCGCGCCGCCCGGCTCCGTCAGCGAGGAGAGCAATCCGCCTTTCCGGCCCTCGGCGCCTTCGGTGCCCGCCGCGCCGCCGAGGCCCGCGAACATGCCGCCGAGACCGGTTTCCCGGAACTTGGTCATCATCTCCTGCATCGGGTTGCCTTCGCCGCTCATCATCTTGCCGAACTGCGCCTGGACCGACGTCCCGGCCTCGCGGCCCGGCACCTGCGCGCCTCCGCCCAGCAACCCGCCGAGGCCCTGGCCGCCCGACATCCTGTCGACGCCGCGCGCCGCCGCATAGCCGATGGCGACCTTCGCCAGTGTTCCCATGAGACCCATTGATCGTCCTCCCGATAATCTCCTCCCGGCCAACGTAGCGCGAACTTCGCCGAGAGGTGAGGAGAATTTTCACGATGCCTTGACCTCGCCCGGCGGGCAGTGTTCGTGGACGAATGAAAACACGGGTAGGAATGGACCTGGCGGGCGCGTTGGGATGCGCGGGATTTTCCGCGGTTCTCGGCTTCAACCAGGTGGTGGTGAAGATCACCAACGGCGGCTTTTCCCCGGTCTTCGCGGCGGGATTGCGGTCGCTCCTGGCGCTGGCGGTGCTGGCGCTCTGGATGGGCTGGCGCGGCTGGAAGTCGCCGGGGACGGCGCGTGCGACGCCGGGGCTGCTGCTGCTCGGGGCGTTGTTCTCGGCCGAGTTCCTGTGCCTGTTCCTGGCGCTGGACCGCACCACGGTGTCGCGCGCGTCGATCCTGCTCTATTGCATGCCGGTCTGGCTGGCGCTCACCGCGCATCTGTGGCTGCCCGACGAACGGCTGAGCCTGCCGCGCGCGCTCGGGCTGGGGCTGGCGGTCGCCGGGGTCTGCTGGACGCTCTACGATCCGGCAAGCCGGAATGCCGGGGACTGGACCGGGGATCTGCTGGCGCTGGTGGCCTCTTTCTGCTGGACCGGAATCGCCCTGACCCTGCGGCTGAGCCGCGCCTCGGAAGTGACGCCGGAATGGCAGTTGACGGCGCAGCTCGGGATTTCGGCCGTGGTGCTGACCGCCGTGGCGCCGCTGTTCGGCCCGCTGCTGCGCACGCCCGGCGCCCTCGAATTCGCGGCGCTGGGGTTCCAGGGAATCCTGGTGGCGGGCCTCGGCTTCCTGTTCTGGCTCTTCCTGATGAAACGCTACCGCGCCTCGGACGTGGCGGCGTTCAGCTTTCTGTCACCGGTGCTGGCGGTCGGCTTCGGCTGGGCGCTGCTGGACGAACCGGTCGGGCCCGCCTTTCTCGGCGCGCTGTCGCTCGTGGCGGTCGGCATCCTGCTGGTCAACCGCCGCTGAGCGGAGGGCCGATGCCCCGACGAAACGTCGCGCGCGCCGGTCAGGTGCCGCAGAAGGTGGCCGGGACGACCTCGGACGGCAGGGGCGGGCGGCGCAATTCCTCCGCCTCGGGCTGATCGTCGAACGGGCGGGCAAGCACGGCCGAAAGATGGTGAAACGGACGGTCGTCCCCCTCGACCGCGGCCGAGATCATCTGCTCGATCCGGTGGTTGCGCGGGATGAACGCCGGATTCACCGATTGCATCAGCGCCTCCGATCCGGGGCCCGTCCGCTCGCGCCGGCGCGCCTCCCAGTCGTCGAAGGCCGTCCGGTCGGTCAGCTGATCGCGCGCCGACCCTTCGGCCAGCGCCCGGAAGCCGTTGGTGAAATCCCCCTGGCCCCGGTGCAGCAGATCGAGGAAATCCGCGATGAGCGCGGCGTCCTGCGCCTCCGGTTCGGCGATCCCCAGCTTGGCGGCGAAACGGTTCAGCCAGGCGCTGCGGATCAGGTCGGGCATGGCATGGATGATCTCGGTGAACGCCCGCACCGCGCCATCCTGATCGGGCATCAGCGGCACCAGCGCCGTCGCAAGTTGCGCCATGTTCCAGACGATGACATCCGGCTGCGCCGCGTAGGCGTAGCGCCCGCCGCGGTCGATGGAGGAGTAGACGGTGTCCGGTGCGTAGCTGTCCATGAACGCGCAGGGGCCGTAGTCGATGGTTTCGCCGGACAGGGTGCAGTTGTCGGTGTTCATCACGCCGTGGATGAAGCCGAGGCTCATCCATTGCGCCACCAGCGCCGCCTGCCGCGCGCAGACCCGCTCCAGCAGTTCGGCGGGCGAGGCGACATCGGGATAGTGGCGCGCGACGGTGTAGTCGTAGAGCGTGCCGAGATCGTCATAGAGCCCGCGCGAGGAAAACACCTGGAAGGTGCCGACACGGATGTGACTTTGCGCGACGCGGGTCAGGACGGCGCCGGGCAGGGGCCGCTCGCGGTAGACCTCCTCGCCCGTGCGCACGGCGGCCAGCGCCCGCGTGGTGGGCACGCCCAGCGCGTGCATCGCTTCGGAGACCACGTATTCCCGCAGCACCGGGCCGAGCCAGGCCCGGCCGTCGCCGCGCCGCGAATACGGCGTCGGGCCCGACCCCTTGAGCTGGATGTCGCGCCGGATGCCGTCGCGGGCGACCACTTCGCCGAGCAGATGCGCGCGCCCGTCGCCGAGCTGGGGCGAGAAGCCGCCGAACTGGTGGCCGGCGTAAAGCTGCGCGAGCGGGTCGGAGCCTTCGGCACCCACGTTCCCGGCGAGGATGGCGGCCAGGAGGGGATCGTCGTCGGCGCCCTCGATCCCCAGGTCCTCCGCCAGCGGGCGGTTGAAGGCGATCAGCGACGGCGCGCTGACCGGCGTCGGCCGGGCGCGGGTGAAGAAGCCGTCGGGAAGGCGGGCATAGGAGTTGTCGAAGGGAATGTGCAGGGTCATGGCTTTGAGATAGTCATCCGGACGGTGCAGGGAAGAGGGGCTTTTCCATCGTGATCGAGGTGATGCGGTCGAACCCGGGGTGAGACTTGGCGGCGGTGCGTTCGAATCCCATCCGCCCGAAGGCCGCGTGGTTGCCGCTCAGCTCGATGCGGGTTTCCAGCCGCAGGCGCGGCAGGTTCAGACGGCGGGCGAGGGTTTCGGCCTCGACCAGGAACAACCGCCCCAGACCCCGGCCCTGTTCCGCCGGGGCTATGGCGAGCTTGCCGAGGTAGAGCGCATCCGGCTGCACGGCGAAGAAGGCGCAGCCGATCAGCGGCGACCCCGCGAGGTAGAGATATTCGCGCCGCGCCCGCTCGCGCAGCGCCTGCGGCGTCAGTGCAAGCGCCGAGGAGGGCGGCGCGATGCGCCCGTCCATATAGGCGAAACTGTTGAGGATCAGCGCAAGCAGAGCCTCCCAGTCCGCGAAATCGTCCGGGGCGGGCGCGGGGCGCAGGGAAGGGGCGGCAGGGCGGATCATGTGCGGCAGGATACGCCCTTCCCCGGGATTGCCAAGGCGCTCCGCACTCTGCGGCTGCGCACCGATGTTGCGCAGAATGCGCTATTTTGTGCGAAGGTGCATCGTCCTATCTTGATCGCATCAACCCCTGAGGAGACAGACCATGAGCTGGAATCCCGCACTCGACCCGCATTGCCCGACCGGTGACGAGGTCGACATGATCGACACGCTGATCGTGCCCCGTGCCCGCGATCTCGGCGGGTTCGAGGTGCGCCGCGCCTTGCCCGCGCCGAAGCGGCAGATGGTGGGGCCGTTCATCTTCTTCGACCAGATGGGGCCGGCCGAACTGATGCCGACCAAGGGGCTGGACGTGCGCCCGCACCCGCATATCGGGCTCGCCACGATTTCCTACCTGTTCCGGGGGCGGATGCATCATCGGGATTCGCTGGGCACCGATCGCTGGATCGAACCGGGGGCGGTGAACTGGATGGTGGCGGGGCGCGGGATCACGCATTCCGAACGCACCGACGACGCGACCATGACCGATCCCATGCCGTTCTTC
Organism: Salipiger sp.; assembly: GCF_048261495.1. Lineage (GTDB taxonomy): Bacteria > Pseudomonadota > Alphaproteobacteria > Rhodobacterales > Rhodobacteraceae > Salipiger. The sequence goes on from NZ_JBLXFX010000008.1 coordinate 62,195, forward strand.
GGCATCCAGACCTGGGTCGCGCTGCCGAAGGATCACGAGGACCGTGCGCCCGCCTTCCGCCACGCCCCGGCGGAGGACTTGCCGCTGCTCGAGGGCGAGGGCAAGTCGGTGCGGCTGATCCTCGGCACCGCCTGGGGCGAAACGGCGCCGGTCGAAACCCCGTCCGAGATGTTCTATGCCGATGCGGTGCTGGCACCGGGGGCCTCGGTCCCGCTGCCGGACAACCACGAGGATCGCGGCGTCTACGTCGTCGAGGGCGCGGTGGAACAGGCCGGCACCAGCTATGAGGCCGGGCGCATGATGGTCTTCCGCCCCGGCGACCGCGTGTCGCTCAGGGCCGGGCCGCAGGGCGCGCGGGTGATGCTGCTGGGCGGCGAGACCCTGGAAGGGCCGCGCTACATCTGGTGGAATTTCGTCGCCTCCTCGCAGGAGCGCATCGAAGAAGCCAAGGAAGCCTGGCGCGCCGGGGACTGGGCGCATGGCCGCTTCCACCTTCCACCGGGGGATGACGCCGAATTCATCCCGCTTCCCGGATGAACCAGAGCGGCGGCGGTGGACAGATCCCCGCCGCCGCGCAAGACTGCGCCCGACCGGAGGTGCAGAATGAGCGACACGCAAGCCAGGATCGAAGCCTTCTACGCGGCCGGGCGCCGGTGGGCGCCGGAACTCGCCCTCCTGCGCGAGATACTGAACGCCTCGCCCCTGGAGGAGACGTTCAAGTGGCGCTCGCCCTGCTATACCTTCGAGGGCGCAAATCTCGCCATGCCCTTCGGGCTCAAGGATAATTGCGGGCTGTCCTTCTTTCGCGGGGTGCTGCTGGACGACCCGCGCGGCCTGCTGGAACCGCCGGGAGACAACAGCCGCTCGGCGCGGGTGATGCGGTTCACCTCGGTGGAGGGGATCGCGGCGCATCGCGGCGACCTCGACGCATTCCTCCGCCGCACCGTCGAACTGGAACAGGCGGGGGTCAGGGTCGACCTGCCGCCGGACGATTTCGACCTGCCCGACGAACTGACCGAGGCGCTGGCCGGCGATGACGAGTTGCGCACCGCCTGGGAGGCGCTGACCCCCGGGCGCCGGCGCGGTTGGGTGCTGCAATTCACGCAACCCAAGCAGTCGGCGACCAAGGTGGCCCGGATCGAACGGGCGCGGGACAAGATCCTGGACGGCAAGGGCATTCACGACCGCTAGCGCGGCTCAGAGCACCCGGCTCATGAACATGTAATTCTCGCGCGGACGGAATTTCGCGCGCTTGTAGAAGCGCTTGAGCGGTTCGTCGCTGCGGTCGGCCTCGAGGTGGAGGGCGCGCACGCCGCCCTCGCGCAGCGCCTTGGCGATGCCGTCGATCGCCTCTCCACCCATGCCGCGCCCGCGCACGGCGGGGCGGATGTAGAGTTCGTCGAGAATGGCGTCGAGCCCGCCGAATTCGATGGACCAGCCGAAGGTCACCGCCAGATACCCGACGGGAGAGCGGCGCGGTCCGATCAGCCATATCGCGCCGTAGGGCGAGCCGTCGAGGAGCGGCATCAGCGCCGCGACGACATGGTCCTCGTCCGTCTCGTACTGCTGTTCGACGTGAAAGGCCGAGACCATCGGGATCAGCTTGGGCAGGTCGTCGGGCGTGGCGAGGTGCAGGGATTTCACAGCCGCGCCAGCCTTTCCGTCAGCAGCGCAAAGAAGCCGTCCGCGTCGATGCCGCCCATGAAGGTCGCGTTGGCCGGACGCGAGGTCACACCCCACCAGTCGGCCACGGTCATCCCGAGGGTGAGCGGCGATTTCGTCTCGATCTCGACATTGATGTGACGCCCGGTGAACAGCTCCGGCTTCAGCAGCCAGGCCGTGACGCAGGGATCGTGCAGCGGCGCGCCGAGCGAGCCGTATTTCTCCTTGTCGAAGCGTTCGAAGAACTCCGTCATCTGCGCCACCGCCTCGCCGACCGGCGTGCCGATGGCGCGGAAGGCGTCGTTGCGCTCCTTTGTGACCAGCGCCTTGTGCGTCACGTCCAGCGGCATGACGGTCAGTGGAACGCCGGATCTGAACACGATATCAGCGGCTTCTGGGTCGACATAGATGTTGAATTCGGCGGTGGGGGTGATGTTGCCCACTTCGAAATAGGCGCCGCCCATGAGCACGATCCCTTCCACCCGCGACACGATGTCGGGCGCGCGCAGAAAGGCGGTCGCGATATTGGTGAGCGGCCCGAGCGGGCAGAGCGTGACCGAGCCCTCGGGCTCGGACCGCAGCGTGTCGATGAGGAAGTCGACCGCGTGGCGATCCTGCAGCGGCATGGTCGGTTCCGGCAGCACCGGACCGTCGAGCCCGGTCTTGCCGTGCACGTGTTCGGCGGTGACCAGCGGCCGCCCGAGCGGGGCATCGCAGCCGGCAAAGACCGGGGTCTCCGGCTTGCCCGCAAGTTCGCAGATGATGCGGGCATTGCGCGCCGTCAGCGCCAGCGGCACGTTGCCGGCAACCGCCGTGATGCCCAGCACCTCCACATCCTGCGGCGAGGACAGCGCCAGAAGAATCGCCACGGCGTCATCCTGGCCCGGATCGGTGTCGATGATGATGCGTCGCGCCATGAAAACCCCCGGACTTCCCACCGGACCGTGGTGACATGCGCCGCCTTGCTGTTCAAGCATCCTTGCCCGGCGCCTGCAATTGACCGCCGGGCGGGCTTTTGTGCGACATGGCATTGTCGCAGGCACGAGGGATGTTAGACTCGGGGCGCGGTTTCGGCTAGGCATTGGCGGGACGTTAGCGCTAACGAAGCGTATCCTTCCGCCCGGGCCCAATGGTTACAGGCGTTGGATGTGCCGATTGGCGGTTCAGAGATTCGGAGGCAGGCCAGAGATGGTATCGCGCGTTATTCCCGTCGACCCGTTCGACCTCGTCATTTTCGGCGGCACGGGCGATCTTGCCCGCCGCAAGATCCTACCCGGCCTGTTCCGGCGCTTCTGCGCCGGTCAGATGCCCGAGAACGCCCGCATCATCGGTGCCGCGCGTCAGGATCTCGACGACGACGGCTATCGCAAGATGGTCGGCGAGGCGATCGAGGAGTTCGGCAAGGTCGGCAAGGTCGACAAGAAGGCGCTGAAGGCCTTCCAGAAACAGCTCCACTACGTCGCGGTCGACGCCAAGGGCGACGGCGGATGGGATGCGCTCGGCAAACTGCTGCGCGACGAGGAGGAGGAGGTCGTTCGCGCCTTCTACTTCTCGGTCGGGCCGAGCCTGTTCCCCGACCTTGCCGAACGGATCCGCAGTCACGGGCTGGCCCATGCCGGGGTGCGCATCGTGGTCGAGAAGCCCTTCGGCCACGATCTCGAAAGCGCGCGCGAGCTCAACGAGGAACTGGCGCGGCATTTCAACGAACGGCAGATCTACCGGATCGACCACTACCTGGGCAAGGAAACGGTCCAGAACCTCATGGCCGTGCGCTTCGGCAACATGCTGTTCGAACCTCTGTGGAACGCGCAATACGTCGACCACATCCAGATCACCGTGGCGGAAACCGTCGGGGTCGGGGGGCGCGGGCCCTATTATGACAAGTCCGGCGCCATGCGGGACATGGTTCAGAACCACCTGATGCAGCTTCTCTGCCTGATCGCGATGGAGCCGCCGGCGCGCTTCGACCCGGACGCCGTGCGCGACGAAAAGCTCAAGGTGATCCGCGCGCTCGACCCGGTGGACCCGGACAGCATCGTGCGCGGGCAGTACACCTCGGACGGAGAGGCGAATTCCTACCGCGAGGATGTCGAGAACCCGCTTTCCAAGACCGAGAGCTTCATTGCGCTCAAATGCTACATCTCGAACTGGCGTTGGGCCAACACGCCGTTCTACCTGCGCACCGGCAAGCGGCTGAATTCCCGCGCGTCCGAGATCGCGGTGGTGTTCAAGGAGACGCCGCATTCGATCTTCGGCATCGATTCCGGGCGGCACCGCAACGTGCTGTCGATCCGCCTTCAGCCGAACGAGGGCATGACCCTCGGCGTCACCATCAAGGAACCGGGCCCCGGCGGGATGCGCCTGATCGACGTGCCGCTCGACATGTCCTTTGCCGATGCGCTGGGACCGGAGGCCGAAGAGGTGACGGATGCCTACGAGCGCCTCATCATGGACGTGATCCGCGGCAACCAGACCCTGTTCATGCGCGGCGACGAGGTCGAGGCCGCCTGGTCCTGGACCGATCCGCTGATCGAGGGCTGGGAGCGGCGCGGGGATTCCCCGAAACCCTACGACGCGGGCAGCGCGGGACCGGACGACGCGGCCTTCCTCATCAACAAGGACGGCCGCCGCTGGCGGGGGATCAAGTCGTGAGCTACGAGTTCCGCGACTATCCCGACCGCGAGATGCTGGCGATCGACCTTGCCAATGTCATCGCCGGAGAGCTGCGCGCCGCCCTCGGTCACGAGGAGCGCGTGGCGCTCGCCGTGCCGGGGGGGACCTCGCCGGGGCCGGTGTTCGACGCGCTCTGCGCCGCCGATCTCGACTGGTCTCGCGTCGACGTGCTGCTGACCGACGAACGCTGGGTGCCCGAAACCTCGGAACGGTCCAACACCCGGCTTCTGCGCGAACGGCTGCTCGTCGACCGCGCCGCCGCCGCGCGGCTGCTGCCGCTCCATGCCGATGCCGAGGCGCCGGAGGGCAGGCTCGACGAGCTGGCGGCGGCCATCGCCCCGGTGCTGCCGCTTGCGGTGGTCTTGCTGGGCATGGGCGCCGACCGCCACACCGCGTCGATCTTTCCCGGGGCGGACAAGCTCGACGAGGCGCTGGCGCCGGATGCGCCGATCCTGCTGCCTATGCGCGCGCCGGGAGCGCCCGAACCGCGGATCACGCTGTCGGCACAGGTGCTGGACGGGGCGATGGCAAAACACATCTTGATCTACGGCGCGGAAAAGCGTGCCGTTCTGGAAGGGGCACGCGGCTTGCCGGTGCGCGACGCGCCGATCAATGCCGTGCTCGAGGATGCCGTGGTCCATTGGGCCGAATGAACCTGGGACATATACCATGTGGAACGATCTGAAGACCCTCGCCGCCGCCCGTGAGGGGCGCCGGATCGACGCGCTGTTCGCCGAAGACCCGGCGCGGGCCGCGACCTTTTCCGTCTCGGTCGGGGACATGCTGCTCGACTATTCCAAGACGCAGCTCGATGACGAGGTGATGAACGCGCTGCTTGCCGTCGCCGAGGAGGCGGGCGTGGCCGGGCGCCGGGACGCCATGTTCTCGGGCGCGAAGATCAACGAGACCGAGGGGCGCGCGGTGCTGCACACCGCCCTGCGCAACCTGTCGGGCACCCCCGTCGAGGTCGATGGCGAGGACGTCATGCCCGACGTGCTGGAGACCCTGGCGCGGATGGAATCGCTCGCCGACGAGGTGCGCGGATCGGGGATCACCGACGTGGTGAACATCGGCATCGGCGGCTCCGACCTCGGGCCCAAGATGGCATATCTCGCGCTGCAACCCTATTGCGACGGGCCGCGCTGCCATTTCGTTTCGAACGTCGACGGGGCGGATATCGCCGACACGCTGAAGCTCTGCCCGGCGGAGACGACGCTGTTCATAGTCGCCTCAAAGACCTTCACCACCATCGAAACCATGACCAACGCAAAGACCGCGCGGGATTGGCTGCAGGCCCGGGGCGTCTCGCCCGAGGGCAGGTTCGTGGCGCTGTCGTCGAACCAGGAGAAGGCCGCGGAATGGGGCATTCCGGCCGAGCGCGTCTTCGGCTTCGAGGATTGGGTCGGCGGGCGCTATTCCATGTGGGGGCCGATCGGGCTGTCGGTGATGATCGCCGTCGGGCCGGAGGATTTCCGCGCCTTCCTGCGCGGCGCGCAGGCGATGGACGATCATTTCCTCACCGCGCCGTTTCCCGACAACATGCCGGTGATGCTGGCGCTGGTCGGCATGTGGCACAATCAGGTGCTCGGCCATGCCACCCGCGCGGTGCTGCCCTATGACAACCGCCTGACGCGGCTGCCGGCCTATTTCCAGCAGCTCGAGATGGAGAGCAACGGCAAGGGCGTCAGCATGGACGGCGCGGCCCTTGCCTGCGATTCCGGCCCCGTGGTCTGGGGCGAGCCGGGGACCAACGGCCAGCACGCCTTTTACCAGCTGATCCATCAGGGCACCCGGGTGATCCCCTGCGAATTCATGGTTGCCGCGCAGGGTCACGAGCCCGACCTGCGCCATCACCACGAGTTGCTCATCGCCAATTGCCTTGGCCAGTCCGAGGCGCTGATGCGCGGGCGCACGCTGGACGAGGCGCGCGGCAAGGTCGCGGGCAAGTTCGAGGGCGCGGAGCTCGAGCGGCAGGCGCGTCACCGGGTGTTCCCCGGCAACCGGCCCTCCACCACGCTGATCTATCGCAAGCTCGACCCGGCGACGCTGGGGAGCATCGTGGCGCTCTATGAACACCGGGTTTTCGTCGAGGGGGTGATCCTGAACATCAACTCCTTCGACCAATGGGGCGTGGAGCTGGGCAAGGAGCTGGCAACGGCGCTGGGACCGATGGTTTCGGGTGCCGAAAGTGCTGATTCCAAGGACGGATCGACGCGGCTTCTGCTCACATATGTGCACAAGAATGTGAGTTAGGGTTCCATGAAATCAATGTGATGAGCGGGGTTTTGCGACGGCGGAACGGTTGGCAGCGTCTCGTGTTGAGGGGGCACAAGACACGAGATGACCACCAACCCCAAGGAGGACCCACCATGAAACGTCTTACCATGACCGTCGCAGCCATCGCTCTCACCGCCGGTACGGCCTATGCCCAGTCCGCGGAAACCGACGAGAACAAGCTGATCACCGACGAACAGCCCGCCGCCACCGACACCGACACGATGGCTCCCAAGGCTGACGACACCACCGCCGCCGATGCCGGCGCGGCCCCGACCGCCGAAGGCACCGACACCGACGTCGCCGAGGGCGAAGCCCCGATGACCGAAGAAGCGCCGGACAGCGAGATGGCCCAGGACGGCGCCGCGCCGATGACCAATGACGGCACCGGCATGGCAGCGACCGATCCGGCCGCGGACCCGACCGCAGCGCCGATGGAAGACACCGGCCCGCGTTTCGCCGGACTTGAGGAAGGCGACATGCTGTCGACCGACATCACCGGCCAGAACGTCTATGCGCTCGACGCCGATGCCAGCGAAGAAGCCGGCACGATGGAATGGGGCGACGACGTTGCCTATGACTCGGTCAGCGACCAGTGGGACGACGTGGGCGAAGTGTCCGAGCTTGTCCTCGCAGCCGACGGTTCGCTGAAAGGCATCATCGCCGATGTCGGCGGTTTCCTGGGCCTCGGCGAGAAGCAGGTCTTTGTTGCCGCTTCGGACTACAAGCTGGTGCCGACCGACAACAACACCTACTCGGTCGTGACCAACTTCACCCAGGAAGAGCTGGAAAGCATGGGCGACAACGACGCGGCCAACTACTGATCCGCGACCCATCGCATCGAAAGGCCGGAGCATCGCTCCGGCCTTTTTCGTTGTCGTTTCGGGATTTCCCGAAATGACGTATCAGGACCGTTTCAGGCGCGTCAGGGGATGTCGAACCCCGGCGGGGCAAGGGTGAACCCCTCGAACCGGAAGGCGGGCGATACGGTGCATCCCACCAGCGTCCAGTCCCCGAGCGTGCGCGCCGCCTGCCAGTGCATCTCGGGGACGATGATCTGCGGCCGCGCGCCCGAAGCGAGGTCGGGGCCGAGCACATGCCGCGTCGCAGGCCCGGCATCGGTCGCCGAGAGCGACAGTTCCAGCGGCGCCCCGGCGTAGAAGTGCCAGATCTCGGTGGCATCGACCCGGTGCCAGTGGCTCCGCTCCGCCGCCTTCAGCAGAAAATGGATGCAGGTGCCCGCCGGACGCGCGGCGCCCTCTGCGGGTGCGATCCAGGTCTGGCGGAAATGCCCGCCTTCGGGATGGGGCGAAAGGTCGAGCAGGGCGATGATCTCGTCTGCGGTCATGGGGCCTCCGAACGCTTGTCTGAACCTTGGTTAACCAATCTTCGCGACCTTGTGCAGCGGGCAATCCTGTCCTGACGCGGCAGGACACCCCGCGAGGCGCAACAATCGAGCGGAGACGCGGACATGACCGCAAGCATCAGGGTTCGGCAGATCGCCGAAGACATCGTCGCCCGCGAGGGCGGTTACGTGAACGACCCGGACGACCCCGGCGGCGCCACCAAGTACGGCGTCACCGTGCACACGATGCGCCGGCTGGGGCTGGACCTGGATGGCAACGGCGCGGTCGACGCGAGCGACGTCCGGCACCTGAGCCGCGCGCAGGCGGTCGAGATCTTCATGCAGCACTATTTCCTGCGTCCCCGGATCGCGGAACTGCCCGAGGGGCTCCAGGCGAGCGTGTTCGACATGTACGTGAATGCCGGCAGCAACGCCGTGAAGATTCTCCAGCAACTGCTTGTCGACATGGGGGAAACCCTGGACGTCGACGGCGCGATCGGGCCGCTGACCATTGCCGCCACCGCCCGGGCCTTTGCCCGCAACCCCGCGCTGACGATCGACGCCTACGGCATCGCGCGGCGCAACTACTATTTCCGCCTCGCCGATCAGCGCCCGGCCTCGCGCAAGTACGCCCGCACGCGTGCGGGCGGCAAGGGCGGCTGGATCAAGCGAGCAGAGGAATTCATCTCTCCCCGGTTCCACATGACGGAGGCGCAGTTCCGCGCGCGGGTGTCGGCATGGGGATGATCGCGCAACTGGGCCGGTTGCTGTTCGGACCGGGTGGCAACGTGATCCGCGAAACCGCCGAGGTGTTCCGCGTCAACGCCGAGGCCGAGGCCGCCCGCTCCGCCGGGTTGCAGGGCGAGGCGCTGCAGCAATTCGCGGCGGAGTTCCTGGCGCAGCGGCGGTCGCGCTTCGACCGTTTCATGGACGCGCTGAACCGCGTGCCGCGTCCGGCGATGGCGCTGGGGACGCTGGGGCTGTTCGTGGCCGCGATGGTCGATCCGGTCTGGTTCGCCGCGCGCATGGCCGGGATCGCGCTGGTGCCCGAGCCGCTCTGGTGGTTGCTGGGCGCAATCGTCAGCTTCTACTTCGGGGCGCGCCAGGTGCAGAAGGGGCAGGATCACCGAAGGGACCTTGCGGCGACCATCGCGGCGGTGCCGGGGGTCGTGTCTCAGGTGCAGGACATCGAGCGCCTGCGCGGCGGGGCCGACATCCTTTCCGGTCCCGGCGGCACGGAGAATCCGGCACTGGCGGAATGGCGCGCCGGGCAGGGCTGAGCCCCCGCACCTGAAAGACACCGGGCGCGGGTCGACAGGCCGCGCACCCGGCGCCGGCGAGCGGCCCGCGACAATGTGATCCCGCCCGTCCGGCGATTTCGTTTGGCCGGGGGAGGGCGCCCGCCTATAAACCGGGACATGATTACAGAGCTCGGTCACTTCGCCCTCATCCTCGCCTTCCTGGTCGCCTGCGTGCAGGCCGTCGTGCCGATGATCGGCGCGCACAAACGCTGGCCGGGCTGGATCGCCGTGGCCGAGCCCGCCGCCACCGCGCAATTCCTGCTGGTCGCGCTGAGCTTTGCCGCGCTGATGCATGCTTTCATCGTGTCGGATTTCTCGCTGCGGGTGGTGGTGCAGAACTCCCACTCCGCCAAGCCGCTGCTTTACAAGATCAGCGGCGTATGGGGGAACCACGAAGGTTCCATGCTGCTCTGGGTGCTGATCCTGGCGCTGTTCGGCGCAATGGCCGCGTGGTTCGGGGGCAACCTGCCGCCGTCGCTGCGCGCGCGGGTGCTGGCGGTTCAGGCGGCGGTCGGCGTGGCCTTCTTCGCCTTCATCCTCTTCACCTCGAACCCCTTCCTGCGCATGGCCGTGCCGCCCTTCGACGGGCAGGACCTGAACCCGCTCCTGCAGGACCCCGGGCTCGCCTTTCATCCGCCGTTCCTCTACCTCGGCTATGTCGGCCTCAGCATCTGCTTCAGCTTCGCGGTCGCCGCGCTGATCGAAGGCCGGGTGGATGCCGCATGGGGACGCTGGGTGCGGCCCTGGACGCTGCTCAGCTGGGTGTTCCTGACCATCGGCATCGCGCTGGGGTCGTGGTGGGCCTATTACGAACTCGGCTGGGGCGGGTTCTGGTTCTGGGACCCGGTCGAGAACGCCTCCTTCATGCCCTGGCTGCTGGCCGCGGCCCTGCTGCATTCCGCCATCGTGGTGGAAAAGCGCGAGGCACTGAAAAGCTGGACCATCCTGCTCGCCATCCTCGCCTTCGGGTTTTCCCTGATCGGGACCTTCATCGTGCGCTCGGGGGTGCTGACCTCGGTCCATGCCTTTGCCACGGACCCCGCGCGCGGGGTGTTCATCCTCGCCATTCTCGTGATCTTCACCGGCGGCGCGCTGACGCTCTTTGCCGCCCGCGCCGGAGAGATGCAGGCCAAGGGTGTCTTCGGCGTGGTGAGCCGCGAATCCGCGCTGGTCATCAACAATATCCTGCTGGCGGTGGCCTGTTTCGTGGTCTTCACCGGCACGCTCTGGCCGCTGGTGGCCGAGATGCTGTTCGACCGCAAGCTCTCGGTCGGGGCGCCGTTCTTCGACATGGCCTTCACGCCCTTCATGGTGGCGCTGGGGATCCTGCTGCCGCTCGGCTCCGTGCTCAGCTGGAAGCGGGGCAAGGTCGGCCGGGCCCTGCGCCAGATGGCCCCGGCGCTGGGTCTCGCGGTGGCGCTGGCCGGGCTGGTCTGGGCGATGCAGACCGGGCGCACGCTGCTCGGGCCGGTGGGTGTGTTTCTCGGGGTCTGGCTGGTGGCGGGGGCGGTCACCGACCTGCTCGGCCGGATCGGCCGCAGTCGTGACTGGCGCCGCCTCGCGCGGTTGCCGCGGGCCGACTGGGGCAAGGCCGTGGCGCATTCCGGCATGGGGGTCACCATGCTCGGCATTGCCGGGCTGATGGCCTGGCAGGAGGAGGACATCCGCGTCGCGCAGCCCGGCGAACCCTATGCCGTCGGCGCCTACGAGCTCGAACTTCAGGGCGTCACGCGGGTGCGCGGGCCGAACTACTTCTCCGACATGGGCGAGGTGTCGCTGCGCCGGGACGGGGTCGAGATCGCGCATCTCTACCCGGAAAAGCGCACCTATCCCGTCGCCAAGATGCCCACCACCGAAGCCGCCATCGACAACGGCTTCCTGCGGGATGTCTACGTGGTCGTCGGGGATGCGCAGGCGAACGGCGGCTGGACCATGCGGGTCTACGTGAAACCGCTGGCGAACTGGATCTGGGGCGGCGCCATCCTCATGGCCATCGGCGGTGCGCTGAGCCTGTCCGACCGGCGGTTCCGCGTCGCGGCGGGCGCGAAAAAGACCGCTCCCGCGCGCGGAGTTCCGGCGGAATGAGACGCTCCGGTCATCTGCCCCGAGCGCTTGCGCTGATCGGCCTGCTGATCGCCGGTCCGGTGTTCGCGGTCCAGCCCGACGAGATGCTGTCCGATCCCGCCAAGGAGGCCCGCGCGCGCGAGCTGTCCAAGGGGCTGCGCTGCCTCGTCTGCCAGAACGAGAACATCGACGACAGCAATGCCGCGCTTGCCCGCGACCTGCGCCTGCTGGTGCGCGAGCGGATCGAGGCCGGGGACAGCGACGAGGAGGTGCTGGCCTATCTCGTCGACCGCTACGGCGAATTCGTGTTGCTGAAGCCCGGCTCGGGCGGCTGGAACTGGCTGCTCTGGGCGGCGGGTCCGTTGCTATTCGTCTTCGCGGCGGGCACGGCGGCGGTCTACATCCGGGGCCGGTCCCGCGCCGCCGCACCGGGCGAGGCCGGGCTGTCGGCCGAGGAAGAGCGCCGCCTCAGGGACATTCTCGACCGGCAGGGCTGAGACCGGCCTTCGGGCCCGCCCGGCGGCCCCATCCGTCGGGCCCCGTGACGCGGCGTTTGGCTTTGCCAAACCGTTCGGTTCAGTGTTTCATGCCGCCCGAACCCACGGGGAGGCACCGCATGATCTACGAAACCATCGACTACGCGCTGAACGACGGAGTGGCGCGCATCACGCTGTCCCGTCCGGATGTGATGAACGCCCTCAACACGCAGATGCGGGCCGAAATCACCGATGCCGTTCAACGCGGCGGACGCGAGGCGCGGGTCGTGGTGCTGACCGGGCAGGGGCGGGCCTTCTGCTCGGGGCAGGATCTCGGCAACCGTGAAACCGCGGCCTCCATCGACCTCGAGCGCGTGCTGCGCGACGAATACGAACCGATGCTGAACGCCATCGTGGATTGCCCCTGCCCGGTGATCGCCGCCGTGAACGGGGCGGCGGCGGGCGCGGGCGCGAACCTCGCGCTGGTCTGCGACGTGGTGATCGCCGCCGAAAGCGCCTTCTTCATGCAGGCCTTCACCCGGATCGGGCTGATCCCGGACGCGGGCGGCACCTGGGCGCTGCCGCGCCAGATGGGGCTGGCCAAGGCGATGGGGGCCGCGCTGTTTGCCGACCGCATCAGCGCGGTTCAGGCCGAGCGCTGGGGCATGATCTGGGAGGCGGTGCCGGACGACCGCTTCGACGCCGCCTGGCAGGCCCGTGCGCACCACATCGCCACCGGCCCGGGCGAGGCCTTCGCCCGCATCAAGACCGCCCTGCGCGGGGCGTTCGAGAACGACCTCGCCGGGCAACTGGCGCTCGAAGCGCGCCTGCAGGGCGAATGCGGCAAGACCCGCGATTTCAAGGAAGGCGTCGTCGCCTTCATGGAAAAGCGTCCCGCCCATTTCGAAGGCCGCTGAGCGGGCGCCGGACCGAAAGGCGCCCGCCGTGTGAGGGCGGGCGCCGGACAATACTGCGTCGGTGAGGACGCGGGGGGGCGATCAGGCGAGCATCAGGAAATCGTCTGGCTCTTCTTCGGCATCGACCATGGCCAGGGTCTCGGCATCGTCGTCTTCCTCGGTCAACCCGGCGATGAGGTCGACATAGTCGACCGGCTGGTCGGAATCGCAGCCGCAATCCTCCCCGGTCTCGGGCGACATGCCGAGCAGCTTCAGCGAGTCCTCGCGCGCGCCATCGGGGTCGCCGACCGAGGTCAGGCGCAGGCCGAAATCCTGTTCCGCGAAATCGTCCAGCGTGAGCGCCGCGTCGGCATGGCTGATCACGAAGCTCGTCGATTGCAGATCGTCGTGGCCGATCCCCGCCGTGCCCAGCGACACGCCTCCGTCGAAGGTGCCGTAGCCGTTCATGTTCGCGCCGTGGCCGAGGTCGCTCACGCCATCGGATTCGAAATCGCTGCCGGAGACGTCGACACCGCTGACGCTGATCCCGCTCAGCAGGGAATCGTCGGCCAGATCGAAGAAAAAGCCGCGCAGATCGCCGATCTGGCCGGTTCCGTCGGCGTCATCCTCGCCCTGAACGTCCAGATCCACCTGGATGTCGCCGTTTTCGAGCTCGGTCAGCGTGACCTGCACGTTCACGTCGCCTTCGACTAGGAAGGACATGGTGCCGTCGTCCTCGTGCTCTTCCCCGTCTCCCGAACCGTCACCGTCGCTGGTGGTCAGCACGCGGCCGCTCTCGCCGTCATCGGAATCGACCACCGCGGAAAAGCTGTCGAGGTCGATGTCGTCGATGCCGATGGGACCGGCGTCGGACCAGAGCGTCATCCAGGCGGAGTCGACCATGCCCGAGGTGCTGTCGGGCGCGGTGCCGAACTGGATGCCCGCATCGAAGCCGCCGGGCACCTGCGCGCCATTGGCCAGCGTATCGACGGAATCCGCCTCGGTTTCGAAGCCGGTGATCGGTTCGTCGTTGACGAGCGGATAGATCCCGAGGTCTTCGACCGTCGTATCGTCGACGAGGTTGAAGAACAGCCCGTCGAGATCCATCGGCGCGCCATCGTCAGGCTGTTCGAGTTGCAGGATCAGCGAACCGTCCGAGATTTCCAGCAGCGTCAGGGTCAGTATGTCGGGTTCGCAGCCCAACTGAATGGTCTCCGTTCGTACGATGGTCATCGATCAAATCTCCCCTTGAGTCGTGTCCCCACGTCAACAGCCTATCTTTTGCCTTATTCGATCGGAAATTCGGGCACTCACTGTCTCCGGTTCGTTGCGTGGTGAGGGACGGCCGGCAGGACTGGTCGCGGGGCGGAAACGCGGCGCACGCCCGTGCCCTGATTTCGCCGCAATTGGCCGGGGTTCAAGGCCGTTCCGGGGCAGAATCCGGCATGCGGGTGGCGGTGCAACGAAAAAGGACCGCCCCATCGGGCGGCCCTTGTGTCGTCGGGATGTCGCGGCTCAGCGGTTTTCGATATCCACGTAGTCGCGCGCGGCATTGCCGAGGTAGAGCTGGCGCGGACGGCCGATCTTGAGCTGCGGATCGGCCAGTTGTTCCTTCCACTGGGACACCCAGCCGACCGTGCGCGACAGCGCGAAGATCGGGGTGAACATGGAGGTCGGGAAGCCCATCGCCTCGAGAATGATGCCCGAATAGAAATCGACGTTCGGGAACAGCTTCTTCTCGGCGAAATACGGATCCTCGAGCGCCTGCTTTTCCAGTTCCTTGGCGACCTGCAGGATGGGGTTGTCCTCGATCCCCAGAAGGTCCAGCACCTCGTCCGCGGATTGCTTCATCACCGTCGCGCGGGGATCGAAGTTCTTGTACACGCGGTGGCCGAAGCCCATCAGGCGGAACGGATCGTTCTTGTCCTTGGCGCGGGCGATGTATTCGGGGATCTTGTCGACCGTCCCGATTTCCTTGAGCATTTCCAGGCAGGCCTGGTTTGCGCCGCCGTGGGCCGGGCCCCAGAGGCAGGCCACGCCGGCCGCGATGCAGGCAAAGGGGTTCGCCCCGGAGGACGAGGCCAGGCGCACCGTCGAGGTCGAGGCGTTCTGTTCGTGGTCCGCGTGCAGGGTAAAGATCCGGTCCATCGCGCGGCTCAGGATCGGGTCGACGTGATAGGTCTCCGCCGGCACCGAGAAGCACATGTGGATGAAGTTCGCCGCATAGTCGAGATCGTTGCGCGGATACACGAAGGGCTGGCCGATCGAGTACTTGTAGGCCCAGGCCGCGATGGTCGGCATCTTGGCGATCAGGCGGTGGCTGGCAACCTCGCGCTGGTAGGGGTCCGAGATGTCGGTCGAATCGTGGTAGAAGGCCGACATCGCGCCGACCACGCCCACCATGGTCGCCATCGGATGCGCATCGCGGCGGAACCCGCGGAAGAAGTACTGCATCTGCTCGTGCAGCATGGTGTGGCGGGTGATGGTGTTCTCGAACTTCTCGAGTTCACCCGCCGTCGGCAGTTCGCCGTAGAGCAGCAGGTAACAGACTTCGAGATAGTGCGATTTGCTTGCCAGCTGGTCGATCGGGTAGCCGCGGTGCAGCAGTTCGCCCACGTCGCCGTCGATGAAGGTGATCGTGCTGTCGCAGCTTGCTGTCGAGGTGAAGCCCGGGTCGTAGGTAAAGACGCCGGCCTGGCCGTAGAGCTTGCGGATGTCGAGCACGTCGGGCCCGCAGGTGGGCGAGTGGATCGGCAGCTCGTAGCTCTTGTCGCCTATGGTCAGCGTTGCGGTCTTCGGAGTGTCAGCCATGCTAGTCGTGTCCCTTCGTCTAAAAGGCCGGACGCGTGTGATGCGTCCGGGCGGTCTAAGTCACATGGCCTTTACGGGACGTTGCGACCAGCAGCGGTCAGCCCGTCCCGGAGGCCGCTGCATGTTCGAGGCGGCGAAGCGTTTCGTCCTGCCCGAGCACCAGCATCATGTCGAATACGCTCGGCGTCACCGTGCGCCCCGCCAGCGCCGCGCGCAAGGGCCCGGCAAGCTTGCCGAACTTGGTCCCCTGCGCCTCTGCAAAGCGGTTGGTCACGGCTTCGAGATCGTCTCGCGTCCAGCTAGCATTTTGCAGGTGCGGCGTCAACGCGCCTAGTATACCACGGGATACCGCATCAAGTGACTTCAGCGCGCCCGCGTCCGGCGCGACCGGGGTATCCGTCAGGATAAACTGCGCCTTTTCAATCAGCTCAGGGAATGTCTTCGCGCGATCCTTGAGGCAGTACATGCCCTTGACCAGCCGGTCACGCTGCAGGGCAGAAAAGGGCTCCGCACCGATTGCGGTATTATATGCCTCGATTTCATGCAGCAGCGCAGCATCGTCCGTGACGGCGATCTGCTGGCCGCAGATATTCTCCAGCTTCTTGAAATCGAGCCGCGCCGGAGACTTGCCGATTCCCGACAGATCGAACCATTCGCGGGCCTGCGCATCGGAAAACACCTCGTCGTCGCCATGGCTCCAGCCGAGCCGCGCGAGGTAGTTGCGCATCCCGGCGGCGGGGTAGCCGAGCTTCTGGTACTCGTCGACCCCCAGCGCGCCGTGGCGCTTGGACAGCTTCTTGCCGTCGGGCCCGTGGATCAGCGGAATATGCGCCCAGACCGGCACCTGCCAGCCCATCGCCGCATAGATGCCCATCTGCCGCGCGGCGTTGTTGAGGTGGTCGTCGCCGCGGATCACGTGCGTGACGCCCATGTCGTGATCGTCGACCACCACCGCCAGCATGTAGACCGGCGTGCCGTCCGAGCGCAGCAGGATCATGTCGTCGAGCTGATCGTTGCGGATCGTCACGTTGCCCTGCACCTCGTCGGCGATGACGGTCTCGCCCTCGGACGGCGTGCGCAGCCGGATGACATGGGGCGCGTCGGGATGGGTCGCGGGATCGGCATCGCGCCAGGGGCTTTGAAACAGGGTCGAGCGCCCGGCCTCCTTCGCTTCTTCGCGAAAGGCCGAAATCTCCTCCGGGGTGGAAAAGCACTTGTAGGCCAAACCCTTGGCGAGCATCTCCTGCGCGACCTCGGCATGACGCCCGGCGCGGTCGAACTGCGAGACGATCTCGCCGTCATGATCGAGGCCGAGCCAGTCGAGGCCCTTGAGAATCGCCTCCGTCGCCTCGGGCGTAGACCGGGCGCGGTCGGTATCCTCGATCCGCAGCAGGAACTTGCCGCCGCGCCCGCGGGCATAGAGCCAGTTGAACAGCGCCGTGCGCGCGCCGCCGATGTGGAGATATCCCGTGGGCGAGGGTGCGAAGCGGGTGACGACACTCATCTGGCGTTAACCTCCCGGTAACCATGTTGGGCATAGCGTGTACGGGCGTTCCTTAACCAGCAGGCGGCGCGGGGGCAAGGCATGGGGGTGGCGCTGACACGGGTCTGGACCACGCTGATCGCGCAGCGAGGGCATCTGTTTCCCTGGGTTCCGGTGCTTTTCGGGTGCGGCATCGGTCTCTACTTCTCGCTGCGCTTCGAACCGGCGGTGCCGGTTCTGGTGGCCGCCGGCCTTGCGGGCACGGCAGTGCTGGCGGCCCACCGTTTCCTTCCCGAACATCTCGCCCCGCTGGCGATCGCCGTCGCGATGACCGGTCTCGGCTTTGCCGCGGCCGGGGCCCGCACGCATCTGGTGGCGCAACCCCAGATCGGCTTTCGCTACTACGGCCCGGTGGAGGGGCGCATCGTCGACATCGACCGCTCCGCCTCGGACGCGCTGCGCCTGACGCTCGACCGCGTGGTGCTGCGACGCATGGCGCCGGGCGACACGCCCGCGCGGGTGCGGATCTCGCTGCATGGCGAGCAGGGGTTCATCGACCCGCAGCCGGGGCAGACCGTGATCCTGACCGGGCACCTGTCGCCCCCGGGCGGCGCGGTGGAGCCGGGCGGCTTCGATTTCCGCCGCCATGCCTGGTTTCTGGAACTCGGCGCGGTCGGCTATACGCGCACGCCGGTGCTGCTGCTGGAGCCGTCGCGCGGCGGTCAGTGGATCTTTCGCGCCCGCATGGCGCTGTCGCGTCAGGTCCAGTCGCGCTTGACCGGCGAAACCGGCGCCTTTGCGGCGGCGATCATGACCGGCGACCGTTCGGCGCTGGGGCAGGACACGATCGACAATCTCCGCGTCACCAACCTCGCGCATCTTCTGGCAATCTCCGGGTTGCACATGGGGCTGCTCGCGGGCTTCGTCTTTGCTTCGACCCGCCTGTTGCTGCTGGTTGTGCCGCATACGCGCCACTACTGGCCCGGCAAGAAGATCGCCGCCGGTGTCGCGCTGATGGCCGCGGCCGGCTATCTCGCGCTGTCGGGCGGCAATGTCGCGACCCAGCGCGCCTTCGTCATGGCCGCGGTGATGCTGGTCGCGGTGATGCTCGACCGGCGGGCCCTGTCGCTGCGCGCGGTGGCGATGGCGGCGCTGATCGTGCTGTTCCTGCGCCCCGAGGCGCTGCTCGGTCCCGGGTTCCAGATGTCCTTTGCCGCCACCGTGGCGCTGGTCACCGTCTTCGGCGCCCTGCGCGACAAGGGGGTGGAGCGGGGCGCCCCCGGCTGGGCGCGCCCGGTCATCGCCGTGGTCGTCTCGTCGGCGACCGCCTCGCTCGCCACCGCGCCGGTGGCGATGGCGCATTTCAACATCCTGTCGCACTACGGCCTGCTCGCGAACCTGATCTCGGTGCCGGTGATGGGCATGCTCATCATGCCCGCCGCCGTGGTTGCCGCGCTGCTGATCCCGCTGGGGCTCGACTGGATCGCGCTGTCGGTCATGGGGGTCGGGCTCGACTGGATCCTCGGGGTGGCCGACCGGCTCGGCCATTGGGAGGGCGCCGTCGGCCACATCGTCGCGCCGCCGTTTCCGGCGCTGGCACTGATGGCGACGGGCGGGCTTTTCCTCTGCCTCTGGCAGGGGCGCAGCCGCGTCGCCGGGCTGGCGCCGGTCGCGCTCGCCGTGCTGCTCTGGACCGGCGCCGACCGGCCCGACCTGCTGATCGCCGACACCGGCGGGCTGGTGGGCGTCATGACACCGCAGGGCCGCGCCCTGTCGAAACCGAAGGGGGCTGGTTTCCACGCCGAGATCTGGCTCGAAAACGACGGACAGGGCGGCGGACAGGAGGGGGCGGCGCGGCTCTGGCCCGGCGGCACCAGCGGTCCGAGGGTCAGCGCCGACCTTCCGGGCTTGCGGGTCACCCATCTGCGCGGAAAGCGCGCCGTCACCGCCTTCAGCGGCTGCGAGGGGCAGGAAATCGTGGTGTCCAGCACCGACATGCCCGCGGTGCCGGGGTGCGAGGTCTTCGATCCGCGGCGGCTGCGGGACACCGGCGCCGTGGCGCTCTGGCTCACCGATACCGGGCCGCGCATCGTCACCGCGGCCCAGTCGGGCCGGCGGCTCTGGAGCGGGGCGCGATAGCTCAGTAGGTGCGGATCAGTCCGACCAGCCGTCCCTGGATCGACACCGATCCGGCGGGCAGGACGCGCGCCTCGTAGGCCGGGTTTGCCGCTTCGAGAACGATGGTTTCGCCCTTGCGGCGGAACCGCTTGAGGGTGGATTCGTAACCCTCGACCTGGGCCACGACGATATCGCCGTTGTCGGCCGAGGAAGTTTCACGGATGATGACGACATCGCCGTCGTTGATCCCCGCCTCGATCATGGAATCGCCTTTGACCTCAAGCGCATAGTGGCGGGCATTGCTCGAGACCATGGCGCCGGGGATGGCGATGCTCGGCGGGTTGTCGGCGATGGATTCGATCGGCACACCGGCGGCGATGCGGCCCATGAGCGGCAGTTCCAGCACGCCGGAATGATCGATGGCCCTGGCCCCGGAGGGGATCGTGCCGGGGCGGTCGCCCTCGATCACCCGGGGCATGAACCCGGAGGATTTACCGCCGAGGCTTTCGGGCAACTTGACGATCTCGATGGCACGGGCGCGGTGGGCGAGACGCCGGATGAAGCCGCGTTCCTCGAGCGCCGTGATCAGACGGTGGATGCCGGATTTGGAGCGCAGATCCAGCGCATCCTTCATCTCGTCGAAACTGGGTGGCACGCCGTCGCGGATCATGCGCTTGTTGATGAAATTCAAAAGGTCGAGCTGTTTCTTCGTCAGCATGGTCTGCTCCCGCCGCTATCTCCCTTTTGTTCTACGCATGTTCCCGTTTTGTGTCAACATCTTGTGGATAAGGCTTGAACGGACGCTTTCAGAGGGAGACGATCTCGACCCTGTCGCCCGCCGTGCGGGCGGGGTCGTTCGGGGGCCGCACGATCAAGGCATCGGCCTCGCCCAGAACGCTGAGGAGCGAGCTGTCCTGACGCTCAAACGCCGCGACGCCGGCGCCGGTCCGGCGGGCGCGCATGTAGTGCTCGCGCGGACCGTTCGCGTCGAGCGGCGCGGTCAGAACGCTCTGCTCGCGCGCGGCCGGCGCGGCCGGCAGTCCGAGCATGGCGTTGATAACAGGAGCGATGAAGACATAGCCGCAAACCATTGCGGAAACGGGATTTCCCGGAAGTCCGATCATCATGGCCCGGCCGAGTTTACCCGACATCAGCGGTTTCCCCGGGCGCATGGCGACCTTGTGAAAGGCGCGCTCCAGGCCCATCTCCTCGGCGAGCAGGGCGACGATGTCATGATCCCCGACCGAGGCGCCGCCGATGGTCACGACGAGGTCCGCGTCATCCGCGAGGTCCAGCACCGTGCGCAGCGAGTCCGCGTTGTCCCGTGCGATGGGGAGCAGGCGCGGTTCCGCGCCGAGCTGGCTCAGCAGGGCATGCAGGCCGAAGGTGTTCGAGGCGATGATCTGATCCGGTCCCGGCGCCTCGCCGGGCATGACCAGTTCGTCGCCGGTCGTGATGATCGCGACGCGCGGACGGCGCGCGACCTGCACCCGCGGCACGTTCATCGAGGCCAGCAGAGCCACGTCGCGGGGCCTGAGAAGGCGCGGGGCCTCGAACCGGGAGCCGTCGCGGAAATCGGTGCCGCAGGGGCGGATATTGTCGCCCTTGCCGAGCCGGTCCGTAATCGTGATACGGTCGCCGGAACGGTCCACATCCTCTTGAATCACGACGGTTTTCACGCCCGCCGGCACCGGCGCACCGGTAAAGATGCGCACCGCTTGCCCAGCCTTCACACGGCCCTCGAACCGCGCCCCGGCGGCGGATTCACCGACGACGTCGAACACCATGCCCGGCGCGGCTTCGGCGACGCCGTAGCCGTCCATGGCAGAGGCCGGAAACGGCGGCTGGTCACGGCGCGCGGTCACGCTGGCGCGCATCACGCGCCCGGCGGCGCGGATCAGCGGAACCTCCTCGCAGGGCAGCACGGGCGCGAGGGCGAAAAGCCGGTCGAGGGCTTCGGAGACCGAGATCATGTCGCCTCGTAACGGCCTGATTTGCCGCCGTCTTTCAGGAGAACGCGGATGCCGCCGATTTCCATTCCCTTGTCCACCGCCTTGGCCATGTCATAGACGGTCAGCGCGGCGGTCGAGACGGCGGTCAGCGCCTCCATCTCGACACCGGTCTGGCCCGTGGTCTTGACGGTCGCTTCGATGCGCAGCCCGGGAAGATCGGCGTCCGGGATCAGATCGACCGAAACCTTGGTGATCGGCAGCGGGTGGCAGAGCGGTATCAGCTCGGGCGTCTTCTTTGCGCCCATGATCCCGGCCAGCCGCGCGACGCCGATGACGTCGCCTTTCCTGGCGCGACCTTCTGTAATGATGTCAAAGGTTTCCTTCGCCATCTTCACCCACCCGGCGGCAACGGCCACGCGGGAGGTCACCGCCTTGTCCGAGACGTCGACCATGTGGGCATCGCCCTTGGCGTCGAAATGGGTGAGCCCGCTCATGCCGCGACCGGGTCCTTGAGCAGCATGCGCGTGGCCGCTTCGACATCGTCCTGACGCATCAGGCTTTCGCCGATGAGAAAGGCGCGCGCGCCGAAGCGTGCCATGTCGGCGAGGTCCGAAGGCGTGTTCAGTCCGCTTTCCGAGATCAGCAGGCGATCATCGGGAACATTGCGCGACAGCGTGCGGGTGGTGTCAAGCGTGGTCTCGAAGGTCTTGAGATTGCGGTTGTTCACGCCGATCAGCGGCGAAGTCAGACGCAGCGCGCGATCGAGTTCCTCGGCGTCGTGCACCTCGATCAGCGCATCCATGCCCCAGCCGAACGCCGCGTCCTCCAACTCGGCGGCGAGGGTGTCGGACACGCTCGCCATGATGATGAGGATGCAGTCCGCCCCGAGCGCGCGGGCTTCGGCGACCTGGTAGGGGTCGTACATGAAATCCTTGCGCAGCGCGGGCAGGCCGGTGGCTTCCCGGGCCTCGGTGAGGAAGGATTTCGCACCCTGGAACGACGGCGTGTCGGTCAGCACAGAGAGGCAGGTCGCGCCGCCGCGCTCATAGGCTCCGGCGAGGGATGCGGGGTGAAAATCCCCTCGGATCAGACCCTTGGAGGGCGATGCTTTCTTCACTTCGGCGATCAGCCCGTATCCCGAGGAGGACGCCCGGCGCAGCGCACCGGCGAAGGGGCGCACGGGCGACGCTTCGCGGGCCTCGGCCTCGACCTCGGCATAGGGTTTGGCGACCTTGTCTGCGGCCACTTCCTCAAGCTTGTAGGCCTTGATCCTGTCGAGAATGGTCTGGGTCATGCGCGGGCCTCCGGCGTCGTCCAGTTGATCGGCGTGTCACCCTTGGCAATAAGCCACTCGTTGACGCGGGAAAAGGGGCGCGAGCCGAAAAAGCCGCGCCGGGCGGAGAGCGGCGAGGGATGCGCCGAGGTCAGGACCAGGTGGTCATCGCCGCCGAGATGCCGCGCAAAGCTGCGGGCATGGTTGCCCCAGAGGATGAAGGCGCGGGGCGTTTCGGACAGGCTTTCAATGACTTGCCCGGTGAGATCGGACCAGCCGAGCCGCGCGTGCCCCCCGGCATCGCCCGCCGGGACGGTCAGCGCGGTGTTGAGCAGCAGCACCCCTTGCGCGGCCCAGAACCGCAGATCGCCGTTCGGCGGGCAGGCCCCGAATTCCGCCTGCAACTCCTTGTAGATGTTGGAAAGAGAGCGCGGCAGCGGGCGGACTTCCGGCGCGACGGAAAAGGCCAGGCCGTGGGCATGGCCGGGAGTCGGGTAGGGGTCCTGTCCCAGAATCACCACGCGCACCGCCTCGGGCGAGCAGGTGTCGAGCGCCGCGAAGACAAGCGGCGCCGGAGGCAGGACAAGCCCGCCCTCGTCCTGCAGGGTCGTCTCGATCCGCGGCAGCGTCGTGTGGAAAAAGGGCAGATGCGCCCAGGCCGCGGGTGGCGTCATGCGGTCTGCGTCGCCGCCGCGAGCGCGCTGATCTTGGCCTTGGCGGCACCGCTGTCGATGCTGTCCCGTGCCATCTCGACACCTTGTCCGAGATCGCTCGCCCTGCCCGAAACCACCAGTGCGGCGGCGGCATTCAGCAGCACCGCGTCCCGGTAGGCCGACGGCGCACCGTCCAGCAGCGCGCGGAAGGCGCGGCCGTTCTCCTCCGGCGTGCCACCGACGATCGCCTCGAAGGGATGGGGCGCGAGGCCCGCATCCTCGGGGTGCAGTTCGACCTCGTGGATGCTGCCGTCCTCCTCGAGCGCGGCAACCCAGCTCACACCGGAAATCGCCAGTTCGTCGGTGCCGTCCGAGCCGTGCACCAGCCAGGCGCGTTCGGAGCCGAGCCGGCCCAGCGTCTCGGCCATCGGCCGGATCAGATCGCGCGAAAAGGCCCCGGTGAGCTGCCGCTTCACCCCGGCGGGGTTGGTCAGCGGCCCGAGAATGTTGAAGATCGTGCGTGTTCCGAGCTCCATCCGCACCGGGCCGACATGGGCCATCGCGGGATGGTGCATGGGCGCCATCATGAAACAGATACCCGTCTCTTGCAGAGCCTTTTCAGCCACTTGCGCGGGGACCATCACGTTGATCCCCATCTGCGACAGCGCATCGGCAGAGCCCGATTTCGAGGACAGGTTGCGGTTGCCGTGCTTGGCGACGGGCACGCCCGCGCCCGCGACGACAAAGGCCGTGGCGGTCGAGATATTGAGCGTCCCCTTGCCGTCGCCGCCGGTGCCGACGATGTCGATCGCCCCGTCCGGGCAGGCGACCTTGTGGCACTTGGCGCGCATCACGGCGGCGGCGGCGGCATATTCCTCGACGGTTTCGCCGCGCGTGCGCAGTGCCATCAGCAGCCCGCCGACCTGGGCGGGGGTGGCCTCGCCCTCGAAGAGGATCTGAAAGGCGGTCTCGGCCTCGTCCCTGGTCAGCGGTCGGGTCGCGGCGGTGCCGATCAGCGGCTTCAGGCGGTCGCTCATGCGGGGACTTTCATCGTTTCAAGGAAATTCCGGATCAGCGCGTGGCCGTGTTCCGAGGCGATGCTCTCCGGATGGAACTGCACGCCGTGGATCGGCAGGTCGCGGTGGCGCAGGCCCATGATGGTGCCGTCCTCGAGCCAGGCGTTGACCACCAGCGTCCCGGGGAGGCTCTCGCGCTCGACCACCAGCGAGTGATAGCGCGTCGCCTCGAAGGGCGAGGGCAGGCCGGCAAAGACCCCGGTGTCGTCGTGATGCATCGTGCCCATCTTGCCGTGCACGATCTCGGAATGCCGCTTCACCGTGCCGCCGAAGGCCTGGCCGATGGTCTGGTGCCCGAGGCAGACGCCGAACAGCGGCGTGCGCGTCTCTGCGGCGGCTTCGGTGAGGGCCAGGCAGATGCCGGCTTCGGACGGGGTGCAGGGACCGGGGGACAGCAGGATCCCCGCGGGCTTCATCGCCATCGCCTCCTGCACGTTCAGCGCATCGTTGCGGAACACCCGGGCGTCGACGCCCAGCTCGCCCACATAATGCACGAGGTTGTAGGTAAAGCTGTCATAGTTGTCGATGAGCAGGAGCATGGTCGGTTCTCGGGGCTGGAAGGCGGGCGTTGGTCCGGGCTATACATGCGCTTGCAGGCGGTGCAGCGTCAAGGGCGTGTGCCCGGCTGCGTCAGGTCCGGGAACGGGACCGAAACCGGGATACGAGGGGGCAAGGGCATGGCTAAAGGGTTCGTCGCAGGGGCGATCTGGGGATTGGTGGTCTCGGCGGTCGGGGCCGGAACGGCTTCTGTGGTGATGGGTCCGCCCGCGCCGAGAACGCCGTTGACCGCCGCAGAGGAGGGCGTCGCCGTCCCCGTGGCCGAGCCTTCGGTGCCCGCGGAGCCCGCCGAACGGGACGAAGGGCCGGACGACGCGGCAACCACGACCACGACCACCGAAAAGGCACCCGCGCCGGAGCCTGCAGCCGCCTCCGCGCCGAAACCGGAGGTGGCGGAGGCCCCCGCCGAGCCGCCCGTGGTTCCCGCGCGCCGCCCGGTCGAGGAAAGCGCCCAGCCCGAAACCGGCGCCCAGCCCGAGCTTGGCACGCCCTCCGCCATGCCCGCCGGAACCGCGCCCGACACCGCGCCCGGCGCCCGTCCTCTGGCGGAAACCGACGTGACCGCCGGGGCCGCCCCGGAGGCGCCCGATGCCAGCGGCGCAAGGGTCGCCGTGGAAACCGAAGCCCCGGTCATGCCCGGCGCACAGGTCGCGGCGCCCGAGGCTCCGATGGTCGAAGCCGAACCCTCGATCTCGACCGATCCCGCACAGCCGCCGTCGCCTTCCCTGCCGGGCGAAACCAGCGGCCTGGCCGAGGCCGCACCCGACGCCCCCGCGCCGGAACCCGCCGTGACGGTCACCCCCGAGGCGACCACCGCACCGGAGGCAGAGCCCTCTGCCGTCGCGCAGGCCCCGGAGCCGGGCGTTCCCGCCATCGGCAAGCCCGCCGGGTCGCTGATCGAACGTGGCGGTGCCGTGCCCTCGGGCCGGTTGCCCTCCATCGGCGGCGGCGAGGCGCCGGAGAGCCCGGACAGCGCCGCCGCACCCGCCGCGGGCCGTCCGCTGGACCGCTACGCCGCCGAGGTAGATCTTGCCGAGGGCGTGCCGCACATGGCGGTCGTGCTGATCGACGACGGCAGCGGCCCGCTCGGGCCGGACACGATCGAGGCCTTCCCCTTTCCGGTGAGCTTCGCGATCAGCCCGTCGCATCCCGACGCCGCAGGCGCCGCCCGCGAATACCGCGCCCGCGGCTTCGAGGTGCTGGCGATCTCGGGCGCGCCGGCCGGGGCGCAGGCCTCGGATGTCGAGGTGGCGCTGGAAGGCGCGCTCGACGCGGTGCCCGAAGCGGTCGCGGTGCTCGAGGATCCGTCCTCGGGTCTGCAGGCGACGCGCGCGGTGTCCGAACAGGCGGCCGGGTTCCTCAAGGCCTCCGGCCACGGTCTGGTGATGCTGCCCGAAGGTCTCAACACCGCCGAGGCGATGGCGCGGCGGGCCGGCGTGCCCGCGGTGACGGTGTTCCGCGATTTCGACGGCGACGGTCAGGACCCGCGCGTCATGCGCCGGTTCCTCGATCAGGCGGCCTTCAAGGCGCGTCAGGAGGGCGGGGTGGTGATGCTCGGCCGCCTGCGCGCCGACACGGTCTCGGCGCTGCTGCTCTGGGGACTGCAGGACCGCGCCTCCTCGGTCGCGCTGGTGCCGGTTTCGGTGATCCTGAAGGAAAGCGAGGGCTGACCGCCGCCGGTCAGCGGCCGGCCACGGCCCAGCGCTCCATCGCGGTCGCAAGGTCGCCGTAGCCGGTCAGCCGCCGTTCGAACCGCAGCCCCAGCCGCGCGGCATGGTCCCGTGCCAGCGCGGTCAGCGCCGCATCGTCGGTCTGCGCCTGATAGACCAGCGTTTCGTAATTGCCGAAATACATCTCGCGCAGCTCCGGGTGCCGGTCGAGGCCGAGCGGCTTCCAGACGAAGGCATCGAACTGCCGGACGAGGAAATCCGTGAGATAGAAGGCCGTGACCTCGCCCTTGTCGGCAAAGGCCTCGACCCCTTCGAAGAAGGCGTAGCAATGCGGCCCCTCGATCATCTCCACCCCCATCTCGGCGCAGGCCGCCTGAAGCTGGCCGCCGGTGCCGCAATCCGCATAGACCACGCAGATCCGCTCATGGCTGGCGCGATGCTTGTCGACGGCCGCGCGGACGGCGCCGGTGATGCGCTCCGGGTGGTTGTGCAGGATGGCGGGCAGGCAGGCGAGGTCGAGATGATCCCAGCCGTTCAGGTCGCGCAGCGCGAGGATCTCGCGCGCGAGCGCGCCGCAGGCGATCAGAAGGACCCGGCCGGTGCCGGAGGCCTGCAGTCCGCTACGGGTGAGGGTGAGGTCGTCAGGCGTGTCCGTCATCGGGAGCGACCGGGGCCAATCCCCAGCGTGCCAGCAGCACCAGCGCCAGAAGAAGCGGGATCACCGTGCCCGCACCCCAGGACACGAAGGCCCATACGGTCAGCCCGGCCGCAGCAAGTACCGCGAAGAGCATGGTCACGAATGTTGTCACAGGCATGATCGACTCCTTTGTACCAAAGAGTACTCGCCAATTGACGAAGAAAAAACCCGAAATCCGTTTACGCTACGTGAAGATGCGCGGAAAAGCTGTGTTCGGGGATGAGGATCGCAGGCGACATCCGTGAAATCGTCCGGGACCGACCCTCCTCCTTGCCGGTCCCGGCGGCGCCGCGGGTTACCCTGCGGCGCGCTGATTGTGCTTTCGCGCCATGAGCGACTTGGCCGTCTCTACCGCAACCGCGGCGTCCCGGCAATAGGCGTCGGCGCCGATGGCCTTGCCGAACTCCTCGTTGAGGGGCGCGCCGCCGACCAGCACGATGTACTCGTCCCGGATCCCGAGCGAGACCATCTGGTCGATGACGACCTTCATGTAGGGCATGGTCGTGGTCAGCAGCGCCGACATGCCGACGATGTCGGCCTTCTCGGCGGCGGCGGTGTCGAGATAGGCCTCGACCGCGTTGTTGATGCCGAGATCCACCACCTCGAAGCCCGCGCCCTCCATCATCATCGACACCAGGTTCTTGCCGATGTCGTGGATGTCGCCCTTGACCGTGCCGATGACCATCTTGCCGATGGTCGGCGCGCCGGTCTCGGCCAGAAGCGGTTTCAGGATGGCCATGCCGCCCTTCATCGCGTTGGCCGCCAGAAGGACTTCGGGCACGAAGAGGATGCCGTCGCGGAAATCGTCGCCGACGATCTTCATGCCGCCGACAAGCGCGTTGGTCAGCACCTCGTAGGGCTGCCATCCCCGCTCCAGCAGGATGTTGACACCCTCGATGATCTCGTCGCGGAGACCGTCATAGAGGTCGTCGAACATCTGCTCGACCAGTTCCTCGTCGTTGAGTTCGGAGAGGTTGATGTCGTCTTCTTCGTCGGACATGCGCTGTTCCATTGGGTCAGGGGCGCGCCGGAGCGCACGGGGAGGGGCCTCTGAGACTAACTCCTGAGGCTTTTGCGGCAAGATCTGTTGGCGGATTCCGACATGCGCGGAGCCGCCAGCGACCCGCGACGGGGCGGGAGGGGGAGATGCATCCGGGAATTGCGGATGTTCCCCATACGTTCTAAGGTGTCGTCATGGAGCCGTCGTCCCGATCCGTCCCCGAAGACCGGCGCCGCGGACGCGGCGCGTCGAGCCGCGAAAGCGGGCGGTTCGAACGGCTGAGCTATGCCGACGAGAGCGACGGCTGGGACCGGGAGGAGGATCTGCCGCCGGTCCGCACCGAGGTGACGGAGGAGCGGCCGCGCAGCCTCATCAACTACGTGGCCTCGCCGGATCTGCCCTTCGACCGGACGATCAATCCCTATCGCGGCTGCGAACACGGCTGCATCTACTGTTTCGCCCGGCCGAGCCATGCCTATCTCGGACTGTCGCCCGGGCTGGATTTCGAAACCCGGCTTGTGGCGCGGCCCGAGGCGCCGGAGGTGCTCGCCCGCGAGCTGCGCGCGCCGCGCTACCGCGTTGCGCCGCTGGCCATCGGAACCAACACCGACCCCTACCAGCCGATCGAACGGGATCGCGGCATCATGCGCGCCTGCCTCGAGGTGCTGCGCGATTTCCGTCACCCGGTGGCGATCGTGACCAAGGGCACGCTGGTGGAGCGCGACATCGACCTGCTCGCGCCCATGGCGGCGCAGGGACTGGCGCGCGTCGGGATCTCGGTCACCACGCTGGACCGGGACCTGTCCCGCCGGATGGAGCCGCGCGTGCCGTCGCCGCAGCGCCGCCTGGCCACCATCCGCCGCCTTCACGAGGCGGGGATACCCGTGCGCCTCATGATCTCGCCCGTGGTGCCCGCGCTCACCGATCCGGAACTGGAACACATTCTCGAGGCCGGGGCGGAAGCGGGCGCCGACGCGGCGAGCTGGATCATGCTGCGCCTGCCGCTCGAGGTCGCGCCGCTCTGGCGCCGCTGGCTGGAGGAACACTATCCCGACCGGGCCACGCGCGTCATGGCACGGCTGCGCGAGATGCACGGCGGACAGGACTATTCCGCCCGCTGGCACCACCGGATGCGGGGCGTGGGACCCTATGCCGAGATCATCGCCAGGAGGTTTGCCCGCGCCGCGCGCCAGTTCGGCCTGAACGGAACCCGGCCGCCCCTGCGCTGCGACCTGTTCCGCCCGCCGCCGCGCGCCGGGGATCAGCTTTCCCTGTTCTGAGGTCCGCGCCGCAAATTCCTTGCAAGGAATTTGCAAATCTTTTGAAAAAGATTTGCCGGCACGGTCACCGGAGGATGCGCACGGGCTCGCAGTTGCAGAAGATGACGGTCTGGCCGCCGTTCTGCACGGCGCGAAAGCCGCGTCTGTCCAGTTCCGCGAGAAAGCGGTCATGGCCCACGATCCTCTCGATGTCGTGCGTCTTGCGGCGCACGATTCCACCCTCCGCCGCCGCGCGGGCGGAGAAGATGCCGCGCAGCCAGTCTTCGGGGCGAATCCGGGTCGGTAGACGGTCCATGCCGCCAGACTTTCCCGGTCCTGGTTAACAAATGCTCAACCGCGGCGTCGGCCGCGGCGCTCCCGCTTGGGTCCGGTGTCGTCCCCGGTGCCGTCGCTGTCCGAACTGTAGCCGCCGACCGTGGCGGCGATATGCTCCAGCGTCGGGCGCGGTCCGCGCGGGCGGCTCTCCAGCGCCTCGCGCATGGCGCGCAGGTGCTCCGGCATGGTGCCGCAGCAGCCGCCGATGATCGACGCCCCGGCATCGCGCGCCAGCACGGCGTATTCCGCCATCAGCTCGGGCGTGCCGTTGTAGTGGATATGCCCGTCCTCGTAGCGCGGAATGCCCGCGTTGCCCTTGGCGATGATCGGCCGTTCGGTGCCGGTGGCGGCAAAGCCGAGCACCGTGCGCAGCAGGTCCGACGCGCCGACGCCGCAGTTCGCCCCGAAGGCGACGGGCGGGTTGGGCAGACCGTCGATCAGGTTCACGAAGGCTTCGGAGGTGACGCCCATCATGGTGCGCCCGGCGGTGTCGAAGCTCATCGTGCCGCACCAGGGCATGTCGACATTGGCAAAGGCTTCGGCGGCGGCGCGGAATTCCTCGGGCGCCGAGATCGTTTCCAGCCAGAGCACGTCGGCCCCGCCTTCCTTGAGCCCGGTCGCGGTTTCCTCGAACATCTCCACCGCCGCTTCGTGGCTGAGCGTGCCGACGGGCTGAAGGATGTCGCCGGTCGGACCCACGGACCCGGCCACGATAACCTTGCGCCCGGCCTTGTCCGCCACGTCGCGGCCGAGTTCCGCCGCCACGCGCGACAGCTCCCGCGCGCGATGCGCCGCGTTGTGCAGCTTCAGCCGCGAGGCGTTGCCGCCGAAGCTGTTGGTGAGAAAGATGTCCGACCCGGCCTCGACCGCGCCGCGATAGAGCGCGCGGATGCGGTCGGGATGCTCGACATTCCAGAATTCCGGCGGATCGCCCGCGCCCAACCCCATGTTGAACAGGTTCGTCCCGGTCGCCCCGTCGGCCATGAGCCAGCCTCGGGCGTTGAGCAGGGTGGTAAGCGGATCGGTCATTCTGGCCTCGCATGTCGTCGACAGGGGGGCTATTTCACATCCCCGCCGGTGAGGCAAATTCATATTCCTCACAATGATCATGAGGGGCAGGGCGCGCGCCGGGGCGGCAGGGCGCGATCGCGCCCGTCATTAAGGCGAAACCGCGGTGCCCCGGATGCGGCGCGCCGGCCCGGCATGGGGCCGGGTGCAAGGGCGCGCCGGGGGACCGGCGCGCCTGCGTCGGATCAGAACGGGATTTCGTCGTCCATGTCGCGCGAGGGTGCCCGCGACGGGCCGGACCCGCCGCCCGAGTAATCGTCGCGGCCGCCACCGCCCGCGCCGCCGCCGTAATCGCGGTCGTACCCGCCGCCACCACCGCCGCTGCCGCCGGCACCATAGCCGCCGCCGCCGCCGCCGAAGTCACCGCCACCGCCGCCGCCGCGGCTGTCGAGCAGCGTCAGCTCGCCGCGATAGGGCCGCAGCACCACCTCGGTCGAATAGCGGTCGGCACCGGACTGGTCCTGCCACTTGCGCGTTTCGAGCTGGCCTTCGATATAGACCTTGGAGCCCTTGCGCAGATACTGCTCGGCAATCCGCGCGAGCGGTTCGGAGAAGATCGCCACCGTGTGCCATTCGGTGCGCTCGCGCCGCTCGCCGGTGTTGCGATCCTTCCAGTTCTCGGACGTGGCGATGCGCAGGTTGCAGACCTTGCCGCCGTTCTGAAACGTGCGCACCTCGGGGTCCGCCCCGAGATTGCCAACGATGATCACCTTGTTGACGGAACCGGCCATGTCATCCTCTCCACTCTATCCCGAATCCCCTTCGCGGGGTCGGCAGACCCTACACCAGCCCCGCGCCGGGAATCCACACAGGACCGGATCGGCGGGACTCCACCAGTTCGTGGTTAACAACCGGTGACCAAATGTGCCGCAAGGGTGGCACAACGCGCCGGTTTCTGTATAGTTCCCGCAAAATGGGACAGTGAGAATGGACGGACCCCGATGCGAGTAGGGCCAGCGCATGTCTTGGCGACTGCAATCTTCGCCGTGTTTCTGGCGAATCCGGTCGCGGCCGAGGTGATCTCTTCGAAAAACCGCGTCGCGCTTTTCCGCAAGCAGACCGGCGTGCTCGACAACCGTGCCGCCGAGCAATACCGCAACTCTGTCAAGCTGCAGCCGCCCAAGGTGGTGACCCCGACGAAATGGGGCACGATCGGCGGCGACGACGGCACCTCGCCGGTCTATCGCGGGCGCTACAAGGGACCCTATGCCGACATGGCGCGGCTTGCCGCCCGCCAGCACGGGGTGCCCGAGGACCTGTTCCTGCGCCTCGTCCAGCAGGAATCCGGCTTCAATCCCAAGGCGAAATCCCACAAGGGGGCGATCGGGCTCGCCCAGTTGATGCCCTTCACCGCCAAGCGGCTGGGGGTGGACCCGAACGATCCGGCGCAGAACCTCGACGGCGGGGCGCGCTACCTCGTCCAGCAATACCGCAAGTTCGGCTCCTGGCGCCTGGCCCTCGCGGCCTACAACGCCGGCCCCGGCGCGGTCGAGAAACACGGCGGTGTTCCGCCCTACCGCGAGACGCGGAACTACGTGAAGGTCATCTGGGGCAGTTGACCGGCCGACCCGGCGCCCGGCCGCGCACCGCGACGAATGCGCGCGCGGGGCAGGCGGGCCTTTTCCGCGCGGCGCTTTCGTGACAGAAACCCTCGGAATTGATCCGGCACCGCGAGTCGGCCCGTCCGCCGCGGAGTTTCCCGGATCGCGGGAGAGGCGCATGACCCCGGCAAAGCTGACCCTCGGCCTCGGTGCCGTGCTGACCGCCGCCTTCGCGGCGCTGCTCCCGGTGGCCGGACCGGCAACCACGCCCGGCATCCCGACCACGCTAGACGCCCTGGGCGAGCGGCTGTTCTTCGACACCGATCTCTCGCTGAACCGCACGCAAAGCTGCGCCACCTGCCACGATCCCGAACGGGCCTTCAGCGATCCGCGCGGCGCGGCCTCGATCGGCGACGACGGCGTTTCGATCGGCGACCGCAACGCACCGACCGTGACCTATGCCGCGCTCACGCCGCCGTTCCGCCGGATGGAGGACGGCCGCTGGCAGGGCGGGCAGTTCCACGACGGCCGCGCCGCGACGCTGGAAGAACAGGCGGGCGGCCCGCCCCTCAACCCGTCCGAAATGGGCATGCCCGACCGCGCCGCCGTCGCCGCGCGCCTGCGCGAAAAGCCCGACTACGTGGCGGCCTTCGCCGATCTCTTCGGGGCCGAGACCCTCGCCGACGATGACGCCGCCTATGACGCCATGACCCGCGCCATCGCCGCCTTCGAACGCCGACCCGAGTTCTCGTCCTTCGATTCCCGCTATGACCGCTACCTGCGGGGAGAGGTCGAACTGACCCGCGAGGAGGAACTCGGCCGCCTGCTGTTCTTCTCCCGGCAGTTCACCAACTGCAACATGTGCCACCAGCTCAAGCGCAGCGAGATGGACCCCGCCGAACCCTTCACCGACTACCGCTATCACAACATCGGCCTGCCGCCGAACCACGACCTGCGCGCCCGCAACGGGCTGGGCGAAGGGCATCTCGACGGCGGCCTGACCGAAAATCCCGCCGTTGACGACATGGCCGAGCAGGGGCGGTTCAAGACTCCGACGCTGCGCAACGTGGCGGTGACGGCGCCCTACATGCACAACGGGCTGTTCCGCGACCTGCGGACGGTGATCCTCTTCTACAACCGCTACAACAGCAAGAACGCCGCCCGCGCCGTCAATCCCGAAACCGGCGAACCCTTCGGCCTGCCCGAGGTCATGGATTCGCTCGCCGTGACCGAGCTGACCCACGGCCCCGCGCTCGACGACCAGCGCATCGACGCGCTGGTCGCCTTCCTCAAGACCCTGACCGACGCCCGCTACGAGCCGCTGCTCGACGAGTGATCCTCCGGCAGTGCCTGCGCCCGGGTGACCGCCAGCATCTTCGGCCGTTCCAGACAGCGCGCCACCCAGTCGCGGATCACCGGCACGTCGGGGATCGCGTCGCGGAACCAGCCGTAGGTGGAACTCACGATGATGTCCGCCGCGCTGAAGGCATCGTCCACGAGGTAATCCTTCCCGGTCAGCGCCTCCTCCAGCCGCGCGACGGCGGTCGGCACGTCGCGGAAGGTGGCGTCGAAGGCGGGATGGCGCGCCTCCGCGATCTGCAGCACGTAGACCGGCTCGAAGACATTGCCGTACCAGGCCAGCCAGGACAGGTAGGCGCCGCGCGACGGATGACCGACCGGCCGGCCGAGCGGGCTGTCGAAATGATCGGTCAGGTAGAGCATGATGGCATTGCTCTCGCGGATCTCGGCACCGTCATGCACCAGCAGCGGCACCTTGCCCTCCGGATGCGGATTGGCCGGGTCGCGCCCGCCGCTGCCGTCGAACCGGGGGATCGCGACCTCGTGCAGGGCGATCTCCGACCCGACCCCCATCTCCTCGATCAACTGGATCACCCGCGTCGCGCGGGACCGCGGGGCATGGTATAATTCAAGCATGTGACATCTCCTTCCGTCTTCTCCGGATCTATCCCGCCCCACTGACAATTCCCGTCACCAGGAGCCTCCGCCTCCCGAAGTCCCGCGCCCCGGGTTCTTCTGGCCGGAAATATCCCGGGGGTCCGGGGGCAGCGCCCCCGAAACGGCGCACCGCAGGTGCGCCGCCTTCAGGCGGCAAAGCCGAGCTTGTAGAGATGGATCTCGAAGGCCGGATGCATCTCGGCCCCGACCACCCCCGGACGCATGTTGCGGTAGAGCGAGCGCCAGTAGGGCTGTATCATCACCGCATCGTCCTGGAGGATCTTCTCGATCCGCGCCATCACCTCGCGCCGCTCCCCGGCATCGGCCAGCGACATCGCCTTGCTCAGCAGCGCGTCGAACTCCGGATTGGCATAGCCGGATTCGTTCCACGCCTCGCCCGAGCGATAGGCCAGCGCCAGCACCTGCACCCCGAGCGGGCGATGGTTCCATTCGGTGATCGACAGCGGATAACGCGCCCAGTCGTTCCAGAAGGTCGAGCCGGGCAGGATCCGGCGCGTCACCCGGATTCCGGCCTCGCGCATCATCGCCGCCGCCGCATCGCCCGTGTTGCGGGTGAAATCGTCGTCGAGCGTGACCAGCTCGTGCTCGAACTCGGCAAAACCCGCCTCCTCCAGCAGCTCGAGCGCGCCGTCGGGGTCGATCTCGGTCGGACCGATCGGCGCGTATTCGGGATGGACCGGCGCGACATGGTGGTTTTCCGCGACCGTGCCGAACCCGGCATAGCCCAGCTCCAGGCAGATCGCATTGTCCACCGACATCTGCAGTGCCTTGCGCACCCGGCGGTCGGCATAGGGCGCGCGGTCCCCGACCATGGTCTGCTGGTTGAAGCGCAGCACCACCGTCGCACCGGTCGTCACCTCCGAGGTCTCCCAGCCGAGACCCGCCGCGATGTCGATGAATTCGCTGACATTCTCGTAGAGCATGTCGACCTCGTCCGCCTGGATCGCCGCGATCCAGGCCGCGGGATCGGTGCCGACGTCGATGAACTCGATGCGTTCCAGCCGGGCACCCTCGTAGCCCTCGGTGCGATTGCCCCACCAGTCATGAGCCTCGTTGCGAACCAGCACGGCCCGGACCCCGACTTCGAGGCTTTCCGGAAGGTAGGGACCGGTGCCGACCGGGGCGGTCAGCATGGTGGCGGGGTCGTGGCTGGCATGGACCACCGCCGCGGGGTAATCCGACATGCTCACGATAATCGTGATATCCGGAGCGGGCAGGGTCAGGCGCACGGTCAGCCCGTCGACCTTTTCCACCGCGCCCTCGATCACCCGGTTGGTCTGCGGGTCGATCAGCACCGACAGCCGCCCGGCCATGGAGTTGCCCTCGACCTCCCGGTCGCACCAGTAGTGGATCATCCGCACCACGTCGTCGGCGGTAAAGGCGTCACCATTGCTCCAGGTCACCCCGGGGCGGACGTGCAGCAGATAGCCGGTCGCGTCGTCGTTGACCTCCCAGCCTTCCAGCAGCATGCCGCGAACGGTGCCGTCGCGGTTGTACTCGACGAGGTATTCCAGCCAGCCACGGGTAAAATTCGCCAGTTCGGACCAGTCGGCGGTGCGCGGGTCCTTGATCGCCCGCACCTCGGTCTGCAGGCGCAGCGTGCCGCCGTCGCGCATCGCCGGCTGCGCGCGCGCCGGCGCGGCCAGCCCGCCGAGCGCATGGGCCGCACCCGCGCTCAGCCCGAGCGCGGTGGCGCGAGTCAGGAATTCCCGCCGGCCGAGCCTGCCGTCCCGGTACTCGCCGGCATAGCGGCGGGCAGCGGGATGGACCCCGGTCCGGGTGCCTTGGCGAGTCATCGCGATCTCCCTGCAATCGGCCGGATCGTGGCGCGCGTTCCGCGGGAACGACGGCACCCCGGCCTCCGCCGCCATAGCGCACGGTTTTCGACCGCAGGTCAACAAGATGGCGCGAAACTTCCCGTGTCCGGAGGAGAGCGCCGCCCGCGGGTCAGCGCACCGGGGCGGTCCGCCGCGCCGGGGGCCGCGCGCCGCGCCGCAGCTCGCTCGGCGAAACGCCGGTGTGGGTGCGGATGAAGCGGGTGAAATAGGGCGCGCTGTGAAATCCGAGCGCGGCGGCGACCCGGTTGACCGGCGGCTGCGGCTGGGACAGCAGGCAGCGCGCCTCGTGCAGCTTGCGCTCGGTGAGCATCTCGACCGCGGTGCGCCCGCAGGCGGCGCGGCAGGCGCGGGTCAGGTGAGTCGCCGTCATGCCCAGTTCCCCGGCATAATCCGCGACGCCCCGGTCGCTGGCATAGCCGCGCGTCAGGGCCTTGGCATAGGCCCGCACCAACCGCTGCCCGGCGGTTTCCTTGCCCGAAGCATCCGTCGTCCCGGCGGCGACCTGGCGGTGCAGCCAGACCGCCAGCAGCCTGACATGCGCATCAAGAGCGTCCTGCAACAGGATGCGATCTTTGGTGAATTCGCGCTGCATGGCCTCGATCTCGGTGGTGAGTTCGGCCTGCGCCACGCCGTCGCGCACCCGCAGGTGCAGGGCCTCGCGCGGCAGGCGGCCGGTCAGGCCCGCCGGGCTCTGCACCACCAGCCCGAGGCACTGCGCCCCCGGTTCGAGCGCGAACAGCGTTCCGGCGGGCAGGAACATCGCGTTGTGCGCGCCGAAACCGCGCCGGACCCCGTTGATGACGATGCGGCCCTGGCCCCGGGTGATCCAGATCAGCACGTTGTCGGGCCGGTCGTGCAGCAGGGACAGCCGCCAGGGGTCGATCTGACCGAGGCTGCTCACCCCGATGGGACGGCGCCCCTGCTGGATCGCAGGCGCGGGGTTGCGCAGGAAGGACGGCCCGCTCAAGCCCGCACCTCGGAGGGATGCATCACCGGCCAGTCGCGCATCCGGGCACGGAACCAGGTGCGCTGGCGCTTGGCGAACTGGCGGGTGAGGATCGTCGCGCGCTCGATCGCGGTGTCGAGCGGGATCTCGCCACGCAGATGCGCCACGAGTTCCGCCGCCCCGATGGCCTTGGCCGAAGGCAGGTCGGGCCGCCAGTCCGGCGCATTCCGGCGCGCCTCGTCCAGCGCGCCGCCCTCGACCATCCGGCGGAACCGCCGGTCGATGCGCGGGGTGAGCCAGTCCTTGGGCGCCTCGAGAAGCACGGGCTGCGCGCGCGACAGCGGCAACAGGGGCGGCGGCGTCTCGGCCTGCCAGGCGGCCATGCCGCGCCCGGTGGCGCGCAGCACCTCCCAGGCGCGCTGCACGCGCATCGGATTGGCAAGGTCGATGGCAGCGGCGGTGGCGGGGTCGATCTCCGCGATCATCCCGGCAAGGCCCCCGTCCCGGATGCGCGCCATGGCCTCGTCCCGCACCGCGCCGGGGACCGGCGGGATCTCGGCCAGACCTTCGGTGAGGGCCGTGAAATAGAGCCCCGTGCCGCCGACGACGATCACCCGCTCCGGCCCCGCGAGAAGACCGCGCAGCTCGCGCAGCCAGTCGCCGACGGAATAGGGACGGCTGCCCGGCACGTGGCCGTAAAGCGCATGCGGAACAAGGGCTTCCTCGTCGGAAGTGGGGCGAGCGGTCAGCACGCGCCAATCCGAAAACACCTGGATCGCATCGGCATTGACCACGATTCCGCCGGCGCGTGCGGCGATCGCGAGCGCCAGCGCGGACTTGCCGCTCGCGGTCGGTCCCGCGATCAGGACCGGCGCGCCCGGGTCGGGCGCGAAACGTTTCACCAGATCGTCCAAACCGCCCGTCTCCTGCCAGACGCGGCATTGCAGCCGCCGGGGTTTTCCGCCACATATGTCCGCGATCCTAGACCCCCTCACGATCGGAGCGCAACATGACCGAGGCCCCCCAGTCCACCTTCAAGCGCGTGCTGCTGAAAATCTCCGGGGAGGCGCTGATGGGCGACCAGGGCTACGGGCTGCATCCGCCCACGGTCGAGCGCATCGCGCGCGAGGTAAAATCCGTGCACGACATGGGGGTCGAGATCTGCATGGTGATCGGCGGCGGCAACATCTTCCGCGGGCTGGCGGGATCGGCCCAGGGGATGGAACGCACGACGGCGGATTACATGGGCATGCTCGCCACCGTGATGAACGCGCTCGCGATGCAATCGGCGCTGGAAGAGCAGGGGGTCTTCACCCGCGTGATCTCGGCGATCCGGATGGACGAGGTCGCCGAACCCTACATCCGCCGCCGTGCCGTGCGCCACCTCGAGAAGAAGCGCGTCTGCATCTTCGCCGCCGGGACCGGCAACCCCTATTTCACCACCGATACCGCCGCCACGCTGCGCGCCAACGAAATGGCCTGCGAGGCGATCTTCAAGGGCACCAAGGTCGACGGGGTCTATGACAAGGACCCGATGAAACACGCCGACGCGGTGCGCTACGACCGCATCACCTATGACGAATGCCTGTCCCGGCATCTCAAGGTCATGGACGCCAGCGCCATTGCCCTCGCCCGAGACAACAGCCTGCCGATCATCGTCTTCTCGCTCGACGAACCCGGCGGCTTCCGGGGCATCCTGGCGGGCAGGGGCACCTATACCACCGTTCACGGCTGAGGCACGGCCGCAGGGGGGCGCTGCCCCCCACGCGCCTGCGGCGCTCCCCCCGGGATATTTCCGGCCAGAAGAATCCGGGGCCGGGGTCTTCTGTCGGCCTCTTCTGGCGTCAAATATCCCGGGGAGTCCGCAAGGCGGACGGGGCGGAGCCCCTCTTTCGGCCCGACGTCAGCCGAGATGGATGCGCCCCTCGGGGAAGCGCACGCGCGGCACCGACCGGGTGGCGAGGAAATAGCCCAGGGTCAGCGGTCCGACCCGTCCCATGAACATGATCACGATGATGATGGCACGGCCGAATTCGGAGAGTTCGCCGGTGAAGCCGCGCGACAGGCCGACCGTGCCGAAGGCGCTGGCGACCTCGAAGCTCACGTCGAGGAAGTGCCCGTCATGGGTGGAGGACAGCAGGAAGACGCCGACGAAGACGCTGATCACGCTGATCGCCGTGAGCGCCATGACCTTCAGCACCTCTTCGAGGCCGATGCTGCGTCCGAAGGCATTGAGTTGGGTGCGCCGCTGGAAGAAGGCGACGGTGGCGAGGCACATCACCACGAAGGTCGTCACCTTGATTCCCCCGGCGGTCGAGGTCGGACCGCCTCCGATCAGCATGAGCGAGATGATCATCAGCGAGGTGTCGTCGTGCAGCCCCGCGAAATCCACCGTGTTGAAGCCCGCCGTGCGCGGCGTCACCCCCTGGAACCACGAGATCATCAGCCGCGACATGGCGCTGTCGTACTGCCCGAGCGTGAGCGGGTTGTTCCATTCGAGCACCGCGAAGGTGATCGTACCCCAGGCCATCAGCGCCGCGGTTCCCAGCAGCATGATCTTGCTGTGCAGCGAAAAGGCGTGCCAGCGGCGAAAGCGCGCGACGTCGTCGAGCACCACGTAGCCGATGCCGCCCACGATGAAGAGCGCGGGGATCACCAGGTTGACCACGGGATCCGTGGCAAAGGGCACGAGCCCCGCGGAAAAGGTCGAGAATCCGGCGTTGTTGAAGGCCGAGACCGAGTGGAACAGCGCCACCCACAGCCCGCGCCCGAGCCCGAGTTCGGGCACGAAGCTGATCGACAGCAGCGCGGTTCCGGCCAGTTCGCAGACCAGCACCACCTGGAAGATCCGGTTCACCAGCCGCATGATCTGGTGCAGCGAGCTCTGGTTCAGCTCCTCGCGCAGGTAGAGATGCCCCGCGAGGCCGATCGGCACCCGCAGCGCCGCCAGCACCAGCACCGCGAAGGTCATCAGGCCGAGCCCGCCGAGCTGGATCAGCACCATCAGAACGAATTGCCCGAAGAGGGTGAATTCGGCCCCCGTGTCGACCACCGCCAGCCCGGTCACAGTCACCGCCGAGGCGGCGGTGAACAGCGCGTCAGACCAGCTGAGCGGCGCCGTGCAGGACCAGGGCAGCTTGAACGCCAGCGCCCCCACGAGGATCAGCACTGCGTGCAGCACCGCCAGAATCAGTGGCGGCGGCACCCGGAACAGCACCCTGCCGATGCGGCGCATCCGGCGTCTGAGGACCCGGCGCACGGGCGCTCAGAGCTCGTCGCCGAAGGCGCGCAATTCGGCGCGCCGTCCGAGCATGATCAGCTTGTCGTCCTTGCGCAGCACCGGGTTCGTGCCGAGGCAATCGCGGTACTCGGTCCCGCGCATGAGCCCCAGCAGACGCAGTTCCGGCCGCTTGCCGAGGCGCAGCGC
The DNA here is from genome assembly GCF_048261495.1 of Salipiger sp. Taxonomy (GTDB): domain Bacteria; phylum Pseudomonadota; class Alphaproteobacteria; order Rhodobacterales; family Rhodobacteraceae; genus Salipiger. The sequence continues at coordinate 102,569 of NZ_JBLXFX010000008.1, forward strand.
CTCGAGCGGCTGGCCGTCCAGACGCTCGGGCACGAGGATGCTGACCACGCTGTAGCCGTTGCCCAGGCTCACGTAGTCCTGCACCATGGGGTTGTTCAGCATCTGCGCCACGTGCCGGCCCATTTCCTGTTCCGGCAGGATGACGCGGTCGGCGCCGAGCTTGGACAGGATCCGGTGGTGGGTCTTGTTCGAGGCCTTGACCCAGATCGTCTCGATCCCGAGCAGGCGCAGGTTCATCGTGGTCAGGATGCTCGACTGGATGTCTGCCCCGATCGCCACCAGCGCCACGTCGTAGCGGTCGATGCCGGCCTCGCGCAGGGCGGCTTCGTCGGTGGTGTCGAGAATGGCGGTCGAGGTCAGCGGCTCGGCCATGCGGGCCACCAGCTTTTCGTCGCTGTCCACCCCCATGACGTGATTTCCGAAGCGGGCCAGTTCCATCGCCACGGTCGAACCGAACGCGCCGAGGCCGATGACCACGAAGGTCGAATGCGGCTTTGCCAAAAGACGTGCCTTTCCGAGGGTTACGCACGAATGCCAAAGCTTTCACCGGGCACCGGCAGTGTCAAGGGTTGCCCCTGCGCCAGCCGGTCACGTCTTGCAAACCGCTATACATCCGGGCCCCCGTGGCTTAGAAGGCTCCCCGAAGAAGACACGACCTGAGCGGGCAAGACCATGGCAGATGATTTCGAACTCGACACCGACGACCTCACGCGGCGCATGGATGGCGCCATGGCGAACCTCCGCACGGAATTCGCCTCGCTCAGGACCGGCCGGGCCTCGGCCTCGATGCTGGAGCCGGTGCAGGTCGACGCCTACGGACAGATGACGCCGATCAACCAGGTCGGCACGGTGAACGTGCCCGAGCCGCGGATGGTCACGATCAACGTCTGGGACAAGGGCCTGGTGGGCAAGGTGGAGAAGGCGATCCGGGAATCCGGGCTGGGGATCAACCCGCAGCTGAACGGCACGATCATCATGCTGCCGATTCCCGAGTTGAACGAAGAGCGCCGCCGAGAGTTGACCAAGGTCGCCGGGCACTATGCCGAAAGCGCCCGCGTGGCGATCCGCAACCTGCGCCGCGACGGCATGGACCAGATCAAGAAGGCCAAGGCCGACGGGCTGGGCGAGGATGACCAGAAGTTCTGGGAATCCGAGGTCCAGGAACTGACCGACGCCTACATCAAGAAGGTCGACGCGGCGCTGGAGACCAAGCAGGAAGAGATCATGCAGGTCTGAGACGGCCCGCCGTTCGAGAGGAGGGGCGGCTCATGCCCAAACCGATCCGCGACAGCGCGGGACCGCGCCACGTGGCCATCATCATGGATGGCAACGGCCGCTGGGCGACCAGCCGCGGCCGTCCGCGCCTGTTCGGCCACCATGCCGGGGCCAAGCGCGTGCGCGAGATCGTCGAGGCCTGCCCCGAATTCGGCGTGAAATACGTCACGATCTTTGCCTTCTCGACCGAGAACTGGCGCCGCACCCAGGTCGAGGTGGCCGGGCTGATGAGCCTGTTCCGCCGCTACATCACCAAGGAAGCCAAGGCGCTGCGCGAGGAAGACGTGCGCGTGCGCTTCATCGGGGACCGGGTGAAGCTCGACGACAAGCTGGTCACGCTGATGGACGAGCTCGAGCTGATGACTGCCGACTGCACCGGGGTGAACCTGACCATCGCGATCAACTACGGCGGCCGCGACGAGGTGGCGCGCGCCACCCGGCGGCTCGCCCACGATGTCGCCGCCGGCAAGCTGCGCCCCGAGGACGTGGGCGAGGAAACCCTGCCGAAATACCTCGACACCTACGTGCTGCCCGATCCGGACCTGGTGATCCGGACCTCGGGAGAGGCGCGGATCTCGAATTTCCTGCTGTGGCAGTCGGCCTATGCGGAATACGAATTCGTCGACACGCTCTGGCCGGATTTCACCGGGGCGGAGTTCGGGCGGCTCGTCACCGCCTACGGCCGCAGGGAGCGCCGCTACGGTGGCGTGAAGGCATGAGCGCCCCGGCACGCTGGACGGATCTGAGGCCGCGACTGATCTCGGCGGCGGTGCTGATCGCGGTCGCCCTTGTCGCGGTCTGGATGGGCGGCATCGTCTGGCGCATCCTCATCGCGCTGTCCTGCGCGGTGATGGTCTGGGAACTGGTCAACATGGTCGACACGGCGCGGTCGCGCTCGGCGCCGATCCTCGGCGGGCTTGCCGGGGCCTGCGTGCTTGCCGCGATCCACCTGCCGGCCTCCTTCGCGCTGCCGCTGCTGCTGATCCCGTCGATGGCGGGCTTCGGACGGATGGAGCGGGGCGGGGTGACCTATGCCGTCTTCACGGCGCTGATCCTGCTCGCGGGCTACGGCTTCATGGCGCTGCGGCAGGATTTCGGGCTAGTCTGGATGCTCTGGCTGGTCTGCGTCGTGGTGGTGACGGACGTCGGCGGGTACTTTGCCGGCCGCACCCTCGGCGGGCCCAAGCTCTGGCCCCGCGTGAGCCCCAAGAAGACCTGGTCGGGCGCGGTGGCGGGCTGGATCGGCGCGGCACTGGTCGGCATGATCTTCGCGGGCGCGACCCATGTGGGCAGCGGGCTGATCGGCATTTCCATCGCCATCTCCATGGCCAGCCAGATCGGCGACATCGCGGAAAGCACCGTCAAGCGCAAGGCGGGGGTCAAGGACAGCTCCAGCCTGCTGCCGGGGCATGGCGGGTTGCTCGACCGCTTCGACGGGATGCTGGGCGCCGCGCTGTTCCTGCTGGTGGCGGGGCAGATCGTGAACTTCCCGCCGGGGGTGCAATGAGGCGCGTTTCCATTCTGGGGGCGACGGGATCCATCGGGCAGAACACCATCGACCTGATTTCCCGCGACCCCGAATCCTACGAGGTCGTCGCCCTGACCGGTGGCAGGAACGTCGCGCAACTGGCTGAAGACGCACGAAACCTTCGCGCCAAGGTCGCCGTGATCGCGGACCCCGGCGCACTTGCCGACCTGCGCGACGCGCTTGCGGGCTCCGGGGTCGAGGCGGCGGCGGGGCCGCAGGCGCTTCTCGAGGCGGCGGCGCGGCCCGCGGATTGGGTAATGTCGGCCATCGTCGGCGCGGCGGGGCTGGCCCCGGGGCTTCGCGCGCTCGAACAGGGGGCGACGCTGGCGCTGGCCAACAAGGAAAGCATGGTCTGCGCGGGCGCGCTCGTCATGGCCACGGCCCGGGCGCACGGCGGCGCGGTGCTGCCGGTGGACAGCGAGCATTCCGCCGTCTTCCAGGCGCTGATCGGCGAGGACATGGCCACCGTCGAGCGGGTCATCATCACCGCCTCGGGCGGGGCGTTCCGCGACTGGCCGCTCGACCGGCTCGCGGAGGCGACGCCGGAACAGGCGGCGACCCATCCCAATTGGGACATGGGGCAGAGGATCACCATCGATTCCGCCTCCATGTTCAACAAGGCGCTGGAAGTCATAGAAACCAGAGAGTTTTTCCACCTGGACCCTGCGATGATCGAGGTCGTCGTCCACCCGGAATCGATGATCCACGCGCTGGTCGGCTTCCGCGACGGGGCGCTCATGGCCCATGTCGGCCCGCCGGACATGCGCCATGCCATCGGCTACGCGCTGCACCATCCGCGCCGCGCCGCGCTGCCGGTCGAGCGGCTGGACCTCGTGAAGCTCGGACAGTTCACCTTCCGCGCGGCCTGCGAGGACCGCTGGCCGGCGCTGCGCCTCGCACGCGAGGTCATGGCGACGGGCGGGCTGGCGGGCGCGGTGTTCAACGCCGCCAAGGAACGCGCGCTCGATGCCTTCATCGAAAAGCGCATCGCGTTTCCGCGCATGGCGGGGGTCGTCGAGGACGTCCTCAACCATCTCTCGGCGCAAAGCGGTCTCATTGATGCCCCGATCACACTTGATAACGTGACGCGGGCCGACCATGTGGCTCGGGTGACGGCCGACACGCTGCTTGCAAGATAAGATACTGAAACGGACCTGAAGGGGCACGAAACCTTGGACATCACCCAGTTGATTCCGCAGTTCGGGGGCCTGATCTGGACGCTCCTGGCCTTTGTCATTGCCTTGTCGGTGATCGTGGCGATCCACGAATACGGGCATTACATCGTCGGGCGCTGGTCGGGGATCAAGGCGGATGTGTTCTCGCTGGGGTTCGGGCCGGTGCTCTGGTCTCGTTACGACAGGCACGGCACCCGCTGGCAACTGGCCGCGCTGCCCTTCGGCGGCTACGTCAAGTTCCGCGGCGATGCCAATGCCTCGGGCGGCAAGGACGACAGCGCCATGGCGACCCTCACCGAAGAGGAGCGCCGCCAGACCATGAACGGCGCGCCGCTCTGGGCGCGGGCGCTGACCGTGGCCGCGGGCCCGGTGTTCAACTTCGCCCTGACCATCATCCTGTTCACCGGCCTGTTCATGGTGCGCGGCACCGTGACCGAACCGCTGACGGTCGGCGACCTGCGTCCGCTTCCGGCGGTGCAGGAGCTGCAGGAGGGCGATGTGCTGCTCGCCATCGAGGGGACGGAGGTTCCCGGCTTCGAGGACGGGTTCGACACCTTCCTCAAGGATCTTCCGCAACAGGAGAGCCTGACCTACACCGTGTCCCGCGACGGCCGCGAGATCGACGTCGCCGGGCCCTACGTCTATCCGCCGCTCGCCACCCAGATCGTTCCGCGCTCGGCCGCGGGCGAGGCGGGAATGGAGGCGGGCGACGTGATCCTGTCCATCGACGGCGCGCCGATCTTCGCCTTCGACCAGTTGAAGGCAAAGGTCGAATCCTCCGACGGCGAGAGCCTCGGGCTGGAGGTCTGGCGCAACGGCGAGATCCTCGACCTTGCCATGACCCCCAAGCGCACCGACGAGCCGCTGCCGGAAGGCGGTTACCGCGCCGTCTACCGCATCGGCATCGTGGGCGGCATGTTCTTCGATCCGGCGACCGAGGTCGCGGGCCCGTGGGAGGCCTTCACCGGCGGCGTGTCACGCACCGGCGAGATCATCGTCGGCTCGCTCTCGGGGCTCTGGCACATGGTCGCGGGCAATATCTCGTCCTGCAACCTGTCCGGGCCGATCGGGATTGCCGAAACCTCGGGCGCCATGGCGTCGCAGGGCGGGCAGAGCTTCATCACCTTCATCGCGGTGCTGTCGACGGCCGTCGGCCTGCTGAACCTGTTCCCGGTGCCGGTGCTCGACGGCGGGCACCTGGTGTTCTTCGCGTGGGAAGCGGCGACCGGCAGACCGCCCTCGGACAAGGCGCTGAACGTGCTGATGTCGCTGGGGCTGGTGCTGATCCTGGGCCTCATGGCCTTTGCCCTGACCAACGACCTGTTCTGCCCGTAACCGGCGGGGCAGGGCGCGGCAACGGGGCCCGGCGGAAACGCCGGGCCCTTTGCCGTCCGGCGCCTCGCGAAAGGCGCAACCGGAGGAGAATCGGCGAATCTGCCCAAATTCGGCCATATTGGGCCGCTAGACATGGGGGAACCGAAACCGCACCCAACACCATGTGAATGCCATGCAGACGATACATGACGGATACCGCAGCCTCAGCCTCCTCGTGAGCATCAACTGGGATCGCCTGCTTTATATCTTCACGATCATCGTGGCGTTGTATTTCGGCGCCTTCCTGGGATCCTTGTAAGCCCGGACGCCATCGGCTTTTGACAAGCCACGCCAATCCCGATACCACGTAAAAAAAATACGGCGGAGTGGATTTGGCAGTATGACCAACGGGCATTCGGGGGACGGTTTCCCGCGTCTTGGGCGCGCACGCCGTGCAGGCGTTTCTCTGGCAGCGATTTCCATCGCGCTTTCAATGACTTTGACGGCCTTGCCCGCCCCCGTGGTGGCGCAGAGCTACGCGTTCTCGAACGTGTCGATCGAAGGCAACGAACGGATCGAGCCGGGCACCATCCTCAGCTACGCCGGAATCGCGCGCGGCGAGAGCGTCAGCGCGGCCCAGCTCAACGATGCCTATCAGCGGATCATCGCCTCCGGCCTGTTCGAAACGGTCGAGATCGTGCCGCAGGGCTCGACCCTGGTCATCAAGGTCGTGGAATATCCCACGATCAACCGCATCGCCTTCGAAGGAAACCGCCGCATCAAGGACGAGGATCTGGCACAGATCGTCCAGTCCCAGTCGCGCCGCGTCTATTCCCCCCGCCAGGCCGAGCAGGACGCCCAGTCCATCGCCGAAGCCTACGTGAACGAGGGCCGCATCGCCGCGCGGGTCACGCCGAAGCTCATCAAGCGGTCGGAAAACCGCGTCGACCTCGTGTTCGAGGTCTTCGAGGGCGGCGTGAGCGAGATCGAGCGCATCGGCTTCGTCGGCAACCAGGCGTTTTCGGACGGCCGTCTGCGCCGGGTGCTGGAAACCAAGCAGGCGGGCATCCTGCGCGCCCTGATCCGCCGCGACACCTTCATCGAGGACCGCATCCAGTTCGACAAGCAGGTGCTGGCCGATTTCTACGCCTCGCGCGGCTATGTCGATTTCCGCATCACCGGCGTGAATGCCGAGCTGGCGCAGGAACGCGACGGTTATTTCGTCACCTTCAACGTCGAGGAGGGCCAGCAGTTCGCCTTCGGCGCGGTGACGGTGGAATCCGACCTGCCCGAGGTCGACGTCGACCTGTTTTCGAGCGTGCTGAAGCTCAAGCCCGGCAACACCTATTCGCCCTCGCTGGTCGAGAACGAGATCGCGCGCCTGGAACGTCTGGCCGTCCGCGAGGGTCTGAACTTCGTGCGGGTCGAACCGCGCGTCTCGCGCAATGATCGCGACCTGACGCTGGACGTGACCTTCCAGATGACCCGCGGACCGCGGATCTTTGTCGAGCGCATCGACATCGAGGGCAACACCACCACCGAGGACCGCGTGGTGCGCCGCGAATTCGACACGGTCGAAGGCGATCCCTTCAACCCGCGCGCCATCCGCGAGGCCGCCGAACGCATCCGCGCGCTCGGCTACTTCAAGGATGCCGAGGTGCAGGCCCGCGAAGGATCGACCCCGCAGCAGATCATCGTCGACGTCAACGTCGAGGAACAGCCGACCGGCTCGCTCAGCTTCGGCGGCTCCTATTCGACCTCCTCGGGTTTCGGCGCCGCGATTTCGTTCAGCGAGCGCAACTTCCTCGGACGCGGGCAGCTTCTGTCGCTCGGCGTGAACACCGCCTCCTCGGCGTCGAGCTACAATTTCAACTTCGTCGAACCGGCCTTCCTCGGGCGTGACGTGGCCTTCGGGATCGCGCTCAACTACTCCGAGACCGACAACGATTACGCGGATTTCGACACCGCCACCGGGGTGTTCCGGCCCAGCGTCGAATTCCCGGTGTCCGAGAACGGGCGGCTGCAACTGCGCTATACCGCGCGCTTCACCGACATCCGCAACGCCTATGACGGCGACACCGGCGGCATCATCCGCGCGGAAGAGGACGAGGGCGAGCGTCTCGACAGCATGATCGGCTATACCTACAGCTACGACACGCGGCGCACGGGCCTGAACCCGAACGCGGGCGTGCTGCTGGAGTTCGGCCAGGATTTCGGCGGGGTCGGCGGCGACACCAGCTTCATCAAGACCAACCTGCGCGCCATCGCCCAGACCAAGATCTGGAACGAGGAAGTGACCCTGCGCGCCGCCTTCGAGGCCGGGGCGCTGCACTACACCAGCGGCAACAGTCGGGTGACCGACCGCTTCCTGCTGAACGACAGCATCATCCGCGGTTTCGAGACCGGCGGAATCGGGCCGCGCGAATACAACAAATCGGCGGACGTGAACGATTCCCTCGGCGGCGACTACTATGCCGTGCTGCGGTTCGAGGCGGAATTCCCCCTCGGCCTGCCCGAGGAGTACGGGCTGAGCGGCGGCGTCTTCTACGACATCGGTTCGGTCTGGGGCCTCTCGGGGGACACGCTGTCCAACGCGACGAACCCGGTGCTCTACGAGGATTTCAGCGCCCGTTCCGCGATCGGTGTCTCGGTGTTCTGGGATTCGGCACTCGGGCCGCTCCGGCTGAACTTCTCGCGTCCGGTGAGCAAGCAGGAACGTGACCGGGAGCAGAACTTCAGCCTGTCGCTGTCGACCGAGTTCTGATCATGCGTCACGCCCTGCGCCTTGCGCTCGTGGCCGCCTGTCTTGCCGTCGCGGGGCAGGGCCAGGCGCAGGAGGCGATGCAGCCGGGCGTGGTGCAAAGCCCGATCCTGACGCTGGAATTCGACCGGGTCTATGCGGACAGCGCCTTCGGGCGGCACGTGGCCGACGTTCTCGAAGCCGAGGGCGCGGAGATCGTCGCCGAGAACCGCCGGATCGAGGCAGAGCTCGGCGCCGAGGAGAAATCCCTCACCGCCAAGCGCGCGACCCTGCCGCCCGGGGAATTCCGCGCACTGGCCGATGCCTTCGACGAGAAGGTCCAGAAGCTGCGCCGCGAGCAGGACACCAAGGCGCGCGCGCTCGGCAACCGGTCCGACGACCTGCGCCGCCAGTTCCTGGCCGCGATCGAACCCGTGCTGGGCGAGATGATGCGCGAATCCGGCGCGGCGGTGGTGCTGGAAAAGCGCTCGGTCTTCCTCTCGGCCGGGGTGATCGACGTGACCGACACCGCCATCGCCCGCATCGACGCGGAAATCGGCGATGGCGCGGAATTGATCTCGGCGCCCGGAACGGCAGCCCCCGTCGCACCGGACGGGGCGCCGGCGGGCCCGACAAATCCGACCTTCCCGACCGGCACCCCGGTCCCCGAGGAATAGGGCCGCGAGCGGCTTTGCTTGCCCCGGCGCGCGCCGGTTGCTAGGGACAGGGCAACAGTCTTTGACGAAAGGTTTCCGATGACCGAGACCCTGCTTCGCGCGGATATCCAGCTCATTCAGCGCATCCTGCCGCATCGCTACCCGTTCCTGCTGGTCGACCGGGTGGAAGAGATCGACGGCTACAACTCTGCCGTCGGGATCAAGAACGTCTCCATGAACGAGCCGCATTTCCAGGGCCATTTCCCCGGCAAGCCGATCATGCCCGGCGTCACGATCATCGAGGCGATGGCCCAGACGGCGGCGGTGATGGTGGGCGTGGCGATCGACCTCGCGGACAAGGAGCTGAAGGTCTATTTCATGGCCATCGACGCCTGCAAGTTCCGCCGAATGGTGGTCCCCGGCGACGTGCTGAAGATGAAACTCACCACCAAGCGCGGCAAGCCGGGCGGCAAGGTCTGGAAATTCTCGGGCGTGGCCGAGGTCGATGGCGAAATGGCCGCCGAGGCCGAGTTCACCGCCATGATGGACCTCCCCGCGTGAGCGCGCAGATCCATCCCAGCGCCGTGGTCGAGCCCGGCGCGCAGATCGGCGAGGGCTGCATCATCGGACCGTTCTGCCATGTCGGCCCCGATGTCGTGATGGGCCCGCGTGTCGAGCTGAAAAGCCACGTGGTCCTCACCGGCAATACCGAGATCGGCGAGGAGACGGTGATCTTTTCCTTCGCGGTGATCGGCGAGATCCCGCAGGATCTGAAATTCCGGGGCGAAAGGACCCGCCTCGTGATCGGCAAGCGCAACCGCATCCGCGAACACGTGACGATGAACTGCGGCACCGAGGGCGGCGGCGGTGTCACCCGCGTCGGCGACGACGGGCTGTTCATGGCCGGCTGCCACGTCGCGCATGATGCGCAGATCGGCAACCACGTGATCCTGGTGAACAATTCCGCCGTGGCCGGGCATTGCGTGCTCGAGGACAACGTGATCGTCGGCGGGCTGTCCGGGGTGCACCAATGGGTGCGCATCGGGCGCGGCGCGATCATCGGCGCGGTCACCATGGTGACGAACGACGTCATTCCCTACGGCCTGGTGCAGGCCCCGCGCGGCAAGCTCGACGGGCTGAACCTCGTCGGGCTCAAGCGCAAGGGCGTGAGCCGGTCCGACATCACCGCGCTGCGTGCCGCGTTCCAGATGCTCGCGCAGGGCGAGGGTGCCTTTGCCGACCGCGCAAGGCGGCTCGGCGACGAGACCCAGAGCGACTACGTACGCGAAATCGTGGAGTTCATCCTCGGCGACAGCGACCGCCACTTCCTGACGCCGGGCTGAGACGATGCTGGCGCTGATCGCAGGGCAGGGCGCGTTGCCCGGCGCGGTCGCCCGCGCGCAACCGACCGCTCCTCTGATCTGCGCGATGGACCCGGTCCGCCCCGAGGGTCTGGTGCCCGACCGCAGCTTCCGGCTCGAGCGGCTCGGCTCCTTCCTGCGCTGGCTGCGCGGTCAGGGCGTGACGCGGGTCTGCATGTGCGGCGCGGTGCCACGCCCCGAGCTGCGCTGGAGCGCGCTGGACCTGCCGACGCTGCTGCTGCTGCCACGGGTGCTGCGGGCGCTGCGACACGGCGACGACGGCGCGCTGCGCATCGCCATCGCCATCGTCGAACAGGCGGGCTTTGCGGTCATCGGCGCGCATGAAGCCGCGCCCGACCTGCTGCCCCGCACCGGCGTGCCCACCGCCGCCGCCCCCGGCGACGACGCTGCCGAGGCGGCGCGGCTGGGGGACCGGATCAGCACCGAGCAGGGCGAACGGGATCTCGGTCAGGCCTGCGTGATCCGCGACGGCCGGGTGATCGCGCGCGAGGCGCAGGCGGGCACCGACGCGATGATCGCGACCCTGCCCGGAGCGACCGGCCGGTCGGGCATTCTCTACAAGGCTCCGAAACCCGGGCAGGAACGCCGCGCCGATCTGCCGGTTATCGGCCCCGCCACCGCCGAGGGCGCCATTCGCGCGGGCCTCGCCGGGATCGTGATCGAGGCGCAGGGTGTCATGGTGCTCGACCGCGAGCGGGTGGTGCAGATGCTGGACGAGGCGGGGCTGTTCCTCTGGGTACGGGAAAGGCCGGTCTGATGCGCGTGTTCCTGATCGCCGGAGAGCCTTCGGGCGACAAGTTGGGCGCCGCCCTGATGCAAGGTCTGCGTGCCCGGGTGCCGGATGTGGAGTTCGTCGGGATCGGCGGCGAGCTGATGATCGAGCAGGGCCTCGACAGCCTGTTCCCGATGGACGAGATCTCGGTCATGGGGATCACCGAGATCCTGTCGCAATACCGCGCGCTGAAGCGTCGCATCCGCGAAACCGCGGACGCGGTGATCGACGCGCGCCCCGAGGTTCTGGTGACCATCGACCTGCCGGAATTCTCGCTGCGGGTGGCCCGGCTGGTCAAGGCGGGCTCGGATATCCGGGTCTGCCACTACGTCGCGCCCACCGTCTGGGCCTGGCGTCCGGGCCGGGCGGCGAAGATGGCGGCGCATGTGGATCAGGTGCTGGCGCTTCTGCCGTTCGAGCCCCCCTACATGGAGGCCGCCGGGATGCGCTGCGATTTCGTCGGTCATCCGGTTGTGACGGACCCGCAGGCCAGCCCCTCGGACGAGGCCGCGTTCCGCCTGAAGCACGGGCTGGGCGAGGCGCCGGTCTGCCTGCTGCTGCCGGGCTCGCGCCGCTCCGAGGTGACGCGTCTGGGGCCGGTCTTTGCCGAGGTGGCGGAGCGGCTTCACGAGATGAATCCCGACCTGCGCCTTGTCCTGCCCGCCGCCGGGCCGGTCGCGGAACTGGCGGCCGCGCTCTGCGACCGCCTGCCGGGCCAGCCGCTGCTGATCGACCCGCGCGGCCGCGATCCGGAGGAGGCCCGCGCCGAAAAGCGCGCGGCCTTTGCCGCCGCCGACGTGGCGCTGGCGGCCTCCGGCACGGTGTCGCTGGAGCTTGCGGCGGCAGGCACGCCGATGGTGGTGGCCTATGACATGAACTGGCTGTCGCGCCAGATCATCGGGCGGCTTCTGCGCACCGACACGGTGACGCTGGTGAACCTGGTGGCGGAAAGCCGGACGATCCCGGAATTCATCGGCGCGAACTGCCGACCGGGGCCGATCGCGGATGCGGTGCTTCGGGTGCTGGAGGCGCCGCAGGAGCAGGCGCGCGCGATGCGTCTGACGATGGAGAGGCTGGGCCGGGGAGGGCCGCCGCCCGGAGACCGCGCGGCGCGCGCGGTGCTTGCCGGGCTCGGCATCGTGGATCCCGAAGGTTCCTGACCCGCCCGGGCTGCCCCGGGCGGATCGTCGGCGTCGCAGCGGTTACTGGCGCAGTTCGGAGGTCTCGTTGTAGCCGGCGGTGAAGCCCGAGAGGGACATCGACAGCTCGACCTTCTGATCGGGCGCGAGCGCCGGAACGATGGTGATCCTGGCCGCCTTGCCGGCCTTGAAACGGCCGATGTCATCCGCGGTAAAGCCGACGCGGGCATAACAGCCCACCGGCGTGCAGAACGAGAAGTCGTAGCGCTTGGGCTGGCCGTTGTCGACGGTGATGGTCAGCTTCTGGGTCAGCAGGGTTTCCAGCGGAACCACGAAGGTGCCGCCCGCCGCGACCTGGCCGCCGTTGGCAAGCCGGAACAGGCTGACCTCGGCCACGTTGCCGCCGTTGGCATCCTTGAGAAGCTGGTACATCTGGCAGGGATCGGGGGCGTCGGTGCCCTCGGGGACCTTGAGGCACTGCAGATCCCAGTCGCCGTGCTTGGCCTTGATGTAGGTCTCGGGCTGCTTGGGCTGCTCGCCGGTGCCGGTGGCGCCGGGGGCGGTGTCGGCTTCGCCGAGGGTCAGACCGCCGCCGATGTTGCTCGACCCGGCGGGGGCCTCTTCTGCGGTCGTGTCCGACTCGGCCGGGGCAGCGGCGCCGCTGTCCTGCGCAAAGGCGGGGGCCACGGCGAGGCATGCGACAAGCGGCAGCGCCGTCAGGAACGAAAGCGGTTTGGTCATGTAAACTCCCCTGAGTTCTTTGGTCCAAGTCTGAGCCCGATTACCACGCGCGCCGGGCAGTGTCAGGCCGGAAAAACCCGACCTCACGCACACGGCAAGAAGCCGCGAAGCACCGGTCCGGAAACGAGAAAAGGGGCCTTGCGGCCCCTTCCCCTGTGCTCCCTGTCGGACCGGCCGACTTTGTCATTGGCCGAACGCTACGAAACTCTGCTGCGCCGGTCAACAGGCATTGAGAGCCCGATGCCGGTGATTCAAAGAAAAAAGACCGCGCCCGGAAGCGCGGCCAGTCTGACAGGGAGGAAGTCTGTCCGGAGCAGGAGAGGACATGTAACCCCGGACGAATTTCACTCTGGCACCAATTGGTTAAGATTGTATTCTCGGGCGAAACGATGGTGGGGATTTGCGGGATGGACGGCATTTTTGTCGGAGGCGGCGGAGCGGGATACGGCGAGCGGCAGGTACTGGATCTGAAATATGCCAATCGCCACGGTTTGATCGCCGGTGCCACGGGAACGGGCAAGACGGTGACGCTGCAGATCCTCGCGGAGGGGTTTTCCGAGGCCGGCGTGCCGGTGTTTCTGTCCGATGTGAAGGGCGATCTCTCGGGGCTGGCCAAGGCCGGGTCCGAGGGCTTCAAACTGCACGAGGCCTTTGTCGGCCGCGCCGCCACGATCGGATTCGAGGATTACCACTATCGCGACACGCCCGCGGTGTTCTGGGACATGTTCGGCGCGCAGGGGCACCCGGTGCGCACCACCGTGGCCGAGATGGGCCCGCTGCTGATCGCCCGCCTGCTGGAGCTGACCGAGGCGCAGGAAGGCGTGCTGAACATCGCCTTCCGGCTGTCGGACGAACAGGGGCTGCCGCTGCTCGACCTCAAGGACCTGCAGGCGCTGCTGGTCTGGGTGGGCGAAAACGCAAAGGAGCTGTCGCTGCGCTACGGCAACGTCTCCACCGCCTCGGTCGGGGCGATCCAGCGGCGTCTGCTGGTGCTGGAGACGCAGGGCGGCACGTCGCTGTTCGGGGAACCGGCACTGGAGCTGGCGGATCTCATGCGGCTGGCGCCGGACGGGCGGGGCCAGGTGAACATCCTCGCGGCCGACACGCTCATGGCCTCGCCCCGGCTTTACGCGACCTTCCTGCTGTGGCTGCTGTCGGAACTGTTCGAGGACCTGCCGGAGGTGGGCGATCCCGACAAGCCGAAGCTGGTGTTCTTCTTCGACGAGGCGCATCTGCTCTTCGACGGCGCGCCCAAGGCGCTGGTCGACAAGGTGGAGCAGGTGGCGCGGCTGATCCGCTCGAAGGGGGTCGGGGTCTATTTCATCTCGCAGAACCCCGACGACATCCCCGAGGACATCCTCGGCCAGCTCGGCAACCGGGTGCAGCACGCGCTGCGCGCCTTTACCGCGCGCGACAAGAAGGCCCTGCGCATGGCGGCCGAGACCTACCGCCCCAACCCCGATTTCGACACCGAGACGGCGATCCGCGAGGTCGGCGTCGGGGAGGCGGTGACCTCGATGCTCGAACGCAAGGGCATTCCGGGGATCGTGCAGCGCACGCTGATCCGCCCGCCGTCGTCGCAACTGGGGCCGATCTCGGCAGAGGACCGGGCGGCGCTGATGGCCGCCTCGCCGCTTGCGGGGAAATACGACACCGCGGTGGATCGCGCCTCGGCCTACGAGATGCTGAAGCAACGGGCGGAGGCGGCGGCTCGGGCGGCGGAGGAGGCCGAGAACGGCGCGGGCGGGGCCGAGGAGGCGCCCGACGAGATGATCCGCGAGTACAACCGCGCGCGGCGCTACGACCCGACCCCGAAGGCGGCGCCCCGGACCACCGGCACGCGGCGCGGTTCGAGCCGCTATTCCAAGCCGGAGTCGATCGGGGAGGCCCTGGGCCAGGCGGTTCTCAAGGAGCTGTCAGGAACCACCGGCAAGCGCATCGTGCGGGGCATCCTCGGGTCGATCTTCAAGGCGCGCTGAGGGCGGAGGAATCGTCGGGGGCGCTGCCCCCGTCGCCGCCTGCGCGGCGACTCCCCCGGGATATTTTCCGCCAGAAGAAACCGGTCAGGACGCGGTCATGGCATTGGCGGCGGCATTGAGGAACTGGCCGAGACGGTGGCGGTCGAGCGGTTTCGGCAGAAGCTCGATGTCGAGGCCCTTGCAGAGCGTGCGCAGCTGCGGGGCGCGGTCGGCGGAGATGATCGCGCAGGGCAGGCGGCCCAGCCGGTGGGTGATGGCGGTGAAGAGATCGGTGCCGGTCAGCCCGCTGCCGAGCTGCTGGTCGAGCAGCAGCGCGTCGGGGGTCAGGTCGAGATCGTCGAGCAGCTGCAGCGCCGAGGCGGCGTCTTCGGCCTCGAGCACGTTGACGCCCCAGCTTTCGACGAGCACCGAGATGGCGCGGCGCAGCTGCGGGTCGTTTTCCACCAGCAGCACGATCAGCCCGGCGCGGGCGAGGCCCGCGGGCCGCGCCGGGCCGAGGGCGGCGGGCCGCGCCGGCGCGGCGGTGCCCGCGAGCGCCACGTTGACCATGAAGCAGGAGCCGCGGCCCGGTTCCGACCACAGCCCCAGCGGGTGGCCGAGCCGCGCGCAGGCACGCTCCACGATGGCGAGACCGAGGCCGAGGCCGTCGTTGGTGGAGGCCCGGGTGTCGAGGCGCTTGAACTCCTCGAAGATGGTGCTCTGGTCCTCTTCGGCGATGCCGGGGCCGGTGTCCCAGACCTCGATCCGGGCGGAGCTGCCGTTGCGGCGGGCGCCGACCACGACCCGGCCGGTTTCGGTGTAGCGGATGGCATTGGCGAGCAGGTTCTGCACCACGCGGCGCAGGTAGGCGGGATCGGTTTCCACCGTCAGGGCGCTGTCGACGATGGAGAGGCGGAGCCCCTTGCGGGCGGCCAGAACGCCCATCTCGTCGCGCAGGGGGCGGAAGATCTCGCCCAGGGACACCGGGCGGATGTCGAAGCTCAGCCGGTCTGAATCGAGCTTCGAGATGTCGAGCAGGGCGTCGATGATCTGTTCGGCGGAGCTGAGGGCGGATTCGGTCTTGGCCAGAACCGCGCGGTCGGCCTCGTTGTGGCTGCGGTCCGAGAGCGAGGAGACGAAGAGCTTGGCGGCGGAGAGCGGCTGCAGGAGGTCGTGGCTGGCCGCGGCGACGAAGCGGGTCTTGGAGGCATTGGCGCGTTCGGCGGCGGAAAGGGCGTCTTCGAGCTCCAGCGTGCGCTCCATCACGCGCTGTTCGAGAATTTCGTTCAGTTCCGTGAGCTTGCGGGCCGCTTCGCGTTCGGCCGTCACATCGGTGCAGGAAAACAGGAAGCCGCCGTCGGGCATGCCCTTGCCGAACATCTGCAGCACCACGTCGCCCTTGCCGCGCGTCACTTCGAAATTGATCGGCCCGTGCGCGCCGTCGCGGCTGCGCCAGAGCGCGAAGGCGGCGCGGTCGGCGTCGCGGGGGAAGGCGAAATCGTGATCGAGCTTGCCCAGCAGCCCGTCGAAGGAGGCCCCGAGATGCAGGCGGCGGGCGGGCAGGCCGATGAGGGTGCCGAACTTCTGGTTCCAGGCCACGAGCCGGGCATGTTCGTCGAAGATGCAGACGCCCTGGTCGAGATGGTCCAGCGTCGCGCGGATCATCCGGGTCTGCTTGTCCTTGAGTTTCAGCCGCTCCTGGCGTTCGAGCCGGATGATGTCGGTCACGTCGGTCTGCAGGATCACCGTGCCGCCGTTGGCGGTGCGGTGTTCCGAGACCTGCAGCCATCGGTCCTGCGAATGGCGGACGTTGAACATCACCCGCCGGTCCTGGTGGCGGCGCATCCGCTGGCGGGCCCAGGAATCCGGGCTTTCGCCGTCGGGCAGCGTCAGGTAGCGCGAGCGGCTGACCTTGTCGACATAGTCCGCGAAGGACAGGCCGGGGCGCAGATCGCGCACGGTGTCGCGGAAATCCCGGCAGAAGCGGGAATTGCACATCACCAGCGTGTCGGTGCCGTCGAAGAGGGCGAAGCCTTCGGAGACCGTCTCGATCGCATCGGCGAGGTTGCGGCGGGCCGCCTCGGTTTCCTCGTTCGCATGGGCGAGCTGGGCATTGGATTCATGCAGCAGGTCGAGCGTGCGTTCCAGCTCCAGAGTGCGTTCGCGCACCTGCTTTTCCAGCAGCGCGGCGCGTTCGAACTGGGCGTAGGCGGCGCCCGACTGAGCGGCGTCGTGTTCGACCCGCCGCATCAGGGATTCGGCGATCTTGATCAGCTTGGCGTTCTGCCGCTCGAGCGAATCCGCCGGGTTGATCAGATGCATGGGGCTCATTCTTCATCCGGTGCGTAAAAGGCCACTCCGGTCAGGGTCTGGTTCACGTGGAGGGCACCGAATTGTTCGCCGTAGGTGTTGAACCCGACAACCCTGTGCCGCGTCAGGATGTCGGAAATCGCGCGGGTCTGCTGGAACTGCCCGGCTTCTATGCGGCGCAGCAGACAGTCGAAACCGAGGATCTGCTCGGGCACGCGGTCCTTTCCGAGCTTGGTGAGCGCGGCGTCGAGATGCCGGGCCATGTCCTGATGTTCGGCAAGGGTGAGCACCATGCCTTCGTCGATCGCCGAGAAGAAGACCAGGCTGCCGTCGCCCTCGACCTTCTTGATCGAGCGGACATGATGGGTGTCGCCGAGGCGCACGACCACGGGATGCGCCGCGAAGGTGAAGGTGTCGAGCTGGTTCGGGTCCTTGCCGAGCAGGCGGGCGTATTCCACCGCGGCGGGTTCGGCGTTGATCTCGGTCACGATGCGCCGCGCGGGATCGGCGGCGGTCACCACCATGCGGATCTCGGTCGGCACGAGGTGGTCGACGGTGAAGACCTTGACCGGGCAGCGGCTGCGCACCAGGGCGAGCAGGGCGGCATTGCGGCGGATCTTGCCGTTCAGCCCGAGCCAGGTGGTGGTGAAGTTGGTGCCGTCGCCGGTGGAGCCGCCGAAGAGCGGCATGGCCCCCATGCCCGAGGCCAGAACGGAGGTCAGGTTCTCTTCCTGCAGGGACAGCCCGTCGACCATCAGCACGGAGAATTCCGACGGCATGACCCCGGCGCGATGGTTCAGGGCCATGCGCCGCTGAATCAGGTCGTCGATCACCGCCTGGGTGTCGAGCTGGTCGAGCTGGTCGATGGCGTAGCAGACGGCGGTGAACAGCGCGGAGGGGAAGGCGACGGCGATGATCTGGCCTTCCTCGTAGCCGTGGCGGCCGAGCTCTCCCGCCGTGGTGCAGGCGAGCACGTCGGCCTTCCCGAAGGCCCCGGCGGCATCCCGGTTGAGACCGACGAAATCGGCGCGGGGCGAGGCGAACAGGCACACGAGCGCGAACGGTCCCGGCCCGAGCTGGTCCGAGATCGCGGTGATCGGGTCGGGTGCGTCGCAGGAAACCTGCGCCACGCGCAGGGCACCGGCCCGATGGGTCTCCTCCCCTGCGGAGCTGGCCTGGGCTCCGTCCAAACTGTCTCCCCCCGTCTGGTGATGGCTGACGACGATAGGGCCGTCAGCCTTCGTTTGGCAAGACCCGTGCGAAGCGCGCCTCCTGCGCGATCAGCACGGCCTGGGTGCGGCTGTGCACGCCGAGCTTGCGCATGATGGCCGTGACATGCGCCTTGACCGTGGTTTCGGCGATGGTCAGGTCATAGGCGATCTGCTTGTTGAGCTTGCCCTCGCAGATCAGGCTCAGGATGCGGGCCTGCTGGTTGGTGAGCGAGGCAAGCCGCACGAGCGCATCGTCCGGGCCCGGTTCCTGCCCGGGGCCGTGCGGGTCGATGTAGCCGTCCGGCACGAAGGCCTGGCCCTTGGCGACCGCCTCGAAGGCGCGGCGAAACACCGAGCGCTGCGAATGCTTGGGCACGAATCCGTCCGCGCCGGCCTTGAGCGCGTGCGAGATCATCCGGTTGTCGGCCATGGACGAGGCGATGATGATCGCGGCATGCGGCGCGGCATTGCGCAGCCGCACCAGCCCGTCGAGCCCGTTCACGTCCGGCAGGTTGAGATCGAGGATGATGAGGTTGGGCGGTTCGCCCTGCGCCGCGATGTCGAGCGCCTTTTCCAGCGTGCCCGCGGTCCGGATCTCCTCGAACTCGGCCAGGGATTGTAGGGTGAGGGTCAGCGCATCGCAGAACAGCGGATGGTCGTCGACCACCAGCGCCCGGTTGTCGCCGCCTTCTGTCAGGATTCCGACTGCGTTCATCATGCCGATGCCATTCTCCTCTGCTCCCGAGCTCCAGAATAGACGGGAGCGCGCCCGGAGTAACTTGCCGAAAGGTCGGATAGGCCGCGGACGCCATATCGTGCCAGCAGGATACAGGAAATCGTCACGGCCGAACAGGATCCGGCCGTGGCCTGTGCATCGGAGCGCGGTCGGGCTGGTTAGAACCAGCTCTGGACGTTGCGCGAGGCGCTGGAAACGTCCTGACCGATGCCGTCGATGGTGGCGCAGCCCGCGAGGGCGAGGGCGAGGGTGAAAAGCACTGCTGCCTGTTTCATGTCTTTCTGCTCTGCTCCGGTGGCCGTTTGCCGGCCTCTTGGTCTTGTCGTGGTCCTACTTGTCGCCCCACCACCAGGTTTGCGCCTGCCAGTCCAGCCAATCCCCGTAGACGGGCAGGTGGTCCGGAAAGTGCAGCTCCTTCGCGTGGGCGATGAGCGACACCGGATATTGATAGACCGGAATGACATAACGTCCAGTGGTCAGGATACGATCGAGCGCATGTGTTGCAGCCAGGAACTCCTCGTTGGAACGCGCGGCGAGGATCTTGTCGATCATCGCCTCCGCCGCCGGCGATTTCATGCCCATCCAGTTGTAGGTGCCGGGGGTGTCGACCCCCTCCGACCCCCAGTAGAGGCGCTGCTCGGTTCCGGGCGACAGCGACAGGCCCCGCCAGTAGGAGGTCATGTCGAAGCGGTAGCCGCGGGTGCGCTCGGTATATTGCGCGGAATCGACCACCGTGACCGTCGGCGTCACGCCGATGCGGGACAGCGCCTGGACATAGAGGTTGATCATCGATTCCTCTTCGTCGCTGCCCTGGTTCAACAGGATGTCGAAGGTGAAGGGGCGACCCTGCGCATCCTTCATCACGCCGTCCTGTACGGTCCAGCCGGCCTCTTCGAAGAGGGCGAGCGCCTTGCGCAGGTTCTTGCGGTTGCGTTCGGTGCCATCCCCCTCGGGGAGGGCGTAGCCTTCGAGCGCGCCGGGCAGCAGGTCTTCCGCGAAGGGCTCCAGCAGCTCGCGCACGCGGCCAGTGGCGGGCCCGGGGCGCATCGCCAGTTCGGAATTGGAGAAATACGAGGTGATGCGCGGTTGGCGGCGCCCGGTCACCGTGTCGTTGATGTATTCGAAGTTGAAGACGTCGATCATCGCTTCGCGCACGCGCCAATCGGCAAAGAGCGGATTGCGGGTGTTCATCACGAAGCCCCGGATCCCCGAGGGGCGGCCGTGCGGGATCACCGACTTCACCACATCGCCGCTGGTGATGGCGGGAAAGTCGTACTGCGTCTCCCATTTCTCGGCGTTGAATTCGCGGTTGGAGTTCATGACCCCGGCCTTGAACGCCTCGAACAGCGCGGTGGCGTCGGAAAAGAACTCCATCCGGATCTCGTCGAAATTGGCGAGCCCGCGGTTGAACGGCAGATCCTTGCCCCAGTAATCGGGGTTGCGGACCATCGACAGCGACCGCCCCGGTTCGACCGCGCCCACCATGTAGGGCGCGGTGGAGATCGGCGCCTCGTCCAGCCCGGACTGGGCGAAATCCTTGCCCTCCCACTGGGCCTTCTTGAGGATCGGGCGCAGGCCGATGATGAGCGCGAGTTCGCGGTTCTCGACGTTGAAGGTGAAGCGGATCGAGCGGGGGCCGGTCTGCTCCATGCTCTCGACCGCCGCCCAGGCACCGAGATACCGGGGGTGGCCTTCGGTCGAGAGGGTCTCGTAGCTCCACATCACGTCCTCGACGGTGACGGGGGAGCCGTCCGAGAATCGCGCCTCCGGACGCAGGGTGAATTCGACCATGGTTCTGTCGGCGTCGGTCTCGACCGATTCGCACAGCAGGCAGTAGAGCGTGAAGGGCTCGTCCCAATTGCGGCCCATGAGGGATTCATAGCCGATGAAGCGCAGCATCCACGGGGTCGTGCCCTTGAGGATGTGCGGATTGAGACTGTCGAAGCTGCCGACCTCGCCCACGATGAGTTTACCACCCTTGGGTGCATCGGGATCGGCATAGGGCAAATGAGGGAAATCGGCGGGCAGGGCGGGCGTGCCGTACATGGCGATTCCGTGCATCGGCTCGGCCTGCGCGAATCCTGCAATGAAAACCGACGCAAGGGCGACGCTCTTCACCCGCCGCATATGGAAAAAGTCGACCTGCATTTTAGAAACAATCCCTCACTGCCCTTGTTTTCTTGATGTCCGACCGTATCGGGGCTTTTACGCCTTTTCAAACTTTTAGCTTGGACTCCTGCGTAAAGCGGCGTATAAAGAGGGCACTGCTCGATAGGTTTCTTGCCTGTATGAAACCTGCCTCAATGACTTAACCCCGGCCTCGTGCCGGGGTTTTTTTTGGCGGTTCGTAGCGGCTTTTGCAACCTCCGCGCGGTCCCGAAAGCGTGATGTCGACGATGTCGCAGGGCAGGAACCGAGGCGACGCTTGCCCCCTTATCTTGCAGGTGCAGCATGATATGGTGCGCCGGATACATCAGGAGATTTTCATCATGTCACTCAAGGGTAAAACCGCCGTCGTCACGGGTTCCAACTCCGGCATCGGTCTCGGTGTCGCGCGCAGCCTGGCCGCGGCCGGGGCGAAGGTCGTGCTGAATTCCTTCACCGATCGCGAGGAAGACCACGCGCTCGCGGCCGACATGGCCAAGGAATTCGGAACCGAGGTGCGCTACATCAAGGCGGACATGTCGAAGGGCGAGGACTGCCGGGCGCTGATCGAACAGGCCGGTGCCTGCGATATCCTCGTGAACAACGCCGGCATCCAGCACGTCGCGCCCATCGACGAATTCCCGGTCGAGAAGTGGAACGCGATCATCGCGATCAACCTGAATTCGGCCTTTCACTGCACTGCCGCCGCGCTGCCGCTGATGCGCAAGGCGGGCTGGGGCAGGGTGGTGAACATCGCCTCGGCCCACGGGCTGACCGCCTCTCCCTACAAATCGGCCTATGTGGCGGCCAAGCACGGCGTCGTCGGAATGACCAAGGTCGTGGCGCTCGAGACCGCCAAGGAGAACATCACCGCCAACGCGATCTGTCCCGGCTACGTGCTGACGCCGCTGGTCGAGGCGCAGATCCCCGACACCGCCAAGGAATACAACCTGTCGGAAGAGGAGGCGGTCGAGCAGGTGATCCTGGCGCGCCAGCCCTCCAAGCAGTTCGCCACGGTCGAGCAGATCGGCGGCACCGCGGTGTTCCTGTGTGCGGACGCGGCGGAGCAGATCACCGGCACGACGATCTCGGTCGACGGCGGCTGGACGGCGCTCTGAGGCCGGGCGCGATCTTTCGCCGAAGGATCGGGGACAGTCCGGGGAGGTTTGCCTGCGGCGGACCGCAGGGTGCGGGAGGGGCCAGCCCCTCTTCGCGCAAGCGCGAATTCACCCCGGGATATTTGTCGAACCGAAGAAGATACGGACAACGGGAGCGATGACATGAGCCTGCGCATCAACCTGGCGCTGCAGGGCGGGGGCGCGCATGGCGCCTTTACCTGGGGCGTTCTCGACCGGCTGCTGGAGGAGGAGGACCTGGAGATCGCGGCGATCACCGGCACCTCTGCCGGGGCGCTGAACGGGGCCGCGCTCAAGGCCGGGCTGACCCATGGCGGGCCGGAGGCGGCGAAGGCCAATCTCGACTGGCTCTGGCACGAGGTGAGCGGGATGCGCGACCTCGCGATTCCGGAATGGATGCATCCCTGGCTTCCGGATCCCGGGATGATCAGCCGGAGCCTGCAGTACTCGCTGCCCTACGCGGTGGGGGATGCGGTCACGCAGATGGTATCGCCCTATGCCTGGGGGCCGTTCTACCGCAATCCGCTGGAGCGGCTGGTGGCGCGGTTCGACTTCGAGAAGGTGCAGCATGAGCACGGTCCGGAATTCCACGTCTGCGCGACCTGCGTGCGCGACGGCAAGGTGCGGGTGTTTACCGGGGACAGGCTGACGCCGGGGGCGATCATGGCCTCGGCCTGTCTGCCGACGATGTTCCAGGCGGTCGAGATCGAGGACCCCGAGACCGGCGTCGTCGAGGCGTTCTGGGACGGCGGCTATTCCGGCAACCCGGCGCTGTTCCCGCTCTATCGCGCCGGCCTGCCGGACGATCTGATCATCGTGAACATCAATCCGCTCTACCGGGAGCACGTGCCGGTGACCTCGCCCGAGATCCAGAACCGGATCAACGAGATCAGCTTCAATTCCTCGCTCCTGCGCGATCTGCGGGCCATCGAATTCGTGCAGCGTCTCATCGCGACGGGGGCGGTTCCCGAGGGGGCGATGCGGAACCTGCGGGTCCACATGATCGCCGATGACGGGCTGATGAACGATCTCTCCGTCGCGACCAAGACGGTGCCGGTCGCAACGGTCATCACGCAGTTGAAGGACGCCGGGCGCAGGGCGGCGGGCGGGTTCCTGGCGCAGCACAAGGGCGACCTCGGCAAGCGGCAGACGGCGGATCTGAGGGCGATGTTCTCCTGAGCCGGGCGGCGCGCTCAGGAGGCCTTGCGCACGGGGGTGACCCCGGCCTTGGCCGCGGATTTCTCGGGCGGATAGACGAGGCCCGCGGAAATCACCAGTTTCGCCGCATCCTCGATGGTCATTTCGAGTTCCACCACGTCCTCGGCGGGGAACAGCAGCAGGAAGCCGGATGTCGGGTTGGGCGTGGTCGGCACGAAGACCGAGATCAGCTCGCCCATGGTTTCCGCGCGTTCGGCGATTTCGCCGCGGGCGGTGGTCGAGATGAAGCCGATGGCCCAGATCCCCTTGCGCGGATACTGGATCAGGCAGGCCTTTTCGAAGCTGCGTTCGGACTGGACGAAGACGGTTTCCGCGATCTGCTTGATGCCGGAATAGACCGAACGGACCACCGGGGTGCGCCCCACAAGGCTTTCACCGAAGCGGATCAGCGAGCGGCCGATGAGGCCCTTGGCGATCCAGCCCACCACGATGGTGAAGACCAGGAAGAAGATCACGCCGACGCCGCGCAGGTTGATCCCGATGTATTCCTCGGGGTTGAAGCGGGCCGGGACCAGCGGCAGCACGAAGCTGTCCACCCAGCCGAACAGCGTCCAGATCAGCCAGATCGTCAGGCCGACGGGCATGATCACGACAAGCCCCGTCAGGAAGCTTGCGCGCAGCGAGGCCAGCAGGCCGGGGCCGCGCGGAGTGTCGTCGAAGGGGCTGTTGCTCATCAGGTGTCCAGATAACGGGTCCGGGGATGAACCTATGCCTTGGCGCGGCGCTCTACAATGGGGCGCGATCGCGCGCGGCAAGGTTCTTGGGCAGGGCGCTCATTTCGCGGGCGATGGCCGCCGCGAGACGCGCATTCGCCAGCACCAGCGCGATGTTCGCCTTGAGCGAGCGGCCCTCGGTCAGTTCGAAGATCCGTTGCAGCAGGTAGGGCGTGACCGCCTTGCCGTGAATGCCGTGCAGTCGGGCATCCTCTCCGGCGCGGGCGATGATCGGTGCCAGTTGATCGCGGCCGATTTCGTCTTCGGCGGGGATCGGATTGGTCACGAGCTGTCCGCCCGGAAGACCCAGCGCCGCCCGCATCCGGTGCGCGCGCGCGATGGCGCCGGGATCGTCCATGCGCAGGGGGGCCCGAAGCCCGGCGTCGCGCGACCAGAAGGCGGGCAGGGCGTCCTGACCGTAGGAGATGACCGGAACTCCAAGGGTTTCAAGCACTTCCATCGTCTTCGAGAGATCGAGGATCGCCTTGGCCCCGGCACAGACCACGGTGACGGCGGTCTGTGCCAGTTCCTGAAGGTCGGCGGAGACGTCGAAGCTCTGCTCGGCGCCGCGGTGCACGCCGCCGATGCCGCCGGTGGCGAAGACCTCGATCCCCGCCAGTCGCGCGGCGATCATCGTCGCGGCGACCGTGGTGGCACCGGTGCGGCCCTCGGCCATGCAGACGGCGAGATCGGCGCGCGACAGCTTTGCCGCGCCCCGGGTCTGTGCCAGCGCCTCGAGCTGCGCATCGTCGAGACCGATGCACAGGTTCCCGTCGATCACCGCGATGGTGGCCGGTTCCGCGCCGTGATCCCGCACGGTCGTCTCCACCCGCCGCGCCATTTCCAAGTTCTGCGGCCAGGGCATGCCGTGGGTGATGATGGTGGATTCCAGCGCCACCACGGGACGGCCGGCGGCAAGCGCCTCGGCCACGGGGGCGGAAAGGGTGAAAACACTCATGTGCCGATGTCTCCTGACACGTAATCCGCGGCTGCGGCGAGGGCGCGCGTCAGCGCCGTTCCGCGGTCGGCGCCGCCAAGTTCGGCCACGATATGCGCAGCCATGAAGGTGTCGCCCGCGCCGGTGACGCGATGCACGAGCACTTCGGGCGGGCTTGCGACGATCAGCCCCTCGGAAGTGCCGTCGCAGGTTGCATCGCCGCCGTTGGTGACGATGGCGCGGGCGGCGCCGCGGGCCAGCAGCCCTGCGGCCGCGTCGCCGGCGGTGGTAAAGGCCTCCCGGCACAGCAGGCCGGCTTCTTCGAGATTGACGTAGAGCACGCCGCGACCGGCCCGCAGGAACGGCATCAGCCGGTCGGCCTTGCCGGGAGAGGCCGGAGCGATGCGCAGGTCGGCCCCGCGGAACGCCGGGCTGTGCGCGATCTCTTCCAGCAAGGCGACGGTCAGGTTGCCGTCGAGCGCGATGGCACCGCGGTAGGGCGCGTCATCGGTGCCGAGCGGGCCTTCGGTCAGCGGTCGCAGGATGCGTCCACCGGCCTGTTCCAGCGAATGCGCATCGGCAATCGCCGCGATCAGGCCGTTGGCGCCTTCGACCGCCATGTACCAGTCCGTCGGCAGATCCTCGGAGCGGTAGACATGTTCCGTACCGCAGCCGAGCGTGGCGCAGGCCCGGATGAGTTCGTCGCCCTCGGGGTCGCGACCGACCGCGCTCAGCAAGGCCGGACGCAGACCGAAATTCGCCAGCGTCATCGCGATGTTGAGAGCCACGCCTCCGGGAAGGCGCGTGATGCGGCCCGGCACGTCCGAACCCTGGCGCATGGTGCTCGGGGATCGTCCGATCACGTCCCAGAGGACGGAGCCGATGCACAGGATCTCGGGTTTCTCTCTCATGCCGCCTTGATGCCCCGACATGCGGACCGGGGCAAGCATCACGTTGCGGACGTGTCGAGGACCCGGAGCAGGTTGCCGTTCGGGATCAGACGGATATGATCCGGACCTCATGCGGGGGATGAGTGCCGCGTGCCAAGTGTGAGTGATACCTGAACCGCGACCCCTATTGCTTGCGAGGGTAGGGGCGGCGACCGATCTCCTCCACCATCTTCTCGCGGAAGACCTCGGCCGGGGTCTTCCAGCCGAGGCATTTCCGAGGCGTGCTATTGAGCTGGTCGCAGATTTTCTTTAGCTCGTGATCTGTCATCCGGCTGATGTCGCGCTTGCGGGGCAGCCATCTGCGGACACGTCGGTTTGTGTTCTCGACCGTGCCTTTCTGCCAGGGTGAGGAGGGGTCGCAGAACCAGGTCTGCGTCCCGATCTCGGCCTGAAGATGCGGCCAGCTGACGAACTCGGTGCCGCGATCGAAGGTGATGGATTTCCGGGCCAGATGGGGCAGGTCCGCACCGCGCTCATGATCTTGCCCATCACCGGCTTGGTGCGCTTGTTTGGGTTTATCAGCAGCATCGTGAACCGGCTGACCCGTTCGACAAGGGACGTGATGTTGCTCTGACCAAGGTCCTGTTTGAACAGCATAAGGTCAGCCTCCCAATGCCCGAACTGGCGTCGATGCGCGACGTCATCAGGACGGAACAGGATGCTGACATCTCGGTCGAACTTGGGCGCCTGACGCTTCCTCGCGCGGCGCGGCCTGCGGGCCTTGCGGTGTTCCGGCAGGTACCACCACAGCTCCTGCGACATGCCTTCCTTTGAGTAGATGCAGCGATAGATCGTCTCCTGGCAGACACGCTTCCTGGCACGCTCGAAGATCATCCGGTTGCCGATCTGCTCGGGGTCCATCCCAGCTTGATGCGGTCTACGACAGCCTTGCAGAGCTCTGGATGCCGGATCAGTTTTCTGCACGGACCGGCGCTTCTGCGTCCGCAACTGGGCCGCATGCCCGAAGTAACCCGCGTACTTCTTTGGAAAGGCATCATCGGCCCAGAAGTTACGCTTGATCTCTCGGTGAATGGTCGACTTATGGCGTTTCAGAACCCGCGCCATCTCTCGGACAGGGACTTTCGCGTGCCACCAATCCTCGATTATCCGACGTTCCTTCAAGCTCAGTTGCGTATAAGCGGTCCCCATGGCACGATCTCCTGTTTGGATAACCCATTGGTTTCTAATAGGAGTCGCACTTCAAGGTAGCGCGCACCTATGTGGCCTCTTTACCCCTATAATCAGTATTATGATAAATAAAAATTCGAGCATCCGGGGCACTTGTGCCCTTTGACCTTGGTCCAAAATCCGGCCAGCTTGGAGGCATGAAACATGCAAGCTCCCGCCGTGGTCTCGTGATCGTTCTTCTTGTCGCTCTGGCGGGCACGGCGTTCTTCGGGTTGCGCGCGGCTCGTCAGTTCATCTACTGGTCGGACCCGGCGCATCACGACCAGACGCCCGAGGGCTGGATGACGCTCGGCTATGTGGAGCGATCCTACCGGCTGAAGCCGCGCAGCCTCGGGCCGTTGCTGGCGGTCGCGCCGACCGAGGCCAAGCACCGCTCGCTCGAGGAGATCGCCGCCGACGAAGGCATTCCGCTGCCGGAGCTTCTGTCGCGGCTTGAAACGGTCCTGGAGACGGCCCGTTGAGCGAAACGCTCAGCGACACCATGCTCGGGCTGCTGCCGACGCTGGGTCTGCCGGCGCTTGCGCTGGTGGTCGCGCTCGGCACACTGGGCGTGCCGCTGATGCCCGCCTCGCTCATGGTGCTTGTCGCCGGAACGCTGGTGGCCGCCGGAGAGCTGCCGCTGGCGGCCACGGTCGCGACCTGCCTCGTCACCGCCGTCGCCGTCGACAATCTCGGCTACCTCATCGGGCGCGCCGCCCGGCAACGCTTCCGGGCGCTCGACAATGCCGCGATGCGACAGGCAGAGACGCTGCTGGCCGAACGTGGCGGTCCGGCGGTGTTTCTCACCCGCTGGCTGCTGGCGCCGCTGGGACCGCCGCTGAACCTCGTGGCGGGCGCCAGCGGGTTTCCCTGGCGGCGCTTCGTGCTCTGGGATCTCGCGGGAGAAACGCTCTGGGTGACGGGCTACCTGTCGCTCGGCGCGGCCTTCGCGCCGTTCATCCCCGATATCGCCTCGCTCTCCGGCAACCTGACCGGAGCGCTGGCCTGCATGGTCATCGCCTGGATCGTCTGGCGCGGGCTCCACGGGCACACCGGGCGCCGGCAGGAGTGAACGGACACGGCATTCTGGACAATCCGCCGCTTTGCGCGCTACCTATAGCCGTTCCTTGGAGATACCGATGATGTCTCGCGCATATCAGATGCTTTCCGGCCGCCATTCGACGGCACACACGGCCCGCCGACGCCGCACCCGCGCGGAGCGTCAGGCATGACACCTCAGCAGCGCAAGTACCTGATAGAACTCACCAATGCCTCCAGCATCGAAACGATCTGGGCAACCCACGCGGACAAGATGGCGGCCTATGGTTTCGACCGCCTGCTCTATGGTTTCACGCGCTACCGCACCCAGACCTCGCTCGGGGATCCGAACGATTTCGTGCTGCTGACCAATCACAAGACCAGCTACACCGATGTTTTCATCGGAGACGGCCTTTACCATCACGCGCCGATGGTCCGCTGGGCGCTGGAACATGAAGGTGCCTGTTCCTGGCGGGTTCTGGGCGAGATGCTCCAGCAGAACAACCTCACCGACGCCGAGCGCCGGGTCGTGGAGTTCAACCTCGGCCAGAAGGTCACGGCGGGCTATTCGATCTCGTTCAAATCGGTCTCCAGCCGGGCCAAGGGCGCCATCGCGCTCACCGCGCGGCCGGGGATGCTGCAGGACGAGGTCGACGCGCTCTGGGACGAGCATGGCGACGACATCGTGCTGATGAACAACATCCTGCACCTCAAGATTCTCACCCTGCCCTACACGCCCCCGAACCAGAGCCTGACCAAGCGCCAGCGCGAGGCGCTGGAATGGGTCGGCGACGGCAAGACCATGCAGGACATCGCGACGATCATGGGGCTGACCCAGGCCACCATCGAAAAACACCTGCGCCTGGCGCGCGAGGCGCTGAACGTCGACACGACGGCGCAGGCGGTGGCCAAGGCGGCATTCCAGAACCAGATGTTCGTGATCGACATCTGACCCCGAACCGCGCCGCCCTGCCCGGCAACCGAGTCGCCGTCCGCACCGTGGCCGCGATCCCGCAAGCCGCATGCAACGCAGGTTCGGGTTCCCCCTTAAGGCATCCTTTCCGCGACTATTTCGATTCTCGAAAACTATCGCGCCGCAAGGAAAATATTCCCGCAAAACAAGGCCGGTGGGGAATACCCGACTTTCGCGACGTCACGTAAATTGTAACTCTACAAACGTTCCGTGAGTGGTGGCTTTGGCCATAGGGACGAAGGGTTTCCACCCCCGCCATTTCGGGGCCCTGGGGGCCCTCCGGTGAAAACCGGAGCCGGGACCGGGTGTGCAATTGCCGTATGCCCGGCCCGGCGCCTACCGCTTCCCCGTCTCATCCCCGACGTTTGGGGAAGCCGAAAACGACAGGAGCCGCCCCTCCGGGGGCGGCTCCACACCGTTCGTGCGATGGACGGATCCGATCAGCCCTGTGCCGCCTTTGCGACTTCGGCTGCGAAATCCTCTTCCTTCTTCTCGATGCCTTCGCCGACCTGCATCCGGATGAACCCGGTGATCGTGGCGCCGGCTTCCTTGGCCGCCTGCTCGACGGTCACGTCGGGGTTGATCACGAATTGCTGGCCCAGCAGCGTGACTTCGGCGAGGAACTTCTTCATCCGGCCGA
Source organism: Salipiger sp. (assembly GCF_048261495.1). Taxonomy (GTDB): domain Bacteria; phylum Pseudomonadota; class Alphaproteobacteria; order Rhodobacterales; family Rhodobacteraceae; genus Salipiger. The sequence continues at coordinate 132,423 of NZ_JBLXFX010000008.1, forward strand.
CGATCATCTTCTCGATCACGGCGTCCGGCTTGCCGGATTCGCGCGCGATGTCGATCTGCACCTGACGCTCCTTCTCGACCACGGCCGGGTCGAGATCGGCTTCGCCGAGCGAGGCCGGGCTGGCGGCGGCGATGTGCATCGCGACCTGCTTGCCGAAACCTTCGTCACCGCCGGTCATCGCGACGACCACACCGATCTGGCCGAGGCCCGGCGCGGCGGCGTTGTGCACGTAGGTCACGACGGTTTCACCCTCGATCTTCGCCATCCGGCGCAGGGTCATGTTCTCGCCGATCTTGGCGATCTTGTCGGTGATGACTTCCGACACCTTCTTGCCGTTGACCGAGGCATCGGCCAGCGCTTCGACCGTCTCGACGCCGGTGGCGACGTCGGCGATGGCCGAGACCATCTCCTGGAATTCGGCGTTCTTGGCGACGAAGTCGGTCTCGGCATTCACCTCGACCGCGACGCCGGTGCCGCCGTCGACCTTCACGGCGACAAGACCTTCGGCCGCGGTACGGCCGGATTTCTTGGCGGCCTTGGCCAGACCCTTGGTGCGCAGCCAGTCGATGGCGGCTTCCATGTCGCCATCGGTCTCGGTCAGCGCCTTCTTGGCGTCCATCATGCCTGCGCCCGTCATTTCGCGCAGTTCTTTCACCTGTGCAGCAGTGATCGCCATGGTTGGCTCTCCTCTAATTGGTCTTGCGGCGGGCCCTGCCCCGGGCCGCACCGCTCATGTCATGCTTTCGTGACGCCTGCGCGACACGCCTGCCGATCAGCCCTCGCGGGCGTCGGCCAGCAGCTCTTCCGCGGGCGCATCTTCCAGCGCGCCGAGGTCGACGCCGGCGGCTTCCATCTGGCCGGTCATGCCGTCGAGGGCGGCGCGGCTCACCAGGTCGCAGTAGAGGTTGATGGCGCGGGCCGCGTCATCGTTGCCGGGGATGATGTAATCCACACCATCGGGCGAGCAGTTGGTGTCGACGATGGCGACGACCGGGATGCCCAGCTTGTTGGCTTCGGCGACGGCCAGCGCCTCTTTCTTGACGTCGATGACGAACAGCAGGTCCGGCAGGCCGCCCATTTCGCGGATGCCGCCGAGCGACGCCTGCAGTTTGGTCTGGTCACGTTCCATGCCCAGGCGCTCTTTCTTGGTGAGGCCTTCGGCACCGGCTTCCATGCGCTCGTCGATCGAACGCAGGCGCGCGATGGACTGGGACACGGTCTGCCAGTTGGTCAGCGTGCCGCCGAGCCAGCGGTGGTTCATGTAGTACTGGGCGCATTTCTCTGCGGCTTCGGCGATCGGCTGCTGAGCCTGACGCTTGGTGCCGACGAACAGCACGGAGCCGCCCTTGGCGACGGTGTCGCGGATGACCTTCAGAGCCTGGTCCAGCATCGGGACGGTCTGGGTCAGATCCATGATGTGGATGCCGTTGCGCGCACCGTAGATGAACTCGCCCATACGGGGGTTCCAGCGCTGCGTCTGGTGGCCGAAGTGAACGCCGGCTTCAAGCAGCTGACGCATGGTGAACTCGGGAAGAGCCATGTCCTATATCCTTTCCGGTTTCGTTTCCTCGGCGGGGGCTTACCCTCATGCGGAGGGCAACCGGTGGACGCGCCGGGGATGTCTCCCCCGAAGGCCCGACCCCGCCTGCGGGGTTCTCGTGAGGCGCGCATATAGGACCAATACCGCCCCGGCGCAACCCCATACCGTCCGCGCGGTGCGCCGAGGCGCTAGAGCACAGTGCGTTCGAGGAACCAATAGGCCCCGACCGCCGCGATCACCACCGAGGCGGGCACCGCGATCCGCGCCCTGTACCAGGATTTCGCGCCGAACCAGTGGCCGACCAGCAGGAAGGCGACGGCGATCACGAAGAGCTGGCCGAATTCCACGCCGACATTGAAGCCCAGCAGCGCCGGCAGGAACCGGCCCTCGGGAAAGCCGAACTCTTCCAGCACGCCCGCGAAGCCGAGCCCGTGCAGCAGTCCGAAGACAAAGACCACGGCGGGCCGGAACGGGGAAAAGCCTTTCGCGACGATGTTCTCCACGGCGACGAAGACGATTGAGGCGGCAATGATCGGCTCCACGATGGCGGGCGGGATCTGCACGATATGCAGCGCCCCGAGCGCAAGCGTCACCGTGTGGGCGGCGGTGAAGGCCGTCACCTGCCAGAGCAGCGGCTTCAGATGCAGCGAGAAGAAGAACAGCCCGAGCACGAACAGGATGTGGTCGAGCCCGAGCGGCACGATATGTTCGAACCCGACCGGGATATAGGTGGCGAAGGTCTGCCAGCCGGTCATCGCGTCCCCGCCGGCGACGGCGATGGGGCCCGTGCCCGCACCGCCTTCGAGATAGCCGGTATAGGGCTCCTCCACCCCCTGCTGGCGCAGTATGAGCGTGCCGTAGGCGGCGGGCCAGGTCATCTCCACGCTGCGCGCGCCCTCGGGCAGCCCGGCGGCAAGCACCAGCCGGGTGTCGCGCGGCAGATCGGGGTTTCCGACCGGGCCGACGCGCAGCTCCGTCACCTCCAGGGCGACCGGGGCGCCATCTGCGGAAAAGGACATTTCCTTCAGGAATTCAGGCATGTGCGCGGCGATCTTCGCCTCCATGTCCTCCGGTGAAAGCCGCCGCAGCGCGTCCACGTCCGAAGAGCCCGCGCTTTCGTTCGTGTCGCTGATCCCTTCGAGGTCGACACCCGCGACGATCGGCTCGGCAGTGAAATCCAGCGAGAGCACGACCCGCCCGCCCTCCAGCGTCAGGTCACCGACCGCCGGGCGGACCTCGTGCGCCGAGGCTGAGGTTACGAAAAGAAACGCGAACACAAGGGGAAAGGCGAGGAACTTCATCTGGATCTCCGGTCGGGCGGGGCATGGTCCGACGCCCGAAGGGGAAGGTCAATGCCCAACTGACGCAGCGGCGCGTCTTCCGCCGGGGTGCGGGTTACGGCATCTTCATTTCTCTGCTCCAGAGTGATCGCAGCGGAATCGGAGGCCCGCGCCATGACCCTCACAGACTTGCCCCACAGCATGACCGAACACATCGCCGATGGCGTGGTGCACGTGATCGGGGTGGCGCTTGCGGTCGCGGCGGTCACGGGGTTGCTGGTCTGGGCCAGTCTCAGCGTGCCGGGGCAGCACATCTGGCCGCTGGCGGTCTACGCGGTGGGCCTGCTGGCAAGCTTCAGTTTCTCCGCGGCCTACAACCTCACGCTCCACGCCCGTGCCCGCGCGGTGCTGCGGCGCTTCGATCATGCGGCGATCTACCTGCTGATCGCGGGCACCTACACACCGATGGCGCTGCTCGGCATGGGCAACACGGTGGGCGTGGCGCTGCTGGTGATCGTCTGGACGCTGTCGGGCATCGGCATCGCGCTCAAGCTCGGCTGGATCGACCGCTGGCCGCGCACCGGTTTCCTGCTCTACCTCTCGCTGGGGTGGATCGGGGCGATTGCCGCCTGCCCCACCCTCAGCGCCATGCCGGGGGCGGCGCTGGCACTGCTGCTGGCGGGCGGGCTGGTGTTCACCGTCGGGACGATCTTCCACACCAGCCGCCGCATACGCTTTGCCCGCGCCATATGGCACGGGCACGTGATCGCGGGGGCCGCGACCCATTACGCGGCGGTGATCCTCATTGCGCGGCTCGCCGGCTGACCCTCAGCCGAGGGCGTAGCCCGCCCCGCGCACCGTGCGCAGCGGGTCCGCCCCGCCCTGGGCGCCGAGCGCCTTGCGCAGCCGTCCGATATGCACGTCGACCGTCCGGGTATCGACATAGATGTCGCGGCCCCAGACCCGGTCGAGCAATTGCTCGCGCGACCAGACGCGCCCGGGCTTTTCCATGAAGGTCGACAGCAGCCGGAATTCGGTCGGTCCGAGCTTCAGCTCCTTGCCGCAGCGGGTGACGCGATGGGTCTCGGAATCGAGGACGATGTCCTCGTATTCCAGCCGCAGCCCCGCCGCCGCCGGCCGGGCCCGGCGCAGCTGCGCACGCACCCGCGCCATGAGTTCGCGCAGCGAATAGGGCTTGATGACATAGTCATCCGCCCCGGTTTCCAGCCCGCGGATCCGGTCGACCTCTTCGGAGCGGGCCGACAGCATGATGACCGGCACGCCGCGGGTGTCGGCGCGGGTCTTGATCTGGCGGCAGACCTCGATGCCCGACAGGTTGGGCAGCATCCAGTCGAGCACGATGACGTCGGGCGCCTCTTCGGCGACCATCACCAGCGCCTCCTCGCCGTTCCCGGCGGCGGCGACGCGAAAGCCCTCGGCCTCGAGATTGTAGCGCAGCACCTCGCGCTGCGCCGCTTCGTCCTCGACCACCAGGACGGTCGGTTGATCGGCAGCCATGCCTTACTCCACTTCGATGTCCTGCGTCAGCGACGGGTCGGACGAGGTCCGGTCCATCTTCGTGCGCGCTTCGTCGGGCTTGGCCCCGGTGGTCAGGAAGACCACCTGCTCGGAGATCGAGGTGACGTGGTCGCCCATGCGCTCGATGTTCTTGGCGATGAAATGCAGGTGCATGCAGGAGGTGATGTTGCGCGGATCCTCAAGCATGAAGGTGAGGAATTCGCGGAACAGCGTGTTGTACATCTGGTCCACTTCCTCGTCGCGCTCGATCACGTCGCGGGCCAGGGCCACGTCGCGCTTGATATAGGCGTCGAGCGCGTCCTTCAGCATGATCTCGACATCCTTGGCCATCCGCCGCAGGGCCGAGGTGGAGCCGTTGATCGGGGTCATCTGCGCCAGGACCGAGGTCCGCTTGGCGACGTTCTTGGACAGATCCCCGATGCGTTCGAGGTTGGCCGAAATGCGCATCACCGACAGCACGACCCGCAGGTCGGTGGCGGTGGGCGCGCGCAGCGCGATCACGCGGGCGGCTTCCTCGTTCAGGATCTCGTCCAGCGCGTCGACCGCCTGATCATTCCTGACGACCTCCGCGGCCAGTTCCTCGTCGCGGGTTTCCAGCGACTTGGCGGCGTTGTGGATGGCGACTTCGACCAGTCCGCCCATCTTGAGGATCTGCGCCTGGATGCCTTCCAGATCGCGGTCGAAGGCAGAGGCGATGTGTTGCTTCAGCTCGCTCATGATTTATCCGATCCGTCCGGTGATGTAGGATTCCGTGCGCGGGTCCACGGGGTTGGTGAAGATCTGGCTGGTCTCGCCGTATTCGACGAGATGCCCGAGGTGGAAGAACGCGGTCTTCTGGCTGACGCGCGCGGCCTGCTGCATGGAGTGCGTCACGATCACCACGGAATACTGGCTGCGCAGCTCGTCGATCAGTTCCTCGACCTGGGCGGTGGCAATGGGATCGAGCGCCGAGCAGGGCTCGTCCATCAGCAGCACTTCGGGTTCGGTGGCCACGGCGCGGGCGATGCAGAGACGCTGCTGCTGACCGCCGGACAGGCCGGTGCCGGGCTTGTCGAGACGGTCCTTGACCTCGTTCCAGATGGCGCCGCGGCGCAGCGCCCGCTCGACGATCTCGTCGAGCTCGGCCTTGTTCTTGGCAAGCCCGTGGATGCGCGGGCCGTAGGCGACGTTGTCGTAGATCGACTTCGGGAAGGGGTTCGGCTTCTGGAACACCATGCCGACCTTGGCGCGCAGCTGCACCGGGTCGACGCGCTTGTCGTAGATGTCCTCGTTGTCGAGCTTGATCTCGCCTTCGACGCGGCAGATGTCGATGGTGTCGTTCATCCGGTTGAGGCAGCGCAGGAAGGTCGACTTGCCGCAGCCCGAAGGTCCGATGAAGGCGGTCACGGTCTTGTCGAGGATGTTGCAGTTCACATCCTTGATGGCGTGGGTGTCGCCGTAATAGACCTGAACGTCCCGCGCGGCGATCTTGGTATTGGTGGTGTCCACGTCGGTCTTCCTCGATGGTGCGTCGTACATGGGTGTAATCCTCTTGGGGTCGCCTTACCAGCGACGCTCGAATTTGCGGCGCAGGATGATCGCGACGAGGTTCATGGTCAGCAGGAACACGAGCAGGATGATGATCCCGCCCCAGGCACGTTCGTACCAGGCTCCGTCGGCGCGCGACGCCCAGATGTAGATTTCCGCCGGCATCCCGACGTTGGGATCGGTGAAGAAGCCGCCGATGCTGCCCTGGGATTGCACGAAGGCGACCATGCCGATCATCAGCAGCGGCGCGGTTTCGCCGAGCGCGGCGGCCAGGCCGATGATGGTGCCGGTCAGGATGCCGGGCATGGCGAGCGGCAGGATGTGGTGGAACACCGCCTGCATCCGGCTTGCGCCGAGCCCGAGTGCCGCGTCGCGGATCGAGCCGGGCACGGCCTTGAGCGAGGCGCGGGTGGCGATGATGATGGTCGGCAGCGTCATCAGCGACAGCGCGAGCCCGCCCACCAGCGGCGCCGAGGACCGGAAGGCCGAAATGTTGAGCGTGCCGCCGCCGAACTGAATGAAGGCCGCCAGCGCCAGGATGCCGAAGACGATGGAGGGCACGGCGGCGAGGTTCGAGATGTTGATCTCGACGAAGTCGGTGAACTTGTTCTTGGGCGCGAATTCCTCGAGGTAGATCGAGGCCGCGACCGAGATCGGCAGGCAGACCAGCAGCACCACCAGCATCATCGCGAAGGAGCCGAGGATCGACTGGCCGAACCCGGCCTGTTCGGGCCGCAGGTCGGAGGCGTCGGAGCCGGTGATGAAGTTGGTGTTGAAGCCCTTGTGCAGCACCCCCGCCTCGCGGAGCTGGTCGGTCAGGTCGAGCTGGGCGACGTTGATGCTCTTGTCCTGCGCGATGCTGTCCCGGCTGACGCGGCCCTTGAGGTAGCCGTCGACGCGGCTGGAGGCGAGGAAGGAAAAGGTCAGCGTCTCGCCCACGGAATCCGGGTTGGCGAGCACGTAGTCGCGCAGTTGGCCCGGCGCGGAGGGCGAGAGCATGTCCTTCACGTCCTTGCCAGAGGCCAGCTCGGTGTCGAGCCCGAGGTCGGCGACCTGTTCGGCCAGGGCGTTCTGGATCAGCGGCGCGTATCCGAAGGTGGTGACCTTCTTCATCTCCTCGATGTTGCGCCCGCCGTTCTTGTCGAGCTTGGCCGCATCGAGGTAGACCGGCACCTCGATGAAGGTCTGGGTAAAGGCCCCTGCCCCGTTGGTGATGATCTGGAACAGCAGCACGAAGAGAAAGAACAGCCCCGCGGCGATGGCGGCGATGCCGTAGCCGATGAAGCGCTTTTCGGCGGCCTTGCGGCGGCGGCTTCCGGCCTCGAGATGATAGAGCGAGCTGGGCTTGGCTGCCGGGCTGTTGGTCGCTTCGGCGGTCATGTGTACTGCTCCCGGTATTTCGCGACGATGCGCTGGGCAAGGAGGTTGAGGCCGAGCGTCACCACGAACAGCGTGGTGCCGAGCGCATAGGCCACGAGCACTTCGGGCTGGGTGAAATCCGCATCCCCGGTCAGCTGCGAGACGATCTTGGCCGTGACGGTGGTCATCGCCTCGAATGGGTTCATCGACAGGCGCCCGGCGGCACCGGCGCCGAAGACCACCAGCATGGTCTCGCCGATGGCGCGCGAGGCGGCGAGGATGATGGCCCCCACGATGCCCGGCAGGGCGGCGGGCAGGATCACCTGCTTGATGGTCTCGGAATTGGTCGCGCCGAGCCCGTAGGAGCCGTCGCGCAGCGACTGCGGCACGGCGTTTATGATGTCATCGGAGAGCGAGGAGACGAAGGGGATCAGCATGATGCCCATGACCAGGCCCGCCGTCATCACCGACGACGCGCCCTGCATGATGCCGAGGCCGCCGTTCGGTCCGAAGACGCTCAGCAGCATCGGGCCCACGGTCAGCAGCGCGAAGAGCCCGTAGACGATGGACGGGATGCCGGCGAGGATCTCGAGCGCCGGCTTGACCAGTCCCCGGACCCGGGGGCTGGCGTATTCCGACAGGTAGATCGCGGCAAACAGGCCGATCGGCACCGCCACGGCCAGCGCGATGAACGAAATGTAGAGCGTGCCCCAGAGCAGCGGAATGAGGCCCAGCGGCTGTTCCGCCCCGCCGCCCGATCGCGGCTGCCAGGTGGTGCCGAAGAAATACTCGGTCCAGGGGTAGATGCGGAAGAACTCGACCGTGTTGCTCAGCAGGGCGAGGAAGATGCCGACGGTCGTCAGCACCGCGACCGAGGCCGCGAGCATCAGCACCCAGAGCGTCACCCGCTCCACGCTGTTGCGCGACCGGAAGTCCTTGTCGATGCCGCGGAGCGACAGCGCGAAGCCGCCGACCGCCGCGCCGAGCGTCAGCGCGGTGAGGATCCAGCCGCCGTAGTTCGACATCTTGCGATAGGCCTGCGCCGCCTTCAGCACGTAGGATTCGACGTTGGAGCCGAGCGCGACCCCGACCTCGCCCAGCCGGGCGCGCACGTCGGTGAAGCCGGTGCGCATCTCGTCGGCCTGTTCCGGCGTCATCACGCCGCGCTCGACCGCGATGTCGAGCCCGTCGGCGACGCGTCGCACATCGGACATGATGAGGCTCAGCGCGCCGGAATCGGAAAAGGCGGCGTCGGGCACCATGGAGGCGACCTGCGCCTTGATCACCATGGGCTGCACCACCAGCCAGACCGCCATCAGCGCCACGGCGGGCAGGACGGTCCAGAGCATGACATGGGCGCCGTAATAGCCGGGACGGGAATGCAGCTGACGGATGTCGCCACCGGCATCCCTCAGCGCCAGCGCGCGCCCCACGATAAGTCCGACCAGCCCTAGGGCCAGCACGATTAGGAAAAGCCAGACGGCCGGCATGAGTCTTTGTCCCCCGGGAATTGGCGCCCCCTGCGGGCGCAGGACCATGGCACTCGATATTGGTCTTCGGACAGCAGAAAACGGGGCGGCCCGCAAAAGGCCGCCCCGCAGAAGTCTGGATTACATGCCTTCGCCCATGGTCTTCTCGTCAGCGACGAGCGACTGGGTGTCGGTCAGTTCCGGGTCGGACACGAGGCCGTACTGGGCGAGCGGGCCGTCCGGGCCTGCCATGTCGTCGGAGACGAAGAACTCGGCATATTCCTTGAGGCCGGGGATCACGCCGATGTGGGCCTTCTTCACGTAGAAGTACAGCGGGCGGGACACCGGGTATTCGCCGGTCGCGATGGACTCGGTCGAGGGAACGACGCCGGACATGGTGGCGACCTTCAGCTTGTCGGTGTTGTTCTCGTAGAAGGCGAGACCGAACACGCCGACGCCGGCCGGGTTGGATTCGATGCGGGCCAGGGTCTCGGTGTAGTCGCCGTCGATGTCGACCGACTTGCCGTCGGTGCGCACGGACATGCAGGCGTCTTCCGCGTCGTCTTCGGACATGCCCGAAGCGACCATGGCTTCCATCGCGCCAGAGGCTTCGCAGCCCTTCAGCATGACCTTTTCCTCGAACACTTCACGGGTGCCGTGCTTGGTGCCGGGGATGAAGGCGACGATGTCGGAGGAGGGCAGATCGGCGTTGAACTCGCTCCACTGGGCGAAGGTGTTGTCGACCAGCTCGCCGTCCTTCAGCACCTTGGCGCCGAGCGCGTTGTAGATGTCGGCCGGTTCGAAGGTGGTGTAGGCCGGGCCGTCCTTCTGGGAGGCGAAGACGATGCCGTCATAGCCGATGCGGACTTCGATGATGTCGGTCACGCCGGCGGCGGCGCAGGCTTCGACTTCGCTGTCCTTGATCTTGCGCGAGGCGTTCGCGACGTCGACGGTGTTCTCGCCCACGCCTTCGCAGAAACGCTTGAGACCGGCGGAGGAGCCGCCGGATTCCACGACCGGGGTCGGGAAGTCGAAGTTTTCACCGAAGGCCTCGGCGACGATCGACGCGTAGGGCAGCACGGTCGACGAACCGGCGACCTGGACGTTGTCGCGGGCGGCGGCGGCGGTGGCCGATGCGGCGGCGAGTGCAAGCGCCGAGACGGCGAGTTTCACGGATTGCATATTGAATGCTCCTGTAACCTGAGTAGCGATCCCCTCCCCTCGGGGATCTCGAGGCGGGTCCTAAGCCTCTGGCGCAATGCTTTTGTGACGGTTGCGTAACAGTTTTATGACGTGTCGGGATGCCGTGGCGGAAACCGGCCTTCTGCACTGCGGCGACGGGCGCGGCGGAGGTTTCCCCGGGGCGCGCCCGGATCCGCAGGCACCCGGACAATTCCCGTAGTTATCTATTGAAAATATACACTTGAGACGACATCCGCATCATCCGCGCAAGGTCGAAATCCCGTCCTGCGCGGAAAGAGCAATCACCGTGCAGGCCGCGCCGCGCCCGTCATGCCATGAGAGAAAATGTCATGATCCGCCCGATTCCCCCCCTCGGAATGGGCAGGGTCGGGCCCTTGTCACAAACGGGAAAGCGGCCCCGGCACCCCGAAAGGCGTCAGCCCAGCACCGGCAGGGTCACCGAAAAGGTCGCCCCCTGCCCCGGCGTGCTGTCGATCCGCAGCCGTCCGCGATGGCGGTTCACGATGTGCTTGACGATGGCGAGTCCCAGCCCCGTGCCGCCCATCTCGCGCGAGCGATGGGTGTCGATGCGGTAGAACCGTTCGGTCAGGCGGGGAATGTGAATCGGGTCGATCCCCGGTCCGCTGTCGGTCACCGACAGCACCACGCCCGGCCCGCGCAGCCGCGCCTGGAACTCCGGCCGGGTCAGCGCCACGGTCACATCCGTCCCGCGCCCGGAATATTTCACCGCGTTCTCGACCAGGTTCACCAGCACCTGCCGCAGTTGGTCGGGATCGCCCGGCACGTCCTGCTCTTTGTCGGGCATGTCGGCGCAGAGCGTCACCCCCGCCTCGGCCGCCAGCGGCCCCAGCCCGAGCAGCACCGAACGCACCAGCCCCGGCAGATCCACCGCCTCGGTCGGGCGGACGCGCTCCTCGGCCTCGACCCGGCTCAGCGACAGCAGATCCCCCACCAGCCGCTCCATGCGCCCGGCCTCGGCCTCCATGATCCCGAGGAAGCGTTCCCGCGCCTTCGCATCCTCGCGCGCCGGCCCCTTGAGGGTCTCGATGAACCCCAGAAGCGCGGTCAGCGGCGTGCGCAGTTCGTGGCTGACATTGGCAACGAAATCCCGGCGCATCTGGCCGATCTGCTCGACGTGGGTGATGTCCTGGAACACCAGCAGAACCCCGGTGCCGCCCTCCAGCGGGACCGGGCGGCAGGACACCTCGAAGGTCGTGTCGTGGCGCCCGTTGCTGGCAAGGTAGCGGGTGACGCGGGGCCGACCCTCGCGGAAGGTTCCCTCGATGGCGTCCAGCAGGGTCGGCTGGCGCAGCGCGGTGATGAAATGCCGCCCCTCCAGCCCCTCGCCGAGCAGCGCCGAAGCCTCGGCATTCACCGCCTCGACCCGCTCGTCCCGCCGCACCAGCACCGCCGGAAGCGGAAAGGCCGATACCATGTCCCGCGTGTCGGCACGCATCACGCCTTGCGGGCTGCGGCCAGCCCCTCCGAGAAGGTGGCGATCAGCGCATCCGGATCCTCGAGCCCGACCGACACCCGGAAGAAGCCTTCCGAGATCCCGAGCGCCGCCCGCGCCTCCGCCGTCAGCGCCCTGTGCGACGACGAGGCGGGATGCGACAGCGTCGTGCCCACATCCCCGAGAGTCGGCGCAAAGGCCACCCCGGACGCGCCGCGGGTAAAGGCGTTCGCCGCCGCGCGGCCGCCGTCGAGTTCGAAGCTGAGCATGTTGCCCGGCCGCCCGCGCAGCAGTCCCTGCGCCCGCGCGGCATCCGGATGATCGCCGCGCCCCGGATAAAGCACCCGCCGCACGCCGGGCTGCGCCGCGAGGTGATCAGCCAGCCGGGCCGCATTCGCCTGCGCCCGCTCGAAGCGCAGGTCGAAGGTCAGCAGGCCCCGCTCCGCCAGCCAGCAGTCGAAGGGGCTCGCGGTAAGACCGAGAGTCACGGCAAAGATCCGCATGCGCTCGGCGAGGTCCGGGTCCCTCGCCGCAACCCAGCCCAGGGTCACGTCCGCATGACCGGCCAGCAGCTTGGTCACCGAATGCAGGACGATGTCGGCACCGCGCTCGAAGGGGCGCACGCTCGCCGGGGTGGTGAAGGTGTTGTCGACCGCCAGCAGGATGCCGCGTTCGGCGCAGAGCGCCGCGATGCCGTCAAGATCCGCAAGCCGGAGGGTGGGGTTGGACACCAGTTCGATCAGCACCAGCCGGGTCTCGGGGCGCAGCGCCGCCGCCACATGGGCGGCATCGGTCGGATCCGCCAGGCTCGTCGCGATGCCGAGCCGCGGCAGATCCTCGGACATCATCCGCAGGCTTCGTCCGTAAAGCTGGTCGGCCCCGACCACGTGATCCCCGGCCTTCAGCAGTCCCAGCAGCACCGCCGCAACCGCCGCCATGCCCGACCCGGTGACGATCCCGCCGCTCGCCCCTTCGAGCGCATCGATCCGGGTCGCCAGCACATCGGCATTCGGATGGCCCTCGCGGTTGTAGACATAGCCCGGCGCCGCGCCGGAATACTGCGCGTCGAGCTCGTCCGGATCGCGCGAGGCATGAACCACGGAGGGCATGATCGGGGTGACGACGGGCGAGGATACCCCGTCCTTCAGAGGCGGACGCACGAGGGTGGGTTTCATCGGGATCTCCTTTGGCCATCTCCGCCATCAGGTGGCACAGCCCCGAGGCTCGGGCAAGACCTCGCGGCATTGCACGGGCGTCAAGGTGGTGACGGCCTCCGGCGGGGATATTTGCAGCCAGAAGAGGCCACGGGAATCCCAAGGCATCTTCTGGCCCGAAATATCCCGGGGGAGTCCGCGGCACGCGGACGGGGGCAGCGCCCCCTGCCTGCCCGGGGGCCGGGCGCGGCGGCGGCTCAGAGGGCCCGGAGACACTTGCCGAAGCGCCGCGCATTGGCCTGGTAGCCGGCGGCGGATTTGCGAAGCCCCGCGATGGCGGCCTCGTCGAGCTGGCGCACGACCTTGCCGGGCACGCCCATCACCAGCGAGCCGTCGGGGATCTCCTTGCCCTCGGTGATCAGCGCGCCCGCGCCGATCAGGCAGTTGCGTCCGATCTTCGCGCCGTTGAGGATCGTCGCGCCCATCCCGATGAGGGAGTTCTCGCCGATGGTGCAGCCGTGGAGCATGACCTTGTGGCCGATGGTGCAGCCCGCCCCGATCACCAGCGGATAGCCCATGTCGGTGTGGCAGACGACGTTCTCCTGCAGGTTCGAGCCGGCGCCGACGCGGATTTCCTCGTTGTCGCCGCGCAGGGTGCAGCCGAACCAGACCGAGCTGTCCTCCTCGAGCACCACCTTGCCGAGCACATGGGCGCCGGGCGCGATCCAGGCGCTTCCGGCGATCTGCGGGGCCACCCCGTCGAGTGCGTAGATTGTCATTCCTCTCCCTCCTCGAACTCTTCCTGAAGCCGGCGGACGTGATCCAGAAGCCCCGGCTGTTGTGTCCGCCTCAGCCGCGCCGCGGTGACGATGCTCTTCAGCCGCGCCTCGGTCTGGTCGAGATCCTCGTTCACCAGCACGAAATCGTAGGACCCCCAGTGCGAGATCTCGTCCCAGCTCTTCTGCATGCGGCGGTCGATCACCTCGGCGCCGTCCTGGCCGCGCCCGACGAGCCGCCGCTTCAGCTCCGCGATCGACGGCGGCAGCAGGAAGATCGACAGCGTGTGCAGCGCAAGCTCGGAATTGGTCATCTGCTGGGCGCCCTGCCAGTCGATGTCGAACAGCACGTCCTTGCCGTCGATGATCGCATCGCGCACCGGCCCCTTGGGCGAGCCGTAGAAATTCCCGAAGACATGCGCATGTTCCAGCATCTCGCCCATCGACACCGCCTTCTTGAAGGCGCTCTGGGTCATGAAATGGTAATCCTCGCCATCCACCTCGCCCGGGCGCGGCGCGCGGGTGGTCGCCGAGACCGAGAAGATGATCGACGGATCCCATTCGCGCAACCTGCGCGCCAGCGTCGATTTCCCCGCGCCCGAGGGCGAGGACAGGATGATCAGAAGGCCCCGGCGATTGCTCATGTCTCACTCCATGTTCTGAACCTGCTCGCGCATCTGGTCGATCACCGTCTTGAGCGCCAGCCCGATCTGCGTCAATGCCGGAGAGCCGGACTTGGAGCAGAGCGTGTTGGCCTCGCGGTTGAATTCCTGCATCAGGAAATCCAGCCGGCGGCCGACCGGCGCCTCTTCGGCAAGCAGCGCGCGCGCCGCCGCGACATGGGCGGTCAGGCGGTCGAGTTCCTCGGTCACGTCGGATTTCACCGCGATCAGCGCCAGTTCCTGCGTCAGGCGCTGTTCGTCGGGGGCGTCGGCATTCTCCAGCACCCGCGCCAGCGACGCGCGCAGGCGCTCGGCCTGTTCGTCGCGCCGGGCGTCGACCGCCGCGGCGGCCTCGGTCACCAACTGCGCGACCTCGTCGAGACGGCCCGTCAGTATCCCCTGCAGGGCGCGCCCCTCGGCGGCACGATTGGCGACGAAATCGTCCAGCGCCGCCTCGAAGGCCGCCATCAGCCAGCCGCGCAGCGCCGGCAGGTCGGCCTGTCCCTGCCCCGACGCCATCACGCCGCGCAGCCCGACGATCTGGGCGGCCGAGGACGGCGCCAGTGCAAGGCCCGCCGCATCCGCCGCCGCCTCGATCCGGACCATGGCCGCGATCACCCGTTCGAGCGCCGCCTCGTCGAGATCGGCGGCGCTTTCCTCACCGGCGCCGGCCAGGCGCAGCGACACCTGGACGTTGCCGCGCGTCAGCCGTCTTGCAAGGGCCGCGCGCACCAGCGGCTCCAGCCCGTCGACCCAGTCCGGCAGGCGCAGGCGCAGTTCCAGGCCCTTGCCGTTGACGCCGCGCAGATCCCAGCCCCAGCGCAATCCGTCGCGTTCGCCTGATTCTGATGCAAACCCCGTCATGGATTGACGCATTTTCGCCCTCGTGTCTCAAGATTGCGTCGCGGTCCGCCCCGACGACTTTTCAAGGCCCTACAGTCCCCGCCCGCGGCTGTCTACCCGGCGTAACCCTGCCGGTGCGTTAACCTTTGGGTCATAAATGGGGCGCTTTTCCGCCGCATTTGAGGTAAGTTGAGTCTCAAACGGATAGTGGCTGGCAAGGTGGAACGGGGGCTCCGACCAGGCGGCGCGGCAACGCAGGGAGTACGCAGATGTTCGGAAGAGGCGGTAACGGGCGGGACGTGATTTCGATGACCGGACGTGAGAGAGAGAAACGCATGACGTCGCTTCGCCTGCTGGAGGCCTATTGGCGCGGTCTGGCAGAGCCTTCGGGCACCGTGCCGCTGCGCAGCCAGATCGACCCCCGGGGAATCGAAAGCGTGCTGGAATACGCATTCCTCGCCGAACGCATCGCGCCCTCGCTGGCCAAGCTGCGGGTTGCGGGCACCCATCTCAACGACCTGATGGGGATGGAGACAGGCGGCATGCCGCTGTCGGCGCTGTTCGCCCCGGATGCGCGTGACCGACTGGGCGAAGGTGTCGGGCGGCTGTTCTCGGAAGGTGCGATGGTGCGGCTGGACCTGACCGGCGAGGAAGGCTTCGGCCGCGGCGGGCTGCAGGGCCACATGCTGCTGCTGCCGCTGCGCTCGGACATGGGGGACATGACCCGGATGATCGGCGCGCTCTGCACCACGGGCCGGATCGGCCGCACGCCGCGCCGGTTCCGGATCTCGGGCATGACCGTGACGCCGGCGCTGTCCGGCGCGATCGCCGCCGCCGCCGACCCTGCGCCCGATCGGCGGCTCAGGGAACTGGCCGAGCCGCCCGCGGCCTTCATCCCGAAGGACGGAGAGCGGCGGCGCGCGGTGCCGCATCTGCGGCTGGTGGTATCCAACGACGATTGAGACCGAGGCAGGGAACAGAAAAAACCTTCGTCCCGATGGCTTGTGCGGCGCTTTTCGTCCTTGCCGCCGCAGGGCCCGAGCAGAAAGAACCCTCGCAAGGAGAATCCTGCGAGGGTCTTCTTTTGTCTCTGGTCCGGCGAGGTCGGAGGCGCGGACGGACCGGGCGGCGCAACGGCGCCCGGCCCGGCGGCGTCATTCGGCGGCCAGCGCCAGCGGCTGATGATCGCGCAGCACCTGCTGGAACTCGTCGCGCTGACCGGCATAGGCCAGCGTCGCCCGCAGCATCCCCGCCTTCGAGCCGCAGTCGAAGCGGCTGCCGCTGAACCGGAAGCCGCAGAGGCCGACGCGCGCGGCCCCCCTCGCGATGGAATCGGTCAGCTGTATCTCTCCGCCGAGGCCGGGTTCCTGGTGGCGCAGATCGTCGAAGATCGAGCCGTCGAGCACGTAGCGTCCGACCACCGCCTGCAGCGAGGGCGCCTCTTCCGCGGCGGGTTTTTCGACCATGCCGCTGGCCTTCAGCACGTTGCCGGTCATCTCGCCCTCCGGGACCAGGACGCCGTAGGCCGAAACCTCGTCGCGCGCGACCTCCATCGTGGCAACCATGTGCCCTGCCCCGGCGCGGCCATAGGCTTCGATCATCTCGGATAGGCAGCCGGTTTCCCCCATGATGAGATCGTCCGGCAGGATCACCGCGACCGGGCCGGGCAGCGCTTTTTCGGCAGCGCAGAGCACGGCATGCCCGAGTCCGAGCGGTTCGTCCTGCATGACGAAATGCACCTGCTCCTCGTCGGGGTCGAGCGCCGCCGCGTCCAGCGCATCGGCGATGCTGTCCTTGCCGCGCCCGCGCAGGGTCTCGGACAGGTCGGTATCGGTGTGCACGTAGCGCTCGATGGCGGATTTGGACGGGTGGGACACGAAGATCATCCGTTCTATCCCGGCCGCGCGCGCCTCGTCTATGGCGAACTGGATCAGGGGGCGGTCGATGACCGGAAGCAGTTCCTTTGGGGTCGCCTTGGTCGCGGGCAGAAAACGCGTGCCCAAGCCGGCCACCGGGAAAATCGCGGTGCGCACTTTGGTGTTGGGGATCGTTGCCAGGGATGTCACGGTCGGGTCTCCTTGTCGGTCACGCCGCATTGCGGCAATCAGGGAAGAGGTTATGCCCTTTATTCACACTGGCCAAACGCCCGGACCGGGCGGAAGTTCCACCGGATCGTAACCCCTTGATATCACGTGATCCGGCTCTGCGGCCCCAAGCGCCCGGCACTGGTCGGGCCGTATGCCACAGCGGGAAAAGCCACGTTGCATTGCGATTTTCCGCCCTTCGGGCGATCAATTTCCGGTCATGCACCGTGAATTCCGCCCAATATGCGGGCAGATCGCGGGGTCACCGTGCAGGTGCAGAAAAATGCGGCACCGGGGGTGGTTTCCGGCGGAACCAGCCCTAGTGTTCATGGGGTACGGAAACCACCAGACGGAGAGCGCCTAGCGGCCAACCCGCCCCATCGGGGACGGGTCGCCCCAGTTATCATGGATGGAATGACACATATCGACCACACCCCGCCGGTTCGCCGCGCCGAGTCTCCGACCCGCGCCGAACCCTACTCCCGCATCACGATCATCGGCATGGGGGGCTGGGGCACCGCCCTCGCGACCGTTGCCGCCCGGGCCGGTCGCGACGTGCGGCTCTGGGGACGGCGGCCTGCGCTGGCGAAGCTGATCGCGGAGCGCGGCGAAAATCCCGACCACCTTGCCGGGATCGCCCTGCCACCGGGGATCACCCCCACCGCCAGCCTGGCCGAGGCGCTGGAGGGCACCGAGGCGGTGCTGATGGTGACACCCTCGCACACGCTGCGCGACATGGCGCGCGCCATGCGTCCGCATCTGCCCGCCGGGGTTCCCGTCGCCCTCTGCTGCAAGGGGATCGAGCGCGGCACCGGCTACCTGCTCAGTCACGTGGTCGAGGAGGAACTGCCCGGCCATCCCGTCGGCGCGCTCTCCGGGCCGACCTTTGCGCGCGAAACCGCGCTGGGCCATCCCACGGCGGCAACGGTCGCCTTCCCCTTCACGCATATCGACCGCATGGAGCCCGCGACGGCTCCCGCCGCGCGTCTGGCAACCACCATGCATACCGAGGCCTTCCGTCCCTATGTGTCGGACGATCTGGTCGGGGTCGAGGTCGGCGGCGCGGTCAAGAACGTGATTGCCATAGCCTGCGGCATGATGACGGGCGCCGGCTTTGCCGAAAACACCCGCGCCGCGCTCATCACGCGCGGCATGGACGAGATGAAGTTTCTCGCCGAAGCCCTTGGCGGGCGTAGGGAAACCGTCACCGGGCTTGCCGGTGCGGGGGATCTGACCCTGACCTGTTCCTCGACCACCTCGCGCAACATGAAGCTCGGCACCGAGCTCGGGCGCGGCACCCCGCGCGCCGATTGTTTCGGCGGTCTGCCCACGGTGGTCGAAGGCGAGGTCAACGCCGTCTCGGTCGTCGACCTCGCACGGCGTCTGCGCGTCTCCATGCCGATCTGCGAGTCGGTCCATGCCATCCTGCACGAGGGCGCCCCCCTCGCCGAGACCTTCCAGGTGCTCTGGGCCCGCCCCATCGAAGGCGAGCCGCGCGCGCTCGACCTCTATCTTCACACCGGTCAGGGAGAACCCGCATGAGCTCCAGCATCCACGCCAGGGACATCGCCACCAGCCGCTTCGTGCTCGCCACCGATCTCGACGGGACCTTTCTCGGCGGCTCGGAAACCGACCGCACCCGGCTCTACGAGTGGATCGAGGCCAACCGCGGGACCATCGGCCTGATCTTCGTCACCGGCCGCGATCCGCGCTTCATCCGCGAGTTGTGCGACGGCGGCGTGCCTTGGCCGGAATACGTGGTGGGCGATGTGGGCACCACCATCGCCGAGGTCCGCGACGGCCAGATCCACCCCATCGTGCCGCTGGAGGAAGAAATCGCCGCGACATGGGACAATGCCGGGCGCCGCGTCAAGACGGTGCTGCAGGGCCATCCCGGCCTGACGCTTCAGGCGACGGATTTCCGTTACAGGGTCAGCTATGACCTTGATATTGAGGGATTCGACCCCTCGGCCAGCGACATCGTGCGCGAGATGGGGCACGATCCGCTGATCTCGGACAACCGCTATTTCGACGTGCTGCCGCGCGGAATTTCCAAGGGCCCGTCCCTGCGCCGCCTCGTCGCCCATCTCGGCATCGAGGAGCGCCGCGTGCTTGCCGCCGGCGACACGCTCAACGATCTGTCGATGCTGCAATGCGGGCTGCCCGCCGTCGCCGTCGGCGGCGCAGAGGCCGCCCTTCTCAAGGAGGTCGCCGACCTGCCTCATGTTCACAAGGCCGATGCCATCGGCGCGGCGGGCATTCTCGAGGCGGTCGAGGTCTTCGACATGCACCAAGTTCCGGAAGGAGTCTGATATGTCCAGCGATCTGGTCATCGTCTATCACCGCCAACCCTACGAGGAAGTCGTCGTCGACGGCAAAACCGAATACCGCGAGAACAAGTCGCCCAACGGCATCGTCCCCACGCTGAAGAGTTTCTTCGGCAAGGTCGAGAACGCCGCCTGGGTGGCGTGGAAGGAGGCGGCCACCCCCTCGGACCCCGGGTTCGACCGGGTGGTCGAGATCGAGGACAGCTTCGGTAGATACACGGTATCGCGCCTGCCGCTGACCGCGGCGCAGGTGCGCAGCTTCTACCACATCACCTCGAAGGAGGCGTTCTGGCCGATCCTTCACGGGTTCAAGGAAAAGTACAATTACGACCCCGTCGACTGGCCCACCTTCAAGGAGGTGAACTGGGCCTTTGCCGAAGCCGCCGCCGCCGAAGCGGCGCAGGGCGCGTCGGTCTGGGTGCACGATTACAACCTCTGGCTGGTGCCGGGCTATCTGCGCCAGATGCGGCCCGACCTGCGGATTTCCTTCTACCACCACACGCCCTTCCCTTCGGCGGACATGTTCAACGTGCTGCCCTGGCGGGGCGAGATCATCGATTCCCTGCTTGCGGCGGACGTGGTCGGCTTTCACATCCCGCGCTATGCGGCGAACTTCCTGTCCGCCGTGCGCTCCCAGCACGATGTCGGCAACGTGCCCCGTGCCGCGGTGCCCGCCGACCTGATCGCCGAAGGCTCGGCCCTGTCGGATCGCACCGTGCCGACCGAAATCACCCATAACGGCCATGTCGTGCAGCTCGGCGTGACGCCGGTGGGCGTGGATGTCGACTACATCACACGCCTTGCCGGGAACGAGAACACCGCCACGCTGGCCAAGCGGTTCCGCGCCGAGGTCGGGGACAGCACGATGCTGCTCTCGGTCGGGCGCACCGACTACACCAAGGGCGGCGCGGATCAGCTTCTGGCCTTCGAACGGCTGCTGGAACGGCGTCCCGAATTGCGCGGCACGGTCCGCCTGCTGCATGTCTCGGTCTCTGCCAACCGCGCGATGACGGTCTACGAGCCGATCCAGCGCGAACTGGAAGAGATCGCGGGCCGGATCAACGGGCGCTTCGGCAGCTTCACCTTCCAACCGGTCGCGCTGATCTCGCGCGCGGTTCCGTTCGAAGAGCTGGTCGCCTGGTATCAGGTGGCGGACGTGGCCTGGATCACGCCGCTGGCGGACGGGATGAACCTGGTCTGCAAGGAATACGTCTCTGCCCGCACGGATGGCGACGGCGTGCTGGTGCTGTCGGAATTCGCCGGGGCGGCGGTCGAGATGGGGGCGGCGGTGCTGACCAACCCGTTTTCGACCCGCGCGATGGATTTCGCCATCGACCTCGCCATCGACATGCCCGAGGAGGAACGCCGCGCCCGCATGACGCTGCTGCGCGCCGCCGTGGCCAAGCGCGACACCCGCCACTGGGCAAGGGATCAGCTTGCGATGCTCTCCCCCGAGAAATTCGGTGAAGGCTCCGCCGCGGCTGCCGGCAGCGACGAAACCGCCGCTGCCTGACGCCTCGAAGCCCCGGCGTCACGGCCGGGGCGTGGCTCCGGAGGCCGGGGGCGGCACCTGCTCCCCCGCCTCGCGCATCTCGCGCCGGCGCATCGGCATGCCGTCGATCAGACCGAACAGGTCGGCGGGGCGCACCAGCCCGCTCCGGTCGAGCTTGACCAGCCCGTCCTTGCCCAGAAGCACCACCCGGAAGCCGTCCGGCGCGAAACGGTCGCGCAGGGCGCTGACGCCGCGGCCCGCAAGATCGCTCAGGATCAGCATGTCGCGCGCCTTGAGCCCCGGCTCGGTCAGTTCGAGCAGCGCTAGCTGGCGCAGGTAGCGGCCATCGGTGCCCGAGGGCGCAAAGATCAGCAGGACGCGGTGTTTCCAGCGCAGACCGGCAAGGTCCGACAGGTTGGATGGCGCCGGGCGGAATATGTCCTCGACCGGTTTCGCGGCGATCATCGTTGCGGCGATGGTCCCGGCCCCCGCCAACAGCGCGAGGCGGACCTTCGACACGGATCCGAGTGCGGTGAACATGCGGCTCCCTCCCCCAAAGGATACACAAGGGATACGCGGGCCGCCCCGCTCCGGTTCACATTTCGTCAAGAAAAAGGGCGGGGCCCGATGGACCCCGCCCGAAAACCGCGACCGGTGCCCGGTCTCAGCCGTTTGCCGCATCCGCCGGACGGTGGCGCAGCTTGGTCAGCTCCTCGGCCACGAGGAAGGCCAGTTCGAGCGACTGCGAGGCGTTGAGACGCGGGTCGCAGGCGGTGTGGTAGCGGTCCGACAGATCCTCGTCGGACACCGCGTGAACGCCGCCGGTGCATTCGGTCACGTCCTGGCCGGTCATCTCGAAATGCACGCCGCCGGGCACGGTGCCCTCGTCCTTGTGCACCGCGAAGAACTCGCGCACCTCGCGCAGGACCGCGTCGAAGGGCCGGGTCTTGTAGCCGGTGGCCGACTTGATCGTGTTGCCGTGCATCGGGTCGCAGACCCAGAGAACGTTGGCCCCCTCCTCGCGCACGGTCTTGACCAGGCGCGGCAGATGCTCGGCCACCTTGCCGGCGCCGAAGCGGGTGATGAGCGTCAGCCGGCCCGGATCGTTCAGCGGGTTCAGCTTGCGCATCAGCACCTTGAGATCGTCCGAGGTCATCGACGGCCCGCACTTGAGCCCGATGGGGTTCATCACGCCGGCGGCGAATTCCACGTGCGCGCCGTCGGGCTGACGGGTGCGGTCGCCGATCCAGATCATGTGCCCGGAACCGGCCAGCCACTTGCCCGAGGTGGAATCGACGCGGGTCAGCGCCTCTTCGTATTCCAGCAGCAGCGATTCATGGCTGGTGTAGAAGCTGACCTGATGCAGCGCCGCGGAGCGCATGGAATCGATGCCCGCCGCCTTGATGAAGTCCAGCGTGTCGGACAGCCGGTTCGCCATCTCGCGGTAGCGCGCGGCCTTCTCGCCCTCGGTGAAACCGAGCGTCCAGGCGTGGACCTGGTGCACGTCGGCGTAGCCGCCGGTGGAAAACGCCCGCAGCAGGTTCAGCGTCGCCGCCGCCTGGGTGTAGGCCTGGAGCATCTTCTTGGGGTCGGGCTTGCGCGCCTCGGCGGTGAAGGGCAGCTCGTTGATGATGTCGCCGCGGAAGCTCGGCAGTTCCACGCCGTCCACGGTTTCGGTCGGCGCCGAACGCGGCTTGGCGAACTGGCCCGCCATGCGGCCGACCTTCACCACCGGCACCTTGGCGCCGTAGGTCAGCACCATCGCCATCTGCAGCATCACCTTGAAGGTGTCGCGGATCGCATTGGCGCTGAACTGGTCGAAGGCCTCGGCACAATCGCCGCCCTGAAGCAGGAACGCCTCGCCGCGCGATGCCTTGCCGAGCTCGGTGCGAAGCTTGCGTGCCTCGCCCGCGAAGACCAGCGGCGGATACTTCGAAAGCTGCGCCTCGACGCCCTCCAGCTCGGATTGATCCTGATAATCAGGCATCTGGATCCGGGGCTTGGTTCTCCAGCTCGACTTGTTCCACTCGGTCATGGCTCTCTCCCGCAAAGTCTCCGTTAGCGAAAACGTCCCGAGCGTATAGCGAAGCGCCACGGCCATGGCCAGATGAAATGCGCCCGGTCCGCACGGCGCGGCGCGATCGGTTTGCGCCGATTGCGACATCCCTTGACGCTCTCCGGCAAGTCTGCCCTTGTGCGGGAACGTTCCGGGGTGCACCCGGACCCCATGACGACAGGGACACCGCCATGCCAGCGCCGCGAAAGAGCGTCGAGGTGGAGGACGTCACGAAGCAGCGCCGCTTCGTCTTCGTCCTGCTGCCGAACTTCACCCTGCTGAGCTTTGCCGCCGCGGTGGAGGCCTTGCGCATCGCCAACCGCATGTCGGGGCGGACGCTCTACACCTGGCAGCTGACCGGCGAGGGCGGCGGCTCGGTGCATTGTTCCGCCGGGGTGCTGTTCCAGCTCGACTGCGACCTGCCCGAGCTGACCCGCGACGACACGGTGCTGGTCTGCGGCGGCATCGACGTGCATGTGGGCACCACCAAGAAGCTGATGAACTGGCTGCGGCGCGAGGCGCGGCGCGGGCTGACGGTCGGCGGGCTCTGCACCGCATCCTACGCGCTGGCGCGGGCCGGACTGCTCGACGGCAAGCGCGCCACGATCCACTGGGAGAACCAGGACAGTTTCGAGGAGGAATTCGAGGAGGTGAAGCTGACCAAGTCGGTGTTCGTCGCCGACGGCAACCGGCTGTCCACCGCCGGGGGGACCTCCTCCATCGACCTGATGCTGAAGCTGCTCGCGGATCACCACGGCGAGGACCTCGCCAATGCCGTCGCCGACCAGCTGATCTATTCGTCGATCCGCACCGATCAGGACACCCAGCGCCTTTCGGTGCCGACCCGCATCGGCGTGCGCCATCCCAAGCTCGGCCAGGTCATCCACATCATGGAAGCCCATATCGAGGAACCGATTTCGCCCGCGCTGCTCGCCAAGGATGTCGGCATGTCGACGCGGCAGCTCGAACGGCTGTTCCGCCGCTACCTCAGCCGCTCGCCCAAGCGCTATTACATGGAACTGCGCCTGTCCAAGGCGCGCAACCTGCTGATGCAGACCGACATGAGCGTGATCAACGTCGCCCTCGCCTGCGGCTTCACCTCGCCGTCGCATTTTTCCAAGTGCTACCGGGCGCACTACCAGACCACCCCCTACCGCGAGCGCGGATCGCAGGGCGGCCGGCTGTCGGTCTGACCGGGGCGCGCGCGCCGGTCAGAACAGCGCGTTGAGCGCCGAGAAGTCGCTGTTGAAGCGGAAATTCACCGCCACGAAGGCATCCTCGCGGTCGTGCATCAGGATGTAGGCGTAGACGTAATCCACCCCGGTCCAGTAGGAGATGACCTCCTGCGACCAGCCGTTTTCCAGCTCCGCATGCCGCATCACCGCGGCTTCGGAGAAATCGGCGGGATAGATCTGGCGCACCTGGCCTTCCAGCCCGGCAAGCTGCTGTTCGGTCATCTCGTCGGCGCCGCCGAAGACGATCATCAGGTCCGCGATGCTGCGGGATTTCATCAGCCCGTCCAGCGTGGCGCGCATCGCCTCGTAGGACACGAACACGCCGTCCTGCGCCCGCGACGGGACGGGCAGGACGGCAATCGTCAGCGCGACAAGCGCGGCGCAAGACAGTCGCATGGCAAAATCCTCCGGTGATCAATCCCCGAAGTGTGCCACGCCCGCGCCCGGGCGCCTAGCCCCCGGCGGGCAGCGCGGCCCGGTAGAGCGTGCCGTTGCCCTCGCTCAGGAACCAGATGTCGCCCTCCGGCCCCTGCGCGACATCGCGGACCCGGATCGTGGCATCGGAGGCCAGCCGTTCGACCTCGGTCAGCGGATCGCCGGAAAGCCGCGCGATGTAGTCGAACTTCAGCGAGCCGACCAGCGCATCGCCGTCCCAGGCGCCGCCCTCGACGAACGCCATGCCGGACGGGGCGATCGAGGGGTCCCAGTAGGACACCGGCTGCTGCATGCCCGGCTTCTCCGTGCCCTCGCCGATCCTGCCGCCGGAGTAATGCCGCCCGTAGGCGATCACCGGCCAGCCGTAGTTCGCGCCCTTCTCGATCAGGTTGACCTCGTCCCCGCCCATGGCGCCGTGTTCGTTGACCCAGAGCCGACCCTCGGCGTCCAGCGCCGCGCCCTGCGGATTGCGATGACCGTAGGACCAGATCTCGGGCTGCGCGCCCTCCTGTCCGACGAAGGGGTTGTCCCGCGGCACCGAGCCGTCGCGGCCGATGCGGATGATCGTGCCGTTGTGGCGCGACAGATCCTGCGCGGCCTCGCGGTCGCCCCGCTCTCCCATGGTCATGTAGAGCATTCCGTCCGCGCCCTCGACCAGCCGCGAGCCGAAGTGACGCCCGCCGGAGGAGCCCGCGCTCATCTCGAAGATCGTCTCCGCCGCCTCGAGCGCGGTGCCGTCCTGCGACAGCCGCGCGCGCAGCAGCGCGGTGCCCGCGCCGCCCTCCTGCGGACGGGAATAGCTGAGATAAAGCTCGCGGCTTTCGGCGAAATCCGCCGGCACCAGCAGGTCCAGCAACCCGCCCTGCCCGCCCGCGTAGACGCGCGGCAGCCCGGTGATCTCGTGACGCGCCCCGTCCCGGACCGCCACGAGCCGCCCGTCGCGTTCGGTCACGAGGATCGTGCCGTCGGGCAGGAACCCGAAACTCCACGGGCTGTCGAGCCCTTCGACGACCGGGCTCACCCGGAGCGGACCGGCCTCGCTGGCAATGTCCTGCGCCGCCGATGCGGTGGCCCAGAAGACGGCGAGGGACAGGGTCAGAACGCGCATGATGATACCTCCGTTTCGGTTTGATATGGGGCCGCATGGAAGGGATGCAAAGCCGCTGGCGGGCTTGTGATGACGCAGGGATAGGCCGCGCTGATGCCTCTTTTCTTTTTGCATGGCGGGGCTTAGCATCCGCTCGGAAAAACATTCCACCAAGGGAGTTCAACGACCATGAAAAAATGGCTTCTGGCATCTGCCGCAATCCTCGCCGTCACCGGCACCGCCCGGGCGGAAAGCCACGCGATGGAAGCGAAGATCGGCGTGATTCTCGGCTTTACCGGCCCGATTGAATCGCTGACGCCGATGATGGCGGGCAGCGCCGAACTGGCGTTGGCGGAAGTCAACGACAGCGGCAAGTTCCTCGACGGCGTGACGCTGGTCCCGGTGCGTGCCGACAGCACCTGCACCGATGCCGCCGCCGCCACCGCCGCCGCCGAACGTCTCATCACCACCGACGGCGTGATCGCGATCATGGGCGCCGACTGTTCCGGCGTCACCGGCGCGGTCCTTGCCAACGTCGCGCTGCCGAACGGCGTGCCGATGATTTCGCCCTCGGCCACCTCCGCCGGTCTCAGCACCGTGGAGGACAACGGCCTGTTCTTCCGCACCGCGCCCTCCGACATGCGCCAGTCCGAGGTCATGGCCGAGGTTCTGGGCGAGCGCGGCATCTCCTCTGTCGCCGTGACCTACACCAACAACGACTACGGCAAGGGATTTGCCGATGCCTTCACCGCGGCCTTCGAAGCCTCGGGCGGCACGATCACCCTCGCCGCGCCGCACGAGGACGGCAAGGGCGACTATTCGGCCGAAGTCGGCGCGCTGGCCTCGGCCGGCGGCGACGTGCTGGTGGTGCTGGGGTATTCCGACCAGGGCGGCAAGGGCATGATCCGCAGCGCGCTGGACAGCGGCGCCTTCGACACCTTCGTGCTGGGTGACGGCATGTATTCCGACGCGCTGCTGACCGATCTCGGCACCTCGATCGACGGCTCCTTCGGCACCGCGCCCTGGGCCGAGGGCGACGGCGCCACGGCCTTCGGCGAACTGGCCGAAGCCGCCGGGGTGAACGCCGAAAGCACCTACACCCGCGAAAGCTACGACGCCGCGGCGCTGATCGCGCTGGCGATGATGAAGGGCGGCGAGGCCTCCTCGGCGTCGGTCGCGGCCAACGTGCTCGACGTGGCGAACGCGCCGGGCGAAAAGATCCTGCCGGGAGAGCTCGGCAAGGCCCTCGAAATCCTCGCCTCCGGCGGAGATATCGACTATGTCGGCGCCACCAACGTGGAACTGATCGGACCGGGCGAAGCCGCCGGGACCTACCGGTACTACGAGGTGAAGGACGGCAAGTACGAAACGATCTCGTTCAAGTAAGGCACGGATCGGGACGACGGCAGCCCGGAAAGCGATTTCCGGGCTGTTTCGACAAGAAGAACGGCGCCATCGACGCGCCGCGGGGGAAGCGCACGTGATCCGGGTCGAGAACCTTCACCGCCATTTCGGCGGCTTTCATGCCGTCGACGGCGCCTCGCTGGACATTGCCGCCGGGTCGATCACCGGCCTCGTGGGGCCGAACGGCGCGGGCAAGACGACGCTGTTCAACGTAATCGCCGGGGCGCTGCCGCCGACATCGGGCCGCGTGGTGATGGATGGCGAGGACATCACCGGACTTCCGCCGCACGCGCTGTTTCACAAGGGACTGCTGCGCACCTTCCAGATCGCGCACGAATTTTCCTCGATGAGCTGCCGCGAGAACCTGATGATGGTGCCCGGCGGCCAGTCGGGCGAGACCCTGTGGAACGCCTGGTTCGGGCGTGGCCGGATCGCGCAGGAGGAATCCGCGCTTCTGAAGAAGGCCGACGAGGTCATTGATTTCCTGACGATTTCCCATCTGAAGGACGAGCGGGCCGGCAATCTGTCCGGCGGTCAGAAGAAGCTGCTGGAGCTCGGCCGGACGATGATGGTGGATGCCAAGATCGTCTTTCTGGACGAGGTCGGCGCCGGGGTGAACCGGACCCTGCTCAACACCATCGCCGACGCGATCCTGCGGCTGAACCGGGAGCGCGGCTATACCTTCTGCGTGATCGAGCACGACATGGATTTCATCGGCCGTCTCTGCGATCCGGTGATCGTGATGGCAGAGGGCCGGGTGCTGGCCGAGGGTACGCTGGCCGAGATCAAGGCCAACGAGGAGGTCATCGAGGCCTATCTCGGCACCGGTCTCAAGAACAAGGAGGCGGTCCGATGACGGCACCCTCGCGCCGTGGGGGCCCTGCCCCCACACCCCCGGGATATTTGCAAACCGAAGAAGACGGGAGGTTGCGGTGACCGGCGCATCCCGTGACCCGGCGGCTGCCCGCGGGCCCTACCTCATCGGCGAGGCGATGACCGGCGGCTACGGCAGCGGCGCGGACATCCTGCACGGCTGCACCCTCGCGGTGGAGCGCGGCGAGATCGCGGTGATCGTGGGGCCGAACGGCGCGGGAAAGTCGACGGCGATGCGGGCGGTCTTCGGGATGCTGAACCTGCGGTCGGGTTCGGTCCGGCTGGATGGCGAGGACATCACGGCGCTGTCGCCGCAGGACCGGGTGGCGCGGGGCATGGGGTTCGTGCCGCAGACCCACAACATCTTTGCCTCGATGACCGTCGAGGAAAACCTGGAGATGGGGGCATTCCTGCGGCGCGACGATTTCCGGGACACGATGGCGCAGGTCTACGACCTGTTCCCGATCCTGAAGGAAAAGCGGCGTCAGGCGGCGGGGGAGCTTTCGGGCGGCCAGCGCCAGCAGGTCGCCGTGGGGCGGGCGCTGATGACGCGGCCAAAGGTGCTGATGCTGGACGAGCCGACCGCCGGAGTCTCGCCCATCGTGATGGACGAATTGTTCGACCGCATCATCGAGGTGGCGCGCACCGGGCTGCCGGTGCTCATGGTCGAACAGAACGCGCGCCAGGCGCTCGAGATCGCCGACAGGGGATATGTGCTGGTGCAGGGGCGCAACGCTCATGACGGCACCGGCAGGGATCTTCTTGCCGATCCCGAGGTCCGGGCGAGTTTTCTCGGCGGATGACCGGCCGGGGCGAAATGGAATACCGGAGGATCCGATGCACGGGTGGATGAAGACGACAGGCCTGAGGGTGGCGGCGGCCTTGGCGGTGGCGGCGGGCCTTGCGACCGGTGCGTCCGGGCAGGATCACGAGGACCATGAGGACAGTGGCGCTCCGGAGCAGGGCTATTCGCTGAAGGATGCGCCCTTCCACGTCCAATTGACCATGGAATGCCGCTTCGCCACGGAATGCCGCGAGGACGAGCCCTGCGCGGAAAGCGGCTATGGCGTGACGCTGAACGGCGATGCCGGCGGGCTCGACGAGGGGGCGATGGTGGTGAGCGTGGTGATGTCCTCGGAGACCGGCGACACCGAGATCGTCGGAGTGCGGGACGCAGGCGCGATGTCGCTCTCCGGCGGCAGTTTCGATGCGCGACACCTGCTCACCGTCGCGCCGGACGGCACGGCGCGCTACACGGTGCATTATTCCGACGGCCCGCAGGTCGTCAGCTATCTCGGCCGCTGCGAGGCGGAAGAATGACCGCCCGCGCCGAGATCGCGCCCGCCCGCCGGGGAGACGCCGGCACCGCAGGGAGGCGGCGTGCATGGATCTGCTGAACGCCCTTGTCGCGCTTGCGAATTTCGTGCTGATCCCGGCGCTGGCCTATGGCAGCCAGCTTGCGCTCGGCGCGCTTGGAGTGACGCTGATCTACGGCATCCTGCGGTTTTCCAACTTTGCCCATGGCGACACCATGGCATGGGGCACCATGTGCGCGATCCTGGCCACGCGCGCGCTGCAGGAGGCGGGTGTCACGCTCGGTCCGCTGCCGACCGCGCTGCTGGCGATCCCGGTCGGCATCCTCGGGGCGGCGGTGCTGGTGCTCGTGACCGACCGGATGGTCTATCGCTTCTACCGCGCGCAGAAGGCCAGGCCGGTGATCCTGGTCATCGTCTCGATGGGGGTGATGTTCATCTACAACGGCCTCACCCGCTTTGTCATCGGGCCGGACGACCAGACCTTTTCCGATGGCGAGCGGTTCATCATTTCCGCGCGCAGGTTCAAGGAGATGACCGGCCTCGACGAGGGGCTGGCGCTGAAGACGTCGCAGGGGATCACGGTCGTCACCGCCGTGGTGGTCGTGGCGCTGCTGTTCTGGTTCCTCGGCCGCACGCGGACCGGGAAATCCATGCGTGCCTATTCCGACAACGAGGATCTGGCGCTGCTGTCCGGGATCAATCCCGAGCGCGTGGTGCTGGTGACCTGGCTGCTGGTCGCCGCCCTCGCCACCGTGGCCGGAGTGCTCTACGGGCTCGACAAGAGCTTCAAGCCCTTCACCTATTTCCAGCTGCTGCTGCCGATCTTCGCCAGCGCCATCGTCGGCGGGCTCGGCAGTCCGCTGGGCGCCATCGCGGGCGGCTTCGTCATCGCCTTTTCCGAGGTCGGCATCACCTATGCCTGGAAGAAGGTGCTGGGCTATGCGCTGCCCGAGAGCCTGGCGCCGGACGGGCTCGTGCAGCTGCTTTCCACCGATTACAAATTCGCGGTCAGCTTCGTGATCCTGGTGATCGTGCTGCT
Source organism: Salipiger sp. (assembly GCF_048261495.1). Taxonomy (GTDB): domain Bacteria; phylum Pseudomonadota; class Alphaproteobacteria; order Rhodobacterales; family Rhodobacteraceae; genus Salipiger. Next base: position 162,576 of record NZ_JBLXFX010000008.1, read on the forward strand.
GTTCCGCCCGACCGGCCTGTTCAGGGGGAAATCGGTATGAGGACCTTGGCTCTGTTCGCGCTGGTGGCGGCGCTGATCGTCGGAACCGGCCTGCTGCAAAGCTGGAACACCGCGCTGGTGATCCTCAACATGGGGCTGGTGAGCGCGATCATGTCGCTCGGGGTCAACCTGCAATGGGGCCTCGCCGGGCTGTTCAACGTCGGGGTCATGGGCTTTGTCGCGACCGGGGGCCTCGCCGTGGTGCTGGTGTCGGCCCCGCCGGTGGCCGAGGCCTGGTCGGCGGGCGGCGCGCGGGTGATCGGCGCCCTGCTGCTGGGTGCCGGGATCATCGCGGCGGCGGCCCTGGCCCGGGCCCGGCTGCGCCCCGGTCTGCGCGGCTGGGTGGTGGCGCTGGTGGTGCTGGCGGGCTTCTTCGTCTACCGCGCCGTGCTCGACCCCGCCGTCGAGGCGGTCGAGGCGGTGAGCCCCGCGACCACCGGCTATCTCGGCGGGCTCGGCCTGCCGGTGCTGCTGGCCTGGCCGGTGGGCGGCGTGCTGGCGGCGGGGGTCGCCTGGGCCATCGGCAAGACCGCGCTCGGGCTGCGCTCGGACTACCTGGCCATCGCGACGCTGGGCATTGCCGAGATCATCATCGCCGTGCTCAAGAACGAGGACTGGCTGGCGCGCGGGGTCAAGAACGTGATCGGCCTGCCCCGCCCGGTTCCCTACGAGATCGACCTGCAGTCCGATCCCGGCTTTGTCGAGCGCGCCGCCGGGCTGGGGCTGGACCCGACCACGGCTTCGACGCTCTACGTGAAGCTCGGTTATTCGCTGCTCTTCGCCGCCGTGCTGGTCATCCTGCTGGTGCTGGCGCAGCTTGCGCTGAAATCGCCCTGGGGACGGATGATGCGCGCGATCCGCGACAACGAGGTGGCGGCCGCGGCCATGGGCAAGAACGTGACCGCGCGGCATCTGCAGGTGTTCATCCTCGGCTCGGCGCTCTGCGGGCTGGCCGGGGCGATGATGACCACGCTCGACGGGCAGCTCACGCCCGGCACCTACCAGCCGCTGCGCTACACCTTCCTGGTCTGGGTGATGGTGATCGTCGGCGGGTCGGGCAACAACTTCGGTTCGGTGCTCGGCGGGTTCCTGATCTGGTTCCTCTGGGTGCAGGTGGAGCCGATCGGGCAATGGCTGATGGTGGCGCTGACCTCGGGCATGGCCGACGGCTCCTGGCTCAAGGCGCACCTGCTGGACAGCGTTCAGCACATGCGCCTGCTGACCATGGGGGTGATCCTGCTGCTGGTGCTGCGCTTTGCCCCGCGCGGGCTGCTCCCGGAGCGCTGACTCCCGCTAACCGTTGCTTAAGAGGTTTGCGCACAGATTGGCGCAGGGCATGCGGGCGCCTGCGGTTTTCTGCCGGTCGGACGGGCACGTCCGGAACGTCGCCCGCCAGCGGACGTTGCGGAGGTATGAGTGACATGAACTGGCAAGACATCGCCGCGAACTGGCAGGATGCGCAGCAGCGCCTGCAGGATCGCTTTCCGTTCCTGGACGCGGAAACCCTCCGCCGGCAGCCGAGCCGGGAGGAGGTGATCGCGCATATCGCCGCGCGCCATGACCTGACCCCCTTCGAAGCCGCGCAGGAACTCGACGACTGGCTGTTCTCCGAACGGCTGTCGCAGGCGGTGGACCGCCTGGCGGGGTGACGGCGCGGGAACCGCCGGGGGCCGTCGCGGGTTCGCCCTGCAATCCCTCAGGAGGTTCCGACCATGCAATCCGACAGCAAGGCGCGGCAGCCCGCGCCCGCCTCGACCATCGACGTCCTGACCGCGCCCTCGCCCCGCCTCCCCGGGACGGGAGACAGCCTGTACAACTGGGACCCGGGAGAGGAACTCGACCGCCTCGCCGCGCTGGCCGGGCCCGAACTCCGGCGGCCCGTCACGCCAAAGACGTCACCCAGAGGATCGTCGCGTCCTCGGCGCTGACCGACACGACATTGTGCCCCATCGAGGCGTCGTAATAGGCGCTATCGCCGCGGCGCATCTCGATGGGTTCGTAAAATTCGGTGTAAAGCCGGATGATCCCGGTCAGCACGTACAGGAATTCCTCGCCGTCGTGGCGCACCCAGCCGTCGAATTCCTCCATCGAGCGCGCGCGGACGCGCGCCCGGTAGGGCAGCATCTTTTTCTTGGTCAGGGTTTCGGCCAGCAATTCGTGTTCATAGGTTGCCGTGGCCTGTTTCTGCCCCTCGCCGTCGCGCAGGTGCACCATGCGCCCCGACACCTGGTCGCGCTTGGGCGGCGTGAACAGCTGCGGAACCGAGATCCCGAGGCCGACGGCGAGCTTCTTCAGCGCGTCATAGGTCGGCGACATCTGGCCGTTCTCGATCTTGGACAGGGTGGAGCGCGCAAGCCCCGCCTGTTTCGCCGCCTGTTCCAGCGTCCAGTCCCGCTCCTTGCGCAACTCGCGCACCCGCAGGCCGAGGTCCATCGGCTCGGCCAGGGTCTCTTCGCCGTTTTCGCGGGCGAGACGGATCAGGGTTCTGGGATCGCGTGTCATGGAGCATTCTATAGGGCCGCCCATCCCCCCTTGCAACAATCCCGCGCCGGGCCTAATCCCCTTGCATGCTGTCCGTTTTCGACGAAGGCGCCTTCGCGCCCTGCCCCGCGCCGTTCAACCTCGCCGCCCATGTGCTTGCGGCGGGCGAGGCCACGCCCGACAAGATCGCCCTTGCCATCGTGAAGCCCACCGGCGCCGAACGCTGGTCCTATGCCCGGCTCACCGCGGCGGTTCGCGGAACCGCCACCGGGCTGCTGGAGCGGGGATTGACGCCGGGCGATATCCTGTTGATGCGGCTCGGAAATACCGTCGATTTCCCGATCGCCTACCTCGGGGCCATCGCCGCCGGGATCGTGCCGGTTCCGACCTCCTCCCAGCTCACCGAGCGGGAGGTCGCCGGGATGATCGCGCAGCTTTCGCCCGCCGCGATCCTGCGGGCCGAGGGGGTCGCCTGCCCGCAGACCTCGGTGCCGGTGCAGGGACCCGAGGTCTACGAGGCCTGGCACGACCTGCCCCCGGCGCCCTACGACCGCGGCGATCCCGAGCGGCTCGCCTACATCATCTACACCTCCGGCACCTCCGGCACGCCCCGCGCGGTCGGTCACGCCCATCGCGCGATCTGGGCCCGGCAGATGATGATGGAGGGCTGGTACGGCCTGCGCCCCGACGACCGGCTGCTGCACGCCGGGGCCTTCAACTGGACCTACACGCTCGGCACCGGGTTGATGGACCCCTGGACCATGGGCGCGACGGCGCTGATCCCGGCGGCGGGCACGGATGCGGCGCAGCTCGCGCTGCTGATGAAGCGCAACGATGCCTCGGTTTTTGCATCTGCGCCGGGGGTTTATCGCAATATCCTCAAGTATCCCGTGCCGCCTCTGCCCAAGCTGCGCCACGGCCTTGCCGCCGGTGAAAAGCTCGGCGAGCCGATCCGCGACGCCTGGCGCGAGGCCACCGGCACCGAGATCTTCGAAGCCTACGGCATGTCGGAATGTTCGACCTTCATCTCCTCGGCGCCCGGACGCACCGCGGTGCCGGGCACGCTCGGCACGCCGCAGCCGGGCCGGCGCATCGCCATCCTCGGCGAGGACGCTGCCCCCGTTCCGCTCGGAGAGCCGGGCACCATCGCCGTACACCGCTCGGACCCCGGGCTGATGCTGCGCTATGTCGGTGCACCCGAGGAGACGGCAGCGAAATATGCCGGCGACTGGTTCCTGACCGGCGATCAGGGCGCAATGGACGGCGACGGGCGGATCGCCTACCTCGGACGCGGGGATGACATGATGAACGCGGGCGGCTACCGCGTCTCCCCGCTCGAGGTCGAGGCGGCGCTGGCCGATCTGCCCGGCGTCACCGAAATCGGCGTGACCGACGTGCAGGTGAAGGACGGCGTCAGCATCGTCGCGGCCTTCTATGTCGCGGCCTCGGCGCTGGACGAAGCGGTGCTCAAGGCGCGCGCCGCCGAACGCCTCGCCCGCTACAAGCAGCCCCGCGCCTATGTCAGGCTCGACGCCCTGCCCCGGAATCCGAACGGAAAACTGATCCGCAAGGCTTTGAAGGATCATGCTATTTCGTGACTTCACGAAGTCCCGAAATCAGCCGGAAATCCACAGGACCAGCGCCCCGACGCTGATCGCGCCGAGCAGCGTGGTGACCACCAGCGCCGAAGAGGCGATGCTTTCGCCCGCATGGCGCGCGGCGAAGATGACATAGATCGAGAACATCGGGATCGCCGCGAAGATCATCGCGCCGAAGGCGATCTCCCGCGGGATACCCGGCACCATCAGCAGGACGCCGAGGGCGATCAGCGGATGCACCACCAGCTTCATCGCGGCGATGAAGAACACCGGGACGTCGACCCCGCTCAGCGCGGTTCGGGCCACGTTGCCGCCGACCAGGAACAGCGACAGCAGCGGCGCGGCACCGGCGATCATCGCGCGGGTGCGGTCCAGCGGATCGGCCAGTACGAGCCCGGTCGCGGCAAAGGCCAGCCCGGCGAGCAGCCCGATGACGGTCGGGTTCGACAGGGTCCGCCGCACCGTGTCGCGCAGCGAGGCGCCGAGGCTCATCCCGCCCTGCCGCGCCACCACGTCGCCCATGGTCACCGCGAAGGGAATGACGATCATGTTCTCGACCACCATGATCCAGGCAAAGAGCCGGTCCGCCACATCCGGCACCACGATCAGCGCCACGGGGAAACCCAGGAAGACGGTGTTGGGACAGGCCCCGCCGAGGGCGACCACCCAGCTCTGCCCGCGTCTCAGCCCGAAGAGGTGGCGCAGGACAAGCTGCGCGACAAGCAGCGTCAGCAGCGAAGCCGCCGCATAGGCCGCGATGAAGATCCAGTTGAAGCTGCCGAGCGCGCCGGCGTTCGACACGGCCGAAAAGACCAGCACCGGAATGCAGACGATCAGCGTGAAACGGCTGAGCTGCGGCAGTGCTTCGGGACCGACGAGGCCGGTCCGGATGAACCCGAAGCCCAGCAGGATCAGCAGGTAGATCGGCAGCAGCAGGAGCAGCGGTTCGAACATGGGGTCTCCGGGGTACGGGCATCGGACCGCAACGGTCCCGGATGCAGGGTGCCGGAGCTCGCAGCGGAAAAAAAGGCCCCCGAGGGGGCCTTTGGAGGTTTGCTGACAGGGCTCTGATCTGTACCGCCCGTTTGCTTTCTGCCTGCGGCCCTGTCCGCGTCGGGGCGGGCGCACCCGCCCCGGGTCACTAACCGGCGCGGGATGGGTTTTTCATCGAAAAACCACGCCCTTGCCGGAGGTTCTTCAACTGCAGCCCGACGTGCCGCCGCAGGTGTTGCACTTCATGCAGGTGCCGTTGCGCACCAGCGTGTAGTTGCCGCATTCGCCGCAGGCTTCGCCTTCGTAGCCCTGCATCTTGGCCTTGACCCGCGCATCCATCGCCAGCGAGGAGGTCGTGGTCGTCATCGCGGCCTTGGCGTTCACCGCCTTGGCCGCTTCGGGCACCAGCGTGGTCAGCGCCGACATGGCATCCGCCCCGCCCTGGAGCACCACCAGTTCCTGCGGCAGGCGCTTGCGCAGGTAGCCGGTCGAGCTGATCTGCTTCAGCACTTCCAGCGAGCGCGAGGCCGCCGTCTCGGACAGTTCCTTGACGTTGGACACGCCCTCTTCCTCGCCGCGACCGAGATCGTCGAAGGCTGCGCCCGAGGGCTTCACATGCGCGAGATCCGTCCGGTCGAGGTAGCTGACCGCCAGTTCGCGGAAGATGTAGTCGAGGATCGAGGTCGCGTTCTTGATGCTGTCGTTGCCCTGCACCATGCCCGCGGGTTCGAACTTGGTGAAGGTGAAGGCGTCGACGAACTCCTCCAGCGGCACGCCGTACTGGAGACCGACCGACACGGCGATGGCGAAGTTGTTCATCATCGCGCGGAAGCCGGCGCCTTCCTTGTGCATGTCGATGAAGATCTCGCCCAGCGTGCCGTCCTGGTATTCGCCGGTGCGCAGGTAGACCTTGTGACCTCCGACAACCGCCTTCTGGGTGTAGCCCTTGCGGCGCTCGGGCATCTTCTCGCGGTGCGAGCGGACGACCTCCTTCACGACCACCTTCTCGATGATCTTCTCGGCCAGGACCTGCGCCTTTGCCGTGATGTTGCCGGATTCCAGCACCTCGGCCGCCTCGTCGTCATCCTCGACCAGCGCGGAGGCCAGCGGCTGGCTCAGCTTGGAGCCGTCGCGATAGAGCGCGTTGGCCTTGGTTCCGAGCGACCAGGACAGCTCGTAGGCCTTCTGGCAGTCCTCGATCGTCGCCGCGTTCGGCATGTTGATGGTCTTGGAGATCGCGCCGGAGATGAAGCTCTGGGCGGCGGCCATCATGCGGATGTGGCTGTCGACGGAGAGGTAGCGCTTGCCCTTCTTGCCGCAGGCATTGGCGCAATCGAACACCGGGTAATGCTCGACCCGCAGATGCGGCGCGCCTTCGAGGGTCATCGTTCCGCAGACATGGTCGTTCGCGGCGTCGATGTCCTTGCGCGAGAAGCCGAGGTGCTTCAGCAGGTCGAAGGTCGGATCGTTCAGCTTGGCCGCAGGGATGCCCAGCGTCTCGCGGCAGAACTCTGCCCCGAGGGTCCACTGGTTGAACACGAAGCGGATGTCGAAGGCGGTGGCGAGCGCCGCTTCGACCTTTTCGATCTGCGCCGGGCCGAAGCCGTGGCCGATCAGCGCCGTGTGGTTGATGCCGGGCGCGTTGCCGAGCGTACCGTGGCCGACCGCGTGGGAGATGATCTCCTCGATCTGGCTGGAGGGATAGCCCAGCTTTTCGAGCGCGGCGGGCACCGAGCGGTTGATGATCTTGAAGTAACCGCCACCGGCGAGCTTCTTGAACTTCACCAGGGCGAAATCGGGCTCGATCCCGGTGGTGTCGCAATCCATGACCAGACCGATGGTGCCGGTCGGCGCGATCACGGACACCTGCGCGTTGCGGTAGCCGTTCTGTTCGCCGAGGCGCAGCGCCTCGTCCCAGGAGGACATCGCCAGTTCGATCAGGGTCGCGTCGGGGCAGTTACCGTGGTCCAGCGCGACCGGCTTCACGTCGAGCTTTTCATAGCCCGAGGTGGCGCCGTAGGCGGCGTTGCGGTGGTTGCGGATGACCTTGAGCATATGCGCCTTGTTGCGCTCGTAGCCCGAGAAGGCGCCGAGTTCGCCGGCGATTTCCGCCGAGGTGGCATAGGAGACGCCGGTCATGATCGCGGTCAGCGCACCGCAGAGGGCACGGCCCTCGGCGGAGTCGTAGGAAAAGCCCATGTTCATCAGCAGACCGCCGATGTTCGCATAGCCGAGGCCGAGCGTCCGGAAGTCATAGGACAGCTGCGCGATTTCCTTGGAGGGGAACTGCGCCATCGTGACCGAGATTTCCAGCGTCAGCGTCCAGAGACGGGTGGCGTGCATGTAGGCTTCGGACTGGAACTCGCCGTTCTTGAGGAAGGTCAGCAGGTTCATCGAGGCGAGGTTGCAGGCGGTGTCGTCCAGGAACATGTATTCCGAGCACGGGTTGGATCCGCGGATCGGGCCGTCTTCGGGGCAGGTGTGCCAGGCGTTGACGGTGTCGTGGAACTGGATGCCCGGGTCGGCGCAGGCCCAGGCGGCGTGGCCGATCTGGTCCCAGAGTTCGCGGGCATTCACGGTCTTGGCGACGGATCCGTCGGTGCGCCGGATCAGTTCCCACTCGGCATTGTCCTTGATCGCCTTGAGGAAGGCGTCGGTCACGCGGATCGAGTTGTTGGAGTTCTGGCCCGAAACCGAGGCATAGGCCTCGCTGTCCCAGTCGGTGTCATAGGTCGGGAATTCGATCGAGGCATAGCCCTGCCGCGCGTAATCGAGCACCCGCTTGATGTAGGTTTCGGGGATCGAAAGCTTCTTCGCCTCGCGGACGGCCTTTTTCAGCGCGTCGTTGGCATTGGGGTCATAGGCCCCCTCTTCGGAGCCGTCGAAGGCGCGGATGGCGTCGAAGATGGCGTTGAGCATCTTCTCGTGCATCTTGGAGCCGGCGACGATGCTGGCGACCTTCTGCTCTTCCTTGACCTTCCAGTTGATGAATTCCTCGATATCCGGGTGGTCGGCATCGACGATGACCATCTTGGCCGCGCGGCGCGTGGTGCCGCCCGACTTGATCGCGCCCGCCGCGCGGTCACCGATCTTCAGGAAGCCCATGAGGCCCGAGGACTTGCCGCCGCCCGAGAGCTTTTCGCCCTCCGCGCGCAGCGAGGAGAAGTTGGTGCCGGTGCCGGAACCGTACTTGAACAGCCGCGCCTCGCGGACCCAGAGGTCCATGATGCCGCCGTCGGAGACGAGATCGTCCTTCACCGACTGGATGAAGCAGGCGTGGGGCTGGGGATGTTCGTAGGAGGATTTCGACTTGGTCAGCTTGCCGGTCCGGAAATCGACGTAGTAGTGCCCCTGGGCCGGGCCGTCGATGCCATAGGCCCAATGCAGGCCGGTGTTGAACCACTGGGGCGAATTGGGCGCCGCCATCTGGGTTGCCAGCATGTGGCGCATTTCGTCGTAATAGGCGCTGGCGTCCTCTTCGGTGGTGAAATAGCCACCCTTCCAGCCCCAGTAGGCCCAGGCGCCGGCGAGACGGTCGAAGACCTGCTTCGCGCTGGTCTCGCCGGTGCGGGGCGTGTCCTTGGACTCTGCGGTCTTGCGCCACAGGAATTCCGGCACGCCGTCTTCCGCGACGGGCTTGAGGTCGGCCGGGACACCCGCCTTGCGGAAGTATTTCTGTGCGATGACGTCGCTGGCGACCTGGGACCACTTCGCCGGGACTTCCATGGCGTCGAGCTTGAAGACCGTCGTGCCGTCCGGATTGCGGATCTCGGAGGTCGTGGTGACGAACTCGATCCCCGCGTATGCGTCCTGCCCTGCCTTGGTGAATTTTCTTTCGATCTTCATCGCCTGTGTCCCAGTTTGATCCTACCACGTGCCGGGTATCGGCAGGGCGAGACGCACCGGACGCGCGCAGCCCAACCCGCGCCCGTCGCTCAATGATGCTTTCGTGTGTCTGTCCCTGCCGGTGGGCCACTAGATATTGTGGCTCTCTCTCCGGCCTACACAAACTGGCGCAAATGGGGGGGAAGGGTCAACGGGAATTTTCGTCAAACGTACATATATTTGGTGTTGACCGACCCGGGGGACACAAGGGCTATGTCTATCCTCGATTCCTCCACATATCCCCAGCGGGCCGAAACACCGGCGCCACGGGAAGAAACCGCAGGGATGCGGCAAAGTTATCCACAGCTGTTGACAGATCACTTGAGGACAACCGCGCGGCCCCTGTGTTGCCGCGCGGCCATGCCTCGAATTTCGGCACTCCCCGGAACGGGCGCGCTCAGAGAAAGATCGAGGCGGCCTCGACCTCGCTCACGTCCAGACCGCGGAACCACACTTCGTAGCCCGTGGCGTCGTGAACCGCCCGGACATCCTCCCCGATAGAGGTCAGGGTCAGGTCGGATTCGGTGATGCCGACGAACAGGAAACTGGCGGAATCCGGGCCGTCGAAGATCACCTCGTCGACAGCTCCTGCCTCCAAGTTGTTGAAAATAATGGTATCCACCCCGTCCCCGACGTGGATCTCGTCCGAACCGGGGCCGCCGTTCAGCAGATCGTCATCGCCCCCGCCGACCAGCGTGTCGTCGCCCGCGCCGCCGTTGATCTTGTCCGCACCGATGCCGCCGAGGAGGGAATCATCTCCCGCGGCGCCGACCACCGTATCGTTGCCGCTGCCCGCATCCACCGTGTCGTCATCCGCCGCCGCGTTGATCACGTCCGACCCGCCTCCACCCAGGACCGAGTCGTTGCCCGCTCCGGCGCGGATCGTGTCGTCGCCCGACCCGCCCGACAGGGTCTGCTGACCCGGCCCGCCGATGAGCAGGTCGTTGTCGCCGCCCCCGACGACCGACCCGTCCCACACGACGACGATGTGGTCGTCGCCGCTGCCGCCGGCATAGTCGCCGCCTTCCGCGGTGCTGCGGATCTCGTCATTGCCGGCATCGCCGCGGACGGTCACGTCCGGGGCTCCGTCGCCCTGCATCAGGATCAGGTCGTCGTCGTTGCCGCCGCGCACGTCGTCGTTGCCGCCGCCGCCCCGGAGGGTGTCGTTGCCGTCGCTGCCGCTGACGATGTCGTTCCCGGCGCCGCCGTCGAGCACGTCATCGCCGGTGCCGCCCTTGAGGGTGTCGTTGCCGTCGAAGCCGTAGAGGCGATCCATGCCGTCGTCGCCTTCGATGATGTCCTGCGACTCTCCGCCGAAGATCGTGTCGTCGCCATAGCCGCCGCGCATCGTGCCGCCGCCGGTGCCGACGGCAAAGATCGCGTCGTTGCCGTTCTCGCCCTCGAAAAAGCCGCGGGCCTGGGTTTCGATCGTGTCGTTGCCCTCGCCACCGTAGTAATAGCGTCGTCCGCTGGTGAACGAGCCGAGGTCCGAGATGAAATCGTCGCCATCGTCGCCCCAGGCCCGCGCCCAGGAGGAAAGGCCCACGATCGTATCGTTGCCCTCGCCGCCGTAGACTCTCGGGTTCCCGGCGAACCAGGCCTCGATAAGGTCCGCACCGTCGCCGCCTTCGACCGTAGTGCCCGGCCCGGAGAAAGTGATGGTGTCGTTGCCGGTTCCGCCGATCAGGCGGGCGCCGACGCCGGTGGAGTCGATCGAATCGTTCCCGGGCCCGCCGACGCCGATCACCGAATAGGCATCATGCGCGGAATCCCCGCCCATGTAGAGCGTGTCGTCGCCGTCTTCGCCATTGAGGTACACACCGAAGATGTCGCCGCTGTAGAGCAGGTCGTTGCCCGCTCCGCCGAAGACCACCACGTCGTCGTCGATCTCGCGGTGGGTGTCCTCGTAACCGTGGAGCGTGTCGTCCCCGTCGCCGCCATCGAGGAAATTCTCGCCGTAGCCGCCATGGATGAGATCGTTGCCGGGGCCGCCGTTCAGTTCGTCGTTGCCGTCCAGCCCTTCGATCGTGTCATCGCCGCCATTGCCGTTGATCGTGTCATCCTCGGACGTGCCGGGCAGGCTTTCCGGGAGATCCGACCCGTCGATCACCGCGTCCGGGCTGATGACCGGGTCTTCGGCCGCACTCTTGAAAAGGGATTGTATGAAACGCGACATGGCTTACCTCCTCTTGCCGTCGGAACCTCCCGCCCGCGCGAAAGAGGCATAGGCCGCCCCTGTCCCCGAACGACGATGAGGGTTGAAAGAGACATGCGCCCGGGACCGGCGAAACGGGTCCGCGCGACATGACGTCGAATGCTGGTGGAAGTGGTCGGGGCGATAGGATTCGAACCTACGACCTACGGTACCCAAAACCGTCGCGCTACCAGGCTGCGCTACGCCCCGACGGGGCAGGCAATAGCCCGGCCCCCGCGAATTGAAAAGGCAAAACTCGGTCCGCATCGTTCAGACGAACAGGAAGACGTCGGTCGCCTGCAACTCTGCGACGGTGACATCGTGAAAGAGAACGGTGAAATCGGCATCCGGCACGTAGAGGCGCGTGTCCGCCCCCTCGGCTGTCAGCACGAGATCCTCCCCGGTCAGACCGACGAACGCATACTGTCCGATCTCCGGGCGCAGGCCGGTCAGAAAGACTTCCTCCACCAGCCCCGCCTCGAAATCGGCAAAGCGCACGAGGTCGCCGTCCTTGCCGACCGCGAAGGTGTCCGCGCCCGGTCCGCCGTCCAGCGTGTCGGCACCGAAGCCGCCGTCCAGCGTATCGGCACCCGCGCCGCCGGTCACGCTGTCGTCGTCGTCGCCCCCTCGCAGCAGGTCGTTGCCGATGCCGCCGAGCAGCGTGTCGTTCCCCGGACCGCCATAGATCCGGTCATCGCTGTCGCCGCCCTCGACCAGATCGTCGCCGCCGCGCGCATAGACCAGATCCTCGTCGCTGCCGCTGTCGATGACGTCGTCGCCCGCGCCCGCCTCGATCGTGTCGCGGCCCGGCCCGCCGAAGATCCGGTCGTCCCCGCCGCCGCCGTCCATGCGATCCTCGCCGCCGCCGCCGCGCAGGGTGTCATTGCCCGGACCGCCGGTGAGATAGTCATAGGCCGCGCCGCCGACGAGGACATCGTGACCCGGACCGCCCAGAAGGGTGTCGATGCCGCCGCCGCCATCGAGCGAATCGTTGCCCTCGTTGCCCGCGATCCAGTCGCTTCCGGCCCCGCCGAGGAGGGTGTCGCCATCGCCGCCGCCCTCCAGCGAATCCGACTGGTCGCCGCCGTCGATGTAGTCCGGCCCCTGCGCACCGTGGATGACGTCGTCTCCGCCGCCGCCCAGCAGGGTGTCGGCGCCCTCGCCCCCGTCCAGCGTGTCGGGGCCGTCCTCTCCGAGAAGACTGTCGTTGCCGATGTCGCCCCGGATCTCGTCGGCATGGGAGCCGCCGAGGATCGTGTCGTTGCCCTCGTTCCCGTGCAGCAGATCGAGCCCCCCGCCCCCGTCGACCAGATCGCTGCCGCCCTGCGCCCAGATGACATCGTCGCCGCCGAGCCCGGTCAGGGTATCCGCGCCCCCGTTGCCGAACAGGACATCCCGGTCGTTCCCGCCATTCAGGGAATCGTTGCCCGCGCCCCCGACAAGCGTGTCGCGGCCCGCGCCGCCGAACAAGGTGTCATGGCCGAAGTCCCCGGTCAGGCTGTCGTCGCCCGCATCGCCATGGACCAGATCGCTGCCGCCGAGGCCGCGGAGGGTATCGGCGCCGTCATATCCGCGGATCGTGTCCGCACCGCCGGTGCCGTCAAGGGAATCGGGGTCCGAAGATCCGTCGATCAGTCCGAGGCGTTCAAGGAACTGAAATAGCGACACGATTGCGTGCGACATGACACGCCCCCTTCCGAATTTGCTTCAACAATGCGCAAAGCTTGGGAGATTTGGACGCACATTGCAACGCAGACGTGTCGACAGAAGCAATAGATCGCCGGGCGCACGAACCCACCGGGCCGGTCAGTCGCAGGGCCAGGCGGCCCCGTTGATGGCGGGATGCTGCATCTCGCTGCCCGAGACGATGCCCATGCGCGCGGCAAGGCCGCCGTTGATCTCGAGCACGTATTGCACTGCGCCGCCGCTCGGAATCGGCGTCTCGTCATGGGGCACGGCGTCGGAATGCACAGACACCACACGCCCTTCGGCATCGGCAAAGATCATGTCGAGCGGGATGAGCGTGTTCTTCATCCAGAAGGCCGTCGGCTGTTCGCGCTCGTAGACGAAAAGCATCCCCGTCGAGGGGGCCATCTCTTCGACGAACATGAGGCCGCGCGCCCGTTCGGCGGCATCGTCGGCGACGGCGACGCGGAACCGCGCCCCGCCCCAGTCGCCCCGCAGCATCACGGTGTCGTCCCGGCAGGCGGCGGCGGCGGGCGCCGCGATCAGCAGCGCCAGCAGGCTCAGGACGGAGTGGCGGATTCCCATGCGCATACCTCGGTAGCCATCTGACCCCGCTTGCCTTCGATCACCCGGACGGCAATCGCCTCGCCCGGTTGAAGATCGGCAAGCCCGGACCGGCGCAGAACCTCGATATGGATGAAGATATCCTGCGACCCCCCGAAGACATTGGCAAAACCAAAGCCCTTGGCCTTGTCAAACCACTTGACCCGCGCGGGTTCAAGGGGGGCCGCCCGCATGATTTCGGGATCGATGCCTTCGAAATCCGCAAGGGGGGCCCCTTCGGGCGCCTCGGGCGGCTCGATGCGGTAGACGTCGATCGCCTGAATGCCGCGCTCCGTCTCCTGAACGGACAGTTCGATGCGGGCCGCATCGGCAACGGAACTCTGCCCGAAGTTGCGCAGCACGTTGGCGTGCAGAAGAATGTCCGGCCCCCCGTCATCGGAAACGACAAAGCCGAATCCCTTGACCGGGTCGAACCACTTCACCTTGCCGAACACGCGACGTGTTTCGCTGTCTTGATGTTTCAACTGCGTTTCCACTGGTGGTCTTCACATATCCCGGGGACCCTATCCCTCAAGCGGACCCGGGAATGCAAGTGGAAGCAACCTGTATTTTGTGCCTGTTTGCATTTCACGTCGCGCGAAATTCAGGGATTCAGGCGTGTGACCACCCAGGGATCGGCAAGGTTCTGCCGGGTCCACACGAAACGGTCATGCAACCGGAAGGCGCCATCGGCCCAGAACTCGATCTGCAGCGGCCGGATGCGGTAGCCGCCCCAGTAGGACGGCCGCTCGGGCGCGGTGCCGTGGGTCGCCGTGACCCGCGCCACCTCCGCCATCAGCGCCGCGCGCGAGGCCAGCGGCTGCGACTGCCGCGAGGCGCGCGCGCCGAGACGGCTCTTGAGCGAGCGCGAGGCGTAGTAGGCATCCGCCTGCGGGCCGTCCTCGCGGGTGACGGTGCCGCGCACCCGGATCTGGCGCCGCAGCGATTTCCAATGCATGACGAAGGCGGCCTTTCCGGTCGCGTCGATCTCGCGGGCCTTGGCGCTGCCGTAGTTGGTATAGAAGACGAAGGCCGCCTCCTCGATCTCCTTCAGCAGCACCATGCGGGCGTCGGGCATGCCGTCGGCGTCGACGGTGGCCAGCGCGATGGCATCGGGATCGTTGGGTTCGCTCCGTTGCGCCTCGGCCAGCCAGCTGCGCGCGATGTCGAAGGGATCGTCTCCGGCGAAAATGCCGCTGCGGTCGCTCATCTGCTGTCTCCTGATCGGCGCCTTCGGGGCGCTTGCCCTTGATGACCCCCGACCGATCGCCTAAAGGACACGGACATAAGCAATGCCGGGTGGAGCAAGGGTATGTCAAACTCTCTGATGGCGGGCAAGCGGGGCCTTATCATGGGCCTGGCCAACGACAAGTCGATCGCCTGGGGCATTGCCAAAGCCCTGCACGGCGCGGGCGCGCAGCTTGCGTTCTCGTACCAGGGCGACGCGCTGAAAAAGCGGGTGGACCCGCTGGCGGCGCAGCTCGGCTCCGATATCGTCCTGCCCTGCGACGTGGGCGACGAGGCGTCGATGGACGCGCTCTTCGACGACCTGAAGACGCGGTGGGACAGCCTCGATTTCGTTGTGCATGCCATCGGCTTCTCGGACAAGAACGAGCTGCGCGGCCGCTACGTCGACACCTCGCGCGGCAATTTCGCCATGACGATGGACATCTCGGTCTATTCCTTCACCGCGATCATGCAGCGGGCGGAAAAGATGATGAGCCGCGGCGGCAGCGCGCTCACCCTCACCTATTACGGTGCCGAACGGATCATGCCGCATTACAACGTGATGGGCGTGGCCAAGGCCGCGCTCGAAGCGTCGGT
Organism: Salipiger sp.; assembly: GCF_048261495.1. Lineage (GTDB taxonomy): Bacteria > Pseudomonadota > Alphaproteobacteria > Rhodobacterales > Rhodobacteraceae > Salipiger. Next base: position 177,879 of record NZ_JBLXFX010000008.1, read on the forward strand.
GCGCTACCTGGCCGAGGATCTGGGCAAGGACGGCATCCGGGTCAACGCGATCTCGGCCGGGCCGATCAAGACGCTGGCCGCCTCCGGCATCGGCGACTTCCGCTACATCATGAAATGGAACGAGTACAACTCGCCGCTGCGGCGCAACGTGACCATCGACGACGTGGGCGGCTCGGCGCTGTACCTGCTGTCGGATCTCGGCGCGGGCGTGACGGGCGAGACCCACCACGTGGATGCGGGCTACCATGTCGTCGGCATGAAGGCCGTCGACGCGCCGGACATCACCAAGGGCTGAGGCGCGCCGGGGCCGCGCCTTTTCATCGACCGCTGACCGGGAGACACCGATGACCGACCGACTGCCGCACGAAAAGGGCTTCCACGTGAGCTGGGATCAACTGCACCGCGATGCGCGGGCACTGGCCTGGCGGATGCAGGGCCACGGCCCCGAGGACGGCGGCTGGAAGGCCGTGGTCGCGATCACCCGGGGCGGCATGGCCCCGGCGATGATCGTCGCGCGCGAACTCGACATCCGCATGGTCGACACGATCTCGGTCAAGAGCTACGACCACCAGACCCAGTCGGACCCCAGGGTCATCAAGTTTCCCGACATGAAGGTAATGGGCGACGGCAGCGGCGTGCTGATCGTCGACGACCTCGTCGACACCGGGCGGACGCTGGAAGTGGTGCGCAAGCATCTGCCGAAGGCCCACGTCGCCACGGTCTATGCCAAGCCCAAGGGCAAGCCGATGGTGGACAGCTACATCACCGAGGTCAGCCAGGACACCTGGATCTTCTTCCCCTGGGACATGGCGCTGCAATACGTCAAACCCTATCGCGGCAATTCGGACTGAGCGCCGCAAATCTTTTCCGAAAAGATTTGCAAATTCCTTCCAAGGAATTTGCGCCGCCCCGCGCGATCCGTCGCGCGGGGCGGTTTTCGTCAGGCCAGCGCCGCCGCCAGCGTTTCGCGCCAGGGCGTGGTCGGCCGGCCGATGAGCTCGGAAAGCGTGCGATCCTCGCTGTAAAGCCCGCCGAGCGAGGCCCCCTTCTCGCTGTCCGCCAGCATCTCCGCCACCGGCTGCGGCAGGCCCGCGCCGGTCAGCGCCCCGGAAAACGCCTCGGGGCTCATGTCGACGTAGCCGATCTCCTTGCCGGTGAGTTCCGAAACCGCCCCGGCGAATTCCGGCAGGGTGAAGGCGTGGTCCCCCGCGAGTTCGAAGACGGTGCCGCTCGGCGGCAGCGTGCCGGTCAGCACGGCGGCGGCGGCCTCGGCGTAGTCGGCCCGTGCGGCGCTCGAGATGCGGCCCTCGCCGGCGGTGCCGATCATCGCGCCATGTTCCAGCGCCGGCGCAAGCGTGCCGGTGTAGTTCTCGGTGTACCAGCCGTTGCGCAGGACGGCATGGGGCAGACCGGAGGCGGCGAGCGCCTGTTCGGTGGCGACGTGTTCGCCCGGCAGAACCGTGAGCGGCGAGCGATCCGCGCGCAGGATCGAGGTATAGGCCACGAAGCCGACCCCCGCCGCCTCGGCCGCGGCGATCACGTTGCGGTGCTGGTCCGCGCGGCTGCCGATCTCGTTGGAGGATATGAGCAGCAGACGCTCCACCCCGGCGAAGGCCGTCTCGAGCGCCGCGGGATCGTCGTAGCCGGCGACGCGTGCCGTCACGCCCTTGGCCCGCAGCGCCTCGGCCGCGTCCTCCCGGCGTACGAGGGCACCGATGGCAGAGGCCGGCACCCGCGCCAGCAGCGCCTCGATCACCAGCGCGCCGAGTTGCCCGGAGGCGCCGGTCACCATGTATGTCAGTCCTTCGCTCATCGGTCTTTCCTTCCAGATGGTATTGATTCGGGTTATAGTCTCATAAATAGACCACAGACCCACCCATCGTAAGGAGGCACTCGGACATGACAAGGGAACACGCGGGGAACCGCGACGGACTTCTCGCCCGGATCGCGGCCTACGAGGGCGCTCCCGCGGACCCCGGTCTCTGCCCGGTGCGCGACGTGCTCGACCGGGTCGGGCAGAAGTGGACTCTGCTGATCCTCGCCGCGCTCGAGACCGGTCCGCGGCGCTTTTCGGCATTGCAACGCGCGGTGGGCGATATTTCCAAGCGCATGCTGACCCAGACGCTGCGCCAGCTCGAGCGCGACGGTCTGATCACCCGCACGGTGTTTCCGACCAAACCGCCCGCGGTCGAATACCGCCTGACCGGGCTCGGGACCTCGGCCCTGACGCCGATCGCGCAGCTCATGCACTGGGCCGACGCCCACCACGACGCCATCCGAACCGCGCGCGCCAGCTTTGACGCCGAGGAGGGCCGCGCCTCCCTTTCCCTCTCCACGGTCCCCTGATAGCGTCCGCGCAGATTTCCCGGAGAGACCATCTTGACCCAGCACATCAGCCGCACCGAGGCCACCTTTCCCCCGCCCATTCCGGCGGCGCAACGCTGGCTCCGGGGGGTGACCTTCACGCCGGAACGTCCGCTCATCAACGTGAGCCAGGCCGCCCCGGTCGAGGCGCCGCCGGCGCCGCTGCGCAGGGCGATGGCGGAGATGATGGAAGACACCGCCGCCCATCTCTACGGCCCGGTGCTCGGCCTGCCCGAGCTGCGGGCGGAGCTGGCCGGCCATTGGAACGGCATCTACGACGGCAGCCTGACGGCGGACAACGTCGCGATCACCGCGGGCTGCAACCAGGCCTTTGCGGCCACGCTGTCGGCCCTGTGCACGGAGGGAGATGAAGTTCTTCTCCCAACCCCCTGGTATTTCAACAACAAGATGTGGCTGGACATGCAGGGCGTGACCTCGGTCCCGCTGCCGACCGACGGCGATCTGATCCCGCAGGTCGCGACGGCGGAACCGCTCATCACGCCACGGACCCGCGCCATCGTCCTCGTGTCGCCGAACAACCCTTCGGGTGTGGAATACCCCGCCGAAACGCTGCACGCCTTCTTCGACCTGGCGCAGCGCCACGGCATCCGGCTGATCGTCGACGAGACCTACAAGGATTTCGACATCCGTCCCGGCGCGCCGCACGACCTGCTGCAGCGCCCGGACCATGCCGCGACCCTGATCCAGCTCTACAGCTTTTCCAAGGCCTACCGCCTGACCGGCCACCGCGTCGGCGCGGTTCTGGCCGACACCGCCCTGCTGTCCGAGATCGAGAAATTCCAGGACACCGTCGCCATCTGCGCGCCGCAGCTCGGCCAGCGCGCCGCGCTCTGGGGGCTGCGCAACCTCACGCAATGGCGCGAGGGCGAACGGGCCGAGATCCTCGACCGCCGCGCCGCCTTCGAGGAAAACGCCCCCCTGATCGAGGCCGCGGGCTGGAAGCTGCGCGGGCTCGGCGCCTTTTTCGCCTATCTCGAACATCCCTTCGCCGAAGGCTCCTCGACCCTCGCGCCGAAGCTGGTGCGCGAGGCGGGCATCCTCGCCCTGCCCGCCACGATGTTCGTGCCCGAGGGCGACGCCTCGGGCGAGCGGTGCTTCCGGCTCGCTTTCGCAAACGTGAACCGCGAGACCATCGCGGAGCTTTTCCGCAGGCTTGCCGCGCTCGACTGGCCCCTTGCGACGCAGGACGCTGCATCGTAGACACCGGCACCGGAGAGCAAGGGAAAGACCACTATGGCAAGCGGCAAGGGCAGCAAGGCGAAAGCGCTCATCTGGGCGGTTCCGCTTCTGGCGATCATCGGTTTCGGCGGGTTCGGGGCGGTCAATTTCTCGGGATCCCTGCGCAGCATCGGCAGCGTCGGCGATACCGAGATCACGACCACCGACTACGCCAATGCGCTGCAATCCGAAATGCGCGCCTTCCAGGCGCAGACCGGCCAGCCCCTGACCGTGCAGCAGGCGCGCGACCTGGGTCTGACCGACAAGGTTCTGGCGCTGGTCGTGACCAATGCCGCCATGGACGAGGAGGCGCAGCGCCTCGGGATTTCCGTCGGCGACGAGAAGGTCGCCGAGGAACTCGGCAACATCGACGCCTTCAAGGGCCCGGACGGCAATTTCAGCCGCGATGCCTATGCCTTCGCGCTGAAGAACGCCGGTCTCAACGAGACGGATTTCGAATCCGGCATCCGTGACGACGCCGCGCGCGCGCTGCTGCAGGCCGCCGTCCTGTCCGGCACCGCCCTGCCCGACGTCTATGTCGACACCCTGCTCGGCTGGACCGGGGAAACCCGCGCCTTCACCTGGGCGCGCATCGGGCGCGACCAGCTTGCCACCGGCCTGCCCGTGCCCTCCGAGGAAGATCTCAAGGCCTGGTACGACGCCAATCTCGACAGGTTCACCGTGCCGGAAACCAAGGTCATCACCTATGCCTGGCTCACGCCCGCGATGATCGTCGGCTCGGTCGAGGTCGACGAACAGGCCCTGCGCGCCGCCTACGAGGAGCGGTTCGACGAGTTCAACCTGCCCGAGCGGCGGCTGATCGAGCGCCTGGTCTTCGGCGACGAGGCCGAGGCCGAAGAGGCCCTGTCGCGCCTGCGCACCGGCGATTCCACCTTCGAGGACCTGATCGAGGAACGCGGGCTGGACCTGGCCGATGCCGACATGGGCGATGTCACCAAGGCCTCGCTCGGGGAGGCCGGCGAGGCGCTGTTCTTCGCCGAATCCGGGGACGTGGTCGGCCCGGCCTGGTCGCCGCTCGGACCGGCGGTCTACCGCGTGAACGGCATTCTCGCGGCGCAGGAGACTCCCTTCGAAGAGGCCGAGCCGCAACTGCGCGACGAACTCGCGCTCGACCGCGCGCGCCGGGTGATCGACGGCATGGCGCAAAGCGTGGATGACGAACTCGCCGGCGGTGCGACGCTGGAAGAACTGGCCAAGGATACCGACCTCGAACTCGGGCAGATCGCCTGGACCGCGCAGAGCAACGAGGGCATCGCCGGCTACGACGCCTTCCGCACCGCCGCCGGGACCGTCGCGGAGGGCGACTACCCCGAGATCGACGGCCTCGGAGACGGCGGCATCTTCGCGCTGCGCCTCGACGAGATCCGCCCCCCCGCGCCGCAGCCCTACGAAGAGGTGACCGCGCAGGTCCAGCAGGGATGGGAACAGGATCAGGCCACGCAGGCGCTGGTGTCGCAGGGGGAAATCCTTGCCGCGCGGATCGGCGACGGCGCCACCTTCGAGGATCTGGGGCTGAGGCCGCAGTCCGTCGCCAGCCTGACCCGCGATGCCTCGGCCGAAGGCGTGCCCGCCGGGCTGGTGTCGCGGGCCTTCGGGCTGGAACCGGGGACCGCCACGGTGGTGCCCGGCGCCGGCGAGGCGCTGGTGCTGCGGCTCGACACCGTCACGCCGGTGGATCTGTCCAGCGACAACGCGCAACGGCTTGCCGGGCTGGTCAAGGACCAGGCGGCCAATGCGGTGGCGCAGGATCTGTTCCGCGCCTACAACACCGATCTTCAGGCGCGCGCCGGGGTCACGGTCGACCAGGCCGCGGTCAACGCCGTGCTCACCAACTTCCGGTAACCGCCATGGTCACGATCACGCCTTCGCATGACGATTTCGCCCGCGCCTACGAGGCGGGCGAAAACCAGGTGGTCTTTGCGCGGCTCGCGGCGGATCTCGACACGCCGGTCTCGCTGATGCTGAAGCTGACGGGGGCGGCAAAGGACGCCTTCATGCTGGAATCGGTGACCGGCGGAGAGGTGCGCGGGCGCTATTCCATCATCGGCATGAAGCCCGACCTGATCTGGCAGTGCCACGACGGCGCCTCGCGGATCAACCGGCAGTCGCGCTTCGACCCCGATGCCTGGGACCGGATCGACGGCGATCCCCTCGCCGCGCTGCGCGCGCTGATCGCCGAAAGCCGCATCGCGCTGCCCGACGACCTGCCACAGGCGGCGGCGGGGCTGTTCGGCTATCTCGGCTACGACATGATCCGCCTTGTCGAACATCTGCCCGACGTCAATCCCGATCCGCTCGGCCTGCCCGACGCGGTGATGATGCGCCCCTCGGTCGTGGCGGTGCTGGACGGGGTCAAGGGCGAGGTCACGGTGGTCTCGCCGGCCTGGGTGACCTCGGGCATGTCGGCACGCGCCGCCTATGCGCAGGCGGCGGAACGGGTCATGGACGCGGTGCGCGACCTCGAGCGGGCGATGCCGCAGGCCTCGCGCGATCTCGGCGATGCACACGAGGCCGGAGAGCCGGTGTCGAACTTCACCCGCGAGAGCTACAAGGCCGCCGTCGAGAAGGCCAAGGACTACATCCGCGCGGGCGACATCTTCCAGGTGGTGCCGGCACAGCGCTGGACGCAGGATTTCCCGCTGCCGCCGTTTGCACTTTATCGGTCCCTGCGGCGGACCAACCCCTCGCCCTTCATGTTCTACTTCAACTTCGGCGGCTTCCAGGTGATCGGCGCCTCGCCCGAGATCCTCGTGCGGGTCTTCGGTCGCGAGGTGACGATCCGCCCCATCGCCGGCACCCGTCCGCGCGGCGCGACACCGGAAGAGGACCGCGCGCTCGAGGCGGATCTGCTTGCCGACCGCAAGGAACTGGCCGAACATCTCATGCTGCTCGACCTCGGGCGGAACGATGTCGGTCGGGTCGCCCGGATCGGTACGGTGAAACCGACCGAGAAGTTCATCATCGAGCGGTACTCCCACGTCATGCACATCGTGTCGAACGTGGTGGGCGAACTGGCCGAGGATCAGGACGCGCTGTCGGCCTTCTTTGCCGGCATGCCCGCGGGCACGGTCTCGGGCGCGCCCAAGGTCCGCGCGATGCAGATCATCGACGAGCTGGAACCGGAAAAGCGCGGCGTCTACGGCGGCGGCGTGGGCTATTTCAGCGCCGGCGGCGACATGGACATGTGCATCGCGTTGCGCACTGCCATCGTGCAGGATCAGAAGCTCTACATCCAGGCCGGCGGCGGCGTCGTCTACGACAGCGACCCGGAGGCCGAGTACATGGAAACGGTGCACAAGTCGAACGCCATCCGGCGCGCGGCGGCGGACGCGGCGCGTTTCACCGGCACCGGCAACGGCTGAGGGTCCGGACGGGGGCGCTGCCCCCGAGCGCGCCGATGCGCGCTTCCCCCGGGATATTTGAAAACCAGAGAAGCAACGGTTTCTTAACCTTGCCCCGCGAGGATCGGGATGCGGTACAGGCGGGGACGCCGATGACCGCAACCGGAGAAGCCCCCTGCTGCACGGCAGGGGGTGGACCGGAGCCCGCATCTTCTTCGGTTTGCAAATATCCCGGGGGAATGCCGCGCGCAGCGGGGCATGGGGGCAGCGCCCCCTCCCGCCTTTCCCGCCTCTAGGCGGCGCCGGCGGTCTCGCGGATCCGTTCCACCATCGCCCTGAGCCCGTTCGACCGCTGTGCCGAGAGATGTTCGTTGAGACCGAGGCGGCCGAGTTCGGAGCGGGCGTCGATCGCGGCGATCCCTGTCACCGGGACGCCGTCGTAGAGTCGCAGCAGCACGGCGATCAGCCCCCGCACGATCATCGCGTCGCTGTCGCCGTCGAAGTGGAAGCGCCCGTCCTCGATCCGGGGGTGGAGCCAGACCTGGCTCGCGCAGCCTTCGACCTTGGTGGCCGGCACCTTCAGCGCGTCGGGCAGCGGGTCCATGGCCTTGCCGAGTTCGATGACCAGCCGGTAGCGGTCCTCCCAGTCCTCCAGGAATTCGAAATCTTCCACCAGTTCTTCGAATGCGGCCTGTGCCATCGGGACCTCCGGTCAGTGACGGTTCTCACCTAGGGGGGATGCGCGCAAAGGTCCAGACCCGGCACTCCCCGCTTTTCAACCCTGCGACAATGCGATAACTCCTTGGGCAGGCAAGGAGCAGTGGGACCATGTTCAGATCTCTTTCGGTGATCCTCGTTTCGGGGCTTGTTCTGACAAGCTGCGGCACCGTGCGCGAATCCAGGCTCAACCCGTTCAACTGGTTCGGACAGGGCCGTTCGGAGGCGGTGAACACCAGCGTCGCCACCGGTCCCGCGAACCCGCTGCTGCCGAAACGCCGGGCGATCTCGTTCTTCGACAAGCAGGAGGCCGACTACGCCGGCCGCCCGGTCGAGACCGTCACCCAGCTGCTGATCGAACGCCGCCCCGGAGGCGCCATCCTTCGCGTGACCGGGGTCGCCGACCGGCTCGGTCCCTTCGACGTGAAGCTGGTGGAGGACGAGGCGAACCCCGATGCGGCGACGCTGTCCTACACCCTTTCCGCGCTCCAGCAGCCCGGCCCCCGCAGCACCGGGGAATGGGCGCGCACGGTGACCGCCGCGGTCTGGCTGACGGATCAGGACCTGGCCGGTATCTCGGCCATCCGCGTGGCCGGGCGCACCAACGTCCAGGTGTCCCGCCGCTGAGCGAGGGGCACCGCGCCGCAACGGCCCGGTGCCGCCGGGATCAGAGTTCTATGACCTTGACCGTGCTGCCCTTGGCGGTCAGCGCGATGCGTCCGTCGCAGAGGCGCAGCGCGTCCTCGCCGAAGACCTCGCGGCGCCAGCCGTTCAGCGCCGCAACATCCCGCATCCCCGCCGCGATCGCGTCGAGGTCCGCCGCCGGAGCGATCAGCCGGGAGGCGACGCCCGATTCCTCGGTCTTGGCCTTGAGGAGCACGCGCAGCAGGTCGGCGAGCGCGGGGTTCACCTGCAGCTGATCGCGCGAGGTATCGACCTCGGGAAGCTGGTCCTTGGGGCATTCCTGCCCCGCCTTCACCGCTTCGAGGATGCCTTCGGCGATGGCGCCCTTGCGGGCCTCGCGCAGCAGCAGGCGCGAACGGCCGAGATCCTCCATGTTCGCCGGCTTGGTCGAGGCCAGCTCGACCAGCGCATCGTCCTTGTAGACGCGGCTGCGCGGGATGTTGCGCGACTGGGCATAGTCCTCGCGGAAGGCGGCAAGCTCGCGCACGATGGCCAGGAACCGCGAGGAGTTCGAGCGGGTCTTGACCCGCAACCAGGCCTCGCGCGGGTGGGTGACATAGGTTTCGGGGTCCATGAGGACCGCCACTTCCTCGGCCACCCAGCGGGCGCGGCCGGTGCGCTCGAGCTCCTTGGCGAGGTATTCGTAGATCACCCGCAGATGCGTCACGTCGGCCAGCGCGTATTTCGCCTGGGCCTCGGTCAACGGACGGCGCGACCAGTCGGTGAAGCGCGAGGATTTGTCGAGCGAGGCCTTGGCGATGCGCTTGACCAGCGTTTCGTAGCCGACCTGTTCGCCGAAGCCGCAGACCATCGCGGCGATCTGGGTGTCGAACATCGGATGCGGGATCACGCCGTTGTCGACGAAGAAGATCTCGAGATCCTGGCGCGCGGCGTGGAAGACCTTGACCACGTCGGGATTGCGGAACAGGTCGAGCAGCGGGTCCAGCGACAGCCCCTCGGCAAGCGGATCGACCAGGACGGCGGTCTCGTCGGTCTTGCCCGGCATGGCCAGCTGCACGAGGCAGAGCTTCGAATAATACGTCCTCTCCCTGAGGAATTCGGTGTCCACCGTCACATAGGGAAAGGTCGCCGCCTCGGCACAGAAGGCGGCAAGCTCTTGCGTCGTCGTGATCGTTTTCATTCAGGCTCCGGCCGTTTCTTCTTGGTTGTGCTGCGCCACCTACACCCATGAGAAGCATAGATCAAAGCTTCTGTCATGGAAAGCGCGGGGCCGGTGCGGAAAACCGGGCTCCGGGTGCGCTGCGGGCTGCCCGTGCTGGACGCCACGCACGGGCATTCCGTTCTGTGATGCGTTCAACGCCAAACATTCATTTCAAGAATGCCGAACCGCCCCCTATATCCCCGGAACATCGCGATACAGGAGACCCGTCGTGACCCATGTCGATACCGCCCGCCCGGGCGTCCGGAGCCATCGCAGGCCCGTCCCCGCCCATCTTCTCGCCGCCGCCGTCCTGCTGCTGGGGCTGGGCATTCCCGCCCTGTTCGCCCCCGCGTCGCAAATTGCGCCCGACGGTTGGCACGGCAATTCCGCCCGCGCGCAGGCGCTGCGCTAGGCGCGGCGTTCAGCCGAGTTCCACCCGTGTCCGGTCGCCTGCCGCGAAGCGCCGCAGGACGGCCGGATACAGGCGGTGTTCCTGTTCCAGAACCCGCGCGGCAAGGCTGTCGGGCGTGTCGCCGGGCAGCACGGGCACCCGCGCCTGCCCGAGGATCGGACCTTCGTCCAGTTCCGGCGTGACCTCGTGCACGGTGCAGCCGTGTTCGCCATCCCCCGCTTCGAGCGCGCGGGCATGGGTGTGCAACCCGCGGTATTTCGGCAGCAGCGAGGGGTGGATGTTCAGCATCTTCCCGCTCCAGGGCTGCACGAACCCGGCGGTCAGAACGCGCATGAACCCGGCCAGGCACAGGATGTCGGGCGCGTGTTTCGCTATTTCGGATTGCAGAGCGGATTCAAAGGCTTCCCGGTCGCCCTTGAAGGGTCGGCTTTCGACCACGGCGGTCGGCACTCCGAGCGCGGCCGCCCTGTCCAGCCCGCCCGCGTCGGCGCGGTTGGCCAGCACCAGCACCGGGCGCGCCGGATGGTCGGCGCCCATGCTCTCGACAAGCTTCACCATGTTCGAACCGCCGCCCGAAATCAGGATCGCAACGCGCCTGGTCAAAGCAGGCTGCCCTCGTAGGCCATGCCCGGGGTGGCCGTGACGCGGCCGAGCGGGATCACCACCTCGCCCTGCTCGCGCAGCAGATCGCTCAGCGCCTCGGCGCGGTCCTCGGCCACGGCCAGCACCATGCCGATGCCGCAGTTGAAGGTCTTGAGCATCTCGGCCTCGGCCATGCCGCCGGTGCCCGCCATCCACTTGAAGACCGCCGGCAGATCCCAGGACCCGAGGTCGATGCTGGCGCCCGTGCCCTCGGGCAGGACGCGGGGCAGGTTCTCGGTCAGGCCGCCGCCGGTGATATGGGCAAGGGCATGCACGCCCCCGGCCCGGACCGCCGCCAGCGCCTGCTTCACGTAAAGCCGCGTCGGGGTCAGCAGCACCTCGCCGAGCGACCCCTCGGCCCAGGGGCACGGCGCATCCCAGCCGAGGCCCGAGACCTCGACCAGCTTGCGCACAAGGCTGTAGCCGTTGGAATGCACCCCGTCCGAGGCGAGCCCGATCAGGACGTCGCCCACCGCCACGTCGCGGGGCAGATCCTGCCCGCGCTCCATCGCGCCGACCGCAAAGCCCGCAAGGTCGAAATCCCCCGCCGGATACATGCCCGGCATCTCGGCGGTCTCGCCGCCGATCAGCGCGCAGCCCGACCGGACGCAGCCCTCCGCGACGCCCTCGATCACCCGCGCCGCGCTGTCGGTGTCGAGCTTGCCGGTGGCGAAATAGTCGAGAAAGAACAAGGGCTCGGCGCCCTGGCAGACAAGGTCGTTGACGCACATGGCAACCAGGTCGATGCCGACACCGTCCACGTGGCCGGTGTCGATGGCGATGCGCAGCTTGGTGCCGACGCCATCGGTCGCCGCGACGAGGATCGGATCCTCATAACCTGCGCCCTTGAGGTCGAACAGCGCCCCGAAACCGCCCAGCCCGGACACCGTGCCGCTGCGGTTCGTGCGTTTCGCCGCGGGCTTGATCCGGTCCACGAGCGCATTGCCCGCGTCGATATCCACGCCTGCATCCGCATAGGTGATGCCGTTCTTGCCGTCGCTCATGAGACCCTCCGACTGATCTGGCGCGGCTTTACCGCAACGGCCACCCGAAGGAAAGCACCAAGCCCGCCGCCGGGGCGCACAATCCGGGCGCCGGGTCGCGCGTCAGCAGGGGGCGCGGAAATCGCGGGCAAAGCGCGCGACGGCGGCACAGGCGCCGCCCCGATCGCCCCGATCGCGTGCCTGCGCCGGGCCCCCGTACCCCCGCCGGCAGCCGGTGGCCCGCGCGGTCTTCGAGGTCCCTTTCCCGGCGCCTTCCGTCTTGACCCGCTCCGCCCAGATGCTACTGAGATCGGCACGGTGGGCCTGTAGCTCAATTGGTTAGAGCAGGGCGCTCATAACGCCTTGGTTGCGGGTTCAAGTCCTGCCGGGCCTACCAGACATCCCCGCGTTCCTCCGTCTCCACCGCCCCGTCCGCCGCGCAAGGACTCAGGCGAAGCGGCGCGGATTCCGTGCTAGACTGCGCCGGGGCATCGCGCCCCGGATCAGGAGGTCCAGATGAAACCGCTACTCGTTGCCGCCGTCCTCGCCACCTTCGCCGCGCCCGCCTTCGCATTCCACTGTCCCGAGGACATGGCCGCGATCGACGCCGCCCTGCCCGGCGCCACGCTCTCGGCCGAGGCCCTCGCCGAGGTCAAGGCCCTGCGCGCCCGGGGCGAGGCCGAACATGCCGCCGGCAATCACGGCGCGTCGGTCGAGACGCTGGCCAAGGCCAAGGCGCTGCTCGGCCTCTGACGGCCACGGCGCAGAGATACGGTCAGCCGTTCAGGCGCATTTGCGGATCGAGAGATCCTTCATCGCCCCGGCGGCGATCTCGAAACTGCGCCGGCGCGCCGCGTGATCGTGGATCATCCCGGTGAGGATCATCTCGTCGGGCCGGTAGCGTTCGATCAGGGCCGACAGCCCCTTGGCGACCTGCGCCCGCGTGCCCAGGGCCGAGACCCGCATCGCGTCGTCGGTGGCCGCGATCCAGCGCGGGTCCGCCACCTCGGAAATATCCGCCACCGGCGCCGGAAGCCGCCCCGGCCGGCCGCTGCGCAGGTTGATGAAGGCCTGCTGCTGCGAGGTCTTGAGCCGGATCGCCTCCTCCTCGGTATCCGCCGCCCAGACGTTGGCGGCGAGCATGAAGCGGGGACGGTCCGTCACGCCGGGCCGGAAGCGGTCGCGGTAGATCTCCAGCGCCTGCTCCAGCGCATCCGGCGCGAAATGCGAGGCGAAGGCATAGGGCAGCCCGAGGTGGGCGGCCAGTTGCGCGCCGAACAACGAGGACCCCAGCATCCAGACCGGCACCCGCGTGCCCTCGCCCGGGACCGCCCGCACGCCCTGCCCCTCTTCCGCCGGCTGCAGCAGGCCGATGAGCTCGACCACATCCTCCGGAAAGCGGTCGGCGCCGGCATGGTTGCGGCGCAGTGCCATGGCGGTGAGCTGATCCGAACCCGGCGCCCGGCCGAGGCCGAGGTCGATGCGGTCCGGGAACAGCTCGGCGAGCGTGCCGAACTGCTCGGCGATGACCAGCGGCGAATGGTTGGGCAGCATGATGCCGCCGGACCCGACGCGGATGGTCGAAGTCGCCGCCGCCACCCTCCCGATCACCACCGAGGTCGCGGCCGAGGCGATGCCGGGCATGTTGTGATGCTCGGCCAGCCAGTAGCGCTCGTAGCCGAGCGCCTCGGCATGGCGCGCGAGATCGACGGTATTGGCAAGCGCCTGCCGAACGCTGCCGCCCTCGGGCACGGGGGCGAGATCGAGAAGGGACATTGGGATCATGGCAGAAACTCCGGTTGTTCCCCTCCGATATAGGGGGCGATCAGCGCGGCGCCATACGGATCGCGCCATCGAGCCGGATGACCTCGCCGTTCAGCATGGAATTTTCGACGATGTGACGCACGAGCGAGGCATATTCCGCCGGATCGCCGAGACGCGAGGGGAACGGCACCTGGCCGCCGAGCGAGTCCCGGACCTCCTGCGGCAACCCCTTGAGCAGCGGTGTCAGGAACAAACCCGGCGCGATGGTGCAGACCCGGATCCCCAGCGGCGCCAGATCGCGCGCCATGGGAAGGGTCATGCCGACGACACCGCCCTTGGAGGCCGCATAGGCCACCTGCCCCACCTGCCCCTCGTAGGCCGCGACCGAGGCGGTGTTGACGATGACACCCCGGTTGCCGTCGGCGTCCAGCGGCTCGTTCCGCGCCATCAGCGCGGCCGCCTGCGAGGCGAGGTTGAAGGTTCCGACGAGGTTCACGCCGATGGTCCTGGCGAACATGGCCGGATCATGCGGTTCCCCGCGCGAGACGGTCTTGGCCGCCGGGCCGATCCCGGCGCAGCTGACCGCCACGTGCAGCGCGCCGCAGCGGTCGTGAACCGATGCCAGCGCAGCGGCGACACTTTCGGGTGCGCTGACATCGACGGCCGCGAAGTCGGCGCCGATGGCCTCCGCCGTCTGCGCGCCCACCGCCTCGTTCATGTCGAAAATGGTGACCCTGGCTCCGGCCCCGGCGAGGGCCGCCGCGGTCGCCGCCCCGAGCCCCGAGGCCCCTCCCGTCACCACCGCCACGATATTGCCGTCGATCTTCATGCCTGTGCTCCTCTCCATGACGCGGCCGATATGACAGCCTATCGCCCGCGGGAACAAGCGGCGAGATGACGGCGGGCCCGGAGGGGCTCTGCCCCGCCCCTTCGGGGCCCCCGGGAAATTTGACGCCAGAAGATGCCACGGAGCCGGTGCTTGCGGCATCTTCTGGCCGGAAATATCCTCGGGGGGAGCGCGCCCCGGCGCGCGAGGGGGCGGAAAGCCCCCTTGCCTCGGGTCCGGATCAGACCCTGCGTTCGGCCAGAAGGCCCTTCCAGATCGCCCAGCACATCAGCAGAAGGACGAAGGTGAAGGGCAGCCCGGTCGAGATGACCATGGCCTGAAGCGCACCGAGCCCGCCACCGAGCAGCAGCACGATGGCCACGGCGCCTTCGAAGACGCACCAGAACACGCGCTGCGGCACCGGGGCGTCGACCTTGCCGCCGGCGGTGATCGTGTCGATCACCAGCGAGCCGGAATCCGACGAGGTGACGAAGAACACGATGACCAGCACGATGGCGATCACCGAGGTGATCGAGGACAGCGGCAGTCCCTCGAGCATGGCGAAGAGCGAGATCGGCGGGTTGTAGCTGTCGATCACCTGCGCCTTGACCGCGCTCGCGGCCGGATCGGTCAGCACCTGGTCGATGGCCGCGCCGCCGAAGGTCGCCATCCAGAGCACGCAGACCATGGACGGGATCAGCAGCACGCAGATCACGAACTCCCGCACAGTACGGCCGCGCGAGACGCGCGCGATGAACATGCCGACGAAGGGCGACCAGGAGATCCACCACGCCCAGTAGAAGGCGGTCCAGCCCTGCATGTAGCCGGTGTCTTCCCTGCCGAACGGGTTGGACAGCGGCACGATGTCCTTGACATAGGCCACCATGCCCGCGCCGAAATCGGTCAGGATCGTCACCGCGCCGGCGGCGAAGAAGACGAAGAGCAGCAGAACCGCCGCGATCACCATGTTGATCTCGGACAACACCTTGACCCCGCCGTCGAGGCCGCGCAGCACCGACACCAGCGCGATGGCGGTGATGAAGGTGATCAGCAGCACCTGCACCGTGGTGTTCATCGGGATGCCGAAGACATGTTCGAGGCCCGCATTCGCCTGCTGCGCGCCGAAGCCCAGCGACGTGGCAAGGCCGAACAGCGTCGCGAAGACCGCGAGCGTGTCGATGACATGGCCGGTCCAGCCCCAGATGCGCTCACCGAAGATCGGGTAGAAGGCCGAGCGGATCGTCAGGGGCAGACCCTTGTTGTAGCTGAACAATGCCAGAGCCAGCGCGACCACCGCGTAGATCGCCCAGGGGTGCAGCCCCCAGTGGTAGATCGTTGCCGCCAGCCCCATTTCCCGTGCCGCCGCCACGTTGGCGGCGATGATGGTGCCGTCTTCGGCAATCGGCGAGGCCACGCCCAGCGGTTCGGAGATCGCCATGTGGTAGACCGGCTCCAGCACTCCGAAGAACATCAGGCCGATGCCCATGCCGGCGGCGAAGAGCATCGCGAACCAGCCGATGTAGGTGTAATCCGGCGTCGCCTCGGCGCCGCCCAGCCGCACCTTGCCAACCGGCAGAACGATCAGGGCGAGGCAGAAGATCACGAAGACATTGGCCGACAGCAGGAAGACCCAGTCGAAGGTCGAGGTCAGCGCGGGCCGCAGCCAGCCGAAGAAGCCCGCCGCCTGCTCGGGCAGGGCCAGCGCGTAGAAGACGAAGGCGACGATCGACAGGCCCGAGATCAGGAACACCGGGTTGTGGATGTCCATCCCGAACGGGCCGATCCTGGTTTCGATATTGTCCTGACCGATCGTGTAATCGGTGTCGATGAGATCCGAGGCACCTTCCGGTGCCGGAATCCCCTGGTCTGTGGTTGTATCGCTCATCTGGTGATGTTCCTGTCCCTCTGGTCGTTGCGTCATTGTCCGGCAGCGTTCCGACGGCCCGCGCGCCCCTGCGCGCCCTCCGCCCTTGATGCCGCCATGGGTGCCCGCCCCCGGCCGGCGGCCCGCGGGGTCGCGCCGGGCGGCACCCGGTGATCGTCGGATCGGACGAAGGAGCGACAGGTCCGACGGAACCGCCGCCCCTTGCCGGGCCGGGAGTGCCACCACGGGCACCCGACCCGATCACAGTACCGCGAACGGGGGGCCGACTACAAACAGGTACGGCGAATAAACGTTTGTTTGCGACATTTCGGGAGTTTCCGAAATGCCTTCATTCACTGGAGAAAATGGCGAAATCGACCGGATTTGTGTCGCTTTCGGGCCGCGCCTGTCTCAGGCGTTCACGTCGATCACGACACGCCCCTTGACCTGCCCCCGGAGGATTTCCGCCCCCAGGCCGGGCAGATCCGACAGCGTCGCCGGCACCACCATGGCCTCCAGCCGGTCCATCGGCAGATCCCGCGCCACGCGCGTCCAGGCGCGAACCCGGTTGTCGTAGGGTTGCATGACGCTGTCGATCCCCAGGAGGTTCACCCCCCGCAGCAGGAACGGCACGACCGTCGCCGGCAGCGCCGCGCCTCCGGCCAGACCGACCGCCGCGACCGAGGCGCCGTAGCACATCTGGCCCAGCACCCGCGCCAGCATCGCGCCCCCGACGGCGTCGACGCAGCCGGACCAGGTCTCGCTCTCGAGCGGGCGTTTCACGGTTTCGGCGAGTTCGGCGCGCGGCACCACCCGCGCCGCGCCGAGGCCCTTGAGGTAGGCCTCCTGCTCGGGCCGCCCGGTGACCGCCGCCACCTCATGGCCGAGGGCCGACAGGATCGCCGTCGCGACCGAGCCGACCCCGCCCGCGGCCCCCGTCACCAGCACCGGCGCCTCCCCGGGCACCAGCCCGTGATCCTCGAGCGCCATGACCGCCAGCATCGCGGTGAATCCGGCCGTGCCCACGGCCATCGCCGCGCGCGTGTCCAGCCCCTCGGGCAGCGGAACGAGCCAGTCGGCCCGCACCCGCGCCTTCTGCGCATGACCGCCCCAATGCGCCTCGCCCACGCGCCAGCCGGTCAGCACCACCTTGTCGCCCGGCGCATAGCGCGGGTCGTCCGATGCCTCGACCGTCCCGGCAAGATCGATGCCCGGCACGTGCGGATAGTGCCGCACCAGACCGCCGCCCGGCCCGATGCACAGCCCGTCCTTGTAGTTCAGCGTGGAATACTCGACCGCGACCGTGACTTCGCCTTCGGGCAGATCCCCGATATCCAGCTCCCGCACCGCGGCGGATGTCTTGCCGCTCTCCGCATCCTTGTCGACCACAAGCGCCTTGAACATGTCGTTCCTCCGTTGCCGCCGGCGTCTGCCCTCACGGCATCTTCCGGCCAGAAATATCCCGGGGGGTCCGCGCACGGGCGCGAACGGGGCAGCGCCCCGACCGGCTCAGAGCCAGGGCCCGGCGTCCGGCATGAAGGCGAGGTCGCTGACCCAGCCCGTGCCCCCCGCCCCCGTCACCATGGCATGGATCTGCCCGCGGTGATGGGTCTGATGATTGAACATATGTGCCACGCAGAGCGCCAGAGGTTTCTCGACATCGCGCCCGAGCGCGCCGGAGAACCACCGCAGCGGCCCCTGCAGATCGACCCCGTGCAGGGTTTCGGCCCAGAGCAGCAGGCGCGCGTCGGCCCGGTAGCGTTCCGCGCTCCAGACCGCCGGTGTCGGGGTCAGCTCGACCGATTGCGGTATCCCCGTCCCCGGCGCCTCCCAGCCCGCGATCCGGTGCATCCAGGTGCGGTCGCCCCAGAGCACGTGGTTCGCGGTCGCGAAGATCGAGCCGAAATGCGCGCCGCGCCCGGCCCGCAGCGCCGCATCGCCCAGGGCCTCGAAGGCCTGTTTCATCATCCGGTTCTGCCACGCATTGTAGCGCGCCATGGCCAGGACATGTCCCGGATCGAGCATCATCCCCCGCCGCTCCCCTTTTTCCCGGAGGGCACGGCGGATTCCGCGCCCCGACGCTGCCGACTAAAGCCAAACCCGCGCCCGACCGCAAGCACCGGGAAGGCGCGGCCGTTTCCGCCGGGATATCCGCATTAATGGGTATTCACAGGCCATCACGTAGCCGTTAGCGTTGTGATTGGTAAGGCTGTCTTACCAAACACCCCGGGGAGAGGGTGTCGGTCATAAGGGAGGAAGTCCATGTCCAGAAATATTTTCGCGGTCGCTGTCGCGGCCGGTTTTGCCATTTCCGGTTCCGCGCAGGCCCAGGACGTCATCGAGATGACATCGGCCTACGGAAAGAACCTGCCGATTCTCGGCACCGCCGCCGTCAACTTCGTGGAAAAGCTCAACAGCATTTCCGACACCATCGAATTCGAACATTTCGATCCCGGTGAACTCGTCCCCTCGCTCGAAGCGCTCGATGCCGTGTCGAACGGCTCGGTCGATTCCGCCTATTCCACCTCCGGCTACTGGCAGGGCAAGATGGCCGCCGCCGGTCTTTTCGCCGCCGTTCCCTTCGGCCCCGAGCCCGGCGAGATGCTGGCCTGGATGCTCTACGACGACGGCATGACGCTGTTCCAGGAGATGTACGACACCAACGGCTACAACGTGCACGTGGAACTCTGCGGCACCTATGCGCCGGAAACCTCGGGCTGGTTCAAGAAGGAGATCACCTCCCTCGACGACCTCAAGGGCCTGAACATGCGCTTCTTCGGCCTCGGCGCCGAAGTGATGCAGAAGCTCGGCGTCTCGACCTCCCTGCTCGGCGCGGGCGACATCTTCCCGGCGCTCGAGCGCGGCGCGATCGACGCGACCGAATTCTCCATGCCGCTGGTGGATGCGAACCTCGGCTTCTACAACATCGCCAAGTACAACTACTTCCCCGGCTGGCACCAGCCCGCGACCATGTTCGAACTGCTGATCAACAAGGATGTCTGGGAAGGGCTCGACGAGAAGGCGCAGAACCAGATCAAGGTCGCCTGCATGGCCAACATCGCCGACAACTTCGCAGAGGGCGAGGCCAAGAACTTCCCGGCCATGGTCGAGAACGTCGAAAAGCACGGCGTGACCATCAAGAACTGGACCCCGGAAGAGCTGAAGGCGTTCGAAGCCGCCTGGCTGGAAGTGGTCGAGGAGCTGAAGGCCGAGGATCCGATGTTCGCCAAGACCTGGGCGGACCTGTCGGAGTTCCGCGAGGGCTACAAGACCTGGTTCAACAACATCTACCTGCCGCGTCCCTGGAACTGATCCAGGCCGAAGCTTGAACGACAATTCCGGGGCGGTCTGACCGCCCCGGGTGCTTTTCGCGCCGAAGGCAGGCCCCGCGCCGCCCGCGCGTTTCCAGAAGGCAGGAACCCATGAGCAATACCCAAGAAGTGGTGGCCGCCATTTCCGATCCCGGAGAGGTGGGCCGCGCCGATCACAACCGGGGCGACCGCATCATCGTCGCGATCTCCAATGTCGCGGCCTGGCTGTTTCCGATCCTGATGCTCGCGATCAGCGCGCAGGTCGTGCTGCGCGCGGCGGGTCACAACCAGGCCTGGCTCGACGATGCGCAGTGGTGGATGTACGGCATGGCGGTGCTGATCGGCATTGCCTACGCGGTGACCACCAACAGCCATGTCCGAGTCGACATCTTCTATGACAATTTCGAACGCCGGAAGCGGATCATCGTCGACATCATCGGCATCGCCTGGCTGTTCCTTCCGTTCATCATCCTGTGCTGGGACGTGACGCTGGACTACGCGATCAGCTCGATCAAGGCCGACGAGGGCTCCGACAGCCCCAACGGGCTGCACAATCTCTGGCTGCTCAAGACCTTCATGAACCTCAGCTTCATCGTGATCGCCTTCGCGCTCTGGTCGGCCTACCTGCGCCTGATGCGGCAGTTGGGCGAAACGCGCCTGTGGAAGATCCTGCTCTGGGCCTTTCCGACCGTCGCCTTCGTCATCGACCTCGCCGCCTATTACCTGACGCTCGGCGTTCTCGTCCTCGGCGCGGCCGAGGGCACGACCACGCGCGAGATCACCCGCTCCGCCGTCTTCCAGCCGCTGGAACTGGGCGAAACCGAAATCTCGCCGATGGTCGTGGTGGCACTGGTGCTCACCGTGGCGATGATCGTGCTCGCGCGCCTCTTCGCGCGGAAGGACGCCTGACATGCCCGATTTCCTGACCGTGAACGAGATCGCCGTCGCGGCGATGTTCGCAACCTTCATCTTCATGCTGTTCCGTGGCATCCCGGTGGCCTTTTCGCTGGTCGGCGTGTCGCTGATCTTCGTGCTGATCGCGGAATACGGCCTCGACCCGCACCGCGCCGCCTTCAAGGGCATCATCGACTTCGACCGCACCGGCATCGACTACCAGAAGCTTCAGGCCATATCGGGACGCCTGTTCGGCAACACCATCAAGAACCCGGTGCTCGTCGCGCTGCCGATGTTCATCTACATGGGGCTGATGCTCGACCAGTCGGGGGTCGCGCAGCGGATGATGATCGCCATGCAGCGGCTGTTCGGCAGCCTGCGGGGCGGACTGTCGCTGACCGTGCTGCTGATCGGCATCATCCTGGCCGCCTCGACCGGTGTGATCGGCGCTTCGGTCACGCTGCTGGGGGTGATGGCCCTGCCCGCGATGATGGCGCAGAACTATTCCAAGCCCATCGCCACCGGGACCATCGCCAGCGCCGGTACGCTGGGCATCCTGATCCCGCCGTCGATCATGCTGGTGATCATGTCCGACCAGCTTGCGATCTCGCTCGGCGATCTGTTCATGGGCGCGCTGTTCCCGGGGCTGATCCTCGGCGCGCTCTACATCGTCTTCATCGTGATCTACGGCTTCGTGTCGCCCTCCTCCATGCCGGCGCCGAAATCCGCCGGGCGGATCGGCATGCACGAAGTCGCCGACGTGGCGATCGCCGTGGTGCCGCCGATGTTCCTGATCCTGCTGGTGCTCGGCTCGATCTTCTTCGGCTTCGCCACGCCGACCGAAGCCTCCGGCCTCGGCGCGCTCGGCGCCACGCTGCTGGCGCTGATGGCCCGCAAGCTGAACTGGCGGGTGTTCCGCGAGGTGGCGCGCTCGACTCTGAACACCTCGGGCTACATCGTCGGGATCTTCCTCGCCGCGAACTTCTTTGCCTACGTGCTGCGCCGCTACGGCGGGGACGAGATCGTGCAGGAACTGGTGCTCTCGGCCTTCGACAGCCCCTACCTCACGGTCGCCTTCATCCTGTTCATCGTCTTCTGCCTCGGCTTCCTGCTGGACTGGATCGAGATCACCATCATCATCATGCCGCTGATGCTGCCGATCATCCAGGGGCTGGAACTGGCGGTGCCGGGCTACGGACAGGTGCGCGACCCCGAGGTGGTCTGGTTCGCCATCCTGGTCGCGGTGACGCTGCAGACCTCGTTCCTGACGCCACCGGTGGGCTTTGCGCTGTTCTATCTCAAGGGCGTCTGCCCGCCGGGAATTTCGCTGGGCCATATCTACAAGGGCATCATTCCCTTCGTGCTGCTTCAGCTTCTCGGCCTGTTCATCGTGTTCGAGATTCCGGCGCTGACGACCTGGCTGCCGTCGGTCGCCTACGGAGACTGACCGACTGTCCCCGGCGGAAAGGAGGCGGGGGCGCTGCCCCCGTCGCCTGCGGCGACTCCCCCGGGATATTTCCGGCCAGAAGAAGATGCGGGGTCGTGCCTGTCCGCACGTGAAAAGCATTGAAACGGCGGGCTGCGGGGCCTATATCTGGACTGTCCCGGCAACGGGACTATGGACATAAACGCGCTCGTAATAAGCGGATCGGACCCGGGGGCGGTACCCGGCGGCTCCACCAGATCTTCCGTTGTTGGCGGAACATGGGGCCGAAACAGGATCGACGAACGTCTAAAGGGGTTTTGCTTTGTCCCGGTGAGATACCACCGTTATCGGTTCGCAAAGTACAATTGCCAACAACAATCGTGCTCCGATGGCTCTGGCCGCGTAAGCGGTTCGAGTGATCGAAAATCAAGTCCTTGCGCTTTGCAGCGTAAGGCGGGGTTCGCAGGCACCTGGCAACAGAAGCCTGCACTTACCTTTCATCGCTGTCGTGTTGCGGGCTTTCACCGGCCTGTATGTTCGTGTCCGGTCGTTTCGGGATGCGGGAATTGCGAGCATTGCTCTCCCCTCGCACCTCTCCTGCCTCTGCTTGGTGAGGGAGGATGACCTGCTCCCCTGATTATCCTCGTTCAGAAGTCAAGTCTGTTCCGGGTTTGGTCCTTCTCTGACAGGTTGAAGTATTCCCGCGGCGTGAGTCCGTCGAGGCTCGTGTGCGGGCGGTGGTGGTTGTAGTCGTCGCGCCATGCCGCAGTCAAATGGCGGGCATGGCGCAGCCCGGCGAAGAGGTGCTCGTTGGGGCATTCGTCGCGGAGCCGGCCGTTGAAGCTCTCCACGAAACGGTTTTCCATCGGCTTGACGGGTGCGATGTAGTGGCACTCGACGCGGCGCTCATCCTGCCACTGCAGGATGGCGTTCGAGATGAGCTCCGTGCCGTTGTCGCTGACCACCATGCAGGGGTAACCGCGGACCTCGGCGATCGGGTCCAGTTCGCGAGCGCCAGCGGTCCCTCCGGGTAACCGAGCCCGAGGCGCACGCCGTCGTCGATATCCCCCGGCGCGACGATGCCCGTCTGGGCGATCTCGCAGCCGATGTTGACGATGGTGGCGAGCACGCCCTGCGCGATGAAGCCGGGACAATCGTCGATGCGCGTCACCCGGCGCACGGTGGCCTGAAGCGCGGCGTGAGGACCGTCGCTCAGCGCGCGATCCGTCGCGAGCGTCGGCATGAGGGTGACGCGGTCCCGCGCCGCCGTCAGCGGGTCGAGCGCCACCACCCGCGCGCGCTCTAAGGTGGGCAGGACAAAGACCTCCGGTGCCACGTCGGCGCGCGCGATCAGCGCGTCGGTGAGGTCGAGCGCGCGGATCTCGCGCCGAGCGATGAGCTGTGACAGCGCATGGAGCGAGAGCTGATGCAGCGCGGTCATCGCCGCGCCCTCCCCCTGCGCGGCGGTGGTGCTGCCGAACGGCAAGCCGCGCTGAAGGGACGCCGCTCAGCCCCGCGCATCGGCCGCACCCGCCGGGTTGTAGCGATCCGCCCAGGCCGTACCGTCGAGCCATGCCCGAAGGCTCGCTTCATCGGCGGACCGCCCCCGCAGGGTACAGTCGGTGAGCCACATCAGCGCGAGGTTCGGCGTCAGCACCGGCACCGCGCCGGCGCGCGCGCCCTTCAGCGCCGCGAGCCCCGGCAGCCCGGTGCCGAGAATGACCACCGCTTCCAGCCCGTCGGTGCCGATCGCCGCCAGCGCGGCCTGTGCGGAATCCCCGCCGAGGCCGTAGATCGGGTGAAAGGCCCGCTCCGCCCCGGCAAGCCGTTCCGTGCGAACGATGTCGAGGCCCGTCGCCTCCCAGTAGCGCAGCGCCTTGCCGTGCAGCGGATCGCCGTAGGGCGACACGATCCCGACCCGCCGCGCGCCCAGAGCCGTCAGCGCGGCGCCGACCGCCGCCGCCGCCGTCAGCACCGGGTACCCCCGTTGCGCCGCGATCCGGTCCAACCGTCGCCGGTCCTCGGCCGGATCGACAAGGTAGGACATGCCCGTGCAGGCCAGCGCCACCGCACCGAGCGGCGCGTTGGAAAACCGTGCGATGGTCGTCTCGAGCGTCGCGACATACTCGTCGAGCCGTTCGTCCATCGTCGCCCGCTCACTGATCAGCCGGGCCACGAGCGGCAGCATTCCCGGCGGGCAGAGCACCCGGACTTCCGCCTCGACCGTGGTGTTGGCCTGCGGCGTGAGAAGCCCGAACAGGCCGTCCGGTGCATAGTTGGTCATGGGTATCGCTCCTCGGTCCGGGCGCGCGGCCCGGAGGTGGACGGGAGGGCCGGGTGTCGCGCACTCATGGCTGCGCCGAGGGGATCACCAGCGCGTCGAGCGCCAGCCTCCCCTCGCCCTCGGCCCCGATCAGCAAGGGGTTGATTTCCGCCTCGGCCACGGCGGGACAATGGGCAAGCTGCGACAGTGCCACCACTGCGCGGGCCACGGCGTCGAGATCGCCCGCCGCGCGCCCGCGATAGCCGGTCAGCGCCCGGGAGATGCGAACCTCGGCGATCATCCCGCGCGCGCCGGCAAGGTCGACCGGCGCGACCCGTACCGCCGTATCCCCGAGTATTTCCGCCAGCACTCCGCCCGCGCCCAGCATCACGAAGGGCCCCGCCGCCGGATCGGGGCGGAACCATGCCGGCCACGCGCTCCACCAGACCCTCTGGCGCGGCGGCCTCGGGCGCGGGTGGGCGGCGCAGCAGCCGGGCGCGCAGGGGGCCGACCGCAAGCTCCGGATGGAATTGCGCCGAAGAGCCGATGACCATGTCGATCGCGTCCACCGCTCCGCTTTGCATCAGCAGGCCGAGCACGTCCCGTACCAGTTCCGGCCGGGGCCCCGCGAGGGTCAGGTCGATCAGCCCGCCCTCGGCGCAGGACACCCCGTCCCGCGCCAGCCGCGCGCGGACCTCCGGCGGCACCGGCGCGATGTCGAGCCCGCTGGTCGCCAGCGCATCCACCACCATCGCGCCGCCGCCGCCGGTCGTGCTGACCACCGCCACCCGCCGCCCCATGGCCGCGCCGGAACCGAAGAACAGCGGGGGCGCCTCGTAGAGCGCCTCGAACATGCAAACACGGGCGTTGCCGAGACGGGTCAGCAGGGCATCCGCAGAGGCATCGTCCCCCGAGAGCGCCCCGGTGTGGGTCGCGGCAAGCGCCTGCCCGGCCTCCGAACGGCCGAGCTTGTAGGCCAGCACCGGCTTGCCCGCCGCCTCGGCGGCGCGGGCAAAGCGGGCCAGCGCGGCGCGATCGCGGAAGGCTTCGACGAACAGAAGGATCGCCCTGCAGGCCGGGTCCTCCAGCATCAGCGTGCCGATCTCGCCGACGGAAAGGTCGCTTTCATTGCCGACGGACACCAGGCCGGAAAACCCGATCCCCCGCGCCGCGCCCTGCGACAGCAGCGCCCCGATCATGCTGGCGCTCTGCGAGATCACGCCGTAACCGCCCGTCGGCAGCTCGGGCATGTCCAGCGCCGCATTGGCGCTGCAGGCAAAACCGCCGGCGCCGACCACGCCGATGGAGTTCGGCCCCAGCACCCGCACACCCCCGGCGCGCGCCACGTCGAGAAGCGCCTGCTGGCGGGCGATGCCGTCGCGTCCGGCTTCGGCGAAGCCGTCGCTCAGAACGGTGACGCAGCGCACGCCCGCGGCGGCGCAGTCCCGCCCCGCCTCGACGACCCGCTCCGCGCCGAGCAGCACCAGGGCGTGATCCACCGGCCCCGGCACCGCCGAGACGGAGGGATAGGCCGCCACCCCGCCGACCTCGGACGCCGTGGGGTGGATCGGGTAGATCCCGCCGCCGAAGCCGTGGCGGCGCAGGTAGCGCAGGGGCCGCGCCGTGGCCCTGGACTCATCGCGCGATGCCCCGATCAACGCCATGCCGCGCGGCGCGAACGGCGCCCGGGCGAGCCCGCCGTCCGCTCCGCCTGAGGCGCCGTCCATCACCGCCGCGGCCCCGTCGTCCGACCGCGTCGGCACATCCCCGCAGACGCCATTTCATCGCCTCCCGCATACAACTGTCTGGTTGACTATACTTTAAGACAAGTGTAGTTCCAGCCCGTTTCGCCAAAGCCCGCGCACCAATCCGACCGGGATGCAGAACGAACGACAAGGGGCTGATACTCATGCAGAATCCGACGCCGCTCTATCATCGGATCTATCTGGTTCTGCGCGAACGCATCCTCGAACGCAGGTATCCGCCCGACGCGCCGATGCCCAGCGAACCGGAATTGTCGCGGCAATTTTCGGTGTCGCGAGTCACCCTGAGACGCACCCTTGAACAGCTCGAACGCGAGGGGCTGATCCGACGCGAGCGCGGGCGCGGCACCTTCGCCACGCCACCCGCCGCGCCGGCGGCGCCGCGCGCGGACATTCGCGGGCTGATCGACAACCTTCTTGCCATGGGGTTGAGGACAAGCGTCGAAGTGCTTGATTTCGCGTATGAACCCACCCCGCCCGAGATCGCGGCCGAAATGGGTGTGCCCCCCGGTACGATCACCCAGCGCGTGGTCCGGCTGCGCTCGGTCAAGGAGGTGCCGTTTTCCTACGCCGTCACCCATGTGCGCGAGGATATCGGGCGCCGCTTCACCGCCGAGGACATCGCCCGCACACCGCTGCTGCAACTGATCACGGAGGCCGGAGGGCGCATCGCCGGGGCGCATCAACGGGTCACGGCCACCGCGGCGGACGAGACGGTCTCACCCCTGCTGGGGGTGCAGATGGGCGCTCCGCTGCTGTGCATCACGAGGGTGGTGCGTGACGAGGACGGCTCCGCGCTGGAGCGTATCCGGGCGCTCTATCACCCGGAACGGTATGAATTCGAACTGGATCTGAAGCCCGAACCGGGCGCCGACGGCGCGCTCTGGCGGCCGGGCTCGGCGGCGGCGCTCTGATCGGCGGTCAGCCGAGTTCTCCCAGGCGCGGAAAGGTTTCCAGCAGCCAGAACGAGAAGGCCGACAGCGCCCCGGTCAGCAGCGCGACACCGACCACCAGCAGCAACAGCCCCATCACCTTTTCGATCAGCGCCATGTGCCGCTTGAGCCGGTTCATCAGGCCGATGGCACGGCTGAGGAACAGCGCGGCCAGAAGGAACGGCAGGCCGAGCCCGGCGGCATAGGTGGCCAGCAGCGCGGTGCCCCGCGCGACCGAGGCTTCGCTCGCCGCCATCGACAGGATCGCGCCCAGTTGCGGGCCGATGCAGGGCGTCCAGCCGAAGGCGAAAGCCAGCCCCAGGATATAGGCGCCGAAGGCCGATCCGCCCGCCTCGCCGGTGTCGATCCGCGCTTCGCGGTCGAGAAAGGGAATGCGGAAGACATGCAGGAAATGCAGGCCGAAGATGATGACGACCACACCCGAGATACGCGACAGAAGTAACTGATTCTGCAGGAAGAAGGTTCCGATCCAGGAGGCGGTGAACCCGAGTAGGACGAAGACCGTGCTCAGCCCCAGGACAAAGAACAGCGCCGCGATCCCCGCACGCCACCGGGCGCGGCCGCCCGCCTCCATCTCGGCGAGGCTGACGCCGGACATGTAGGCGAGATAGGGCGGCACGATGGGCAGGACGCAGGGGCTGAGGAACGAGATGATCCCCGCCGCGAGGGCGACCAGCATGGCGGGCAGAAGGCTCGCGTCGAAGATGTCGATTCCGAACATGCCCCCTGATAGGACATCGCCGCGCCCGCGTCACGCGGCGCGGCGTCACATCCCCGTGGGAGCCCGCAGACCGTCGAAACGAAAACGCCCCGGCGCGGTGCCGGGGCGTTCCTTGCTTTCGTTTCCGGACCTTAGCGGCCGACGGACCACCAGCCGCGCCGCTTGGGCTTCGGATCCTCTTCGGGAGCCTCCGGCGCCTCTGCGGCCACCGTTTCGGCGACGGGCTCGGGTTCGGCGGTTGCTTCCGGCTGAACCTCGGCCACGGCGGCGGGGGTTTCCTCGGGGGTCGGCGTTTCCGCGACCTCCTCCGGTGCCAATGCGGGGTCCTCGGCGACGGGCTCGGGGGCGGTTTCCGCGACCGGCTCGGGCTGAGGCGCGGCCTCTGCCACGGGTGCGGGCTCGGGTGCCGGTTCCGGTGCCGCCTCTGCCGCGGGCGCCTCGGCTGCCGGAGCAGCCTCGGCCGGAGCGGGCATCATGTCGGCGATGGACTCGGCAACCGGAGCGGGCTCGGCCTGCGCCTCTGCCGGAACATCGGCGGACGCTTCGGACGCGGCCTCCGCTGCCGGTTCCTCGGTCGGCGCATCGGCCTCCTTCGGCTTGGCACGGGAGCGCGACCGCGAGCGGGTGCGCGTGCGGGGCTTGGGCTTTTCGTCACCCTCGCCCTCGGGCGCGGATTCCGACGCGGCTTCGGCATCGGCCTCCGGCGCGGCCTCGGCCTCTTCGGTCACCGCGGCGGTATCGCCCTCGCCCGCATCGGAGCTGTCGTCATCCTCGTCGGACTCGGTCTGCCCGTTGTCCGAATCGTTGTCCCGCGACTTCGAGCGCGAGCGCCGACGCCGACGACGGCGCTTCTTGGGCTTGCCGTCCTCGTCCGTCCCCTCTCCGGACCCGTTCGAGCCCGACGACGACCCGTTGGAGGTCGAGGCGGCCGCGGCCTCCTCTTCCTCTTCGTCTTCCTCGTCGCTCACATCCTCGTCGACCTGGTCCATCAGCGTGGTGTCGACCGACACCACCGGCGCCAGCACTTCGGGCACCGAGCGGGTGGCGGTCTTGAATTTCTCCATGGAGAAATCCGGCGAGATCAGGTGCACGTCGCCCTCGATGCGGACCGACATGCCGTAGCGTGCCTCGATCTGCGCCACGTGTTCGCGCTTCTGGTTCATCAGGTAGTTGGCGATGGTCACCGGGGCCTTCACCAGCACCTCGCGCGAGCGGCGGCGCGTGCCCTCTTCCTCGATCTGGCGCAGGATGTTCAGCGCCATGTTGTCGTCCGAGCGGATCAGGCCGGTGCCGTGGCAGACCGCGCAGGGCTGGGTCGTCGCCTCGATCATGCCGGGGCGCAGACGCTGGCGCGACATTTCCATCAGGCCGAAGCCCGAGATCCGGCCCACCTGGATGCGGGCGCGGTCGGTCTTGAGCTTGTCCTTGATCTTCTTCTCGACGGCGGCGTTGTTCTTGCGCTCGTCCATGTCGATGAAGTCGATCACGATCAGACCCGCGAGATCGCGCAGGCGGAGCTGGCGTGCCACCTCTTCCGCGGCCTCGAGGTTGGTCTTGAGCGCGGTTTCCTCGATCGAGCCCTCTTTCGTCGCCCGGCCCGAGTTCACGTCGATGGCCACGAGCGCTTCGGTCACGCCGATCACGATATAGCCGCCGGACTTGAGCTGCACGGTCGGGTTGAACATCGAGCTGAGGTAGCTTTCGACCTGGTAGCGGGCAAAGAGCGGCATCTGCTCGGCGTAGTGCTTCACGTTCTTGGCGTGGGACGGCATGATCATCTTCATGAAGTCCTTGGCGATGCGGTAGCCGCGTTCGCCTTCCACGTGAACCTCGTCGATCTCGCGGTTGTAGAGGTCGCGGATCGAGCGTTTGATGAGGTCGCCCTCTTCGTAGATCTTGGCGGGCGCGATGGACTTGAGCGTCAGCTCGCGGATCTGCTCCCAGAGGCGCTGGAGGTATTCGTAATCGCGCTTGATCTCGGTCTTGGTGCGCTTGGCACCGGCGGTACGCACGATCAGGCCCGCGCCCTTGGGCACGTCGATGGAGGAGGCGATTTCCTTGAGCTTGGAGCGGTCCGCCGCATTGGTGATCTTGCGCGAGATGCCGCCGCCACGGGCGGTGTTCGGCATCAGCACGCAGTAGCGGCCGGCGAGCGACAGGTAGGTGGTCAGCGCCGCGCCCTTGTTGCCGCGCTCTTCCTTGACGACCTGCACCAGCAGGATCTGGCGGACCTTGACGACTTCCTGGATCTTGTACTTCCGCGCCCGCGGCTTGCGCGCCGGGCGGATGTCTTCCTCGGTGTCGTCATCGGCGACGGATTCGATGCTGTCGTCGGTGTTGTCCTCCGAGTCGTCATCGTCCTCGCCGTCATCCTCGTCGGAGGTGTCCTCTTCCGGCGCGGCCTCTTCGGCTTCGGCGGCGGGGGCCTCCTGCGAATCTGCGGCGGGCGCCGCGGCGGTGTCTGCCGGGGCATCGGACGCGGCCTCTTCGGGCGCGTCGAGCGGCTCCGCGACGGGGGTCTCCTCGACCCGCTCCATGGGCGAGCGGCCTTCTTCGGACGATGCTTCCTCGTCGCCGAGGTCGATCGTCTCCATGCCGGAGATCTCGCCGGTCACCGTCTTGTCGCCGGTCTCGGCCTTTTCCGCCTTGCTGGACGAGCGCGAGCGCGACCGCGAACGGCGCGACCGCGAGGATTTGGCGCGCGACTTCTCGCGCTCCTCGTCTTCCTCGGCTTCGGCGGCCAGGGCCGCCTCCTCCTCCATCAGCGCCTTACGGTCGGCGACGGGGATCTGGTAGTAATCCGGGTGGATTTCCGAAAAGGCGAGGAAACCGTGGCGGTTGCCGCCGTAATCCACGAAGGCGGCCTGGAGCGACGGCTCCACGCGCGTGACCTTGGCGAGATAGATGTTGCCGGCTAGCTGCCGCTTGTTTTCGGATTCAAAATCGAATTCCTCGACCTTGTTTCCGTCCACCACCACGACGCGGGTCTCTTCCGCGTGGGTGGCGTCGATGAGCATTTTCTTTGCCATTTTATCCGTCTGCACGGCGCATGCGCCCCGCGTCCCGGAGGACGGAGGGTCGTTGCGGCGTGGCTTGTCTGGGCGAGTTGCGGCGCGCAGGCACGGGAAGACAATCTGTCTTCGCCCGGGTGCCTCATGACTTTCGCGCGCTTCATCGCGGTTCTTCTCCGACGCATCCGGGAGTGCCCCGCCGCGCCTTGTTGCTGCCCGCCGAACTGGGTCCGGTCGTGGCGGTCTTCGTGTGGCCTTTCGACCCTATCGGTCTGCGCCGGGTCCCTCGGGGGAACGCGCCGTCACAGCGAAACTCTCGCGTTCCGGTCGCTAGGCCGGAACGTGCCTTGCAGCATAAGGGTATGGATGTGCATAAGACAATATGGAATATGACGTCCCGGTGAATGCGGCGCAACTTTGCGGGCAATCGCGGGCTGCGAGACGATCCTGCATTGTGGCAAATGCCGTAACCGCATACACCTAACGCGAAACTACCGAAGGTTGTAGGGTGCCCTGTGGCCAGAATCCTCATACTCGAAGACGACGCGGAGTTCGCGGAGCTCCTTTCACTCGACCTCAGGGACATGGGTCACGAGGCCGACATCATCGATTCCGGCTTTCTGGCGCTGCAGATGCTGGCCGACCGGGACTATGACCTGCTGATCGCCGACATCTTCATCTGGAAGGACGGCCAGTCGACCAGCGACGGCGGACTGCTCGTCGCCGGGCGGCTGCGCATCCTGCGAATCATGAAGCGGGACGACAAGCGGGCGCGGATTCCGGTGCTGGCGATCTCGGGCGCCATGGTCCATCCGGGCAACGAACACATCCTGCGGGTGGCGCGCAACATCGGCGCGGACGACGTGCTGGCCAAGCCGTTCACCCCGGCCGAGCTGCATGAAAAGATCGACGCGCTGCTTGCCTCCGGCCCCACCAACATCGAGGCGCCGCTGCGGCACTGAGCGCGCCGGGGGCCGTCCTGCCGGCGCCTAGGCGCCGTCGAGCGCGTCGCGCAGGGCCCTGGCCAGTTCCGCGGGCATGCAGGGTTTCTGCAGAACGGTCACCGTCCCCGCCTCGGCCTGCGCATGGGACAGCCCGGCATAGCCCGACATCAGGATGACCGGCCGGCCCGGCATCCGCGCCCGGACCTTTTCCGCCAGATCGAAGCCGGTCAGACCGCCGGGCATCACCACGTCGCTCAGCAGCAGGTCGAACTCCAGCCCCTGTTCGACCCGGGCCCAGGCCTCCTGCCCCGTGCCGGCGGTTTCCACCCGGTAGCCGAGATCCACCAGCACTTCCTTCATCATTTCCAGCAGGTCGGCTTCGTCCTCGACCAGCAGGATCGTCTCGCCGCCGGCGCGGGCGGGCGGCTCCTGCGACATGGTGCCTTCGCGCTGATCCCTCTCGGTGCCGCGCGGCAGGGTCATGCGCACGGTGGTGCCGTGATCCGGGGCGGAATAGATTCGGAACTCGCCCTCCGATTGCTGCACGAAGCCGTAGACCATGGCGAGTCCGAGGCCGGTCCCCCGTCCCGTCGGCTTCATCGAAAAGAACGGATCGGTGGAACGCGCGCGGATTTCCTCGTTCATGCCGGGGCCGTCGTCGGTCACCGAAATCTCGATGAAGCGCCGCACGATCGTCTCGCCCTCGGCATCCGACGGACCGGCGGGAACCTCCTTCTGCACCGGGCGGGCGGCGACGGTGATCCGACCGCCCTTCTGCGCGTCGCGGATCGCGTCGCGGCCGTTCAGCACGAGGTTCAGCAGGGCGTTTTCAAGCTGGGCCTGGTCGCAATGCACGTACAGCCCCTCCTCCTCGACAAAGCACACCTCCACATCCGCCTCGATGGCGGTGCGGGCCAGCGCCTCGAAATCGCGGAAGACGGCGCTGATCGCGCGGGAATGCGCCTTGCCCGGTGCGCGGCGGCCGAAGGCCAGCAGCCGTTCGGTCAGTTGCCGCGCCCGTTCGATGGTCGACAGAGCCCGGCGCAGCAGACGCTTTGCCTTCTCGGTCTGCGGCTCCTTCATGGTGAGGTTGACCGAATAGAGGATCGTCGCCAGCACGTTGTTGAAATCGTGCGCGATTCCGCCCGAGAGCTGTCCCAGCGCGTCCAGGCGGCTGTTGCGCTCGATCTGCTGGCGGTTGCGCTCTTCGACGGTGACGTCATCCACGAAGATCACCGCCGCGAGGCCGGAACTGGCCTCGGTCAGGGCGGCGCTCGACACGCGGACGTATTGCGCGGGGACGGCGGAGCCCTCCTGTTCGATGTTGAACAGTTCCGCCGCCATGTGGTCGTCGTTGAGCGCGCGAAAACGCAGGTCGACCGACGCCGTGTCGTCCATCTGGCCGGGCACGCGAAAGCGCAGGTGCGCCGGCCAGGGCATCGGCGGGCGCCGTGCCGGGATATTGAGCAGACGCCGCGCGGTCGGGTTGATGAGCCGGATGCCGCCCTGCCCGTCCAGCCCGATCACCCCGCCGGAAATGGCCGAGAACACCGCGTCCAGCCGTTCCTGCTTCTGCCGGATGAAGCGGCCTTCGTAGCGCGACAGCAGGATGAAGAGCACCGTCAGGACCAGCAGCAGCGCGATGCCGACGACGGAAAGCGCGAAATAGGTCCAGGCCAGCGTTTCGACGCTTCCGAACAGCGTTTCGCGGGCCTTGGGGATCGACACCGCGAGTTCGCGCGCGGCCGGAAGATCGTCGACCCGCACCTGCGCGTCGATTTCCTCGACCGGCACGCCCCGGACATGGGACTGCTTCACGATGGAGACCTGCCGACCGTAGGCGCGGACCGCCTCCTGCATCGAGACAAGGTCGATCTCGAGTTCGTTTTCGCGCGACAGCGTGCCGATCTCGTTGATGAGCGCCAGCGCGGTGCGGGCATCCTCTTCGGCCCGGTCGCAATAGAACAGCTCGTTCGGGCGCAGGACGCAGTTCTTGAAATCGTGGATGAGGCCGGTGTAGCCGATGCTCTGCAGCAGTTCCTGCGTCAGTTCCTCGAGCTTCAGTTCGCTGGTGCGCAGATCGCTGGCGTCGTTCTGGATGCGCCAGAGCGACCAGCCGAAAAAGCTCACCGCCAGGATCGAGATGATCCCGCCGACCAGCAACAGCGCGCTGCCCGAAAGCCGTTTGCGCATGATCGGCACCCCTCTTGATCGCGGATATCATGCACCGGCGCGGGAGCGGCGTCTATCGCGACGCGCCCCCGCGGCAGAAATTCAGCTCGGGTCGAAGGCCTTGAGCCGCTTGATGAGGCTGGAGGTGTCCCAGCGTCCGCCGCCCATCGACTGCACGTCCTTGTAGAACTGGTCGACCAGCGCCGTGACCGGCAGCGCCGCGCCGATTTCCTCGCCCGTCGCGAGACAGATCGCCAGGTCCTTGCGCATCCAGTCGACGGCAAAGCCGTGCTCGAATTCGCCGTCGAGCATGGTCTTGTAGCGGTTGACCATCTGCCAGGACCCCGCCGCGCCGCCGCCGATCACGTCGACCACGTCGCGCCCGTCGATCCCGGCCTTCTCGGCAAAGGCCAGACCTTCGGACAGGCCCTGCACGAGTCCGGCGATGCAGATCTGGTTGACCATCTTGCATTTCTGACCCGCGCCGCTGTCGCCGATGCGCTTGCAGAGCTTGGCATAGGCGTCGATCACCGGGGCGGCCGCGTCGTAATCGGGCTGATCGCCGCCGCACATGACGACGAGCTGGCCGTTCTCGGCCCCCGCCTGCCCGCCCGACACCGGCGCATCGACGAAGCCGAAGCCGTTTTCCTTGGCGACCTTGTAAAGCTCCACCGTCACCATCGAACTGACCGTGGTGTGATCGACGAAGATCGCGCTTTCCGCCATGCCGGCAAAGGCTCCGTCCGCCCCGAGGCAGACCGAGCGCAGGTCGTCGTCATTGCCGACGCAGGCCATGACGAAATCCGCGCCTTCCGCCGCCTCGCGCGGGGTGGGCGCCATGCTGCCGCCGTGTTCGGCGACCCATTTGTCGGCCTTTGCGGCGCTGCGGTTGTAGACCGTCACCTCGTGACCGGCCTTCGCCATATGGCCCGCCATCGGATAGCCCATCACGCCCAGACCAAGAAATGCGCATTTTGCCATGGTTCAACCTCCCGTTATCGCAACCGTTCCCAGCCTTGTCGCCCCTGCCCCGCCCCTTGGCAAGGGGGCGAGGGCACGGTAATCCCGCAGGACACCGGCAAAGGACAAAGGCGCAAAGCCCCATGGCGACACTCTTCCGATGGCTGCTCAGGCTTGCCTCGGCCGCGATCCTCATGAGCCTGATCGCGGTCGGACTGGTCTACTATCTCGCCTCGCGATCCCTGCCGGACTACGACAAGACCCTCGCCGTCAAGGGCACCGAGGGCGAGATCGAGATCGTGCGCGACAATGCCGGGGTGCCGCATATCTTTGCCGGAACCGATCCCGATGCCTTCTTCGGCCTCGGCTACGCCCATGCCCAGGACCGGCTGTGGCAGATGACGCTGATGCGGCGCACGGTGCAGGGACGGCTGTCCGAGCTGTTCGGTCGGCGCACGCTGGAAACCGACACGCTGATGCGCCGCCTCGATCTCTACGGGCTGGCGGTGCGTTCGGTCGCGGCGCAGGACGCGCGCACCCGCGCCGCGCTGACCGCCTATGCCGCCGGGGTGAATGCCCGCATCGACGAGATCAACGCCGAGAGCCTGGGCCGGGGCGCCCCGGAGTTCTTCCTCTTCAACGCGCCGCTCGCGCCCTGGCAGCCCGCCGATTCCATCGCCATCGTCAAGCTCATGGCCCTGCAGCTCTCGGGCCAGTTCCGCGACGAGATCCTGCGCGCCCGCACCTCGCTGCTGCTGCCGGACGAAGACCGGCTCAAGGACATCCTGCCCGACATTCCCGGCGAGGGCGTTGCTGCCCTGCCCGCCTATGCCGCGCTGTTCCCCGGCCAGAAGTTCACGCAGTTCGCCGCAAGCCGCTGGAACGACACCCTGTCGCCCTTCCCGGAGCGCGGCCTTGCCGGGGCGTCGAACGCCTGGGCGGCGGCGCCCTCGCGCTCGGCCAGTGCGGGGACGCTGCTGGCCAACGATCCGCACCTCGGCTTCACCGCGCCCTCGACCTGGTATCTCGCCCGGCTCCAGCTTGCCTCGGGCGGGGTGATCGGCGGCACCATCCCCGGCGTGCCCGCCGTCATGCTGGGCCGGTCGGAAAAGCTGGCCTGGGGCATCACCTCGGCCTATCTCGACGACCAGGACCTCTATATCGAGGAACTGAACCCGCAGGGTCCCGAGCAATACCGCACGCCCGACGGCTGGAAGCGCTTCCTGACGCGCAAATCCATCGTCGAGATCAAGGGCGAACCGCCCGTCACCCTGACCCTGCGCTGGACCGACAACGGCCCGGTGCTGCCCAAGGGCGCCTTCGACCTGGCCTCGATCACGCCGCAGGGGCATGTCGTCTCGCTTGCCTGGTCGGCGCTGTCGGATGCGGACACCTCGATGAGCGCGGCGATCGGGCTGATGGAGGCGGGGTCGGTCGACGCGGCGCTGAGCGCCTCCGAAGGCTACATGGCCCCGGCGCAGATGCTGACGCTGATCGACCGCGAACACATCGCGCTGAAACTCGCGGGCGCCATGCCGCAGCGCGATCCCGCCAGCCAGTCGCAGGGGCGCATGCCCTCGCCCGGCTGGATCGCCGCGAACCGCTGGATCGGCATCTACCCCGACAGCGCGAACCCGGTCTGGACGGACCCGCCGGGCGGCCTTGTCGGCAATACCAACAACAAGATCATCGACCGCCCCTTCCCGCTGCACGTCAGCTTCGACTGGGGCGACAGCCAGCGCATCAACCGCTGGTCGCAGCTCATGCAGGGCCGCGAAGTGCACACCCGCGACAGCTTCATCGAGGCGCAGCTCGACACCGTATCGCCCGCGGCGCGGACGCTGCTGCCGCTGATCGGGCGCGACCTTTGGTACACCGGCGAGGCCGCGCCCGAGGGCACGCCCGAACGTCAGCGCCAGCGCGCGCTGGACCTGCTGGCCGACTGGAGCGGCGAGATGAACGAACATCTCCCCGAGCCGCTGATCTACGCGGCCTGGCTGCGCGCGCTGCAGGACCGGCTGATCCGCGACGATCTCGGACCGCTTGCGGACGAATACGACCACGTCGAGCCGCTGTTCATCGAGCGCGTCTTTCGCGATGTCGACGGCGCGGGCGCCTGGTGCGACGTCATCCGCTCGGTCGCGGTGGAAACCTGCACCGACATCGCCCGCCTCGCGCTGGACGACGCGCTGGTCTGGATCTCCGAGCATCACGGCGCGGCGCTCGAATCGCTGCGCTGGGGCGACGCCCACCAGGCCACCCACAAGCACAGCGTTCTGGGCGACGTGCCGGTGCTTCGGTATTTCGTGAACATCCGTCAAAGCACTTCGGGCGGGGATTTCACCCTCGAACGCGGGCGCACTTCGGGCAAGGACCCGGAACCCTTTGCCAACGTGCACGGCGCCACCTATCGCGGCGTCTACGATTTCGCCGACCCCGATTCCTCGGTCTTCATCAGCTCGACGGGCGAATCCGGGCATTTCCTGTCGCGCCATTACGACGATCTCGGCCAGCTCTGGCGGCGCGGCGAATACATCCCGATGTCGCTCGACGCGGACCTCGCCCGTGCCGCCTCCGTCGGAATCACCCGGCTGATCCGTCCGTGAGCGCGCCGTCCGGCGTGCTGGACAAGGCCGGGGCCCGCCGCATCGCGCGCGAGGTGCTGGCGCGCGAGCGCCCCGGCGCGCCCTTCGGGCTCGGCTGTCTCAAGAACCGCGAGGATCCGATGGCCAGTCAGGTGTTCTGCGCCGACCGGCCCGGCACGCGCCTGACCGTCAAGCTCTGGGCCCCCGCACTGGCCGACAAGGCCGCCGCGCAGGCCGCCCGGCACCGCGCCGTGGCCGCGCGCCTGATGGGGGCGCAGGAGGTGCTGTTCTTCGATCCGGAGGCGCGCTGCCTCGGCCTGTCCTATGCCGACGGGCCCACCCTGTCCGAGCTCTGGCCGGTCCTCGCCCCCGCCGCGCGCCTCGACCGGCTGCACGAGGCGGGGCGCTGGCTGGCGGAGTTTCACCACCTCAGCCGCCGCGACCAGCCCTTCCGCCCCGCCGGGCAGATCGCCTGGCTGAACCGGCTTGAGGCATGGTTCGACGCGGGCGAACGCCATATCCCCGACATTGCCGCCTTTCGCGCCGAAGTCCGCGCGATGGAGGCGCTGGCCGCCGAGGTGCGCCGCAGGCCGGCGCAGCGCGCCATCACCCACCGCGACCTGCATCTCGACAACCTGGTGCTGACTCCGGCCGGCCTCTGCGGGCTGGATTTCGAGAACCCGAAGGAAGACGAGCCCTATCGCGACCTGGTCTGGCTGCTGATCCACGCGGTCTCGCTGGCCGATGACGCCACGCCGCTGAGCGATTTCGCTGCCGCCCTCGCGCGCGGCTACGGGGACGGCGTGACCGAACCGCCCCTGCGGCTGTTCCTGCAGCGGCTCTTCGCGCTCGGCGTCTGGGCCGCGACCCCCGAGGCCCCCTCGCTGCGCCAGTCCGCCCGCTATGCCGCCGCGCGCGAGATCGTGGCCGCGCCGGAACCGCTGCTGGTCTGAGGCTGGTCCGAGGCCCGGCTCAGCCGCCGTCGGGCGCGATGATCTGGCGCAGCGCCGCCGGTTTCAGCACGGCCAGCACCCCCGCCGCGACCGCCCCCATGAGCAGCGTCAGCGCGCTGGCCAGAAGCACCGATTCCACACGCTCGGCTGCGAGGATCGAGATGTCGGAAACCATCGAGAGCGCTTCGAGGATGGTGAAGGTCAGCAGCGCCGTACCGAGAAAGGCGCTGCGCGGGATGAACCGGAAGGCCACCGGAAAGACCGTCAGCACCAGCGCCGCCGTCACCCATTGCGGCAGCGCGACGAATGTCAGCGCGACCGAGGCCAGCGCCCCGCAGAGCGTGGCCAGAGTCCGCTTGAGACTGCGCGAGAACAGTGCGCCATAGGGCGGCATGGACAGGATGACGAAGGTCAGCGGCAACCAGAATCCGTGGCTGCCGAACAGGTGCTGACCCAGCCAGACCGCCAGCGTGAGGCCGGTGCCGAAGACCGCGCCGAAGGTGAAGCTGTAGACCCGGCTCTGCCGTTGCAGGGGCTCCGGCGTCTGGGCGCGCCGCAACAGCGTGGTGACGCAGACGCTCCAGACCATGCCCGCGAGGTAGAGCGCCAGCAGCAGCGGCATGTTGTCCGAGGGGATCAGCGGCGAGGTGAAGATGGTCCAGGTCAGGAGCGCCCG
Source organism: Salipiger sp. (assembly GCF_048261495.1). GTDB lineage: Bacteria > Pseudomonadota > Alphaproteobacteria > Rhodobacterales > Rhodobacteraceae > Salipiger. The sequence goes on from NZ_JBLXFX010000008.1 coordinate 216,530, forward strand.
CATCGCGGGCCGCGCCAACCGGTGATGGGCGGCGATGGCGGTCATCGCCGAAAGGCAGGCCGCGACCATCAGCGCCATCATCGGATCGCCGAGCGCCAGCATCCCGCCGAGCCCGGTCGACATGGTCGCAAGTAGTGCTACCGGCGCGCCGCCCTCGCGGCTGGCCACATGCGCGGGCATCGCCGCCGCAAAGGCCGCCATTCCCGCAAGGCCGAAGACCGGCACCGCCACCAGCGGCGGCACCAGCACCGCCAGCAGCATGATCCCGACATCGGCCCAGGGCATCAGCCTCGGACCGTCGATGAACCAGGAGACCAACCGCCCGCGTTCTGCCATGTTCCTCTTCCGACCCCCGGCGACCGGACCCCTGCCGGTGCCCTTGCCCCGCGCTCCGCTCAGGTGGCGGCGCGGATCATCTCGAACTGGGCGCGGTCCTTGGCGGTCCAGCGCACCCGCATGACCGTGCCGTCATCGCTCTGGCTTTCGTCCTGGACGAGGCCCTTGTCATAGAGCCACGCCCGCGCCCGACCCTCGTAGAAGGCGAGCACCAGCTCTTCCTCGACCGTGTCGCCCTGAAGCCGGTCCGTCAATGCCTCGAGGAACACGTCCAGCCCCTCGCCGGTGACGGCGGAGACCGCAAAGATCCCCTCGTCCCGCGAGGCGCGCGCCGTGGCCGCCTCGCGCATTTCGGGTTCGAGCCGGTCGATCTTGTTCCAGAGTTCGACCTGCGGCGTCTCCTCGGTGATCCCGAGCGAGGACAGGATGGTGCGCACGTCCTCGGCCTGTTCCTCGGTCGCGGCATGCGAGATGTCGCGCACGTGCACGACGATGTCGGCGGCCAGCACCTCTTCGAGCGTGGCGCGGAAGGCGGCGACCAGTTCGGTCGGCAGATCCGAGATGAAGCCCACCGTGTCGGAGAGGATCACGTCGATCCCCGTCGGCAGCGTCACCGCCCGCATCGTCGGGTCGAGCGTGGCGAAGAGCATGTCCTTGGCCATGACCTCGGCCCCGGTCAGGCGGTTGAACAGCGTGGATTTTCCGGCGTTGGTGTAGCCCACCAGCGCGACGATCGGATAGGGCACCTTGGCGCGCGCCTTGCGGTGCAGATCGCGGGTCTTGACCACCCGGTCGAGCTGCCGGCGCAGGCGCACGAGCTGTTCGTCGATCGCGCGGCGGTCGGCCTCGATCTGGGTCTCGCCGGGGCCGCCCACGAAGCCGAGCCCGCCGCGCTGACGTTCGAGGTGGGTCCAGGCCCGCACCAGGCGCGTGCGCTGGTAGGACAGCGCCGCCATCTCGACCTGCAGCACGCCCTCGCGGGTGGCCGCGCGATCCGAGAAGATCTCGAGGATCAGCCCGGTCCGGTCGAGCAGCTTGACCTTCCATTCCTTTTCGAGATTGCGCTGCTGCACCGGCGTCACCGGACCGTCGACGAGCACCAGCTCGACCTCGGCCTCCTGGATGAGCGCCTTCAGCTCGGCGATCTTGCCCGACCCGAAGAGCGTTCCGGGGTGCGGATCGCGCACCGGCACGACTCCGCTGCCCGCGACCTCGATATCCGGAAGCGCAAGCGCCAGCGACACGGCCTCGGCCAGCGCGCTGTCAGCGTCGCGGCGATCCCGGTCGGACCGCAGGTCGGGATGGATGACCCACGCGCGGGTCACATGCGCGGAATGCTCTTTCAAGCGTCCCCGTCGCCGTCGTAGAGATTGATCGGCTGCGACGGCATGATCGTCGAAATTGCGTGCTTGTAGACAAGCTGCGATTGGCCGTCGCGGCGCAGAAGCACACAGAAATTGTCGAACCAGGTGATCACACCCTGCAATTTCACGCCGTTGATCAGAAAGACCGTCACCGGAACCTTGGTCTTGCGGACATGGTTAAGGAATGCGTCCTGAAGGTTCTGTCTGTCGGAAGCCATTGATATTGCCTTTGTTCTTGCCCTTGCCGTTGTTCGGCATGCCCTCGTCCCGAACGAGTATGGTACGGGAGGTAAGGAACTTCCAGTGCAAAAAAAGGGGCCCTGCGCAAATGCAAGGCGTCGCGGCACCGAGCGCCTGCCGTATGGGCAACTGCGCCCGGCGGCCTAGTCGCGCCAGATGTCCGGGGTCAGAAGCACGATGATCGCCAGCAGTTCCAGCCGCCCCAGCACCATCGCCGCGCAATAGACCAGCTTGGCGCCCGCTTCGAGGTCGGACAGATCCAGCGGCACCTCGGCGGCGGCAAAGACCAGCGGGCCGCAGTTGGTGAGGCCCGAGATCGTCAGCACCATGGCATTCTCGAAATCCAGGCCCAGCAATCCCAGCAGCAGCGAAAACGCCGCGATTGCCATGGCGAAGAGCATGAAGAACACCCAGGCGATGAAGGCCCCGTGCCGCCGCATCCGCCGCGCCATGACACCCGAGCGCCCGACCGAGGACGGATGCACGAGCTTTTCCAGCTCGCGCTTGCCCGCGAGGTAGAGCGCGTAGATCCGCAGCAGCTTGACCCCGCCCGCCGTGGTGGCGACCCCGCCGCCGACGATGGCGAGGCCGAGCAGGATCAGCCCCGGGGTCGACAGTCCCGACCAGCCCTGCGCCTCGACCCAGTCGGCGCTGACGAAGCCGGTGGTCGACAGGTAGGACAGCGCCGTGAACACCCCGCCCCAGAGCGCCCGAAGCGCCAGTTCCAGGTTCTGTTCGCCGCCGACGTCGAAGGCGGCGATCCAGTGCCGCAGGAACAGCGCGACGGGCACCATGATCGCGATGGCGATGCCCATGCGGAATTCCGGGTCGTCCTTGAGGCCCGGTTTGTAGGCGGCGCCGGTATCGCCGGAAAAGGTCAGCCGCGACAGCGCGAAGAACAGGAAGCAGAAGACGATCATCTCGCCCGCGATGCCCGACGGCGCGTTGGCCACCCCGCCCACCGGCGAGATGCCCGAGGTCGCCATGGTCGACATGGCATGGCTCAGCGCCACCAGCGGCGGGTCGCCCGCCACCAGCAGCATCACCCAGAGCGCCAGCGTCAGCCCGCCGTAGATCGGCACCAGCACCACCGCGCTGCGCACCAGCCGTTGCGCCGAATCCACCCGGTCCTCGCGCGCGGCGCCGTCGTTGACGCTCTGCCCCGGCTCGCCCCGCGCCGTCACCTCGAACCCGCCGAGGGTCAGCGGCGCCATGATCGCCGAAGCCGCCACCCAGACCAGCAGCCCGCCCATCCAGCCGACCTGCGCCCGCCAGAGGTGTTCCGCGTCCGACAGCCGCTCCGGCAGGAACAGCGTCGCCCCGGTCGTGGTGAAGGAGGACACCATCTCGACATAGGCGTTGAGGTAGGTCGTGGTGCGCACCGCCTCGTGGAACGGCACCGCCAGCACCGCAGGCAGCAGCACGAAGGCCCCGAGCAGCGCCAGAAGCTGGCGCGAGGGCGAGGTGTTGTGGCGGCGGTTCGACATCGCGATGGCGATCAGCGCGGTCAGCACGAGCCCCACGATCGCGGCGTAGAAAAAGCTGCGCGCGTCGTGGAACCGCTCGTTGGCCAGCGCCACCGAGGCGGGCACGATCATCGACAGGCAGGCGATGCCCGTCAGCAGCAGAAAGAGCGGCATCCTGGCGAGCGTCGACATCGGCTCAGAAGAAGTCGATCGAGACCTGCAGAAGCCGTTCGACCTCCGGCACGTCCTTGGCCATGGCAAACAGGACGATGCGGTCGTTCTCCTCGATCCTGGTGGTGCCCTTGATCTTGATGACCTCGCCCTGCTTCATCACCGCGCCCATCAGCACGCCCTCGGGAAAGTCGATCTCGCGGATGGTCTTGCCCGAAAGCGAGGAGGTCGACAGCACCTCGGCCTCGATCACCTCGGCCTCGGCATCGCCGATGGAATAGACCGAGCGCACGCGCCCGTGTCGGATGTGGCGCAGGATCGAACTCACCGTGGTGGCGCGCGGGTTGATGTAGGCGTCGACGCCCAGCGGCTCCATCAGCGGCACCATGGTCGGGTCGTTGACCAGAGCGATGGCCATGGGGCAGCCCTCGGCCTTGGCGCGCACCGCGGCGAGCATGTTGGTCTTGTCGTCGTCGGTGACGCAGAGCACCGCGTCCGCCCGCTCGATCCCCGCTTCGCGCAGCAGCCCGGTGTCGAGCCCGTCGCCATGCAGCACGATGGTCCGTTCCAGCGCATCGGCCGCCACCTCGGCCCGCTTGCGGTCGCGCTCGATCACCTTGGCGCGGATGCGCTCGGTGCTCTTCTCCAGCGCCTTGGCAACCGCCAGCCCGACGTTGCCGCCGCCGATGACCACGACCCGCTCCTGCTTGCGCTGCGCCTTGCCGAAGATTTCCATGGTGCGGGGAATGTCCTCGGCATGGACCATGATGTAGCAGGCATCGCCGACGAACAGCTGGTCCCCCGGTTCCGGCGCGAACAGCGTGCCGTCGCGCCGGATCCCCACCACGACGCTGCGCAGGGTCGAGAACAGGTCGGAAAGCTGGCGCAGGGGCGTGTTGACGATGGGGCAGTCGGCGTCGATCGTCAGGCCCAGCAACTGCGCCTTGCCCCCGAGGAACCGCTCGGAATCAAAGGCGGATGAGGCCGCGAGACGCTGCAGGGCGGCCTCGGCCACCTCCTTCTCGGGCGAGATCACCACGTCGATCGGCATGTGATCGCGCCGGTAGAGATCCGAATAGATCGCCGTCAGGTAGCTCTGCGCCCGCAGCCGCGCGATCTTGCGCGGGATGTTGAAGATCGAATGGGCCACCTGGCAGGTGACCATGTTGACCTCGTCGGAATAGGTGGCGGCGATGATCATGTCGGCATCGCGCGCGCCGGCCTTCTCCAGCACGTCGGGATAGGAGGCAAAGCCCGCAATGCCCTGAACGTCCAGCGAATCCGTGGCGCGGCGCACCAGGTCGGGATTGTTGTCGACCACGACAACGTCGTTCCTCTCTCCCGAGAGATGCCGGGCGATCTGCCAGCCGACCTGCCCCGCGCCGCAAATGATGACCTTCATGCGTCCCTGCCTACGGCCTCGATGTAGCTCCGGCATGACAGAACCGGCCGGGACGGTCAATGCACCCTGCCCCGCCACGCCTCCCGCGCGGCGGCCAGTGCGTCACGCGGCCACGGCCGCCGAGGAAGAGGCCGCAGGGCCGATGACGAGACAGCCCGCGCGGGCGCGCCCCGCGCCCGCTCCGCCGGATCGGTTCAACCGGCCTTCTGGACGGCGTCCTCGTCCTCGTCGTCTTCCACGTAGGCGACGCGTCCGCCCGATTTCGACCCGGTCACCACGCCCAGCGACTTCAGCTTGCGGTGCAGCGCCGAGCGTTCCATCCCGACGAAGGACGCGGTCCGCGAGATATTGCCCCCGAAGCGGTTGATCTGGGTGAGCAGGTATTCCCGTTCGAAGGCCTCGCGCGCCTCGCGCAACGGCAGGGTCGCCAGGGTGCCGGAGAGCACGACGCGCCCCTCCTCGTCGCCGCCCGAGGGCGACTCCTGCGGCAGTTCCCGGGCCTCGATCGGGCCGGTGCCCTCGCCGAGGATCAGCACCCGTTCCACCAGGTTCTTGAGCTGGCGCACGTTGCCCGGCCAGATCATCGTCTGCAGCAGCGCGACCGCATCCTCCGACAGGCGGCGCATCGGCAGGCCCTGCGACTTGTTGCAGGCCTCGATGAAATGCGTCGCCAGCAGCGGGATGTCCTCGCGCCGATCCTCCAGCGAGGGCACCGGGATCGGCACCACGTTCAGCCGGTGATACAGCTCCTGGCGGAAGCGGCCCGCCGCGATCTCCTCGTCGAGGTCGCGGTTCGTGGACGAGATCACCCGAAGGTCGACCCGCACCTTGTCGCCGCCGCCGACCCGCACGAAGGACTGGTCGACCAGCACGCGCAGGATCTTGGACTGGGTGCCGAGCGGCATGTCCGCCACCTCGTCGAAATAGACCACGCCGCCGTGGGCCTGCTCCAGAAGACCCGGCTCGACCCCGCGCTCGGCGGTTTCGCGGCCGAACAGCACGGCCTCCATGTTCTCGGGTTCGACGCCCGCGCAGTTCACCGTGATGAACGGCGCCGAAGCGCGGCCGGAATGGGCGTGGATGTAGCGCGCGGCCACCTCCTTGCCCGACCCGGCGGGACCGGTCAGCATCACCCGGCCGTTGGATTTCGTCACCTTGTCGAGTTGCCCCACCAGCGTGCGGAACGAGGCGCTCTCGCCGACCATCTGGCTGACCTCGACCTCGCGGCGCTTCAGCTTGTTGTTCTCGCGGCGCAGGCGCGAGGTTTCCATCGCGCGCCGGATCACCACCAGCAACTGGTCGATGTTGAAGGGCTTTTCGATGAAGTCGTAGGCGCCCTGCTTGATCGCCGCCACGGCGATCTCGATGTTGCCGTGCCCGGAGATGATGATGATCGGAATGTCCGGGTTGTCGCGCTTGACCGACTTCAGGATGTCGATGCCGTCCATCTTGCTGTCCTTCAGCCAGATATCCAGGATCAGCAGCCCCGGCGGCTCCGCGTTGATCTCGGTCATCGCATCGGTGGAATTGCCCGCCAGCCGCGTCGTGTAGCCTTCGTCTTCGAGGATATCTCCGATCAGTTCACGGATGTCGCGCTCGTCATCGACGATCAGGATGTCGCTCATGTCTGCTGCCCCTCTAACTCTGTTATCATGCGGTGCTGTGTCGCCGTCCGGGCCGGCGAATGCCCGAGCGGAAGGCGGATCACCGCCATCGCGCCGGGGTGGGACGCGCCGCCGAACAGCGCCGCGTCTTCGAGAACCAGGCTCCCGCCGTGTTCCTCGATGATCTTCTTGACGATCGGCAGGCCCAGGCCGGTGCCCTTGTCCCGCGTCGTCACATAGGGTTCGAACAACCGCGCGCGGTCTTCCGGCAGGCCGATGCCGTTGTCCGAAATGGTGATGAGCGCGCGCCCGTCCTCTTCGCAAAGGCGCACGCGGATTTCCGGGGAATGCCCTTCGGGCGCACCCTTTTCCTGAAGAGATTCAATCGCTTCTCCGGCGTTCTTGATGAGGTTCGTCAAGGCCTGTCCGATCATCGTCGCGTCCAGCTCGGCGGGCATCGGCGCCTCCGGCAGATCGGCGGTGAAGGTCACGCCGGGTTGGCCGGTTTCCTGCAGGATCACCGCCCCGCGCAGCAGCGCGACCACGTCCTCGGGCTTGCGCTCGGGCTCGGGCATGCGGGCGAACTTCGAGAACTCGTCGACGATGCGGCGCAGATCGCCGGTCTGACGGATGATGACCTCGGTCATCTGGTCGAGCTTTTCCGCGTCCTCGCCCTCGAGCTGGCGGCCGAACTTGCGCCGGATGCGCTCGGCCGACAGCTGGATCGGGGTGAGCGGGTTCTTGATCTCGTGCGCGATGCGCCGCGCCACGTCGCCCCAGGCGGCCATGCGCTGCGCGCTGACCAGGTCGGTCACGTCGTCGAAGGCCACCACGTAGCCCTCGAGCGAGCCGTCGCCGCGCCGCCGCACCGACATCCGCGCCAGCAGGTGCTCCAGCCGCCCCTCGCGCGAGACCTTGACCTCTTCCTGCGCCGTTTCCAGCCCGGCATCGCGCAGCCGGTCGAAGATCGCGCCGAATTCCGGCACCGCCACGGTGATCGGCACCGATTCCCGGGTCTCGTGCCAGCCGAGCAGACGCTCCGCCGAGCGGTTGACGAAGGTCACCTTGCCCGCATCGTCCAGCCCGACCACCCCGGAGGTGACCGAAGACAGCACGGAATCGAACAGCCGCTGGCGGCGTTCGATCTGCCGGGTGTTTTCCAGCAGGGTCTCGCGCTGCGCCTTGAGCTGCCGCGTCATCTGGTTGAAGTAGCGGCCGAGCATCGAGATTTCGTCGTCGCCCTCGTCCTCGATCACCTGCACGTCGAGATCGCCGCCCCCGACCCGCTGCGCCGCCCCCGTGAGGCGCCCCACCGGGCGCGACAGCCGCTCGGCGAACCAGAGGCCGAGCCAGATCGCCGCGAGGATCAGCAGCACCGCGAAGCCGAGATAGAGCAGCGCGAAATCGAACAGCCGCCGCCCGCGCTCGCTTTCCTGCTGCTGGTAGAAGCGCGCTGTTTCCTGGGTCTCGTCGAGCAGCGACAGCAGGCGCCCGTCGACCGTGCGGCTGACATAGAGATAACGGTCGGCAAAGGCCGAGAGAGGCAGCAGCGCGCGCAATTCGTGGTTGTCCCAATCCGGGATCATCGCAACGCCGTCGGTATCCGCCGCGCCGAAATCGCTCACCAGCGGCTTTTCGTAGTCGAAGAGGTAGGAGCGTTCGCCCCGGGCGCGGATCTCCCCGGCGCCGTCGATGACATAGGCTTCGCGCAGACCGCGCTGGATCTGCCCCTGCCCCTGCGCCAGGACCTGCCGGATGTCACCGTCGTCCAGCGCGAAATTCGCCCGCCGCGCCGCGTCGATGAAGCGCCCCAGCGCCTCCACGTCCTCGGTCAGGCCCTTGCGCTGCTCGTCCTCGTAGGCTTCGGCCGCGGCAAGCGAGGCCCCGACCACGTTCTGCACCCGCTGGGAGAACCAGGTCTCGAGCCCGATGTTGATGGTGAGCACGGCAAAGACCGCGACGGTGATCGTGGGCAGCAGCGCCATCAGCGCAAACACGCCGGTCAGGCGCAGGTGCAGCCGCGATCCCGCGGATTGCGCCCGCCGGTCCGCGATCATCCGCGCCACCCGCCCGAGCACCAGCGCCGCAATCAGCAGCACGTAGACAAGGTCCGCAAGCAGCACCAGCCGCAGACTGAGCTGTTGACCCCGCCCGCCGTCCAGCGGCCCCAGGACCAGGAATGTCGCCACCGCGAGGATCGGTCCGAGCAGGACCAGTCCCAGCGTTGCCGCGTTCTGCACGCGCCGTTGCCGACGCAGTCGCGTCAGGCGCAACCAACTCATGCTCCGTGCCCGGGTGGCCACAGATATACCTCGCAAAGATGTGCTGCTCGACGCAGCGGACCGCCATATCCTGTGGCTTCTTCACTACCGAAGCAGCGCGGCCACATCTATGTGACCCTTTTACATCAGTTTGCGGCGCCGTGTCACGCGAATATCTAGGTCGGTGATCTTCTTGCGCAAAGTATTGCGGTTGATTCCAAGAAGATCGGCGCATTTCGCCTGGTTACCGCCCGTTGCTTCCAGCGCGATCTCGATGAGAGGGCCTTCGACCTCCTTGAGAATGCGGGTGTAAAGCCCCGGCGGCGGCAACATGTTGCCGTGCAGGTCGAAGTAGCGGCGCAGGTGACGCGACACCGAGGTGCCCAGCTTTTCGGCCTCGCCGCCGCGCAGGATCGGGCCGGTGTCGGGCTGGTTGCCCAGCACGGCCTCGACCTCGGAGCGGCTGATCTCCTCGGCGCGCGAGGTCAGGCTGAGCCGGCGCACGGCGTTTTCGAGCTGGCGCACGTTGCCGGGCCAACTGTAGGCGCGGAACAGCTCGGAGGCATCCCGCGACAGCCAGCGTTTCTGCGCGCCCTCGCGCTCGGCGCGGTTCAGGAAGTGCTCGGTCAGCAGCGCGATGTCCTCGACCCGCTCGCGCAGGCTCGGCACCGAGATGGTGGCGCCGGACAGGCGGTAGTATAGATCCTGGCGCACGCGCCCGTCCTCCATCGCCTGCGCGAGGTCGCCCTGCGAGGTCGCCATGAAGCGCGGCACGTGTTCGCCGGGAATGTCCATCATGCGCACGATGCGCGCCTGGATCTCGTCGGGAATGTCGGTGATCTCGTCGATCAGCAGCGTGCCGCCCTTGACCCGCGCAAGCACCCGCGCCGGGCCTTCGAGGTCGGAAAGATCGCCGCCGGTCACGGTGATGAAGGGCAGCGTGCGACGGTCCGAGAAATCGTGAATCGCCCGCGCGATCAGGGACTTGCCCGTCCCGCTTTCGCCGGAGATGAGCACCGGAAGATCGGTGTTCATCACCTTGGCCACCAGCCGGTAGAGCGCCTGCATCGCCGGGGTCTTGCCGACCAGCGGCAGTTCGTCCGGTCCGTCGGCGCCGATCGTGCTCACGTCGTCGCGCCGGGCCGAGCCGTTGCGGTTGTCCAGCGCCTTGGCGGTGCGCTTCATCAGGTCGGGCAGATCGAAGGGCTTGGGCAGGTAGTCGTAGGCCTCGGCCTCGGCCGCCTGGATCGCCGTCATGATGGTGTTCTGGGCCGAGATCACGATGACCGGCAGATCGGGCCGGTCCTGGTGGATCTTCGGCAGCATTTCCAGCCCGTTGCCGTCGGGCATGACCACGTCCGAGATCACCACGTCGCCCTTGCCCTCGCCCACCCAGCGCATCAGCGTGGTGAGCGAGCTGGTGGCATGGACCTTGCACCCGGCGCGCGTCAGCGCCTGGGTCAGAACCGTGCGGATCGTGCGGTCGTCGTCTGCAACCAGAACCGTGCCGTCCATTTATCTTTTCTCCTCTGTCTCGCGCGGGGCGCGCGGAAGCGAAATGCGGAAGACCGTGCGGCCGGGAACGGATTCCACCGAAATCCAGCCGTCATGGTCGGAGATGATCTTGGAAACGAGCGCGAGGCCGAGCCCCGTGCCGTTTTCCTTGCCCGACACGAAGGGATCGAAGATGTCGCCCTTGATCTCCTCGGGCAGGCCGGGGCCGTCGTCGATGACCTCGACCTGCAGCGGCAGTTTCTGGGTCGAGCCGTCCTGGCGTCGCATCCGGAAGCTGTGTTCGAAGAAGGAATGCAGCCGGATCGTGCCGCCGGTCTTGGGGTCGGCGGCCTCGGAGGAGTTCTTGAGCAGGTTCAGGATCACCTGGAGCAACTGGTCCGGGTCGCCGTAGACCGCCGGCAGCGACGGGTCGTAATCCTCGATGAACTTCATGTGCGCCCCGACGCCGAGCTGGGTGGAGCGGCGCGCGCGGTCGAGCACGTCGTGGATGTTGACGGCCTTCTTCTCGGGCGCGGAGAGGTTGCCGAACTGTTCCACCTGCTCCAGCAGCTTCACGATGCGGCGGGTTTCGGCGACGATGAGGTCGGTAAGCTCCAGGTCGTCCTTGGTCAGGCTCATCGACAGCAGTTGCGCCGCACCGGCAATCCCGGCCAGCGGGTTCTTGATCTCGTGCGCCAGCATCTCGGCCATGCCGATGGCGGATTTGACGGCGGATTTCACCGAATGGCTCTGGGTCATGCGCCCGGCCAGCTCGCGCGGCGAGATCAGCATGATGAACCAGCCGGGATGACCCTGCACCGGCGCAAGCTGAAGGTTGCAGACCAGCGGCGCGCGCGCGCCCGTTCCGACGTCGACATCGTTGACGAACAGCGGCGTGCCGTTCTTGCGCGCCCGGGCCAGCGCCTCTTCCAGCGGGGCATCGACCGCCAGCCGGTCCCAGATCGGCTGGCCGACGAGCCACTTGGCGGAATTGTTCATGAAGCCTTCGGCGGCGGGGTTCATGTCGGCGATGCGTTCTTCGGCATCGAGCAGGATCGCCGGGACCGGAAGCGAGGACCAGAGCTGCATCTGGAGTTCCGAGTTGCTGTTCTGGTCGAAGGTCATGCGGCCTCCGCCAGCGGCGCCTCCAGGGCCGGGGCCAGCAGGGACAGGACCTCGGCCGGCGTGCGCGCGGTCAGCACGCGGCGGCGCAGATCGGCGGCGGTGCCGGCGCGGTCCATGTACCAGCCCAGGTGCTTGCGCGCGCAGCGCAGCCCCAGCTCGGCGCCGTAGAAGGCGATCATCGCCTCGTAATGCTGCGCGACCATGTCGGTCAGCGCGGCCCCCTCGGGGATCTGCGGTTGCGGCGTGCCGTAGAGCGCCGCCGCGATTTCCGCCAGCGCCCAGGGGGCGCCCTGCGCGCCGCGCCCCACCATCACGCCATCTGCGCCCGAAGCATCGAGCGCCGCGCGCGCGGTGGCGGCATCGGTGATGTCGCCGTTGGCGATGACGGGGATGCTCACCGTCTCCTTCACCGCACGGATCGCCGCCCAGTCGGCGCGGCCCTTGTAGAACTGACAGCGCGTGCGGCCGTGGATCACCACCATCCGCACCCCCGCCCCCTCGGCACGCCGGGCAAGGTCGGGTGCGACATGGGTGTCGTCCCAGCCGAGCCGCGTCTTCAGCGTCACCGGCAGGTCGACCGCGCCGGTCACCGCCTCGATCAGCGTCAGCGCATGGTCGAGATCCTGCAGCAGCGCCGAGCCGGAATAGCCGCCCGTCACCTTCTTGGCGGGGCAGCCCATGTTGATGTCGATGACCCGGGCGCCCATGTCGGCGACCATGCGGGCCGCTTCGGCCATCGGCCCCGGCGCGCGACCGGCAAGCTGGACCGAGGTGTTCTCGATCCCCGCGCCCAGTTCGGCCTTTTCGCGGGTTCCGGGCCGGTCGGTCAGGAATTCGCCCGAGGCGATCATCTCGGATACCACGAGGCCCGCGCCGAACCGGGACACCAGGCTGCGGAACGGCAGATCGGTGATCCCCGCAAGCGGAGCAAGCAGAACGGGTGGAGTCACGAGCCTGTCGCCCAGGGGGAAGTTCAAGCGCCTATTCCTTGTGCAGATGCTTGGGACGTAACCTGCCCACCGGCACGGTTCAATGCTTTGGACTCCTTGGATGAACGATACGCGACAGTTTGCCCAATTTTTAATCGAACTGCCGCGCCACGTTGCGCAGGCGGGCAGCACCCTGTAGAGAGGCGACCGGAGGACAGAACCGCATGAGCACAGCCGCCCTGATCGTCGCAGCGGGCCGGGGCAGCCGGGCCGGTGGCGGAATTCCCAAGCAATGGCGCGAGGTTGCGGGCAAGCCGGTGGCGCGCTGGACGCTGGAGGCCCTGGCCCATCTCGACCGTCTCGTCATGGTGATCCACCCCGATGACCGCGCCTTTGCCGAGGCGGCGGCGCGCGGGCTCGACGTGACGCTGGTCGAGGGGGCCGCCGATCGCGCCGGATCGGTGCGCGCGGGGCTCGGGATTCTGGCCGCCGCGCCGCCCGAACGGGTGCTGATCCACGACGTCGCCCGCCCCTGCATCAGCCGCGCGCTGATCGACGCGGTGCTCTCTGCGCTCTACAGCCGCCCCGGCGCGGCCCCCGCGCTGGCGGTGACCGATGCGCTCTGGTCCGGGACCGGGGGGCTGGTGACCGGCACCCGCGACCGCAGCGGGCTGTTCCGCGCCCAGACCCCGCAGGGGTTCCGCTTCGACGCCATCCACTGCGCCCATGCGTCCCATCCCGGCGGCGCGGCGGACGATGTAGAGGTCGCGCGGGCAGCCGGCCTCGAGGTTGCCATCGTTCCCGGCGAGGAACGCAATCTCAAGATCACCGGGCCGGACGATTTCGCCCGCGCCGCAGCCTTACTGGAGACCCGCATGGACATTCGCCTCGGCAACGGTTTCGACGTACACCGCTTCGGCCCCGGCGACCATGTCGTGCTCTGCGGCGTGAAGGTGCCGCACGGGCGCGGGCTTCAGGGCCATTCCGACGCCGACGTGGGGATGCACGCGGTCACCGATGCGCTTTACGGCGCCATGGCCGAGGGCGACATAGGCCGCCACTTTCCGCCGAGCGACGCGCAGTGGAAGGGCGCGGCCTCGGAAATCTTCCTGCGGCATGCGGTGGACCTGGCCGCGGCGCGGGGGTTCGCGATCTCCAACATCGACCTGACGCTGATCTGCGAGCGTCCGAAGATCACCCCGCACGCCGATGAAATGACACGGGAAATGTCCCGCATCACCGGGCTGGAAAGCGGCCGGATCTCGATCAAGGCGACCACCTCGGAACGGCTGGGCTTTGCCGGCCGCGAGGAAGGCATCGCCGCCATTGCCACAGCAACCCTGGTGAAATCATGAAAGCCGTCGCGACCTTCTTCTACGTCGGCCTGCTGAAACCGGCGCCCGGCACCTGGGGCTCGCTCGCCGCGCTGCCGGTGGCCTATGCGCTGCTGCTGATCGGCGGATTCTGGCTGTTGCTCGCCGCGACCCTCGCCGCCTTCGCCATCGGATATGCCGCCACCAGAGCGCTGACCAAGGACGGGCCCGAAGACCCGTCCTGGATCGTGATCGACGAGGTCGTAGGCCAGTGGATCGCCCTGTTTCCGGTAGGTTACGGCGCGATGATGATGTCCGTCGACATCTGGCGGTTGTGGCCCGGCTGGATCTCGGCCTTCGTGTTCTTCCGGCTGTTCGACATCTGGAAGCCCTGGCTCGTGGGCCGGGCGGATGCGCGCGGGGATGCGCTCGGGGTGATGCTGGACGACGTGATCGCCGGGGTGTTTTCTGCTATCGTCTCCATAGCCCTTGCCGCCCTCGCCCATGGAGTGCTGATGTGAGCGATATCCTGGCCCGCGCCATCCTCGACCGTGCCCGCGCCGCCGGGCTGACCGTCACCACCGCCGAAAGCTGTACCGGAGGCATGGTGGCCGCCGCGATCACCGACATTGCCGGGTCGTCGGACATCTTTCACCGCGGGCTGGTCACCTATTCCAACGCGGCCAAGCAGGAACTGCTCGGAGTCCATAGCGAAACCCTCGAAGCGCACGGCGCGGTGTCCGAACAGGTGGCCCGCGAGATGGCCGAAGGCGCCCGCGCCGCCGCCAGCGCCGATCTTGCCGTGTCGATCTCGGGCATTGCCGGTCCCGGCGGCTCGGAGTTCAAACCCGAGGGCCGCGTCTGCTTCGGCCTTGCCACCGCCGGGGAAACCCTTGTCGAGACGGTGGAATACGGCGCCATCGGACGCGCCGAAGTGCGCGCCGCCGCCACCCGCCACGCGCTGGAACTGCTGCTGGACGCGCTCGGCGGCTGACGCCCGCGCACAGGTTCAGCCGTACAATTCCGCCGCGCGCCGCTCGAAGGCCCGAACGATTCGCTGCATCGCCTCGTAGAAGAACATTCCCGCCGCGCTTTGCAGCAGGCGGTTGCGGAATTCGAAATCCACGAAGAAATGCACGTCGACCCCGCCCTCGGGCGCGTCCTCGAAATGCCATTTCGAGATCATGTGCTTGAACGGCCCGTCGAGATACTCGGTGTCGATCTTGCGCTCGCCCGGCCAGAGCACCACGCGCGAACCGAACCGTTCGCGGAACACCTTGAACGAAATCACCAGGTCGGCGAGCATTTCCTCGTGATCGCCGCGATCCTCGCGGGACCGGATGCGCGCGGCGGCGGTCCACGGCAGGAACTCGGGATACCGCGCGACATCCGCCACCAGCCCGTACATCTGCTCTGCCGTGTAGGGCAGCCTTCTTGTTTCGGAATGCGTCGGCATGGCGCCCCTTTTCCCGCGTGACACTTGCCCCCCAATACGTATGCTTGGCCTCGGGTTTCAAGGGGGCAGCACCATGGCGGACACGCCTTATGTGGTCGACGAGTTGATCTCGGCCAAGGCCATCGCTGCGCGGATCGAGGCTTTGGCGCGCGAGATCGGCAGCGAATTCGGCGGCACCGACAAGCTGGTGGTGGTCGGCCTGCTGCGCGGCAGTTTCGTGTTCATCGCCGACCTCGTGCGCGAACTGGACCTGCCGGTCGAGGTCGATTTCCTCGAAGCCTCCTCCTACGGCGACGGCATGGAATCCAGCCGCGAGGTGCGCATTCTCAAGGATCTGCGCTCTCCCATCGAGGGGCGCGACGTGCTGGTGGTCGAGGATATCGTCGACACCGGCTTCACCCTCAGCCACGTGCTGCGGCTGCTGAATTCCCGCGCCCCGCGCAAGCTGCGCACCATCGCCCTGCTCGACAAGCCGGTGCGGCGCGAGGTGGCGCTCAAGGCCGACTGGACCGGCTTCGAGATCCCCGACGAATTCGTGGTCGGCTACGGCATCGACTACGGCCAGCGCAACCGCAACCTGCCATTCATCGGCAAGGTGCGCTTTCCCGAGGGCGCATGAACCCGCTCTGGCTGGTCCGCATGGCAAGGTGGGTCCGCCACCCGCCGTCGCCGCGCCGGGTCGCGCTGGTGCTGGCGGTGCTGGCGCTGTGCCTCGGCCTCTACGCGGTGGAACGCTGGATCGGATGGCCCGACGCGCTGAGTGTCGAGCGCCTGCGCGTGCCCTCCCGGGTCAGCCCCTGACGGGCGCCGCGGCGCTGGCGGCGCGCAGGGCGCCGCTCAGCGCCTCCATCAGGCGCGCGATGCGGGGGCGGTCGGCCAGATCGCGGTGGCAGGCGACCCAGACCGGCACGTTCATCGCGGGCAGCAGCCCGTCGAGGCGGTCGAGCCCCCCGACCCCGTCGCCGAGGATGCAGGGCAACACCACCCGCCCCATGCCGCGCCGGGCCATCTCGCGCAGCACGACGAAGCTGTCGGCGCCGGAACCGATGCGCCCGGGTGGCAGCGTCTCGGTCATCCAGCGCGCCGGAGCGGAGCGCGCCAGCGCACCGTCGAGCGCCAGCCAGCGATCGGGCGCCCCCGGCGCGGCATAGACGGCGAACCACAGGCGGAACGGGCTCTCGCCCGCCATGTCCTCGGGCAGGACCGGCGCCGGGCGGATCGTCACGTCGGCCTGAAGCCGCGCCATGTCGAGATGCGCGTTCGAGCAGATCAGCCGCAGCCGGTCCGGGGCGATGCGCGCCTCGACCCCCGGCAGCACATCCGCCAGCAGGCTGACGCAGAGCGAGTCCACCGAGGTGACGCGCAGATCGCGCAGCGCCTCGTCGCCCTGCCCGGAGAGGATACGCTCCACCGCGCGCATCGCGGTGGCCGCTTCGCGCGCCGCCTCGATCACATCTGCGCGATCCTCGCGCAGCCGGTAGCCCTGCGCCGTGCGCTCGAACACCGCCCCGCCCGAGGCGGTTTCGAAGGCGCAGACCCGGCGCAGAACCGTTGCATGGTTGACCGAAAGCGCCTTTGCCGCCGCGTTGACGGAGCCGTGTTCCGCTACGGCAAGCACGAACTTCAGATCGTCCCAGTTCGCCCTGTGCATGAATCGTCACCCGGTTTGCAGCAATGAGGAATATATTTGTCGTTTTTTCGAGACATACTAGGCTTGTGTCACCTCAGCCAACAGGGAGCCAACAGGAATGAAACGCTACGTCGCGGCCTTTGCCGCCATCTCCACGCTGACCGCGGGGGCCGCGCTGGCCCAGGATTTCAAGGGTCACATCGAAGCGCGCGAAGGCGTCATGCGGGTCCTGGCCATCAATCTCGGGACCCTCGGCGGCATGGCCAAGGGCGAGGTCGATTACGATGCCGAAGCCGCCGGGATCGCGGCCGATTCCATCGTGGCCGCGTCGATGATCCACCTCGGGCCGCTGTTCCCCGAAGGCTCGGGCGAAGGCGACATGCCCGATACCGCGGCCAAGGCCGAAATCTGGAACGACTGGGACGATTTCGCCTCCAAGTGGGAGGCGCTGGGAACCGCCGCCGTGGCGATGCAGACCGCCGCCGCGGAGGGCGCGGAGGCCATCGGCCCCGCGATGGGCAAGCTCGGCGGGGCCTGCAAGGGCTGCCACGACACCTACCGCGCCTCCAACAACTGACCGGAATGCGCAAGCTGTTTGGAACGGTGGTCCTGGCGGGGCTTGTCGCCGCCGGGGCCGGATGGGTTCTGACCGCCCCCGATCCCCTGCCGGAGGGCAGTTTCGCCGGGGTCGAGGGCGATGCCGAACGCGGTCAGGTGGTGTTCACCGCCGCCGGCTGCGCCTCGTGCCATCATGCGCCGGGGGCCGAGGGCGAGGACAAGCTGATCCTTGCGGGCGGTCAGCGGTTCGTCTCCGATTTCGGCACCTTCCTGTCCCCCAATATCTCGCCCGACCCGGACCACGGGATCGGCGTCTGGAGCGAGGAGCAATTCGCCAACGCGGTGATGCGCGGCGTCTCGCCCGGGGGCGAGCACCTCTATCCCGCCTTCCCCTACACGGCCTACGCCCGGATGGGCGACCGCGATCTGGTGGATCTCTGGGCCTACATGCGCACGCTGCCGCCCTCGTCCGAGCCGAGCGAGCCGCACGATGTGGGCTTTCCGTTCAACATCCGGCGCGCGCTCGGCGGCTGGAAGTTGTTGTATTTCGACGAGTCCTGGGTGATGGCGGGCAACGATCTCGGGCAGGAGCTGACCCGGGGGCGCTATCTTGTCGAAGCGCTGGCCCATTGCGGCGAATGCCACACCCCTCGCGACGCGCTCGGCGGTCTGAAGCGCGCGGCCTGGCTCAGCGGCGCGCCGAACCCCAACGGCACGGGCACCATTCCCGGCCTGACGCCGGACAAGCTGTCCTGGAGCGCCACGGACGTGGCCTATTACCTCGAGACCGGCTTCACCCCGGATTTCGACAGCGTCGGCGGGCACATGGCCGAGGTCGTGGAGAATTTCTCGGCCCTCTCCGAAGAGGACCGCGCCGCCGTCGCGGCCTATGTGAAGGCGCTTCCCGAGGGTGGCGCGATGAACTGAGGGCCGCCGCGGCGGCGGGGGCAGGACCGGGGCGCTGCCCCGGACCCCGGGATATTTCCGGCCAGAAGAGGCCGGGAGTCAGCCCGCCTTGCGCAGTTCCGGCGCGACCCGGGTGCCGAGCACCTCGATCGCCTTCAGCATCTCGCGGTGGTCGATGATGCCGATCGCCATCTGGATCGTGACGCGGTCGAAGCCGAGATCCTCCTTCAGACCGAGGATCTTGTCGGTGATCTCGGCCGGTGAGCCGACGAACATCGCGCCTTCCGGCCCCATGCCCGCATCGAACTGGGCGCGGGTCTGCGGCGGCCAGCCGCGTTCGCGCCCGATCTGGTCCATGACGGCCTTCTGCGCCGGGAAGAAGAGGTCGGCGGCCTTGCGGGAATCCTCGGCCACGAAGCCGTGCACGTTGAGCGACACCCGCGCCTTGTCGGCATGACCGGCCTGCTCCGCCGCGCGGCGGTAGAGGTCGGCCAGCGGCGCGAAGCGGCGCGGCTCTCCGCCGATGATGGCCAGCGCCAGCGGCAGACCGAGCCCGCCCGCCCGCACCATGCTCTGCGGCGTACCGCCCGCGGCAATCCAGATCGGCAGGTGGCCGGAGACCGGGCGCGGATAGACCCCGAGGCCCTCGACCGCCGGGGTATGGGTCGTGCCCGGCCAGGTCAGCCGTTCCTCTTCGTCTATCGCCAGCAGCATGGCCAGCTTTTCTTCGAACAACTCGTTGTAATCGTTCAGGTCGTACCCGAAGAGCGGGAAGCTTTCGATGAAGCTGCCGCGCCCGACCATCAGCTCTGCCCGCCCGTTCGACAGCGCATCCACCGTGGCATATTGCTGATAGACCCGGATCGGATCGTCCGAACTGAGCACCGAGACGGCCGAGCCGAGGCGGATGGTCCTGGTCTCGCGCGCCGCGGCGGCGAGGACCGTCGAGGGCGAGGAGATGGCGTAGTTCGGGCGGTGGTGTTCACCCAGTCCGAAGATGTCCAGCCCGACCTCGTCGGCCAGGCGGATCTCTTCCATGAGGTTCCCGAGGCGCGTCCGCGCGTCGACGACCGTCCCGGTCACCGGATCGCGCCCGACGTCGCCGAAGGTGTAAAGGCCGATTTCCATGGCGTGCTCCCTTGTGCTTGCGGCAGATCTAGGCGGTCGCGGCGGCGGGCAACAGGGGCACCTGACGCACAGATCCTGTGCAAGCCCCCTTAACAGGCGGCCCCGGATGCCCTATCTGCCCCGCATGACACAGACATTGCACATCGTCGGCGGCGGCATGGCCGGGTCCGAGGCCGCCTGGCAGGCCGCCCGGGCGGGCGTTCCCGTGGTGATCCACGAAATGCGGCCCGAAGTCGGCACCTTCGCCCATCAGACCGGCAATCTTGCCGAGATGGTGTGTTCCAATTCCTTCCGCTCGGACGATCACGAGCAGAACGCCGTCGGCCTGCTCCACTGGGAGATGCTCGCCGCCGGCGGCCTTCTGATGCAGACCGCGCACCGCCACCGCCTTCCCGCCGGCGGCGCGCTGGCCGTGGACCGCGAGGCGTTTTCCGCCGCCGTGACGGAGGCGGTGCGCGCGCATCCGCTGATCTCGGTCTCCGGCGAGGAGATCACCGCCCTGCCCGACAGCGGCCACTGGATCATCGCCACCGGCCCGCTGACCTCGGACGCCCTGGGCCGCGCCATCGCCCGCGAGACCGGCGCCGAGGCGCTGGCCTTCTTCGATGCCATCGCTCCCATCGTGCATGCCGACAGCATCGACATGTCGCAGGCCTGGCTGCAGTCGCGCTACGACAAGGGCGAGACAGAGGAGGAGCAGAAGGCCTACATCAACTGCCCGATGGACCGCGATCAGTACGAGGCCTTCATCGACGCCCTGCTCGCCGCCGACAAGACCGAGTTCCACGAAGGCGAGACCGCCGGCTATTTCGACGGCTGCCTGCCGATCGAGGTGATGGCCGAACGCGGCCGCGAGACGCTGCGCCACGGTCCGATGAAGCCCGTCGGCCTCACCAACCCGCACCAGCCCGACATCAAGGCCCATGCCGTCGTGCAACTGCGCCGCGACAATGCGCTGGGAACGCTCTACAACATCGTCGGCTTCCAGACCAAGATGAAGTATGGCGCACAAACCTCTGTTTTCCGGATGATTCCCGGTCTGCAAGAGGCGTCGTTCGCGCGTCTCGGCGGGATCCATCGCAACACCTTCCTCAACTCGCCCACGCTGCTCGACCGCCAGATGCGGCTGCGATCCAAACCGCATATCCGCTTTGCCGGGCAGATCACCGGGGTCGAGGGCTACGTGGAAAGCGCCGCGATGGGGCTGGCCGCCGGGCGCATGGCCGCCGCCGAGATCCTCGGCCACCCGATCCCCGAGGTGCCGCAGGACACGGCGCACGGCGCGCTCATCCACCACATCACCGGCGGGGCCGAGGCGAAGACCTTCCAGCCGATGAACGTGAACTTCGGCCTGTTCCGCCCGGTCGACGGGCTCAAGGGCGGCCGCCGCGGCCGCGTCGCGCGCTACAAGGCCTATACCGACCGCGCAAAGGAAGACTGGTCCACATGGATCGCCGCGCAGGAGGCGCAACCGGCATGAACTACGTCCTCGCCCTTTTCCTGCCACCGCTCTCGATCCTGTTCACCGGCCGGCCCTTCCTGTCGATCATCGTGCTGCTGATCTGGATTCCGGCGATCATCTTCTCCGGCGGCCTCACCCACCCGATGTTCATCCTGCTGGCCTGGGTCCTCATCTACCAGGGCGGCGAGGAACGGCGCACAAGGCGCATCGAACGCAGCTACCGCGACGAGTGAACATGCGCACCCGCTTCGCGCCCTCTCCCACCGGGCCGCTGCACCTGGGTCACGCATATTCGGCGCTGCTGGCTCATGACATGGCCCGCGCGGCGGGCGGGCGCTTCCTTCTGCGGATCGAAGATATCGATACCACCCGCTCCCGCCCCGAGTGGGAACGGCAGATCCTCGACGATCTGGACTGGCTCGGCGCAACTCCGGACGAACCGCCCCTGCGCCAGTCCGACCGCATCGGTGCCTATGAGCGGGCGCTCGACACGCTCTGGCGGCGCGAACTGATCTATCCCTGCACCTGCACCCGGCGCGACATCGCCGCCGCCGCCTCGGCACCTCAGGAAGGCGCGCCGCCGATCGGGCCCGACGGCCTCGCCTACCCCGGCACCTGCCGCGATTGCCTGCCCGCCGGATACGGCGCCAAACCCCGTCCGCAGGGCGCCGCCCTGCGCCTGAACATGCGCCGCGCGCTGGCGCTGACCGGCGCGGTGACCTTCATCGAGACCGGCGAGAGCCCCGAAGGCCTCACCGGCGCGCGCACCACCTCCCCCGACACCTTCCAGGCAGAGATCGGCGATGTCGTCCTCTCCCGGCGCGATTTCACCGGCTCCTACCATCTCTCGGTCGTGCTCGACGATGCCGCACAGCGCATCACCCTCGTGCCACGCGGGTGCGACCTCTTCTCCGCCACGCCGATCCATGTGCTGCTGCAATGCCTGCTCGACCTGCCGACGCCCACCTACCACCACCACCGGCTGATCCGGGACGAGGCCGGAAAACGGCTCGCCAAACGCGACGACGCCCGCGCCATCGCCACCTACCGCGCCGATGGCGCCACGCCCGGCGACATCCGCGCCATGGTCGGCCTCGCGGCCCATCCCGGGCTTCTTCGGTTTCCAAATATCCCGGGGTGAATGCGCCGCAGGCGCAGAGGGGCAGCGCCCCTCTAGTCCTCCACGGGCGCCATGATCTCCACCTCGGCCCCGTTCCGCACCGCAGTATAGAAACACGACCGCCGGTTGGTGTGGCAGGCCGGGCCCTGCTGCTCGACCAGCGCCAGCAGGCAATCCCGGTCGCAATCCAGCCGCAGCTCGATCAGCGCCTGCACATGTCCCGAGCTTTCGCCCTTCACCCAGAACGCCGCCCGCGAACGCGACCAGTAGGTGACCCGACCGGTCTCCAGCGTCCGCGCGACGCTCTCGGCGTTCATCCAGGCCATCATCAGCACCTCGCCCGTCGCCGCCTCCTGGGCGATGCAGGGGATCAGCCCCCTGTCGTCATAGACCAAGGTCGCAGGATCGAAAGTCATGCGGCAAATTTCCTTTTGCATGGACGGAAACCGCCCCTATTTAGGAACAAGAACCGGAAAGGGAAAGCCATGACCGCCGAAACGGATCTCATCAAGCTCTACTCGACGCGCATCCTCGCGCTGGCGGCGGACATTCCCGGCACCGAACGGCTCGAGTCCCCGGGCGCCACGGTCAAGAAGCGCTCGCCGCTCTGCGGGTCCACCGTCACCGTGGACCTGACGATGCAGGACGGCCGCGTCGCCGCCTTCGGGCAGGACGTGAAGGCCTGCGCGCTCGGACAGGCGGCGGCCTCTGTGGTGGGCAGCGCCATCGTCGGCTGCACCCCGCACCAGATCACCGAGGCGCGCGACGCCCTGCGCGCCATGCTGAAGCACGACGGCCCGACCCCGCCCGCGCCCTTCCAGGAACTCGAGGTGCTGCGCCCCGCGCAGGCCTACAAGAACCGCCACGCCTCGATCATGCTGGCGCTCGAAGCCTCGGCCGAGGCGGCGGAACAGGCGCAGCAGCAACAGAGCGCCTGACACCACCCCCCGACCTCGACACGGCAGTCCCGCGCTCGCGCGGCGGTGCAGCCATGCGGCGCGTCCTCCTCCCGATCCATCCCCGCCACATGGCCCGTTAGCGCCCGGCGTGACCGTCGGGACAAAAAAACCGCCGCATTCCGGGGGGAATGCGGCGGCGAGTGGCGCGTCTCGGGTCCGGGGTTCGGGCCAGGTCCGGAATCAGGCAATTCCGGACGGGGGACAGGCGAAGCCGAAAGGGCGGTGCATCGGGACAGCGATGCTGAAACACCCGGACAAGGAACGCAGGCAGAAACTCAGAGCAGCGGCAGATGCAGGCCGGCGACCAGGATCACGCAAAGCGACACGGCGCCGATCATGTCCTGAACCAGGTGCGCTTCGGCGCGGGTCAGTGCGGTGCGGATCGTGTTCAACATGGCGTTCATCCCTGTAATGACGTTTGTTGCCACTTTGTTCTCACATCATTAACCCTGTGTAAAGAACTTTTTGAGAACATTTGAGAACATACCGGAACGGGAAGAACTGCGCGCCCGTCGGATCCGCCAACCTCGGTCTTGCTAACCGACGGAAATCAAACGGATCGCCTCGTCCTGCCGCATGAGCCAGAGCAACAGCCGGGCTGCCTTTCCCCGATCCGATTTCAACTCGGGATCATCGGTCAGAAGCTTGCGCGCGTCGGTCTGGGCGGTGGCCATCAGCCCCGCCTGATGTTCCAGGTCCGCAACCCGGAACTTCGGCAGCCCGGATTGGGCGGTGCCGATCAGATCCCCCGCGCCGCGCATCTCGAGGTCGACCTCGGCGATGCGGAAACCGTCCTCGGTCTCGCGCAGGGTGGTCAGCCGCCGCGAGCCGCCCTCGGTCAGGGGCGGCTGGTAGAGCAGCAGGCAGGTGCTGTCCTGCGTGCCGCGCCCGACGCGACCGCGCAGCTGGTGCAACTGGGCAAGCCCGAACCATTCGGCCCGCTCGATCACCATGATCGTGGCATTCGGCACGTTGACACCGACCTCGATCACCGTGGTGGCGACCAGAACCTTGGTCTCGCCCGAGACGAAGCGCGCCATCGCCGCGTCCTTTTCCGCCGGCGGCATCTGGCCGTGAACCAGCCCCACCACGCCGTCACCGAGCGCCGCGCGCAACCGCTTGAACCGCTCCTCGGAGGCGGTGAGGTCGATCGACTCGCTTTCCTCGACCAGCGGGCAGACCCAGTAGGCCTGCCGCCCCTCGGCAACGGCGCGGCGCAGATGGTCGACCACCTCGTCCATCCGCTCGACCGAGGTCAGCGCGGTGCGGATCGGTTTGCGCCCGGGCGGTTTCTCGTCGAGCACCGAGACTTCCATGTCACCGTATTGCGCCAGCGCGAGCGAGCGCGGAATCGGCGTGGCGGTCATCACCAGCACATCCGCGCCCTGCCCCTTGCGCCCGAGTTCCAGCCGCTGACGGACGCCGAAGCGGTGCTGTTCGTCGACCACCGCGAGGCGCAGATCGGCAAAGGCCACATCCGCCTGGAACACCGCGTGGGTGCCGACGAGAATGCCGATATCGCCCCGCGCCAGCGCCTCCAGCTTGGCGCGCCGTTCGGCCCCCTTGTCGCGGCCGGTCAGGATGTCGAGCACGACCCCGGCGCTGTCGGCGAGCGGCCGCAACCCCTCGAGATGCTGCCGCGCGAGAATTTCCGTCGGCGCCATCATCACGCCCTGCCCGCCGGCCTCGACCGCGATCAGCAGCGCCATGAAGGCAACCAGCGTCTTGCCCGCGCCCACGTCGCCCTGCAGCAGCCGGTTCATCCGTTCGGGGCCGGCCATGTCGTCGGCGATCTCCTGCATCGCCCGCGCCTGTGCGTCGGTCGGGCGATAGGGCAAGGCGCCCAGCACCTTGCCGCGCAGCAGGCCGTTGCCCTCGGTCACGATGCCCTTGCCCCTACGCCGGTGACTGCGCGCCAGCGCCAGCGTCAACTGGTGCGCCAGAAGCTCGTCATAGGCCAGCCGCTGCCGCGCGGCCGCCGACGGTGCCATGTCGTCCAGCCCCTCCGGCGCATGGGCGCGATGCAGCGCCGCGCGCCAGCCCGGCCAGCCCTCGCGCGCAACCAGCGCACCGTCCGCCCATTCCGGCAGGTCGGGCGATTTCGCCAGGGCCGAGGCGATGCCCCTGGCCATGACCTTCTGGGTGATCCCGCCCGCGAGCGGGTAGACCGGTTCGAAGGAGGGCAGCGCCTCCGCCCCCTCCGGCATCAGGATGTGATCGGGATGCACCATCTGCGCCAGCCCGTCGAAGACCTCGACACGGCCGGACACGAGGCGGCGTTCGCCTTCGGGCAACTGGCGCAGCAGGTAATCCTCGCGGCCGTGGAAGAACACCAGCTGGAAGGCGCTGCGCGCATCCTCGACCTGGATCCGGTAGGGCCCGCCGCGGCGCGCGGCCTTGCGGTGGCGCCCGACGGTCACCTCCACCGTCACGACGCCGGGCAGGTCCGCCCCCTGAATGCTGTCGCGCGGACGGCGGTCGATGACGGAATGCGGCAGGGTGTAGAGCAGATCGCGCGGCGCGGCGATGTCGGCACCGTCGAGCGCCGCCGCGCCCTTGGGGCCGATGCCGTCCAGCGTCTTCAGCTCGGCGAACAGCGGCCAGAGCGGTTCCGGACGTCCGCTCATGCGCCGATCAGGGCCAGCCAGGCGTCTTCGTCCATGACCTCGACCCCGAGGTCGCGCGCCTTGGTCTCCTTGCTGCCCGCGCCGGGACCCGCGACCACGATGTCGGTCTTCTTCGACACCGAGCCCGAGACCTTGGCGCCCATCGCCTCGGCCCGCGCCTTGGCCTCGGCGCGGGTCATCCGTTCGAGCGTGCCGGTGAAGACCACGGTCTTGCCCGCGACCGGAGAGCCGGCCGTCGCCGGGCGCTCCGCAGCCTGCACGTCGAGCCCGGCCACGAGCCGGTCGACCGAGGCGCGCTCCGCCTCCTGCCCGAAGGAGGTCACCAGCGAGACCGCCACCGTCGTGCCGATGCCGTCGACGCCGACCAGGTCCTCCCAGGCGGCGCGGGCCTCTTCCGGCACCGGCGGGTCCTGCGCCCAGACCAGGTCGCGCGTCTCCTTGATCCGCGCGCGCCGTTCCTCGCGGGCGGCGGTGGCGCGTTCGCGCTCGACGGCGGCATCCGCCTCGCGGTGGCGATGCGCGGCGGGCCGGGCGGTGTCGACCGCCTGCACCAGCGCATCCCAGGTCAGGTAGTGGCGCGCCAGATCGTTCGAGACCACCTCTCCCACATGCCGCAGACCCAGCGCGAAGATCAGGCGACCGAGTCCGATTTTCCTTTTTTCCTCAATCGCTTCAAAGAGGTTGTTCGCGCTCTTTTCGCCCCAGCCTTCGCGGTTTTTGAGCTGCTGGAGCCCGCTGCCGTAGCGCTCCTGCAGGCTGAAGATCTCCGCCGGTTCGCGGATCCATCCGTCCCGGTAGAACTGTTCGACCTGCTTCGCGCCCAGCCCCTCGATGTCGAAGGCGGCGCGGGAGACGAAATGTTTCAATTTCTCGACGGCCTGCGCCGGGCAGATCAGCCCGCCCGTGCACCGGCGCACCGCGTCCCCTTCCTCGCGGATCGCTTCGGAGCCGCATTCCGGGCAGGCCACGGGAAAGACGTAGCGCGGCGCATCCTCGGGACGTTTCGCAAGGTCCACGTCCGCGACCTTGGGAATCACGTCCCCCGCGCGGTAGACCTGCACCCAATCGCCTTCGCGGATGTCCTTGCCGCCCCGGATCTCGCCCCCCGAGGAATCGCGGCCCGCGATGTAATCCTCGTTGTGCAGCGTCGCGTTCGACACCACGACGCCGCCCACCGTGACCGGGGTCAGCCGCGCCACCGGCGACAGCGCCCCGGTGCGGCCCACCTGGATGTCGATCTTTTCAAGCCGCGTCCACGCCAGTTCGGCGGGAAACTTGTGCGCGATGGCCCAGCGGGGCGTGGTGGAACGGAAGCCCAGCCGCTCCTGAAGGGCGAGGTCGTCGACCTTGTAGACCACGCCGTCGATGTCATAGCCGAGCGTGGCGCGCGCCTCCTCGATCCGGGCGTAATGGGCCAGCATCTCGTCCGGACCGTCGCAGAGGGCGGTCAGCGGATTGGTCGCGAACCCCAGCGCGGCCATCCGGTCGATGGCGCCCTTCTGGGTGTCGGCCAGCGGTTCGGACAACGCACCCCAGGCATAGGCGAAGAATTTCAGCGGCCGGTCCCGCGTGATCGCCGCATCGAGCTGTCGCAGGGATCCGGCGGCGGCGTTGCGCGGATTGGCAAAGGGCTTGGCCCCCTTGGCGATCTGCCGTTCGTTGAGCGCGGCGAAATCGGCGTGGCTCATGTAGACCTCGCCGCGGATTTCGAGCAACGCCGGCGCGCCCTCGATCCGGGCGGGAATGTCGTCGACCGTCCGGGCATTGGCCGTGACATTCTCGCCCACCGCCCCGTCGCCGCGCGTCGCCGCCTGGACAAGCGCGCCGTCCTCGTAGCGCAGCGACAGCGACAGACCGTCGATCTTGGGCTCCGCGGTAAAAGCCAGCGGGGCCCCGTCGGACAGCCCGAGATAGCGGCGTATGCTTCGGTCGAAATCCCGCACCTCGTCGCCGTCGAAGGCGTTGGACAGCGACAGCATGCGCTGGCTGTGGGCGACCTTGGCAAAGCCTTCGGCGAGTTCGGCGCCGACCTGCTCGCTGGGGCTGTCGTCGCGCTTCAGCTCCGGAAACCGGGCTTCGATCGCCGCGTTGCGCCGCTTGAGCGCGTCATACGCCGCATCGCTGAGTTCGGGAGCGTCCTCCGTGTGGTAGGCGCGGTTCGCCTCGGCCAGAAGACCGGCAAGGCGCGCCAGTTCCCCGCGCGCGCCCTCCTCTGTCAGATCCTCGACCGGACTGTCCGAATTCCCGTGCGCCATGGCCGCACCCCCTGCTCCCGCCGTTGAAACAGAGTGATAGGGCCCGGGCGCCGCGGCGTCCAGACCGCAGCCTCAGCCTCAGCCGGTGGCGGCGATGGCCGGGATGGCACCGGTCCGCGGTTCTGGATCGCGCAGCACGTAGCCGCGGCCCCAGACCGTTTCGATGTAGTTCTCGTCCCCGGTCGCCTCGCTCAGCTTCTTGCGCAGCTTGCAGATGAAGACGTCGATGATCTTCAGTTCCGGCTCGTCCATGCCGCCGTAAAGGTGGTTGAGGAACATCTCCTTGGTCAGCGTCGTGCCCTTGCGCAGGCTCAGAAGTTCCAGCATCTGATATTCCTTGCCGGTCAGATGAACGGGCTTTCCCGTCACCTCCACCGTCTTGGCGTCGAGATTGACCGAGATCTTGCCGGTGCGGATGACCGATTGGGAATGCCCCTTGGAGCGCCGGATGATCGCGTGGATCCGCGCCACCAGCTCGTCGCGATGAAACGGTTTGGTCAGGTAATCGTCCGCGCCGAAGCCGAACCCCTTGATCTTGTTCTCGGTGTCGTCGGCCCCGGACAGGATCAGGATCGGCGTGTTGATCCGCGCCATGCGCAATTGCCGCAGCACCTCGTGACCGTTCATGTCCGGCAGGTTGAGGTCGAGCAGGATCAGGTCGTAGTCGTAAAGCTTGGCCAGATCGATGCCTTCCTCTCCGAGGTCCGTCGCATAGACGTTCAGGTTGGCATGGGTCAGCATCAGTTCGATACTCTTCGACG
Organism: Salipiger sp.; assembly: GCF_048261495.1. GTDB lineage: Bacteria > Pseudomonadota > Alphaproteobacteria > Rhodobacterales > Rhodobacteraceae > Salipiger. Next base: position 245,097 of record NZ_JBLXFX010000008.1, read on the forward strand.
TGGTCGGGTCATCTTCCACCAGAAGGATACGCATTGGCCGTTCTCCGCTTGTTCTATCCCGTTGACCCTGACCCTGTCGGAAATAGGTTAACGCTTCTTTACTGTAGACAAAGCGGAACGAATTTCAACTTGAGGTTGCGACCCCTTCTCAAATCCCGTCGGTCCGGAAACGCTGCACCAGGGTCGCCTTGAGACCTTCCTCGCCATGGGCGACGAGGGCGTGCATCCATTCGTTCAATTCCTCTTCGCTGAGACCGTACCGGTCCATCGCCTGCGCCTCGTTCAGCAGGCCGAAGCGCACCGCCTTGACCACTGCGGCCTTGCGCGAGGCGACCCATCGGCGCGTTTCCACCGGCGGCAGATCAGCGCGGGTCATGACGCTGCCGTCCGGAAGCGTCACGGCACGCGGCCCGTCGACTTTCTTGAGATACATGTCCCGTGTCCCGTTCATTCCGATTGCAGGACATTTGACCGCCCGGCTTTTAACGGCGTCTAAAGCCGGGTCTTGAGAGTGCCTCGCATTTTCCTATATTCCCGCAGGATTCCCTCAGGAGTTCCACATGCCTCTCGACGTCCCTCAGATGAATTCGCTCGGTTTTCCGAAACCGCCTGCCGAAACGCGGGTGGTCGTCGCCATGTCGGGCGGTGTCGACTCCTCGGTCGTCGCCGCCATGCTGGCCGAGGAAGGCTACGACGTGGTCGGCGTGACGCTGCAGCTCTACGATCACGGAGCCGCGCTCGCCAAGAAGGGCGCGTGCTGCGCCGGGGTCGATATCCACGATGCGCGCCGCGTCGCGGAGCAGATGAACTTCCCTCACTATGTTCTTGATTACGAAAACATCTTCAAGGATGCGGTCATCGAGGAATTCGCCGAAAGCTACCTCGGCGGCGCCACCCCCGTGCCCTGCATCCGCTGCAACGAACGGGTGAAGTTCAAGGACCTCCTCCAGACGGCGCGCGACCTCGACGCGGATTGCATGGCGACCGGCCATTACATCCGGCGCAAATCCGGCGCCGTCGGGCCGGAACTGCACTCAGCCGCCGATGCGAACCGCGATCAGAGCTACTTTCTCTTCTCCACCACGCCGGAACAGCTCGCCTACCTGCGCTTTCCCCTCGGTCACTTGAAGAGCAAGGCGGAAACCCGCGCATTGGCTGCAAAATACGGGCTTTCCGTCGCAGACAAACCGGACAGCCAGGACATCTGTTTCGTGCCCGACGGCAACTATGCCGCGGTGATCGAAAAGCTGCGCCCCGGCGCCGCCGAACCCGGCGAGATCGTGCATGCCGACGGCCGCGTCCTCGGCACCCACAGGGGCGTGATCCACTACACCATCGGCCAGCGCCGCGGTCTCGGGATCGGCGGTCTCGAAGATCCGCTCTACGTGGTGAAGCTCGACGTCGACAACAGCCGCGTCGTCGTCGGTCCGAAGGACATGCTCGCCACCCGCAAGATCCCCGTGCGCGAGATCAACTGGCTGGGGGATGCACCGCTCATGTCGCGGCCGGAATGGCAGGTCTCCGTCAAGGTCCGCTCGACCCGCCCCCCGCGCGAGGCGATCCTGCGCCCGATTTCCGACACCAGCGCGGAGGTCGAACTGCTGACTCCCGAAGAAGGCGTCTCGCCCGGACAGGCCTGCGTCTTCTACGATCCCGACAGCAGCCGGATCTTCGGCGGTGGCTGGATCTGGCGCGGATACTGACCGCAGCACGACGCCCGCCACGAGCGCCGCATTCACGTCCCGTCGTCACCGCGACACGGGCGTGGAGCCGCCGGCCAAAGGCCGGCGGAGACAGTCATGCGCGCGCGTCCGCGCGCACCGTTTTCAGAGATAATCGGCGCGTTGCAGGCCGTATTTGGCCATTTTCTCGTTCAGCGTCCGGCGCGGCAGGCAAAGCTCGTCCATCACCGCCGAAATCGACCCCTTGTGGCGCCGCATCGTGTTGTCGATCAGCATGCGCTCGAACGCCTCGACATATTCCTTGAGCGGCTTGCCCTCGGTGGTCATGACCGATTGCATGTCCTCGTGGTCGTTCATCAGCAGGGACGAGATCGTCCCCGTGCCCCGGCGCGACTGCAGCACCGCGCGCTCCGCGAGGTTGATGAGCTGGCGGACGTTGCCCGGCCAGGGTGCCTGCAGAAGCTGTGCCGCCTCCTGAGCCGAGACCTGCGGCGTCTCGCAACCGTATTCGTCCGAGAACCCTTCGGAAAACCGGGTGAACAGGGTCAGGATATCCTCTCCGCGCTGGCGCAGCGGCGGCACCGTGATCTTGAGCGCGGCCAGACGGTAATAAAGATCCGGACGCAGCGCGGTTTCGCAGGTGCGCCCCTCGTCCTGGAGGTTGCAGATGGCCACGATCCGCGTCTCCGGCGGCGTGCCCTGGTCGTTGATGATCGACAACAGCCGCGCCTGCGCCGAATCGGAGAGCGATTCGACATCCTCGAGCACCAGCGTCCCGCCGCGGGCCTCCTCGATTGCCGGCAGGCGCGATTCGTCCGGTTGCATCGGCCCGAAGAGACGGCGCATCAGCGCGTCCTCGTCCATCGCCGCGCAGGAAATCAGCACGAAACGCTTGCCCGCGCGCGAACCGACCGCGTGCAGCGCATGGGCGATCAGCGTCTTGCCGGTGCCGGTCTCGCCGTCGATCAGCACGTGACCGTCCGCCTGACCCAGGTCGAGCACGTCCTCGCGCAGCCGCTCCATCGCGGGCGAAGCCCCGATCAGCTTGCGCATGAGCTGGCCGCCGTCCGACAGTTCACGGCGCAACGCCCGGTTGTCGAGCGTCAGCCGCCGCGCATTCGTCGCCTTCTTCGCAAGATCCGACATCCGGTCCGGATTGAAGGGTTTTTCAAGGAAATCGAAGGCCCCGATGCGCATCGCCTCGACCGCCATCGGCACATCGCCATGCCCGGTGATCATGATCACCGGCAGGGCGGAATCATTGCCCATGAGCTTGCGCAGGAACTGGATTCCGTCCATCCCCGGCATCCGGATGTCCGAAATCACGATCCCCGGATAATCCACCCCGAGCGATCCGAGCGCCTCTTCGGCGCTGGAAAACGTCTCGGTGTCGTAGCCCGACAAGGCCAGCCACTGGCTGATCGATTGCCGCATGTCCTTTTCGTCGTCGACGATGGCGATCTTCATTGCCTTGGTCATATCTTGCCGCCTTTTCTTCCGTCCTGTCGTTCGCGGCTCATTCCGCCGCCTGTGTGCTCTCGTTCAAGATAGGGAGCTGCATCTCGAAAACAGCCCCCCCCTCGGTTCCGTTCCGTGCCGTCAGCCGCCCGCCGAGATCGGTGACAATCCCCGACGAGATCGCCAGCCCGAGGCCGGTGCCGTCGCCCGGTTGCTTCGTCGTGTAGAAGGGTTCGAACAGGGCATCCAGATCCTCGATCCCCATGCCGTTGTCCCGCACCGTGAGGGTCGCGGTCTCGCCCGACGCGAGAATGATCTCGATTTCCGGGTCGGGCACCGATTTGGTCGCGTCGAGCGCATTGCGCAGCAGGTTCACCAGCACCTGTTCGATCCGCATGCGGTCGCCCATCACCCGCACCGGCGCATCCGGCAGGATCTTGGCGATGCGGACCCGGCGGGCCTTGAGCTGCGGTTCCATCATCGACAGGGACGAGGCCAGCGCCTCGCCCATGTCGACGGGGCTGAGCGCCTGCTGCCCCTTGCGGGCATAGCTCTTGAGCTGCCGCGTGATCGCGCCCATGCGTTCGATCAGGTCGTCGATCCGGTGGAAGGCGGTCATCGCCTCCTCCGGACGATTGCGCCGCAACAACAGCCGCGCGCCGGCCAGGTAGGTCTTCATCGCCGCAAGCGGCTGGTTCAACTCGTGGCTGACCGCCGCCGACATTTCCCCGAGCGCGGCGAGCTTCGAGCTTTGCTCCAAGGTCTGCTCGGCGCTGGCGAGGTCCTTCTGCACCTTCTCCCGTTCCGCGATCTCGCGCTGGAGGCGGATGTTGAGCGCCCGCAACTCCGCCGATTCGCGCTGGAACAGCGCCATGCGGACGGCGGTCTTGCGGCTGAGCGCGTAGAAGGCCAGCGCCGCGAGGATGGCGAATCCCATGATTTCCAGGGCCAGAACCGCGTTCACCTTTTCCCGCACGCTGGCGTAGGTGGTGAAGGTCGCCATGGTCCAGCCGCGGAACGGAATGCGCCCGTCGATACGCATCACCGCCTCGCCGCGCAGGTAGGCGTCCGGCGGCAGGGCGGTCCAGTCCGCCGTCGCCTTGATCGCGCGTTCGATCGCGCTTTCGGCGGTCTGGCGGGTCAGGGCCTCGGCCATGGTCTGCCCGCGCCAGCGCGGCTCCGTTGCCAGAACGATCGTCCCTTCGGAGTTCAGCACCGCGACCGCATCGCTGATTCCCGCCCAGGCCCGCTCGAACTTGGCGAGGTCGACCTCGACGACGATCACGCCCATGACGGAATTCTGGCTTTCCACCCGCCGGGAATAGGTAAAACTGTAACCACCCACCTCGCGCGCCTGGCTGGTGAACACCGTGGTGTTCGAGCGCAGCGCATCGACGAAATAGGGTTCGTTGCGGTGATTCTGCCCCAGGCGGTTGCGATCCGTGGCCGCGACCGTGCGCCCGTCCCGGTCCAGCAGCACCAGCGAGGCGGCGCCGATCTCGTCCACGTAGGAAATCAGCCGCTGCGAGGATTGGCTGAAGTCGGCGGAGTTGAGCGCCCCGATCAGCGCCGGGTCCCGCGCCAGAAGCTGTGGCACGATGGCGTTGCGGCGCAGTTCGGAAAGGATGTTGCCGGAATAGAGCGCCAGGCGCAGTTCGGCCCGGTTGCGCGTGGTCTGCGTGAAGCGATCCGACAGCAGCACGTTGGTGACCCAGACCGTGCTGACCGCAAGCAGGATCAGCAGGCCGAGCGCCAGGCGCACCCGCCACGAGAGCGGGCCCGAGCGCCGTTTGCGCTTTCGGGAGAAGGGAGCCTTGGCCATCATGTGGCGCACAGGGTACGCCGCGCGGCCGGTGCGCTCAAGTCAGGCGTCGGTCAGCGCACCGGCCAGATGGGCGAAAAGACGCGCACCGTCGGAGTTGCCGTGGGCGGGATCGCAGGCACGCTCCGGGTGCGGCATCATCCCCAGCACCCGCCGGTTTTCCGACAACAACCCGGCGATGTCGCGCGCGGCACCGTTGGGATTGTCGGTGTAGCGGAAGGCCACCCTGCCCTCGCCCTCGAGCGTGTCGAGCGTCGCCTCGTCGGCAAAGTAATTGCCGTCGTGATGCGCGATCGGGATCGAGATCACCTGGCCCGCGTCATATCCGCGGGTGAAGGCGCTCTGGCTTTCGACCACGGAAAGGCCCGCGGATCTGCACACGAATTTCAGCCCGGCGTTGCGCAGCAGCGCACCGGGCAGCAGGCCGGTTTCGGTCAGCACCTGGAAGCCGTTGCAGATCCCGAGCACGAACCCGCCGCGCTCCGCATGGCTGACGATCTCGCGGCAGATCGGGGAATTGGCCGCGATGGCGCCGCACCGCAGGTAGTCGCCGAAGCTGAAGCCGCCGGGGATGCCCACGAGGTCGATCCCCGAGGGCAGCGCGGTGTCCTTGTGCCAGACCATCGTCACATCGATGCCGGCGGCCTCGAACGCGGTCTTGAGGTCGCGGTCGCAGTTCGACCCCGGGAAGACGATGACGGCGGCTTTCATGGGCGGCACTCCCTAGCGGGTGAAATCGGTGATGACCGCGACTCCGGGCGGTGTCGGGCCGTTGAACGCCGCAAGCTCCGCGCCGGCCTGGCTGAGGGGAATCTCGCGGGCGATGAGCGGGGACATATCCACCTTTCCGCGCGTGATCAATCCGAGCAGCGAGGGATAGCGGTGCGGGGGCATGCCGCGGGTGCCGAACATGGCGAGGTTGCTCATGTAGACGGCGTTGAGGTCGATCTCCTGTTTCGCGGTGTGGCCGACGGGCATGCCGACCTGAACGTGACGGCCGAGCGGTCGCAGGCAGTGGATCGAGGCATTGACCGTCACCGGAATGCCGAGCGCCTCGACGCTGACATGGGCGCCGCCGCCGGTGATCTCCTTGATGCGGGCGGCGGTGTCGCCTTCGGAGGCATTGACCGCGGCATCCATGCCGAGCGACAGTGCGTGGTCGAGCTTTTCCTGAACCACGTCCACCACCACCACATGCGCCCCGAGCGCCCGCCCGAGGATCGCCGCCGACAGGCCCACGCCGCCGGTGCCGTGCACCGCCAGCCATTCGCCGCCGGCCAGTTGCGCGCGCCCGGTCAGCGCGTGCCAGGCCGTGGTCACCCGGCAGCCCAGCCCGGCGGCCAGGGTCGGCGACATGCCTTCGGGCAGGCGGGCGAGGTTGAAATCGCGCGGCACCGCGACGTATTCGGCAAAGGCTCCCGGTTCGATGAAGCCGGGGAGACGCTGATCGACGCAGATCGTCTGGTTGCCTTCCCGACAGGCCGGGCAGCTTCCGCAGGCCAGGATGAACGGCGCGACCAGAAGGTCGCCGACCTTCCATTTCGAATTCGGCCCCGCCTCGACGACTTCGCCGCAATATTCGTGGCCCTGAATCTGTCCCGGCTTGACGCGCGGATGCTCTCCGGTCCAGCCGTGCCAGTCCGACCGGCAGACGCCGCAGGCCAGCACCCTGAGAACCACCCCGTCATCCGGGCAGGCGGGCATCGCCACATCCTCGATCGACAGATCTTCGTTGTATGTCCTGAGTATCGCAGCGCGCATGTGGTGGCCTCCCTGTCCTGCCGCAGAGAGGACGTCAGAGCGGCGCGGAAATCAACCCCGGCCGTCCGCCCCGTCCCGAAGGTCAGAAATCCGCCCAGCCGACATCGTCCGTGGTGCCGGTGGCGGCAGGCTTCGGAGCGGGGGCGGCCGGTGCGACCTCCCAACTGGCGGCATCGGGCGCCTGCCGGGGTTTGATCGAGGCCGGCTTGTCCTCCATCCCCTCGAAGACCGCGACGGTGTCGGAAAGCCGGTGCGCCTCGGCGTTCAGGCTCTGCCCCGCCGCGTTGAGTTCCTCGACCACGGCGGCATTGTGCTGGGTCATCCCCTCGAGCCGCTGCATCCCCCCGTTGAGTTCGCTCAGACCGTTTGTCTGGCTTCTCACCGACCCGGCGATTTCGGAAATCAGCGTCCCCAGACGTTCCACATGTGCCAGAAGTTCGCCCAGCGACGAGCCGGTCTGCTGAACAAGGTTGGACCCCGCGCGCACTTCGTCGTTGCTCGACTGGATGAGGGTCTTGATCTCCTGCGCCGCCTCGGCAGCGGTCTGCGCCAGCGTCCGCACTTCGGAGGCGACCACGGCAAACCCCTTGCCCGCCTCGCCCGCGCGCGCCGCCTCGACCCCCGCGTTCAGCGCCAGAAGGTTTGTCTGGAAGGCGATATCGTCGATGGCCGAGATGATCTGGTTGATCTTGCCGGAGGCCTCCTCGATCCGGGCGATGGCCTCGATCGCCTCGCGCAGGACCTGCTCGCTCTCTGCCGACAGCTTGCGACTGGTGCCCGCCAGGTCGTCGGCCTTTTCGGCATTCGCGGCGATCTCCGCGCCGGTGGTGGCGAGCGTACCGAGCGATGAGGCGGATTTCTCCAGCGTCGCCGCCTGCTCCTCCACCCGGCGCGCGAGGTCGTCCGAGGTGGTGCCGATCTCCGACGCGGCGTTGCGCACCGCAAGCGTCACCTCACCCACCTCCGACATGGCGCGGGAGAGACTTTCGACACCGGCATTGAAGTCCTGCCGCAGCTCTTCGTATTCCGGCGGAAACTCCACGTCGGTGTTGTTGATGCGCGCCGCGAGATCCCGCCGCGCGAGCCGTTCCAGCCCGTCCCGCAGCGCCGCGACCACGCGCTCCTGCTGGCGGCGACGGGTTTCGAGCTCCTCCTCCTGGCTCCGGGCCTGGCTGAGGCGGTCGCGGAACTGATCGACGATACGCGCGGTCTTGCCCAGTTCGTCCCTGCGCTCCGCATGGGGGACGGGACCCGCAAGTTCGCCCTCCGCCATGGTCTCAAGCCGCTCCGTGACGTCGGACAGCGGGCGCAGCCAGCGCGACAGCAGAAGCAGAAGGACCGCGATGCTCGCCGCGATCGCGATGGCGGCCACCGCGGCGAGGATCATCCGCTGTGTCATCACCTGCGCATCGACGACGGACCGGTCCACGCCGACGTAGAAGATCCCCACCGGCGCGCCGTCGGCATCGAGAATCGGCTTGTAGACGGTGTAATAGGGCTTGCCGAGAATGACGGCCTCGCCGTGAAAGGTCTCAAGCCGCATCATCGCCGCATGCACCGGGTTCTGCTTGCCGAGCCAGGTCCCCACGGCGCGGGTGCCGTCATCCTTCACGATATTGGTCGAGAGACGCATGAAATCGCCCTCTGCCGCGTCCCATCCGAACAGCGTCGCGGTTTCGCCGGAGAGATGGCCCACCGAATCGATCAGCTCGTGACCGTCGAGCGCCGGAATCTCCGGCCAGGTCACGGTGCCGGGGTCGGTTCCCTCGGCCCCCTCGACCCGGATCTCGGGGAATCGATCGGAAAACCTGTCGACCAGGATCCGCAGGGAGGTGTCCTGTCGTGCCAGCGCCGCCGCCTGGAAATTGTGCTTGCTTTCGAAATCGAAGACGGCGGCAAGCGCCGCGGCGACGAGAACGATCAGCACGGACATGCCGAGGGCAAGCCTGGCTTTGAGCGAAGTCTTGAAGAATGTCACATCTGGCTCCGTGGCAGCGGGATTACCGCGCTTGTAGGAGCAAGAAGTGAATCATTGCTGAAGGAGTCCCCGCATCGCGGCGGGATCGCCGCAGACGCGCGGCCCCGGACTCACCTCCGGGGCCCGGCGCGCGGCCGTCAGATCAGTTCGATCCGGTAGCTTTCGATGACCGTGTTCGCGAGCAGTTTCTCGCACATGTCGCGCACGGTCTCCTCGCCGGTGCCCTCGGCAAGATCCAGTTCGATGACCTTGCCCTGCCGCACCCCGCCGACACCGTCGAACCCGAGCCCGTGCAGGGCGTGGCGCACCGCCTCGCCCTGGGGGTCGAGAACGCCGTCCTTGAGCATCACATGCACCCGTGCCTTCATCGTCGCCTCCGTCCCGGGCCGGCGCCCGGTCCTTCTTCTTGTTCAAAATACGCATGACCCCGCCCGCCACGGGCGCGGCGGACTCAGTTGATCAGCTTCGGCTTGGACACGTGCGTCGCCTGCTTGGGCATGACCCCGAGACGACGTGCCACTTCGGTATAGGCATCGGTGAGCGAGCCGAGATCGCGGCGGAACACGTCCTTGTCCAGCTTCTGGCCGGTTTCGATATCCCACAACCGCATGGAATCGGGGGAAATCTCGTCCGCGACGATCAGGCGCTGGTAATCGCCGTCATAGACGCGCCCGATCTCGATCTTGAAATCGACCAGCTTGATTCCGACGCCGTACATCAGCCCCGACAGGTAGTCGTTGACCCGCAGCGCGAGGCTGAGAATATCGTCCATGTCCTGCTGGCTGGCCCAGCCGAAGGCGGCGATATGCTCCTCGGTGACCAGCGGATCGCCCAGCTTGTCGTCCTTGTAGCAATATTCCACGATCGGGCGCGGCAGGGCGGTGCCCTCCTCGATCCCGAGGCGCTTGGACAGCGACCCGGCGGCGAAATTGCGCACGATCACCTCGAGCGGGATGATCTCGCAGGCGCGGACCAGCTGCTCGCGCATGTTCAGGCGCTTGAGGAAGTGGGTCGGCACGCCGATGTTGTTGAGGCCGGTCATGAAGAACTCGGACAGGCGGTTGTTCAGCACCCCCTTGCCGTCGATCACGTCCTTCTTCTGCGCATTGAAGGCGGTGGCATCGTCCTTGAAATATTGCACGATGGTCCCCGGTTCCGGGCCTTCGTACAGTATCTTGGCCTTGCCTTCATAGATCTTCTTGCGCCGTGCCATGGGAATCCTTTCGCAATGGCCCGCAGAGATCCCTCCGCGTCCTGCGCCCTCATACCCAAAGCCCCGCGCGCCCGCAAGCACCGCGGCGGACCGGCCCGCGCGCGCGGTGCCGCGCGGGGTTGCGGCACCGGCGCACAAAGCCTTGCGAGGTCGCGACACCGCCGCCATATCTTGAAGACGAGAGCATGAATCCGGGGAGGATCCGACCTATGACCACATTCGACGACCGCGAGAGCGCCTTCGAGAACAAGTTCGCCCATGACGAGGAGATGGCCTTCCGCGCGGAGGCCCGTTGCAACAAGCTTCTCGGGCTCTGGGCGGCAGAGATTCTCGGCAAGACCGGCGAAGATGCCGGGGCCTACGCGCGCGAGGTCGTCAAGGCCGATTTCGAGGAAGCCGGCCATGACGACGTGATCCGCAAGGTCGCCGCCGATCTGGCGGGCAAGGCGGACGAGGCGTCGATCCGCGCGCGGCGCGCCGAATTGCTGACCGAGGCGCGCGGGCAGATCCTGCTCGAAGGCTGACGGGCGCGGCCGCCCTCCCGACGAGGGGGGCGGCGATTCCGCCCGTGACAGGGCATCGGCACCGGCGCGGGCACGCCGCTGGAACCGCAGAGGCACGGCAAGAGGTCCGGACCGTCACCATCGCGGCGCGGGATGTCGCCAGCGAAGAAACGGTCCGGACCCTGAGCCCCGGTGTATCGCAGTGTCGTGAGCACGGGAGGGTTCGGGAGCAGCCTCCATGCACGCAGTCTCGGCCTTCGGGCGGTGCCGAACCCGGGCCGGATCGTGGCGAAACCGCGACCTTCCGGATGCATTTGATCCAAAGTCGCGGCACCCGCCGCCTAGCGCGCGATGACGATGTCCGCCCGCAGACCGCCGAGCCGCGCGCTCTCTCCCAGACGCAGCACGCCACCATGCGCCCGCGCGATATCCGCCGCGATCGCCAGCCCCAGCCCGACGCCGGACCCGCGATCCTGGTTGCGCGCGGGATCGAGGCGCACGAAGGGGCGCATCGCCTCTTCCCGCCGGTCGGGCGGTATCCCCGGCCCGTCATCCTCCACCCGGATGCGCAGGCTGCGCTCGGTCAGCGCGACCGAGACCTCGCAGCGCGTCCCGTAGCGCACGGCATTGCCGACGAGGTTCTCCAGCGCCCGGCGCAGCGCCCGCGGCCGCAGCGTCACCGCGCCCTCCCCGTCAAGCTCGGCCACCGTCACCGGCTTGCCGCCGCGCTGCGCATCCGCCACCACCGCCTCGACCAGCGCGACGGGGTCGGTCGGCTCGGCCTGCCCGTCCTGGCTGTTGCCGCGCGCGAAATCGAGAAAGGCGTCGATCAGCCGCTGCATGTCCTCCACGTCCCGTTCGAGCGGCTCGCGGTCCTCGTCCTCGAGCATCGACAGCCCGAGGCGCAGGCGGGTCAGCGGCGTGCGCAGATCATGGCTCACCCCGGACAGCATCATCGTGCGCTGTTCGATCTGGCGTTCGATCCGGTTGCGCATGTCGAGAAAGGCATGACCGGCCGCCCGCACCTCGATCGCACCCGAGGGCGAATAGGCCTCGTGCCGCCCGCGCCCGAAGGCCTCCGCCGCCGCCGCGAGCCGCGTGATCGGGCGCAGCTGGTTGCGCAGGTAGAGAAACGAGATCAGCGTCATAAGCGCCCCGAAGAACACCATGTTCACCAGAAGCTGGTGCGGGTTGGACGCCGACACCCGACGCCGGGAAAACGCGACCTCCGCCAGCGCATCCTCGCCGCGCACGTAAAGCACCACATGGCTGTCGTCGGGCAGCAGGATGCGCTCGAGCCCGGCGATGTTGCGCGTCAGCGTCGCCATCACCACGAGCCCCGAGAAATCGTACCAGCGCCGCGCATCCCGCTCGGGAAGCTCCGCCTCCCCGACCCGGCGCAGCGAAAAGCCCAGCGGCACGGCGATCGAGGGGTCGCGGACCGCCAGCGTCACCTCGCGCGCGACCTCGCGGCTCATCTGCTGGCTGACATCCTCGAAATGGCGCTGGATAAACACCACCGAGATCACGAGTTGCAGCGTCACCACGGGCAGGACCAGGATCAGCGCCGCCCGCCCGTAAAGCCCGCGCGGCATATATCGTTTGAGCCACTGGAAGAACATGCGCTACCCCTTGCCACGGCGCAGAAAGCGCCCCGGCACAGGAAAGGCCCAGAATGCAGGACCCGCAACCCGAATTCCGCCCCGAGCCCGGCGTGGCCGAATCCCTCGGTCCCGATCTGCGCCGCCTCGTCGCGCCCAACCCCTCGCCGATGACCTTCCGGGGCACCAACACCTACCTGCTCGGCACCACCGAACTGGCCGTGATCGACCCCGGCCCCGCCCTGCCCGACCATCTCGGCGCGATCCTGCGCGCCGTGGCGCCCGGCCAGCGCATCACGCATATCCTCGTCACCCACGCCCATCTCGACCATTCCCCCCTCGCCCGCCCGCTGTCCGAGGCGACCGGAGCGCCCGTCCACGCCTTCGGCGACGCCCGCGCCGGGCGCAGCGCCGTGATGCAGGCCCTGGCCGACTCCGGCCTCGCGGGGGGCGGCGAAGGCGTGGATGCCGGGTTTGCCCCGGACGTGATCCTGGCCGACGGCGACCGGATCGAGGCCCGGGGCTGGAGCGTCGAAGCCCTCCACACCCCCGGCCATTTCTGCAACCACCTGTGCTTTGCGCGGGGCGACACGCTGTTTTCCGGCGACCTGGTGATGGGCTGGGCGAGTTCGCTGGTTTCGCCCCCGGACGGAGACCTCACCGCCTTCATGGCCTCGCTCGACCGTCTCTCCGGGCGTGACTGGCAGTGCTTCCACCCCGGGCACGGCGCGCCCGTCGCCGATCCGGGCCGGCGCGTGGCGGACCTGCTGGCCCACCGGAAGGCCCGCGAAACCGCCATCCTCGCCGCCCTCGCCGACGGCCCCTCGGACGCGCGCAGCCTCGCGCATCGAATCTACACCGACACCCCGCCCGCACTGCTCGGCGCCGCAACCCGCAACGTGCTCGCCCACCTCATCGACCTCACCACCCGTGACCAGGTCACCCCGACCCCACGTCTTTCGGAAACGGCCGTCTTTTCAATGACGTAACGGCAATATGCATAAAGCGACATCAATATGACAAAAGCCTCTGGACGCCACGAGTCGAGGTTGCTATACGGCCCCCGTGTTCCGGCGTAGCTCAGCGGTAGAGCAGTTGACTGTTAATCAATTGGTCGTAGGTTCGATCCCTACCGCCGGAGCCAAAGATTTCAGGGACTTAGCGCTCATCCGCTAAGTCCTTTTCTTTTTGAGCACAGAATAAGTACAGCATACACTGCGTGGATCAACGCTTCCGGGGTTCGAACAGGTCAGCTGCGTAATCCTACACCTCAGTTCGGGAAGCATGAGCCTAGGAGCCTTACCCGTTCTGTTGCTCGAAAGCGTAAGGCAGGAGGAACAGCAACCGGACGGATAAGTTGAGATTTCTTTGCTTCTTCAACTTGTTGTCGGAAGTTCGGCGTTCCCACGGTTCGACCGACAAGCCACCAGAATGCGTGCTCAATCAAATTGAATACGCGAAGGGAAACCTGCGCAGTAAGTGCCTTTATCACTTCGATAGCCTTGTCCTGGCGCGGAGCACAGAATGCCTCCAAGACCATACTTGCGTAGCGGTCTCGCAGATGCTCCTGCTTGGTCTCGTGGAACACAAGGTCAAGGAACGTTGCAGCGACGCCTAGGTTGGTTTCCAAATCAGCGTTCTTCCCGCCAACCACCTCCAGCATCCGCTTGACCGTACCACGCCCGTTAAACCCTTCGGTTTTTGCCTGTGTTAGCAAGGTTTGCGAGTCCATCGATACGTAGGTGAAATCGCGGTTCAGGCAATCAGCGATGAACTTGGTGTAGTCCTCAATCGAGATCAGGCCTCTGTCCTTCGCCAACAACAAGACCGGTTGCAGCCAACTCGTCCCAATTTCAAGTGCGCCGACGGCCCACTGCCTCAACCCTTGATCTTCTGATAGCAAGAGCAATTCATTCCCTTCGGCGGCAAGAACGCTGTCTCTTGCAGCCGTGCCTAGCATCTCAGCGATTTTGAGGTTCTGGCCAGACAGATCAGTCTGCGGAACTGCTGTGGCTATCTTGCAGTGAGCGAGCACGTCTTCTCGCTGACGTTTCTTTTCTTCGTACGCGGCCTTGTTCTGCTCCGGCGAAATCTCAATGAATGTGAGGCGCCCGTCCCGCCATGAGGTCATCCCGGTTTGCCGGTCTATGTTATTCTTCGCCTCGATTTCGCGCTTTGCGAAAACCTCCAGCGTCGACTGGGTGACGTGCACTTGGCCGCAAACCCTAGAGATCGTATCCCACAGGTGAAAGTCCGAGATCAAAGCAGCGGTAATCGGGTCGAGCACGCAACCATTCTTGGTTCTATCTTGGATTTCTTTGATTGCATTGTCGCGCTCGTCGCGGCTACCGATACATACTCGGGGCTGGATGCTCACTCCCGGAAGACCAGCCCAACCGTCGATCACGTCCTTGCCTAGCGCGTTGGCAACAAAGCAAAAAGGCAAGGCATTCGCAGCGTACTTGTCCAAGACGGCCTGGTCGCGTTCGTGCGCGGCTTTCGTCACGCGCCCCATGTCTTCGAGAGGGTTCTCAGCCTCGAAGTCAAACGTCATGCGTTGCATTCCCGAATTCATCGGGAACCTCTTGTTGAACTCCTCCATTGACTTGTGGAGCAGGTCAAGTGCTCGTGGCTTAATCCACAAGACTTCAAATTCCATGCTCTGAAATTGAGTGCTGATCGTGAACTTCTCACCAACAGCTTTACCAAGGCAGGCCTTTGCAAACTCACTCGACGGTGAGTGTCGCTCTGCTTCGAAGTTGTGAGCCGCGGTCGCTTCGATGCGGGCGCGTCTCACGCCATCCTTCGATTGTGTCTCGAAGACGCAGTTTTCTTGTATAGTCGTGGACTTGGGGATTGCGTCCCCCAAGTCGTCGTACATCAAAATTAGACCCTGATAAGCCAGATGAATGGCTGGATCATCCCAATTTGCGATCAACTCTTGGTACGCTGTGTCCACTCCCCACTTTTTGTTGCCGTATTGAACCGCAAGGTGACAGAGACGCATGCGTTCTATCGGGCTGCCATCAGGAATGCTGCTCTCGAAGCTCCGAAGCTTGCGCCTTATCTCGTTTTCACGCCCCTGTAATTGCCAAAGCCCTAGCCTCGATATTTGCATCTCAAGATCGTTGGGTTCGACACGCAAATAGGCGTTGAGGTGATTTTCTATATCAGCGGCGCCAGAGTTGATCGCCAGGATCGATCGTGCCCGGAGATACCATTCATGACTGATTAGTTCCGGCGGCAACGCCTCAAACAGCGCGAGAGCAGCACGGTGCTTCTGGCCCGAAACCAGGGCGCTGAACAACAAACGAAGCGCTTCGCTGTCGTGCTGTGTTGAAACTTGATCTTCCAGAAGGGTGACAATGGGGTCGTACACGCCAAGTTGCCGGTATTCTGTGGCAATCTCGACCCGCTCAGCCATCATCGAGTCTGATGGAAAGTCTTCTGCAATCTGGTCAAGCTGAGACGCTGCCGCGTCGGTGTCTCCTCTAATCCGTAGGACCCTTGCAAGCAATATCTTGAAGCGAAGCGAACCGGGGTTCTCCTCAATGGCTCGCTGGCATTTTGCGGTTGCCGTAGCCCAATCCCCTTCCTTTGACAGGGCAGTCAACTCGGAAGAGAGCAACATCAGCCGGTGTTCTTGCGACCAGCTTGATGAATCGACTCCTTCCAACAGAACCAGCGCATCTGACGGGCTCTTGACATGAGCTATCGCTTCCGCTCTTAGCGAAATGATTTCGGGGTGGTCGCTCCCATCCTCAAGAAGCTCCAGAATCCTAGCGAAATCCCGATTCTCATGCGCGATTATGGCTAGTTGAAGCGATATTGAGGGCTCCCGAGTCTGAAGGGCGAACCCCATCTCCAACACTTGTTTAGCGTCGTCATTTCGACCAACGAGGCGAAGGGCCAAACCTGCGTTATGGATTGTAGCCAACGAGAAGCGGGATCGCCTAGAAACACACGCTTGGTAAAGCTCGTCTGCGGCGGATTGCAGGTCTTCAAAGCGAGGAAACTCGCTGCTTCCACCTTGGGCGCTCCTTGCGTTGTTCTGGATTTCGAGTTCCAGAACAGCTTCAGCCCAGTTTAACCGAATCTGATCGTCGGACTGGTCGGATTGATAGGCTTCGACAGCCATCGAAAGCCAAGCCGGGTCCTCGCGATTTCGAGCAGCCTGGCACAAGGCCGCTTTGACAGCCGACTTGTCTCGAACGCTTTCTGAAAGACCGTCGAGCAGATCATCATCCGGAAAGAAACTTCGAGCTTGAACCAGCACAGCAGCGGCAATTTCGTCATCTGGGCGAACCTGTACAGCTTCTCCGGCCAACGCCCGAGCTTGCTCGTACTCGCCCTGCAAAAGTTTGGACGTCGCGAGATTTCTCTTTGCAGACTTATGATCTGGACAGATATCGCATGCACGCTCAATGAGTGAGTGCGCTTCTCCATCGTCCCCCAGTTTCAGCGCGGATGACGCAAGGCCAATCAGAATTCTGTATTTTTCAGATGGTGAGGCTGAATCCCAATCTTTCTCTTTCAAGTCTCTAAGATGTTGACGGCCAGTTTCTACGTTACCGTTCTCGACCATCTCTACATAGACGGTTATCTTTGTGTGCAGGGCAGAGCTCTCATTCTCGCTCTGAGCGTCGAAGCTTGGTGTTCGAAGTTCATTGCGGGCGTCTGGCAACGCCGCAGAAACGGTGTCCTTTAGCTCACCTATGCTTACCCTGATTTGGTCGAGTCCGCGCTTTGTGTACGGGTCCCATGTTGGATCAATCTTCTCCCAAACATCGGAATGCATGGAAGCGTGCTCTTGGAACTGATCCCATCCCCAAACAGACACCGAGAATTCGTGCTCTGTTCCTGTGAGCTCGCCCGTAATCTCCCGAGCCGCTTTTTGAATGCCTGCATCACGACGAGCAGTCGTGACCAGAATGTACTCTCTGATTTTAGGTGAGAATGATTTGGCCTTCTCGACCTCTTCTCGCAATTCGGCCTCTGAGACAGCCTCATCCATCTTTTGCTTGCACTGGACTCCCACCCAATGCTTGCTGTCCCGTCTGCCGTAGACATCCACGCCGTGCTGGGCCTGGCCCTGCCTTCCATTCTTCTCTGTTGCCGGGTCGTTAAGCTCAGACTTGAAAAGCAGCCAAGCGTGGTGCTCAAATTCTTGCCACGTCTCCGGCTTCGGCAGTGAACGATTGGACAGGGTCATGCGTGAACTCAATTCCTATGCACTGCGGCGCAGACTGTGCAGAACTTGGGGTGAGGTCACAATATATGGTGGGCGAAGCTAGTAAGCAACGCCACAACCAAGGGATATATGGCTTTGGCTTGGCACTTTCGGCACCAGCAGCGGGTAGCCGCGTTTCAGGCGAGGATCGTCGCTACTGAGCCTTTGCCTTTCGCCGCATGGGGACGTCCACGCCCTTTTTGCGCTGCACCGCAGCGACTGATGCAACCGAGCGGACGGAGGTCTTGGCGTCGGGGAACTCAGTCATGACTCGACCCACGATGGCAAGGTAGCCGAGGTCGGTGTCCATCAGCAGCTCTTGCACCAACGATCCGATGGTCTGCTTCGGCTCGGGGCCGTGGACCGTGGCCGCTGCGATCTTATCGTCCACAGTCTGCTCACGCTCGCGCTTGCCGTTGGCTTCCAGTGCCGGCGGTTCTGTTTTCTCGGCGGCTTCTGCCTCGGGCATGTCAGCCGAACGGTCACCGAGGACGCAGCACTCGACTACGATCGATCCCGGGTGCTCTCCGCGCTTCTTCTCGGCCAGGTCAAGACGGCCGCAGAAGCCGACCACTCCCCATCCCCCCTCGCCTTCTAGCAGGACGGCGTGGGTGTAGGTCCGCTCCGTCTTGCGGGTGTGCTCTGAGCCGTCGGGGGCGGTGGCGACGTAGGTGGTCTTGGTCATGGCTGGTCTCCTTATCAGTGTTGATGGGTCCACCATGTCGCTAAGCGGGGAGCCCGCGAGCCCCGCAAGGCGCTCACATATTGCTTCAGAAACTAATGAGCCTGTGGCACCGCGGAGCGCCACAGGCATGTCTAAGGATCAGGCGGCTTCGCGTAGGTTGAGCTACCCCCCGAAATTCGGACACTGACATAAGCTACGATTTGCAGTCTGCTGATCTTCGACGAGAAGGAGA